>NZ_JBKBMX010000036.1:0-3778 GCF_046295595.1 Brevundimonas sp. | reverse complement strand
CTCGATCAGCCGCCACTCCACCTCGCTCAGATCGTATCGCGCCATGCCAAGGCTCCTTCCGGAATCCTTGAATCAGCGAGACCGGGTCACCGCAAGCTTTATGGGTTCAGAACCTAGGCCGAGCGCGCCGACCGGCGCGGGGCCCGCGCATCGCTCGCTTCAGCGCCCGGCCCCAGCGCGGCATGCATGGCCATGCGCAGCCGCTCGGGCTTGATCGGCTTTTCGACGACGGCGGCCATGCCGCAGGCGAGGTATTTGCGGGCGTCGTCCGGATCGGCGTTGGCGGTCAGGGCGACGATCGGGATGGCGCTGACCGGCCCGTCGAGGGCGCGGATCGCCTCGGTCGCCTGCACGCCATCCATGCGCGGCATCTTGATGTCCATCAGCACCAGGTCGAACTGACGCTCCTGCACCGCTTCCAGCGCCTCGACGCCGTCCTCCGCGGTTTCGGAGGTGCAGCCGAACATCTCGCACAGGGCCTGGGCCACCACGCGGTTGGTGGCGTTGTCGTCGACGATCAACACATGCGGCGTCGTGGTCATGTCGTGGTTCGACAGGGACTGGACGTTCGAGGCTGTCGCCGCCTCGACCAGGGTGCGATCGACCTCGAGGTCGAAGGCGAAGGTCGCGCCGCGTCCCGGATTGTTCTCGGCCCAGATGCGGCCGCCCATGCGGTCGATGATCTGCCGGCAGATCGACAGGCCCAGACCTGCGCCGTCCTGGCCCGAGCCGTGGACGAAGGGTTCGAAGATCGCGTCGACGCGATCGGCGTCGATGCCCGGGCCGTCATCGCGAATGCGCGCCTCAAGGGTGATGCGGTCGCCCGCCGCCACCGCCTTCAGGCTGGCCTCGACGACGCCGTTGCGGGCGAATTTCAGGGCGTTGCCGATCAGGTTGTTGAACACCTGCTTCAACCGCACGCCATCGACGACGGCGGCCAGTTCAGTGTCGCCCTCATAGCCGATCATCAGGCTGACATTGTCCTGGGACGCGCGTGGCGCCCACATGGCCTGGATGTCGTCCATCAGGCTGCGCAGCGGCGTCGGCTCGGCGTGCAGTTCCAGCTCGCCCGCCTCGGCCCGCGACAGGTCGAGCGCGTCCTGGAGGATGCGCAGCAGGGTCTCGGAGCTTTCCACGATCGTGGTCACATGGGCGTGCGCCTGGGCGTTCAGCGGCTGACGGCGCAGCAGTTCGGCGACGGCAAGCACGCCGTTCATCGGCGTGCGCAGTTCATGGCTCATGATGGCGAGGAACTGGCTCTTGGCCCGGGCCGACATCAGGGCCTGGGTCCGGGTGTCGCTGAGCTCGCGCGCCTGGGCGGCGAGGTCGGCGTTCTGACGGCGCTGGCTGTCGTTGACGGCCTGCAGCAGGGACACCGCCGTGCCGACGCCGTGATAGCGGCCGTCGCGGGTGACGATGAAGCCGCGCATCAGGGCCGCCGGCCCGCCCTTCAGCAGGGCGTCGCAGAAGGTGTCGATGGCCACCCCGGCCTCGACCACGGCGGGGTCGTCGTCCATCAGATGGGTGATCGGCCGGCGCGCATAGAGGGCGTGGCCAAAGGCGCCGGCGATCTTCAGCAGGAAGGCGTTGCGCTCTACGAGGCCGACGGGGCGATGGCCGTCGACGACGGCGATGACGAGGGTGTCGGGTTCGCTCTCGAAGCGGGCGAACACCTCGCTTCCCGATGTCTCCGGCGAGACTGCCTCGGCGCGCTCGGTGAGAACTTCAATGGTCGGCATACTCACCGGCACTCCACGGCAACCGGTGGACATTGCACCGAACCGTTTTCGGAATGGTTAAGCTGAGCCGCAGTTTTTGCGCCCGGCGCCCGGCTGGTGTATGACCCCGGCCCGTCCCCGAACGGCCCATCACCCCTGTCCATGCGCGCGGCCGTCCGGCCGACCGCAGGTTTGTCATGAGCGCAGCCCTGGAAAACCCCGCGACATCCGCTCTCGTCCTCTTCTCCGGCGGGCAGGACAGCGCCACCTGCCTGGCGTGGGCGCTTGCGCGCCACGCGCGGGTGGAGACGGTCGGATTCGACTATGGTCAGCGCCACGCGGTCGAGATGCAGGCGCGCCTGACCGTGCGCGATGGGATGGGCAGGGGGCTGCCCGACCTCGCCGACCGGCTCGGCCCCGACCATGTCGTCGACCTGACCGGCTACGGCCGGATCGCCGACAGCGCCCTGACCGCCGACCGGGCCATAGAGATGGACGCCCGCGGCCTGCCGACCACCTTCGTGCCGGGCCGCAACCTCGTCTTCCTGACCTGCGCGGCCGCCCTCGCGGACCGGCGTGGGCTGGAGGTGCTGGTCGGCGGCATGTGCGAAACCGACTTCTCCGGCTATCCCGATTGCCGCCGCGACACGATCGACGCCATGGCCCGGGCCCTGAGCCTCGGCCTCGACAAGCCGGTCGTCATCGAAACGCCGCTGATGGCCCTGACCAAGGCCGACACCTGGGCCCTGGCCGCCGATCTGGGCGGCCCGCCGCTGGTCGAACTGATCGTCGAGGCCTCGCACACCTGCTATCGCGGCGACCGCGAGCACCGCCACCCCTGGGGCTACGGCTGCGGCGACTGCCCGGCCTGCGAGCTGCGAGCTGCCGGCTACGACGAATGGGCGGCGCGGCCGGGACCGGCGACGTGACCTATTCCGCCAAGGAGATCTTCCTGACGGTGCAGGGCGAGGGCGGGCAGGCGGGCCGGCCGGCGGTCTTCCTGCGCTTCGCCGGCTGCAATCTGTGGAACGGGCTGGAGCGGGACCGGGCGGCGGCCGTCTGCAGCTTCTGCGACACCGATTTCGTCGGCGTTGACGGCGACGGCGGCGGCAAGTTCGTGACCGCCGACGCCCTGGCCGATCACGTCGCATCGATGTGGCGGGGCCGGGCGGGGGACCCGAAACTGGTCGTCTGCACCGGCGGCGAACCGCTGCTGCAACTCGACCCGCCCCTGATCGAGGCCCTGCACGCCCGCGGCTTCGAAATCGCCATCGAATCCAACGGCACCCTTGTCGCGCCGGCCGGCGTCGACTGGGTCTGCGTCAGCCCCAAGGCCGCCGCCCCGGTGGTTCAGACCTCGGGCCAGGAGCTGAAGCTGGTCTATCCCCAACCGGCCGCCATGCCCGACCGGTTCGAACATCTGGCCTTCGAGCGCTTCTGGCTCCAGCCTATGGACGGGCCGGATCGCGAGGCCAATACGGCAGCGGCCCTCGACTATTGCCTGAGTCATCCCAAATGGCGGCTCAGCGTCCAGACCCACAAATACATCGGCGTAAGATGAACGTTTTCGAGATCACCAAGGCGGCCACCTTCGACGCCGCCCACCACTTCCCGACCGAGCCGGAGGGCAGTCCCTACAGGCGCATCCACGGCCATTCCTTCCAGGTCGAGGCCACGGTGCGCGGCGAGGCGCTGGACATCGCCCACGGCTGGGTCGCCGACCTGGGCGCGCTGGACCGCGCGCTGAAGGCGGCGGCCGAAGAGCTGGACCACGGCATGCTCAACGAGCACGCGGGCCTCGAACTGCCGTCGCTTGAGAACCTGTGCGTGTGGTTCGCCAACCGGCTGAAGCCGGAATGGCCCGGCCTCAGCCGCATAACCGTCTCGCGCCCGACCATCCACGAGCGTTGCGCCCTGACCCTGTAGGTCGGACCCCCCAGGCGCTCTAGGTTCTGGACTCATAAGCCCTGAGCCAGAGGCGTGTTGAGGCGAGCAGGACGGCGGCGAGGAAGTTGCGGGCCAGCTTGTCGAAGCGGGTGGCGATGCGGCGGAAGTGCTTG
>NZ_JBKBMX010000035.1:0-9762 GCF_046295595.1 Brevundimonas sp. | reverse complement strand
TGGCGACGCCGCGAACGTGCGGACGCCAGCCCATGTGACGGACGCGGCCGGCCTTGCCGAGGTTCTGGTTCATGTGGTCGGGGTTCGAAACCGCGCCCACCGTGGCCATGCAGCCGTCCAGCACCATGCGAAGCTCGCCCGAGCCCAGACGGATCTGGGCATAGCCCTGATCGCGACCGACCAGCTGGGCGTAGGCGCCGGCCGAACGGGCCAGCTGGGCGCCCTTGCCCGGCTTCATTTCGACGTTGTGGATGATCGTGCCGACCGGCACCGAGCGCAGCGGCATCGCATTGCCCGGCTTCACGTCGACCTTTTCGCCGGCCACGACCGAGTCGCCCGCCTTCAGGCGTTGCGGCGCGATGATGTAGGCCTTTTCGCCGTCCTCATAGACGATGAGGGCGATGAAGGCGGTCCGGTTCGGATCGTATTCCAGGCGTTCGACGGTCGCCGTGGCGAACTTGCGGCGCTTGAAGTCGATCTTGCGGTACAGCGTCTTGGCGCCGCCGCCGCGGAAGCGGACGGCGATACGACCGCCGGCGCCGCGACCGCCCGACTTGGTCAGGCCTTCGGTCAGCGACTTCTCGGGGCGTCCTTTATGGAGCTCCGAACGGTCGATCAGCACCAGGGCGCGACGGCCCGGCGATGTCGGATTGTATGTTTTCAAGGCCATCTGATCAGAGCCCCGTGGTGACGTCGATCGACTGGCCTTCGGCCAGCGTCACGATCGCTTTTTTGATGTCGACCCGACGGCCCATGATGCCGCGGAAGCGCTTGGTCTTGCCCTTTTGAACCAGGGTGTTGACCTTCAGGACGTTGACCTTGAACAGGCTTTCGACCGCAGCGGCGATCTCGTCCTTGGTCGAGGTGCCCGCGACGCGGAACACGACCTTGTTCTGCTCCGACAGGATCGTGGCCTTTTCCGTGATGATCGGAGCCAGGATGGTGTCGTAGTGTTTGGCGGTGGGTTGAGCGCCGGCCATTACGCGGCTCCCTTCACGGCTTGCGACCGGGCCACTTCGCTGCGCGAGGGCTTGTAGTCGGCATAGGTGGCTTCGATGGCCTCGAGCGCGGCCTTGGTCAGCACCAGCTTGTCGGCCCGCAGGATGTCGTAAACGTTCAGGCCGGCGTTCGGCAGGACGTTGACCATCGGGATGTTGCGGGCGGCCAGGCTGAAGTTGGTGTCGACTTCCGGACCGGCGATGATCAGCGTCTTGGACCAGCCCAGCTTGCCGAAGGTGTCGCGCAGACCAGCGGTCTTGGCGTCCTTCAGCGAGATGTTGTCGACGATGACCAGATCACCGGCGACGACCTTGGAAGACAGCGCATGGCGCAGGGCCAGGGCGCGGACCTTCTTCGGCAGCGAGAAGCCGTGATCGCGAACGATCGGGCCGAAGGCGCGCGAACCGCCGACGAACTGGGGCGCACGGCGCGAACCGTGACGGGCGCCGCCGGTGCCCTTCTGCTTGTACATCTTCTTGCCCGTACGAGAGTTCTCGTTGCGGGTTTGAACCTTGTGCGTGCCGGCGCGGCGCTTGGCCAGCTGCCAGTTGACGTAGCGGGCCAGGATGTCGCCGCGGATGTCGGTGATGCCGAAAACGGCGTCCGACAGTTCGACGTCACCGGCGGCCTTGCCGTCGAGTTTGATGACCGAGAGTTTCATTACGCTTCACCGCCTTCGGTGGTCTCGACGGCCGGGGCTTCTTCGGCCGGCGTTTCGGCCGGTTCAGCAGCAGCGGCGGTCTTCGACGACTTGACGCCACCCGGGAAGGGGGCGTCGGCCGGACGGGCCTTCTTGATGGAGTCGCGGATCTTGACCCAGGTGCCCTCGTGACCGGGGACAGCGCCCTTGATCAGGATCAGGCCGCGTTCGACGTCGACGCGGAACACGGTCAGGTTCTGGGTGGTGACGACTTCCTCACCGAGGTGACCCGCCATCTTCTTGCCCGGGAACGTACGACCGGGATCCTGACGGTTACCCGTGGAGCCGTGCGAACGGTGCGAGACCGAGACGCCGTGGGTCGCCCGCAGGCCGCCGAAGTTCCAGCGCTTCATGGCGCCGGCGAAGCCCTTGCCGATGGTCTTGGCCTGGACGTCGACCTTCTGGCCGGCGACGAAGTGGTCGGCCGAGAACTCGGAGCCCACATCCATCATCGCGTCCGCATCGATGCGGAACTCGGTGACATAGGCCTTGGGCTCCACTTCCAGCTTCGCGAAAGCTTCGCGTTGAGCCTTGTTGGTCCTCTTGGCCTTCTTGCTGCCAGCGCCCAGCTGGAGAGCGACGTAGCCGTCACGCTCCTGGGTACGTTGGCCGACGACCTGGCAGCCGTCTAGCTGAAGCACAGTGACCGGAACGTGCGCGCCGTCATCGGCGAACACGCGGGTCATGCCCAGCTTCTTGGCGATCACGCCCGTGCGCATCGGATCCCGCCTCTTTCTTATTAAATCTTGATCTCGACGTCCACGCCGGCGGACAGGTCGAGCTTCATGAGCGCGTCCACGGTCTGCGGAGTGGGGTCGACGATGTCGAGGACACGCTTGTGCGTGCGGATTTCAAACTGCTCGCGCGACTTCTTGTCGACGTGCGGCGAGCGGTTCACGGTGAACTTTTCGATCAGGGTCGGCAGCGGGATCGGACCACGAACGGTCGCGCCCGTGCGCTTGGCGGTGTTGACGATCTCGCGCGTCGAAAAGTCGAGGACGCGGTGATCGAAGGCCTTGAGCCTGATGCGGATGCTTTGATCCATATCGGTAGCTATTCCCAAGCAGGCGAACCTGCGTCCCTGTGAACCATTTCAAAGACCGGAGGTCTTCAGGCGCGAGGCCTTCAGAGTACGCACGTCCGCAAAAACGATCGGCCCACGCAGTCTCCCGCGAAGGCCGTTGAAGTCCTGGGTCACTGCAAAGAACAGGGTCTCAGGTCGTTCCTGCGAACCGCGTCTGCACCACAAACTCAAGCGAGGTGCACAGCCGGTCCAACAAGAGTGGGGGCTTATGACGGTCGATTCCGTTTCCGTCAAGCGGCGAAAGCAAGGCAGAGGCCTCAGGACGCGCGCCCGCCGGGATTTTTTCGGCATGCCGAGTTCGGCCCCGGTGCCCCCCATGACAGGGGATTCAGGATGCGCCGTTATCCGTCCGCAGCTTCGTCACCCGGCCGCCACAATGCGTGGTCCTGTCGCCACACACAGCCTATGCCGCTGATTTGTGACGGCTTTGTAATGGCAACGCTTTGAGCGTGGCTGATAGCCCGGAGACCCGCCGCGGCGCATCCGGCCGCGGCAAGCAAGGAAAACAAGAATGAAGTCTCTCCTCCTCGTCACCGCCGCCGTCTCCGCCTTCGCCGCGGCTCCGGCCCTGGCCCAGGACGGCCGCGTCGGCTCGGTCGGCGTCACCTATAGCAACAGCGAAGCCGAGTTCGGCGGCGTCAGCGCCGAGTCCGACGACTGGGCCCTCGACGGCGTGGTCGCCATGCCGGCCTTCGGCGCCTGGACCGTCACCCTCGCCGGCGCCGCCAGCCAGTATGACGACGGCTCCAGCGACGACACCACGCTCGCCGGAACCGCCCACCTGACCACCCTGATCAGTTCCGACCTGCGCGTCGGCGGCTTCGTCGGCGCCGCCGACGTGGCCGACGAAACCGCCCTGACGGCCGGCTTCGAAGCCCAGAAATACCTCGCCAGGGCGACCCTGACCGGCGTCGTCGCCTACACCACGGCCGACGATGCGGACCTCGACGTCTGGTCGGTCGGCGGCGACGCGGCCTTCTACGTCACCGACGCCCTGCGCCTTAACGCCGGCGTGTCGTGGATGACCATCGACGACGCCGACGTCGACGGCTTCACCTATGGCGCCGGGGCCGAGTACGAGATCGCCAGCACGCCGTTCTCGGTGACCGCCGGCTATTCGCACTCGGACATCGAGGACCTCGACGTCGACACCTGGACCGTCGGCCTGCGCTACAGCTTCGGCGGCGGCCTGCAGGCCCGTGACCGCGCCGGCGCCGCCCTGCCCGGCGCTGGCGTGATGGGCCTGCTCGGCTCGCTCTAGGCCTGATGCCCGTCTGAACGACGAAGCCCCGGCGGAGCGATCCGCCGGGGTTTTTCCTTGGCCGCTGATATGAAAGAGGGCCCGGGGGTTCCACGCACCGGGCCCTCTGATCCGCAAGGGCGCCGCGATCAGCGGCCGATGCGGATGTCTCCGGAGCCGATGACGCTGCGGCTGACCGCACCGGTGGCCTCGGCGACGCGGACATCGCCCGAGCCGGCGATCGAGATGCTGACGTCGCCCGCCGTGCCGCCGAAGTCGATGTCGCCCGAACCGGCGATGGCGATCTCCATGTTCGGGACCCGCCCGCGACGGATCGTGGTCTCTCCCGATCCGGCGATGGAAATGTCGACGTCGCCATTGGCCTCCGCGACCATCGCCCCGCCCGATCCGGCGAGGCTGATCTCCAGCCGGCCGGTGGCCCCCGCCGTGACATCGCCCGAACCCGCGAGATTGACCTCGAGCGAGCGGGAGGTTCCGACCATCATCGTGCCCGAGCCGCCCGACGAGACCTCGACGGGTCCGTCGGAATTGGCGACCACCCAGTCGCCGCAACCGCCATTGCCCAGTTCGACAGAGGCGGCGCCGCGACCGATCGAGCCGTAGACGGCGCCGCCCGCGTCGATCCTGACATCGCGCGGGGCGCGGATGACGATCAGCGGCGCGTCGTCGACGTTGACACGACCGAGGCCCCTGACCTCGACGGAGGCGCCCTGCCCCGGCCGGGTCTGGTCCGGGCCGGAGCGGCAGTCGCCGATGCCGTCTCCGGCCCGGAAGCCGGCGACGCGGCGGCCGAGGCCCCCGCTGATGCGGACGTCAGCGCCGCGGCGCTCGACCCGCAGCGCGGGCAGCCGCGACGCGCCTTGCTGGATCTCGACGCCGACGTCGGCGCGGTCTTCGACCATGACCACGACCCGGGCGACGGCGTGTTCGATCCCGACCTCGGGTCCGGGATCGGCCAGGGCCGGACCGGCGACGGTCGCGGCGGCGACGGCGGACAGCAGGATGGATTTCATGGCGGGGTTCCCTCTCCGGACTATGCAGAAAGGGTGCGACCGGGCCCCGGCCGAGTCACTTTAAATCGAGGTCATGACCTCGTTGTAAGGAAGCCCGCTCAGCGCATCGCCAGCGGCGAGATCAGACCCTTGTCGGCCGGCGGCGGCTCGTCGCCCAGCTCGAAGGCCCGCTCGTAGGACTCCAGCCGGGTCTTGACCACGCCCAGACGGCGCAGGCCGAGGGAGGCGCTCCACAGGGCCGCGCGGGCGGCCATCGGCGCCCGGTCGGCCGGCAGCACGGGCGCGCCCCAACGGCGCAGCACGCCATTGGCGTAGTGGGCGCCATTGGTCATCCGCGAGCGCCAGGTCTGATAGTCGCACGACAGCGAGACGTTGAAACTGCCCTGGTTCTCGATCCGGTGCGGCGCGTGCAGCGGCCAGGCTATGGCCATGCCGGGCTTGAGATCGAACACCTGCGCCGCCGCATCCATCTCGCGACGGTAGGGCAGGTCCTCGGTCTGCTGCTCCAGCATAATGTTCTCCATCACCCGGCTCGGCAGATGGGTCTCGTCGACGGGATAGACCCACATCCGCTTCTCGCCGCGCAGGTGGAACAGAGTCACCCCCGGCGGATCGGCGTGGAACGGCACCTTGGCCGAAGGCGCCGACAGGATCAGCTGGCCGGTCACCTGCACCGGCCGGAAGCCCGGAACCTCGCGCGACAGCTCGGCGAACACCTGACGCATGGCGTCGGCCAGTTCGGGCCAGTGGTCCTGGATGCGGCGCATCTGGATCCACATGCGGCCGGCCTTCGCCGCCTCCAGCAGGGCCGCGCCGCCGCGCTGACCCTTGGTTCCGGTCTGCAGCATCGCCTGGTCGTCGGCGTCGTAGTGGAAGATGTTGATGTCGAACAGTTCGGCCGGGTGGCGTTCCAGCTGGCGCGCCAGCGCCTCGTCCTCGAACAGGCCGGTCTCCAGCAGGCGGTGGCTGTAGGTCAGCGGGGCCCGCCCGAAGGCCTCGCGCGTCGCGGCGTCGAACGCGGGGATCAGACGATCGGTCATGCGGCGGCTCCCAGGCTCTTGCGCGCGGCGGCGGCGGCGGCGGACGCCGCCCCGGCCCACCAGTCCCCGGCGCGGGTCTCGCAGGCATTGATGATGTCGAAGCGACGGCTCAGGCTCAATTCGAAGCGGCGCAGCGGCGCCGGCCCTCCGGCCATCAGTCGCCCGGCCAGCCGGGTCAGATCGGGGCGCGGCCCCTCCGCCACCCCCTCGAAGACGAGTCCAGCCGGCTCGGCCAGGGCGGTCTTGTAGCCCTCCTCCCCCGCGCCGAAATCGACCATGCGATAGCCGAGTTCCGCCGCCTGCTCCATTTCCAGGCGGGTCAGCAAGGTGCCGACGCCATGGCGGGCGAAGGCCGGATCGTAGGTCGGGAACCAAAGATGCAGGGTGCGGCCGTCGTCCAGCGACGCCTCGGCGGCGACGAGCTCGCCCGCCGCCGTGCGCAGGCTCGCCACCCGCAGGCCGAACCCGGCGGTGCGCCCGGCCAGCAGGCCGTGCAACAGGTCGCCGGTCCAGCCGCAGGCGAAGACGTCGTGACGATGCGACCGTCGGTACTGGTCCCGCTTGTGGGCGATGATCCAGTCCAGCACCGCCGGATCGCGTTCATCCCAGGTGAAGACCGGCTCGCCGTGCTCGCGCTCGAATCCCCGCCGGAGCCGGCGCATGTTCTTGAAGAAGCGATGGCTGCGCGTCTCCAGCCGGGCGGAGAGAGCCTCGCGGCCACCGGTCACATCGGTGGCCAGCCGGGTCCGGACGATGAAGCCGGGGGGCGGCCCGGCGGGCGACATCCAGCCACCGGCCCGCAGGACCCCGCCCAGACGTCTCGCCACCGCGGCCGGGTCGAGACCTTCGGTCGCCGCGGCGATGACGCCATGATAGTCGGTCAGGGGCGCGCCCAGCGGCTGGATCAGCCGGCCTCGCCGCTGGAAGGGGAAGAAGCCGACGGCCATGCCGCCGCGCCGGAACACGGCCAGGGCCGCGCCGGGGACCGCCGCCGCCGCCAGCGCGTATCGGGGATCGAGATACGGGTGATCCAGCCCCGGCTCGGCCGCCCGCACGGCGTCCCACGCCGCCCGGTCCTCCGGCTGCAACGCGTCCGGCCGGATGATGTCGATCTCGGTGGCCCCGTCCATACGTCCTGATCCGGCTGTTCACGCCCAGCATGCGCCAGCCGGCGTTGCGACAGGGTTTAGAGGCTTGGTGAACGAGTTGCTGCGGAGCCGGCGTCGCCGACGGGCGTTGCCTTGCCATCGCCCTATCGTGCACTGGAGCCCCGCATGTCCCCCTCTCCCGAAAAAGGCCGCGCGCCCGGCCGGCAAAACGAATACGAAGAAGAGCGCCCGCCGACCCATGAGGGTGAGCCGCCCCGGCCGGCCCAGGAGCCGCCCGGCTCGGAGGGCAGCAGCAACAGCGGTGAAACCGCCACCGATCCCGCCACCGGAGAACCCAACCCTTGAAATCAGGCGCCCTCGCCTTCGCCCTGCTCGCGGCGGCGCCCGCCGTCGCCGCCGGGTCAGGTCAGGCCGCGCCGCCGGCCTGCCCTGTTTCGGCCGACCACGTCATCGCCAACGACGGTCTTGACCGCAGCCGGGCCGCGGTCGCTGCGGGACGGCTGACCATTCTGGCCATGGGCTCATCCTCGATCGAGGGAGTCGGCGCCACCCGGCGCGAGCTCGGCTTCACGCCTCTTCTGGAGGCGGGACTGGAGCAACGCCTCCCGGGGGTCGAGGTGACGGTGATCAACAAGGGCATTGGCGGCGAAACGGCGAAAGACACCGCCGACCGGCTGGTCGGCTAGATCGAGGCCGGAGACCCGGATCTGGTGATCTGGCAACTGGGGACCAACGATATCCTGCGCGATCGGCCCATGGACGACTTCTTCGCCGACTTCCGGCGCGGTGAAGCCATCCTCGACCGGGCCGGGGTCGACGTCCTCCTGATCGACCCCCAGCGACTGCCCGAAGGCACGACCAATCCTTCGTTTCGCGGGCGCAATCCGGCGCTGGGCGACATGGCCCGGCTGATCGATCTGGAGGGCGGCCGTCTCGGCTACGCCGTGCTGCACCGTTTCGACGCCATGGGAGGCTGGAGCGGTCTGGAACGGGGCGGCGTCGGTCCGGACGACCTGCACCTGAACGACCCGGGCTACGCCTGCTGGGCGGCCGTGACGGCCGAGGGGCTGGCCGCGGCGCTCCGCTGAACGGAACAGCCGGCGGCGCAAGGTGTTGGTCTGGTCCCCGCCTGCTGGAGCCCGCCATGATCGTTCGCCGCCGCCCCGCCCGTTTCGCCCTCGTCGCCGCCCTGCCGCTTCTGGCCGTCGCGGCCTGCGGCGACAATGCGCAGGAGCCCCGGGCGGCGCCTCAACGGGCGGACCCGGCGGCCACGGCCGCGTCGCAACTGCGCCAGTCGATCGAGACGGCGTCCTACAGACCGCCCGTCGCGGCGACCGCGGACGCGCAGACCTCGGGCGAATCGAGCTCCGGCGGCGTCGCGACCTCCGGCGAACCGAAAGCCGCCGACGGCGCCGGGGGCGGCCAGACGTCCAGCGGCCCGGGCGGAGCGGTCAGCGGGGCGCTGCCGGCCGACGCCCGCCCCGACCCCGTCATGGCGCGGGCCCAGATCCTGCTCGACCGAACCCGCTTCTCGCCGGGGATCGTCGACGGTCTCGGCGGCGAGAACACCCGCCAGGCCATCGCCGCCTTCGAGGAGGCGCACGACCTGGAGGTGGACGGGGAACTTGACGCCGAGGTGTTCCAGCGACTGGCCTCGGGCGACAGCCGCAAGGTGCTCACGGACTATACGATTACCGAGGCCGACACCGCCGGTCCCTTCATCGGCAAGCTTCCCGAAGACATCGCCGACATGGGCGAGCTCGAGACGGTCGGCTACGCCGACGCCCGCGAGGCCCTGGCCGAGAAATTCCATATGAGCGAAGCCCTGCTGGATGCGCTCAATCCGGGCGTTGATTTCGCGCGCGCGGGCCAGACCATCGTCGTGGCCGCGCCGGGACCGAATGAACTGCAAGGCGAGGTGGCGCGGATCGTCATCGACAAGGCGGAGAATTCACTCCGCGCCTTCGACGCCGACGGCACGCTGCTGGCCTTCTATCCCGCCACCATCGGCAGCGGAGAGATGCCGTCGCCCTCCGGCTCGCACACGGTGCGGGCGATCGCCCCCGAGCCCAATTACACCTACGATCCGTCGCGGGTCAGCTATGGCGAAGGCGGCGACAAGGTGGTCGTGCCGCCCGGCCCGAACAATCCGGTCGGCTCGGTGTGGATCGACCTGTCGCGCGACACCTACGGCATCCACGGCACGCCCGAGCCGGCCGAGATCGGCAAGACCGCCTCCAGCGGCTGCGTCCGCCTGACCAACTGGGACGCTGAACAGCTGGCCGGCGCGGTCAAGCCGGGCGTCGAGGTGCGGTTCACCTGAGCCGGACCGACCCGCACGGCGAAGCTGGCGGCTTCGCCGGCGCACAGCAAAACGGCCCCCGGATCGCTCCGGGGGCCGTTCGCATTTCAGGTCAGATGACCGGGCTTACTCGGTGATCTTGGAGACCACGCCGGCGCCGACGGTGCGGCCGCCTTCGCGGATGGCGAAGCGCAGGCCCTGGTCCATGGCGATCGGGGTGATCAGCTCGACGTTCAGCTCGGCGTTGTCGCCGG
>NZ_JBKBMX010000034.1:0-10212 GCF_046295595.1 Brevundimonas sp. | reverse complement strand
TGATATAGTCACGGGTCAGCGGGACCGTGTCCACGCGCTTGGCCAACTGGATCTGGAAATTCATATGGCCCTGGTGGCGGAACGACATCTCGCTGGCGGCGAGGTAGAACTCCCACATCCGGCAGAAACGTTCGTCATAGAGCGCCGCGACGGCCTCGCGTTGGGACTGGAAACGATCGTTCCAGTCTTTCAGGGTCTCGGCGTAGTGAAGCCGCAGGATTTCGATGTCGGTGACCCAAAGACCGGCCTTTTCGATCGCCGGCAGGACCTCGGACAGGGACGGGATATAGCCGCCCGGGAAGATGTACTTCTCGATCCACGGGTTATTGACGCTCGGCCCGTCCTTGCGGCCGATCGAATGGATCAGGGCCACGCCGTCGTCGTTCAACATCCGGGCGATGGTCGCGAAAAACTCGTCGTAGTGGGTCAAGCCGACGTGCTCGAACATGCCCACGGAGACGATGCGGTCGAACCGCTCGGTGACGTCGCGATAATCCTGCAGCCGGAACTGCGTGCCGGGAACAGCGCGTTCCCCGGCGACGGCCAGCTGTTCCGGCGACAGGGTGACGCCCGTGACCTTGACCGGCGCGGTCTCGGCGATCTGGCGAGCCATCCCGCCCCAGCCGCAGCCGATGTCCAGGACCGTCTGGCCCGGTTCGAGCAGCATTTTGGCGATGATATGGGTCTTTTTGGCGCGTTGCGCCGCCTCGAGCGACATGCCTGGCCGCGCATAATAGGCGCAGCTGTATTGAAGGTCCGCGTCCAGGAACAGTTCATATAGCTCCCGCGACAGGTCGTAGTGGTGGGCGACGTTGGCCCTGGCGGCCTTGCGGCTGTTTTTCCGGTGCAGTTTCCGGATGACGCCGAGGCCCAGCGCGGCGATGCGTTCCTGGACGTAGGCGTGGGACTCGGGATTGAGGAAGATGATCTCGAGCAGGTCGCGGACGCTTCCCTCCTCGAGGGCCAGGGACCCGTCCATATAGCATTCGCCAACCGCAAGCTCGGGATCGGCGGCGATGCGGCTGGCGGCGTCGGGCGTAAGGCGGATCGTCGCCCGGGGACCGACGCCGTCGCCGAAGGCGACAGGGGCGTCGTTGGCCGACAACCCGTGGACGGTCAGGTTCCCCCGGGCGATCACCCGGCCGAGCAACTGGCTCACAGCCCACCCCACCGTTCCGGCGGCGACGCCTGCTCTTGCCTCTTGCATATTATTTCTCCTTCAAAGCGATGCTTGTCGTCCGTGCCGGGATTTCAGTGGCCCATCAGGCTGTCCATGGCGCCGGGCTTGTCGTGCATGGCGAACTTGTCGACCATGGTCCGGCTGGCCTCGTTGAGGCCGTCGACCTCGACCACGGTGCCTTCGCGGCGGAATTTCAGGATGACCTTGTCGAGCGCCGAGATGGCCGACACGTCCCAGAAGTGGGCCCGGGAAACGTCGATCCGAACGTGGTCGATCGCTTCCTTGAAGTCGAAGGCGCCCACGAAGCCGTCCGCCGAGGCGAAGAAGATCTGACCCAGCACCGTGTACTCGCGGCTGCGGCCATCCTCGGCCGCGGTCGACTGGACCGCCACGATCCGCGCGACCTTCTGGGCGAAGAAGATGCCCGACAGCAGCACGCCGGTGAAAACGCCCTTGGCCAGGTCGTGGGTGAAAACAGTCACCACGACCGTCGCCAGCATGACGAAGCTGGAGCTCTTCGGGTGCTGGACCAGGTTCTTGACCGAGCCCCAGTTGAAGGTGCCGATCGCGACCATGAACATCACCGCCACCAGGGCGGCCATCGGGATCTGGGCCACCCACTCGCCCAGAACGAGGATCATGAACAGCAGGAACAGCCCCGCCAGCAGGGTCGACATGCGTCCCCGACCCCCGGATTTGATGTTGATCACCGACTGGCCGATCATGGCGCAGGCCGCCATGCCGCCGAAGAAGCCGGAGGCGATGTTGGCCACGCCCTGTCCTTTACACTCGCGGTTCTTGTCGGACGGGGTGTCGGTCAGCTCGTCGACGATGGTCGCGGTCATCAGCGACTCGAGCAGACCCACCATCATCAGCGTCAGCGAATAGGGGAAGATGATCATCAGGGTTTCGAGGTTCAGCGGGATGTCCGGGATCAGGAACATCGGCAGGGTCGCGGGAAGCTGGCCCATGTCGCCGACGTTCCGAACATCCAGTCCCATCACCATCGACAGGGCCGTCAGGACCACGATGGCGACGAGGGGCGACGGGATCGCCTTGGTCAGGCGCGGCAGGATGTAGATGATCGCCAGGCCGCCGGCGACCATGGCGTAGGTCTCCCAGCCGACATTGGTCAGCTCCGGCAACTGGGCGAGGAAGATCAGGATCGCCAGGGCGTTGACGAAGCCGGTCACCACCGATTTCGAGACGAACCGCATCAGGGCGCCGAGCCGGATATAGCCGGCGATGATCTGCAGGATGCCGGTCAGGATCGTGGCCGCCAGCAGATACTGGAGGCCGTGCTCGCGCACGAGTGTGATCATCAACAGCGCCATCGCGCCAGTCGCCGCCGAAATCATGCCGGGACGTCCGCCCGCGAAAGCGATAACGACGCACACCACAAACGACGCATATAGCCCCACAGCAGGATCGACGCCGGCGATGATCGAAAAGGCGATGGCTTCGGGAATCAGCGCCAGCGCGACGACGATGCCGGCGAGCGAGTCACCTTTGAGGTTTCCAAACCAGTTCTGGCGGACGGTGGCCAGGTCGATGGCTGGCAGGTTCATGCATATGTCTCCCGCGCGCAGAGCGCGACGCGCCGCCGCGATCCTGCGGGGCTTCCAACGATGTAAACTTGTGGTGCGTGCAGCGGTGCGCTTGAAGCGTTTGAAACACCGCGATTAGACTGGGCCCGGGGGCCAGCAGCACACGCGCGGCCCCCATAACCCCCTCGCCCGATCTTCGCAAGTGCGAAGTAAGCGGCGTTATTCCGGCTCGTTCTCTAGCCGTGGGCGCGCCGCGCCTGTTCGGCCAGAAACACCGCCTGGCCCTGCGCTGTCAGAACGCCCTGGGGCGTGGTCCAGCCCGCCTGTCTGGCCCGCGCCGTCGAGCGACGACTCAGAACCGGATAGAAGCCTTTCTCTCCGGCCGCCAGGGCCGCGAGGGTTCTAAAGGCGTGGTCGTCCAGCTTGTCTTCGAGTTTCAACTCTTTTCTCTCCAGTCTCATGCGGTGAACGCCGCCAGCTGCGTCGGGGCTCCGTAGGTGGGGTGTTCCCAGCCGACGCCCTCGAAATCGACCCGGTAGCCGGAACGCGCCGCAACGCCCGACGCCCATCGCTGGAACCGCGCCCGACCCCATTCAAATCGGTGGTCCCAGTGCCGTCGCCGGCCTTGCGGAACCCCGAGATAGTCATTGGCGTCGGCATTCGGCGTGGTGATGATAACTTGGGGCGGCCGCCATGCGCGGAAGACGGCGATCTCGAGTTTCGACAATTCGTCCGGCTGGATGTGTTCGATCACCTCAAGCAGCACCGCCGAATCCAGCGGCCCGAGCTGAAGGCGACCATCCATCAGCGAACCCTGGACGGTCTCCACCACGAGCTGATCGTCGCCCTCAAAACGCGCCCGGATCGCTTCGAGCGGCGGTGCATCAAGGTCGACCGCCACGGCCTCGGTCACGGCCGTCCGATCAGCCAGGCGGTCGAGCAGCGCGCCGCGTCCGCATCCGAGATCGGCGATGCGGCGTGCGCCGCTGAGCGCGAGGTGGCGGAGCACCGCCTCAAGCCGCGCCTCGTGGAGCGACGTGGGGGCCGAGGGTGACTTCTCGGGCCCAATCCGGACAAGGTTGGTCATGTCGCTCTCCGACACGACGGACGCAGCCGCTGCTGAGCGGGCGCCGGCGGCGACAACGCATCCCGACCGCTGACGGTCGTCACGCCGCGCGAGCCTGGCTCACGTCTGGCGTGGTGATGGGTGGTCACCCCAGATTGTTGGGGAAGACGACGTGCGTCGTCGCCGCATATATAAGTCGACCTCGGCGCTTCGCCAAGACGGGCAGTTGGCCGAAGAAGGCGGGCTGGCCCACGGCGCGACGACCTCCGCAGGCGTCCCGGCGACGGATGGCGGTGGGGACGGGCTCCGCCCCGGCGTTCATTCGGGCAGGGCGTAAACCCTCAGATAGTCGCCCGGCGTGGTCTCGAACCGGGCGTGGCCGGTAGCTGTAACGGCGACGTACTGCCGGCCCTGATGCTCATAGGTCATCGGACCGGCCTGGGCTCCGGCGGGCAGGCGGGCTTCCCACAGAAGACGGCCTGTGGAGGTCTCGAACGCCCGCAGAAAATCATCCTGGGCCGCGCCGATGAACGTCAGGCCGCCCGCCGTCACCAGAGGTCCGCCGAGGTTGGGCGTACCCGTGGCGATCTTGAGGAAGGTGGGAATGCCCAGCGGTCCGGAGTCAAAGCCGGTGCCCAGGGGTCTGGACCAGACGACCTTGCCGGTGTCGATGCTGGTCGCGGAGATATAGCCCCACGGCGGGGCGATGCAGGGCACCTTGAGCGCCGACCACCAGATCGGCCGGGTCACGCCATAGGGCGTGCCCGAGTGAGGGGCGACCGTCTGGTCGGGCCGGGCCCCGCCCGAACCGACGGCCTTGTCGTCGACCTCTTCCCGCGGATGCAGGACGACGAGGTTTGGCAGACGGGAGTTGTTGGCGATGATCAGACGCCGCTGCGGGTCATAGCCGAGTCCGCCCCAGTTCATGCCGCCGACCGTCCCGGGGAACAACAGCATGCCAGCCTCATTCTCCGTCGGAGGGGTGAACATGCCTTCATAGCGCTGGCGGTGGAAACTGATCCGGCACAGGGCGGCGTCTATGGGGGTCAGTCCGAAAGCATGTCGCGCGTCGATGCGCTCGGGATTGCGACCCGGCACGCCGCCGATGTTGGGGAAGAAGACGGATTGGGGCTGGGTCGGCGCCACCCGGTCGCCCGGAGGCGCTCCCTGCGGCGCGGGGCGCTGTTCGATCGGCCGAAGGGTTTCACCCGTGCCGGCGTCCAGCAGGAACATGTTGCCGGTCTTGCTGGCCTGCATCACGGCCCGGCGCAGCGCGCCGTCGATCATGACGTCGACGAGCATGGGCTGAGCGCCAAGGTCATAGTCCCACAGGTCGTGGGTGACGGTGCTGTAAACCCAGCGCGTGGCCCCGGTCTGCAGGTCGACGGCGACCACGGCGTCCGTAAAGCGGTCTTCTTCAGCCGTCCGGTTCCCGCCCCACTGGTCGGCCGCGGCGTTGCCGGTGGCGAGGAAGGCCAAACCCAGCGCTTCATCCGCGGATATGATGTTCCAGACGTTGGGCGTGCCGCGAGGATAGATCTCCCCCGGCGCAAGCGCGGCCTGCGCATCCGGGCGCAGCGCATCCCAGGCCCAGCGCAGTTCGCCAGTGCGCGCGTCATAGGCCCGGACCACGCCGGACGGCGCATCCCGTCTCTGATTGTCGCTGACCTGCTGGCCGAGGATCAGCAGTCCGCCCGCCACGGTCGCCCCCGAGGTATTGGAGGCGAAGCCCTTTTCGCGCAGGCCCATGCCGGCGGTCATGTCGACCACGCCGTCCTGACCGAACTCGCGGCACGGGAAGCCGCCGACCGCATCCAGGGCGATAAGGCGTCCATCGGCCGTGGCGACGAAGATTCGGCGGTGGCACTGGCTTCCGCCACGGGGCACCGGGCCGATCGCTCCGGGGACCGCCGGCATCCTGGAGATCGCATTCGGCTGTCCGGCGGGGGCGCCGTCGTCGTGATAGGCGACCGCGCGGCAGGCCGCGGTGAACAGGGATTCCATGGTGCTGGCGGGGACCCGCGGATCGTGGCTCCAGCGCACCTCACCAGTCCCCGGGTCGAGGGCGAAAACCTTGCTGGTCGGGGTGCAGGTGTAGAGAAAGTCGCCGACCTTGATCGGCGTGTTCTGGGACGAATAGAAGACCCGGCCCTCGCTCGGGTTCAGGTCCCCGCTCTGGAAGGTCCAGGCTTCCTCCAACTCGCTCACGTTGGAGATCGAGACCTGACTGAGGGTCGAATAGCGCCGCCCGCCGTTGGTCCCGCCATAGGCCGTCCAGTCCGCGCCGGCGTCCTGGGCGCCGCCGCCGACCGGAGGGAGGCCGTTCGCCGCGAGCGCCTGTTCGCCCGGTCCCTCGGTCCGTTCCCAACTGACAAACAGGACCACCCCGAGGGCGACGAAGGTGACAGCCACCCCGGCCAGAGCCGCGCGGCGCGGCGTTGAGCGCGGGGGCGCGCGCCACATCAACCACGACAGTCCCACGCCCGCCACAAGGGCGGCGAGCAGCCCGACGCGGCCGGCCAGATCGATGCCCCATGCCGGAAGCCAACCCTTTCCGCCGATCTCTATGAGGGACCAGACCACGGTCGCGAGCAGCGTCCCCCCGAATAGCAGAAGGGCGAGACGGTCGCGGCCGCGCCAGGCCAGTCCGGCGCCCGCCATGAGAAGCAGGCCGGCGAGGAGATAGTAGAAGGACCCGCCCAAGGCGATCAGCCAACCGCCCAGCACCGTCATGATCAGTCCCAGAACGCCGGTGACGGTCGCGAGGCCAAGATAGAGCCAACGCCAGCCGTGGCGATCAGCATTCCTGGATTGTGCAGCGTCCGCCACCATGACCCTGTCTCCGTTCTGAGGATTGCCTAACCACCGCTCCCCGGTATCAGCGCTCTTTGTGTACGGAACCGTCTCCAATTGGTTGCAAGTTTTCGATCATCCGGGCTCCGGACGGCTGGGGTTGTGGCCAGTCCCGGGTGCGGACCAGAGCCCGGCGCGGGCGCGCCCTCGACTGCCTTGCTGGCGATTGATCGACGCAGCCTGGAGGCGCGGCTGCCTGCGACCGAGGATCTCAGGCGTCGCGGGACGTCGATACTAGCCCGCCACTGGCATCTGCCGCTCCCGCGGAAGGAAGCTGTCGGCATCCGCCATAGCCCACCAGCGGGCGTAGTCGTCCGGGGCTCCATCGGACAGCAGGGCGCCGGGCGCCAGGTAGCGATAGATCATGTCAGCGCTGCGCACTTCGCCGCTGCCGTGACGGACCCGCAGGTGCTCGGGGCGAAGTTGTGAGGGATGAGCCAGCCCGGCCGCCGCGACATAGTCCGCCAGAGCGCTCACCGTCTCCCTGTGAAACGACATGACGCGGGGGCCCTTTTGGCCAACCACCAGACCCGCCTCGCGCCACGGGTTCTGGGTGGCGACACCGGTGGGGCACGCGTCGGTGTGGCATTTCCGGGTCTGGACGCAGCCGAGCGCGAACATGAAGGCCCGCGCCGAGTTGCACCAGTCGGCGCCCAGCGACAGGGCCGCGGCCATGGTATGACCGTCGAAGATCTTTCCGGCGACGCCGATCCGGATCCGGTCGCGCAAATTCGCCCCGACCAGCGCGTTCACCACGAAGACGAGGCCTTCCCGCAGTGGCGTCCCGACATGGTCAGACAGTTCGCTGGGCGCCGCGCCGGTGCCGCCCTCCGCCCCGTCTATGACGATGAAGTCGGGCGTGACGCCTGTTTCAAGCATCGCCTTGACGATCGCCAGGAACTCCCAGCGATGGCCGATGCAGAGTTTGAAGCCGACTGGCTTGCCGCCGGACAGCCGTCGCAACTCCGCCAGCCATTCGAGCATCTCGCGCGGGGTCGAGAAAGCGCTGTGCCGCGCCGGCGAGTGAACGGTTTCGCCGACCGGCACGCCGCGCGCCCGGGCGATGGCGTCATTGACTTTCGAGCCCGGCAGTAGGCCGCCTTGGCCCGGCTTCGCCCCTTGGCTGAGCTTCACCTCGATCATCCTGACCTGCTCAAGCGCGGCCTTGCGCTCAAACTCGGCCGCGTCAAATCGGCCGTCCCCGGTGCGACAGCCGAAATATCCGGTGCCGATTTCCCAGACGAGATCGCCGCCGTGCCTCAGGTGGTGGTCCGAAATGCCGCCTTCGCCGGTGTCATGATAAAAGCCGCCGGCCTTGGCGCCGAGGTTGAGGGCCTCGATCGCATTCCCGCCCAGTGACCCGAAGCTGAGGGCGGAGATGTTGAGGATTGACGCGCTGTAAGGCTTCGCGCAGTCGCCGCCGATCAGGACGCGGAACCCGGCGTCTATGCCTTCATGCGGCGTGACCGAGTGGTTGATCCATTCGTGGCCCGGTTGGTTGACGTCGAGCTGGGTGCCGAAGGCGTTGACGCCGTCCTCTCCCTTGGCCCGCCGGTAGACCAGCGCCCTCTGCCGATGACTGAAGGGACGGCCCTCCGTGTCGCTGTCGAGAAGGTAAGCCCGCATGTACGGGCGAATCCATTCGAAGAACCACCGGAAGTGCGCGATCAGGGGGTAGGTTCGGCGGAGGGTGTGACGGCTCTGAACCAAATCCCAGACGCCGAGCAACATCATAGGGATCAGGATCAGAAGCGGCCATCGAACAGGTATGAGATCGAAGATGCTCAGCAGAGCGAAGCCGATGCTCGCCAGGGAAACCAGCAGCAGTGGGAGATATCGCATTCCGTCAGGCTAACACGCCATGGCCTTCGTCGCCCCTGTGCGAGCCGGGTGTCTTGATGCCGCTCCAATGAGCCTTAGTCTCTGATGTCCGGGCGCACGCCCTCCTCCCGGGCGGTACAATGGGATGGATTTTTCTTGTTCTGGCTGGGGCCGCCGAGATCGTATATGCGGCGATTATTCCGAGGACCGAGGGGTTTACGAAAGTCGGGCCCAGCGTCCTCTGCGTCTCATTCATCGCGGCAAGCATGTATCTGCTGTCGCTGGCCACGCGGACGATACCGATCGGGACAGCCTATGCCGTTTGGGTCGGAATCGGCGCGGTAGGCACCGCCATCTATGGCGTCGTGGCCCTTGGTGAAGACCGTAGTCTGCCTCGCCTGATTTGCTTCATGCTGATCATCGCCGGCATTGTCGGGCTTAAAATCCTGTCCGAAAATCCCAGATAAGGGGACATCAGTCTGAACAAGGCTGCGTTCGGTTATACCTGCGCCGTCAGCGGGCCCGAGGCGGCCAGCACAGTTTGGATAGTCCCCAAGGACCGGCGCCGGAGGCCTCTTGCCAGACCGTTCAACCCTCGACGCATACCTCGACCAGGCCCCGCATTTGCCTTCCCTGCTTCGCCATGGCCTGCTGAGCGTCGCCGAAGCCTGCCGCGACATTGATCGGCGGATTGAGACGGCGCCGCTGACCGGGCACATGGGCGCTCTCGACCAAGCCAATATCCAGGGCGAGACCCAGAAGGCGCTGGACGTCATCGCCAACGACATTTTTCTGTCCGGGTGCGGAGAATCAACCGCGTTCGCTGGGCTTGCCTCCGAGGAAATGGACCATCACTGGACGCGTGATGACCGCCAGGATGCACCCTACCTGCTGGTCTTCGATCCGCTCGACGGCTCGAGCAATATCGAGGTGTCCGCGCCGGTCGGTTCGATCTTCTCGATCCTGCCGCGATCCGAAGACGACGTCGGCGGACCGGTGCGCGAGCAAGAGTTTCTGCAGCCTGGGTCCCGGCAGGCGGCCGCGGGCTATGCGCTCTATGGAGCCCAGACACTGCTGGTCCTCGGTTGGGGATCGGGCGTGGCGGGCTTCACCCTCGACCGCGTCGAAGGCGTGTGGTGGCTCACCCATCCAGACATGCGCGTTCCCGCCCGGAGCGCGGAGTACGCCATCAACGCAGCCCATCGCCGGTACTGGGACCAGGGTGTCCGGTCCTACATCGAGGCCTGTGAAGCGGGAGCCGAGGGACCGTTGGGCGAAGATCGGAACATGCGCTGGAGCGGCGCGATGGTGGCGGACGTCCACCGTATCCTCGTACGAGGGGGCATCTTCATCTACCCGGCGGATTGCAGGCCAGGACACGCCGCCGGCAAGCTGAGGCTTCTGTACGAATGCTCGCCGGCAGGATGGCTTGTTGAGCAGGCCGGTGGACGATCGACGGATGGCCGGACAGCGATCACCGCGATCAAGCCGTCCGAACTCCACCAGCGAGTCCCCATCGCCCTGGGTTCGGCAGAGGAGGTCTCAGCCTTCGAAGCCTTTGTTGGAGGCCGGCGCTGACGGCGTTGCGCCGGCCCTTCGCCGAGGTGCGCGCCCGCTATGACGGGTGGCTGCTGAAATGCCTGAGGAGCGGCGTCTGCCTGTATTGCGGCGACCCCGCCTCGGCGCATGATGTCGAACTCCCACCGGCCTTGTTTCCCGTGCTCTATCGGCTCGCCCAGCAGCAC
>NZ_JBKBMX010000033.1:0-13235 GCF_046295595.1 Brevundimonas sp. | reverse complement strand
ACTCCACCTCGCTCAGATCGTATCGCGCCATGCCAAGGCTCCTTCCGGAATCCTTGAATCAGCGAGACCGGGTCACCGCAAGCTTTATGGGTTCAGAACCTAGGGGCTAGGGGCTAGGGGCAACTCCCCTGCCACCCTAGACCCTAGACCCTAGACCCTAGACCCTAGACCCTAGACCCTAGCCCCCACCACATGCCTAACACCCCGTTAGGCTTTCTTAACCGACGCCGGGCCAATGTGGGCCTCGAAGGAGTCCGTCCCGCGGACCCCGGTTCGAGCGCCAGTTTGTTGCCCATGTTCGCCAAGCGCCAGTCCGTTCTCGCCGCCACCGCGGGCGCTCCGCCCGCCCGCCGTCCCATGGGCGAAACCCTCGACCGTCTGGTCCGCGTGGCGAAGAAGCCGCCGGTGGCCGTCGCCGGGGCCGGGGTCCTGCTGCTGGGCGCCGCCGCCCTGTTCGTCACCGTGCTCGGCGACCCGCGCGCCGGGGCCCCCTCGGCCCGCGTCGCCCTCAACCGCCCGGCCGCCGCCCCCGCCGTCGTCCCGACCGGGCTGGAGGCCTTTTCGCTGGATGGTTCGGGCCTCTATCAGGACCTGACCGCCGACGGCGCCGACCCGACCCTGACGGGCGAGGCTGTCATCACCCTGCCCGACGGCGCCACCGTCTCGGGCGCGGGCGCCCCGGTCACCGCCCCGCGCGTCGCCGCCCGCCCGCTGCCGCAAGCCCCCATCGCCGGCCTCAGCCAGCCCGGCCCCGACGGCCCCCTGCCGCGCATCGCCGCCGACGGCCGCGTCCCGGCCCAGGCCTATGCCCGGCCCTTCGTCGCCAACGGCAATCCCCGCGTCGCCCTGATCGTCGGCGGCCTCGGCCTCAACGCCGTCACCACCCGCGCCGCCATCGAACGCCTGCCGGCCGAGGTCACCCTCAGCTTCGTCCCCTATGCCGAGGGTCTGCAGGGCTGGATCGACCTGGCCCGCGCCCAGGGCCACGAGGTCATGCTGGAGATGCCGATGGAGCCGTCGGGCTATCCGGCCAACGACCCCGGCCCCTACACCCTGCTGGCCAACGCCGACGCCGCCGACATCCAGGCCAAGATGAACTGGCTGCTGGGCCGCGCGACCGGCTATTTCGGCGTCACCAACTATCTCGGCGACCAGTTCATGACCTCGGACGCCGGCATGACCGCCTTCATGACCGTGCTGCGCCAGCGCGGCGTCGCCTTCCTCGACGACGGCTCGATGAGCCGCCGCCCGGGCGCCTGGGCCCGCGCCAGCGCGAACCGCATCGTCGACCAGCAGCAGTCGCCCACCGCCATCATGGGCCAGCTGACCGCCCTCGAGGCCCTCGCCAAGGCGCGCGGCCAGGCCCTCGGCACGGGCTTCAGCTACCCCGTCACCGTCGAGGCCACCGCCCGCTGGACCGCCGGCCTCGAAGCCCGCGGCCTGCAACTGGCTCCGGCCTCGGCCCTGGCGAACCGGCCGGGAAGATAAGGCAGCAGGCAGCGGGCAGCGGGACAGCGCCGCGCGTCTCCGCTAAGCAACAATCCTCTTCGTCCCTGCTGCCTGCTGCCTGATGCCTCATCCATGACCGACCTCTCCCGCTACCGCCCCAACGTCGGCGTCGTCCTGTTCCACCCGGACGGCCGGGTCTGGTACGGGCGTCGCGCCGGGACGCCGGGACCGCACAATTGGCAGTTCCCGCAGGGTGGCGTCGACGACGACGAGGACTATGAGGCCGCCGCCCGCCGCGAACTGGCCGAGGAGACCGGCGTCACCTCGGTCGAGCTGCTGGCGAAATCGGAGGAATGGATCGCCTACGCCTTCCCGGCCGGTTACGGCGGCTCGAAACAGGCGCGCGGCTTCGAGGGCCAGAAGCAGAAATGGTTCGCCTTCCGCTTCACCGGCGACGAGTCCGAGATCGATCTGGAGGCCCACGGTGACATCGAGTTCGACGCCTGGCGCTGGGGCTCCCTCGCCGAAGCCCCCGCCCTCGTCGTCCCCTTCAAACGCCCGGCCTATGAAACCGTCGTCGCCCTGTTCGCGCCGCTGGTGGTCTAGGGGTGGTTAGTGATTGGTGATTAGTGGTTGATGATTGCTGCATCCCTGCCTGCGGAAGGGCGGCGCGGGCCGCGCCGTCGCACAGCCGTCGGCCAATCACTAACCACTAGCCACTAATCACTCCCCCGGCGCCAGCCGGAACATCACCAGCCCCGCCAGCACCAGCAGGGCCGCGATCACCCGCATCGGGCTCAGGTGCTCCTGCAGGAACACCACCCCGACGATGAAGGCCCCGACCGCCCCGATCCCGGTCCACACCACATAGGCCGTGCCCATCGGCAGCGACTTCATCGCCAGCGACAACAGGCCGAAACTGACCACCATGAAGCCCAGCGTCGCCACGCTCGGCCACAGCCGGGTGAAGCCCAGCGACTGTTTCATGAAATAGGCCCAGACGATTTCCAGCAGGCCGGCGATGATCAGATAGGTCCAGGCCATGGTTCGGCCCTCCTCGCAAAGGGCCGGGCCGTCCCGGACTTGGTCCCGCCGACACTGGATCGGCGCGGGAGCGAGGACGTGGCCTCGTCTTGCAGGGGCTGTCTAGGACCTCCGACGCCGGGGTCAAGCGCGGGCGCCTTGTCATCCCGGCCGACGCGAAGCGGAGAGCCGGGACGGGACGCTCCTAAATCAAGAACGCCCGGGCAGCTCGCAGAGCTGACCCGGGCGACGATCGGCTTCATCCCGACTCCGGGACAGGCTGCGCCTTCCGGGAGGAGACTCGTTGAGGGCTGGCGCGTCCCGGATCGCGGCGGCGCCGCGTCCGGGATGACAAGAAACTACGCCGCCGCCACTTCCGCGGCCTGTTCGGCCAGGATGGTCAGGCCGGCCGGGGTGACGTCGGCGAAGCCGCCGTGCACCTCGAACTGACGCCGCGAACCGCGGTCGATGATGGTGACCACGCCTTCGCGCAGGGCCGTCATGAACGGGGCGTGGTCGGCCAGCACGCCGAAGTCGCCCTCGACGCCGGGCGCGTCGACCTGATCGACGAGGCCGTTGAAGACCTCGCGCTCGGGCGACACCAGCGAGAAGCTCAGCTTGCCGGCCATCAGGCGGCGTCCGCGGCCAGCTTCTGGGCCTTCTCGACGGCTTCCTCGATGGCGCCGACCATGTAGAAGGCCGCTTCCGGCAGGTGGTCGTATTCGCCGGCGACGATGCCCTTGAACGAGCGGATGGTGTCTTCCAGCGACACGAACTTGCCCGGGGCGTTGGTGAACTGCTCGGCCACGAAGAAGGGCTGCGACAGGAAGCGCTGGATCTTGCGGGCGCGCGAGACGACCAGCTTGTCCTCTTCCGACAGCTCGTCCATTCCGAGGATGGCGATGATGTCCTTCAGCGCCTTGTACTGCTGCAGCACTTCCTGGACCGAACGGGCGACTTGGTAGTGTTCGTCGCCGATCACCAGCGGGTCCATGATCCGCGAGGTCGAGTCCAGCGGATCGACGGCCGGGAAGATGGCCTGGGCGGCGATGTCGCGGCTCAGCACGGTCGTGGCGTCAAGGTGGGCAAACGAGGCGGCCGGAGCCGGGTCGGTCAGGTCGTCGGCGGGGACGTAGATGGCCTGGACCGAGGTGATCGAGCCCTTCTTGGTCGAGGTAATGCGCTCCTGCAGGTTGCCCATCTCCGTCGCCAGCGTCGGCTGATAGCCCACGGCCGAGGGAATGCGGCCCAGCAGGGCGGACACTTCCGAACCGGCCTGCGTGAAGCGGAAGATGTTGTCGACGAACAGCAGGACGTCCTTGCCCTCTTCGTCGCGGAAATACTCGGCCTGGGCCAGCCCCGTCAGGGCGACGCGGGCGCGGGCGCCGGGAGGCTCGTTCATCTGGCCGTAGACGAGGGCGCATTTCGAACCCTCGGTCGAGCCGCCGTTCTTGGTCGGATCAACGTTGACGTTCGACTCGATCATCTCGTGATACAGGTCGTTGCCCTCGCGGGTGCGCTCGCCCACGCCGGCCAGCACCGAATAACCGCCGTAAGCCTTGGCGATGTTGTTGATCAGCTCCTGCATGGTCACGGTCTTGCCGACGCCGGCGCCGCCGAACAGGCCGATCTTGCCGCCCTTGGTGTAGGGGCACATCAGGTCGATGACCTTGATCCCGGTGACGAGGATTTCCGACGAGGTCGACTGCTCCTCGAAGCTCGGCGCCTCGCGGTGGATCGGGCGGTACATGGTCGTCTGGATCGGGCCCTGTTCGTCGATCGGCGCGCCGACGACGTTCATGATCCGGCCCAGGGTGCCGGGGCCGACCGGGGCCAGGATCGAGGTGCCCGTGTCGGTCACCGGCTGGCCGCGCGTCAGGCCTTCCGAGGTGTCCATGGCGATGGTGCGGACCATGTTCTCGCCGAGGTGCTGGGCGACTTCCAGCACCAGGGTGAAGGGCTGGCCGGTCTTCTGGTCGACGTTCTGCGTCTCCAGGGCGTTCAGGATCGCCGGCAGCTGGCCCTCGAACTCGACGTCGACGACGGCGCCGATGACCTGGGCGATCTTGCCCGTGCCGGTGCCGGCCGTATAGGCGGCGTTGCCGGTGGCGGCGGCGGCCCTCGGAGCCTTGGGAGCGGCCGGCTTGCGGGGGGCGGGTTTCTTCGGGGCGACGGTGTCGGTCATGGCGGTGCGGCTTCTTCTAAAGGTCTTGTCGGAAAGGGTCAGGCTTCGACGAGGTCGAGGCGGCGTTCGATGCGGCCCAGTCGTTCCTCGACACGGTCAAGGCGGGCGCTCTGCCCGGCATACTGGGTGGTCAACTGGCCGAAGTGACTTTCGATCGCGGTCACCCGGGACTTGATGTCCATCAGCTCCAGCCGAATCTCCTGCTGCCCCGCGCGAAGGGCTTTCAGATGTTCGAGCATCAGATGAGCGATGTCGTCCGTCACGGCGTTTCCTTTCGACCCGGCCAGGGTATCACGTTTTGCCTTATAGCGCCTCCGCGCCGGCGATGATCTCGATCAGTTCGGTGGTGATCTGGGCCTGACGTTTGCGGTTGTACTGCAGGGTCAGGCTGTTGATCAGGTCGCCCGCATTGCGCGTGGCGTTGTCCATGGCGCCCATCTGCGCCCCGAAGAAGCTGGCCTGGTTCTCGTACAGGGCGGCCAGCACCTGGGTGGTGATGTTGCGCGGCAGCAGGGTCTCGAGGATGTCCTCTTCCGAGGGTTCGTACTCATAGACCGCGCCGTTCAGGTCGATCGGCGGGGCGTCGCCGTCGACGACCGCCGGGATCAGCTGTTTCGGCGTCGGCACCTGCGAGATGACCGACTGGAAGCGGCTGTAGAACAGGGTCACGACGTCGGCGTTGCCGGCCTCGAACTCCTCGGCGATCAGGGCCGCGATCGGCTCCGCCGCAGCCAGGCCGATGACCTTGTGGTCGCTCATCTCGAAGGTGCGCACCAGCCGGTCGCCATAGAGGCGCGACAGGCCGTCGCGAACCTTGCGGCCCACGGCGACGATCCGCACGTCCTTGCCCTCGGCCAGCAGCGTCTTGATCCGCTCGCGCGCGGCGCGGATGACATTGGTGTTGAAGCCGCCGGCGAGACCCTTGTCGCCGGTGGCGACGACGATCAGGTGCTTCTGGTCCGAACCGGTGCCGGCCAGCAGGCGCGGGGCGTCGTCGCCCGACACCCCGGCCGCCAGATTGGCGATCACGGCGGCCATCTTGCGGGCATAGGGACGGGCGCTCTCGGCCTGGTCCTGGGCGCGCTTCAGCTTGGCCGCGGCGACCATGTTCAGGGCCTTCGTGATCTTCTGCGTGGACTTCACGCTTCCGATCCGATTGCGCATTTCCTTGAGGCTGGCCATCCGGGGCTACTCTCTCGCTATCCGGGCCGGTCTCAGGCGAAGGTCTTGAGGAAGGCGTCCAGCACCGACTTCAGCTCGGCTTCGAGCTCGGCGGTGAGGTCCTTCTTGGTGCGGATGCCGTCCAGCAGGCCGGCGTTCGACGACTTGATCCGGGCCAGCAGCTCGGTCTCGAAGCGGCCGATGTCGCCCACCGCGATGCCGTCCAGATAGCCGCGCGTGCCGGCGTAGACCGAGACGACCTGCTCTTCCATGGTCAGCGGGCTGTACTGCGGCTGCTTCAGCAGCTCGGTCAGGCGCGCGCCGCGGGCCAGCAGCTTCTGGGTCGAGGCGTCGAGGTCCGAACCGAATTTGGCGAAGGCCGCCATTTCCCGATACTGGGCCAGCTCGCCCTTGATCGAGCCGGCGACCTTCTTCATCGCCTTGGTCTGGGCCGAGGAGCCCACCCGCGACACCGAGATGCCGACGTTCACGGCCGGGCGGATGCCCTGGTAGAACAGGTCGGACTCAAGGAAGATCTGGCCGTCGGTGATCGAGATCACGTTCGTCGGGATATAGGCCGAGACGTCGTTGGCCTGGGTCTCGATCAGCGGCAGGGCGGTCATCGAGCCCGAGCCATAGTCGGCGTTCAGCTTGGCCGAACGCTCCAGCAGTCGGCTGTGCAGATAGAAGACGTCGCCCGGATAGGCTTCGCGGCCCGGCGGACGGCGCAGCAGCAGCGACATCTGACGATAGGCCACCGCCTGCTTGGACAGATCGTCATAGACGATCAGGGCGTGCATGCCGTTGTCGCGGAAATATTCGCCCATGGCCGTGCCCGAGAACGGGGCGAGGAACTGCAGCGGGGCCGGCTCCGAGGCCGTGGCGGCGACGACGATGGTGTAGTCCAGGGCGCCGCGCTCCTCGAGCGTCTTGACGATCTGGGCCACGGTCGAGCGCTTCTGGCCGATGGCGACATAGATGCAGTACAGCTTGTCGCCTTCCGCCGCGCCGTCAACATTGATCGACTTCTGGTTCAGGATGGTGTCGATCGCCACGGCGGTCTTGCCGACCTGACGGTCGCCGATGATCAGCTCGCGCTGGCCGCGGCCGACCGGGATCAGGGTGTCGATGGCCTTCAGGCCGGTCTGCATCGGCTCGTGCACCGACTTGCGCGGGATGATGCCCGGCGCCTTGACGTCAACGCGGCGACGCTCGGTGAACTGGATCGGGCCCTTGCCGTCGATCGGCTCGCCCAGCGGGTTGACGACGCGGCCCAGCAGGCCCTTGCCGACCGGCACGTCGACGATCTCGCCCAGGCGGCGGACCTCGTCGCCCTCGGCGATCTGCGCATCGGCGCCGAAGATCACGGCGCCGACGTTGTCGCGCTCGAGGTTCAGGGCCATGCCCTTCACGCCGGCCTTGGGGAATTCGATCATCTCGCCGGCCTGGACCTTGTCCAGACCGTGGATGCGGGCGATGCCGTCGCCGACCGACAGCACCTGGCCGACGTCGGACACGTCCGCTTCAACGCCGAAATTGGCGATCTGCGACTTGAGGATGGCCGAGATTTCGGCGGCGCGGATGTCCATGACAGGCTCTCTGTTATCGTCTTGTCAGCGCGACCCCGTCGGGATCGCGAGTGTTGGGGTCAGGCCCGTTTGAGGGCGAACTTCATCTGGTCGAGCTTGGTCTTCAGCGAGGCGTCGAACAGTTTCGACCCCACCTTGACCTTGAGGCCGCCCAGGATCGACGGATCGACGCGGGCGGTCATTTCCGGGTCCTTGCCCAGCGAGGCGCGCAGGGCGGACTGGATGGCCTTCATCTGGGCGGCGCTCAGCGCCTGGGCCGAAACCACCTCGGCGGCGACGACGCCCATCTTCTTCGCATACAGGGACTCGAAGCCGGCGATCACGCCGGGCAGGTCGCCGGCGCGGCCGTTCTGGCCCAGCAGGCCGAGGAAGTTGCGGGTCACGCCGTGGAACTTCGCCGCATCGGCGATGGCGACCAGACCCTTTTGCTGATCCTCCGCCGCCATGACCGGCGAGGTGGCCAGCCGACGCAGGTCGGCGCTGTCGGTCCACGCGGCGCGCAGCGACTTCAGATCGGCGCGCACGGCGTCGAGAACGCCCGTTTCGTCAGCGAGGTCGAACAGCGCCTGTGCATAGCGCCCGCCGACTTCCGTCGTCCTGTAATCGTCAGCCACTGTCTGGTCCGCGCGGGTTAGCGTTCGGGTTGTCGACCGGCGGCGGAATGCGCGCCGATCAAAGGCCTGAAATGCTTGAAGAAAGCACGCCGGGGACGCGTCTTGCGACGCGCCCTCCGTCTAAGCCGGGCGCCTGATAGCACCGTAACCCCCCCACAGCAACCGGGGCCGTCCGCCGCAGGCGGCCCGATTGCCGCACCCGGGCTAGTGGGCCGCGCCCTTGCGGCGCGGAACAAGGTGCAGGATCGCGACGATGACGCCGCCCACCACCAGGCCGACCACCGCCGAGGCGGCGGCCGTCGCCAGCCATCCCGTCGCGGGACCGATGAGGGGGACGCCGGCGGCGACGTTTCCGAGGCTCGCGATCAGGTCAGGCAGCAGATCCAGATGATACTCGTGCAGGCCGTGGACCAGAATCCCGCCGCCGACCCACAGCATGGCCGCCGTGCCGATCGTCGCCAGCCCGGCCAGCACCATCGGCATGGCGCGGACCAGGCCTTGTCCCAGTGACCGCGCCGCCGCCGAGGGGCGCCCGGCCAGATGCAGGCCGATGTCGTCCATCTTCACGATCAGCGCCACGGCGCCATAGACCACCGCGGTGATCAACAGCCCGACCAGGGCGAGGGCCGCCGCCTGGGTCCCGAGCGAGTGTTCCGCCAGGTCCGCCAGGGCGATGGCGGTGATCTCCGCCGACAGGATCAGATCGGTGCGGATCGCCGAACCGACCATCTTCTTTTCCTGTTCTTCCGACGACAGGGCCAGTTCCTCGATCGGCTTGTCGCCCGTTCCGTGACCCATCAGCTTCTCGGCCAGCTTCTCGGACGCCTCGAAACAGAGATAGGCCCCGCCGGCCATCAGAAGCGGCGTCAGCGCCCACGGCGCGAAGGCGCTGATCAACAGCGCCCCGGGCAGCAGGATCAGGAATTTGTTCTTCAGCGAGCCGATGGCGATCTTGCGGATGATCGGCAGCTCGCGCTGGGGCGAGAAGCCCATGGCGTAGCCCGGCGTCACCGCGGCGTCGTCGACCACCACCCCGGCGGCCTTCATGCTGGCGCGGCCGGCGGCGGCGGACACGTCGTCGACCGAGGCGGCCGCCATCTTGGCGATGGCGGCGACGTCGTCGAGAAGGGCGGCAAGACCTGAGGGCACGCGTCACCTGAAAAACGAATACGGTTCGTCCTTGGCTAGGCGAGCCCGCGATCCGGGTCCAGTGGCGCCAGTCAAGCGCGGCGCACTGACGCGCCTTGTCGCGGTGAAAAATTCTGGCGCGGCCTCCCCGCCTGGCTTATCCGGATGAAATGACCGAAATCACCGCGCTTCTGACCGACCCCGCCGCCTGGGCCGCGCTCGTCACCCTGATCGTGATGGAGGTGGTGCTGGGGATCGACAATCTGATCTTCATCTCCATCCTCTCGAACAAGCTGCCGCCCGAGCATCGCTCGCGGGTCCGCCGCATCGGCATCTCCCTGGCCCTGGTCATGCGACTGGGCCTGCTGTCGATGATCGCCTGGATCGTCAGCCTGACGGCGCCCGTCTTCGCCGTCATGGGCAACGAATTCTCGTGGAAGGACATGATCCTGATCGCGGGCGGTCTGTTCCTCGTCTGGAAGGCGACCAAGGAAATCCACCACACCGTCGACCCCGGGACGAGCGACGACCTGCTGGAGAAGGATAAGGCCGACGTGGTCATCTCCAACGTCGGTTCGGCCATCTTCCAGATCATCCTGCTGGATCTGGTGTTCTCGATCGACTCGATCCTGACCGCGGTCGGCATGACCGATCACCTGCCGATCATGGTCGTCGCCGTTCTGGTCGCGGTCACGGTCATGCTGCTGGCCGCCGATCCGCTGGCTAATTTCATCAACAAGAACCCGACCGTGGTCATGCTGGCCCTCGGCTTCCTGCTGATGATCGGCATGGTGCTGATCGCCGAGGGCTTCGGCGCCCACGTGCCCAAGGGCTATATCTACGCCGCCATGGCCTTCTCGGCCGGGGTCGAGATCCTCAACATGTGGAGCCGCAAGGCCTCGACCAAACGGGAGAGCGCCCAGCAGCTCAGGGCCCAGGCCAATCAGGCCGACGCCCGCGCCCGCGCCGCCGAGGCGGAAGCCGACGCCGCCGAGAGCCGGGTCTGAGTCCGGTCCCCATGCATCCCTTCTCCCATTGGGAGAAGGTGGCCGGGCGGAGCCCGGTCGGATGTGGGTCGGCTGCTTCAGTCGGCGTGAGCCGCCGCTCCCGTCAGTGCACGGCTTCGCCGACGGCCGTCACCCGACCCACACCCTTTCGCGCAACCGATCGCTTCGCTCCCGGGCGCTCAAGCCCTCTCCCAACGGGAGAGGGACGGCATGACGCTGTGCTTACAATCGGCGAATCTATAGTCTAGTTATCAAATTATTAGACAGCCTATTCAACGCACTAGCCTTTTCTCAAACCGTTTTGTCTGTACTAGGGGCCAGCCCCCGTAAAATACCTCCCATCCCGTTGAACGGGGAGGGCGTCGGATCCACGTTCCTCGATGGCGGCGGGCTGTGGTCGAGCGATGAAGCCCGGGCGACGGAGAGTCCGGGGGTCCTCGAGGGCAGGGATGGATCCTGCCCGCTTGCTCGCCGCGCGGCTTGAGGATCGGGCCGATGCCGCTACATGCGGTCACGTCCGACCCATGACGGCGTCAGCAATGGCCTGTCATGTTCCGGTAAGGCCTCAATCGGGCCGCCAGCCGGAGGGTCGTGTGGAAAACGACTGCGCGGGGCGGTCTGTCTCGTCGAAACGGTAAACACATTCCGCACCGGGCGAGGCCCGGTCGCCCCGCTCTCTCCCCACCCGCTTCCCCCGAAGCGGCGAAGAGTCGTGCCGGCGTCCCGCCCCCTGAAACCGCGTTCAAGCAGCGTGCGACCGCGTCGCGAGCGCCAGCGCCCTAGAGAAAGCTGTACGGATCGACATCCACATTCAGCCGCACGCTCGCCGGGACCTTCACCCGCGCCAGCCACGCCCGCAGAAATCCCTGCAGGTCGACATCCCGGTCGGCCCGCACCAGCAGCCGCTTGCGCCGCCGCCCGCGCACCAGCGCCAGCGGCGCGTCGGCGGGGCCATAGACTTCCAGCCGTTCGGCGTTGGGGATGTTCTCGGCCAGCTCCCGCGCGACCTTCTCCACCGCCATGGCGTTCTCGCCCGACAGGATGATCGCCGCCAGCCGGCCATGGGGCGGCAGGGCGGCCGCCTCGCGCTCGGCCATCTCGGCCTCGACGAAGGCGTCGCGGTCGCCCGCCGCCAGCGCCATCAGCACCGGATGCTCGGGTGTCCAGGTCTGCAAGATCGCCCGCCCCGGCTTCTCCGCCCGTCCGGCCCGCCCCGTCGCCTGGGTCAACAGTTGAAAGGTCCGCTCCGCCGCCCGCAGATCGCCGCCCCTCAGCCCCAGATCGGCGTCGACCACCCCGACCAGCGTCAGATGCGGGAAATTGTGCCCCTTGGCCGCCGCCTGGGTCGCCACCAGAATGTCGATCTCGCCATCGGCCATGCGCTGGATCAGCGCCCGCGCCGACTTGCCGTCGGGCACGGTGTCCGAGCTGAACACCGCCGTCCGCGCCTCGGGGAACAGCTGACGCACCTCCTCCTCGACCCGCTCGACGCCGGGGCCCACCGAGACCAGCGAATCCTCCGCCCCGCACGACGGGCAGACCCTGGGCCGCGGCATGGTGAAGCCGGTCAGGTGGCAGACCAGCCGCCCGGTGTAGCGGTGCTCGACCAGCCAGCTGTCGGTGTCCGGCGCCGTCATCCGGTGGCCGCAGGCGCGGCACAGCACCACCGGCGCATAGCCGCGCCGATTGAGGAACAGCAGGGTCTGCTCGCCCCGCGCCAGGGTCTCGCCGATCGCCTCGCGCAGCGGCTGCGACAGCCAGGTCTGCGGATCGGGCGGGCTCTGCCTCAGATCCAGCAGCGAGATCTGCGGCAGCACCGCCGCCCCGTGCCGCGCCGCCAGCTTGAGCCAGCCATACCGCCCCAGCTGGGCGTTCCACAGCGTCTCCAGCGACGGCGTGGCCGAGGCCAGCACCACCGTCGCCCCCTCGATCCGCGCCCGCGCCACGGCCAGGTCGCGGCCGTGATAGACCAGCCCCTCCTCCTGCTTGAACGAGCCGTCGTGCTCCTCGTCCACCACCACCAGCCGCAGGTTGGCGTAGGGCAGGAACAGGGCCGAGCGCGCCCCGACGACGATATTGCAGCGCCCCGCGACCACCGCCTCCCACACCGCCCGCCGCCTCGGCGGGGCCACGCCCGAATGCCACTCGGCCGGCGCCGCCCCGAACCGCGCCGCGATTCGCTCGATCAAGGCCTGGGTCAGGGCGATCTCCGGCAGCAGGATCAGCACCTGGGCCGTCGGATCGGCCCGCAGCGTCCGCGCCGCCGCCTCCAGATAGGCCTCGGTCTTGCCCGACCCCGTCACCCCGTCCAGCAGGAAGGGGGCGAAGCCGCCCTTCGCCGTCGCCGTCGCGATCACCTCCGCCGCCGCCGCCTGGTCCGCGTTCAGCGTCGCCGGGGCATGATCGGGATCGGGCGCGTCGAAGCCGGCCACGGCCTCGATCTCGACGACCTCCAGCACCCCCTCGTCGACCAGCGCCTTGACCACCCCCGACGAGACGCCCGCCGCCCGCGCCAGTTCGGGGCCCGGCAGGGCGCGCTGGCCCAGCGCCTCCAGCACCGCCGTCCGCGCCGCCGTGGGCCGGGCCGGATCCCGCTGGCCGACCCGCCGCACCCGCCGCTCCGGCCGTGGCCGCGGCGCGCGCAGCCCCTTCAGCGCCGCCGAGGCCATCTCCCCCGGCGCGCTCAGCGTCCACCGCGCCGCCCACTCCACGAAATCCACCGTCTTTTCCGGCAGGCGCGGATCGTCCAGCACCTCGGCCACCGCCTTGAGCCGCCGGTTCGACCCCGTCGTCTCCCGCACCTCGGCGACCACGCCCCGCATCAGCCGCGGCCCCAGCGGCACGGCCACCTGATCGCCGCGCGCGAGCGCCATCGCCTCGGGGACCTCGTAGTCGAAGGCCTCCGGCACCGGCAGGGGGATAAGGACGCTGGCGACGATCATCTCCTTCCCCCCTTGCGGGGGAAGGAAGACGTCTCGCCATCCGGACGAGAGATCGCTAAACCCCGTCCCCATGAAACTCTTCCTCGACACAGCCGACGTCGCCGTCATCAAGGACATGGTCCCCACCGGCATGGTGG
>NZ_JBKBMX010000032.1:0-13591 GCF_046295595.1 Brevundimonas sp. | reverse complement strand
CGGCGGCGCTGGCGGCGCGGGGGGCGCCGGCGGAGGCGGCGGCGCGCTCGGCGGCGGCGGCGGCGGAACCTGGGTGATCTCCACGGCGGCGATCGGCGTGGCGATGGCGATCAGGGCCCCGATGGTCAGGGCCATGACGACGGGTCGACGGGCGGTGGCGGGGCGGGCGTTCATGATGCGGTCTATCCTTCTGGTCAGGGATTGGGCGTCGCCCGCCATGCCGACGGCGGCGGGCTGTCGGAAGTCGGCGGCGAGGCCGACGAGGGCGCGGGCGTAGGTCCGGCGATCCATGGCGACGATCGCCGCGGCGTCGGCGGCGTCTTCGGTCCGGCCGACCAGCGTGGCGTGCAGCAGCCAGACCAGCGGATTGAACCAGAACACGGCGAGCGCGAGGCGGGACAGGGCGAGGAACAGCCAGTCGCCGCGGCGGATATGGGCCAGCTCATGGGCCATGACCGCGGCCGCGGTCTGGGGCTTTGCGAGGCAGGTCTCCCCGATCAGAACGACGCCGGGCGCAAGGCCCCAGCTCAGCGGAGACTCGACGGCTTGCGAACCGATGACGCGCGGCCGGCCCCGGCGAGGCAGATACTCGAGCGGCGCCGTCCAGGCTGCCTCGGTGACCGGCCGGCCCGACCGCGTCCAGCGCCGCAGGGTCAGCACCCCGAGAACGAAACGTCCGAACACCGCCACGGCGCCGATGACCCATGCGCCGATCATGATATCGATCAGCGACAGCGGGCGGATCGTTCCCGAAACCGACAGGCCGGCGACGGGGCCGACGGCGCCTTGCCAGACCGGGGTCGACGGCGCGACCTCGGCCGCCGCCGCGGGCAGAAGCGCGAGCTCCAGACCCGGCGCGAGCGCCATGATCACCGGCAGCCCCAGCAGGATGCAGACGGCCGCGCGCAGCACGTCCACCCGCTCCACGGCGGGTCGCGCCGACAGGGCCGCGGCCAGCACCAGGCCCGCTCCGGCGATGACGCTGGACTTGGCCAGCAGTTCGACGATCAATCCGGCGTCCGTCATCCGCGCTCCCTCGCCTCCTCGATGGCGCGTTCCAGCGCCTCCAGCTCCTCCGGCTTGAGACGCTGCGTCAGTCCCAGCAGGGCCGTGGCGGCCATGGCCGCCGACCCGGCGAAAAAGGTGTCGACGGTCCGGCGCAGGGCTCCGGCGGCGATCGTCTCGGGGCGTTGAAGCGGGCGGTAAACCACGCCCTCGGCCTCGCTGGACCGGCCCACCAGACCCTTGGCCTCCAGTCGGGCCAGCAGGGTGCGGACGGCGGAATCGCTGAGATCGCCGCCCATGGCGGCGCGCACCCCGCTGGTGGAACCGGTCTCGAGGCGGCAGAGCGCCTCGAAGGCATCTCGCTCGCGGCGGGGAAGGGATTCGATCACGACGGTTCCACTAGATGTTCGCTACAAACGTAGCGCTACACTTGTAGCGAAAGTGGGCGGGATTAAGGCGGTGGATTTCCCCACCTCGGCCGGCCCTTATCGCTCGCGCACAAGCCCCATGAGCAGCGCCGCGAGCCCCGCGAGGCCGGCGAGGATCAGCAGCAGCGACTGAAACCCCCCGGACCCCAGGACGACATAGGCCAGCCCCGGGCCGAGGATCGATGGCAGGGTGTTGGTCAGATTGAGGACGCCGAGGTCTCGCCCCCTGTGACCGGGCGATGGCAGCAGCTGCATCGCGAAGGTGGACTGCAGGGCCAGAAAGATCGCGCTGCCGACGGCGAACAGGCCGTAACCCCAGATCGCCACCGTCCAGTCCGTGAACAGCGCCATCACCACGAGGCCGGCCGCCGCCATCCCGGCGCAGGCCTGCAGGAACGGCGTGCGGGCGGCCGCGAGGTCGGACCATCGCCCCAGCGCGACCGACAGCGGGACGGTCACGACCGCGACGACGCCGCAAAGCCAGGCCACCCGGACCGCCATCCGGTCGGCGTCGAGCACCCGGCCACCAACCTCGACGCTCTCGAAATAGTAGAGCAGGTAGGCGAACATGATGGCTCCGGCGATCTGGACCAGCAGCCGGGCTCCCCAGAGGGCGACGAGATCACGCCTCCGCCTCGACCGAACGACGGCGGGGTCGACCGGGGACGAGACCAGCGGGGCCCTTACCCGGAATACCGCCAGGAAGGGGGCCATCAGCAAGACGACCAGCAAGGCCGTCACGGCGAGCCTCGCGGTCGGCGACGACGCGGCCATGACGACGACGCCGCTCAGGGCGCCCAGCGGATAGGCGGCCCCCATCAGCCCTCCCAGAAGGCCCTTCTGGGAGTCCGGAACCTCGTCGGCGGCCAGGGCCGAGAGGGGGGCCAGCATCAGATTGACGCCCAGTTGAAACAGGGCGACGGCGCCGAGAATCTCGAGCCGTGTGTCGGCCACGGCCACCAGCCCATAGGCGAGGACGGCGCCCACGACGCCCGCCACAATCCACGGCCGACGACCGCCCGTCCCTCCGGAAAACCGGTCGCTCAGGGCGCCGGCGCCGATGTTGGCGACGCTGGCCGTCAGGGCGCCGACCACGGCGGCCAGCGACAGAAGTCCGACCTTGTCGCCGAGCCCGAGAGCCGCGATCCGCATCGGCAGAAGCAGGGTCAGCAGCGGCGTATAGGCGACCACGCCTCCGCCCCAGGCCAGGGCGTAAAACAGCAACCAGAGGCGGGGTCTTCGTCGCCCGGTCGGCGGAGCGACCATCACCGGCGCGGCGGGCTGGTCGAGGCCCGGACGGCGAATCCAAACGGCGCGACGGTCTGCTCCGGCAGGTCGGCCGCCTTGGACTTGGCGCGGATCAGAAGATCGGCCGCCGCCGCCGTCATGGCGGCGATAGGCTGGACGACAGCCGTGAGCGGCGGGTGGCTGAAGCGCACGATCGGCGTATCGTCGAAGCTGACGATGGACAGGTCGGTCGGGACCATCAAACCGGACGCCTTGGCGACGGCGAGGGCGGCCAGGGCCATCTGATCGTTGCTGGCCACGATTCCCGTTGGCGGGTCCGGCAGGGCCAGCATCCGCCCCGCGGCCGCGTCGCCGGAGGCATAGGTGAAATCGCCCCGCCCGATCAGCGCCTCGTCGATCTCGAAGCCGCGCGTGGTCAGGGCCGAGCGATAGCCGGACAGCCGGGCCTGGCTGAGGGCGTATTCGTCGCTTCCGGTGATGAAGCCGACGCGCCGATGGCCCAGATCCAGCAGATGGCCGGTCGCCGTCTCGGCCGCGCCGGCCTCGTTCATCGAGATCGCGAAGCCCGGCCCCGGCGTCGCCGAGCCGATGCGTGCGAAGGGCAGCCCCTGACGAACCAGCAGTTCGGTGATCAGCGGGTTGTCGGAATGCGGCGGGGTCAGGATCACCCCGTCCGGATGCAGGGCCGACAGGGCGGCCTGGACTTCCCGCTCGACTTGGGAGGAATGAGTGTCGATCAGTTCGAAGATCATCCGGTAACCGGACTCCGCGGCCCTCAGCATCCCGCCCAGCAACATCTGATCGACCCAGTCGGTACCCTCGCCCGACCGCCAGGCGTCGATGGTCCGGTCGCGATCGTTCAGCGCCATCAGCAGATAGGACCGCGAACCGCCCATGCGCTGGGCCGCGATGCTGGGAACATAGCCGAGGCGGGCGATCGCCTCGTTCACGCGCTCCTGCACCTGCGGCCGGACATTGGGGGCGTTGTTGATCACTCGCGACACGGTCTGCAGGGAGACGCCCGCCTCGGCAGCCACATGTTTTATGGTGACGGCGCGGCGCAAAGGGTCAGTCTCCAGATCCCGGGAGGGACCTCATTGTGTCAGGCTTGGCCGTTCCCGGGCAAGCGCCGTCCTCAGGCCGAGCGGACCGCGGGCGGCTCGGCGGCGCAGTGGGCGTCGAGGAACTCTGCATGGGTGGTCAGGCGCGACACCCGGTGCATCAGCCCCTGCCGCGCGCCCTCCAGCTCGCCGGGGATACGCGCGAACGGGAGGCGGTCAACGACGGGGTGCCAGCTGCGCGGCGCCACCCCCATGCCGTCCAGCACCGATTGCCAATTGGGATCGCGGAACAGCTCGTCCAGGCCTTCGGACAGCGAACCGTTGACCTTGAACAGCTCGATCTTGCGCTGCAGCGACGCCGGCGGCTCCATGGTCCGGCATTCTCGCCAGAAGGCCGTGTCGTCCCGCCGCGTAGTGCAATAGTGCAGGATCACGAAGTCGCGGATTTCCTCATAGTCCGCGATCATGCGTCGGTTGTACTCATCAGCCAGATGCCGGTCGCAATCAGCATCCGGCAGATAGCGGAAGAAGAACTCCATGCCGCGGTAGATCAGGTGGATGGCGGTGGATTCGAGCGGCTCGATGAAACCGCTGGCGAGGCCCAGCGACAGGACGTTGCGGCTCCAGATCTGTTTGCGCACCCCGGTCCTGAACCCCACCGGCATGGGGGGCGCGACCGGCTCGCCCTCGACCTGCGCCATCAGGACGGCGGTCGCCTCGTCGTCGCTCAGATAGCGGCTGCAGAAGACGTGGCCATTGCCCGTCCGGTGCTGCAGCGGAATCCGCCAGCGCCAGCCGAAATCTTGGGCATGGGCCACGGTGTAGGGCGCCGGCGGACCGACATTCTCAGTCTGCACCGCGATGGCGCGATCGCACAACAGCCAGTGGGACCAGTCCTCATGCTCGACGCCCAGCGCCTTGCCGATCAACAGGGCGCGGAAGCCGGAGCAGTCGATGAAGAAATCCGCATCGACGGAGCGCCCGTCCTTCAGCCGCAGACGCTCCACGAAACCGTCCGCGCGGGTCACGACGTCTTCGACCATGCCCTCGGTCCGTTTGACGCCGCGGGCCTCGGCGAAATTGCGCAGAAACCGCGCGACGCGCGACGCATCGACGTGCAGGGCGTAGCTGGCGCCGGCGATCGGCGTGTTCGGCGCCTTGAACGGCAAAGTGAACCGCCCCTCGCGCGCCATCACGCTGGCCGGGGCGAAGTCCTGCAGGCCGGCGGCGTAGCCGTGATGCTTCGCCTTCAGCCACACCTGGTAGAAGTCGCTGAGCCCGACGGGCGCCCCGATGGTCCCGAAGGGGTGGAAATAGCGTTCGCCCTTCTCCGACCAGTCGCGAAAATCGATGCCCAGTTTGAAGCTGGCCCCGACCTCGCGCACGAAGTCCTGCTCATTGATTCCGAGCTTGGCGAGCAGCTGCAGGAACGGCGGCACTGTGGATTCCCCGACGCCGATGGTCCCGATGGCGTCGGACTCGACCAGTTCGATATCGAACAGCTTGCCCTTGAAATGCTCGGCCATCACCGCCGCCGCGATCCATCCGGCCGTGCCGCCGCCGACGATGCACACCTTCTTCAGCGGACGGCGGCCGGCGGGTTCGATGGGGGGCGTCATGCGGCGACCGGGGGTTCGAGGGATGAGAGAAAATCGGCATGGGATGGCGCGCGGGCCACGGCGTCGGCCACCGCATCCCGCATCGCGGCCAGGCTCTTTGACAACTGCCCGGCGTCCACGCCGTCGACGGCCGGATCATACCCTTCCGGCCAGACCCCGAAGCCGTCATAGATGGCCAGCCAGCTGGCCGGGTGGAACATCTCCCAGCGATAGCGAACAAACTGGCCGCGCGCCTTCCACAGATCGAGCTTGCGCTGCAGGGTGTCCGGCGGGGTCACGGCGCGGCAGTCCGCCCAGAACGGTTCATCCCGGCCATTCAGCTGGTAGTGCAGGATGATGAAGTCGCGGGTCCGCTCCATCTCCCGCGCGGTCTGGTCGTTGAACTCGTCCAGCACGGGCTGGGCGAAGCGGCGATCGGGGAAGAGTGTTTTCAGCCGGTCGATCGCCGTCTCGATCAGGGCGATGGAGGTGCTTTCCAGCGGCTCGAGGAAGCCCGACGACAGGCCGATCGACACGCAGTTCCTGACCCAGGCACGGCCCCGGCGTCCGGGGCGGAATCCGATCCGCCGCGGCTCGGTCAGCGGCCGCCCCATCAGGTTCGGCATCAGATCGGCGAGGGCCTGTTCGTCCGTGACGTGGCGGCTGGAGAAGACGATGCCGTTACCGGCGCGGTGTCGCAGCGGAATGCCCCATTGCCAGCCCGAAGTCCGCGCGGTGACCCGGGTGAAGGGCGCCGGCTGGTCGCCTGGAGCGTTCTCGCTCTGCACCGCGAAGGCGGCGTCGCACAGCAGCCACTGGCTCCAGTCCTCATAGGGTTCGGCCAACGCCTCGCCGATCAGCAGGGCGCGGAAGCCGGAGCAGTCGATGAACAGGTCGCCCTCGACCCGGCGGCCGTCGTCGAGGACGACGCTGTCGATGAAGCCGTCGTCCGGACGCAGGTCCACGCCATTGATGCGGGCGTCGATCCGCGCGCAGCCGCCCGCCTCGGCATAGGCACGCAGATGCCGGGCGAAGGCCGTCGCGTCCAGATGCAGGGCCCAGTCGAACACCGACAGGCTGGACGGCGGCCGCGGCGAGGGCGTGACGAACCGCCCCGCCGCGGCCATGGCGGCGCTCAGCGAATAGGCGCCGAGGGGCGCGGTCTGGCCACGCGCCCGGTCGGCCAGCCAGTAGTGGTGGAAGCCGACGCCGTTCAGATCCTGACCGTAGAGGCCGAACGGGTGGATGAAGTCCGAGCCCGGCCCGGACCAGTCGCAGAAGCGGATGCCCAGCTTGCAGGTCGCGCCGGTCGCCCGCATCACCTCGGCGTCGCTCATACCCAGCTGGGCGTAGAAGCGACGGATCGTCGGAATGGTCGCCTCGCCGACGCCGATGGTGCCGATGTCCGAGGACTCGACCACCGTGATCCGCATCGGCGTGCCGCGGACATGCTGCACCAGCGCCGCCGCCGTCATCCATCCGGCGGTGCCCCCGCCGACGATGACCACGCTGCGAATGCGGGAATCTGCTTCCATCCGGCCAGCCTGCACCCTGAACGCCTTCCAAAAAAGCCGCCGGCGACGTTTCCGCCGCCGGCGAGGTCTTCAGGAAGATCAGAACCGGGCGCGCAGGCCCACGGAGTAACGCGGCTCGAACTGGTTGCGCGAATGGAACTGCTCCGCGCCCTCCTCGAACTCGAGATAGTATTCCTCGATCTCGCCGAACACGTTCGAACCGTTGAGATACAGCGCGATGTCCTCGGTCAAGTCATAGGTGACGTTCACGTCCACATACTGGGCCGTGTCCTGATAGATCGGGATCGCGCCAAACGTCGAGGACAGGCGTGGCGTGCGGTAGTTGTAGGCCACGCGAGCCTGCAGGCGGTCGTCCTGGTACCAGACGGCGGCGTTGACCTGGTATTTGGAGTTGTCCTGGAACGGCAGGTCCTCGCCCGACAGGTTCAATGCGTTCTGCGAGCTGTCGGAGAAGGTGAAGCTGCCGTCGAAGCCGAAGTTCGACCACAGGCCGCCATCCGCCAGCAGGTCGCTCAGCGCCACCTTGGCTCCGATTTCCACGCCCTGGAGTTCACCGCCGTCGCCCTGAACCGGACGGTTGACCGGCACGGTGCGGCGGATGACGCCGTCCTGGTCGGGGAATTCGCCATCGTTGACGGTGGCGCGCGTGACGAAGCTTTCGATGTTCAGCTTGAACAGGGCGATGTTGAACAGGGTGCCGCGGCCCAGATAGTACTCCAGGCTCAGGTCGTAGTTGTCCGACCGCCACGGATTGAGGTCCGGGTTGCCGTTGGCGCTGGCCCCGGTGACGCGGCGGACCCCGACCGGCGGCGCCGTCGGATCTTCAGGCGTGGGCCCCAGCGAGTCGGCTGTCTGGATAGTCACCCCACCCCCGTAGTTCCCCAGATCGAGCGGGATCATGGTCTTGTTGAACGCCGCTCGCAGCCTCAACCGCTCATTGAAATCCCAAGCCAAATTAACCGACGGGAGGTAGTCGTAGTAGCTGCGGCTGGAGAAGGTGTCGCCGACGTCCAGATTGGTGTCGCCGTAGTTGCGCGTCTCTCCCGTCAGGTTTTGCCGCACGTCCATCTCGGTCCGGATCACCTTGAGGCCGACGTCGCCCGTCAGAGAGGCAAAGGCGATGCCCGAGTTCAGATAGACGCTCTGTTCCACCAGCTGCACCGAGTAGCTGTTTCCCGGGATGATGACCGGATAGGCGCTGCCGAACACCCGTTGCTGGAAGGCCGTGACGTCGTCGAAATCCCTCGGGTCCGCGACCCAGACGCCGGGCAGGCCCCGGGTGATCGAACCGTAGTCGTCGAGGAAGTAGACGTTGTTGTGCTCGTTCAGCCTGGTCGGCCGGTTGACCGTATAGCCCTGGAAGCAGGTCGGCGTGTTCGCCGCGCCGCCATCGCCGCAGTTGCCCGGTGTCGCGCCGACCGGAGCCAGGGGGTTGAACGCGGGGTTCGAAACGAACTCGCCCGCCTGGCACTGGTTCTGGTTCATGACCACGTCGATGGCCTTCCACTGCGCCGAGCATCCGTTCGGGTCGGTGGCGCCCTCGCCGGCGTAGAAGTCCGAGAACAGGTGGAAATTCTCGATCTCCACCTCCCGATCCGAGTGCCGCCCGCCGAAATCGACCCGCGTGATGAAGCCGAGGAGCGGGGCGTCAAAATCATACGAACCGTCCACGCGCGCCACGTCGAGGGTTGAGTCGTTGCGCTGATTGCCTTCTGATGAGAAGGCCGCGACGGCGTAGCTGTCTACGTTGGCCATGTAGTCAGTCAGCGTGTTTCCAGCGCCCAGACCGCCCGAAATCGGCTGATCAAACTGGCTCCACACTGTGTTGGAACCGCCGATGTCGAGATGGACCAGCGGGTCCTCGCCGATGCCGAGCGGGTTTGGATTGATGTAGCGGCCGCCGTTGGAGCCGACCACGCCGTTCGAATACTGCGAGGCGGGATAGAGGGCCGCGATCGAGGCCGGATAGAACGGGCCGCGCGTGCGGTCATTGGCGTCGCGGAACAGGGTGAACTGCCGGTCGGGCGAGTACTGCCAGTTCGACAGATCGCCCTGCACCTGGCCATTCATGCTCAGCAGGGAGGCGTCGGCGTGAATCGCCCGCGCTGACAGGCGCAGCGGACCGCCGTTGTCGTAGTCGAGCTCGAGGTTGTAGTTGGTCGACTCGGTCTCGGTGACGCGATTGACCGTGAAGGAGTTTAGCCACCAGACGTCTAGGTCGTATTCCTCCACATCAAGCCACGGCTGTCCGTTCGATCCGTTGACGCCTGTGGTCTCGAACTCAGTCGGAATGGTCCAGCCCAGGGCACTCCAGCGGTTGGAGATGTTGAGGCCCGCCGCGCGGTTGTATTCCTTCTGGTTGGTGTGGAAGGCCTCGCCCGTCAGCGTCAGGCCCTCGCTGATATCCCACTGCAAGGCGCCATTCAGGCTGTAGCGGTCGCGCTCGACCACGCGCCGGAAACTGTCATAGCCATGCGGCGCGATCCAGTTGTCGCCGGCGCCGCCCCAGTCGTTGTTGCCGAACACGCCGCCGCTTACGCCGGAATAGTTATTGCCCAGGTTCGACTGGCTCACGACCCCCGACAGCATCACGCCGAAGCCGTCCGTTCGCCAGTTGAGAAGACCGTTGAACAGGTAGTCGTCCTCGCGGGTGTCTTCGCCGGTGGCGTATTCCTGCGTCAGGGCGATGGTCGTGCCATCGTCGAAATCGAACGGCCGGCGCGTCCGCAGGTCGATCGTGCCCGAGATGCCGGACAGGGCGTTGCGCGGGTCCATCGACTTGAAGACGACGATGGAGCTCATCAGCTGCGACGGCACGTCGTTCAGATTGGGCTGGGCCGTGCCGAGATTGCCCGCGCTGAGATACTGTTCGCCATTCAGCAGGGTGACCACCTGCGGCAGGCCGCGGATGTTGACCGTCGAACCCTCGCCCGCGTTGCGCTGCACCTGGATGCCCGCGATGCGCTGAAGGGCGTCGGCAACGGTGACGTCCGGCAGCTTGCCGATGTCCTCGGCGGAGATGGCGTCAACGATCGCCGTCGACTCCCGCTTGATGTCGATCGACTGTTCCTGCGAGCGCCGGATCCCGGTGACGATGACCTCGTCAATCTGGGTCGCCTGGTCGCCGGGATCCTGCGCCAGCACCGGCCCGGCAAGCGCGCTGCTCGCCATCAACGCGCCCAGCCAAATCGCCCGGTTCACTCTCATCGGTCGTCTCCCCCTCAAGGTCCCCAAAACCTTTGTTTCAAGACGGGCCGACGAGGCGAATTCAGGAGCGGGCCGACAGTGGGCCGCCAGCTTAACGCCACAGCAGCGTGGCGCTAAAGCTCAACACCCCAGACAGGGCGTTCTCCCGGGTTTCCTACCTCGAAGGTCTCCGCCTTCTGATCGTCAGCTAAGCACAGGTTGAGAGCGTTCACAACGTATTGTTTGAGGCCATGAATGCTCTGACTTACCGGCCCGCGTCCAAGCGGTTGCTACTCTGCCGGACAGTCCGCCGCTCCGACATCCGGTCGCAGCTGGACTTCCGATATGGACACTGTCGCCGCGCCGGTGCTGGTCAGGACGAACGGGGTCTCCACCGCCTCGGCCCGAGGCTCCGCGAAGCAGGAGAGCCGCACCTTGTGGGACCGCCAAACTCCCAGGGGGGCGGCCGTCAGCTCGCTGGTCAGATCTCGCGACACCCCCCCAAATCCCAGAGACAGGGTGCCGGCCGGCGTGCTGTCGAGGCGGTAGCGGAAGCTGAGGGCAAGATCCCCGTTCACCTCGCGGCGCAGATCGACCGGCGGTCCCCAGATAATGGCGCGCGCCGGACCGGTGAACGTCAGCCGTCGTCCGCTTTCCTGGGCCAGGTCGTCAACCGCCTGCACGGACACCTGGCCTCGGGGACTCTCAGCCGCGGCTTCCCCGCCCAGCCGGGTCTGACCGCCGGCATCCTCAAGGATCAGCGACCAAGGCGGGCTGATGCGGCCGTTGACCAGATATTGGTCCGCGCCGCCGGCAGCCGAGCTGACCCCCGATTCCTCGGACAGGATCGGCACCTCGGACGTCCGCGCGTAGCTGAGACCGTAGCCATAGGCGAACAGCGGGTCGTAACCCGGCTCACCGCGGTTCAGCGGCTCCCCCGTCGCGTCCTTGGGCCAGCTGAACGACAGGACGCCTGTGAAATCATGTCGCGGAGCGCCGGCCGCATCACCGACGAGGACATCGGCCAGCCCGCCGCCTTCCGTCCCCGGCAGCCAGGCGGCGACGAAGGCGTCGGAGGCGTTGAGCTCGGGATTGACCCACATCGGCCGTCCGGACAGGAAGACCGAGACCGTCGGAATGCCGGCCGCCTTCAGCCGACGCAGGATGGCCAGCGGCTCTTCCGGTTCGAAATCCACGGTGCGCAGGTCGCCGAGAAACTCCGCATAGGGCGTTTCTCCGAACACCACGATTGCGACGTCCGGGCGTTCGGCGAAGGCGCCGTCCGGGCTCAAGGTCGCCGAGCCGCCCGCGGCCGTCACCGCCTCGTTCAGCCCCGCCCAGATGGATTGGGAGCGGGGGAAGTGCGCGTTCGTATTGCCCGTCCCCTGCCAGCTCAGGGTCCACCCGCCGGAGGCCTGCCCGATGTCATCGGCCGCGGCGCCGGCGACCAGGATGCGGGCGTCGCCTGCGATCGGCAGAACACCACCCTGATTCTTGAGCAGGACGAGGGATTCCCGAACGGCCTGACGCGCCAGGGCCCGATGGGCGGGGGAACCGAGGTGCTGCAGCTGACCCTCGACCGGACGCTCCTCGCGGAACACCCCGGTCTTCACCTTGGCCCTCAGGATGCGCCGCACCGCCTCGTCCAGCCGCGCCATGGAGATTTCGCCCGATCGGACCTGGGCCAGCGTGTTCTCGTACAGGGGCTTCCAGCTGTCCGGGGCCATGAACATGTCGATGCCGGCGTTGAAGGCGGCGGCGCAGCTCTCGTTCGAGCATCCGGGCAGCTGGCCATGCGCGTTCCAGTCGGACACCACGAAGCCGTCGAAACCCAGCGGGCCGCGCAGCACATCGGTCAACAGCGTCGGATTGCCGGTGTGTTTCACGCCGTTCCAGCCAGAGAAGCTGGCCATCACCGACAGGACGCCGGCGTCGATCGCCTGCACATAGCCGCCGAGATGGACGTCGATCAGCTCCTGCTCCGTCCCCGTGAAATCGCCTTGGTCCCGGCCGCCGTCCGTGCCGCCGTCGGCGAGAAAATGCTTGGCCGATCCGGCGATCCGGCCCGGCTCCAGCGGCCGGTCGGGGCTGAGGGTTCCCTGCAGGCCCAGCGTCAGCGGCGCGGCGTAGGCGCGCTGGACTTCCGGGTCCTCGGCATAGCCCTCATAGGCGCGGCCCCAGCGGTCGTCGCGAGGGACGGCCAGGGTCGGGCCGAAGGTCCAGTCGGCGCCCGTGACGGCAACTTCCAGCGCGGTGGCCTCGCCGATCTGCCCGATCAGCTCCGGATTGCGGGCCGCGCCGAGGCCGATGTTGTGCGGGAAGATCGTCGCGCCGATGACGTTGTTGTGACCATGCACGGCGTCGATGCCGAAGATCAGCGGCACCCGGGCCCCGGGGCGCGCCGCGGCGCTGGCGCGGAAGGCCCTGGCCAGGTCCACCCAGCCTTGGGGGTCTCCCCTCTCCTCGCCGCCGGGGCCAGAATTGCCCCCAGCGAGAATGGACCCAAGCGGGTACTGCTGCAGGTCTTCCGGGCGGATCGAACCGATATCCGCCTGGATGGTCTGGCCGACCTTTTCCTCGACGGTCATCCGGCTCATCAACTCGGTGACAAAGGCTTCCGTGGCGGGATCGCTCATCGCGGACGGCGACGCCGCCCTGGGCCATAGGGCCGCTGTAGCGCGGGCCGTGGCCGCGTCCGGAACGGGGGCGATCGACTGGGCTGATGCCGGGGCCGCGAGGGCGATGCCCGCAGACACCACGAGAGCCATGGTCGAGACTGAACTGCGCATCCTGTTCTCCATCAACGGCGGGTATCCGGAGTGGCATGACGCCGTCGACGGCAGCGGACGTATTCGTCGCGCTCCCCCGATCAGGCCCCTCAGCCTGGTTTCCTCCTCCGAGAACTCCGCCTCTTGACCTCACTACAACACAAATTGTGATCGTTCACAATCAGCCGCTGGCATCTCTCCGGATGGTCCGGGAAGGATCGTTTGCAACGACCCGCCGGCGCCCCCCTGTGGGATCCGGGCCCAGAACGCAAAATCGCCACCCTGGCGAACCGGGGCGGCGATTTTGCGATGATATTGGGTGCGGGAGTAGGATTTGAACCTACGACCTTCAGGTTATGAGCCTGACGAGCTACCGGGCTGCTCCATCCCGCGGCAAACGGTAGTGTAAGGGAAGAGCGGTTCGAGAGGCGGGCGACGGCCCGTAATACAATCATCTATCCGTCTGGTAGACCCGGCGGCGACCTACTCTCCCGCGCCTTAAGACGAAGTACCATCGGCTCTGGAGGGCTTAACGACCGAGTTCGGAATGGGATCGGGTGGGGAACCTCCGACATAGCCACCAGGTCAACCAGGCGGATAGACGATTGTGAGAAGACATTGTCAGCCCGGCTAGTAGCCGAGAAAATCGAATGAGTTTTGCTGAGAAACGATCAAGCCGATCGGATTATTAGTACCAGTAAGCTTCATGGGTCGCCCCACTTCCACACCTGGCCTATCAACGTGGTAGTCTTCCACGATCCT
>NZ_JBKBMX010000031.1:0-15105 GCF_046295595.1 Brevundimonas sp. | reverse complement strand
ACTCTTAATCAGCGGGTCCACGGTTCGAGCCCGTGATCACCCACCATCGTCAGCCTTGAAAACCCTCAGTTTTCCCGGATTTCCGCCCCTGGCCGGGAGATCCATAGGCGCTTCGTGAGACTTCGCGTCCGATCAGGCGGAGTCATCCTCGCCGCACAGCGCCTGCATGCGCCGCAGATGGTCTTCCGGGCCGTCCTCGACACCCTCGTCCGGAACGCCGTCCGGCAGGACTTCGGTCGCCACCGTCGCGCTCTCGGTCAGGGTGCGATGCACCGGACAGCGGTCGGCGATCTCCAGCAACCGGCCCCGCTGTTCGTCATCCAGCCCGCCAACAAGGCCGATCCTGCGCGTGAAATGGTCCGGCGCCGACGCCGTCTTGGCCACATGCCCGACCTCGACGATCACCCGCTCCAGCGGCCAGCCCTTGCGCTCGGCGTAGAGGCGGCAGGTCATCGCCGTACAGGCCCCAAGCCCGGCCCCCAGCAGATCATAGGGCGTCGGTCCCGAGCCGAGGCCGCCGACGCTGGCCGGCTCGTCGGCGAGGAAACTGCCCGAGGCGGTCGTCACCCGCACCTGGAACCGGCCGCCGCCGGTCTCCTCGACCCGCAGGCCCTGCATCGGCGCCGCCGCCTCGGTCAGATCGCCGACATAGCGCCCGGCCCAGGCCGCGATCACCGCTGCCGCATAATCCGCATCGGCCTCCCGGGTCAGCAGGTGGTCAGCGTCGTCCAGCGAGACGAAGCTCTTGGGATGCCGCGCCGCCTGGAAGATGCCGGACGCATTGTCGATCCCGACGATCTCGTCGACCGGCGAATGCAGCACCAGCAGGGCCCGCTTCAGCCCCTCGATCCGGGCCCGCTGGTTGTGCGAGCGGATGTCCTCGACGAAGCCGGCGCCCAGCTGGAAATCCCGCCCGGCGATCGACACCGGCACGCGCCGCCCGTGCGTCACGTCGTCCAGCTGGTCGCCGACATGGGCCAGCACATGCTCGGCGTCGAACGGCGTCCCGATCACGGCCACGGCCGCGACCGACCCGATCGCCCCGGCCGCCGCCAGCACCGCCGCCCCGCCGAAGCTGTGGCCGATCAGCAGCCGCGGCGTCCGCCCCGTCGCCGCCATCGCCCGGGCGGCGCAGACCACGTCCTGGACATCGCCCGACAGCCCCTCGCCGAACCGGCCCTCGCTCTCGCCCAGGCCGGTGAAGTCGAAGCGCAGCACGCCGACGCCCTCCGCCGCCAGCGCCCGGCTGACCCGCGTCGCCGCCAGCGAGGTCTTGTCGCAGGTGAAACAGTGGGCGAACACCGCCCAGGCCCGCACCGGCCCCGGCCCGGTCTCCAGCACCCCCGTCAGCCGCCGTCCGGCCGGGTTGGAGAAGTCGAAATCCACGGCCGTCATGTTCAGCGATACTCCGGGTTCGGCTGGTCGAAACGCTCGCCCTGATCCCACGCCGGTCGCAGATTGCCCCAGGCCGGCACCCCGCCGGCGTCCTTCAGCATCCGCGCCATATGCATCAGGTTCCACGCCATGAAGGTGGTGTTGCGCCGGGTGAAGTCGTTGTCGAGCCCGACCGTCCCGTCGTCGCCGTACGAGGGGCCCGGCCCCGCCTCCCCGACCCAGCCGGCGTCGGCCTGCGGCGGGATGACATAGCCGAGATGCTGCAGCGAATAGAGCAGGTTCATGGCGCAGTGTTTGACGCCGTCCTCATTGCCGGTGACGATGCAGCCGCCGACCCGACCATAGTAGGCCGACTGCCCCCGGTCGTTCAGCTCGCCGGAATAGCCGTACAGCCGCTCGATCACCCGGGTGCAGACCGACGACTTGTCGCCCAGCCAGATCGGCGTGCCGATGACGAGGATGTCGGCGGCCATCACCTGCGCCTGCACCGCGGGCCAGCCGTCGCTGTCCCAGCCATGCTCCGTCATGTCCGGCTGGACCCCGGGCGGAATGTCCAGATCGGCGGCGCGGATCGTCGTCGTCCGGACGCCCTGTGTCGCCATGACGTCCACGGCGACGTCCATCAGCGTCTGGGTGTGCGACGGTTCGCTGGACCGCTTCAGGCTGGAGTTGATGAACAGGGCCGTGAGGTCGGCATGGTCGGTCATGGGAATCGGTCCTTCGCGGGGGCCGCAGCGCGCTCGGGCGCCGAGGGGCCGGGACCGGGGAACGCATCAACCGCCGCCGGGTCGCGCGCGACCTCAGCCCCGGCTGGCCGCCAGTCGCGGCGCGCCGTTCATCCACGGCGGCTGCGGCATGGCCCGGCGCGCCGCGCTCTGGGCCCGGGTCCACTGCTCGTGCAGGTCGGTGAAATAGGCGTCGTCCGCCTCGATCCGCCGCACGTCGCCGCTCAGGAAGCCGCGCCGCAGCGTCAGCATGTCGAACGGCGCCCCGACCGCCACGTTCGACCGCATCGTCGTCGAGAAGGAGATCAGCCCCAGCTTGACCGCCTCCGCCAGCGGCGTGTCGTACGCCAGCCCGCTCTCGAGGATCGGCTTGCCGTATTTCAGCTCGCCGATCTGCAGATAGGGGGTGTCGCGGCCGATCTCGATGAAATTGCCCTGGCTGTAGATCAGGTACAGCCCCATCTGGCCGCCCGCGACCTGCCCGCCCAGCAGCATGCTGGCCGAGACATTGAGACTGTCCGCCTCCATCGCCGGGGCGATCGACAGCCGCGTCTCGCGCAGGGCGTGGCCCAGCAGTTGGGCGCAGCGGAACAGGCTCGGCGCCGTCTCCAGCGTCTCGGGCGTCTCGCCGACGTGCAGATTGACCCCCTCCGCCACCATGGCCAGGGCGGTCTGGGTCACCGACAGATTGCCGGCGGTGCAGACGCCCAGCACCCGGTCGCCGGGGCGGTCGACGACATGCAGCTTGCGGTAGGACGAGATATTGTCGACGCCGGCATTGGTCCGGGTGTCGGCGATCATCGCCAGACCCTCCTCGACCAGCATGCCCACACAGTAGGTCATGGGATGCGTCGCTCCCGACTGACGTCCGTCATCCGGTCAGGGTAACAGATTCCCGTGTCCGTCGACCCCGCCCTCATGCCTGTTGCTGACTCTGTTGCATGTCGGCATCACGCACGGTCAGCCTGACCGCCAGCCGCTCGCCGCCGCCGCCATAGCTGGCCCCGCGCACCGGGGCGGCGCCCAGATAGTCCAGGCCGGTCGCCACCCGCACATAGCGCTCGGTCGGACAGACCCCGTTGGCCGGATCGAAACCGACCCAGCCCAGCCCCTCGACCCAGCCCTCGGCCCAGGCGTGGGCGGCATCCTGGTCCTCGGTGTCCCGCCGCAGCAGATGGCCCGAGACATAGCGCGCCGGCACCCCCATCTGCCGGGCGCAGGCAATGAAGACGTGGGCGTGGTCCTGACAGACGCCCCGGCCGAGGGCCAGCACCTCGGCGGCGGTGTGGGTCGGCGTCGTCACCCCGACCTCGAAGGCGACCGAGCCGTGGATCGCCGCCGTCAGCCGGTGCAGCCGCTCCAACGGCGGATGGGCCGAGAATTCCGACGCGAACACCGAGATCAGCCGGTCCCGCTTCGTCAGGGCCGTGTCGCGCAGGAACACCAGCGGCGACAGCGTCTCCTGATCCGGCGGCACGACCCCGGCGGTGTCGCTGGTGATCACCTCGCCCGACACCCGCACCGTCAGGCTGGCCGTCGGCTGCTCGGTGTAGAGGGTGTGCACGACATTGCCGAACGAGTCCTCCGAACGGCGCAGCCGGGCGTCGACGTCGGTCTCGACCTGCCAGCGCCGGACCTGCTGGCCCTCGCTGGAGCGCGGCGTCATGCGCAGGGTCTGGATGATGAAGCGCGCGGCCCGGTCATAGGCGTAGGTCGTGGCGTGATCGATCTGGATGCGCACGGATCAGCTCAGATACTGTTCGTGGATGGCCTGACCCAGCCGCCCGTTCTCGGCGAGGAAGGCCTGGATGTATTCGTGCAGACCGGACTGGAAGATGGCCTCGATGCGCGAATTGTCGAACGACCGCATCCGGTCGGCCGCCAGCCGCTGGGCCGGACCGCGCCGGCCGTAGTCGCTGGCCAGCCGCTCCAGATAGCGCACGATCGAGGCCTGGCAGCTGGCCAGCGAGCGCGGCATCTGCCGGTTCAGCACCAGCAGGTCGGCCACCAGCCACGGCTTGACGCTGTCGCGATAGACCCAGCGATAGGCGGTCAGGGCCGAGACCTCGCGCAACAGGGTGGTCCACTGGAAATAGTCCAGCTGACCCCCGACCCGCTCGCCCTCGGGCAGCAGCAGATGATATTTGACGTCCAGCAGCCGCGCCGTGTTGTCGGCCCGCTCGATCGCCGCGCCGAGGCGCAGGAAATAATAGCCGTCGTTGCGCAGCATGGTCCGCGAGGTCGCGCCCTCGACCGCCAGGGTCATCGCCTTCACCCACTCCAGAAAGCGCGTGAAATCGTCCCGCCGCGTCGGCTGGCCCTGCTCCTCCAGCCCGTTCCACGCGCCGTTGATCGCTTCCCACAGTTCAATGGTCAGGGCGGTGCGGACCGACCGGGCGTTGGTCCGCGCCCGGGTGATGCAGGCGGCGATCGAGGACGGGTTCTCCGGCGCGAAGGCCAGATATTCGCGCACCGACTTCTCGGTCGGCGAGCGGCCCAGCGCCTTGGGCACGCTGGCGCAGGCGAGGGCGCTGGCCCACACCGTCTCGGCGTCGCCGTCGCCGCGCGTCGGAATGGCCGCCAGCCGGATCGTCGCCTCCAGAATGCGCGCAAGGAAGTCCGCCCGCTCGATATAGCGGCCGGTCCAGTACAGGGCGTCTGCGGTGCGGCTCAGCATTTCTCCTCCCCCTTCTGGGGGAGGGGGACCAGCCGAAGGCTGGTGGGGGGGGCAGACCGTGCGCTGACCTCAAACATCCAGCACCCAGGTGTCCTTGGTTCCGCCGCCCTGGCTGGAGTTGACCACCAGCGAGCCCGGCTTCAGCGCCACCCGCGTCAGCCCGCCCGGCGCCACCTTGACCCCGTCGGGGCTGGACAGCACGAACGGCCGCAGATCGACGTGACGCGGCGACAGTTCGCCATTCTTGTCCAGCGTCGGGGCCGTCGACAGATCCAGTGTCGGCTGGGCGATGAAGTCGTCGGGATCGTTGACCAGCCGCTTGCGGAACGCCTCGACCTCGACCTTCGACGCCGCCGGCCCGACCAGCATGCCATACCCGCCCGAGCCGCCGACCTCCTTGACCACCAGCTCTTCCAGATGCGCCAGCACGTACTTCAAGGCCTCGGGCTCGCGGCAGCGCCAGGTCGGCACATTCTTCAGTATCGGCTCCTCGCCGGTGAAGAAGCGGATGATTTCCGGCATATAGGTATAGACCGCCTTGTCGTCGGCCACGCCCGTGCCGACGGCGTTGGCCAGGGTCACCGTGCCCGCCTGATAGGCCGTCATCAGCCCCGGCACGCCCAGCGCCGTGTCCGGCCGGAAGGTCAGGGGATCGAGGAAGTCGTCGTCGATGCGGCGGTAGACGACATCGACCCGCTGGCGCCCCTCGGTGGTGCGCATGAAGACATGGCCGTCGTCGACGAACAGGTCGCGCCCCTCGACCAGTTCGACGCCCAGCTTGTCGGCGAGGAAGCTGTGCTCATAGTAGGCCGAGTTGAACGGCCCCGGGGTCAGCACCACGATGGTCGGATCGGCCCCCGCCGCCTCCGGCGCGCAGGCCCGCAGGCTGGCCAGCAGCATGTCGGCGTAGGGCTCGACCGGCCGCACCGGATAGTCGGCGAACAGGTCCGGGAACAACCGCATCATCATCTCGCGGTTCTCCAGCATGTAGGAGACCCCGGAGGGGGTGCGGCAATTGTCTTCCAGCACATAGAAGCCGTCGTCGCCGGTGCGCACCAGATCGACGCCGGCGATATGCACCCAGACGCCGCGCGGCGGCCGCCGCCCCTGCATCTCGGGCGCGTAGTGGGGGTTGGTCAGCACCAGCTCGGCCGGCAGCACCCCCGCCTTCAGACACTCCTGCCGCCCGTAGATGTCGGCGAGGAACAGGTTAATGGCGGTGACGCGCTGAACCAGCCCGGCCTCCAGCCCGGCCCATTCGGCCGCGCCGATGATGCGCGGCACGACATCGAACGGGATCAGCCGCTCGCTCGATTCCGCGTCGCCATAGACGGCGAAGGTGATGCCCATGCGGCGAAAGAACAGCTCGGCCTGGCGCGACCGCGATTGCAGCAGGCCCTCGGGCGCCTCGGCCAGCCAGCGCGCCAGCCCCCGATAGCTTTCCCGCACGTCCGACCCGTAGGCCGGTCCGTCACCTGACATTTCGTCGAAGGCCATGCCGCTCCCGCTGCAACCAGCCACGAACGTGGCCCGATACGCTACGCGCACGCAACAGGAATGTTGCAGCGCCGCGAAGGTCACGGTCGCTGCCGCGCATGATCCGGACCGGGCGGATGCAGGGCGCGCATTTCATGCGTCTGCGGACCAGTCGTCGCCAGATCGACATCGCAGCTTCACACGGCGGTGGCGATCCCGTCGCCAGACCGGCACGAACGCCCGCTACGCCGCATCCACCAACCGTCGGGGGCTGCCATGATTCACCGTATCGAAAATTCGTCCTTCCTGCTGGGCGTCAGCAGCCTCGCGCTGGCCTGCGGCCTGGCCGGCGGGGCCCTCGCCCAGGACGCCGAACCGACGTCCGTCGACGACGTCATCGTCACGGCCCAGCTGCGCGAGCAGGATCCGATCGAGGTTCCCTTCGCCCTGACCGCCTATTCCGGCCAGTTCCTGGAAGACCTCGGCGTCGAGGAGTTCGACGCCCTGTCGGCCTTCGTGCCCGGCTTCCTGGTGCAGAACCAGTCGCCCAACAACCCCGGCTTCGTGATGCGCGGCATCACCTCGGACTCCGGCGCGGCCACGGCCGAACCGCGGGTCTCGGTCTATCAGGACGGGGTGTCGATCTCGAAATCGCGCGGTTCCTACGTCGAGCTGTTCGACATCGAGCGGGTCGAAATCGCCAAGGGCCCGCAGTCGACCCTCTACGGCCGCGGCGCCCTGATCGGCGCCGTCAATATCGTGCAGAACCGCGCCATCCCGGGCGAGACCGCCGCCGACGCCGGCGCCTCGGTCGGCAGCGACGCCTACTACGCCGTCGAAGGCATGCTCAACCTGCCGCTGGGCGATGACGCCGGCCTGCGCCTCGCCACGCGCCTGAAGACGCGCGACGGCTATGTCGACAACCTGCTGGGCGGCGAGGACTACAACGCCATCGAAACCCGCGCCGTCCGCCTGTCCGGCGCCTGGGAGCCGTCGGAGGCCGTGCGCCTCGATCTGATCGCCAACTACCAGCAGGACGAGGCCTCGGGCACGCCGTTCAAATCGATCGCCTATGATCCGGCCGACCCGGTGACCGGCGCGGTCCTCGGCGAGCGCGCTCCGTGGGAGGGCGCGGCCCTGACGCCGGGCGCGGCCTTCGACGGCGGCAAGACGCTCGGTCTGGAGCGCGAGGTCTGGGGCGTGACAGGCCTCGCCCGGATCGAGCTGTCCCCCGCCTGGTCGCTGAACTCGACCACCGCCTACCGCCAGTTCGACAGCTACGAGACCTTCGACCCCGACGGCGTCTCCCTGCCGATCCTGACCGCCGCCGAGGACGCCTACGGCGAACAGTGGAGCCAGGAGCTGCGCCTGAATTTCGACAACGGCGGCAAGATCACCGCTTTCGTCGGCGCCGGCTGGTTCCACGAGGACGGCTACCAGCGCGCCCCGACCCAGTATGACGAGCGGATCGCCCTCGCCCAGCTGATGGCCGGGATCAGCCCCGCCACCGGCAGCCTGCTGGACGGGCAGGCCGGCGTCATCGGCGCCAACACCCTGCCCCAGGCCGCCTATCCCGCTGTGGCCCAGCAGGTTCTGACCGGCATCCTGACCAGCCTGCTACCCGTAGCGGCGCAGCCGCTGGCCCCGGCCCTGGCTCCCGGCATCGTCGCCAATCTGAAGTCGAACCACATCGAGGAATCGACCAACGCCAGCGAGCTGACCTCTTACGACGTGTTCGGTGACGTCACCTTCCGGCCTAACGATCGGTGGGAGTTCGCCGCCGGCCTGCGCTGGACCAGCGATGAAAAGACCACCGGCTACGCCGCCAGCGTCTCCAACGGCCGCTCGGCCCTGGGCGCCCTGCTCGCCATTCAGACCGGCGCCATTCCGCCGGCCGATGCCGCCGCCTTCATCCTGACCCCGCTCGGCCAACCCGGCCTGTTGGTCCAGCCCGGCTTCGCCACCCGCCCAGGCCTGCCGCTGTTCGCGCTCCAGTCCCAGCCCACCGCCAACAACGGCGACTTCGTCTATTCGGACCATGAGGACGACGGCCTGACCTGGCGCCTGACGTCGCGCTACGCCGTCTCGGACGACGCCAGCGTGTACGCCAACTACGCCCGCGGCCGCCGGCCCGAGGTGATCAGCGTCTCCGGCCCGTCGGCCCCCTTCGGCGCCCCGACCTTCTCGGTGGTCGAGGCCGAAACCGTCGACAGCTTCGAGTTCGGCGCCAAGACCGCCATGATGGACGGCCGCCTGCGGCTGGACGGCGCGGTGTTCCACTACGCCTACGAAAACTTCCAGACGACAGAGCAGGACGGCATCGACTTCATCACCATCAACGCCGGCGAGGCCAGGGCCTATGGCTTCGAAGGCCAGGTCTTCTACCAGGCCGCCTCGGACTTCGACCTGTTCGCTACCTACGGCTACAACCACTCGCGTTTCGAAACCGGCGCGCGCGAGGGCAACAGCTTCCGCCTCTCGCCCGACCACATGGCCTCCGTCGGCGCGATCTGGCGCATCGCGGCGGGCGACGGCGCCATCGCGATCCAGCCGACGTACACCTGGCAGTCCAAGGTCTTCTTCGACGACGACAACGACCGCACCGACCTGCAGGCGCGCAATCTCGTTCCGGATCTGATCGTCGACGAGTTCCAGGACAGCTACGGCCTGCTGAACCTTCGCGTCCGCTACGAGCCGAACTCGGCCAACTGGGCGTTCGAAGTCTTCGCTGACAACCTGCTGGACGAGGAATACATCAAGGACGCCGGCAACACCGGCGACGCCCTCGGCATGCCGACCTTCATCGCCGGCCGTCCGGCCAGCCTCGGCGCGTCCTTCAGCCTGCGCTACTAGGAGCCACTGCGATGACCCTGCACCGCCGCGACCTTTTCGGGCTGTTCGGCGCCGGCGCGGCGGGGGCGGCCCTGCCCGCCGCCGCCCGCACCGTCCCGTCCGTCGCCTTCGCCCACGGCGTCGCCTCCGGCGATCCCCAAGCCGAGGGCGTGGTGATCTGGACCCGGGTCACCCCGGCCGATCCGGCGGTCCGGTCGGTGCGGGTCGACTGGTCGGTCTGGCGCGACGGCGAGGCGACTTCCGACGCTTCGGGCACGGTCGAGACCGGCCCCGACCGCGACTTCACCGTCAAGGTCCCGGTCGCCGGCCTGCAGCCGGGCGTCGAATACCGCTACGCCTTCACCGCCGGCGAGACCCGCTCGCCGCAGGGCCGCACCCGCACCCTGCCGGCCGGCCCGACCCCGGAGGTCGTGCTCGCCGTGGCCTCGTGCCAGCTCCATCCCGGCGGCCTGTTCAACGCCTGGGACGCGGTGTCGAAGCTGGAGCGGCTCGACGCCGTCGTCCATCTCGGCGACTACATCTATGAATATGGCGCCGGGCCCGACGCCTACGGCATGGCCTCCGGCGCCCCGCTGGGCCGCATCCCCGAGCCGGCGCACGAGATCGTCTCCCTGGCCGACTACCGCCAGCGTCACGCCCAGTACAAGTCCGACCCCGACCTGCAGGCGGCCCACGCCCGCGCCCCCTTCATCTGCGTCTGGGACGACCACGAGGTCGCCAATGATGCCTGGACCGCCGGCGCGGAGAACCACACCCCCGCCGCCGAAGGCGACTACGTCACCCGCAAGGCCGCGGCGCTCAAGGCCTGGTTCGAATGGATGCCGATCCGCGAACCGGCCGCCGGCCTGACCCGCGAAGCCATCCAGCGCAGCTTCGACTTCGGCGATCTGGCCAGCCTGCTGATGGTCGAGACCCGCCTGCTCGCCCGCGGCGAACAGCTGCGCTACGAAGCCGACATGCCGATGGCCGACGGCCGCCCCGACGTCGCCGCCTTCCAGATGAAGCGCAACGACCCGGCCCGCGACCTGCTGGGCGACGCCCAGCGCGACTGGATCAAATCGACCCTCCAGGCCTCGCGCGCCGCCGGCAAGCCGTGGCAGATCGTCGGCAACCAGGTGGTCATGGCCCGCGTCCAGGGCCCCGACGTCACCAAGATGGCCAATCCGCTGCAGATCGCCGCCCTGCTGGCCACCCTTCCCGGCCCGATCCGCGCCCGCATCCGCCAGTCGATCGAGCTGTTCAAACTGGGCGTGCCGTTCAATCTCGACAGCTGGGACGGCTACCCCGCCGGCCGCGAACGCCTGTACGCCGCCTTCGCCGAGGCCGGGGTCCAGCCCATCGTCCTCGCCGGTGACAGCCACGCCTTCTGGGTCGACGACCTCAAGGACGCCGCCGGCGCCCGCCGCGGCGTCGAGTTCGGAACCAGCGCCATCTCCAGCCCCTCGCCCGGCGACGCCGTGCCGCGCCTGCCGCTGGGCGCCGCCCTGATGCAGGCCAATGACGAGGTCGTCTTCTGCGACCAGTCGGCCAAGGGCTATGTCCTGCTGACCCTGACCCCGGACCAGGCGAAGGCCGAGCTGCGCACCGTCTCGACCCTGTTCGCCAAACCCTATGAGGCCGGCGTGCTCAAGACCTTCACCGTCGCCCGCACCGCCGACGGCCTGGGCGAGCTGGTCGAGGCCTAACCCGCCGGCGGCGCTTCATCGGCCGGCGGCTGGCCGATGAAGCGCGCCCGCCGCGCCGCGTCCCACACCTCGCGCAGGCCCCGCCGCGGCTGGTCGACGGCGAACACCGACAGCTGCGCCGCCCAGACCTCCGACAGCTGACGCACCGTCTCCGGGATCCAGCCCGGCGGCTGCTGCCGCGCCCAGTTCAGCGGCGACACGGCGTTGAACACCAGCAGGAACGCCGCCGCCGTCATCACCGTCCGGCTGGTCCAGCGCCGGTCGCGCGCCGCAACGCCCTCGTCGTCCAGCGGCGGAGCCGGCGGAAAGGCGAACCGGCCCAGCGCCGCCAAGGCGTTCTCGCGCGTCGGCAGGTCGTGGGCGTCGGCGCTCTCGATCCAGTCGCTGGGCGGATCGGCCTGCGCCGGCGCGGGCGCCGCCACGCTCTCGGCCAGCGGCGGGAACGGCGAGTCCGGCGCGCGCAGCGGGAACGGCTCCAGCGGGATCGGCGGCTCGTCGCGATAGTTGGTCATGCCGCCTCCAACCTAGAATTGGAAATAGATGAAGGGCGCCACGCCCTCGGGCCGCACCGCCTCGACCAGCAGTATGGCCGCCCCGACCAGCAGGCCAAGCGTCAGCGACGGCGCCGCCTTGAGCCGCTCGGCCACGCCCTCGATGGCGCGCGGCGGCAGCCAGTGCATCGCCAGCCCACCGACGATCAGCGTCAGCAGCAGCGGCGTCAGCATGACCACCGGCCCGACCCGCCCCAGGCCCTGCAGCATCTGCATCGCCAGGTCGAAACTCTCGGCCCGGAACAGGATCCAGCCGAGGCAGACGATGTGGAAGGTCGCCACCACCCCGACCACCGTCGGGATCACCTTACGATCACCCAGCGCCGCGCGACCGAGCCGCTCGATCACCTGCACCCCACCGTGAAGCGCGCCCCAAGCGAGGAAGGTCAGCGCCGCCCCGTGCCACAGCCCGCCCAGCACCATGGTGATGAAGACGTTGATGCAGCTGGAGACCAGCCCCTTCCGCCCGCCCCCCAGCGGCACATACAGGTAGTCCCGCAGCCAGCTGGACAGGCTGATATGCCAGCGCCGCCAGAAGGCCTGCATCGAACTGGCCCGGTATGGCTGGTCGAAATTGCGCGGGAAGGAATAGCCCAGCAGCGCCGCCAGCCCGATGGCCATGTCGGAATAGGCCGAGAAGTCGCAATAGATCTGGACCGCATAGCCATAGACCGCCGCCGCGATGTCCACCGCCCCATAGGCGGTCGGATCGAAGAACACCGGATCGACCAGGTTCACCGAGATCTCCGAAGCGATCACCGTCTTCTTGAACAGGCCCCAGACGATCAGCAGAAGGCCGTGCGTCGCCATCTCCCGCGTCAGCCGCGGCGTCCGCTCGAACTGTGGCAGCAGGTCCGAGGCGCGCACGATCGGTCCGGCCACCAGATGCGGGAAGAAGCTCATCAGCAGCATGACGTCGAGCAGGCTCCTGGCCGGCGGCGTCTTCCCGCGATGCACGTCGACGACATAGGAAATGCCCTGGAAGGTGAAGAAGGAAATCCCCACCGGCAGCACGATCTGCAGCAGCGGCAGATCCCGCTCCCAGCCGAACCGCGCCAGCAGCTCGCCGGCCTCCTCGACAAAGAAGCCGTAGTATTTGAAGAAGCCGAGGATCAGCAGATTGACCGCCACGCCCAGCCCGACCAGCCAGCCGGTCCGTTCGCCGCGCTCCCGCGACCGCGCGATCAGCGCCGCCACGCCCCAGTTCAGCACCGCCGAGGCGATCAGCAGGCCGACGAAACGCCAGTCCCACTGGGCGTAGAAGAACCAGCTGGCCAGCAGCAGGAACAGCTTGCGCCGCCCGTTCTCGCGATCCAGCGACCAGGCGGTGAAATAGACGACCAGAAAGAAGACGCCGAACGCCAGGGTGGGGAACAGCATCTAGTCCGCGCCCCCCGGCTCGACCGTGGCCCGCGCCGCCTTCCAGACCTCATAGGCGGCCAGCAGATCACCGGCCATCACGCCGCCGATCCACTCGGCCCCGGCGCCGGTGAAATGCACCCGGTCTCCGCGCATATAGGGCTCGGCCCGCAGGGCCAGCCGGTCCGCCGAACAGTCGCCCCCCATCCGCCCATGCCAGTCCCAGAACGCCACACCCATGTCGGCGGCGACCCGCCGCTGCACGTCCCGGACCACCGCCAGCGACGGCGGCGGCGCGCGCTGCCCGTCGGCGCTGCACCCGCCGGCCACGCCGATGCGCAGCGCGTCCGGCGCGCCGAGGATCAGGATCGAGGCCCGGGGCGTCAGCGCCCGCAGCCGGGACACCTCGTCCCGCAGCGTCGTCTCATAGGCGGCCCCGTCCAGCCCGTCCTCGAACCCCTCGTTGGTCCCGAAGGCCAGAACGACCAGATCGGCGGCCCACGGCGCCAACCCGCCCGGCGCCCCCGCGTCGCGCCATGCCTGCAGGTCGCGCAGGGTCGCGCCGACCTCGCCGTAGTCGAACAGCAGGACGCCCGGCTGTGACTCGTCCTGCCCGGCATAGCCGAACCGTCCCTGCAGCCGGGCCCGCACCGCGCCGGTGATGCGCCCGCCCGCCGTATGGCTGTCCCCGAGCTGATGGATCCGCACCGCCGGGACCGGACCGCCCGCCTCGGTCAAGGCCAGCCGGCCGAACACCTGCGCCAACGCCTCCGGCTGGCACAGCCCGCCGGCGCAGACCGACACCCCCGGAGCCACCCGCTCCAGCGCCAGATAGGGGACTTCCTGCGCGGCGGCGGGCTCGGCCGACAGCATGGCGGCGAGCGCCAGCCATGCCAGACCCGATCCGGTTGACTCTCCCCCCACTCCGCTCATCCCCGCGAAGGCGGGGACCCGGTGCTTTGGGTGATGGAGGCGGGCCGGGAAACGAGCCCACGATTGTCCTGAGGCTCCGGCGTCCCGCCGGAAAGAACTGGATCCCCGCCTTCGCGGGGATGAGCGGCCGGGGGGGAGGCCAGAAGCCCCGCATCCCGCTTCAACCGGTCCGCCACCGGCGCGCTGAGCCGCAGATAGCCGGCCATCGACATATGGATCCCGTCATTGGCCCGCATCAGCACCTTGCGGCCGCCGCCATTGGCCAGATAGGCCTCATAGCCGCCCTCCCCGTTCGAGGTCAGCGACGTTGTCTCCAGAAACGGCACGCCCAGCGCCTGCATCCGCGTCTCGATCACCCCGTTGATCAGCGCCATCCGCCCGTCGAACCGGGCGCTCTTCATGCGCGGCAGGCCGACCCAGTAGACCGCCACGTCGCGGCCGCGCAGCATGGCGACCAGATTGTCGATGCGCGTCGCATAGGCGGCCTTCCAGCCCTCGGTGCCGAAGTCGTGGATGACGCCGTCCAGGCTGATGCCCTGGGCGTCATTGGCGCCGAACAGGATCACCGCCACATCGATCGGCGTCGCCTCGATCTGACGCTGCGTCTTGGCCTGGATGTCGACGTAGTCGTAGCGCGACAGGCCGGTCGAGACCTCGGAGAATTTCGTCACCGTGACCTTCGGCTGGTCGCGCAGGTCGCGGTACAGGCCGGTGTAAAGGCCGTCGGCCATGGAGTCGCCGAACACCCCGATGCGCAGCGGCCCCCGCGTCAGCCGCGCCGCCAGCGGGGTCACAGGCGCGACCGGCGGCGGGGCGGCGACCACGGCGACGGGCGCGGCTTCCGGAACGGGCGCGGAGGGGGCCGAGGCGTTGGCGCGATCGCCCAGCATCATCGTCGGATGGCGCAGCCACTGGCGCCCGTCCGGCGTCAGCAGCAGGCCGGCCAGCACGCCGATCGCGAAGATCGCCGTCATAGCGTTGAAGCCAGCCCGCACCTCGTCCCCCCGAACGTGAATCCGCCAAGACGCCTCTTTTACCCTATCGCCCGCCCCTGACTATCGCCCGCCCGCCCCACGCGAAGAAAAAGGTTAACGGGGCTGCGGTGACCTCACCTCCCCATTCGCGTAGGCGAATGGGGAGGACAGATCGGCGCGTCAGCGACGATCAGGAGGGGGCGGCGCAGGCGGAAAGGGAGTCCGGCGCGAACCACATCGGCCGGCGCCGCCCCCTCCGGGTCGCTGCTTCGCATCGACCGTCCTCCCCATCGGCCTTCGCCGACGGGGAGGTGAGGCCGTGACGCTGTGCCTACAATCCGCGAAATTATAGTCTGGTTATCAAAATATTCCCCAGCACAATCAGCCACATAACCTTTTCTCAAACCGTTTTGTCTGTACTAGGGCCGGCCTCCCTTACAATGCCCTTCATCCCGTCGCGGGGGAGGGCGTCTGGCG
>NZ_JBKBMX010000030.1:0-20121 GCF_046295595.1 Brevundimonas sp. | reverse complement strand
GCGGCCGCGGGCAGGGCGGCGAGGGCGGCGGCGTCGGGCCGCCGCGGCCAGCCGGCGAGGCGCTCGCGGGCGACGGCCCAGATCAGCAGGGCGGCGGGTTGACCCGCGGCGACGACATCGCCGTTGACGCCCGCGACCGGTGACGGTCCGCAGCCTTGCGGGCCGAGGGACGCGGCGAGGGCGGAGCCCAATCCGAGCAGCACGGTCCGCCGCTTCGTGGCCGTCATGAATCAGTCCCCGCCTGTTTGGGGCATCCTGCCGCGCCGGACCGCGCTTCGCCACCTCACAGCCAATTTACCCTTAACCCTTGTCCGGTTTTGCTCAGCGTGCTGCTTATGCCCCGCGCGTCAGGTGGGGCGCAGCAAATTTGGAGTGAGCCGTTGAGTAGAACGGATGGAGGGGACGCCGTCATGGCGCCGCCCGGGCCCCGGGCCCGGCGAGCGAGGGGAGACTCCGCATGAATATCGTGATCATCGCCGGTCTGGTCATCACCCTGCTGACGGGCGTGCCCGTTCTGTTGCAGATACTGAAGCATCACCCGAAAGGGTTGATCATCCTGTTCTTCGCCGAGATGTGGGAGCGCTTCTCCTACTACGGGATGCGCGGCATCCTGATCTTCTTCCTGACCCAGCATTTCCTGTTCGACGACGCCACGGCCAGCGCGACCTACGGCTCCTACACCTCGCTGGTCTATCTGCTGCCGCTGCTCGGCGGCATCATGGCCGACCGCTATATCGGCACCCGCAAGGCCATCGCCTTCGGCGCGGTGCTGCTGGTCGCCGGCCACGGCATGATGGCTTTCGAAGGCCGTCCCGCGACCGAGACCCTGAGCTATGCCGGCGCCCAGTATGAGGTCGTCAGCGAAGGCCGCGGCGCCGCCCGCGAAGTCGGCATCGTGGTCGACGGCCAGCGCTATGAATTCGGTCCGGCCGAGAACGGCGGCCTGGCCCTGACCGACCTGCCCGCCGGGGCGGCCTTGCCGGCCGTGCTCGACCCGGGCTCCTATACGATGACCGCCACGCGTGACATGGCCGGGGTCAATGTCTTCTACCTCGCCATCTCGCTGATCATCATGGGGGTCGGCTTCCTGAAGCCGAACATCTCGACGATCGTCGGCCAGCTATATCAACAGGGTGATCCGCGCCGGGATTCCGGCTTCACCCTGTACTATTACGGCATCAATCTGGGGGCCTTCTGGGCCGCGGTGCTGTGCGGACTGCTGGGTCAGACCGTAGGCTGGTGGGCCGGGTTCGGCCTCGCCGGCGTCGGCATGGCGCTGGGCCTCGTGGTCTTCGTGCTGGGCAAGCCCCTGCTGCAGGGCAATGGCGAGCCCCCCAACCCGGAGCTGATCAAGCGACCGCTGCTGGGGCCGATCAATCGTGAATGGCTGATCTATATCGCCGCTGTTCTCGGCGTCGGCGTCGTCTGGTTCATGGTCCAGCGCAACGCCCTCGTCGGCACCGTGCTGGGGATTTCGACGCTCCTGTCGCTGGCCTTCATCGCCTGGATCATCGCCTTCGTCTGCAAGACCTGGGTTGAGCGCCAGCGGATGATGCTGGCGGTCGTGCTGATCTTCGGCGCGGTGGTCTTCTTCACCCTGTTCGAACAGGCCGGCACCTCGCTGAACCTGTTCGCGGACCGCAACGTCGACCTGACCATCACCCCGGTGGCGATGCAGTTCCTCGGCATCACCATCGGCACCCCGGCCCAGCTGGCGGCGGCGGGCATCACGCCCACAGGCTTCTGGATCGACGCCACCATTACGGCGGCCCAGGTGCAGTCGTTCAACGCCGGCTTCATCCTCATCTTCGCGCCGATCTTCGCGGCGATGTGGGCCTTCCTCGCCAGCAAGAAGCTGGATCCGAACCCGACGATGAAGTTCGGTCTCGGCCTGCTCCAGGTCGGCCTCGGCTTCCTCGTCGTGGTCTGGGCCGCCGGCTCGGGCATGGTCGACAGCGCCTTCCAGATGCCGCTGATCATACTGGCCCTGCTGTACATGCTGCACACGACGGGTGAGCTGTTCCTGTCGCCGGTGGGCCTGTCGGAGATCACCAAACTGTCGCTGCCCTCGGTGGTCAGCTTCATGATGGCGGTGTGGTTCCTGGCCAGCTCGATCGCCCAGTTCGTCGGCGGCCGGATCGCCGGCCTGATGGGCACGGAGACGGTCGGCGGGCAAGTGCTGGATCCGCAGGGTGCGCTCGCCACCTCGCTGGACGGCTTCGGCAAGCTGGGCTGGTGGGGCGTCGGCATCGGCGTCGCCTTCATCCTGATCAGCTTCCTGATCAAGGGCTGGTCGCACGGAGCCAATGACGCTGGAAACCACCCGGGACCGAGCGTCACGGATCGCGGCCAGGAGGACGGCAACGTCGCCCGCCCGGCGGACAGCACCCCGGCCTGATCCGGCGGTGGACCCAGTGAAGAAGGGCGGAGCCTCGCGGCTCCGCCCTTTTTTCTTGCCCGATCCCCGACGCTCAGGCGCGCGAGTAGCGCATCTCTCCCTCGTCGCTCTTCCGTGTCTTCGAATTCCCCCTCCCGGCGTCTTCGAATTCCCTGCGTCCGGTCAGAAATTCTTGCGCAGTTGCACGAACAGCCACGGGCTCATCTTCGTGCGGCGCACCTCGCGATAGGCCAGCGGGGAGACGTCGCGCGGGCCGGCGTAGATGTCGCGATCGTAGCCGCTCTCACGGTCGGTGGCGTTGCCGAGGTCGACCCGGATGGTGGTGTCCGAGGTCGGCTTCCACTGGCCGTACAGGGTGACGAAGGGGGCGTTGTGGAAGGCGCGGACTTCGCGGACGCGGAAGGCGCGGCCCTTGTCGACATTGCAGCCGTGGTCGAAGCCGTACGAATATTTCCCGCCCTGCAGGTCGTGGTTGAAGTTGACGCCGCAGCCGAAGGCCTGGTTGCCCTGGAAGCGGCGGGTCTCGCCGGTCAGGGGGTCGGTCACCTCGGTGCTGACCCAGCTGGCGCGGGTCTGCAGTCGGGCGTTGGGGACGCCCAGCCTGTCCATCGGCAGGGTCAGGCGGACCTGGTATTGGTCGAACGAGCCGTCGCCGATGTTGCCGACGCCGTCGAAGCCGCCGGTCAGGGGGATCAGGTCGACGACATCCTCGACCTCGCCATGCTGGGCCGACAGCTCCAGCACGCCCTCGCCCCAGAAGCGGCGCTCGTAGACGGCTTCCAGCAGGGTCGTCTTGTCGGGTTCGAGATCCGGGTTGCCGCCCTCGACCTGGCCGATGTCGATATCGGCCGAGGCCACGAAATCATCAAAGTCGAGCTGCCCGACCTGCCGTTCGGCGCGGAAGCGGAACTGGTGGCCGGTCCAAGGCGTCCAGGTCATTTGCAGACGCGGCTTGGGATAGACGAAGGATTTGGTCTGGTCGCTGTCGCCCGACTGGCTGATCTCGGAGACCTCGACGCGCAGGCCGGCCTCGAGGGTCAGTTTCGCGTCGGGCCGCCAGGTGGCCTGTCCGAAGGCCTCGCCGCGCAGTTCCTCGACCTTGACCGAGGCCGAGGGCAGGGGAATGGCGACGCCGTTCTCTTCATAGGCGGTGGCGCTGTCGAGGATGTTGTAAGCGACCTCGGCGCCGCTCTCGAAGGCCCAGCGGTCGTTGGGGCGGAAGCGCAGCACCGCGCGGCCGATGGTTTCGCCGGCGGTGGCGTCCGAGGTGAAGGTCGAGGTGTCGCCGCCGCCTTCCGACACGCCGGTATAGTCCTCGGACGACCAGCGCTGCAGGCCGACCAGTTCGACGGCGGTGCGGGCCGAGAGGTCCCGGGTCCAGGTCACGCCCAGTTCGCCCTCAAGCGAGTCCGATTCCTCGTCGTTGAAGCTGTCGATCCCGGCGCCCGAGCGGATCAGCAGATCCTGGGTGTTCTCGCGGCCGAACCAGCTGGCCAGTGCGTTGGCGCGCAGGCGACCGCCGGCGAACGGACGCTGGACGGCGCCGGTGGCGCGGACGTTGCGGAACCGGTCCCAGAGGATCAGATCGGCGTCCTGGATCAGGGCCCCGGAGGGGTCGTAGCGGCGGCGGTAGCCCTCGCCGGTGCCGTCGGTGCGATCGGTCGTTGCGCTGATCGAACCCTCGATCGAATTGTCGCCCTCCCGCCGCGAATATTCGCCGGCGAGGATCGGGCCGACATAGCCGTCGGGATAGAGGTAGCTGTTGAACTCCAGCACCCGCTCGACGGTGACGGTGCGGCGCAGGACCACGTTGGCGATGACCGGGAGGCCCTGCATGTCGATGCCCGGCGCGCCGCCGCGGATCAGCTCGATGCGCTCGACGCTGGCGGCCGAAATGCGGCGCAGCACCTGGTCGAGGCCGTCGCTCTTGGACGAGGGACGGTCGCCGTCGATCAGCACATTGCCGGCCGCGCCGGCGAAGCCCCGGGTGTCGGTGTCGCCAGTGTCGAGGCCGAAGCCGGGCAGGCGGGAGATCATGTCCAGCGCGGTATTGGGCCGCGAGTCGGCGAAGAAGGCCGGCTCGAACACCAGCACGCCGCGCTGGGCCGCGTCGACGGCGGGCGCCGACTGGACGGGCCCGGTCGGGACCGGCACCTGGGCGACGCTGTCCGGGTTCGGAGAGGTCTGCGCCGCGACCGGAACGGCCAGCAGTGAGACGGCGGCGGTCGCCAGCCAGATGGTCTTTGTCATAGGTCCTCTCCCAATCGCCGGGACCGTGCCCATGGAGGGAGCCGGCCTCCAGTTACAAGCCGGACAGGTGGATTAATTCGCCGACAGGCTTGCGGCGACGCGATGTCGGCGCGAGCCGGCCGTCGTGCCCCGGAAGCCGGTCAGGCGGGGGCTTTCGACCAAAGTCGCTCTCTCCAAGCCTGCGGCGTGCTGACACAGTTGCGGCGATCGTCGCACGGGCGACGCATGCGCAGAACAGCCGAAAACGGCGAGCTTGGGAGGCTTACAATGACAGACAGCGCCATCGGCGCCCCGGTCGAACCGGACCACACGATCGACAAGAACGACAGGCTCGTCATCCTCGCCTCATCCGTCGGAACGGTGATCGAGTGGTACGATTTCTATCTGTACGGTTCGCTCGCGGCGATCATTACGGCCCAGTTCTTCTCGGGCGTGAATGAGACGACGGGCTATATCTTCGCCCTGATGGCCTTCGCGGCCGGCTTCGCGGTGCGTCCGTTCGGGGCCGTCTTCTTCGGCCGGCTGGGCGACCTGTGGGGGCGCAAGAACACCTTCCTCGTGACCATGATGCTGATGGGCATTTCGACCTTCGTGGTCGGTCTGCTGCCGTCCTATGCAGCCATCGGCATCGCGGCGCCGATCATCCTCGTCGCCATGCGCCTGATCCAGGGCCTGGCCCTGGGCGGTGAGTACGGCGGCGCGGCCACCTACGTCGCCGAACACGCGCCGCGCGGCAAGCGCGGCTTCTACACCTCCTTCATCCAGATCACCGCGACGGCCGGCCTCGTGCTCAGCCTGCTGGTGATCCTCGGCGTCCGCCTCGCCGTCGGCGAGGAGAATTTCGTCGAATGGGGTTGGAGGATTCCGTTCCTCGTCTCGATCCTGCTTCTCGGCGTGTCGCTGTGGATCCGTCTGAAGCTGGCCGAGAGCCCGTCGTTCAAACAGATGAAGGCCGAGGGCAAGTCGTCGCCCACGCCGCTGAAGGACTCCTTCCTCAAATGGCCGAACCTGAAGCTGGTGATCATCGCCCTGGTGGGTCTGACCGCCGGCCAGGCGGTGATCTGGTACACCGGCCAGTTCTACGCCCTGTTCTTCCTCGAGCGGGTGATGAAGGTCGATGCGACACTGGTCTATATCCTGCTGGCCATCGCCCTGATCGGGGCCTCGCCCTTCTTCGTGTTCTGGGGCTGGCTGTCGGACAAGGTGGGTCGCAAGCCCATCATCCTGGCGGGCTGCCTGATCGCGGCCCTGACCTACTTCCCGCTGTTCCAGGCCCTGACCCACGCCGCCAACCCGGCGCTGGCCCAGGCGACGGAATCGCAGCCTGTGACCATCTACGCCGATCCGGCCGACTGCAATCTGCAGTTCGACCCGGTGGGCAAGACGGTGTTCAACCAGTCCTGCGACCTGGCCAAATCCTATGTCGCCAAGGCGGGCATCAACTACACCAACGTCGCGGCCCCGGCCGGGACGGTGGCCGAGGTCCGCATCGGCGACAGCGCGGTCATTCCCAGCTTCCGCGGGGAGGCCATGCCGGCCGCCGAGTTCGCCGCCGAGCGCAAGACGTGGGAAACCGGTCTGGGTGAAGCCCTGACGGCCGCCGGCTATCCGGCCAAGGCCGACAGCGATCAGGTCAACAAGCCGGTGGTGGTGCTGATCCTGTTCATCCTCGGCTTCTATGTGACCATGGTCTACGGCCCGATCGCCGCGGCCCTGGTCGAAATGTTCCCGACCAACATCCGCTACACCTCCATGTCGCTGCCCTATCACATCGGCAACGGCTGGTTCGGCGGCTTCCTCCCGACCACCGCCTTCGCCATGGTCGCGGCCACGGGCAACATCTTCTACGGCCTCTGGTATCCCATCGTGGTGGCGCTCGCGACCGTCGTGCTGGGCTTCCTGCTGGTCAAGGAAGGCAAGGACGTCGACCTCAACGCCTGATCCTGCTTTCGGGTTGAGAGAGGGAGGGGCGGGGCGACCGGAAACGGTCGGCCCGCCTTTTTCTTGTCCCCGGCTTTTTTGGCCCCTGTCTTTTTCTTGCGGGAGTCCCGACGGACCGATCTAGATGAGGGATATGTTCGCGCCGCTCATCCTGACGCTGGTCGCCGCCTATATGGCGTTGCTGTTCGCCGTGGCGTGGCGCAGCGAACGCCTCGGCCACCGGCCGCACAGTCCGCGGCTGGGCCCCTGGGCCTATGCCCTGAGCCTGGCCATCTACTGCACCTCCTGGACCTACTATGGCGCGGTCGGGACGGCGTCGCGCGACGGCTGGGACTATCTGCCGATCTATCTGGGACCGGCGATTGGCCTGGTCATACTGTTCCCCCTGTGGCGACGGATCGCCGCCGCCGCCAAGCGCGAGAACATCGGCTCGATCGCCGACTTCATCTCGTCGCGCTACGGCAAGAGCCCGTCGCTGGGCGCCCTGGTGGCCTGCGTCGCCATCGTCGGGTCGCTGCCCTACATCGCCCTGCAGCTGACCTCGCTGTCGATGGCGTGGCAACTGGTCACGGCCGGGACCCCGGTGGCCGGGTCAGAGGGCCTGACGGTCGCGGTAATGGCCGTGGTGCTGGCCGGCTTCACCATCCTGTTCGGGGCGCGCCGGCCGGACCTGACCGAGCACAACCGCGGCCTGATCCGGGCGGTGGCGCTGGAGTCGGTGATCAAGCTGGCGGCGTTGATCGCCGTCGCGGTGTTCGCCGGGGCCCTGCTGCTGGACCTGCCGGACCGGGGCGCGGTGGCGACGGCGCTGGGCGATCTCGCCGCCCCGCCGGTGGTCGACGCCCGCTTCATCGCCATCACCCTGCTGTCGACCCTGGCCATCTTCTGCCTGCCGCGACAGTTCCATGTCGGCTTCGTCGAGGCGGTGGGGCCCGCCGACATCCGCAAGGCCCGCTGGGCCTTCCCGACCTATCTGCTGCTGACCAGCCTGGCCGTCCTGCCGATCGTCGCCGCCGGGCGGCTGTTCGCCGATGTCGGCGACCCCGACCAGTTCGTGTTGGGCCTGCCGTTCCAGCAGGGGGCGCGGGTCCTGACCGCGGTCGTCTTCGTCGGCGGCTTTTCGGCGGCGACGGCGATGGTCATCGTCGAGACCGTGGCGCTGTCGGCCATGGCTTCCAACAGCCTGATCCTGCCGCTGCTGGCGCGCGACCGGTGGCGCGCGCGCGAGGGCGCCTCGGACATGGCCGACGCCATCCTGCAGGTCCGCCGCATCGTCATCTGCGTCATCCTGTTTCTGGCCTGGCTGTATTTTCAGGCCATCGACCGGTCGTCCGGCCTCGCCTCGATCGGCCTGACGTCGTTCGCCGCCCTGGCCCAGCTGGCCCCGGCGTTGTTCGGAGCGGTGCTCTGGCGCGGGGGGCACGCAACGGGAGCCTTCGCCGGCCTGGTGGTCGGCTCGGTCATCTGGCTGGTCTTCCTCGCCCTGCCGCAGATGGGAGCCGCGCTCGGCGTGGGGCTGATCACCCCGTTCGGTCTGGCGGATCCCCTGCCGGTCGGCGTCCTGCTCAGCCTCGCCGCCAACACCCTGACCTTCGTGCTGATCTCGCGCGCCGTGCGCCCGCGGCTGATCGACCGGGTCCAGGCGCGGGCCTTCGTCGATCGCATCAGCCCGGATTGGCGCGAGCAGAGCACGGCGCCCTCGGGGGCGTCGATCGGTGATCTGCGCACCCTTGTGGCGCGGTTCGTCGGCGACGCCGGCGCCGACCGCGCCTTCGCCGCCTTCGCCCGGGAAACCAATCAAGTGTTCCGCGACAGCGATCCGGCCGACGCGGGTCTGGCGCGGGCCGCCGAGCGGATGCTGGCCGGCGCCGTTGGCGCGTCCTCCGCCCGCCGCGTGATCTCCGCCGCCCTCGCCGGCGGCGGGCGCGCGCCGGAGGACGTCGTGCGCATGCTCGACGAGGCCTCGCAGGCGGTCCAGTTCAACCGCGAACTGCTGCAGGCGACGCTCGACAATATCGACCAGGGGGTCAGCGTGGTCGACGAGGACCTGCGGCTGATCGCCTGGAACGCCCGCTACGTCGACCTGTTCGACCTGCCGGCGGGGTTCGTCCATGTCGGCCAGCCCGTCGCCGCCGTCTATCGTCTCAACGCCGAGCGCGGCGAGGTCGAGACGGCCGACATGGAGGCCTGGGTCGAGCGCCGGCTCGACGCCCTGCGTCGCCGCGAGCCGCACGACCACGAGCGGGCCCAGCCGAACGGGCGCATCCTCAAGTCGACCGGGGCACCGATGTCGGGCGGCGGCTATGTCACCTCCTATACCGACATCACCGAACTGCGCCGCGCCGCCCAGGCGCTGGAAGAGGCCAATGAGCTGCTCGAGGCGCGCGTCGCTGACCGCACCGAGCGCCTGAACGAGGCGCGTCAGACCGCCGAGGCGGCGGTCGCGTCCAAGACGCGTTTTCTCGCCGCGGCCAGCCACGACCTGCTGCAGCCGCTGCACGCCGCGCGGCTGTTCATCGCCGCGCTGAAGGACGAGCCGGACGGGGCGGCCCGTTCGGGCGCGCGGCTGCTGGCCGAGAACGCCGACCGGTCGATCGAGAGCGCCCATGGCCTGTTGAAGGCGCTGCTCAACCTGTCGCGGCTGGAGGCCGGCGGGGTCCGGCCCACGGTCGCCCCGCTGTCGGTCGAGGCCCTGTTCGGCGACCTGCGCCGGGAATTCACGCCGATCGCGGAGGCCAAGGGTCTGACCCTGACCATCGCGCCATCGCGATTCTGGGTGGCCTCGGACCGGGACCTGCTGCGTTCCCTGCTGCAGAACCTGATCGGCAACGCGATCCGCTACACCGATCGCGGCGGGGTGCTGGTCGGGGCGCGCCGGGCGGGCGGCATGATCCGGTTCGAGATCCATGACACCGGCCGGGGCGTGGCGCCCGAGCAGCAGGATCTGATCTTCACCGAATTCACCCGCCTGCCGGCGCGGGGCGGCGACGAGCCGGGGGTGGGGCTGGGGCTGGCCATCGTGCGGCGGGTCGCCGAGCTGCTGGGACATCCGCTGGAGCTGAAATCGACGCCCGGGCGCGGCACGACCTTCGCGGTCTCCGCGCCCCGGGCCGAGGCGACGCGGCCGTCGGCGGACCCCGGTGCAAGCCCGACTCCGCCCGGAACCGGTCTGAGCGGCCTGCGGGTGCTGTGCGTCGACAATGAACCGGCTATTCTCGAGGCGCTGACCGCCCTGCTGGGCCGATGGGGGATGACGCCGATCACAGCGCCGGACGCGGCGACGGCCCTCGCCCTGGCCGGGCCGTTCGACGCGGCCCTCGTCGATCTGCATCTCGGCGACGGATCCGACGGGCTGTCGCTCGTCGCCGATCTGCGGGCTCGGGGCGTGGGCCATATCGCCCTGATCACCGCCGACGCCGACGAGACCGTGCCCGCCCGCGCCGCCGCGGCGGGGGCCGCCCTGATGTCGAAGCCGGTCAAGCCGGCGGCGCTGAAGGCCTTCCTGTCCGCCCGTCGTCGCGGCTGAGGCGAGCGGTCAGGCCCCGACCGACAGGGCGCGGGCGGCGATCACCGCCTGGGTGCGATTCTGCACGCCCAGCTTGCGAAAGACGCCGGTCAGATGCGCCTTGATCGTCGCCTCGGTGACGCCGAGGTCGAAGGCGATCTGCTTGTTCAGCCGCCCCTCCTGCAGGCCGATCAGAATGCGCAGCTGCGACGGCGTCAGGCTGGCGATGCGGGCTTCCATCGGTTCGGCCGCCCCGGCTTCGGCGGTAGCCGGGGCCCAGTTGTCGCCGGCCCGGATGGTTTCCAGCGCCTCGATCATCTCGGCCAGGGTGGCCGATTTGGGGATGAAGCCGGCGGCGCCGAAGGCCAGGGCCCGGGCGATGGTCGCCGCGTCCTCACTGGCCGACACCACGACCACCGGGACGGTCGGATAGTCGCTGCGGACCCCGGCCAGGCCGGCGAAGCCCTCGCTGTCGGACAGTCTCAGGTCGAGCAGCAGCAGATCGACGGGGCCCCGGGCGAGGGCCTCGCGCGCGCCGGCGAGGCTGGGCGTCTCCTCGACCATGGCGCCGGGCGCGGCCCGGGCCAGGGCCGAGCCCAAGGCCGCCCGGAACAGCGGATGATCATCGGCGACGATGATGCGATCCATGCGACGCTTCCCTCCCTGACGTCCGTCGACCCGGCGCAATCCTGGCGATGCGCCACTGTGCCACCCCTCGACTTTGGTCGAAAGTAGACCATTGGCTAATGGTCCCAAAGGGCCAAGGTCCGGGAGAGTGGCCTCGGAGGATCGCATCAGACGAACCCGGGAGGACACCATGATCAGAATGACCCTGATGAGCGGCGCCGCCGCCGTCGCCCTGCTGGCCGCGCCCGGCATGGCCGCGGCCCAGGACACGGCCGCGCTCGAGGCGCGAATCGCCCTGCTGGAGGCCCAGCTGGCGGCGCTGAAGAGCGAGGTCGTGGCCTCGCGCGACCAGCAGACGGCCCAGCAGCAGGCTGTGGCCCAGGACATCATCCGTATCGAGCAGCGCGCGGCCGCGGCCCCGCCGGCCCCGCCCGCCGCCCCGGCCGACGGCTTCCGCATGGGCAATAATCTGGTCAAGTTCGGCGGCTTCGTGAAGGCGGACTTCATTGCTTCCGACTACGACGGCGGGGATCCGGCCAACGGTGATCTGCTGCGCGACTTCTATCTGCCGGGGTCGATCCCGGTCGGCGGGGCGGACGAGAGCACGGCGACAGATTTCAACGCCCGCCAGACCCGTTTCTGGCTGACCACCGAGGGGCTGCTGGGCGGCCGCAAGGTCGGCACCCGGCTTGAGATGGACTTCCAGGTCCTGCCCGGCGCCGGCGACCAGCGCACCACCAGCCCGGCGAACCTGTCCCTCCGCCGGGCCTATGTCACCGTCGACAACTGGCTGTTCGGTCAGGAGTGGACCAATTTCCAGAACCTGGCCGTCCTGCCTGATACGGCGGACTATATCGGCTCCAGCGAGGGCACGGTCTTCGCCCGTCAGGTCCAGGTGCGTTATACGAAGGGTCCGTTCTCGATTTCGGTCGAGAATCCGGAGACGACGGTGACGCCCTACCTCGGGGCGACGCGGATCATCGCCGACGACAGCAGCCTGCCCGATCTGACGGCCCGTTACGCCTTCACCGGGACGTGGGGCGAGGCCTCGCTGGCCGGCATCGTGCGCCAGTTGTCCTATGAGACCACCGGCGTCGGCGCCATCGACTCCTCGACCCTCGGCTGGGGCCTGTCGGCGGCGGCCAAGATCAAGGTCGGCGAACGCGACGACCTGCGCCTGATGCTGTCGGGCGGCGAGGGCATCGGCCGCTACATCGGCCTCAACTTCGCCAATGACGCGGTGCTGGACGCCACGGGCGAGCTGGAGGCGATCGGCGTGGTCGCCGGCCTGGTCAGCTACCGCCATATCTGGACGCCGCAGTGGCGTTCGAACCTGACCTGGTCGGCGCAGAACGTCGACAACGACCTGACGCTGATCGGCGCCGCGACCAACAAGTCGGCCCAGAGCCTGCGCGGCAACCTGATCTGGACGCCGCTGCCGGCGCTGGATCTCGGGGCCGAGCTGATGGTCGGCGAGCGCGAGCTGGAGTCCGGCGTCTCGGGCGAAATGACCCGACTGCAGGTTTTTGCTAAGTACGGTTTCTAGTCCCGAAGGCCCGATACGATTTGACCCACGATACAGACGTCTATCCCGTTCCGTCCGAATGGGCGCAGCGCCCCCGTATGACCGCCGCCGGCTATGCGGCGGCGCGGGCGGCGGCGCGGGCGGGGCCTGAGGCCTTCTGGGGCGAGCAGGCGCGGCGGCTGGACTGGTTCACGCCGCCGTCGCAGATCAAGGATGTGTCGTTCGACAAGGCCGACTTCCGCATCCGCTGGTTCGGCGACGGGGTGCTGAACGTCGCGCACAACTGCCTCGACCGGCATCTGGCCGAACGCGGCGACGAGACGGCGATCATCTGGGAGGGCGACGAGCCCGATCAGTCGGGCAAGTTGACCTATCGCCAGCTGCACGCCGAAGTCTGCCGCATGGCCAATGTGCTGAAGGGCCTGGGCGTGGTGAAGGGCGACCGGGTCACCCTGTATCTGCCGATGATCCCGGCGGCGGCGGTGGCCATGCTGGCCTGCGCCCGCATCGGCGCGGTGCATTCGGTGGTCTTCGGCGGCTTCTCGCCCGACAGCCTGTGCGGGCGGATCGAGGACTGCGGCTCGCGCTTCGTCATCACCGCCGACGAGGGTCTGCGCGGCGGCAAGCGCATTCCGCTCAAGGCCAATGTCGATGCGGCGCTGGACAAGCTGCCGGCCGGCGCCGTCGACAAGGTGCTGGTCGTCTCGCACACCAACGCCGACATCCCGATCGTCGAGGGCCGCGACGTCCGCTACGGCGAGGCCAAGCACGGCGTCAGCGACGACTGCCCGTGCGAGCCGATGAACGCCGAGGACCCGCTGTTCATCCTCTACACCTCGGGCTCGACGGGGAAGCCCAAGGGGGTGCTGCACACCACCGGCGGCTATCTGTTCTGGGCGGCGTGGACGCACGAGCTGGTGTTCGACTACCGGCCGGGCGAGGTGTTCTGGTGCACCGCCGACGTCGGCTGGGTCACCGGCCACAGCTATTGCGTCTATGGCCCGCTGGCCAATGGCGCGACCACGCTGATGTTCGAGGGCGTGCCCAACTATCCCGACCACAGCCGCTTCTGGCAGGTGGTCGACAAGCATCAGGTGGAAATCTTCTACACCGCGCCGACGGCGCTGCGGGCGCTGATGCGCGAGGGCGACGGGCCGGTCAAGGCGACGTCGCGCAAGTCCCTGCGCCTGCTGGGCAGCGTCGGCGAGCCGATCAATCCCGAGGCCTGGCGCTGGTATCACGAGGTCGTCGGCGAGGGCCGCTGCCCGATCGTCGACACCTGGTGGCAGACCGAGACAGGGGGCATCCTGGTGTCGCCGCTGCCGGGCGCGACCGACCTCAAGCCGGGCTCGGCGACGAAGCCGCTGCCGGGGGTGGAGCTGCAGCTGGTCGACGCCGAGGGCGAGGTGCTGGAGGGCGAGACCTCGGGCAATCTGGTCATCACCGACAGCTGGCCAGGGCAGATGCGCACCGTCTGGGGCGATCACCAGCGCTTCTTCGACACCTATTTCAGCGCCTATCCGGGCAAGTATTTCACCGGCGACGGCTGCCGCCGCGACGCCGACGGCTACTACTGGATCACCGGCCGGGTCGACGACGTGATCAATGTCTCGGGCCACCGGATGGGCACGGCCGAGGTCGAGAGCGCCCTGGTGCTGCACGAGGCGGTGGCCGAGGCGGCGGTGGTCGGCTTCCCGCACGACATCAAGGGCCAGGGCATCTACGCCTATGTGACGCTGAACGCCGGGGTCGAGCCCAGCGAAGCGCTGCGCAAGGCGCTGATCGACCAGGTCCGCCACGAGATCGGCCCGATCGCCGCGCCCGACGTGATCCAGTGGGCCCCCGGCCTGCCCAAGACCCGCTCGGGCAAGATCATGCGCCGCATCCTGCGCAAGATCGCCGAGAACGATGTCAGCGCCTTGGGCGACACCTCGACCCTCGCCGATCCGGCCGTGGTCGAGGACCTGGTGAAGAACCGGGCGGGGGCGCAGGGCTGAGCGGAACTGGAGCGGCCGGCGGGAATCGAACCCGCGACATTCAGCTTGGGAAGCTGACGTTCTACCTCTGAACTACGGCCGCGTCCGGGTCGCCGGACCGGGGCGGACCATAGCTTCGGCCCGGCAAAAGAAAAGGCCCGGCGCGCCGGCCGGGCCCCTACCTGTCAGCGGGATGGACTATGGCGCGACGTCGACGTCGACGCCGCGGGCCTCGAGGATGTCCTGCAGGCTGTCGTCTCCGGCGAGGTGGGCGGCGCCGACGGCGATGAAGACGGTTCCCGAGCCCTCCAGCAGGGTCTCGATCTGGTCGGCCCAGTTGGTGTTCCGGCGGACCAGCAGAGCCTGGTAGAGCGCCTCGCTGCTCTCGCGCATCGGCTGGACGGCTATGGTTTCGATGCCCGCGACGTCGCCGGCGGCCCAGGCCGCGACCAGCCGGTCCAGCTCGACCGTGGCGGTCTCGAAGTCTTCCAGCGTGCTGCGCAGGAAGGCCAACTGGTCCGCCTCGGGGAAGCCGGCGAGGATGCGGATCTGTTCGTCGATGGTCTCGAAGCCGGTGACCGTCTTCCCGGCCGCCTCGGCGCGGGCCTTGAGGATCAACTCAACCCCGGAGGTCGGATCGTAACCAGCCTTGGCCAGCGGCGCGACGGCCAGGGTGAGGGCGGCGAACCACGGACGGAAGGGATCCATCTGGGCCGCGTCGAGACCGATGGTCCGGGCCGCCGCATCAAGGGCGGCGACCTCGTCCGGGGTCAGCAGGCTGGACAGCGGGGTGGCCGGCGAGAGGGCGTGCTGCTGAACCAGGGGAACGACGGCGGCTTGGTCGTCGGGATTGGATATCTCCAGCACGACCTTGTCGGCGCTGTCGAAGGCGGCGTCGACGCGTTCCGTGCCCCAGCCGGTGGTCGGGCGCAGCAGGTGGACGGTCCCGAACAGATAGAGGGTCGAGTCCGCGTCCTTGACGACCCAGAGGGCGGGGCCCTGGCCCTCGGCCGGCGGAACGGCGCGGGCTTCGGCGGCGACCGGCGGCGTCGCCACCTGGGCGTGGACCGGCGAGATGACGGCGGCGGCGAGGCCGAGGCCGAGGGCGACGCCGAGCGTCATGCGGCCGAGCGTGGAGACGGTGGATTTGAGGCGCTTCTTGAAGGTCATGTCAGTTCCTTTGGGACAGGGAAGGGGTGAAAACGGAGGTCATTCGGCGTCGATGAAGATGGCTTCGATCGGTTGGTCGAAGACGCGGGCGATGCGGAAGGCGAGCGGCAGGGAGGGGTCGTAGCGGCCGGTCTCGAGGGCGTTGACGGTCTGGCGCGAGACGCCGAGCCGCTCGGCCAGATCGGCCTGGCTCCAGCTGCGCTCGGCGCGCAGCACCTTGAGGCGGTTGTTCATGCTCAGTCCCGCAGCCGCGTCAGCCACCACCAGGCCCAGACGACGGAATAGCCGGCCACCATCAGGACCATCATCCCGAAGGCGCCGGTCGCGGCGTAGGCGGCGGGATCGCTTCGCCCCCCGACGGCCGGAAAGGTCCATTCGGCCGACTGCGGTAGCGCGGCCATGATCAGGGCGACGCCGCCCAGGGCCATGCCGCCGCAGCCGCCCCAGAACCACGCGGCCTTGTGAGCCTCTCGCGCCGCTTCGTCGATGGCGCGCATCCAGGCGACGCTGATCACCATGGCTCCGGTCATGGAGACGACGGCGATGGCTCCGGACAACCAGACGACCGCGTGATCAGTGTTCACCGTGCCGTGCGCGCCGAGCCAGCCCGCCGCGATGCCGGCGACAAACACCACGACCGTGAAGATCGCCGCGCCGATCAGCGTTCGCAGCATCAGGCCTGTCAACTTCTTGCTCATGGAAAGCACCCCTGTCGATAAGACAAGCGTCTTTTACAATTGCGGGCGAGAATGTCAAGCGACCTTGTCTGCGTTTTTTTACGCGTCGGGCAGGCCCCCCGCACGATCGCCCGTCAGGACCAGTTCGGGGCGGGACAGGGCGCGCGGGGCGATCTCGACCGGCGGCAGGGCGGGCAGGTCCTTGCCCTCGTGGTCGACGTGCAGGTCCTCGAACCGTTTGGCCGAGACCATGACCTGGCTCTCCAGCGAACCGACGAACTGATTGTATTTGCCGACGGCGGTGTCCAGCGCCCGGCCGACCGCGGCGGCATGGCCGCCCATGACCGACAGGCGTTTGTAGAGCTCCTTGCCCAGTTTCGCGACCTCCTCGGCGTTGCGGGTCTGCTCCTCGGCGCGCCAGCCGTAGGCGACCGCCTTGCACAGGGCGAACAGGGTGGTCGGGGTGACGATGACGACGCGCGAGGCCATGGCCGTGGTCATCAGGTCCGGCTCGTGATCGAGGGCGGCGGCCAGGAAGGCGTCGCCGGGCACGAACATGGCGACGAAGTCGGGGCTGGGCTTGAACTGGTCCTGATAGGCCTTGGACGACAGCTGGCGCACATGGGTCTTCATGCTGGTCGCGGTGCGCAGCGAGGCGGCGCGGGCCTGGGCCTCCTCGTCGCCGTCGGTTTCGTCGCCGAAGGCCAGCGACACCTTGGCGTCGATCACGAACATGCCCCCGCCGGGCAGGCGGACGACGAAGTCGGGGCGCGACTGGCGGCCCTCGTCATTGGCGGCCGAGGACTGTTCCTCGAAGTCGAACCGGCCGGCCATGCCGGCGGCCTCGAGCACATTGCGGCAGGTCTGTTCGCCCCAGCGGCCGCGGCGGCCGGTGTTGCCCTTGAGCGCCTCGGTCAGGCGGCGGGCCTCGTCGCGGGTGGCGGTCGAGGCGGTCATCAACAGGGCCAGCTGTTCCTTGAGCCCGCCGGTCTCCTCGGAACGGACCTTTTCGAGCGCGGCGACGTGTTCCTGGAACTGTTTCAGGGTGTCGGCGACCGGCTTGAGCTGGGCCTCCATCCGCTGCTGCGACATCAGTTCGCGGTTGCGGAAAGTCTCGTCGGTGCGTTTGAGCAGTTCCTCGGCCACGGCGCCGGCCGACTGGGCGGCTTGCGCGCGCAGCAGTTCGGTGTTGGTCGCGGCCTGGTCCTCGAACAGCCGCATGCGGGCCTCGGTCTCGGCGTGGCGCTCGCGCAGCTCCCACGCCCGGGTCTCGGCGGCGCCGGCGCGGCGGCGCTCCATCAGGGCCCAGGCGAGGGCGAGGACGGCGACGACAGAGGCGGCGAGAAAGGCGACGAGCGAAGCGTTCATGCTCCGTTCCTTAGCGGGAGTCGCGGGGGGCCGCCATGGCGGGCGGAGGCGGGATAATATCCGGGTAAAACCCGAAAAACACCGTCCAGATAGTCCAGACCGTCCGGACCGTTCGCAGCATCCGCAGCCTTCATGTCTTCTACCCCTCCGACCACCGGTGGCCCTCCACGCCACAGGCTACACCCCGCCTGCGTCAGAATCGGACGTGTGCGTCCCCCACTCAGCCGTCTTCCTCCGGCTTGACCGGAGGAAGAGGTTGGGCCGGTCTGTGCCTCAGGGGTGGCCCGGCGAGCGCGCCCGCGCCATCTTCGACGCCGCACCGGATGGTCTGGCCCTCGGGTCAAGCCCGAGGGTGACGGCGGGGAGGGGAGGCCAGGCCTACGCCGGCCGGCGCTGGCGCAGGGCCTGGATGATGGTGCCGTCGTCGAGCCAGTCGAGCTCGCCGCCGACCGGCACGCCGCGGGCGAGGGAGGTGATCTCGACGCCCGTCCCGGCCAGCCGTTCGGCGATGTAGTGGGCGGTGGTCTGGCCGTCGACGGTGGCGGGCAGGGCAAGGACGACCTCTTTCGCCTCGCCGCCGCGCACCCGGCCGACCAGTTCGGCGACGCGCAGGGCGTCGGGGCCGACGCCGTCGAGCGCCGACAGCAGGCCGCCGAGCACATGGTATTTGCCGCGGAAGGCGCCGGAGCGTTCCATGGCCCACAGGGCGCCGGCCTCCTCGACGACGCAGATCAGGCCGTTGTCGCGGGCGCGGTCGGCGCAGATCGAGCAGGGATCGCGGGTGTCGGGCGCGCCGCAGACGCCGCACGAGACGACCTTGTCGGCGGTCTCCTGCAGGGAGGCGGCGAGGGGGACGAGGAGCTGTTCGCGCTTCTTCAGCAGGGCGAGGGCGGCGCGGCGGGCCGAACGCGGGCCGAGACCCGGCAGTTTGGCCAGCAGGCTGATCAGGCGTTCAATCTCGGGTCCGGCCGAGGCGGCCAAGTCAGAACAGCTTGGGCATGCCGGGGATGTTCATCCCGGCCATGGGGCCGGCGGCCTCGCGCATCAGGGCGCCGTTGGCCTCGTCCAGCTTGCGCTTGGCGTCGGCGTGGGCGGCGACGATCAGGTCGGCGAGGATTTCGGTCTCGCCCGGGACCATCAGGCTGTCGTCGATGGTGACCCGGGTCACTTCGCCGGGGCCTTTCAGCTCGATGGCGACGAGGCCGCCGCCGGAGCTGCCGGAGGCGAGGGTTTCAGCCATTTTGGCCTGGGCGTCCTGCAGCTTCTGCTGCATCGCCTGGGCCTGCTGCATGAGGGCGTTGAGGTCTTTCATGGGTCCTAGATAGGCCTTGCCGCCCGGGAGCGGCAAGGGCGGGCGCAAGCGTGGCCATAACGGTAACAGTTTTTGTGCCGAATGCCCTTGCGCCGGCCGGCGAGCCTCCTAATTAGCAATCAGTTCTGTTGCTAATACCGTTTTGGAGGGTTTCCCATGGCCTTTGACTCCACCCCCGTCCGCGACCGCCCGCTGTCCGACGCCGCCCTGGCCCAGTTGTTCACCGAGGCGCGCACGCGCAACGCCTGGTCGGACCGGCCGGTGTCGGAGGATCTGCTGCGCAAGCTGTACGACCTGACCAAATTCGGCCCGACGGCGGTCAACAACACCCCGGCGCGGTTCGTCTTCGTGACCTCGCCCGAGGCGAAGGCGCGGCTGGTCCCGCTGATGAGCGAGGGCAACCAGGCCAAGACGGCCCAGGCCCCGGTGACGGTGATCATCGGCCAGGACATCGAATTCCACGAACACCTGCCCAAGCTGTTCCCGCATGCGCCGGGGGCGAAGGACTGGTTCGCCGACGAGCCGGCGCGGCGCGAGTCGGCGTTCCGCAACGCCTCGCTGCAGGGCGGCTATTTCATGATCGCCGCGCGGGCGCTGGGGCTGGATGTCGGGCCGATGTCGGGCTTCGACCCCGAGGGCGTGAAGGCGGAGTTCTTCGCCGGCACGACGGTGGAGCCGAACTTCATCGTCAACCTCGGCTACGGCACCGACGAGAACCTGTTCCCGCGCTCGCCGCGGTTCACGTTCGAGGAGGCGGCGGAGATTCTGTAGGGGCGGGCCCCCTCCACCGCCGTTCCGGCGGTCCCCCTCCCCCTGCGGGGGAGGAATGGGTGCGCGTATTCCTCCCCCGCAGGGGGAGGGGGACCAGCCGAAGGCTGGTGGAGGGGGTCAGTCCTCGTCGCCCGCCTCGTCCGGGATGACCGGCAGCTCCACCGGCGCCGCCAGCGTCTTGATCTCGCCGATCTTCGCGCCGGGGAAGGCCTGCATGACGGCGACGATGAAGGGGTCGGCCTCGATGTCGGCGCGGACCTCGGCGCGCTTGCGGCGGTCGACCTCGATCATGGTCTCGCCGCCGCCCTGGCCGTTGGCGGCGATCAGCCAGGTGCGGCCGGTCCACTCCTTGAGCCGGGCGGCCAGCTTGCGGGCGAGGTCGATCGGCGCGCCCTCGAGGCTTTCGTAGGTGATGGCGCCCGGCTTGAAGGCGACCGGGCGGACGTAGCGTTGCACGTCCATCTGCAGCCCGACCTCGCGCTTGTCGCCGATCAGGGCGACGACCTGTTCGAATGACTGCGGGTCGGGCAGGGCGGGCGCGGCGACCGGGCGGGCGGCCAGCTGGGCGGACGCGCCGCCGCCGCCCCCGCCGCCGCCGGAC
>NZ_JBKBMX010000029.1:0-25024 GCF_046295595.1 Brevundimonas sp. | reverse complement strand
GTTCCCACGTGTTACTCACCCGTCCGCCACTAACCCCGAAGGGTCCGTTCGACTTGCATGTGTTAGGCCTGCCGCCAGCGTTCGCTCTGAGCCAGGATCAAACTCTCAGGTTGAGTTGACTATCTGACCTAAGCAGACCGACCCGAAGGCCGGTTGGCATTAGTTCTACGTATTCTTGACGAGATCCCACGAACGCCTCGGCCGAAGCCAAAACGTCATGGTGTCTTTTCAAAAAGACCGCAGTTGTCAGTGTCGAGACAATCTCTAGGATTGTCGCTAGGACACCGCCGCCTGCGTTTCTCTTTCCAGATCAACGATTTCAAAGACCAGGGAACCGTTTGAGCGGCCCCACCGTTTAGCGCCCGGTTGCGGCGGAGGCGGCGATGTAGTCGCCTCGCTTTCCCGTGTCAAGCGATCATTCCGAAGAACAATCTCTTTTCCGCGGCCCCGTCCGGAGACGAGGGAGGCGCTGTTTAGCGCCTCATTTTCCTGCGTCAAGTGGTTCTTTTTAAAGAAGAACCTCTGTCTGCAAACCACCCTGGTGGGGCGGCGGAGGCGGCTTCCTAAGGAAGGCCGTTCTCCGTGTCAACCGGGCTTTTCAGCCATTTTGCGGGGACTGAAATCCGGAGATTTCGGGCCGCAGAAAACCGTCTGGAAAGCCGAGAGGCTTGCCTCTGTTTCGTCCGACGATTCGATTGGAGCGCGGAAGCTAACCGAAACACCTCAAGGAAGCAACCCGCTGAAGCGACTTTCTTCCCGGGGAACCGTGGGAGACTTGCGTCCCCGCGGCCCCGGCGGCCGGCCCGTTTCCGAGCGAGGCGGCGATATACGCAGCGGCCATTTTGTTCGCAAGCCGATTCCGACAGTTTTGCGAAGTTTCTCGCGGAGTCGCGGTCACCGGACGCCGTGAGGCCTCGCGGAGCCCCGCAGCGACAGGCTCCGTATCCCCTCCCCGCTCCCGGTCAGCCTGCCGCTATATAGGTGCGCAGGGATTCGGCCTCCTGGGTGGCCTCGGCGATCTGGCATTTGACCACGTCGCCGATCGAGATCACCCCGGCGAGCCGGCCGTCCCTGAGCACGGGGAGGTGACGGATTCGCCGGTCCGTCATGCGCGACATCAGCACGGCCACGGTCTCCGCCGGCGCGGCGAAGACGATGTCGGCGGTCATGAAGTCGGACACCGGCTTCTCGAGCGCGGCCTTTCCGCCGCGGGAAATCGCCCGGACCACGTCGCGTTCCGACAGCACCCCCACGGCCCGGTCGCCGTCGCAGACGATCAGCGCGCCGACCTTCTGACGATCCAGCTCGCCGCAGGCCTCGCCGAGCCGCACATCCGGGCGGATGCTGAATACGGCGTCACCCTTGTCCTTGAGAATCTCGGCGACCAGCATCGCGGCTCCTCCTCTCTATATTTAGAGCGCGGCCGCGGATGGACCGCTTCAGGCCGAAGGGTCGCGCAGATCGGGCGGCGAATCAAATGACGTCCGCCGTGAACGGAACAGTTTGACCCACGGGCCGATCAGCAGCGCGCCCGCGACAAAGCCGAAAGCATGAGCCTCCCACGCCACGCGCGCGCCGCCCGCCCCGGGCACGAGGCCGATCAGTCCGCTCGCCAGGTTCACCAGCATCATGGCGGCGGCCATGCCGAGGAAGCGGCGATCGGTCAGGGGACGCAGCGTCCCGTTCCGGCGTCCCAGCACCCGAAAGGCGGCGCCCATCAGGCCGAACACGGCCGCCGAGGCGCCGCCGAGGGCGTCGTAGCTGGCGGCGTGGACAAGGGCGTAGCCAAAGGCGCCGGCCAGTCCGGTCACAATATAGAAGGTCAGAAAGCCGACCCCGCCGCGCGCGCCTGACATCAGGCGCGCGACCGGAGGGCCGAAGGCGAAGACGCCCAAGGCGTTCATCGCCACATGAGTCCAGTTGGCGTGGATGAACATGGAGGTGAACAGGCCGGTCCAGGCCTCGCCGCGCCACAGAGTCGCCGGCTGAAAGGCCAGCGACAGGCCGCCATCGGCAAGTCGCGTCTGGAACCAGAACAGAATCGGCAGGGAGGCGGCCAGAATCACCGCCACCGCGGGCGCCCTGAAGATCGGTTCGTGTGGCGGCTGGTCGGTCAGGGCGGGCTCCGGTCGATTCGGCGGTGAGGTCACTTAACAGCCAAGCCTGGCAAGCGGTTCTTAATAACCATGATCCAGATTGCGACGCGGGTTGGTTTCCAACCCCTAAACCATGTTCGCGTGCGGAGGTTCTCGTGACCGTCAGTCTGAAGGCCATCCCCGCCATTTTCGGCGCCGCCCTGCTCCTGGCGCCGTGCGCCGCGGCGGCCCAATCGGCCGGCTCTTCCAGCATGGGGACCTACCAGGCCGGCTATGGCGGTTCACGCTACACCACGGCCCGGCCGCAAACCGGCTCGACGCGCGACCAGAATGGCAACCGCCTGATCGTCGACGGCATCATCCAGTCCGGAGCCAACAGCTATTCCAGCGCCAGCGGCGGCGTTTCGTCCAGCTATTCCGGCGCGGGCGGCAGCGGCGGCACGGCCATCGGCGGCTCCACCGCCATCGGCAACAGCCTGAACGTCGTGGTTCAGGGCAACCACAACACCGTCGTCGTCAATTCCACCCAGATCAACAACGGCAACGTCAACGCCGGAACCAGCCTGAACGGCACCCTGAGGCTTCCATGATTCACGGTCAGACCGTTCGGCGACTCAAGACGATCGTCGCCGCGACAGCCATAGCGGCGCTCCTCGGCGGCTGCATATCCGCGTCCGCCGGTCCGCAGGGCATGTACGCGACCCCGATCGGCAATGCGCCGGTCACCGCCAACCCGACCCCCTACTCGGCCGCCCTGTACTGCATGGCCGACTACGCCCGCCGCTACGACCTGCCGTCGCCGCGAATCGCGGTCGGCCGGATCAGCGACTACACCGGCACGGTCTCGGCCGACGGCGGACGCCAGGTCACCGGCGGCGCCTCGCTGATGGCCATGAGCGCCCTCGCCAAGTCCGGGGCGCAGATCTACGAGCGCTACGACACCTCGGTGTCGGAGATGGAGCTGCGCTACGCCAACAACCGGCTGATCGGCGACCAGGGCCCCGGGGGCGTCGATGACGTGCAGTACCGCCGCATCCTCGCCGGCTCGGTGCCGGGCACGGATTTCTACATCATCGGCGGCATCACCGAGGTCAATTACAACATCCGCTCGGGCGGTTTCGACATCGCGGGCGGCCAGGCCGATACCGACACGCCGCTGTCGGCCGCCTTCGCCGGCAAGGCCTTTGTGATGAACATCGCCATCGACCTGCGGCTGATCCAGACCACCACCCTGCAGGTCGTCGATGTCGTCTCCTACCAGAAGCAGATCATCGGCCGGGAGATCTCGGCCGGGGTGTTCGACTTCCTGAACGGCAACGTCTTCGACATCTCCGCCGGAGAAGGCGGCCTCGAGCCGGTCCAGCTGGCCGTCCGCGCCCTGATCGAACGGGCCACGGTCGAATTCATGGCCAATCTGTACGGCGCGCCGGGCCCCGACGTCTGCCTCAGGGCCGGCCCGGACCCGCTCGGCGGCACCACCGGCCCCACGGGAGGCTATTATCCGGCCTACCCCAACACGGACACGAACAATGGCGAAACCCGCGCGGATCCGTCTCGCTGGCACGATAGCCGCGACGGCGCTGTGCGTCGCAGCCGCTACTGAGGCCACGGCGCAGACGCCGCCTCCCGAAGGCGGCGCCATCGTCCTGAACGGGCAGCTGTTCGAGGGCGACATCTTCGCGTCGCAGACGCTGAACGTCGTCGACGCGCAGGAGCAGGTCACGGTCAGCACCTCGGCCCAAGGCAACAGCACATCGGCCGCGGTCGAGAACGGATCGATCCCGGTTCAGTCGGACCAGGCCATGCAGGGCAGCGCGGTCGCGGCTACCGACATGACCTTCGGCGGCGACACCTATGGTCTCGTCACGGCCACCACCCAGGCCGGCGGCAACTATCTGGCGGTCAGCGCCTATGACGCCGACGCGACGGTGGATGCGACCCAGTCCAACACCGGGGCCCTGGTCAGCGCCACCTCGCAGCTGGGCGAGAACGACGCCCGCCTGCTGGGCGGGGCCGTGATCAACGCCTCGGCGATCTCGAACACGGTCGCCATGTACGGCGAGGGCTCATCGATCAGCGGGACGATCGACCAGTCGTCCTCGGCCACGGTGCGGGCCTACGACCGTATCGAGACCCAGTATATTCCGGCCGAGGCCAGCGTCTCCAGCCAGGCCATCGTCAACGCCATCGCCGTCAACAGCGGCCAGACCTCGGGCCAGAGCCTCGGCATCGTCCAGACCTCGAACGGCGATTACGTCGAGGCCGAGTCGAGCGCCAATGCGGGCAACGCCTGGGATCTGGCCGGACGGGCGCAGGCGGCCGCCAACCAGGCCGTACTGTATAACGAGGGCGGGTCGGTCGTGGTGGAGTCGAGCCAGGACAACAGCGCCTTCGTTCGCGCCGCGGCGACCACGACCGCCTATGACTACGGTCGGGCCGAGGCCCATGCGCAGGGCGCGGGCAACCAGCTGTCGGTCGGCAACAACGATATCTATGTCGAGATCGACAACAGCCAGTTCAACTCGGGCGGCGTCGACGTCACCGCCACCTTCTCGGGCACGAACGGCTATGACGCCTATGTCGGCGCCGACGCCGTGGGCAACAGCGTCACCGGCTACGCCTGCTCGGAGTGCGCCGGCTACCTCGAGGCCCGCAACAGCCAGACCAACAGCGGCGACGTCTCCGCCACGGCCAGTACGACAGTGGCGGGGTCAGGTCGCGCCGTGATCACCGGCGCCAATGCGACGGGGAACGCCGCCACCTTCCACGTTTCGCGGCCGGGAAATTAACTTTCTGTAACTTGAGCGCACTTCCGGTGGCCTCAAAGGTCGCCCGGGCGCCGGCGACGAGGCCGCGCGCCCGACAAATCTTGTCCGGCGCGGCCCCGATTCCGGAGCCCCCGCGCCTATCGGAAAGTCGCCCCGACCATGCGTACCCCCCATCGCCTGCTCCTTCTCGCCGCCGCGTCCCTGACGGTCCTGACGGCCGCGTCCCCGGCCTTGGCCCAGGCGCAGTCCCCGTCCGACCCATGGGCGCAGGCCGCCAGCGACATTCCCGCAGACCCCGCGGTCCGGTTCGGCGTCCTGCTCAACGGCATGCAGTACGCCATTCTGCGCAACGCCACGCCGCCGGGGCAGGCTTCGTTCCGGCTGCGGATCGACGCCGGTTCTCTGATGGAGAACGAGGACCAGCTCGGCCTCGCCCACTTCATGGAGCATATGGCCTTCAACGGAACGACCAACATTCCCGAGAACGAGCTGCTGCGCATTCTCGAGCGGCGCGGCCTCGCCTTCGGCGCGGACACCAACGCATCGACCGGCTTCGACGAGACGGTCTATATGCTGGAAATCCCGAACGCCGACGCCGGCACCGTCGATGACTCGCTCCGCATCCTGCGCGAGCAGATGTCCGAGGCCCTGATGGACCCCGAGGCCGTCGAGGCCGAACGCAATGTCATTGTCGGCGAGGAGCGTCTGCGCAACACGCCCGGCCTGCGCTCGATCAAGGCCCAGCTGGCGCTCTACGCGCCCGGCCAGCGCATCGCCAACCGTCTGCCGATCGGCGACCTCGAGATCATCCGCACGGCGCCGCGCGAGCGCTTCGTGGAATTCTATCAAGGCTACTACCGCCCCGAGCGGGCGACCTTCGTGGCCGTCGGCGATTTCGACGTCGATCAGATGGAGGCCAAGGTCCGGGCGGCCTTCGAAAGCTGGGAGGGCAAGGGTCCGGCCGGTCCCGAGCCGGATCTGGGAACCGTCGCCCCGCGCGGACCGGAAACGCGGATACTCGTCGAGCCGGGCGTGCAGTCGTCGATCGACCTCGGCTTCATCCGCAATCCCGATCGTGACCCCGACAGCGTCAGCGAGCGTCGCGACGACCTGTATCGCGGCCTCGGCGTCGCGGTCCTGAACCGTCGCCTTGGCGAGATGGCGCGCGCCGACAACCCGCCCTTCCTCGCCGCCAGCGGCGGCGAGTTCGAGCTCGCCGACAGCTTCGCCGCGGCCTCGGTCTCGGCCCAGTACAATGTCGGCGAATGGCGGCGCGCGCTCGAGGCGATCGAGCAGGAGCAGCGCCGCCTCGTCCAGTACGGCGTTTCCGACGCCGAACTTCAGCGCGAGATCACGGCGACCCGCACGGCGCTGGAGAACGCCGTTGCCAGCGCCGCGACGCGTCGGACGCCGTTGCTGGCCAACGCCCTCGCCGGGTCGGTCAACAGCAAGACGGTCTTCAATACCCCGCAGACCAGCCTCGACCTGTTCAACGCCTCGGTCGAAGGGCTGACAGCCGCGACCGTCAACCAGAGCCTGCCGCAGGTCTTCCAGGGCGAGGGGCCCATGGCTCTCGTGGTCTCCCCCGTTCCGATCGAGGGCGGCGAAGCGGCCGTAACCGCGGCGCTGGAAGCCTCGCGCGCGCAGCCCGTGACGCCTCCCGCGGCCCAAACCGAGCTGGACTGGCCCTATGAGACCTTCGGCACAGCCGGCGCCGTGGCGGACCAGCATGAAATCGCCGAACTCGACGCCACCGTGATCACCTTCGCCAACGGCGTCACCCTGACGGTCAAGCCGACCGCATTCCGGGACGAGCAGATCCTCGTGCGGGTCGACACCGGCATCGGCGAGCTGGGCCAGCCGACCGACCGGGCCTCGGTCGAAAGCCTCGGCGCAGGTCCGATCTTCACCGCCGGGGGTCTGGGCAAGCTGAGCGCGGACGAGATGAGCCGCGTCCTGAATGGCAGGGTCTATTCGGCCAACTTCAGCGCCAGCGACCGCTACAGCTTCACCGGCGCGACGCGACCCGCCGATCTGGCGCTGCAGATGCAGGTTCTCGCCGCCTATCTGACCGACCCCGGCCTGCGCCCCGCGCCGTTCCAGCGGCTTCAATCCGCCTACGGTCAGCAGCTTGAGCAGGCGCGGGCGACGCCGGGCGGCGCGTTCGCCGTCGACGGCGGCGCCCTGCTCAGCAACGGCGACGCCCGCGACGCGGTGCCCGGGGCCGATACGGTGGCCGGCTGGACGAACGACCAGCTCAAGGCCGAGATCACCAGCGGCCTCGCCAGCGGCCCGATCCACGTCACCGTGGTCGGCGACGTCACGGTGGAGGCCGCCATCGCCTCGGTCGCCTCCACCTTCGCGGCCCTGCCCCCGCGCGGACCCGAGGCGCAGCCCCTGCCCGGCTCGGACCAGAAGCGCTTCCCGGCGCCGACCGGCGAACCCATCGAACTGACCCACACGGGGCCGGCCGAACAGGCCCTGGCCATCGTTGCATGGCCGACCACCGACGCGGTCGATGACCGCACCGAGGCCCGCCAGCTCTCGGTACTCAGCCAGGTCCTGCGCCTGCGGGTGCTGGAGGAGATTCGCGAGAAACAGGCCCTCGCCTATTCTCCCGGCGTCGGCGCCCAGTCCTCGGACATCTTCCCCGACTACGGCTTCATGCTGGTGCAGGCGGAGACGGCGCGAAGCAGCATCCCGGCCTACTATGCGGCGGTGGAGACGATCGCGGCCTCTCTGCGAGACGCGCCCCCTGAGGCGGACGAGCTGAACCGGGCCCGCCTTCCGGCCATCGAGCGCCTGCGTCTCAGCCAGGCGACCAACGAATACTGGCTGAGCCAACTGGCGGATGTCGCCGAGGACCCGGCGCAAGTCACGCAGACGGTCAACCACATCGCCGTGCTCGAGGCCGTCACGCCGGAGGACATCCAACGCCTGGCGCGGAAATATCTGACCGATGCGACGGCGGTGAAAATCCAGGTGGTTTCGGCCAACCCGGAAGCGGCTCCCGCCGAATAGCGACAAAAGAAGCCCCGATCCTTGCGGATCGGGGCCAGTCGCTTCTCAGGATCGTCGACAGAGCCGACGATGGACATCCTACCGGGCGCGCGGTGACGCCCGGCTGAACGCCGCTGCTCAGGTCCGCGTCAGAAAACCCGGCCGCCGACCCCGCCGTCCAGGGTCATGGACGCGCCCGACACGGCGACGCCGGTCTGCTCGATCACTTCCTCGCGGTACTCGGTATAGGTTTCCTCCCGCACCATGGTCAGGATCTTGATCCCGGCGCCGTAGCGCCGCAGCAGGGAGCGCTCGTTGCAGTCGCGCTCGGCCTTCTGGGTGCGACATTCGAGCCGGCCGCCGCGGCCGTGCCACAGGGCCTGACCCTTGCGGCAGTCCATCGTCTGACCCTCGCCAAACTCGCTGTCGCCGGTGTACTCGGCCCACGAATATTGCAGCCAGGTTCCGGACAGGCAGCGATACAGTTCGCCCTCATAGTCGCCGTGGACGTCACGGTCGGGGCGCACCTGCGAGGCCGGGTGCGGCACATTCCGATCGTCGATGCAGAAGGCGCGGATGACGACCCGCTTCTCCCACCGCCGGCGCGCCTCATACGGCACCCGGATGGTTTCCCGCACCCGCGCGCCTTCGACGGTCAGGCCGTTGATGGTGGTCGGATAGGGCTGGTCAACCGTAACGTAGGCGGAACCGCCGCCCGAGACCCAGGTGCTGCCGCCGGCGCGGGCGTTGATGCCGGCCCGGCTGCGCGCGCTGGCGTCGGCGCTGGCGCCGGCGTTGACGTTCACATTGACGTTGATATTGCCGCCGCCGCCACAGCAAGGGGGGGGCGGCGGCTGCTGGCAGCACGGCGGCGGCGGCGGCGGGGGAGGCGGCGGCGGGGGCGGCTCGCAGCACGGCGGCGGCGGCGGCGGGCAAACCGGTCCGCATTGCGCAGAGGCGGCGCCGGCGACAGCCGTCACGACGACAAAGGTCGCCACGGCCGGGGTCCAATTCATGATCCGCACCCGCATGGGCCGACCTCCAAGATCAAAACGTCCGCGGCCCGTGCAACAGGCGAGCCGCTCCAGCCCTCATCTCAACCGCAAAAGCCTTTCGTTTCCGTTGCGATTCGCCCGGCCCGCTCCTTGCGGCCGACCGGTCAGAGGACAAGGCGATGTTTCACCCTGATACGCAGTTCCTGATCGACCACTGGACGTCCCTGGCCGGGCGGACCGATTCGCGCGGCGGGATTCCCGACCGCTCGGCCGTCGAGCCGCAGGTCCTCGGCCTGCGCCTGCCGCGCGCCTTCATGGCACGTCGTGCGGGCGAGGACGCCGTCATTCGGCTGGCCGGCAGCTGGATCGAGGGCTTCCATGGCGAGGCCCTCAAGGACCAATCCCTGCTGTCGCTTTGGCGCGCGGCCTCCCGGCCGCTGGTGTCCACGGCGTTGATCCAGACCGTTCGCGAAGGCCGGCCGGTGGTGATCGTCGCCCTCGCCGGCGCCATCGAGGCCCAGATCGAGATTGCCCTGCTGCCGCTGCGCGGTCCGTCCGGCGAGCCGGACAGGTTGCTGGGGCTCTACGCCCCCGCCGCGACCCTGACCCTGGCGACGGACGAGGCGCGACTGCTGACCGCGCGGGTTTCGATCGGCGTCGGCGAGGCCGCACGGGCGCCGCTCTGCCTCGCCGCCGTGCATGGCCGCCGCATCGCCTGACTGAGCGCCGTTACACGAAGTCAGGCCCCAATGAGGGCTGCGGACTTCCCCGGTCTCGCCGGCCGTGCATAGCTTTGCGGTCACCCTCTGGCCCGGAACGCCCATGCATATGACCACCACCGAGGTCTTCCTGATCGCCATGCTGATCATTTTCAGCGTGCCGTATCTCGTCTGGCGCGTCTTCAGGACGGACTATTGGGCTCCGCTCGTCGTGGTGCAGATCATCGGCGGCATCCTGCTGGGTCCGGGCGTGATTGGGGCCGCCTTCCCCGACTATTACGCCTTCGTCTTCAGCCCCGAGGTGGTCACCGCCCTGAACGGCATCGCCTGGTGGGCGGTGATGATCTTCGTCTGGATCGCCGGCATCGAGCTTGACCTCAAACAGGCCTGGAGGCACCGGGGCGAGACCGGCGTGACCGCGGGTCTGGCCCTGACCGTTCCGCTCGCTTTCGGCGCCTTGGCCGCCATCGCCATGCTGGCGACAAGCCCGGGCTGGGCCGGCCCGGCGGGCCAGACCTGGCAGGTCGTGCTGGGCATCGGCATGGCCTGCGCCGTCACCGCCCTGCCGATCCTCGTCCTCCTTATGGAGAAGCTGGATATCCTGCGTCAGCCGCTCGGCCAGCGCGTGCTGCGCTACGCCAGTCTCGACGACATCGCCATCTGGGGCGTGCTGGCGCTCATCCTGCTGGACTGGGAGCGGATCGGCCGCCAAGGCGCCTTCCTCGTCGGCTTCGCCGCCGCGACCCTCGCCATCCGCATGATCATGCGGCGCATCCCGCAAAGCGACCGCTGGTACGTCTCGCTGATCTGGCTGGCCGCCTGCGGCCTGGCCGCGGACTGGGCCGGCCTGCATTTCATGGTCGGCGCCTTCCTGTCGGGGGCGGTGCTGGATTCGGAGTGGTTCGACCAGAAGCAGATGGACCAGTTCCGCCACCACATCCTGCTGGCGGTCATGCCCGTCTTCTTCCTCTCCACCGGCCTGCGCACCCAGTGGGACGTCGGCGGCCTCATGGTGTTCGGCGCGGCCGCCCTGCTGCTGGTCGCCTCGGTCGCCGGCAAGCTGCTGGGTATCCAGATCGCCGGCCGAATTCTTAAATGGGACAGGGGTGAGGCGTCGATCATCGGCTGGCTGCTGCAGACCAAGGCCCTGATCATGATCATCTTCGCCAACATCCTGCTCGACAAGCAGATCATCACCAATGAGACCTTCACCGCCCTGCTGCTGATGGCGCTGGCCTCGACCATGCTGACCATTCCCGTCGTGGCGCCGGCGCTGAAACGGCTGGCGGGCTTGCGGACGAAGGGGAGCTAGCCCACCGGGGTCAGGTCGCGGACATAGCGTTTCCAGTTTTGCACATAGTGGGCGGCCGACGCCTTCAACGCCTCAATCTGCCCGGGCTCCAGCTGCCGCACCACCCTGCCCGGCTGGCCCATGACCAGCGAGCCGTCGGGAATCACCTTGCCTTCGGTTATCAGGGTGTTGGCGCCGATCAGGCAGTTCTTCCCGATCCTCGCCCGTCCCAGAACCACTGAGCCGATGCCGACCAAGGTGTTGTCGCCGATCTCGCAGCTGTGCAGCATGACCATATGCCCGACCGTGACCCCGTCGCCGATGGTCAGCGGCTCGCCGGGATCGGAATGCAGGACGCTGCCGTCCTGGATATTGGTGTCGCGCCCGATTGTGATGGGATCGTTGTCGCCGCGGAGCGTTGCGCCGAACCAGACGCTGGCGCCCGACCTCAGAATCACGTCCCCTATCAGGGTTGCGGTCGGCGCCAACCAGTATTCGCCCTCGGGCGGAAGCTGCGGTTTCTTGTCATCGAGACAGTAAACATTCATCACAACACCGTCATTTCTAAACAAAACGAGGGCTTTAAGCTCTCGTAAACCACGCTAGCATCATAGTGCAGATGCGATTCGAGGCCGTCATTTCGGCCCCGGATGCGAAGCCGGATCAAGCCCGGTCCGGTCAAATCGAGGAGGACGCGCGTGACGCGTTCCGGTCGGCGGGCCTTCCCGCTGGAAGTCCAGTCCCTGCAAAGGGGACCTTCCTCCGACCCGGGCGGGTGCGTGGCATCCTCCGTCTCTCTCCTCCCCACCGTCGTTCGAGGCGATGCTTTTGCGGCATCGCCTTTTTTCATGCCCTGGAGGCGTCCATGACCAAGCGTGCGGCAATCAAGCGTCAGACCCGCGACATGTCCCGTGAACACGGGGTTCTGGATTCACGGCAGTTCATGGAGGACGCCAAGGTGCGGCGTCTCCCGACCCAGGCCGGCTGGTCACCCTATCCCTCCAACGACGATCGCGAACAGGCCTATCTGAAGACGCTGAAGCCAAAGTCGGAAGGTCAGGCCGAACTGATGACGGCCATCGACAACCACAACATGGTTCTGGCCCTCGGCCCCGCAGGCACCGGCAAGACCTATCTGGCCGTCGCCAAGGCCGTCGAGGCGCTCGAGGCCGGCAAGGTCGGACGCATCGTCCTGTCGCGCCCCGCGGTCGAGGCGGGGGAATCGATCGGTTTCCTGCCGGGCGACATGGAAGATAAACTCGCTCCGTATCTGCGGCCGCTGTACGACGCCCTGTCGGACCGGCTCAGCATGAAGCGGGTCAAGGCGCTGATGGCCGAGGGGCTGATCGAGATCGCGCCCATTGGCTATATGCGCGGCCGCACCCTGAACAACGCCTTCATCGTCGTCGACGAGGCCCAGAACTGCACCTATGTGCAGCTCAAGATGCTGCTGACACGGCTGGGCTGGCACTCGACCATGGTGGTGACGGGCGATCCGCAGCAATCCGACCTGCTGCCCGGCATCTCGGGGCTGTCGGACATCGCCCTGCGGCTGGAGCCGGTGCCGAACATCGCCGTGGTCACCCTGGCCGAGCAGGACATTGTCCGCCATCCGCTGGTGGCCAGCATGATCGGGGTGCTCTGACCCCGGGCGGGATCAGGCCGTCGCGGGATTCGGCGCGGCGGCCTCTTCCTTCGCCAGGGCGATGCCCTCCGGCGAGCCGCTCGCCGGTGGCCGCGGTCGCGCGCCGATCCGGTCGATAAAGGCGAAGACGAACGGGTTGAGCGTGATCGAGAGCAGGGCCGCGGCCAGGATCAGGTCGTGCGTCCCCTGCGTCATACCGCCAAGGCTGACGCTCAGCGCGGCGAGAATGAAGGAGAACTCGCCGATCTGGGCCAGCGCCGCCGCGACCGTCAGGCTGGTCGCCCGGTCCAGCTTGAACGCCGTGGTGATGGCGAGCGCGGCGATCGACTTGCCGACGATGACGATGCCCAGGACCCCCAGCACGGCCAGCGGCTCGCGCAGCAGGATCGACGGGTCGAACAGCATCCCCACCGAGACGAAGAACAGCACGGCGAAGGCGTCGCGCAGCGGCAGCGACCGCTCGGCCGCATTGTGCCCCAGCGGCGAGCTGTTCAGCACCAGGCCGGCGAGGAAGGCCCCAAGGGCGAACGAGTGGAACAGCTGATAGGCCAGCCAGGCGATGCCGAGGGCGATGGCCAGCACCCCGAGGGTGAACAGCTCGCGTGACCGGGTGTGGGCGATCTTGATCAGCAGCCACGGCAGCACCCGCGTCCCGACCACCAGCATGAAGGCGACGAAGCCCGCCACCTTCAGCAGGGTCCAGCTGATCGACTGCGCCAGCATCAACGGCGTCGCCGCCTCCTCCCCCCCGGCCCCGGCCACCAGCAGCGGCAGGATGACGAGAGCCAGAACGATGACCAGGTCCTCGACGATCAGCCAGCCCATGGCGATCCGCCCGACCTCGGCCTTGACCTCCCGGCGTTCCTCGAGCGCGCGCAGCAGCACCACGGTCGAGGCCACCGACAGGGCGAAGCCCATCAGCACGGCTTCGAGGTTGTCCATCCCCAACAGCCGGCCCAGCCCCCAACCCAGCCCTGTCGCCACGGCGATCTGCACCAGGGCGCCGGGGACGGCGATCTTGCGCACCTTCATCAGGTCGGCGAGCGAGAAATGCAGTCCGACGCCGAACATCAGCAGAATGACCCCGACCTCGGCCAGCTGCGGCGCCAGCTCGGTGTCGGCGACGAAGCCGATCGTGTAAGGCCCGACCATGACCCCCGCCACCAGATAGCCGACCAGCGGCGACAGCTTCAGCCGGTTGGCCAGCATCCCGAACACGAACGCCAGCACGAAACCGCCGACCAGGGTCAGAATCAGGTTGTCGGCATGCGGCATCGGCGCTCCTTCGGCGGGCGGGGCTTCGGTTGGGAAGCGTCACATTTGCGGTCTGCAACGCCCCGGCGCAACCTTGGATGCCGCAGGCGATGCGGCACGATTGCCCCTTCGCGTGCGCCGCGCGGACTGCTAACCGGACGGCCTCACATTTCAGCGACCCGAATGAAAATCCCACGCATCGCCCTGGCCGCCTACGGCTTCGCCTTTCTCATCGTCGTTATCGACCAGCTGACCAAAGCCTGGGTGATGTCCAGCCTCGATCTGCGGGAGGCGGGCCGCGTCCTGGTCCTGCCGCCGATCTTCAACCTGACCTGGGTCGAGAACCGCGGGGTCAGCTTCGGCCTGTTCGGCGATGGCTCGGCCCGCTGGATGCTCAGCGCCTTTTCCGTCGTGGTGGCGGGCGTGCTGGCATGGTGGGCGCTCAAGGCCGACCGTCGCCTGTTGATCAGCGCCATCGGCCTGATCATGGGCGGAGCGATCGGCAACGTCATCGACCGCATCCGTTTCGGCTTCGTCGTCGACTTCCTCGACTTCTCCGGCACGGGCGTATTTCCGTGGGTGTTCAACATCGCCGACAGCGCCATCACCGTTGGGGTGGTCCTGCTGATCCTCGACAGTGTGCTGTCTGAAAGGGCCGCCAAGGTTGGCGTGGCCGCCGAAAAGTCGTAATCAGCCGCTTCCTTCAAGGGACTTTGCGCGCGCCTGCCGGCGCGACCAGCCGAGATTGATCATGCGCCTTACCCGTTCCGCCGTCCTGACCCTCGCCGCCTCGGCCCTCGTGCTGGGCGGGTGCGGGAGCGTGGGCAAATCGATCGGTCTGGCCAAGGTGACGCCCGACGAATTCCTGACCGTATCCACCGCCCCCCTGACCGTGCCGCCGGAATACGGCCTGCGCCCGCCGGCTCCCGGCCAGCCGCGCCCGCAGGAGCTGGCCCCTGAATCCGCCGCCCGTCAGATCCTGCTGGGCCAGCGTCAGGCCGTGACCCGGTCGCCCGGCGAGCAGGTCCTGGTGGCCCAGGCCGGTGGCGACCGCGCCGATCCCCTCGCCCGCTATGTCATCGACGACGAGTTCGGCGATCTGGCGCACAAGGAAGAGGGCTGGGCCAACCGCATCCTGTTCTGGCGCGGGGACGACGCCGCCAGCCAGGCGCCGACCACGACCCAGACCGCCGCCGGCGCCGTCACCATCGACGCGGCCAGCGAATACGCGCGGCTGCAGGCGCTGACCGGCGGTCAGACCGGCATCGTCATCGCCCCGCGTCAGGACACCGGCTTCAAGCTGCCGGGCCTCTAGGCCTCTCCGCGATCACGCTTTCGCCGCCCCGGCCCTGAGGCCGCGCTCCGCCAGCGCCACCACCCCGACACCGGCGATCGTCAGTCCGGCGCCGGCGAGGATCTGCGTCGTGAGCACGTCGCCCATGAACAGCCAGCCGATCAGGATCGAAACCACCGGCGTGGCCAGCAGATAGGGCGTCACCCGCCCGGCCTCACGCTTCTGGACCAGCCAGAAGACCATGGTGGTGGCCAGCACCGACGACACCAGCCCGGCCCAGATCACGCAGGCCCACACCAGCGGCGTCGCCTGCTGCATGGCCTCCCACTGGCCGCGCTCGAAAAAGGCCGAGGCGAAGGCGAGACTGGGCAGCGCCGTCAGCGCCAGCAGGCCCTGCATCTTGAGCGGCGGGATCGAGGTCGTCCGGCGCGCCACCACGGTGGTGATAGCCCAGGCGGCGCTGGCCGCGACGCCGACGAGGATGGCCTTCCAGTCGGCGATGGCGTGCGGGTCCAGCGTCATCCAGGCCACGCCCAGGAAGGCGACGCCCATGCCGATCAGGGCGGCGCGCGATATCCGCTCGCGCAGCAGCAGGAAGGCGAACAGGGCGGTGAACGGCACCCATAGCTGTGTCGCGACCGACACCGGACTGACGTCGCGGGCCAGCCAGAACGCCAGATAGATCAGCCCGTAGTGCAGCGGCCCGCCCACGCCGACGATGATCAGCAGGCTCTTCCAGTTGGGAAACGGCGGTCGCACGAACGGGATCAGGCAGACGGCGGCCACCCCGAACCGCAGCGCCCCGGTCAGCAGCGGCGGCAGGCTCTCTGTCGCCAGCTTGGCCGCGGCGTTGTTGACGCCCCAGATCACCACCACGGCCACGATGGCGGCGATCTCGATGAGGGACAGCGGGCTGTGGGGTTTGTCGGGCGTGATCACCCCGGTGGATTAGCTTGGCGGGGGGTGCGAAGCGAGAACACCGGCCGACACTTTGCATTTCCAAATGTGGCCCGGACGCAAACGGCGCGAACCGTCACCGTCCGGGCCAAGCCGGAATCCGATCAGAACGGAATGTCGTCGTTCAGATCGTAGCTTTCCTTGGGTCCGCTGGGCTTGTTGGCCCCGCCGGTCGAGAAACCCGACGAATAGTCGTCGTCGCCGCCGCCACGCGAAGCGCCGCCGCCGCTGTCGGCGCGGCCGCCCAGCATGGTCAGTTCGCCGCGGAATTTCTGCAGCACGATCTCGGTGGTGTATTTCTCGACGCCGTTTTGCTCGTATTTGCGGGTCTGCAGCGAGCCCTCGATGTAAACCGTCGAGCCCTTCTTCAGATAGTTCTCGGCCACCTTGACGATGTTCTCGTTGAAGATGACCACGCGATGCCACTCGGTCTTCTCCTTGCGCTCGCCGGTGGCCTTGTCGCGCCACTGCTCCGAGGTCGCGAGCGACAGATTGGCGACCCGCTCGCCCGAATTGAGGGTGCGGATCTCCGGGTCCTTGCCCAGGTTGCCGACCAGAATGACCTTGTTGACGCTGCCAGCCATCATCGAATCCTTTTTATGGGCCCCTCGTGCTTCGCACTGTCCGGGCCGGTTGTTCGTGGGCCCCGGAGCGGCTTGACGCCGTCGGGGCCGTTTTCGTTTCGCGGCCGCAATCTAGCTGACTACGGCGCGATGTTCCAGATTTGTTCTCTATTGTCCCGCAGCGGGGGCAGGCGGCGTTTCGACCGGCGCAGCGACGCCGACCGGGCGACCGGACGCATCGCGCGAGATGGCGCCGGGCACCGCGAGACGGCCGTCGCCGGTCCGGGCCAGGGCGATGAAGCGCGAACCTTCCAGCGACTTGCCGATCCACACGCCCTCGCGGTCGATGAAGATGTAGCTGCCCTGATAGGCCCCGGTGATGTCCTGACGACTTCCGCCCTGACGCAGGAACCGTAGCCGCATCTCTTCGAGGCGGGCCGCGCAGTGTTCGATCTGGGGCTGGTCTTCGGCCAGTTTGTTGAAGGCCGGCGGCCCGCCGGCCTCGTCGACTTCCACGGCGAAACAGACGCCCGGATCGAATGGCGCCTCGACGGCGCTGCTGCAGGCGGTAAGGGACAGGGCGAGGGCGGCGGCCGCCATCGGGAGGGAAACGCGGGTCATCCACGCAGCTCCGGGAACTGGCAGCCGCGATCCTGTTCGACCAGGGTGCGGAAGCGGTTGTTGTCAGCCGACTGTTCAACGCGGCGGGGCACCAGACGCAGGGTCGTATTGCCCCAACGGCCGTACAGGGCGTCGCCCGGCCGTACGCAGGTGCCGGAGTAGAGCGCCTGAACGCAGGCGTTCAGGCTCATGTTCTGCGACAGGGAGCGCCAGTCGGAGCCCGTATGACGCAGGCATTGGGCGCCCGCGGCGGCCTGGGCCTGAGGCGGCGCGGAGGCGCCCGGCTCCGGCGTCTCGAGCGTGGGCAGAGGCCCGGCGTCGACCATCTCAACAGGCGGCTCGATGATCGGGGCGGCCGGCAAGGCCACCAAGGCGCCGGTCTCGTCGACGCCCACGTCCAGGGCGTCCGTGGCCACGCCGTTGCGGCGCGCGCAATCGACCAGGGTGGCCATGCCGACGAACTGGCCGTCAACATAACAGCGCAGCTCGCGGGTCGTATTCAGTTCCGGGGCGTCGGCGACTGCGACCGTGAGCCCGCCCTGGGCGGCGGGCGGCGGGCCCGCATCCCGGTCACGCCCGCCGGAGAAGATCAGGGCGATCACCACCGCCGCGACGACCGCGAGGCCGGCGCCGATGGCGATGAAGATGCGGTTGTTCTGGGGCATGGAAGGCTCGCGCGGCTGGGGAGTCCAATAACCCCGCCGGGCCATGCCGCGTCAACGAACTTCGGCGCCCGCCTAGCCGGTTAGTCGGTCCAGGGCGGCCTGATAATTGGCCAGCTGGTTGGTCAGATAGGCTGGAACCGGGCCGCTGGCGGCGGCCGCCGTCGCGGTTGCGGGATCGAGCGCCCGGTAGGCGTCACGCACCGCCTTCATCGCGGCCTGCAGCCGCTCGCCGGCGGTCTTCCGCGCCGCGGGATCGGCGAGATTGAGGGCTCCGGGCAGGTCGACGCCAAAGGTCTTGCGCACGTCGTCGCCGCTGGAGGCGCCGATGAATCCCGATGACAGCCCCAACCCGGCCAGGGCGTCGCGTCCGGTCTCGCCCGGGGTGAGGACCGCGCCGGCCTTGCCGTCGCGGGCCATGATCGACAGCCTCTGGAAGCCGCCCGTGGTGGTGGTGATCTCGCCGTCCTTGCCCGTGACCGAGCCGCCTTCCGACGCCACGGTCACTTTCAGCGCGCCGTTCGAGGCGATCTCGATCTTGCGCGCCAGCGTGGCGAGCGTGTCCTTGGCGGCGATGGTCACCGGCACCGACCGGCCGCCGTCGGCGGGGCTGACGTAGAAGCGGTCGCCGACCCGCAGCGAGGTGGCGTCGACCAGCCGTTTCGAATCGCTCTGGTCGATCTCCCCTTGGGGGAAGCCCAGCCGGTCCAGCACGCTGGCCCCGTCTGTCGCAACCGCCAGGGTCATCGGCCGGGCCTGATCGCCGTCGCCGGACCAGGTCCGCTCGTATTCGACCGCGCCGCTGAGCGGATCGAGACGGACCAGATAGGCCTTCGTCGGGTCGGTCTCGTCCGCCGCCGGATCGCGGTCAGCGACGCCGGTGATCCAGACCTTGCCGTCGTGGATCTTGACGTCGGCGGCGCTGTCTTCACCAGCCCCGCCATACCATGTCATCCGGTCGCCCGCCGCCGGGGTCAGGTCGGCGGACAGGGCGGCGACGAAAACGTCCTTGCCGCCGGAGTGGGCCGTGGTTTCCGTCCCGGCCGTCAGACCGCTGTCGCGGCTCGTGCCGGTCAGGATGACCTTGCCGCCCGACACCGACACGCCGGCGATGTCGCCGCTGATGGCGCCGAGATCCCGGGTCGAAGCGAGGGTCGGCGCCCCGTCCGCGTCGAGCGTGAAGCGGCGCACGACGGCGCGGCCGTTCTCGACGCCGGCCGTATAGAGGTTCGAACCGTCGATCGTCATGGCGTCGACGCTGTCGTCGCTGGCGGTTCCGAACTGGGTGGTCGCCGTCGCCTTCGAGACGATACCGGCGGTCGGATAGGGTTCCCCGGCCTTAAAGGCCTGGACATAGCCGTCCCAGCCGCCGACCGCCACGCCGCCGGTCACGGCCGATTTGGCGCGCCCGCCGATATAGACCGTCCCGTCGGCCCCGAAGCTGACCGACGTGGCCTCGTCGGCGGCGCGGGCGCCGCGTCGCTGGGTCCAGACCTCCTGACCGTCCTTGTCGAACACGGTGACGAAGCTGTCCGCGACGTCGGCCACCACGCCGGTCTTTCCGGCGTCCGTCGAACTGGTGTTGAGCGCCCCGGTGACCGATCCGGCGACCGCGACCTGACCATTGGCGTCAATGGCGATGGCGTAGCCGCCGGCGGTCGAGGCGGCGCCGAGGGTGCGTGTGGCTACCAGCCGGCCGGCCGGATCGTATTTCATCAGGGCGACGTCCTGCACGCCCTTGATCGGCTGGCTGTCCGGACCCGCCGTGACATCGGCGACGATCCACAACGAGCCATCCGGACCGACCGCGCTGGCGCGGACCGTCTCGACGCCGTCCGGCAGGGCGTCCTGCGACAGGCGGCCCTCGACCCAGTGGGTCTCGCCGATGCCCGCCGCGGTCGGGGCCGTCGCGGCGCCGCCGTCGCTCTGGAATTTCAGCAGCTGCCCGCCGCCAGCGGCGCCAGAGGACTGCACGACATAGACCGCGTCGGAGGTCTCGGCCGCGGTGAAGCCGACGGTCTCGGTCGAGGAGCCGCGGATGACGAGGGCCCACTTGTCGGGGCTGGCCGGCAGGGTCACGGTCTTGCCATTGACCTGCAGGGTCCGTGGCTCGGCCTTGACCTGCTCGCGGCCGAAACGGGTCTCGACGCCGGCGGCCTCGAGCTGGGTGTTGATGTGGCTCACGACATTGTCGAGCGTCCGGGGAGTCGCTCCCATGTCGGCGAGGTCGATCGGCACCGCCTCGGTTGCGAAGTCCGACACACCCACCGGCGTCTTGATGGTGATGCTGAAGCGGACGTCGCCCTGGAAGGCGGCGACGGGCGTGGCGATCGATCCCTCGTGGATCGGGCCGATGACCGCCCGGGCGCTGTCCCGCGGCACCGCCGCCGTGGTCTTGCTTATGGCCTTGGTCGTGCCCTGAACCATGCGGACGTCGTCGAACTCCGACGCGGACAGCCACGAGCCGATCTCGCCCAGACCGGAACTGAAGCGCTTGGTCAACTGCGTCAGCTCAAGGTTGCTGACACCCTTGGTGGCGGACCGGTTGACGAGGGCGTTCAGGCTGCTGAGGCCCTGATACAGGGCGAACAGTTTGCGGTAGTCGGCTGACGCCGACTTCACGTCCAGCTGGGCGGCGTCTTCATTGATCAGCTTTCGCCCGCCAAGGGCCGCACGGACCAGTGCGTCGGGCTCCGGCGCCACGGCATTGGGCGACCATGGCGGCGTGGGCTGTTTGCGGGCGGCTTGGGCCAGGGCGGCGGACGTGGCCGAGCTGAACGCCGTGGTGGCGGTCCCGCCGAACAAACCCAGAAGATAGCCGTTGTTGATCACACCGCGCTCCCGCCTGCAGTATCCCCGTTCGGGCGTAACGAGGTCTTAACGTCCGCCCGCGGAACGACTCCGGGCGCGACTCAGGGAACAATGGCTGGCGGCGGATGTTTGAGGTTCGCCGTGGAAGCAGGAGACGTGCCGCATGTCTGCCTTCGTCGAAACCTTGAGATCCTTCCTCGCCCTGTACGGGTTTGGACATCGCGGCCACCGGCGGCGGCCCGCGCCGGTTTACATCGGCCGCTCGGGAGCCGGCCGGGGCTGAAAACCTAGCCTTGGAACAGCGACAGAATGATCTGCGGCGCCTGGTTGGCGATCGAGAGGGACTGGGCCCCCAGTTGCTGCTGCACCTGCAGGGCCTGAAGTCGCGCGCTTTCCTTGGCCAGATCGGCGTCGACCAGATTGCCGATCCCCGATTCCAGCGTGTCCACCAGCTTGCTGACGAAGCTGTTGTGGGCCTCGATCTGCTTGGCCTGGGCGCCGATCGCGCCGAGTGAGGCGTTCAACTGGGTGATTGAGTCGTCCAGGCGATCGAGGGCTTGGGTCGCGCCGGACAGGGTCAGCAGGGTGTCCGAGGCGGACAGCTCGATGATCGCCCCGCCCAGGCTGAGATCCTTGGCGGTCAGCGTCACGAACGAAGAGGCGTCGGCATTGGCGAGGAAGGTGATCCCGTCCGACAGCGAGCCGTTGAGGATATTGCCCCCGTCGAAGGCCGCATTCTCGACCGCCGAGCCGACCGCCTTCATCAGCGCCTGGAAGTCGGCGTTCAGCAGCTCGCGCGCCTGGGTCTTCAGCGAAGAGTCCTTCGCGGCGACGACCTTTTCCTTGAGCTGGTTCAGCAGGTCGGAGACCGATTCGCCGGCCGAGAGAGCCACGTCGGCGATCGAGGTCGCCCGGTCGAGGCTTTGTTTGACAGCGCTCAACGCGCCCACATCGGCCCGCTGCTGCTGGGCGATGGCCCAGATGGCGGCGTTGTCCTTGGCGCCCTGGACCTTCAGTCCGGTCGAAATCCGGCTCTGCACGTCGCCGAGGCGCTCATTGGTGCGCGTCAGATTCTGCAGCGCGATCGCGGCGGAAGTATTGGTATGGACGCTGTTCGTCATCCGACTCGGCCTTTCAGGTTTGGCCAAGGCTATGAGAACAACCGTGCACACATGGTTAACGCTCGCTAACCACGCATTTTAACCGCGCGGATCGCTCCTGCGCGGCGGTTCGGATGGTGCGGTCCGCGTCAGGCCTTGGTGTTGATCACCGAGCCGGCGCGGTACCGGTCCGCCTGCATCAGGTCGACGACCTGCTCCAGCGGCAACTGTTTGACGACCTCGCCGGTGACCCGGTCCAGCGTCTTGTAGATAAATGAGCCGGACTGCGGCCCTTCCTCGATCACCAGTCGGTAGCGGGCGGCGCGCTCGGCGGCCTGCGTGAAGGGCGAGTCGTGAAAGTCGCCGCTCGCGGTGGATGCGGCGGCGGGCTGGACGGCGACGGCGCCAGTCGGATCTATCCTCGCATTGTTCTGCATCGCTCCTTCCGCCGGCGATCAGCCGGCGTCTCCGTATGACGGCGCGGATCGGTCGGGCGGAGCCGTGAGGCCCCGCCCTTCCGGTCGATCCTTAGCGGAACAGTCCGAGCAGCATCGAGGTGGAGGAGTTGGCGATCGACAGGGCCTGCACGCCAAGCTGTTGCTTGGTTTGCAGCGCTTGCAGTCGGGCGCTTTCCTTGGCCAGATCGGCGTCCACCAGGTTGCCGATGCCGGATTCCAGGGTGTCCTGGAGTTTGCCGACGAAGTTCAGGTGGGTGCCGAGCGACTTCGATCCGGTGCCCAGGCGAGCCAGGGCGGCGGAGACGTTGTCGATCGAGGTGTTCACATCACCCAGAGCCGCGGTGGCAGCAGACGCCGTATCGATCGCGGCGGCAGCCCCGAGCGTGACGATGCTGCCCGAGAGGCTCATGTCTTCGTCGTCGATGGTGATCACGCCGGTGGTGGCGTCACCCGAGGTGTTGGCCAGCGCCTTGAAGCCGCCGGTCAGCGTACCGTCGAGCAGGTTGAGGCCGTTGAACGTCGCGTTGTCCACCACCGTGGTGATCTGGTCACGGATGGAGGTGAAGTCTTCGTTCAGGGCGTCGCGCGCAGCCGTGTTCAGCGAGGTGTCCGTCGCGGCCAGGGCCTTTTCCTTCATCTGCAGGAGCAGATCGGAAATGCTCTCGCCGGCGGCCAGGCTGACGTCCACGGCCGACTGGCCACGGTTCAGGCTGTCCTTGACAGAGTTCAGAGCACCCATTTCGGCGCGTTGCCCCTGGGCGATAGCCCAGATAGCCCCGTTGTCCTTGGCCGAGGAGATGTTCTTGCCGGTGCTGATGCGGTTTTGAACCGTGCCCAGATCCTTGTTGGTGACCTGGAGGTTCTGAAGGGCGATCATTGCGCCCACGTTCGTGTTAACGCTGTTCAGCGCCATGACGATAGTCCTTTTTTCAAGGTGTCCGACGCCATTTTGGCAGCCGGGAGCATTTTGCTCGGAGCGGTACGCAGCAAGGACGGGACCAGTTGCCGATCCGTCATGCCACCGCCCCTTCCATTGATTTTGCTGCGTTAGTTTCTGTTAAGCACATCGCTCGCCCGGCACTATCTGCCGGGAGCCCGGCAGATATTGCCGGATCGACCGGCAGATTGCGCCGGGCGCCTCACGGGACCGACCCGGCGCGCCAACGGTCCTGAAGCGCCCGCTCGGCCAAAAGCGTCTCGACCGCCAGCGCGCGAGCGGCCTCGCATTCCGCCAGGCGCAGGCCGCGGACCGTGTAGGCGATCTCGAAATCAGCTAGGGTCGCTCCTTCCGGCAACCGCTCCAGCCGGCACGGCGTGGCCGCCGCCGCCGGTAGCGTCAGCCGCGGCGTCGGGGCAGACGGCCGGGGCGATGCGGCACAGCTCGCGATCATGGCCAGCAAGGCGAGCGGCGCGAGCCGGTTCCAGGGGTTGTTCGGCGTCATCAGCGTTCCTCGCTTCAGCCCCGGCCCGCGTCGTGGCGCGACCGAGCTCCATGGCCTGTTGGTGATGGGTCTCGACACGGCGTTGCTGGGCGACGGCGCCTTCGCTCTCGAGCCGGCGGGCGTCAGCCTCCGCTTCGGCGGCGGCGGCGCGGGTTTCCGCCGCCTCGAGCCGGCGACCGGCCCGATCAAACGGGTCCCAGCGAAAGCCGAGCCCCTGAACCAGCAGCATGAACACGACGGCCACGGCCAGCGCCGCGAGGACCCAGCCCGCCGGCTTCAGCAGCGACAGAGCGAGCGGCTTCACGGGAACACCTTCCGGTCGAGTTCGAAATGCGGACCGTCGCGCAGCGTCGGCCAAGCGCCGCCCCAGACGATGGCCGTGCCCTGCCTCGCGGCCGCGGCCTTGAAGGCGGCGGCGATGCGCGGATACAGCGGCCAGTCCCAGCGCACCTGGCCGTCGATCAGCGCGGCGACGTCGATGGCATGGCCGGTCAGGTGACGCGAATGGCGGGTCCGGCTGGCCCCGGCCCGGACGAGGGCGGCCTGACGTTGCGGCGTGCGCAGGCCCTCGGTCACCATGAAGTCGACCGGACTCAGCGCCACGGCCTCGCGCGCGAGGGCGACCAGACGCGGATGGACGCCCTCAAGCCGCCGCATCGACCGTTCGGACAGACGGTACCCCATCACCGCCCCTCCCCGCCCGGCCGGAGCGTGCGCAGGCTGGCGATCAGTTGCTGCGCCGTCGGGGCCACCAGATAGAGGATCATCGTCAGCGCCAGCAGCGCCATCAGACCCTTCGCCAGCGACAGCGCCGCCTCCGGCGGGGTCTGGGCGATCAGGCGATCCAGCAACAGCCAGGCGCCGCCGCTGGTGGCGAAAACATAAAGCCGCCGCCACAGCCAGCGCCCCTCCGCCAGCGGCGACGGCGCGACGGAGTGTTCGACCGGCCCGCTCATCGGTCGTCCTCCCGCTCGTCGACAGGGCGGCCGCCATGCGGCCGATCGGCGCCGGCCTGGGCATGGAGGTCGTCCTCCGACAACCGCCAGGGCGAGTCCCAGGCCTCGAGGTCGAGCAGGGCCAGTTCGGGGTCATTGCGATACCGGGACATGGCGCTCATCCCTCCGCGATCAGCCAGACGCGTCCGTTCGCGCCCGACCCGCCAAGGCCGCCGGCCGTCACGCCCCCGCCTCCGCCGCCGCCGCCGGCGCCGGCCGAACCGCCGGAGCCGCCGTCATGACCGCCCCCTGCAGCTGCGCCTCCGCCACCGCCGCCGCCGCCGCCCGCCCAATGCAGGGCCGGCTGGGGCGAGCCCTGCCCCGGCCCGTCCGGGGCTCCGGAGCCGCCCGGG
>NZ_JBKBMX010000028.1:0-26565 GCF_046295595.1 Brevundimonas sp. | reverse complement strand
CCGCGATATCGACATCGCCGGCGTCGAGCCGGGGGGTGACGAGGGCCGCGGGGAATCCCGAGCCCCCCGCGCCCGGGCCCGCCCCCTCGACCACCGTGCAGTCCGCGCCCGCGGCCGCGAAGGCGCGCGCCAGGGCGGCGCCCGCTATGCCCGCGCCGATGACGGCGATCGTGGGGGCCGGCCCGGCGGCGCCGCCGCCCCGGAGGCGCGCCTCCAGTCGCTCGCGCTTGCGACCGTGACCCGGCTTCTTCTCGACGACGAAGCCGCGCTCGGCGAGGCCGCGCCGGACGCTCCCGGCCACCGTGAAGGTCGCCACCCGCGCGCCGGGCTCCGAGCGGGCCGCGACGCCGTCCAGCACGGCGTCCGACCACATGCCCGGATTGGTGGACGGCGCGAAACCGTCGAGGAACCAGGCGTCGGCCCGCCCCGACCATTGCGCCAGCGCCCAGGCCGCCTCGCCGACGGCGAGATCGAGGGTGGCGTTGAACCCGGGCAGGTCGATGCGGTGAAAGCCGGGCGTCGCCGCCGGCCAGCCGTCCAGGAGCGCCCGCGCGACATCGGCCAGCTCCGGCCAATTCGCGAGCGCCTGGGCGGCCTCGTCCCGAGTCAACGGATAGCCCTCGACCGAGAAGATGTTCAGCCGTCCGTCCGTTGGTCCCTCGCGGCGCCACAGCTCCAGCAGGGCGGCGATGTTCAGGCCGGTGCCGAAGCCCAGTTCGGCCACCGTGAAACGCCGCCGGCCGCGCCACGCCTCCGGCAGGCCGCAACCGGCGAGGAACACCGCCCGGCTCTCGGCCAGACCGTCCTCGCGTGAGAAATAGACGTCGTCGAACCGGCCTGAGCGCGGCGCGCCGTCCGCGGTCCAGACCAGTCGTGGCGAAGGGTCGTCGGTCATGGCCCAGTCCGTAGCCGGGGCGAGGCCCCAACGAAAAGAGGCCGCCCGTGGGCGGCCTCGCTCTCGATCGTATTTCGGCGGACCGGCGTCAGTTGCCCTCGACCGGCATGGTCGGCGCAGGCTCGGTCACGGCGGGCGCGGGCGCCGGGGCGGTCTGTGCGACTTCCGAGGCGGCGGCGGCGTCGGCGGCGGCCCTGGCGTCGGCGGCGGCCTGATCCTCGGTCACCGTCACGGCGGCCTGGTCGGCGATGCCCGAGGCCTCGGCGGCTTCGGTCGAGGCTTCCGGCGCGGTCTCTTCAGCGTTGTTGTTGCAGGCGGCCAGCGTCAGGGCGGCGGCCGAGGCGGCGATCAGGGCGACGATGCGCATGGGGGATATCCTTCGTTCGAGCGGACGACTGTGTCCCGAGCCCCGAGATACCGGGGCTCGCCGCCGGGCCGCAAGTGAAATTGGCGCAAGCCGGGCAGAGCGGCACGCAACGAAAAAGGGCCGCCCCTGAGGGCGGCCCTTTCCGAACGGACCCGAAGGTCCGTCAATCCGTCGCTCTTAGTGAGCGGCTTCCGGGGCAGCGGCGGCGTCGGCGGCCGGGGCAGCGGCGGCGTCGGCGGCCGGAGCAGTGGCGGCGGCGTCGGCGGCCGGGGCGGTCGCGTCGGCGGCCGGGGCCATGGCGGCGTCAGCAGCCGGGGCTTCGACGGTCACGTCGGTGGCCGGGGCTTCTTCGGTCTTTTCGGCGGGCTGGCAGGCGGCCAGGGCCAGAGCGGCGGCCGAGGCGGCGATCAGGGCGGTGATGCGCATGGTGTTTCTTCCTTCAGAAGGGTCATACGAGGTCATGAATCCTCGCAGGTCGGAGATAACGGCTTCGTGAGCGGATAAGCAAGCGAAATTCTCACGCGTTCGTGAACTCTTGTGAAGCGTTGGCGGGGGCGGCCCGGATCGGCGGCGCGCGTCAGGCGTCCGTCGGCGCGTTCTGCAGCGACTCTTCCATTTCCAGGAAGGAAGGCTGGGCCGAGGAGGGGATGTCGCCGCGGCCGATCTCGACCGAAATCTGCGCCGCATTGCCGTGCAGGTGGGCGACCAGCACCGACTGGATGATCTTGTAGTAGGAACTGTCGCTGTCGATCACCTCCTTGAGGCGGGTCGCCAGCGGTCCGACCAGGCCATAGGCGAGGAAGACGCCGAGGAAGGTGCCGACCAGGGCGCCGCCGATCATGCCGCCCAGAACCTCCGGCGGCTCGGTGATGGCGGCCATGGTCTTGATGACCCCCAGAACCGCGGCGACGATGCCCAGCGCCGGCAGGGCGTCGGCCATGTTCTGCAGCGCATGCGCGGGGCCGAGCGCCTCGTGGTGGTGTTTCTCCAGCTGCTTGTCCATGGCGTCCTCGATCTGGTGCGGATCCTCGAGGTTCATGGTCATCATCCGCAGGGTGTCGCAGATGAAGTCGGTGGCGAAATGGTCCTTCAGCACCTTGGGATATTTCTGGAAGATGGCGCTCTCGGCCGGCTTTTCGATGTGGCTCTCCAGCGCGATGACGCCCTTGGATTTCATCGTCTTGGTCAGCTGGAACAGCAGGCTGAGCAGGTCCTTGTAGTCCTGCTTCTTCCATTTGTTGCCGCCGAACATGCGGCCGAAACTGCCCACCAGCCCCTTCAGCGTCGCCGGCGAGTTGGACATGACCAGGGCCGCGATCGCGGCGCCGCCGATCATCATCATCTCATAGGGGAGGGAGTGAAGGATCACGCCCATCTTGCCGCCGGCGATGGTGTAGCCGCCGAACACCATGCCGAACAGAAGGACGATGCCGATGATCTGGAACATGGAGGGGCGAACGTCCTGAGCGTGTGAGAGCCGGACCTTCGCTGTTAATGCTTAAGGGGCGGTTGAAGGCCGCCGGCTAAAGCCGAACTTCGCCACCCAGGATGGCGGCGAGGGTCGCCTCGCTCATCTTCGTGTAGCCGCTCTTGCCGCCGCGGACGTAGATCGGCCCATCGACCTTCAGCGGATCGAACCCGTCGGTCACCAGATCCATCTTGCGGTATTTGAACGTCCCGGTGGTGTCCGCCGCCTTGATGATCCTCACGAACACCGGGCGGGCGTAGACCGGCAACTCGGCGTCGACCCAGTCGGCGAAGGTGCGGGCGACGAATTTGCCGTCGATCACCAGGGCGACCATGCCGGCCTTGCCGTCGTGTCCCGGAACTGGAACGCCGTAGGCGATGACCTCCTTCACGCCCGGCGCGTCCGCCAGCCGCTGCTCGACCTCGGCCGTCGAGACGTTCTCGGCCTTCCAGCGGAAGGTGTCGCCGATCCGGTCGATGAAATAGACGTAGCCTTCCGTATCCTGCCGCATCAGATCGCCGGTCCGGAACCAGCGGTCGCCGCGCACGAACACGTCGCGCAGGATCTTCTTCTCCGAGGCCGCCTTGTCGGCATAGCCGGAGAAGGCGTGGCGGGTGTCGTCGCCGATACGGCCGATGGCTTCGCCGACCTCGCCGGGCCGCGCCAGCTGGCACAGACCGTCCGGACCCCGCGCCGGCTCCTCGCTGTCGACGTCAAAGCGCACGAGACGGAAGTTGATCTGGTTTTTCAGGAAGCCCGGCGCGCGGCCGATAGCCCCCGGCTTGCCGTCGAAATTGAACAGCGACACATTGCCTTCGGTCGAGCCGTAGAACTCCAGGATCTCCGGCACGGCGAAGCGCTTCTGGAAGTCGTTCCAGACGTCGGGCCGCAGGCCGTTGCCGAAGGCCAGCCGCAGCTTGTGCGCCCGGTCTTCCTCGTGATCGGGGCAGTTGACCAGATAGCGGCACAGCTCGCCGATATAGACGAACAGGGTCGCGCCCGAGGTCCTGACGTCCGGCCAGAAGTTCGAGGCCGAGAAGCGCTTGCGCAGCACCAGCCGGCCGCCGTTCAGCAGGGCCGGGCCAATGCCGACGAGACCGCCGGTCGAATGGTACAGCGGCAGCACGTTGAAGGTGACGTCCTTGTCGGTCGCCGCCGTGGCCCCGGCGAAGGCGCGCATATAGGTCCGCGCCCGGGCGTGGGTGACCTTGGCCGCCTTGGGCATGCCGGTGGTGCCCGAGGTGTAGATGTACAGGGCCGTGTCACGATTGGTCAGGCCCGAGCGGACCGAGCGCGCCGGTCGCACCGACGAGCCGCCGCGCACCGGCTTGTCGAGACCGCGACGCTCATCGGCTTCGTCGGTGTCGGACAGGCCGAGCACCCAGAGCATCAGATTGCGGCCGGCGAGCGCGCGGGCCTCCTCGACGTTGCGCCAGCAGTCGATGTCGGTGACCACCTGCGAGGCGTTGGAGATCGACAGGCAGTGGGCCAGGGCGTGGCCGGTCAGATTGGTGTTGATCAGGGCGGTGGCCACCCCGACCTTCGAAAACCCGATCCAGGCGGCGATATATTCGGCCCGGTTCAGCATCACCAGGGCGATGGTGTCGCCGCGCTTCAGCCGTCGGCTCTGGGCCCAGTGGCCAAAGCGGTTGGCCATGGCGTCCAGCTCGCGATAGGTGAGCGCGGCCCGGTCGTCCTCGATGGCGACGTGATCCGGGAACCGGTCGACCGCCTCTTCCCAGTCGTCACAGACCAGGGTCGGGCTGTCGAGATCGATCGGCTTGATGCGCTTGAGCAGTCGGCGCAGGCCCTTCGCGAACCGCAAGTCGCGCCGGATATTCGCCACCAACCCCATAGTCCCACCCACTCCGTGCCACGCCGCTGGGTATGGTGATGAACAAGCCGCCGGTCCGGGTCAACCGGCGGGGGAATCCTCAGCGTCCTGAAGTCCGGTTTGCGGGCAGGCGTGGCGCCGAAACGCCGCTTCCGCTGCGTCACCCGGGATCAGCCCAACGGCAGGGACGGATGCTTCAGGTCGCGGGGCGGGCGGATGCGGCGGAACCGCGCCTCGACGAAGGAAAAGGCGCCGAAGGCGACGAAGCCGAGGGCGATGAAGCCGAGGATCCAGTTCCCCGCCGTTTGCTGCTCCACCCGCTCCAGCGCCGCGCCAAAGCTGGTCACCTCGGCCGTGCGGACCCGCCACCCGGCCTGGACCACCAGTCCCGCCAAGGGCAGATAGGCCAGACCGCGCGCCACATGGCCGATCCGGGCCAGAGGCGTCACGCGGCGGCACATCTTCGGCGAGCAGTGCAGGTATTCGCTGAAGTCTTCGCGCCAGGCCTTGACCACATTGCCGACGCCGATGCCGAAGATGGTCAGGCCGGCGGCGATCAGCAGCCATCGGCCAAACGGAAGGTCGAGCAACATGGCGGCCCGCTCCCGGCTCTGCGCCACACCCTCGGAGGGATCATTCGCCGGCGGGCCGGCGAACAGGGAGAAGGCGGCGAACGACAGGCCAGCGTAGCTCAGACCACTGAACAGCTGACCCATCCGCGTCATCAGCCCGTCGCGGGAGGTTCCCTCGTGGTCCGCGTCGAACACGGACTGCAGCAAACGCCATAGGACGAAGGCGCTCAGCCCGAGGCCAACCAGCAGCATCCACACCCGCCCCAGCGGGCGCTGTGACAACCACTCCAGCGCCCCCCGGACGCCAACGGCGTCGCCGATCATGTTCAGCGTCGCGAACAGGACCAGCAGACCGACCGACAGATAGACGAACCCACGGGCCCCGTAGCCGACCCGCGCCGCCAGCTCGAGCAGCTCATGCAGCGGCGGGACCCGGCGCAGCAAGGGCGACCGCTTTCGGCCGGTCTCGCCCAGACTGGCCAGTCGGGAACGGAAGGAGGCGAGGGCGTTTTGCACGGCCTCATCAATCCCTGACGTCGAATATGGCTCCGCTATCGTCGTTCTGGCCTTGAGGTGCGACCGCCGGACGCATATCTGCTGCCCGCTCAGGGAGGGCGTGAATGCATCCGGTCATCTCCATCGAAGGTCTGACCAAGACCTACAAGTCGGGCCTTCAGGCCCTCAAGCCGATCAACCTGACCATCGCCAGGGGCGAAATCTTCGCCCTGCTGGGCCCCAACGGGGCTGGAAAGACCACGCTGATCTCGGCGGTCTGCGGCATCGTCACGCCGTCCACCGGGACGATCATCGCCGACGGCCACGACATCCAGAAGGACTATCGCCGGGCCCGCGAGAAGATCGGTCTGGTGCCGCAGGAGCTGACCACCGACGCCTTCGAGACGGTGCTGGCCACCGTCACCTTCAGCCGGGGCCTGTTCGGCAAGGCGCCCAACCCCGGCCACATCGAGAGCGTGCTGCGCGAGCTGTCGTTGTGGGACAAGCGCAACGACAAGATCATGACCCTGTCCGGCGGCATGAAGCGCCGCGTCATGATCGCCAAGGCCCTGAGCCATGAGCCGGACATCCTGTTCCTCGACGAGCCCACGGCCGGCGTCGATGTCGAACTGCGCCGCGACATGTGGAATCTGGTCCGCCGCCTGCGTGACCAGGGCGTCACCATCATCCTGACCACCCACTATATCGAAGAGGCCGAGGAGATGGCCGACCGCGTCGGGGTCATCCTCAAGGGCGAACTGATCCTCGTCGAGGAGAAGACCGCCCTGATGAAGAAGCTGGGCCGCAAGACCCTGACCCTGAACCTGCAGGATCCGCTCGACGCCGTGCCGCCTGAGCTGGCGGAATGGAACGTGGCGCTCAAGGCCGAGGGCCACGAGCTGGAATACGTCTTCGACTCCAATCTCGAAAAGACAGGCGTGCCGTCGCTGCTGCGCAAGCTCAGCGACCTCGGCATCGCCTTCAAGGACCTCAACACCAGCCAGAGCTCGCTCGAGGACATCTTCGTCAGCCTGGTCCACCGTGACGCCGGAGCCGCCGCATGAGCATGACCTTCAACGGCCATGGCGTCTGGGCCATCTACCGCTTCGAGATGGCCCGCGCCCTGCGCACCATCTGGCAGTCGCTAGTCACTCCGGTGATCACCACCTCGCTGTATTTCGTCGTCTTCGGCTCGGCCATCGGCAGCCGCATGACCGAGATCGACGGCGTGCCCTACGGCGCCTTCATCGTCCCGGGCCTGATCATGCTCAGCCTGTTCACCCAGTCGATCTTCAACGCCTCGTTCGGCATCTATTTCCCGAAATTCACCGGGACGATCTACGAGCTGCTGTCGGCGCCGGTGTCGCCGCTGGAGATCGTCATCGCCTATGTCGGGGCGGCGGCGACCAAGTCGGCGATCCTGGGCCTCATCATCCTCGCCACGGCCGCCCTGTTCGTGCCGCTCGAGATCCTCCACCCGGTCGAGATGCTGGCCTTCCTGATCCTGATCTCGACGACCTTCAGCCTGTTCGGCTTCATCATCGGCATCTGGGCCAACGGATTCGAGCAGCTGCAGATGATCCCCATGCTGGTGGTCACGCCCCTGACCTTCCTCGGCGGGTCCTTCTATTCGATCGACATGCTGCCCGACGCGTGGCGGACGGTGACCCTGTTCAATCCGCTGGTCTATCTGATCTCCGGCTTCCGCTGGACCTTCTACGGCTCGGGCGACGTCGGCATCGGCATCAGCCTGACGGCGACGCTGTGTTTCCTGCTGATCTGTCTGGCCGTCGTCGGCTGGATGTTCCGGACCGGCTACCGGCTGAAGAACTGACCGGGGGCGGGCGGCGGGGCGGTCGTCACGAAAGGGGCCAGATCGGTCCTCACCCTGACGCCGTCTTCGCGTTTCTGAAGCGCGCCTCGCCGGCGCGGGAGAGTGCATGTCCACCGACGATGATCAGCCGCTGAACGGTTCGCCCGCCCCCTTCGCCCGTCGGCAGGTCACTTGGGGCCGCCCGCCGCAGACCGTGTTCCGCGCCGGCCCGCTGCCGAAAGGCGGCGAGATGCCGCCGCTGCCCCAGCCCCCCAGGCCGGCGGCCCCGCCCGCCGGCTCGATCCTCAGCGGCTCGATGATCCCCGCCGCGGCGCCGAAGCGGGTCGACGCCCCGGCGCCCGCTCCGGTCCCCGCCGCCCCTGCGCCCGCCGTCCCTCTCCCCGACAGTCCGGTTGTCGACAAGACCCCGCCGGCCCAGCGCGCCGACCTGACGGTGCGGCCGCTGCCGCCCGCCGAACCGCTGCCCGAAAGGCCGCCCGCCGAAGCGCCGCCGGAGACGCCGCCTGCGCCCGCGGCCTTAGCCGAACGCGCCACGCCCGCGCAGACCGGACCCGTGCCGGCGAGCGCGGCCGTCATCCCTGTCGCCTCGCGTCGACGTTCCGCGAGCCGCACGCCGCTCTATGTCGGCCTCGCGGCGGCGAGCATTGCGGTCGTCGCTATCGCGGGCTGGATGCTGAGTCGCCCCTCCGCCACGCCGTCGCCGGCTGCGGCGACCGCGGCCGCGTCGGTCGTCCCCGCCCCGGTCGAGGCCACGCCCCCGAGTGAGGTCGAGCCTTCAGCTGCTGCGACCGAGACCCCGACCCCGCCGGAGCCTTCGCCCCAGGTCGACGACGCGACGGAAGAGCGGCCTGTCGCCGCCGAGCCGGCTGCCGCACCGGCACGGACGCCGGCTCCGGCCCCGACCCCGGCCGCACCCCCGCGCCCCACGCCCCCCGCGCCTCCGCCCGCGGCTGAGACGCCGGCGCCCCGGATCGAGATCGTCCCGGTCGCGCCGGCCGGGCCGCCGCCGACCACCGCCGAGCGGCCGCCCGTTGATCCGGATGCGCCGATCACGACCCGGCCGCAGCCGCTGGACTGATCAGCCGGTCCTGAGCGTCAGATAGCCGCGCTCGATCATGCGCCGCAGGCCTTCATAGGCCTCGGCCAGCTCCTCATAGGCCGTGCGGGCCGAGGTCAGCCGGGCGATCTGGTCGGGCGTCGAGGGCGCGCCGGATTCGCATTGCCGCAGCGCCTCGGCGACCCATTTGGCGCGCGCTGTCGCGGTCTGGATCGCCAGGCGTTGGAAGACCGACGCGTCGAGGCCAGGCAGGGCGGCGGCGATCACCTCGCGGTTGGCGACGAAGGCCGAGTAGTCGATCTGTTCCAGCAGGCCGCGCAGCCGCCGCTGTTCCTGCGGGTCGGCGTCCTGCGGCTCGAAATGATCGCGCTGGCGGCGATAGCTGGAGGTCTGGATGGTCGACATCGCGTCGCTCCGAAGGTGGACAGGGCTGAGGGTGCGCCGCGCCGATTAACGAGCCGTTGCCGCGAGGGACTTGCGGTCGCCGGCCTCGCCATGATACTTAAGTGAATGCTTCAGCATCAACAGCCGCTCGATCTCGCCTTCCAGGCCCTGTCGGACCCGACCCGGCGGCGCATGGTCGAAAGGCTGTCGGCCGGTCCGGCCACCGTCAGCGAACTCGCCAGCCCGATGCCGATGTCGATGTCGGCGGTGGTCCAGCACCTGAAGATTCTCGAGGCATCCGGACTGGTGACGTCGCAGAAGATCGGCCGCGTCCGCACCTGCCGCGTCGAGCCGCAGGCGCTCAGCGCCGCGGAGCGCTGGATCAACGACCGCCGCCGATCGGTCGAGCTCAGTCTCGACCGGCTGGGGGCCTGGCTCGACGAAACACGACCCGAGGAGGAGACATCCACATGACCGTTCAAGGCCCGTCCCGCGTCGCCCACGGTACCTTTACGATCGAGCGCCGCTACGACGCCTCACCCGCCCGCGTTTTCGCCGCCTACGCCGATCCGGTCGCCTTCCGCCGCTGGTTCGTCGACGGCAAGGGCTTCACGATCCACGAATGGACCCACGATTTCCGCGTCGGCGGCCGTTCCGGCGGGCGGTTCCGGCACGGCGGCGAGGAGAACGACGTGTGGTTCAACGAGACCCGCCACCTCGACATCGTCCCCGACCTGCGGATCGTCATCGCCTATGTCATGGGGCGCGAAACCCCTGACGGACCGGTGCGGAACTCGGTCTCCCTGGCCACCACCGAACTGGTCGCGGACGGCGCCGGTACGCGCCTGATCTATACCGAACAGGGGGCGTTCCTCGAGAGCGCGGATCACATCGCCATGCGCGAGCATGGCTGCCGTGAGATGCTGGAGGGGCTGGCCCGCGACCTGGAGGAGCACGCGCGATGACCACGCCGCTGATCCTGTGGTCCCACCCCTACTCCGCCTACGGCCAGAAGGCCTCGGTCGCCCTGTATGAGCTGGGCCTGCCGTTCCGGCCCCGGTTGGTCGACGCGGCCGACGCCGCGGGCATGGCCGCGTTTCGCGCCGTCTCGCCGTTCGGCAAGATGCCGGTGCTGGTCGACGGCGACCGCCGCCTGATCGAGTCCACCGTCGTCATCGAATATCTGGACCGGCTCGCCGGCGGCGGCCGACTGATTCCCGCGGAGCCCGGGGCGGCGCTGGAGGCGCGGCTGATCGACCGGATCGTCGACACCTATGTCGGCGGGCCGATGAACCGCATCATCCCGCGGAAATTCCGTCCGGCCGGAAACGAGGACCCCTTCGGCGACGCGCAGGACGAAGCCGTCCTCGCCGGCGCATGGGACTGGCTGGAGGACCGGCTGGGGGACGGCCGAACCTGGTCGGCGGGCGAGGCCTTCACCTTGGCCGATTGCGCCGCGGCGCCGATCCTGACCTACGCCCGGCGGCTGGTTCCGTTCGGCGAGCGGCCGCGGCTCAGGGCGCTGCATGCGCGGCTGATGGCGCGGCCGTCGTTCCGCCGCGCGCTCGAGGACGCGGCGCCGTTCGGCGACCTGATGCCGGCGCCGCCGGCGGTCGACTGACGGCTCAGCCGTTGGCGGTGACGAGGGCGGTCTCGCCGCCGGGCGTCTGCGCCACGTCCAGCAGTTTGAGCCGGAAGATCAGCACGCTGTTGGGCGGGATATTGCCGGACGCCGCGTCGCCATACCCGATCGCCGGCGGGATGTAGACCAGCCACTCGTCGCCGACGCTCATGTGCTGCAGGGCGTCGCGCATGCCGGTGATGACCGAGCCGGAGATGCCGTCCTCGACGGTGAAGACCGCCGGCTGGCCGCGCTGGAACGAGCTGTCGAAGACCGTCCCGTCGGTCAGCGAGCCTTCGTAGTCGACCCGCACCAGATCATTGCCGTCCGGGCGCTCTCCGCCCGCCGGACCCGCCTGCAGCACCTTGTACTGCACGCCCGACGGCAGGCTCTTCACGCCTTCGGCCTTCGCGTTGGAGGTCATGAAGAACTCCGCCTCGCGCAGGTTTTCCGCCGCTTCCGCGTCGCCGGTCGGGGCCTCGCCGCCGCCGCAGGCGGCCAGCGCCGCCGCCAAGGTCAGCGCCGCCGCCGTTCTAGCCCATCCGTAGCGCATAGCCTGCCTCTTCCAGTCCGTGTCTGATCTCGATCGCATGGGCTTCGCCGCGCGTCTCGACCATGATGTCGAATTCCGCGCCCTTGGCCGGCACGTCCAGCGCCAGCCGGTTGTGCACCACGTCGATGATATTGCCGCCGAGACCGCCGATCACCGCGCTCATCTTCGACAGCATGCCCGGCCGGTCATCGCCCAGAATGCGGTAAACCACCAGCCGCTTCTCGCGCACCAGCTCGCGGTTCAGCACCACGGCCAGCATCCGCGAATCGATATTGCCGCCGCACAGGACCAGCCCGACCTTCATGCCCCGGAACCGTTCGGGCGCGGCCACCAGCGCCGCGAGCCCGCCGGCCCCGGCGCCCTCGGCCACGGTCTTCTCCAGCGTGGCGTAGAAGGCCACGGCCTTCTCGAAATCCGCCTCCTCGCAGACGATCACATCCTCGACCAGCGGATCGGCGAGGGCGAAGGGGATGTCGCCGACGGCCTTGATGGCGATGCCCTCGGCGATGGTCTGACCGCCGCATTTGGCCGTCTCGCCGCGCCGGCGCGCCGCGAAGGATGGATACATCGCCGCCTCGACCCCGAAGATGCGGATCGACGGCTTCAGCCCCTTCGCCGCGATCGAGGTGCCGGCGATCAGCCCGCCGCCGCCGATCGGGATCAGCAGCGCCTCGAGGTCGGGCGCGTCCTCCATGAACTCCAGGCCGCAGACCCCCTGACCCGCCACGATGCCGGCGTCGTCGAAGGCCGAGATGAAGACGAACCCTTCCTCGTCGCGCAGCCGGTGCGCCTCCTCGGTCGAGCCGGAGAAGTCCAGCCCCTTGATCACGACCGTGGCGCCGTGCGCCCGCGTCCCGTCGGCCTTCACGAACGGCGTGCCCTCGGGCATGACGATGGTCACCGGTATGCCCAGCCGCACGCCGTGATAGGCCAGTGCCTGGGCGTGATTGCCGGCCGAGGCCGCGACCACGCCGCGCTTCCGCTCTTCGGGCGACAGCTGCAGCAGCCGGTTCAGCGCCCCGCGCTCCTTGAAGCTGCCGGTGAAATGCAGGTTGTCGAACTTGACCCAAACCTCCGCCCCGGTCAGCTGCGACAGCTTGCGGGAATAGCGGGTCGGGGTGCGATCGACCTGGCCGGCGATCCGCTCGCGCGCCGCCAGAATGTCGTCAAACGTGACTGTCATGGGACTTCCCTATACCCGGTCTGCGCCGGGTTGCCCGAGCTTTTGGACCACCGTCCGGGGGCTCGCAACCTTGACCTTGCCGCGACGTTGAGCGTCTGATCCCGACGTTCGACCCGCACCGTGACGGAGAGAGCCCATGTCCGCCCAGTCATCCCCCCGCAAGCCCTTCCTGCCGCTGATCGCCGTGGCCGCGCTCGGCGTCTCGCTCGCGGCCTGCGAGACCACGCCGATGGGCGGCGGCTATGGGCCGGGCGCCGGCCCCGGATACGGCCCGCGGCCCGCTCCGGGCGTGTTCCGCGCCGACGACTTCATCTGGTCGACCGCTACCGGGCGGGCCGTGATCGACGGCCGGATCGACTATCGCCGCAACGGGCGCACCTTCGCCTGCACCGGTTCGATCGGCCTGACGCCCGACACCCCCTACACCCGCGCCCGCTTCCGCACCCTGTACGGCGCGACCGACCGCGCCGCCGTGCCCGAGGCCATCGTCCGGGCCCGGACCGTGGCCGATCCCAACGCCGACTATCGCTCCTTCGTCCGCTCGACGACCTGCCAGGACGGCCGCTTCAGCTTCACCGGCCTGCCGGACGGCGGCTGGTTCATCATCGCCCCGGTCACCGCCGACGGCGAGGAGCGGATCGTGCTGATGCGCCATGTCGAGACCCGCGGCGGCCGGATTTCCGTCGCCCTGTAAGCGTCCGCCTTTAGTCTTTTCAGGCCGCGTACCGGGCCGCTCTGGAGGATTAACCATGCGCCGCCCGTTGCTCGCCTTCGTTCTCGCCGCCGGCTGCTTGCTGGCCGCCGTCCCGGTGGCGGCCCAGTCGTGGGGCCACAACGGCGGCCATGGCCAGCACCGCGGCGGCGCGAACCGGGCCCCGTCGGCCTTCGACTGGCGCAGCCAGCTGGACCGCCCGGGCGACTACCGGTGCGACGCCTTCTGGGACGCCAGCCGCACGGATTGCCACGCCGGCTGGCGCGACCAGCGTCATCGGGTCAGCCCGCAGGCGCGGCGGGACTACCACCAGCTCGCCGGCTACCGCGGCAACGACGGCCGCTATGGGCGCGCCTGGGCCCATGGTCATGACGGTCGCTACGCGACCCGGCGGCGCGGCTACGGCGACGCCTATGGCTACAGCCGCCCGTCCGGCGTGGCGTATCATGGAGCCTACGGACGACCCGACCTCGTCTACCCGGAGGGCGGACGCGGCGGATATGGCCCCGCCCACGGCGCCGCCCGCCATCCGGCCCGGATCGACTGGTGCCGCGCGACGTACCGCTCCTACGATGTCCGCAGCGGCTACTACCGCGCTTAAAGCGGCCGCCTGATCTTCTGCGGCTGAGCGCGAACGGGGTTCATCCGATCACGGATCGGTGGGTGAGCGCCGTTCGCCATTGTTTCGCCTTGTCCGCACCGCTTCGGTCTCCCTCACCCGCAAGGGGCGGTGGATCAGGGAGCGCGTTCATGTCCCAGCACAATATCTCAGGCTCGGAGGTCTTCGGGCCCAAGCCCGGCGTCATGATCAGGTCGGTCAAGACCAGCGGTCTGCGCCGTCAGCGCGCGGCGCGCACCTGGATGGCCTTCATCGCCGGCGCGGTCGTGGCCGTGGCCGGCGGCGCCATCGCCCTGGCCGCCGTCTTCGGCCCGACGCTGTTCGGGTAGAGGGCTAACGCGCGCGACACGGTCGCGCGCTGCTTGAGCCCGTCTCGCGCGTAGGTCAGGCCCGACGGCCCGTCCAGTCCCGGCCCAAAACTCCCCGCGCTCAAGCAGCGAGCCGCCGCGCGGCGAGCGATAGCGCCCTTATGCTTCAGGCCAGCCAGACCATCCGCCGGGTCCGCGCCTCGTCGCCGCGCGCCTTGCTGAAGCCGCGACGCACCTCGCCCGTGTACAGAAAGCCGGCCTTCTCCAGCACCCGGCCGGAGGCCGGATTGTCGGTGAAATGTCCGGCCACCAGGGCCCGCCGCCGCCACCGCTTCGACGCCCAGACCAGGGCCCCCTCCAGCGCCTCGGTGGCGTAGCCCCGACCCCAGAACGGCCGGCCGATCCAGTAGCCGACCTCGGGCGCCGGATCGCTGTCCTCGAACAGGCCGATGACGCCGACCGCGCCATGATCCTCGTGTTCGATCAGGAAGGTCGCCGCCCGGGCCGGATCCTGTCCGGCCACGGCCAGCACGAAGGCCTCCGCGTCCGCGGTCGCATAGGGGTGCGGCATGCGCAGGGTCATCCGCGCGATATCCGGATCATTGGCCAGGGCGGCCAGACGGCTGACATCCTGGGCGCCGGGGGCGCGCAGGGCCAGACGCCGCGTCTCGACGACAGGGGAGGGTTCGATCACGCACATGGGCGGGCCTCGGTCTTCGCGCCGCCTCCTTGGAGGGCTCGGACGGCTTCGAGGCGGGAACGAAAACGGGGAGCCTGGTGATCCAGACTCCCCGCGGAAATAATTCCCTGGTCCGGATCGCGGCTCTTGAGCCTTGCGCGATCCGGAGGATGGTCCGTTCGCGCTACTCGGCGGCCATGGCCTGTTCAGCGGCCGGAAGAATCGACACGTAGCATCGGCCGTTGGCCTTCTTGGTGAATTTCACGGCGCCGTGCACGGTGGCGAACAGCGTGTGGTCGCGGCCGAGGCCGACGTTCTCACCCGGGTGGAAGGTGGTGCCGCGCTGACGCACGAGGATGTTGCCGGCCAGCACGCGCTCGCCGCCGAACTTCTTCACGCCGAGGCGTTTCGATTCGGAGTCGCGACCGTTACGCGACGAACCACCGGATTTCTTGTGAGCCATAGGTCTGCTCCCGTTCTCGTCTGATTATTAAGCTTCGTCGCCGGCCTTGTCCGCCTTCTTGGCGGGGGCCTTCTTGGCGGGAGCCTTGGTTTCGGTGGTCTCGGCGGCGGCTTTCGGAGCCGCGGCTTTCTTGGCGGGCTTTTCGGCGACTTCGGCCTTGGGCGCGTCGTCGAGCACCTTGGGCGACCTGGCCGGCTTGGCCACAACCTCGGTCTCCTCGACGCGCGGGGCCAGGCCGCGGGCGCGCAGGTTCATTTCCGCCTTGGTCATCAGCGACGCTTCGCCGTCCCATTTGGCGTTCTCGCCGGCGCCGTCGATGCCGGTGATGCGCAGAACCGATTCCATCTGGCGGTGGCCGTTGGTGCGGCGATAGCCCTGACGGCGGATCTTCTTGAAGATCTTGATCTTCTCGCCCTTGCGGGTCTCGACCAGCGTCGCCGCGACGGTCGCGCCGGCGATCAGCGGGGCGCCGAGGGTGATGCCCTTGTCGCCGCCCAGCATCAGCACGTCGCCGAACGACACATTGGAGCCGGCCTCGCCGTCGAGCTTCTCGACCACGATGACGTCGCCCGGTTGAACCCGGTACTGCTTGCCGCCGGTCTTGATCACCGCGTACATGTTGAAGCCTCAGCGAAACGCAAAAAGAATAAGCCCGACGGGGGTCCCCCTCGGGCGAAGAGCGGCGACATATACGGAAGGCGCCCTCCGAGTCAACGCGAACGGGCCGAAAAAGCCCTCACGACACAGATGACCAACCCCCTCACACGAACGCCGGGCGGGATTCTGTCCGGGCCGGCTCGACTGTTATAAAGTAACACGCTACAGAGGCGGCGATGACCCCGCCCGACTTCGATCAACCGATCCTCTGGTCCCTGCTGGGCGGGGGATTCGCCACCGCCTTCCTGCATGCGGCCCTGCCCACCCATTGGCTGCCGTTCGTTCTGGTGGGCCGGGCGCAGCGCTGGAGCCTCGGGCGCGTCCTCGGCGCCGTGGCGGCCGCGGGTCTGGCCCACATCGTGACGACCGCCGCCGTCGGCGGTCTGATCGTTGTCGCCGGGCTGGCGCTGGACCAGTGGATTTCCGGCCTTCTGCCGCATCTGGCGGCGGTGCTGCTGTTCCTGTTCGGCGCCTTCTACCTTGCGCGCGCGACCCTGCTGAAGGTCCAGTCCGCCGGAGGCCCTGATCTGGCCGCCCCCGAGCCGCGCGTCTCCGACGCCGCCGCCTTCTGGGGTCTGGTCGCCATGCTGGCGATGTCGCCGGGCGAGGTCTTGCTGCCGCTCTACCTGGCCCAGGCGACCCAGGGTCTCCTGCCGCTCGTCCTCATGACGGCGGCCTTCCTCGTGGGGACGGTGCTGGGCATGGCGGTGTTCACCGTCCTCGCCAACGCCGGCTATTCGGCGCTGCGGCTCGAACGCTGGGCGCGTTACGAAAGCATGGTGCTCGGCGTCGCCCTGATCGCCATCGGCCTGCTGGTCGCCTCACACAGCCACGCCGAAAGTCAGGCCGCCGATCGGGCCCCGGCCGGCGCCGCGACGGCCCTTCCCCACGCGGGCCACGCTCACTAGGGTCCGCGCATGGCGAACGCCCACGGTCACTCCCACCACGCCCATGACCACGATCACCACGATCATGGCCATGCGCACGGTCATCACCACCACGGTCCCGTCGACACCGGCGACTGGCGCTACGCCGTCGGCCTGATCGTCAACCTCGCCTTCGTCGGCATCGAGTTCGGCGCCGGTCTGTACAGCGGCTCGACCGCCCTGATGGCCGACGCCGGCCACAATCTGTCGGACGTGCTGGGTCTCGCCATGGCCGGCGGCGCGGCCTGGCTGGCGCGGCGGGCGAGCGGCTCGCAGAACACCTATGGCTACGGCAAGGCCACGGTTCTGGCGGCGCTCGCCAACGCCGTCCTGCTGATCTTTGCCTGCGGCGCCATCGCCTTCGAGGCGATCCGCCGCCTGGCCGAGCCGGCCCCGGTGATGAGCGGCCTGATCATGATCGTCGCCGCCATCGGCTTCGTCATCAACCTCGGCACCGCCCTGCTGTTCATGCGCGATCGTCACACCGACCTCAACGCAAGAGGCGCCTGGCTGCACATGATGGCCGACGCCGCCGTCTCGATCGGGGTGGTCATCGCCGGCGCGGCGATCATGGTCAGCGGCTGGTCGATTATCGACCCGCTGGTCAGCATCGTCATCGTCGGCGTCATCCTGATCGGCACCTGGGGCCTGCTCAAGGACTCGGTCAATCTGGCGCTGGACGCCGCCCCGCGCGGCGTCGACGTCGCCGCCATCCGCGCCGCCTTCCTGTCCCTGCCGGGCGTCACCGCCGTCCACGACCTGCACGTCTGGGGCCTGTCGACGACCGAGACCGCCCTGACCGCCCACCTGTGCCACGAGCGCCCCGACGCCGACGCGCTTCTGGCCGAGGCCCAGGCGATGGCGCGCGGCCGGTTCCGCATCGGCCATACGACGCTCCAGTTAGAGGCGCAGCCCTCACCCGATTGCCCCGCCTGCTGAGCGGTCCGGTCGGACGCCGCCGCGCGAGGATGGCCAAAGAGGACTTGTGCGCTGCAAATCCGCCGCCAGCCATCACAATCCAGCCGGCCAGGCCGTTGTTTTCCAACGCCTTGGCCATGACGCCAGCGTCCTGTTCCCGCCTCAGGAAGCGACGGCGGCATAATGGCCCGGGCTTCGCCGCCCCGGTCTTTGACAAACGAGCCCCATCGTTCCGCACGGTATGGACTATCCGGACGATCTGGACGCCTCTGTCGTAGTTTTACCCGGATAAAACCTCGGCGGGACGCAAGTCTCTTTCATCTCGCGCCCCGGCTGACTATCTCAGCCGCCGAAAGGCCTCCCATGACAGACAAGATTCCCGTCACCGTGCTCACCGGCTACCTCGGCGCCGGCAAGACCACCCTGCTGAACCGCATCCTCACCGAGGCCCACGGCAAGCGCTACGCCGTCATCGTCAATGAGTTCGGCGAGATCGGCATCGACAACGACCTCGTCGTCGGCGCCGACGAGGACGTGTTCGAGATGAACAACGGCTGCGTCTGCTGCACCGTGCGCGGCGACCTGATCCGCGTCGTCGCCGGCCTGATGAAGCGCCAGCGCCCGGGCAAGCCCGCCTTCGACGCCATCATCGTCGAGACCACCGGCTTGGCCGATCCCGGCCCGGTGGCCCAGACCTTCTTCGTCGACGAGGACGTCAAGGCGAAGACGCAGCTGGACAGCGTCACCGCCCTGGTCGACGCCAGACACGTCATGGCCCGTCTCGATGACAGCAAGGAAGCCCGCGAACAGGTCGCCTTCGCCGACCGCATCATCCTCAACAAGGTCGACCTCGCCTCGGAGGAAGAGCTGGTCGCGGTCGAGACGCGGCTGCGCAAGCTCAACCCCCTGGCCCCGATCACCCGCGCCGAGCGGGCCAATGTGCCGCTCGACCAGGTCCTCGGCCTCGGCGGCTTCGACCTTGAGCGGATCCTCGACATCAACCCCGAGTTCGCCAACCCGCCCCACGGCGAGGCCGGCCACGTCCACGACGAACACTGCGGCCACGACCACCACGGCCATGATCACGGCCATGCCCACGACCACGCCCATGGCGCGCGCGGTCATGCTCACGAGGACGACATCAAGGGCGTCTCCCTGTCGCTCGACACGCCGATGGACGGGGCCAAATTCACCGCCTGGCTCGACAAACTGCTGGGTGAGCAGGGCCAGAACATCCTGCGCGCCAAGGGCATCATCGACGTCGCCGGCGAGGAGCGCCGCCTCGTCTTCCAGGCCGTGCACATGATCCTTGAGGGCGAACTGCAGAAGCCCTGGGGCCCGATCGAGCGCCGCTGGTCCCGCGCCGTCTTCATCGGCCGCGACCTCGACGAGGCGGCGCTGAAGGCCGGGTTCGAGGCCTGCGCCGCGTGAAGACCCACACCTACGACGCCCAGGTCACCGCCGCCCTGTTCGACGACGCCGGCGCCGTCTTCGCCCTCGGCGACGGCTCGGTCCGGTTCGAGGGCGGCGAGTTCAGCGCCGCCCATGACGGCGCCGTCCTGTGCGCCGCCGTCCATCCCTCCGGCGACGGCGTCGTCACCGGCGGCGACGACGGCCGGGTGATCTGGCACCGCCGCAGCGAGGCCGGGGTTCTGGCCACCGCCAAGGGGCAATGGATCGACGCCATCGACGCCTCGGCCGAAAGCGGCCTGATCGCCTTCTCGGCGGGCAAGACCCTGTCGGTGATCGATGCGAAGGACGCCGGCTTCCGCCGCGACTTCGTCCACGAGCGCACCGTCTCGGGCGTCGCCTTCGAGCCGAAGGGCCGCCGCATCGCGACCTCGACCTACGGCGGCGCGGCCCTGTGGTTCGCCCGCATCGCCCAGCAGAAGCCGACCCTGCTGAAATGGGCCGGTTCGCACACGGCCGTCGGCTGGTCGCCCGACGGCGCCTTCGTCATCACCGCCATGCAGGACAACCAGCTGCACGGCTGGCGCCTCAAGGATCAGAAGAACCTGCGCATGGGCGGCTATCCGTCCAAGGTCCGCGCCATGAGCTTCCTGTCCAACGGCCAGCTTCTGGCCACCTCCGGCGCCCAGGGCGCCGTCCTCTGGCCGTTCATCGGCTCGAACGGTCCGATGGGCCGCGAAGCCACCGAGATTGGCTTCGACGAAGGCAGTTTCGTCACCCTGGTGGCCTCGCGCCCTAAGCATGGCGTGCTCGCCGCGGGCCTCAGCGACGGCCGCGTCTGGCTCGCCGATCCGGCCGGCCAAGGGCTCAACTTCCTCAAGGCGGACAAGGGGACGGCCATCACCGCCCTGGCCATGAGCGCCGACGCCCGCCGCGTCGCCTGGGCCGACGAGGACGGCCAGGCCGGCGTGGCCGACGTCTGAGCCGGCCGCCCTTGCCTGTCGTCCCCCGCCGTCCCACCATCGCCCGATGACGGGTTCGGCGACGATCAGGAAGAAACGGCGGCCGGTGCTGACGGTGCTGCTGGCCCTTGTCCTGCTGCTGCTCGGCAGCGTCGCCATCCACCGCCTCGTCCCGCCGCCGCTGACCTTCCTGATGGTCAGCCGCACGCTGGAAGGGGAGGGGCTGGCCTACCGCTGGCGCTCGCTGGACGACATCTCGCCGCGCCTGGTCGAAGCGGTGATCGCCTCCGAGGATTCGACCTTCTGCGCCCACCACGGCTTCGACATGAAGGCCATCGAAAAGGCGCTGAAGGCCAATGAGCGCGGCGGCCGCATCCGCGGCGGCTCGACCATCAGCCAGCAGACCGCCAAGAACGTCTTCCTCTGGCCGGGCCGCGACTGGGTCCGCAAGGGGCTGGAGGCCGGCTACACCGTCCTGATCGAGACCCTCTGGGGCAAACGCCGCACGATGGAGGTCTATCTCAACGTCGCCGAATGGGCCCCCGGGGTCTACGGCGCCGAGGCGGCCGCCCGGCACTGGTTCGACAAGTCCGCCGCCGACCTCAGCCCGCGCGAGGCGGCCCGGCTGGCCGCCATCCTGCCCTCGCCGCGGCGCTACAACGCCGGCGCGCCCGGTCCCTATGTCCGCCGCCGGGCGTCGCGTGTGATGGCCGCCATGGGCACGGTGCGCGACGACGGCCTCGCCGCCTGCGTGCTTGGCTGACTGTCAGCTCCCGGCCGTTAACGCTCGCTGTTGACGCTTCTCTTAACCGACTTGGGCCACTGTAGACCGGATGGCGTGGGTGGATCAGGCCCGCGGGCGACGGCGGCTGGAACGGCGATGAGGCTGAAGACTTGGATTAACGGTGTTTGCGGCGGTGCGCGGAGTCTCGCGCGGGGCCTGGCCGACGACGTGCGCGGCAACGTCGCCATGCTGTTCGGCCTCAGCCTGCCCGTGCTGATCCTGATGACCTTCGGCGGGGTCGACGTCCACCGGATGTCGACCGTCAGGGTCAATCTGCAGGACGCCCTCGACGCCGCGGCCCTGGCGGCGGCGCGCTCGCCCTACACGGAGGATGACGACCTGCAGCGGGTCGGTCTCGCCGCCCTGAAGGCCAATCTCCAGGGCTATTCGAACGTCACCCTCGAGGAGGACCAGACCAGCTTTGTTCTTAGCGGCGAAGAGGTGGTCGTGGCCACCGCCCGGGTCCAGGTGAAGACTCTCGTCGCCAACATCTTCCTGCCGCCCTACGGCAAGATGATGGACGACTATATGCCGGTGGGCGGCCATTCCGAGGTCAACCGGTCGTCGCGCAACATCGAGGTCGCGCTGGTCATGGACGTCACCGGCTCGATGGCCGGCCAGCGGATGACCGACCTCAAGAACGCGGCCAAGGAGCTGGTCGACATCATCGTCCAGCCGGTCCAGACGCCCTACTTTTCCAAGCTGGCGCTGGTTCCCTATTCCATGGGGGTCAACCCGGGCGGGAACGCCAACGCCGTGCGCGGTACGCCGGTGGGCTCAACCCAGATCACCGGCGCGGTGATGAACCTGACGGGAACGGCGAAGGACATCAGCTGGGCGACCAAGGGCAACCCGGTGGTGATCACCTCGGCGAACCACGGCTTCAACAACAACGACATCGTCTGGATCTCCGGCGCGACCGGCATGACCCAGCTCAACAACAAGCCGTATCGGGTCCGCAACAAGCACAACGATACCTTCGAACTCTACACCGTCGGGGGAAACAGCGTCAGCGGTTGGCGATACGACACCTATACCGGAAACGCCAAGGTCCAGCGCTGCCAAGACAATGACTGCTCGATCACAATCACCTCGGCGCGGCACGGTCTGATTAACAACGACTACGTCTATCTCACCAACGTCGGTGGTATGCGGGACGCGAACAATAACAGCGTCGTCAACAACAGAACCTTCCTCGTTGGCAACACGACCGCCGACACCTTCACCATTGAACCTTCGGACGGTCAGGGGATCACGCCCTACACCTCTGGGGGCCAAGCCTGGTGCGCCCAGCAGGGCTGCACCTGGTTCGCCTTCGAAAACATGTACGGAAACCTCGAGACCCACCGGATCAGTGACTGCGTCACCGAGCGCACGGGGGCTCAGGCCTATACCGACGCCTCGCCCGCGAGCAGCCGGGTCGGCCGCAACTATCCGGGGGCGTCCAACCCCTGCCTCGAGGCGACCATCCAGCCGCTGTCCAGCAACAAATCGGCGCTCAAGAGCAGCATCGACGGCTATTCGGTCGAGGGATCGACCGCCGGCCAGATCGGCATCGGCTGGGGCTGGTACATGGTCTCTCCCAGCTTCAACTACCTTTGGCCCTCGAACGGGGCGGCGGACTACAATACCGCCAGGACGCTCAAGGCCGTGATCATCATGACCGATGGCGAGTTCAACACCCCCTATTGCTCGGGCGTGATCTCGCGCGACGCCGGCGCCGGCTCCGGCAACAACTCGGAAAAGATCGACTGCGGCGCCGAGAATGGCAACCCTTTCAACCAGGGCCGGGCGATGTGCGCGGCGATGAGGGCCAAGGGCGTGCTGGTCTACACCGTCGGCTTCCAGATCGCCGCCGGCGGGGACGCGGCCAGCATGCTGGCGGCCTGCGCTTCGGGTCCGGACAATTTCTACCTGCCCGCCAGCGGTGGCGACCTGTCGGAGGCCTTCGCCGCCATCGGTCGGGACATCACCCAGCTTCGCATCTCGAAATAGCGGCGGTGTCCGGACGCCTCCCGCCGCTTAGATCAGCCGGATTTCCTTCAGTCGTTCGGTCAGGAAGTCCTCGGCCATGATCGCCTTGCCGGCGTAGCGGTCCGGGTTTTCCGGCGTCACCGTCGACGGCAGGCTTTCGATCACGAAGTCCGGGTTGAAATGCAGGAAGAAGGGCGTCGAATAGCGGGCGAAGCTGGCCCGTTCGGGCGCCGGATTGATCACCCGGTGGCTGGTCGACGGCAGGACGTGGTTGGTCAGCCGCTGCAGCATGTCGCCGATATTGACGACCAGGGCGTTGGGCGGCGGCGCGATGTCCAGCCATTCGCCGTCGGCGTCCTTCAGCTGCAGGCCGGCCTCCTCGGCGCCCAGCAACAGGGTGATGACATTGATATCCTCGTGCGCCCCGGCCCGCACACCGGGCGCATTCGCCGGCACAGGAGGATAGTGCAGCATGCGCAGGATGCTGTTGCCCAGCTCGACCTTGTCCTCGAAGAAGTCGTCGCCCAGTTCGAGATAGCGGGCGATGGCCCGCAGGATGCGTCGGCCCAGTGCGTCCATGGCCGTGAACATGCCGTACAGATGCCGGCGGAAGCCCTCGACCTCGGTCGGCCAGACGTTGTCGCGCATATATTGGCGATAGGGGTGACCCTCGGGCAGTTCGCGCCCGACGTGCCAGAACTCCTTGAGATCGACCGCCGCCGCGCCCTTGGCCGCCTCGACGCCGAAGGGCGTCAGCCCGCGCGCGCCCCCGGTGCCCGGCTGGTGATATTTGCGCTTCACATCCTCGGGCAGGGCGAAGAAGGCCTTGGCGTCGTCGATGGCCGCCTCGATCACCGCCCCGTCCAGTCCGTGGTCGGCGATCACCGCGAACCCATAGCGTTTGAACGACGCCCCCAACCTGTCGGCGAAGGCCTGGAAGTCGGTGTCGTAAAGCGTCATCGAAACCGGTTCGATGGCGCGGGCGGCGGGGGCGGAACTCGGGCTGTCACCCATGGCGGGACCTCAAATGGACGTGCGGGCGTTTCCATACGCCCTGCGGGCCGATCTTGGCAAAGCGAGGGCCCGGCGATCCGCGTCGATGAAAAAACGCGCCCGAACTCCATTCACCCGGGGTACAGGTGGGAACCTTGACTGTAAGGCCGCGTTCCGCCGTCAACCAAGGAACTGGAAGGACCATTCCGTCATGCAAGCCAAACTTGTTCTCACCGGTATCAGCGTCGCCGCCCTGCTGGGCGCCTGCACCACGACCGATCCCTACAGCTCGCAACCGCGCCGTAACAACACCGGCACGGGCGCCATCGCCGGCGCCCTCGGCGGCGCCGTGCTGGGCTATCTGACCAACACCTCCAACTCCGAGGAAGGGCGCAAGAACGCCCTGATCGGCGCCGGCATCGGCGCTCTCGGCGGCGCGGCCGTCGGCGCCTATATGGATCGCCAGCAACGCGAGCTGGAAGCCGAGCTTTCGGGCTCCGGCGTCGGCGTGGCCCGTCAGGGCGACAACCTGGTCCTGCGCATGCCGTCCGACGTGACCTTCGCGTCCAACCAGTCGTCGATCAATCCCGGCTTCTACGCCACCCTTGATGACGTCGCCGGCGTCCTGAACCGCTACGACCAGTCGGTCGTCGACATCGTCGGCCACGCCGATTCCGACGGCGCAGACGACTACAATCTGAACCTGTCGCGTCAGCGCGCTTCTTCGGTGGCCCAGCATCTGGTCAGCCGCAATGTTCTGGCTGACCGCCTCTATGTCGACGGTCGCGGCGAGAGCCAGCCCGTGGCCACGAACGCCACGGCCGCCGGCAAGGCCCAGAATCGCCGCGTGGAAATCATGATCCGTCCGTTCCGCGGCTAGACGCTCAATCGGACCCGCACCGCGCCCGGGCCGACAGCGCCCTAAATGAAAAAGGCGGAGCCCCGGCTCCGCCTTTTTTGTTGTTGGACACCGTTCCGTGACTTGCAGCCTCGTCGCGCAGGTGGTGGATAACAAACAGGGTTTTGATTCGGGGGACTGCGTGCGGCCGGACCATGAAATCGTCGACGGGATCAGGCTTGGAGCGATCGCCATCGTCTCGGCGGTGGTCACGGCGATGATCGTCATCGGCGCCGGGCAGAGCCTGCTGCCGCAACCTGACGCCAGCGCCGCCGCGGCCGCGGCGCTGGTCCATGCCTCCCTGCCGCAGAACTGAAGCCTAGGCCCGTCCGATCGAGACGTAGCGGAAGCCGCGCGCCCGCATATCGTCGGGCCGGTAGACATTGCGCAGATCGACCATCACCGGCTGGCGCATCACCTGCTTGACACGGTTCAGATCCAGCGCGCGGAACTGGTCCCATTCGGTCAGAATGACGACCACGTCGGCGCCCTCGACGGCCTCATAGGGGCCGTCCCTGAACACCACCCCGGGCAGCAGGTGGGCGGCTTCCTTCATCCCCTCGGGATCGAAGGCCTGAACCGTGGCCCCCATGGCGATCAACGCCGGGGCGACGTCCAGCGAAGGGGCGTCGCGCATGTCGTCGGTATTGGGTTTGAAGGTCAATCCCAGCAGGGCGACCGTCTTGCCCGCCAGCTCCCCGTCCAGCGCCGCGGCCACCTTGCCGGCCATGGCCTTCTTGCGCGCGTCGTTGACCTCGACGGTGGTCTCGATCAGCCGCACCGGCGCACCGGCGTCGACTGCGGTGCGCACCAGGGCGAGGGTGTCCTTGGGGAAGCAGGAGCCGCCGTAGCCAGGCCCGGCGTGCAGGAATTTGGACCCGATGCGGTTATCCAGCCCGATGCCGCGCGCGACCTGCTGAACGTCCGCTCCGACCTTTTCGCACAGGTCGGCCATCTCGTTGATGAAGGTGATCTTCATGGCGAGGAAGGCGTTCGCCGCATATTTGATCAGCTCCGACGTGCGCCGGCCGGTGAACAGGATCGGCGTCTCATTGAGGTTCAGCGGGCGATAGATCTCGCGCATCACCGCTTGGGCCCGCGGGTCCTCGGCGCCGACCACGATGCGGTCCGGACGCTTGAAGTCCTCGATCGCGGCTCCCTCGCGCAGGAACTCCGGATTGGAGACGACGGCGAAATCGGCGTCGGGGCGTCGGGCGCGGATGATGGCCTCGATCTCGTCGCCGGTGCCGACCGGCACGGTCGACTTGGTGACGATGACCGTGAAGCCCTCGATCAGGCCGGCGATCTCCTCGGCGGCGGCGTGGACGTAGGACAGGTCGGCATGGCCGTCGCCGCGCCGCGAAGGGGTGCCGACCGCGATGAACACCGCGTCCGCCGTGCGGATGGCCTCGGCGCCGTCCAGCGCGAACGTCAGGCGACCGTCGCGCACATTGGCGGCGACCAGATCGTCCAGTCCGGGTTCGAAGATTGGGATTTCGCCCTTCTCCAGCCGCGTGATCTTGGAGGCGTCCTTGTCGACGCAGGTCACCTCATGGCCGAAATCGGCGAAACAGGCCCCTGAGACCAGGCCCACATAGCCGGTTCCGATCATCGCCACGCGCATGCGGTTTCACCCTCTGTAACTGGGATCGGGAGATAGCGGTCGTCTCCGTCTTTGACCACCCCGTGCCCCGCGGCAAAGCAAAACCGCCGGCCCCGTGAGGGACCGGCGGCTCTGGTCTTGTGTTGCGCCCGCCCTGGCCCGGAGGCCGGGGCGGTCGACGTCAACTGTCCTAGAAGTTGATGCCGATGGTGGCGCGACGGTTCAGAGGCTCGCGAACGCCGTCGGCGGTCGGGCGGGCCAGGTTGGTTTCACCTTGGCCGTCCAGCGAGATGACGCCGCCGTTGACGCCCTGGGCGACCAGCGCGTCCGCAACGGTGCGGGCGCGGCGGTTGGACAGGCCGACGTTGTAGGCGGCCGAGCCGGAGGTGTCGGTGT
>NZ_JBKBMX010000027.1:0-30256 GCF_046295595.1 Brevundimonas sp. | reverse complement strand
GCCACGATCACGGCGGAGCGCGGGCGTTCAGCCGAAAACACATCAAGGCTCCCGTAACGCGAAAGCAGGGGGCCACATCGGTTCCGGGCTGACGCCCGCGCTCCGCCAACCTCCCCAACCGTTTGGCGACAAGCGGCGCAGAGTCGTGCCTGATCCCCAATCCCACACCCCACACCCCACACCCCACACCCCAAACCCCACACCCCTCCCCCTTGCCCCTGCACCGGGCCCGCGTTACGGACGAACAACGGCCGTCGATATTCATCAGACGGTGAAAACCATGAGGAAGCGATGCGGAAGATCTTCCCCGACGCGGCGTCGGCCCTCGAAGGCCTGACCTTCGACGGAATGACCGTCATGTCCGGCGGCTTCGGCCTGTGCGGCATTCCCGAGCATCTGATCGCCGCCCTGCGCGACAGCGGCGTCAAGGATCTGACCGTCATCTCCAACAACGCCGGCGTCGACGGTTTCGGCCTCGGCCAGCTGCTCGGCACCCGCCAGATCGGCAAGATGATCTCGTCCTATGTCGGCGAGAACAAGGAGTTCGAGCGCCAGTATCTGGCCGGCGAGCTGCAGCTCGAGTTCAACCCCCAGGGCACCCTGGCCGAGCGCATCCGCGCCGGCGGCGCGGGCATCCCCGCCTTCTTCGTCAAGACCGGCGTCGGCACCCTCGTCGCCGAGGGCAAGGAAGAGCGCGTCTTCAACGGCGAGCGCTACATCATGGAGACCGGCCTCGTCGCCGACCTGTCGATCGTCAAGGCGTGGAAGGCCGACGGCCGCGGCAATCTCCAGTTCCGCAAGACCGCCCGCAACTTCAATCCGATGATGGCCACGGCCGGCAAGGTCACCGTCGTCGAGGTCGAACACATCGTCCCGACCGGCTCGCTGGACCCCGACCACATCCACACCCCGGGCGTCTACGTCGACCGCATTGTCCTCACCGTGCCCGAGAAGCGCATCGAACAACGGACGGTGCGGGAGCGGGAGAGCGTCTGAACCGGGTGTGGGGGGTCGGGTGTGGGGTGTAGGGAATGAAGGAGCCGCTTTCGTCCTACCGCGAGCTTGGCGTCTGGCGAGATGGGATGGCCCTCGTGAAGGCTTGCTATCTCATCACACGGCCCTTCCCGAAGGATGAATTGTTTGGTCTGACGTCACAAATCAGGCGGTCAGCGGTCTCCGTCCCCGCAAACATCGCCGAGGGATACGGCAGGGGCAGCCGCAAGGACTACGTCAGACACCTGATGATTGCGCAGGGGTCGCTGAAGGAGTTGGAGACACATCTCATTATCGCCGCTGAAGTCGATTGCGCGCCGAGGACCGACATCGATCCTGCCCTCACGCGCTGCGACCAACTGGGCCGCGCTCTCGGAGCCCTGATCCGTGCGCTTCGCGCGAAAGACGATTGATACCGCCTGACCCCACACCCCACACCCGACGCCCTACGCCCTACGCCCTACGCCCCACGCCCCATCCCCCACACCCGGATCTTCCCCATGCCCCGCACCCGCGAACAACTGGCCGCACGCGCCGCGCGCGAGCTGCAGGACGGCTTCTACGTCAACCTCGGCATCGGCATTCCGACGCTCGTGGCCAACTACATCCCGCACGGCATGGAGGTCACCCTCCAGTCCGAGAACGGCATGCTCGGCATGGGACCCTTCCCCTATGAGGACGAGGTCGATCCGGACCTGATCAACGCCGGCAAACAGACCATCACCGAAATCCCCGAGAGCAGCTATTTCAGCTCGGCCGACAGTTTCGCCATGATCCGCGGCGGCCACATCAACCTGTCGATCCTCGGGGCCATGGAAGTGGCCGAGAACGGCGACATCGCCAACTGGATGATCCCCGGCAAGCTGGTGAAGGGCATGGGCGGGGCCATGGATCTCGTCGCCGGCGTCAAGCGCGTCGTCGTGGTCATGGATCACGCCAACAAGCACGGCCAGTCCAAGGTGCTGAAGGCCTGCACCCTGCCCCTGACCGGCGCCGGCGTCGTCAGCCGCATCATCACCGACCTCGCCGTGTTCGACGTCAAGCCGGGCGGCGGCGGTCTGGAGCTGATCGAACTGGCCGACGGCGTCACCCTTGAGGAGGTCGCGAGCAAGACCGAGGCCAGCTACACCGTTGCCGAGGACCTCAAGGCGTAGTCATAGTTAACCCGACCGGCCGCGGAGCCGGGGTGGGAGACAAGTGATGGCCGACGGAGCCTACCGCTGGCAGGGGCACGCCCCCGCGCCCGACGCCGCCCGGGTCGAGGCGATCGACGCCGCTTACGACGAGGCCGGGGCGCACGCCTTCGCCGAACCCGCCCGCGCCGCCGCGGTCGACCGGATCGAGACCGCCCTCGCCGCCGCCCGTTCCGGCGACCTCGGAGAGGCCGCCGCCCGGCTCGCCGACGCCCGATCCACGCTGCAGGGCCTCGACCCCGCCGCGCTGGAGCCGCGCCGCGGCCTCGTCGGCCTGTTCGACAGCCGCAATCGCCGCCTCAAGGCCTTCCGCGAGCGCTTCCGCCACGCCGCGGCCGCCCTCGCCGACACCGCGACCGATCTGTCCGGCCGGGTCGAGGCCGCCGCCGGCCGTTCCGGCGCCCTCGAGACCATCTGGACCGAGGTCCGCGACGCCATGGTCGAGCTCGACGCCCATCTGCTGGCCGCCGCCGGCCGCCTCTCAGGCCACATGCCCGCCGAGGACGCGCAGCCGCATCCGCTTGAAGCCCGCAAGGCGGCGCTCGACGCCTGCCGCGCCGCCGCCCTCGGCGCCCTCCCCCTGATCCGCGGCTCCCAGACCGTCGACGCCCGCGCCGCCACGGCGCTCAAGGCCTGCGGCGACGGGATGGCCGAATGGCGTCAGGGCTGGAGCGAGGCCCTCGGCCTCGCCGGCAAGCGGCCGAAGAAGGTCCGGCCCGACCGCGACCGGCTGCTGGCCCTGCGCGACGACCTGCTCGGCCGCATCGACCGGGCGCTCGCCGAACTGACCGTCTCGGGCGCCCGCCGGGCCGAACTCGAGACCCGTCTCTCGGCGCTGCGTTCGCCGCTCTGATCAGCCGGCGTTGGCGTCGGTCCAGCCGACGATCTGGGCGTTCAGGTCGCGCGTGGCGACGTCGAACGCCTCCACGATCGCCGACACCCGGTTTTCCGCCGCCGGCTGTTGCACCGTGAAGGTCCGCTCTGCCCCCACCGTCCGGTCCGGCATCGCCAGCAGCCGCACCCGCGCCGTCACCACCACCGTCGGCGTCGCCCCGGGCGCATCATAGCGGGCCTCGAAGGCGCGCATGTCGATGCTCAGCGAATGCTCGCCGCGCGACAGCTCGCGCGGCCCGATCAGCCGAACCCGGGTCGCCTGAGCCGAGAAGGCGTTCTCGAGGCTCTCCATATACAGGTCGCTGGCCGGCGAGACCCAGCGCGCGCCGCCGATGTAGGCGGTCTCGGTGCCGGTCACGCCGAGGATCTTGTCGCCCTCGACCGCTTCCGGGAATTCGACGCGGCGCAGGCTGACCTGGCGCAGAGCCATCTGCCCCTCGGCCGCCGCGCTGGCCGCCGCGGGCCCGCCGAACCGGTAGGTCTGGACCGGATCGGGCGAGGACAACAGGGCGCAGCCCGCCAGGGCGAAAGCGCCGGCCGCCGCGGCGACGGGTTTGATCGAAAGATGGATCACGGCTGGACCTCCAGTTCCTTGCTCGGCGCCCGGCCGATGAAGTCGCGCGGGCTGGACCGCACCTCGTCGACAAGCCCTTCCAGCGAACGCGTCGCGTCCTCGAGGCCCTGGATCGATTGCTGCAGCTGCGGCAGGCCGGTGGTGACGAACTCGTTGACCGGCGCCTCCGCCCCCGTGGCGATGCGATTGATCGAGGCCACGGCGGCCCGTGCCTCTTCGGCGGCCGAGTTGATGTTGGCCACGGCCGCCTTGCCATCGCCCTCGATAATGCCCCGGGCGCTGACCGCCAGGGCCTCGTATTCGGCGACGGCCGAGTTGGCCCGCGTCAGCGCCTGCTCCAACTGCTGCAGCATGCCCTTGCGCGCTTCCAGTTCCGAGCTCAGCGACTCGAAATTCTTCAGGCTGGTCGAGAACGACCGCACATTGTCGTCAGACAGCACCCGGTTGATCCGGTTCAGCGCGTCCACCGTCTGGGCCAGCACCGTGCCCGAGCCCGACAGCAGTTCGGCGATCGGCGACGGCTGGCTCTGGATCACCGGCACGACATTGTCCGGATACTGGGTCTTCAGGATCGCGCTGTTCGGATTGCCGGCCGTGATCTGGATATAGTTCAGGCCGGTGATGCCCTGCGGCTCCAACTGCGCCCGCGACGTGACCCGCACCGGCGTCGTGGCGTCAATCCGGATGCGGGCGATGACCTGGTCGCCCTTGTTCGGATCAAGGTTCAGATCGGTGACCTCGCCGACGCGGATGCCGTTGAAATGCACCTCGCCACCCTCCGACAGGCCGCGCACGGGGCCGTAGAAGACGATGTCATAGACGTCGTAGTCGTTGTTGAACTGCAGCCGGGCTAGCCAGATGGTGAACACCGCCAGCGCCGCCAGAAGGGCGATGGTGGCGATGCCGACGGCGGCGTAGTGGGCGTCTCTTTCCATGCTCGGCTCTCCTTAAGCCGCCTTGTCCGCAGCGCGACCGCGCGGACCAAGGAAGTATTCTCGTATCCACGGATGATCGGAACGCTCCAGCTCCTGAACCGTGGCCTTTTCGACGACGTGCTTGTCCGCCAGCACCGCGACCTTGTCGGTGATGGCGTACAGGCTGTCGAGGTCGTGGGTGATCATGAACACCGTCAGACCCAGATCGTTCGAAAGCTGTTTGATCAGCTCATCGAAGGCCGCCGCGCCGATCGGGTCCAGACCGGCGGTCGGTTCGTCGAGGAAGAGCAACTCCGGATCCAGCGCCAGCGCCCGGGCCAGACCCACCCGCTTGCGCATCCCGCCCGACAGTTCGGCCGGCTTGAGGTAGTGGGCCTCGGGGCCCAGCCCCACCATGGCGATCTTCATCTCGGCCAATTCGCGGATCACATCCTTCGACAGCTCGGTGTGCTCGACCAGCGGCGAGGCGACATTGTCGATCACGCTGAGGGACGAAAACAGGGCGCCTTGCTGGAACAGGATGCCGGTGCGCCGTTCGATGTCGGCCTCCTGCTCCTTGGTCAGGGTCGCCCGGTCGTAGCCGAGAATGCTGATCGATCCGCCCTCGGGCTCCTTGAGGCCGATGATCGAGTTCAGCAGGACGGTCTTGCCGGTGCCCGACCCGCCGACGACGCCCAGCACCTCGCCCCGCTCCAGATCAAGGTCGAGGTTCTCGTGGATAACGCGCTCGCCGAACTGGCTCAGCAGGCCGCGCACCTCAATCAGGCGTTCGGGCGTCCCGGCCGGAGCGGCGACGGAGGGGCTGGCGTCGGTCAAATGTCCAGCTCCAGGAAGATCATGGCGAAGATCGCGTCCAGCAGAATGATGGCGAAGATGGCCTGAACCACCGCTGCAGTGACCCGCCGCCCCAAGCTTTCGACGTCGCCCGCGACGGCCATGCCCTGCCGGCAGCCGATGGCGGCGATGACGATGGCGAAGACCGGCGCCTTGATCATGCCGACCATCAGATGCTGGCCCATCATGGGATCCTCGCTCATCCGCTGAACGAAGAAGGATGGCCCGTAGCTGAGCTGACTCCAGGTCACCAGCAGGCCCCCCAGCAGACCGGCCAGCATGCCGATAAAGGTCAGCAGGGGCAGCATCAGAACCATGGCCGCGAGCCGCGGGATGACGAGGGCCTGGAACGGGTTGACGCCCATGACCTGCATGGCGTCGACCTCCTGGTTCATCCGCATGGAGCCGATCTCGGCCGCAAACGATGATGAAGATCGTCCAGCCAGCAGGATGGCGGTGATCAACACGGCCAGCTCGCGCAAGGTCGCCACGGCGACCAGCTGAACCGTGAACACGCCGGCCCCGAACTGGGTCAGCAGGTTGGCGCCGAGAAAGGCGATAACGGCGCCGATGAAGAAGTTGGTCACCGCCACGATAGGAATGGCGTCCAGTCCGGCCCGCTCGCCCTGACTGAACCAGGCGGGCCAACGGATGCGGCCGGGCTGGCGCAGGGCGGAACCCACCGCCACGATCAGCCGGCCGAGGAAGGCCATCGACAGGGTCGCTTCCGCCGCGATATCGCCGACGCCGCGTCCGACCTTGGCGAAGCCCCGCACCCAGCCCGGCGACTGCTTCGGCGGCTCGGCGCTCTCCCGCTCCAGCTTTTCGACCATGGCGTAGGTGCGGCCGGCCTCGGGGCGCTGGCTCCAGGCCGACTTGGGCAGGACGCAGTTCGCAGCCTGAACGATGGCCAGTGCGCCGGCGGTGTCGAAGCGGCCCAGTTCCGTCAGGTCGACCGCATCGACCTTGCGATCATGCAGCTCGTCGTCGAGCCGGCGCGAAATCCGGCCCAATTCCGTCGCGGTCCAGTCGCCAGTCAGCCGCAGGGTCAGACCTGGTCCGCCGTCCTCGATCTGAAAGTCCGCTGCTGTCATGCCCCTACCTAGATTGCGCCGTTCGATTTGCCTACGGGCCGCGCACGGCGAAGCTGGGCAGACCGGAGAACGTCGCCCGGGCGTATTCGTTCAGACACGGTGAATATGCCCTTGCTTTTGCTCTCGCTAAAGCAGCGCCTTGGCCCGTTTAAGATCCCCGACGAACAGCTCCCGCTCCTGCGCCCTGGCAGCTTCCTCCGGAATGCGCAGCAGGTAGGATGGATGGACGGTCAGAAAGGCCTTGGTCCGGTCCACCAGGTCGATGCCTTGTCCCCGCTCCTTCGTCACCGCCACCTTGCGGCCGAGGACACCGAGGGCCGCTGTTGCGCCAAGCGTCACAATCACCTTCGGCTTCACCAGCCGCCGCTCCGCATCCAGCCACCAGCGACAGGCGGACACCTCCGGGGTGGACGGCGTCTTGTGCAGCCGCCGCTTGCCGCGTGGTTCATGTTTGAAATGCTTCACGGCGTTGGTGACGAAGACGTCCTCCCGGTCGATGCCTGCCTCCTCGAGCGCGGCATCCAGAACTCCGCCGGCGGGGCCGACGAAGGGACGCCCCGCAAGATCTTCCTGATCGCCGGGTTGTTCGCCGACGATCATCAGCCCTGCCTGCCGGGGTCCTTCACCACAAACGCCCTGGGTCGCGTCCCGCCACAACGGGCAGCGCCGGCAACCCTGGACGGCGAGACCCAGCTCTTCCAGACTGGAGGGGACGAACCCCTCGTCGAATGACCGGTCCCGGTTAATCCGCGACAGCGTCTTCGCCAGACGGATATTGGGTTCCGCGGCGGGCGTGGCGACCATCGCCTCCGTCCGGACCGCGGACTGTGCGACCAGCCCGGAAATCAGCGCCGCCTCCGGCAGGTTCTTCCAGTAGCGCTTCGGCATTTCGCCCTGCATGGCCTTCGTCTTCAACCGCGCGGGATTGAACGTCGAGGCGTAGTAGGTCTTCCAGAATTCCTCGATTTCGTCCTCCGACGGCGCCATGTCGGGCGTCGCCGGCGGTCCGAACGTCAGGCTCTCGCCGTCCCAGAACGCCGAGCCGTCCGGCGTCAGGATCGACCAGCGCAGGGTCGCAAACCGGCGCATGAAAAAGGGCGCCGTCTTCTCCAGCACCCGGTGCGCCGGCTCAAACCAGGCGACCCATCGTTCGCCGGCTTCGTCCTCGGTCCGCCGGAAACGGACGAAGGCTTTCATCTTGTGGCTGGCCCGGCTCACGTTCTTCGCCCGCTCAAGGGCGTCGGCGACATCGACGTCGGTCACGATTTTTATCAGATCGGGTTCGGCCCCCAGCCGCCACAGCAGGCGGTACATCAGGTCGAACCGGTCCTCTGATCGATGCAGGACGACCTCCTGCGCGAGGTCCACGAACGCCCTCGACACGCTGAACGGCGCCGCATTCGGCGCGGGCGGGGGCAGCCCCTCGTCGAACAGCCTCTCGCCGCCCGTCCCGACCCGGAAAGCCGCCCGCTCCGGCGGCACGCCGGCCTGCCGGAACGCTCGCGCCGCCTTGCGCCAGCCATCGAAGTCCGTCTCGCCGGCGAGAGGCGCGACCCGCATCAGAACAGGCTCATCTGGACCGGAGCCGGATCGGGCGCGATGCGGGCGCGCAGGTCGGCGGCGTCGGTCAGACCACCCGGCGTCCAGTCCAGCGTCACGATGAACGGACGCACCTTGTCGATGCCGCGGCAGAGTCGGGCGATGTCCTCCAGCCGAAGCGTTCGCCAGCGCCGCACGGAGATGATCCGGTCCACCGACTTCACGCCAAGGCCCGGAACGCGGAGCAGCATTTCCCGCGGGCCGGTGTTCACATCGACCGGAAACTGCTCCCGCCGGTTCAGCGCCCAGGCCAGCTTCGGGTCGATGGCGAGGTCCAGCATGCCATCGGTCGCGCCCTCGCCGATCTCCGGCGCGGAAAACCCATAGAACCGCATCAACCAGTCGGCCTGATATAGCCGGTGTTCGCGCATCAGCGGCGGCTTCGCCAACGGCAGGGCGCTGGAGGAATCCGGAATGGGGCTGAAGGCCGAATAATAGACGCGCCGAAGTCCATAACCGCCGTAGAGCGAGGCGCTCCGTTCCATGATCTCGGTGTCCGGGGCCCCGTCTGCCCCGATGATCAACTGGGTGGACTGGCCAGCCGGAGCGAATTTCGGCACCTTGACCTTCTCGCGCCGGGTCGGCTGGGCGGCCTCGACCGCCAGCCGCACCTGGCCCATCGCCTTCTTGATGACGCCGACGTCCTTCTGCGGCGCCAGTCGCTTCAGCGCCTCATCCCGCGGCAGCTCGATATTGGCCGACAACCGGTCTGCATACAGGCCGGCTTCCTCGATCAGCCGGGGATCGGCTTCCGGAATGAGCTTCAGGTGGATGTAGCCCCGAAAATCGTGCTCGGTGCGCAGCGCCTTCGCCACCAGCACCAGTTGCTCCATCGTATAGTCGCCGGACCGGATGATGCCGGACGACAGGAACAGGCCCTCGATATAGTTCCGCTTGTAGAAGTTCAGCGTCAGATCGACGATCTCGTCCACCGTGAACCGGGCGCGCGGCACGTTCGAACTGGCCCGGTTGATGCAGTAGGCGCAGTCGTAGATGCAGAAATTGGTCAGCAACACCTTGAGCAGGGAGACGCACCGGCCGTCAGGGGTATAGGCGTGGCAAATGCCCATGCCCTCGGTCGAGCCAACGCCCTTGCCGCCCATAGAGTCGCGCTTTGAGGTGCCGGACGAGGCGCAACTGGCGTCGTATTTGGCCGCGTCTGCGAGGATGGACAGCTTTCGCCGGAGATCGATCTGGGCCATATGTTCGCACTATGTTCCGTTCGGAACGGTGCGTCCAGCGTGGCCGCAAGGGCGATTTGTCGCCCTACCTCAGATAGTTGAGGAGAGAGACATCGCGTAGCTGCGATATCACCTGGGCCGAGGCCTGGATGGCGATCTGCGACAGCTCCAGATCGGTGATCGCGACCGCCATGTCGGCGTCCGTGCGGTCGCCCACCAATTCGTCGAGGGAGTTCAGCTGGGCCTTGTGACCCCGGGTGACGTTGTCCACCTGGTTGGCGATCGACCCGGTCTGGGCGGTCTTGTCGATGACCCCGTTGGCGGCCTGCTCAAGGCGGTTCAGCTGGGTTGTCAGGAAGGTCTTCTGGTCAGCGTTGACCTTGCCGTTCAGGGGGCCGTTCGGCCCCGTGTGATAGTTGTGGATGTCTCGGAGGATCTCCAGCACCTCGCCACCCAGTTCGTTCGCCAGGAAGCCGGTTTCCAGCGTGGTCCCCTCGGCGACACGGCTGGCCGTCTTGAGGGTGTCGTTGGCGAAGACCGACGGCACGTCCGGCGCCGCAGCCAGTTCAGTCAGGTTGGTGACCATCATCGGCGAAGTCGCGCTGGAGGCTCCCGAGAACAGGTAACCCCCGTGATGCCGCATGGTCAGGCCGCCGCGAATCCCTTGGAAATGGCCCTCGAGCTCGAGCATCAACGACCCGGCCGAATCCGTCGCCAGAACATTGCCCACCGCCGTACGAAGGCCGGCGATGCCGTCGCCGATCTGGTTCAGGGCGATGTCCTGCGTCGTGAGACGGGCGGTTACGGCCTCGGACGTGTCGATGAAGCCCTGGATCCGACTCTGCGCGCCCTTGAGCGCGGTCAGGGTCTCGGACTGGCGCCCGAAGCCGGTCAGGTCGGTCGCGTTCTTCTGCGTCGAAACCCGCTCCTGGGCGTCCGCCGCCCGGGTCTGGGCCTTCATCAGGTCCAGCAGCGCGGACTGATAGTTTCCGTAGGTCGCGACGCGGGTCATCAGATCATCCCCAGAAGCGTGTCATACATGTCGCCGGCGGCCTGGATCAGGCGGGCCGAGGCGTTGAAGGCTTGCTGATAGGTCGTCATCAGGACCAGTTCCTCATCCAGATTGACGCCCTCGTACGATGTCTGGCGGGCCGCGGCTTCGGTGGCCAGCGCCTGGGCGGCGTCGCTGCGGTTCTTGGCCGCCGACGCCTTACCCCCGATCTCACCGGACAACTCCGCGGCGTAGCGCGACACCGAGGTGAGTCCGCCCGACGAGTCGCCGGCCGCGGCGAACTTTGTCGTCCGCTCGCCGGCGTCGGCAAGCAACAGCGCGCCCCGGCCGTCTCCGACGCTCAGCGCCGGGGCTCCGACCGCCGCGGACAGATTCAACTGGGCCAATGCCAATTTCGACGGGGCCTGGCGAATGTCGGCGCGCAGTGAGAAGCCGTCCGCGCGGGAGGACCGCACGCCAGCGCCAATCCCGAACAGTTCCGTGAGCGAAATCCCCGACGGGATCTGGGTGGTGCTGTCCTCAAGGACGCTCATGGTGGGCGGCGGACTGCCGAGCCCAGTGAAGTTGAGCGAGCCGTCGGCGGACAGGGCGAACGATCCAAACCGTCCAACGCCCGTCGCCGGGTCGTTCAGTGCCGCGATCAGATCATCCACCGTGCCGCCAGCCGGCACCGTCACCTGAACATCGCGGAGTTTCGAGCCGCTCTCTCCGTTGAAGCGGAAGCTCAGGGTCTCGCCGGCCGTGAATCCGTGAGCGGACGTGCCAGTCAGGCCGGTGTCGTAGATGACCGGCCGATCGGTCGCGATCAGGTCGTTCAGGCCAAAATAGTGGGAGAAGCCGCGCCCCGCCTTGTCGGAAGGGGTGGTCGGATCGTCAGCAACGGCTACCCCGTTGGAGGCGGTGGCCGCTATGGTCAGCTTGCCGTCGACGAAGCTCGCCGTCGCCGCGCCGCCCAGTTGGGCGTTCAGCACAGTCAGGAAGTCGGCCGGCGTCGCGGCGACGCCGTTCACCGTCATGGTCGCGCCGCTGAAGACCACGTCGGCCCGGGCCTGGATCACGCCGGCCGTGTTGGTGACCGCTATGGTCGTCTCGCCGGCGAAACCGGTGATGGCGCTCTCAAACGTCTGCCCGACATTGCGTCCGGTGAGGCTGGTGGGCGCCGGCACCGAGCTGTTGCCGTTGTGGGCCCGGTTCAGCTCGTCCGCGACATGGGTCACCAGTTCGGCGAGCCGCTCGGCCGCCGCGGGGGCCTCGACATCGCGCAGTTCGATCAAGCCCTTGATTTCACCAGAGCCGACATTGTCGAGCAGTGGACGCTTCTGGCCCCCGGGTTCGGTCACCCAGATTTCGTTGAAGGCGGTTTCGCTCGTGATCGTGCCCGCCCGGATGTAGCTGAGCGTCGCCGCTCCTTCGCCGGCCAGCATGGTTCCCGTCCCGGTCCGGATCGACACGCCGCCAACGGATCGGGCGGACACGCGAATATCCATCAACTCCGCCAGCTGGCCGATCAGGGCCGCCTGCGTCGTCTCCGCGCCCGACGGGTCGCCGCTGGTGACCGTGGCCCTCGCGATCTCGAGGTTCAGACCCTCGATCTGCTCCAGCAGACTGTTGGCTCTCTCGACCGCATTCTCGATGCGGCCGTCTGCGTCCCTCCGTACGGCCTGGATCTGCTCGCCGATGCGCCCTGCCTCGTCGAACAGGGCCTGGGTCCGGAAGAGGGCCTCCTGGCGGCGGGGCGAGGAGGTCGGATCCTCCGCGCTGGCGGCGAAGGCGGAGAACACGTCATCGACTTGCGAGAAGAAGCCGTTGTCGCCACCCGGATCCCCGAACAGGGACTGGATACGATCGTACAACTCGTGTCGAACGCCCTGACGCGCCGCCTCAGCCCCGGCGTTCAGACTGGCGGCTTGCAGGAACCGGTCGGTGGCGAGACGGATACGCGCCACCTCAACGCCAGTACCGACCCCCTGGCTGGTCAGGCTGACCTGATCGCCGATCTTGCGGACGTAACCCGGCGTGTTGACGTTGGAAACGTTGTCCGAAACGATCCGCAACTGGGTCTGGGCCGCCGCCAGTCCGCTGGAGGCCGTGTTCATGATGGCGTTCAGCGACATTTGGTGACCTCCCGCGCGGCGGCGCCCGGCAATCCCTGCCAGGCGATCTGCGTTTTTTGCCCGGCGGCGCTGGTAAGCCCGCCACTCAAGTCACTGATATCACGCATTTTCGCGCATTGACCCTGTGTCATGAGCGTCAAGGGACGCAAACGGCGGGCCAGTCGGACCCTGACCCGTCGACGCAACCCCGGCGCCGGGCAAGAAAGGTCGGCACACGGCAAGTTTGGGCCGGGCGCCGCGCCGACCTATCCGCTTCCCGGCGCACAAACCCTGAGCTTTTTCAGCCTTTTGATGTGCGCCACTGAACTGGCCCGTGACTTGCGCTGCCGCCTCTGAATATCCGGCGCAGCAGGCGCCCCAGCCACCATCGCTCCGGCGACACCCCTCGGGACCATGTCCGCGCAAGCCATTCTATCGATGATCGCGCCCGCCCTTCCGGCGACCCACAAAGGGCCGTCGGTCGCGGATGCATCCAGCTTCGGCGACCTGCTTGCGCGCCAGGGTTCGCCCGATGCGGGAAATGGGCCCACCATGGTGGACAAGGCTCCCGTTGCCGAAGCCGATACTCTTCCCGGCGGAGAGACGACGGCTCCCGGTGAGGAGGCGACTCTCCCGGGGGAGTTGGCGATCCCGCTTCCTGTGGAGCCGGGGCCCCGCCCTGACCAGCCGGTCCCGCCCATTGGACAGCCGATTCCTGCTCTTGGGATCGTGGAGCCCGCTGAAGGAACAGGCGCTCCGGAAGAAGTCGCCCCCCGCCCCGTGGCGGACTCGGCCACTGACGGGGAGCCGGAACGCACACCCGGCGCGGTCGGGGCCGCCTCGCCGCCGCCGATAGTGTCTCCGCCGGTCGGGTCGCCGCCCATAATCCCCAATCGAGGTGGCGAGCTGCCGTCGACGGACGTCGGCGAAGGGGTGACCACAGCTGCCCTGCCCCGGCCCGAAGCGGTCGCCCCCGAGGCGCCCGCGGCCTTGCCGGGCGCTCTGTTGTCTGGGGACGGAACGCCTCCGGGCGCGGCCATGCCGCTCGACACGGCTGCCGGCAATAGCTCATCCATGCCCCGGTCGGGGGCTGAGCCGGATCCTGCGCCAGCCCCTCCGGTCGAAGACGGCGCGCTTGCGGCCGCCGCAGCGAGTCAATCGAAAGCCGCTCCGGGACAGACCGGCCCGGCCGCGCCTGCCCTCGCCGACAGCGGCGCGCGGGCCGCTCCCGCCGCCACTCCGGCTCCCGCCGCCGCGGCGGCCGCGGTTCAGCATCCGGCTCCGGCTGAGACTTCTGCTGTGGCCCCGGAGCCGGTTCGACCGCCGGATAGGACTGAGGCCGAGGTCCAGGCGAAGCTCCTCGTTACGGCTCAGCCCAAGACCCCAGCCAACGCCGCCGTCGCCAGCCCCCCTCCGCCGCTGCGCGCCTTGGCCGAACGCACCTCCAGGCCGCTCGACCAGGCGGCCCCGACAACCGATTTTGGCCTGTCAGCTGAAGCGAAGCCGGCCGGCGCAACGAGCTCGACGCCCACATCCGTGGCTGGGCAAACGGACAAGCCGGCCACCCCCGTCTCGCCCGTCGCTTCCCCCGCCGAAATGGAGCCGATCTCGATCCCGACCGAAAGCTCCTCCGCCGGCGAGCCGGTCGCCGAGCGGACGGAGGCTACAGCAGCGGCCCGGGATCTCAGCCTGTCGACCCTGTCCCGGGCCGCCATCGATGCGACAGCGCAAATAGCGGCTCAGATCCTGCGCAAGCTCGAGGGTCGTTCGACCCGGTTTGAGATCGCCCTGCGCCCGGATGACCTCGGTCGGGTGGATGTGAAACTGGACATCGACGCAGAGGGTCGGCTGTCCGCCCGCCTGGCGTTCGACAATCCAGCCGCCGCCACCGACCTGCGGGGGCGGACCGATGAATTGCGGCGCCAGCTTGAGGCCGCCGGTTTCGAACTCGCTGACGACGCTTTCGAGTTCGCCGATCGCGATAGCGGTTCGAGCGCCTTCGACCGGGGACAGGACGCCCGGCAGGGCCAGAACCGGGCCTTCGCCGCCGCCGCCCGACGAAACGCCGAGATCGACATCGCCCAGCCGCCCCAATGGCTCGCGCACTCCCATTCGCCTTCGGGCGTGGACATGAAGGTTTGACCGATGGTTGACGCCGTCACCACCACCAATGCCGCGACGACCAAGATCAATTCTGGCGGCGCCATGCTGGCCTCGAATTTCGAGACGTTTCTGACGCTGCTGACCACGCAGCTGAAGAACCAGGATCCCCTGTCCCCGGTCGACTCCAACGAGTTCACCGCCCAGTTGACCCAGATGGCGGGTGTTGAACAGCAACTGCTCACCAACGAACTGCTGCAAAGCCTGGTCTCGGCCCAGGGTGGCGGCGGGCTGGCCGACGCGGCCACCTACATCGGCAAGGAGGCCACCGCGGCTTGGTCGGCGACCAAGTTCACCGATGGCGAGGCCAAGTGGAGCTACGAGGTCGCTTCGAACGCCGCCTCGGTGAAGCTGGAAGTGCTGGATGGGTCGGGCAAGGTCGTCTGGTCCGGCGATGCGCCCGACAAGACAACCGGCGTCCACGATTTCACCTGGGACGGCGACGCAACCACCGGCAGCGACGGCAAGGACGGTCAGGTCTACACCCTGCGAGTGGCAGCCACGGATACCGCGGGCGGCAAGATCGACGCGCAGGTCCTGACCCAGGGCCGCATCACCGGCGTCGAGATGTACGACGGCGAGGCCTTCCTGACCGTCGGCAACTCGATCCTGCCGCTGTCGAGCGTCATCGCTTTGGAAGAAGCGCGGACCGCCCAGACCCCACCGCCCGCAGATGAGGAGGACGAGAGCCTGATGGCCTCGCTCGCCTCCACCCTCAATCCCCTGAAACTGCTTTCGTAAGGAGCTCCGCCATGAGCATCAACAGCGCCCTTCTGGCCGGCGTGTCCGGCCTGACTGCAAACTCGGCCGCCCTCGCGGCCATCTCGCAGAACATCGCGAACGTGAACACCATCGGCTACAAGCGGACCCAGGCCGAGTTCCAGACGGTGATCAACAGCCAGGCCGCCGGCGCCGGCTATTCCTCCGGCGGCGTCCTGGCCTCGGCCCGCCACTTCACCAGCCAGGCGGGCCAGCTGCAACGCACGGCCTCAACCACCGACCTCGGCATCGACGGGCAGGGCTTCTTCGTTGTCACCGAGAAGGCCGAAGGCCTCGACGCCAGCGACACGCGGATGTTCACCCGCGCCGGCGCTTTCAGGGTCGATGACCTGGGCTATCTGAAAAACACCGCCGGCCTCTACCTGCAGGGCTGGCCGGTCGACGCCGAGGGCAACATCACCACCGACCCTTCGGACCTCAACCGCCTGCGCACGATCAATGTCGGTTCGGTCGGCGGCACCGCCGAGGCCACCACCCGGGTTCAGGTGAACGCCAACCTGTTCTCCAGCCAGACCCCCTCGGCCGCGGCCACACTCGCAGCGACCGCGCCGGCGGATCCGGACGCCTACAACCCGACCACCAACTCCATGGCCATGTGGGATCCGGTCACCACCACCGGGGTCAAGCCGGACTTCGAGATCACCGTTCCCATTTCGGACTCCAAGGGCGGGCAACGCACCGTCGCCATATCGTTCCTGAAGAGCACGACCGCGAACCAATGGTATGCCGAGGTCCGGTCCATTCCGGGCGACGACGTCGTCACCGGGGCCGGCCTGAACAACGGTCAGATCAAGACCGGTCTTGTCGCCTTCACCCAGGACGGGCGTCTTGACGTGGCGGCCATGGCGGGTCTCGGCGCTGCGGCATTGTTTACGGACCCCACCAACGCGACCCTTTCGTTCGGCGCCTCTGACGCCGCCGCACCGGGCGCTACGGCGGTCAACTGGGCCCCGGGCCTCGGCATCTCGGCCCAGAACATCACCTTCGATCTGGGCGGCGCCACGGGCGGCCTGACCCAGGCGGACAGCGACTCCTTCGTCGACTCCGTGCTGACGAACGGTACGGCGTTCGGCGTCCTGGAAGGCATCGAGATCGACGACATGGGTTTCGTGACTGCAAGCTTCGACAACGGCGTCACCCGCCGCATCGCCCAGGTCGCCCTGGCCACCTTCCCCAGCCCCGACAGCCTGACGATCACGACGGGCAACGCCTATCGGGTGAGCCAGGATTCCGGGACCTACAACCTCAAGCCGCCCGGCACCGGCGGTTCGGGCCTGATCGCCGCCTCCCAGCTGGAAGCCTCGACGGTCGACCTCTCGGCGGAGTTCACCGGGCTTATCACGACCCAGCGCGCCTACTCCGCCTCGTCGAAAATCATCACCACGGCAGACGAGATGCTTGCTGAACTGATCAGCATCAAACGCTGATCTCTAGGTAACGGGTCGTAAACCTCAATGAAATCCTTGTTGAATATTGAGCGTGGGGACGGAAGGCATTTTAGGTTTTCCTTCACCACGACGCTTAAACGGCCCTTAGCCGCCGACCGCTACGGTTCAGCCTTGGTGATGGTGGTCAATGAGGCATAAGCCCATGTTGCAAGAGCGACGCCTTAATAATCAAGGCGAACAGTACGTGGTCGGCCCGACGGGCACGCCCCTGACCCTGCACGATCTCCCGCCGGCCAATACCGACCGCTGGGTGATCCGCCGCAAGGCCGAGGTCGTGGCCGCCGTGCGCGGCGGGCTTATCAGCCTGGACGACGCGCTGGCGCGTTATCGTCTGACGGCCGAGGAATTCCTCGCCTGGCAGAAGGCGATCGACAAGTGGGGCATGCAGGGTCTGCGTACGACCCGCATCCAGCACTACGGCCGCGGCAGCTAGAATTTACTCCCCGAGGATACGACGGCCGCTCCCGGCGACGGGGGCGGCCGTTGTCGTTTCCGGCGCGGTTTTGCCGTCGGCCTCGAAATCGGGCGACTTTCACACTAGATAGCGCGCCATGACGCTCGCCGAGGACATCTGCCCGGTTCCGAACATCGCCCGCGCCGACATGGACGCGGCGGTCAAATCCGCGCGCGCCGCCGTGGGGCTCCCTGTTGGCTCGCGCGTCGTGGCGGCCATGTCCGGCGGGGTCGATTCCACCGTGGTGGCGGCGCTGCTGCACAAGGCCGGCTATGACGTCGTCGGGGTGACGTTGCAGCTCTATGACCACGGGGCTGCTCTGAAGAAGAAGGGCGCCTGCTGCGCTGGTCAGGACATCCACGACGCCCGACTGGCGGCGGAGATGCTGGGCATTCCCCATTACGTCCTCGATTATGAGAGCCGGTTCCGGGATGCGGTCATCGACCAGTTTGCCGACAGCTATCTGGCCGGGCAGACTCCGGTGCCCTGCATCCGCTGCAACCAGACGGTCAAATTCCGCGACCTGCTGGACGTGGCCCGCGACCTCGGGGCCGAGGCCATGGCCACCGGCCACTATGTCCGCCGCTCGGTGGTCGATGGCAGCCCGCAGATGCGCAAGGCGGTCGACCATTCCCGCGACCAGTCCTACTTCCTGTTCGCCACCACGGCCGCGCAGCTCGACTATCTGCGCTTCCCCTTGGCCGATCTGGAGAAGCCCCAGGTGCGGGGGGTGGCGGCCGAACTGGGCCTGCGCATCGCCGCCAAGCCGGACAGCCAGGATATCTGCTTTGTCCCGAACGGTGACTACCGCACCCTGATCGACAAGCTGCGGCCGCAGGGCCGCGAGGCCGGCGAGATCGTGCACATGGACGGCCGGGTGCTGGGCGGTCATTCGGGCATCACCGACTACACGATCGGGCAGCGGCGAGGCCTGAACGTCGCCGTCGGCGAGCCGCTGTTCGTGACCCGACTGGATCCGGCGAAGCGCCATGTCATCGTCGGCCCGCGCGAGGCCCTGCTGACCGCGTCGCTGACGCTGGACGAGACCAACTGGCTGGGCGACGAGGCGGACATCGCGGCGGCGGCGCGGGCCGGGGCCCCGGTGCTGGCCCGGGTCCGCTCGACGCGGCCGCCCTCCCCGGCCCGGCTGGCGCTGGTCGACGGCGCCGTCGCGGTGCTTTTCGAGAGCGGCGAGGAGGGCGTGGCCCCGGGACAGGCCTGCGCCCTGTACGATCCGGCCGATCCCGACCGGCTGCTGGGCGGCGGCTTCATCAAGACGACCACCGCCGTTGTCTGAGGCGATGGACACGGCGCTCGCCACGCGATCCGGCTTGCCGCCGGCGTTCGGCTATCTGCTGGACGCCTTCCCGCGCGATCGCTGGACCTCGGGTCTGGATGAGACGGCGGCCTTCTGGCTGCAGATGCACGCCAGCTTTCGCGGTCATCAGGCGCATATGGACGGGCTGGTCGGCCAGTGGCGGGCCAATGGCGACGCGGCGGCGCTGCATCGGCAGCTGATCCCCGCGCTGCAGTCCTTCCTGCAGCATCTGGACGGCCACCACCGGATCGAGAGCGGCCAGTATTTCCCGATCATGCGGCGCATCGAGCCGAAGATCGGCGCGGGGATCGACCTGCTGGATCGCGACCACGACGCCATCCATGAGACGCTGGAGGCGATGTTTCGCGACGGCATGGCCTTCCATCAGGCGGTGGCGGCCGGGGCGCCAGACGTGGCGGACACAGCCAACCGGCTGTCGGACCGGGTCGACGCCAACGCCCGGCCGCTGCTGCGCCATCTGGAGGACGAGGAGGACATCGTCATCCCGCTGATCCAGCTCCGCGGCCTGCACGGCTAGGGACGCGCCGGCATCAGCTTGCGGCGCTGGCGGACCAGGGCGATGGGGCGGCCGTCCGGGGCGTGGGCCACGCCGTCCTCGACCGCCCAACCGCCGCCGACATCGCGGCTGGTGAAGTGAAAATAGGCCCAGCCGTCGGGGGAGGTGTCCGGCGTGATCGCCTCCAGCAGGTCGGCGCGGAGATCGACGCTGGCGGAGATGACCGGGGGGGCCGGGAGGGCGGTCCAGTAGGTCGGATAGACGCCGTCGAGCAGGAAGAGCAGCCGGGCCTCGTCCAGCGGGGCTCCGTCGGTGGTGCGCATCCAGCAGCCGAGCTCGGGCGAGGCGGCGGGGTTCTGGCCGAACAGTTTCGGGCCGGCGACGAAGCGGTGCTCGATGTAGCGGGTGAACCAGGGGCCGAAGCGGGGATCGAGCGGGGTCGGGTCGATCTCGCCGAGCGGGCGCGGCGCGGCGACCAGCGGGGTCAGGACGGGCCCGTCGACCTCGCGGCCGAAGGTGGCGAGGGCCTGCAGGGCGGGGCGGTCAGGCTGGCCGCCCAGCACCGAGGCGTAGGCGACGTTGCGGCCGCCGCGGGTCAGGGTCGGGACGAAGGTCGCGCCCTCAAAGCGGGCGGCGGCGAGGTACTGGACGGTCAGGGTCTTGAGCGGGGTGTCGAGACCAAGCCCTTGGCGGGCCGCGCCGGCGGCGAGCGCCGCCATCAGGCCGCCGAAGGGAGCCCCCTTTTCGGCCGGGGCCGACAGGGGGGCGTTGGAGAAGTCGCCGGACAGGCGAGCGGTCAGGCCGCCCGTTCCATCTTCGGTCAGGGTCAGGGCCTGGGCGAGGGTCTGCTGCGTCATGCGTCCGGCGTATCGCGAGGAAAGGACGGGCGGAAGGGCGAACCTTCCGCCCCAGTCGAGGGATCCGGAAACGCCCGCGGCGAGTCCGTAGCCAAACGAGACTGACCTAGTCCGTTCAGATTGGCAACCCTCTTGCCAAATGGCTGACGCAGGGTCACTTTCCTATCATGGGACGCACCGCAGACTATTCTCGCCAGAGCTGCTCGATCGCCGCGACGCTGGAGGTGATCGGCGACCCGTGGACGCTGCTGGTGATCCGCGACGCCTTCAACGGGGTCAGCCGGTTCGAGCAGTGGCAGGAGCGGCTGGGCGTCGCCCGCAATGTGCTGGCGGCTCGGCTGAAATCGCTGGTGCAGCACGGGGTGCTGGAGCCGCGACTCTATTCCGAGCGGCCGCCGCGCAACGAATACGTCCTGACCGCCAAGGGCAAGGATCTGTACGGGGTGCTGGTCACCCTGAACGGCTGGGGCGCCAAACACGTCTATGGCGAGACGGATTCGGGCGTCGCCATGATCCACAAGACCTGCGGTCATGACCTGGCGCCGCGCATCGCCTGCGGCCACTGCAACGAGATCGTCAGGCCGCGCGACATCGAGGTCAAATGGGCCCTCGACCGCCCGACCGTCGGCGAGATGATGCCGCGCGAGCGGGCCGACGAGGATGCGGCCTGAGCCGCTGCCGCTTGCACACCCGGCCCGAAGCGCCGATCTAGCCATCCAATTCTACAATACTCCGCCAAGGCGCCATCATGTCCGATCCGATCGTCATCTGCTCCTTCGCCCGCACGCCGATGGGCGGCTTCCAGGGCGCCCTGTCCGGGGTGAAGGCCACCGAGCTGGGCGCGACGGCGGTCAGGGCGGCCGTCGAGCGGGCGGGGATCGACCCCGACAAGATCGAGCAGATTTACATGGGCTGCGTCCTGCCGGCGGGGCTGGGCCAGGCCCCGGCGCGGCAAACGGCGATCGGCGCCGGTCTGGGCCGCCACGTCGAGGCGACCACGGTCAACAAGATGTGCGGCTCGGGCCTGCAGGCGGTGATGATGGCCTCGGACGCCCTGACCGCCGGCTCGGCGGACGTCATCGTGGCGGGCGGCATGGAGAGCATGACCGGGGCGCCGTATCTGATGACCAAGCATCGCGGCGGGTCGCGGATCGGCCATGACGTCATCGTCGATTCGATGATGATGGACGGGCTTGAGGACGCCTATCAGGCCGGCAAGCCGATGGGGTCGTTCGCCGAGGACACGGCCGGGACCTATCAGTTCAGCCGCGAGGCCCAGGACGCCTATGCGATCGAGAGCCTGACCCGGGCCCGCAACGCCATCGCCTCTGGCGCCTTCAAGGCCGAGATCACCCCGGTCGAGGTGACCACCCGCAAGGGCGTGGAGACGGTCAGCGAGGACGAACAGCCCGGCAAGGCCATGCCGGAGAAGATCCCCAATCTGAAGCCGGCGTTCGCCAAGGACGGCACGATCACGGCGGCGTCCTCGGCATCGATCTCGGACGGGGCGGCGGCCGTGGTCATGACCCGCGAGAGCGTGGCGAGGGCGCTGGGCCTGCCGATCGTGGCGCGGATCGTCAGCCATTCGGCCCACGCGCACGAGCCGGGCCTGTTCACGACGGCCCCGGTGCCGGCGATGCAGAAGGCGCTTAAGAAGGCCGGCTGGGAGGTCGGGGACGTCGACCTGTGGGAGGTCAATGAGGCCTTCGCCGTGGTGCCGATGATCGCCATGCAGGAGCTGGGCATCGATCATGCGAAGCTGAACGTGAACGGCGGGGCCACGGCCCTGGGCCATCCAATCGGCGCCTCGGGCGCGCGGGTGCTGGCGACCCTGCTGGGGGCGCTGCAGGCGCGCGGCGGCAAGAAGGGCGTGGCCAGCCTGTGCATCGGCGGCGGGGAAGCCGTGGCGATGGCGGTGGAGCTGGTCTGACGGCCGCTCTGGAGTTCGATTTTCAAAGACCGTGAGCGGTTCTCCCTCCCCGTCCCGGGGAGGGTGGTCGCGCCACCGACCGGGTGGGGACGGCGGGGCGACGGGAGCGCGGCCTTGCCGGGCCGCCCCCACCCTGTCCCGGGAAGGAAGAAAGCGGGCATGAGTCTGCGCCGCTTGTCTCCAAACGGTTGGGGAGGTCGGCGGAGCGCGGGCGTTCGGCCCGGAACCGATGTGGCCCCCTGCTTTCGCGTTACGGGGACCTGATGTGTTTTCGGCTGAACGTCCGCGCTCCGCCGTGATCGCGGCTTCCGAGCGCTTCGGGGCGGGCATCTCAGGGCGGTGCGGGTCTTGCCAATTTTCGGCCCCGCGGCCTTCACCCTTTAGGCCCTTTCGAAACTAAGCCCGGGCGGGCAGGAGCGGCCAAGGCCCCTGGGCTCCTCCGTTTCAAACCGGAGGACAGTCCCTTTCCATGCCGCAGGGGGGAGCAACCCGTCCCGCAGGATGGTCCAGTTCCGCCGCGCGTCTCCGAAGAGCCGCCCGGCGTCCCGCAACGATCACACCCGCCGCACGCGGTTGGCCCTGGCGCCAGACGCCCTCCCCCGCGACGGGATGAAGCGCATTGTACGGGAGGCCGGCCCTAGTACAGACAAAACGGTTTGAGAAAAGATTATGTGGCTGATTGTGCTGGGGAATATTTTGATAACCAGACCATAATTTCGCGGATTGTAAGCACAGCGTCACGGGCCTCACCTCTCCATTCGCGAAGGCGAATGGGGAGGTGAATATGCCCCTACCCCGCGCCCATCTCCGCCGCCGGGATCAGTTCCTCGTCCAGCAGGGCGTGCAGGCGGTCGACGTGGCCGTCGCGCTGGTCGACGGGGGACGGGTCGGAGGTCATGACCACGGTCAGGTTCAGGCCGGGCACGACGAACACCATCTGGCCGCCGTAGCCCCAGGCGAACCAGACCGGATGGCGGCCGGCCTGTTTGGTCCACCAGCCATAGCCATAGGGATTGCCGCTCCAGCGCGAGGTCCCGCGGCCGTTCCATGATTGCTGGACCCAGCCCTCGGGCAGGACTCGGGTCCCGGCGTGGACGCCGTCATTGCGGTACAGCTCGCCGAATTTGAGCAGGGCCCGTGGCGACAGCCGCATTTCGTTGCCGCCGAAATAGATCCCCTGGGGATCGGCCGGCCACGACGGGATGTCGATGTCCAGCGGCTGGCCCAGCCAGTCGCGGGCGTTGGCGAGGGTCGAGCGGTCACTGGCGCGGGTCAGGGCGGCCGAGAGCAGGTGCGACGTCCCGGTGGAATAGACCATGCGGCCGCCGGGCTCGGACTCGAACGGCCGGGCGAGGGCGGCTCGGACCCAGTCGCGGCTGGAGACCCAGGCGCCGTAGTTGGCGCCCGAGGTGGAGCCGAGGCCGGCCTGCATCGAGAGCAGATGGCCGATGGTGACGGTGGCCAGGCGCGGATCGGGCGCGGCCGGGAAGCGGTCACCGAGGAAGGCCGAGATCGGCTGGTCGACGCCGGTGAAGACGCCGCGGCCGATGGCGATTCCGCCCAGCGCCGCCAGCACCGATTTGGAGGCGGACTTGATGTTGACGGGGCTGTCGACGGCGGGTCCGCGGAACACCCGTTCAGCGAGGGCCTCGCCGTCGCGGGCGACGATCAGGCTGTGTAGCCGCGGGAGGGTTTCGGCGGTCTTCAGGGCCGCGGCGAGGCGGGCCGGGTCGAGGCCGGTGGTCGGGCGGGGCGGCCGGACGAGGGTGGCGGCCTCGCCGCAGCCGGCCATGGCGGTGAAGGCGAGGGACGAGGTCAGCAGGGCGCGACGATGCATGGGGAGGTTATCGCAGGGGCGTGAGGATTGGTTGCCGCGTCAGGGGGTCGCGGGGGGATGGGAGAGCCAATGGCTGCCACCGGAAAGGCTCACTGGCTGCCTTCCTTTCCCGTCACCCTCGGCTTGACCCGAGGATCAGACCGTGCGGCGCTCCGTCGACCGCCGCACGGTCGCGGTCGCGAGGCCCTCACCGCCGCCCAGTCCGCCTCTCGCCTCTGATCCTCGGGTCAAGCCCGAGGATGACGGCGGGGAGATCGACGGGCGAGGTGCGGAAAGCAGACTTCGGGAGGGACCGCTATGGGTGGTGAGCGGACCTTCGCCTAGGTCCGAGAATCAGCTTCTGAACCGAGCTCCTGGAATGCCCGGCCGGTGTCCCGCGCGGGGTGTGGCGGTCGGGGGGGCCAGTATCGAATTGGAGCTTGCGTCTGGAGCCAGGCGGGAGCCTGGTCACATTTCCTCAAGCGAGAGAGGACCGATGAGGGTAAGTTTCCTGATTGCGATGCTGGTAGTGGGGGGATGCTCCCGAGGTCCGGAATTGGAAAACGACGGTGTCCATGCATCGCCTGATGGGTTTCTGCCCGCCGGCGAAATTCTCTCGCTGCTTGTTGCCGGTCCGGTCATGAAATCGCCCGCCAACGCTGTTTATGTATTTCGACCTGATGGGACCTACCTTTACAGCGGCCGGGTCCAGATATGGGGACGCTACCGCGTGGCTGACGGTGTGCTCTGCACAACGCACGAACAGCGCGAAGAACGGTGTCAGTCAGTGTTCCGGGACGCCCAAGGTCAATTGTTCTTGGGGGATCATGCAGGTTCCAAGCATCCCGCCCTGCCGATTGAATTTGTTGCCATTGGAGAATGACCGTATCGGCATGACCCCGCGAACGGACATTCCGAAATTCGGCTAAGGGTGGGAAGCGGAACTAAGGACCCGGGGCATCAGGCGCGGGTGAGCAAGCATTCTGGACGACGGTCAGCCGGACGATGTCTTCGCGATGAAGAAAGTCGTCTCGGATGAATGAGACTCGAACTTTTGAGCGCCGGTGGACGATCCCGCCGAGTGGCTCGACCTTGTGATACGCGAACCGGATTTGCCCCGCTCCGTATCTAAACGCATGACCATCAACCGCCCATCGTTCATCACCGGCGATCGTCTTCCCCGGGTTTGGCACGCCGGGCCGGAAGTAATCCAAGCACCCTTCTAATGTCCGGTAATTTCCGCTGAGCACGTTATCGCGCGCGGCGGCCACAGACCCGATCTCACCTATGCCCATGTAGGAGGTGAACCCCAGCCAAATCACTCCGAAAGGAATCATAAACCATGCCGTGCCGCGAAGCCGGTCCACGGTCTCGCCTCGCTTAGCCTTGGTGAGGCGCAAGATAACCCATGCAGCCAAAAGCAGGCCGACCCCGACGATCAGGAATAGGGCGATGAACCCGTATGCGGGACTAATCCGATCAGGCGTCGCGATTAGATCGAAGGTGTCCACTGCCTGCCCATTTTCCATATCGAGTAGCTTTGCCATGGAACCGGACGTCCGCAATGGGTCGTCCCCCGTCATTGGCACCCCGCCGTATACCGGACATTAGAGCATCGCGCCGGGAGCAGACTTTGCCGGGGTCTGTTCGGGGTAGAAACCGGACACGCCTATCCAGCCGCTCGGAGTTGCAGAAGGCCTCCGAAGCCGTTGGGCGCGGCCCGGATGCCCCTCAAATTTCGCTGCGTCCTCGACCCGGCGAAGCTGTCGGGCGGCGCACACCGCAGGTTGCATTCCAACTCTCGTCATGAGAGCGTTTCGTCGGGACGCAGGTGTCCCAGATGGAGGAATTGATGAGAATAGCCAAGCTGGGCTTGTCCGCTGCTCTCGCCGCTACGGCCGCCCTTGTCCCAATACTTGCGCCTGCACCGGTGAAGGCCGCGGAGCCGACGTGCGTGCGTCTATCGAAACTCTATTGCGACGCGGAAGCGCCCCGTCTTTCGGCCGAATGGTGGGCGTGTGTGGACGAGCAGATCGCCTTTAATTGCGTCACGCCTGTGCCAGACTTCCCCCCGCAGCCGCCGCCCTTCCCGTGGCCTCGTCCAGTGATCGAGCATCCGTAAGGCGACCGTTGGTCTCGAAGGCGGCGGCCCTACCGGAGCCGCCGCCTTCGGTTCAGCAAACCGTTTTCCTCGCAGAACAGGGAACGAAGTTTCGCAATGTGCGCCCGTGAGGATGTCGCCTGTGGGTCGTGAACTGACCTGGAACCAAACCGGTCAGGCAGTCTCGGCCAGACGAACGCGCGTCAGCGCCCAGGTCACCGGCAGGCCGACGATCATCATGAGGGCGAAGAGACCGAACGGCCCGCCCCATTCCGGCGGAAAGCGGTCGCGGTAAAGCCAGAAAATCGCGAGCAGGCCGAGCCCCAGCCTCAGCGCGTTCGATTTCGGAATGACCAGCGGCGTTTGGCAGGCCGGGCAGTCGAACGGCTTGCCGAGGTTCCACTGGGTGCGGCCGAACGGGACCCGCCGGGCGCAGTTGGGGCAGGCGGGACCTAATGGCATCGAAGACTCCGGCTGAAGCTCCGACATACAACCTGAAGGCGGGAAGGTCCGCAACGTCCCGGACGCGGGCCTCGGCTTCGGCTTCGGAGGGAGGCCCTTACTCCTCCTCCGCCGCCATCAGGTCAGAGGGGTCGAAGTCGTAGTCCAGCAGATCCGCCGGCTTGCAGTCGAGGGCGGCGCAGAGTTTGGCGAGGGTGCGGAAGCGGATGCCCTTGACCTTGCCGGAGCGGAACAGGGACAGCTGGGTCTCGCTGAGTCCGACCTCGGCGGCGAGGTCGCGGGCCTTGAGGCCCTTCTTGACGATCAGATGGTCGAGGGTGACGCGGATCGGCATCAGATCATCTCGTCCAGCTCGGCCTGGACCCGGCCGGCCTGCTCCATGACGCCGCCGAGCAGGAACAGGGCGCCGCCGATCATGCCGAGGGTCATGCCGGCGACGTCGAACCAGACCCAGCCGCCGCGCCCGCCCTCGATCAGCCGCATGATGTTGGTCACGCCGAAAACGCCGAGCAGGCCGCCGAAGCCGAGGGCGAGGCCGACGCGGCGCAGGGCGTGGACGAGGGTGGGCTGGATCAGCCGGCCCTTCGACAGCTGGCCCATGGCCGAGCCGATCGACCAGACGGCGAACAGGTAGAAGAGGGTCGGCAAGGCCTTCACGAGGCTGCCCAGCCACAGGTCGAAGTACGGATAGTCCTCGGCGCGCGCGAGGAAGGCGATCGGCACGATGAGGTGCACGAGCGCCAGCAGGGCGCCGACGCTGACGACCATAAACACCGCGAGCCAGCGGAACTGGGCGCAGCGGCGGCGGAAGCGATCGGTGGCGGTCTGGCTCATGGCGCGGGATCCGGGGGTGGAAAGCTGTCTGATCTTTAATCTTGACTTAAAGACGTAGGGTTTGCAACTTTATGTCTAACTTAAACGGAACGAGAGCGCCGCCGATGACCGCCGCCATCGAGACTCGCGAGCTGACCCGCCGCTTCAAACGCCATCTGGCGGTCGACGCCGTGTCGATGATCGTGCCGGACCGGGCCGTCTACGGCTTTCTGGGGCGCAATGGCGCGGGCAAGACGACGACGCTGAGGATGCTGCTGGGGCTGATCCGGCCAAGCGGCGGGGCGGCCTTCGTCGGCGGCGTCGATGTGGCGCGCGACCGGATCGGGGCGGCGCGCAAGGTCGGGGCCCTGCTGGAGGCGCACGGCTTCTACGGCAATCTGTCGGGGCGCGAGAACCTGGATTTGACGCGCAGCCTGCTGGGCCTGCCGAAGGGCGAGATCGACCGGGTGCTGGAGGTGGTCGAGATGCGCGACCAGGCGCGGCGACGGGTCTCGGACTATTCGCTGGGCATGCGGCAGCGGCTGGGGCTGGCCCGGGCCATGCTGGGGGCGCCGGAAGTGCTGGTGCTGGACGAGCCGACCAACGGCCTGGATCCGGACGGGATCGCCGACATGCGGCGGTTCCTGCGGGCCCTGCCCGAGCGGACCGGGGCGACGGTGCTGCTGTCCAGCCACCTGCTGGGCGAGATCGAGCAGACGGCGACGCATGTGGGCATCCTGAGCCACGGCAAGCTGGTGCTGGAAGGCGAGCTGAGCCGGCTGAAGGCCGATCTGGCCCCGGAGATCGCGCTGCAGACCGATGACACGGTGCGCGCCACGGCGCTGGCCCGCGGCCGGGGGTTCGATGTGAGGGCCGCCGAGGACGGGCTGGTCGCGCGGCTGAAGCCGGGCGAGGACGCGCGCAGCGCCGCCGCCGCGCTGAACCGGGCGCTGATCAAGGCCGATATCGCCGTGTTCGCCATCGGGGCGCGGTCGCGCTCGCTGGAGGGGATCTATCGGGAGGTTTCGCCCCCTGCCCCCGCCACAACCACCCCCACCGTCAAAGCCCGGCCGGAGTTCGCCTGATGACCGCCTCTCCCTTTTTCGCGCCCTTGTTCGTCGAGACGCGCAAGCTGAACCGGTCGCTGGCCGCGGTGCTGGCCGTGGCCGCGCCGTCGCTGATCGCCATCTTCGTCTTCTTCAACATGCTGCGCGGCAAGGCGGCGGCGCCGTGGGAGATGTGGATGCTCAACGCCTCGGCGATCTGGGCCTTCTTCATGCTGCCGATGAGCGTGACGGCGCTGACGGCGCTGGTGGCGCACATGGAGCACGGGCCGCGGTCGTGGGACCATCTGCGCGCCCTGCCCCTGCCCCGCTGGCGGCTGTATGCGGCCAAGATGGTCTGCGTGCTGGGCGTGGTGGCGGTGATGAGCGCGGCGGTGCTGGCCGGGACCTGGGCGGCGGCGACGCTGGCGACGACGATCAAGCCGGAGCTGGCGCCGACAGGCGCGTTCGAGCTGGCGCGCTACGCCGGCCTGCTGGGGACGATGTATCTGGCCGCCCTGCTGATGATCTCGATCCAGCTCTGGGTCGCCCTGCGCTGGGCCAGCTTCGTGCCGGCGCTGGCGGTGGGGATCGGCGGGACCTTCTTTTCGGTGGTGGCGACGTCAGCGAAACAGGGGGTGTTCTTCCCGTGGCAGATGCCGGTCAACATGCTGGCGACCGAGGCGTGGCGGGTCCAGACGGCGCTGGGGCTGGGCCTGGGGCTGGGAGCGGTCGCGCTGGTCGCCGCCCTCGTCCACCTGAGCCGGCGCGAGGTGATCTGAGGCTGGCGAGGCGGGGCGCATGAGCCCGGCGAGGGTCAGGCTTCCGGTCATCAGGACGATCATCGCCGACTCCTGCGAATGAGAACGACTCGCAGGTTTGCGCAGAAGGGGCGGGCGTGGCAAGCCCGAAAGGTCGGTGGCGATCGACAGGAGCATCACCCATGCGTGAAGACGGCAAGCTGGACTATATCGAACTGCCCGGCGGCGAACTGGCCGCGAGCAAGGCCTTTTACGGCGCGGCCTTCGGCTGGACCTTCGTGGACTATGGGCCGGAGTATGCCGGGTTCGACGAAGGGATCGACGGCGGGCTGGACGCCCAGTCCGATGCGACGCGAACGCCGCTGCCGATCCTGTACGCCCATGATCTGGAAGCCATGCTGGCCAGGGTCGAGGCGGCCGGCGGGGCGATCGTCAAGCCGGTCTTCGCCTTTCCCGGCGGACGGCGGTTCCATTTCCGCGACCCGGCGGGCAATGAGCTGGCGGTGTGGTCGGAGACCTGACCCCGTACGGCAAGAGCTGCGGCGACTGCGGCCTGTGCTGCAAGCTGATGGGGGTGACCGCCCTGGCCAAGCCGGCAGGCAAATGGTGCCGGCACTTCGCGAAGACCGCCGGCTGCGCGATCTATGAGACGCGGCCGGCGGACTGCCGGGTGTTCAACTGCCTGTGGCTGCTGACCGAGGCGCTGGGGCCGGAGTGGAAGCCGCTGACGGCGGGCTTCGTGCTGCACAGCGAACAGGGCGGGGCGCGGCTGATCGTCGAATGCGATCCGGTGCGGCCGCACGACTGGCGGCGCGAACCCTATCAGGCGACCCTGCGGCGCTGGGCAGCGGCGCCGGGAATGGAGGTGCTGGTGTTCGCGGGCCGGCGCGGGGTGCGGCTGGGAGCCGTCGACGCGGCGGTGCGGCGGGTCTAGCGGACGTCCAGCGACTGGGCGATGCGCTCGGCGAGGGCGCGGTCGGGGCCGTCGAGGCTCATGGTCCAGACGTGGATTTCGCGCGGCGTGGCGCCCTCGCGCTGGAACAGGTGCTCGCGGGCGTGGCGGACGCCGTCCTCGGTCGCGACCACCGAGGCGCGGCCCGCCGCCTGGATCGTCTCGCCGCTGTAGATCGGAAACTGCGAGGCGGGGCCGGCGTAGATCATGGCGAACGAGCGGTCGCCGCGGCGGATGGTGTAGATGCGGAAGTCCGGGCCAGGGCGGCCGGTGACGATCTCGAACCCGGCCGGCAGGTCGACGGTGAACGGCAGGGCCGCGCGGGCGGCGGAATCCAGCACGGTGACGGCGGGGACGCTCGGCGGCGGGGGCGGCGCGGCCTCCACCGGAGCCGGCGCGGCGGCGGCGGGGGCCGTGACGGGCGCGGCGGGCGTCGGAGCGG
>NZ_JBKBMX010000026.1:0-32972 GCF_046295595.1 Brevundimonas sp. | reverse complement strand
AAGCTCAAGCACTTCCGCCGCATCGCCACCCGCTTCGACAAGCTGGCCCGCAACTTCCTCGCCGCCGTCCTGCTCGCCTCAACACGCCTCTGGCTCAGGGCTTATGAGTCCAGAACCTAGACCTCAGTTGGCCGGAGCCGGCCTTTCGCCCATCGCGCCGCCGCCGCGCTTGCGGGCGAGAATTTCGGCCAGGATCACCCGGTCGGCCGGCGTCAGCTCCGACAGCAGGGTGACGGCCTCGACCTCCAGATGCCGGCGACCGCGCAGTTCGGCGGCGCGGGATTGATCGAGCAGGGCGGTCAGCCGGGCGGAGTCGAACTCGGGCGAGCGGGCCAGAGCCAGGGCCTCGCGTCGTTTGCCGCGAGCTTCCTCGAAGTCGGGGCGGGCCGACAGGGCGGCGGATCGAAGCGTCTGGCGAACCGCCGGCTGAACCTCGGGGCTCAGCCGTCCGACGAGGCCCATCGGCGATCGGGTGCGGCCGGGCGTCTGCTGGGCCTCGGCCTGGCTCTCCACCCGTTCCCGATTGATCAGCAGCGTCGCCCCGGCGGCGACGGCGAACAGGTTCAGCGCGACCGACGCGGCCAGCGCGATCTTGAGGGTCCTGGAGCTCAACCGAGCACCTCCGTGTCGTCGATGGCCAGAAGCGAGGCCTGATACAGCACGGCGTCGGCCTGGAGGTCGGCGGTGACGTGGCCGGTCAGCACGACGCCGGCGACGACGCCGGCGCAGGCGGCCGCGGCCCAGCCGGCGCCGAGGGCCAGCGACAGGCGATCGATCCACACCCGGCCGGTGCGTCCCACCTTGCCCCCGGCCGAGGTGGCGGCGGCCAGCACCCGGTCGCGCAGGGCCATGGAGACCTGCGGGGTCGCGGACCGATGCAGCAGGGCGTCGATCGCATCGGCTTCGGCCAGGGCCGGGCGGGCCAGGTCGTCCCGGGCGACGACGAAGGCCTCGGCCGCCGCGCGTTCGCCGTCCGGCCAGCGACGCCGGTCGGCGCCATAGGCGGCGGTCAGGGCGAGAAAGCGTTCCGCCGTCATCATGATCCTACTCCTTCGGCACCGGACCGGTGATCGGCCAGCGCCAGTCTCAAGGCCCGCCGTCCCCGCGACAGCAGGCTCTCCAGAGCCTCGATGCTGACCTCCATCAGGCCGGCGGCCTCGATATTGGTCAGTTCCTGATAGTGACACAGCACGATGGCCTCGCGCTGGCGGTCGGGCAAGCGGGCCAGGGCGGCGTTGACCGCCGCCCCGGTGTCGGCGGCGATCAGACCGCGATCCGGCGCCGGGCCCTCGTCGGGCCGTTCGGGCAGGGCGTCGGTCGGCACCTCGCGCCGCCGTCTCAGCCGATCGTAGCAGAGGTTGAGCGCCACCCGGTGCAGCCAGGTGTCGAACTTCGCCTTGCCCGGGACCCAGCGCGGGGCCTGACGCCAGGCCCGCAGCAGGGCGTCCTGGGCGACGTCCTCGGCCTCGACCGGGTCGCCGAGCATGCGCTGGGCGAGGGCCAGCATGCGTGGCAGCTTGCGCGCGACCATGGCCTGGATGGCCGCGGGGTCGCCCTGACCCACGCGGCGCACCAGATCCTCATCGGGGTCGGCGAAGCTCGCCATCCGGCCTCTTGCAAAGGTTCCAGCAAGGCCGGGAAGGTCGAGGACCGCCGCGCCCGTCATCTGCTTACTCCGAAGCGGGCGCCGAAGGCGACGCCTGTTGCGCGCGACGGGCCTCGCGGCGTTCCGACATGCGTTCGCGACGGTCGGCGTGGGCCGCCTGGCGCTCGGCGGTGGTGATGAAGCCGTCGCTGTCGGCGTCGAGGCGGGCGAAGGCGGCTTCGGCCCGGGTGCGAGCCTCGGCGATCACGATCGGACCGCGGGTCTCGGCCCGCTCGGCGCGGCCGGCGCGACGACCGGGGCCGCGATAAGCGCGCTCGGGACGCGGTCCGCGTTCGGCGCGGGCCTCGCGGCGGGCTTCGAACTCGGCCTTGCTGATGGAGCCGTCGTTGTCGGCGTCCAGCCGGTCGAAGCGGGCGTCGGCGCGTTGGGCGTGACGGGCCTGGGCGGCGGCGCGCATCTCGTCCGGCGTGACCGAGCCGTCGCGGTCCGCATCAGCGGCGGCGAGGCGGTCGACGCGAGCGCCGACGAACTCGGCCTGGCTGAGGCGCTGATCGGCATTAGCGTCGGCGCGCAGGCCGCGCGCGTGCGGGCGCTCGGGCGATTGCTGGGCGACGGCGACGCCGCCGGCGGCGGCGATGGCCAGGGCGGCGAGTCCGCCGGCCAGAAGGGTCTTCTTCATCTCGATGTCTCCGTGGCCGCTCGGGCGGCCGTGCATCCCTGTCTGGAGAGTGAAACGCGGTTGGCGTCAGTCTCCGTCGCCGACCGGCGGCAGGGCGGCCTCATAGGCCTCGCGCGCCGCCTCGCGGGCCTCGGCCAGGCCGGCCTTGAGCGCGTCGTAGTCGGCGAAGCCGGCGGCCTTGGCGAGGCGCGCGCGGAAGCCCTCCGGCTCCTGGTCCGGATCGGGCCGCTCGTCGAAGGCGGCGCCGAGGATCTGGCTGAGGGCCTGCTGCAGCCGCCAAGCCTCGGCCAGTTCGGGATCGTCGGCCAGGGCCTGAAGGGTCGAGGAGGTCATCGGCCCGCCTTCCCGGGCGCGCCGGAGCTGGCGGACCTGGGCGACGAACTCGGCGTCGACCTGGCCGCCGGGGGCGAGTTTGACGTCCCAGTGGCCCTGCGGCGGGCGCTGGCGCGCCATGCGGTCGCGCATCCGCCGGGCGTCGGCGGCGAAGCTGACGCCCGGACGGGGATGGCGCAGGATCCCCTCAAGCGAGGCCGAAACCCGGGCGGCGAAGGCCGGGCTGTCGGCCCAGATGACGCGGGCGCGGGTCAGGGCCATGAACTCCCATGTGTCGGCCTCGGTCGCGTAATAGTCCTCGACCGCCGACAGGCGCAGCGACACCGGGCCCTTGGCCGCGCCGGGGCGCAGCCGCATGTCGACCTCGTACAGCCCGCCTTCGGCGGTGTGCGCCGACAGGGCCGCGATCAGCCGCTGGGTGAAGCGCGAATAGAAGACCCCGGCCGCCCACTCCTTGTCGCCAGACACCGCGTCAGCCGGGGCGTCATAGACGGTCATCAGGTCGAGGTCCGAGGTCGCGGTCATCTCGCGCGAGCCAGCCTTGCCGAGGGCGAGGACGGCGACCTGGCCGCCCCCGAGCGCCCCGCCCTGGCGGATCGTCTCGCCCATGGCGGGGGGGGCGAGGGCGCCGAGACTGGCGTCGGCGAGGGCGGTGTAGGCGCGGCCGGCGGCCTCCGGTCCGGCGCGGCCGGTCAGGGTCTGGACGCCGATGCGGAACATCTGTTCCCGGTGCAGCCGGCGTACCGCGTTCATCGCGGTCTCGAAGTCGGGGGCCTCGGCGGCTTCGCGCCGGATCTGGTCGGCGACGCCGGTGTCTTCCTCGATCGGGCGGGCGAAGCGGGCGTCCAGCATGCTGTCCAGCGCGGCGGGATAGCGGCCGAGGGTGCGGGCGAGGCGGGGGGCGAAGGCCATGACCCCGACCACGAGGTCGAACAGTTTCGGCTGGGCGAGGAACAGGGCCTGGACCTGGACCCCGCCGCTGAGGGCGGAGAAGAAGACGGCGAAGCGGCGGAAGGCGGCGTCGGCGGCGCCGGTGTCGGCGAGGGCGGTCAGCAGCCGGGGGGCGAGGCGGGTGAACAGCTCGCGGCCACGCGCGGCGCGGGTGGCGGGGATGCGACCGTGATGCCAGCCGCGGATGGTGTCGGCCACGGCGGCCGGCTCGGAAAAGCCCATGCGGGCGAGGGTCGCCAGCGTCTCGGGATCGTTCTCGACGCCGGTGAAGACCAGCGAGCCCCACGGCGACGACAGTTCCTCGCCACCCTCGAACAGCTCGCCATAACGCTGGTTGACCCTGACCAGCAGGGCCTCGACCCGGGCGTCGAAGACGGAGAGCTCCGCCTCGCCCGCCAGCGCCGCCACCCGGGCGCGGGCTCCGGCCTCGACCGGCAGGGTGTGGGTCTGCTCGTCGTCGAGCATCTGCACGCGATGTTCGAGCCCGCGCAGGGCGATGTAGGCGGCGGTCAGTTCGGTGCAGGCGTCGGGGTCGACGTGGCCGGCGTCGCGCAGGGCGGCGAGGGCCTCGACCGTCCGCGGCGCGCGCAGACCGGGGTCGCGGCCGCCGAGGATCAGCTGCTGGGTCTGGGCGAAGAATTCGATCTCGCGGATGCCGCCGCGGCCGAGCTTCAGATTGGCCCCGGCGGCTTCGAGCCCCTCGCCCGTCTTGTGGACGTGGATCTGGCGCTTGATCGACTGGATGTCGAGGATGGCCGGATAGTCGAGGCTGCGGCGCCAGATGAAGGGGATCAGGGCCTCGAGAAAGTCGCGCCCCGCGCCGACGTCGCCGAGCACGGCGCGGGCCTTGATGAAGGCGGCGCGCTCCCAGTTCTGACCGACGCTCTCATAGTAGGCCAGGGCCATGGGGGCGGCGACGACCGGCGGGGTCGAGGACGGATCGGGGCGCAGCCGCAGGTCGACGCGGAAGACATAGCCGTCGCCCGTCCGCTCCTGCATCAGGGTCGCCAGCGCCTGGGCCAGGCGGTCGACGAAACGCTGCGGCTCGACGCCTTCGGCGAGGGCCGGGATCAGGGCGTCGGGCTCCCAGAACAGGCTGATGTCGATGTCGGAAGAATAGTTGAGCTCATAGGCGCCGTGCTTGCCCATGGCGAGGCCGAACAGGCCGGGGACGGGGCCGCGCGGATCGTCGGCGGGGCTGACCAGCTTGCCGCGCTCGCGCTGGTCGTGGGCGACGGCGCGCAGGGCGGCGTTGACCGACGCGTCGGCGAAGCGGCTGAGCGCGCCGGTGACCTGGTCGAGATCCCAGACGCCGCCGAGGTCGGCCACGGCGGTCAGCAGGTGGAGCTGGCCCTTGAGCCGACGCAGCGGGGCGCGCAGGTCGTCGGCGCCGCCGGCGAGGGCGTCCGTATCGGCGAGGATGGCGGCCAGACGAGCCTCGGGCGCGTCGTCGAGCACCGCGCGCAGGCCGTCGGGCCAGCGCCGGGCGAGGCCGAACAGATAGGGCGAAGCGGCGAAGACCGGCGCGAGGGCAGGCCAGGAGCCGTCGAGGGTCGAGGTCCAGCCGCCTTCGGCCGCGGCCTCGGAGAGACGTTCGCGGGCGCGGGTTTCGGACTCGACGTCGATGACCGGGCCGCAAGGCGTCAGCCGCGGGGCCAGGGCCTCGCTCACGCCGGGTCCGCCGGCGGGATCACGAGGGCCACGCGCAGGCCGGGACCGAAGCCGCCGTATTCGCCGGGTCCCTCGTCCAGCTGGACCCGGCCGCCGTGGGCCTCCATCACGGCGGCGACCAGCGACAGGCCGAGGCCCGAGCCGGCCTCGGTGCGGCTGTTGTCCAGCCGGACGAAGCGCTGGGTGACCCGCTCGCGGTCAGCCTCGGGCACGCCGGGGCCGGTGTCGGTGACCGAGAATTCGATCTCGCCGGAGCTGCGCCGCCGGGCCCGCAGCATGACGGCGCCGCCGACCGAGGTGTATTTGATGGCGTTGTCGATGACGTTGGCGAGGGCCTGGGCGAGGAAGGGGCGGTTGGCCTCGACCATCAGGCCGCGCTCGATCTCGGCCGAGAACTCCAGCCCCTTGTTCTCGCCGGCGGGTTCGTAGAGCTCGGCCATGTCGGCGGCGAGGTCGGCGGCGTCGAACAGTTGCGGGTCCGGGGTGCGGCCGGCCGCCGCCTGCAGCCGGGCGATGGCGAGGACGGTGTTGAAGGTCTTGAGCAGGCTGTCGGCCTCGTCGAGGGCCAGCTGCAGGGCGTCGACGCCGTTGATCTTGCCGGCCTCGGCGTCGATCAGCGACACCTCCAGCTTGGCCCGCATCCGGGTGAGCGGCGAGCGCAGGTCGTGGGCGATGGCGTCGCCGGCGTGGCGGATCGAGGCCATCGAGCCCTCGAGCCGGTCCAGCATGGTGTTGAGGCCGGCGCCCAGCTCGTCCAGTTCGTCGCCGGAATTGCGCACCGGGGCCCGGGCCTTGAGGTCGCCCTCCTGGACCGCCGTGACCACCCGGTTGAGCCGGCCCATCGAGCGTTCGAGATTGCGGCTGACCAGCAGGCCGCCGGCGAGGCCGAGCAGCAGGACGATGCCCATGGCCCCCCACAGCGCCTGGGTCAGGCGCGCCAGATAGGCCTCGGTGTCGCCGAGCGAGCGGCCGACGAACAGCATCTCGCCGCCCGACAGCCGCACCTGGACGCCACGCACCTGGGGCCGGGTGACGCGGCCGTTGGCGTCGGTGTCGGTGAAGGGGAAGGTGATCCACTGGCGCTCGCCTTCCATCTCGGCGATCGGCGACTGGCTGAGGCTGCCGGTGGTGGTGCGACCCTGTTCGTCGAGCAGGAGGTAGAGGAAGGCGCTGCGCGACAGGGAACGGTCGATCAGGGCGCGGTTCAGGGCGTCGAAGCCGCGCGCGTCATAGATGCCCTGCAGCACCTGCATCTCGCCGCGCACCTCGCGTTCGGCGTTGACCCGGGCCTCGGCGGCCGAGGCGAAATAGACATAGGCGAGGATGGCGCTGGCCGCCGCCGCGAACAGGGCGAGGAACAGCAGCGTCAGCCGGAAGGGCGTGCGGCGAAGGAGGGAGGGGAGTTTCACGAGCTGAAGTCAGGGCTCCAGCCGGTAGCCCGCTCCGCGCACGGTCTGCAGCATGGCGTGGTCGAAGCCCTTGTCGATCTTGGCGCGCAGGCGGCTGATATGGACGTCGATGACATTGGTCTGGGGGTCGAAATGGTATTCCCAGACCTTCTCCAGCAGCATGGTGCGGGTGACCGACTGGCCGGCGTGGCGCATCAGGAACTCGAGCAGCTGGAATTCGCGCGGCTGAAGGTCGATCTCCTTGCCGCCGCGATGCACCGAGCGGGAGATCAGGTTCATCTCGAGGTCGCCGACCTTGAGCATGGTGGCGACCGAGCCGGTCTCGCGGCGGCGCGACAGGGCCTCGACGCGGGCGATCAGTTCGGAGAAGGCGTAGGGCTTGACCAGATAGTCGTCGGCCCCGGCGCGCAGGCCGGCGACGCGGTCATCGACCTCGCCGAGGGCGGAGAGGAACAGCACCGGCGTCTGGTCGCCGTCCTTGCGCAGGGTCTCGACCATGCCGATGCCGTCGAGGCGCGGCATCATGCGGTCGACGACATAGACGTCGTAGCCGCCCTTCTGGGCCTCCAGCAGGCCGAAGGCGCCGTCGACCGCGTGGGTCGGTTCGTGACCGGCCTCGGTCAGCCCGCGGACCATGGCGGTCGCGGCCTCGGCGTCGTCCTCGACCACCAGAATACGCATGGAATCAGCCCCTCGAATGCAAATCGCCGCCGATGTTAGCGCATCGGCGGCGATGGGGGCAGTTACCGCTTTGTCAGAACCCGATCCGCTTATTCCTCGTCCGCGAACGGGAGGGCGAGCGGCGCCGTGCCCTGGGGCGTGCGGACGAAGATCAGCACGCTGGGGCGGCCGCTGCGCTTGACCGTCTCGATGACGGTGCGCAGCTCGGCGGCCGTGCGGACCCGGATGCGATCGGCCTGGGTGATGACCAGGCCGGCCTGGAGACCGAGCCTGGCGGCGGGCGTGCCGCGGGCGACGTCGGTGATGACGAGGCCCTCGACACCCTCGGCGAGGCTGTAGCGCGACCGCAGGGCGGCGGTGAGGGGCGTGACGGTCAGGCCCTCGACCTCCTCCCCGCGAGCGGCCGGGGGCTCGCCGGGGGCGGCCGGACCGCCGCCCTGTTCGTCGGCGGCGCGAAGCTCGGACTCCGACGGCCGGGTCCCGGAACGGACGTTCAGGGTCGTGCGGCGTCCGTCGCGGATGACCTCCAGACGGATGGTTTCGCCCGGCCTGGCGGCGCCGACGCGGCGGGTCGCCTCGGTGCCGTCCTCGACCGCCTCGCCGTTGACGCCGACCAGCAGATCGCCGACCCGGGCACCGGCCCGGTCCGCCGGTCCGCCCTCGGTGACGCTCTCGACATAGGCCCCCTCGAAGTCCCGGGCGAGGCCATAGGCCTCCCACTGGTCGGCGGTGAAGGTGCGCAGGCCGAGGCCGACGTAGCCGCGCTGGACCGTGCCGCTGCGCATCAGCTGGTCGGTGACCGGCTTGGCGATCGAGGCGGGGATGGCGAAGCCGATGCCGACGGAGTTGCCGGTCGGCGAGTAGATGGCCGAGTTCACGCCGATGACGCGACCGTAGATGTCGAAGGTCGGGCCGCCGGAGTTGCCGCGGTTGATGGCGGCGTCGATCTGCAGGAAGTCGACGTACTGGGCCGTCGGGTCGGGGATGTTGCGGCCCTGGGCCGAGACGATGCCGGCGGTCGCCGTGCCGCCGAGACCGAACGGATTGCCGACGGCGATGACCCAGTCGCCGACGCGCGGCTGGGCCCCTTCCTCGAAGGTGACGAACGGGAAGGCCGAGCCTTCGACCTTGATGACGGCCAGGTCGGTGGCCTCGTCGCGCCCGATCAGGCGGGCGTCGAGTTCACGCTGGTCGGCCAGGCGCACGGTGATCTTGGTGGCGTTGTCGACCACGTGGGCGTTGGTGACGATGAAGCCGTCGGCGGAGATGAAGAAACCGGATCCGGAGCCGGCCGAGGTGGGCGGCTCCTCGCCCTCCTCCAGCTCCGGCACGGGGACGCCGAAGGGGATGCCGGGGATGCGCAGCATGCCGTCAGGCGGGCGCTGCACCGGGGCCTCGACGTCGATCTGCACGACGGCGGGGGCGACCTGCTGGAAGATGTCGGCGAAGCTGAGCGGTGCGCCCTGCGGCGGAGCGAACGCCAGGGCGCCCGCCCCGGCGTTCGGGGTCAGGCGTCCGGAGACGCCGCCGACCGGGCCCGCATTGGCGGTCGGCCAGTCGATGACGCCGCCGGCGGTGGCGCCAGCCGCGAGGACGAGGCCGAACGTGGCCCCAAGCATGAATTCCTTACGCTTCATCATCGGGTTTCGTACGATCCTTTTGCCGGGCGCGGGCGCCCGTTCAGTTCGTCAATATAGGGCTGTGGCCGCTAAGGCCAACGTTCGGGCGGGGAAAGGGTCCCGCCGCGACCTAGTGGTCAGACGGTTTTGCGTCAGGATCGGGGCGAACGCCGGCCTCTGCGACAATAACCGCCAGCCGGGCCTCTTCATCCGGCGACAGCGGGGCGGCCTCGACCCGGCGGCGGCGAACCATCAACAGCAGAGCCGCGGCGACCGCGCCCATCAGCGCGATCGGGCCGAACCACAGCAGCCAGGTGGCGGCGCGGACCGGCGGCTGGAACAGCACGAAATCGCCATAGCGACGGACCAGGTCCTGCTCGATCTGCTGATCGGTGCGGCCGGCCGCGACCTGTTCGCGGACCAGCTGGCGCATGTCGGCGGCGATGCCGGCGGGGCTGTCGGAGATGGCCTCGTGCTGGCAGACGACGCAGCGGATGCCGTCGAACAGGTCCTGGGCCCGGGCTTCCTGCGCGGCGTCGGGCAGCGGGCGGTCCGGCGCGGGGGGCGGCTCCTGGGCGATTGCGGCACCCGCGATCAGGCCGAGGGCGGCGCTGAAGCTGGCGAAGGTGATCCGCAGGGAGCGCCTCATGCCGCCGCCTTGCGCTGGCCGACCGCCAGCCGCAGCCGGCGGTCCATCAACGACAGAACCCCGCCCAGCGCCATGATGGCGGGGCCAAGGAAGATCAGCCGGGCCCACGGATTCCACCAGACGCGGACGTTCCACGCCGGCTCGCCGGCTGCGGTCCGGCCGCGCTCGCCCAGCACGACATAGACGTCGTCGAGACCACGGAAGTCGAGACCGACCTCGGTGGTGGTCTGGCCGCCGGCCGGGAAGAAGCGGCGCTCGGCCGTGACCTCGCGCGGCGCCGCGCCGGAGCGCAGGGCGACGGTCAGCCGGCCCTGCTCGGCGAGATAATTAGGGCCCTCGACGATGCCGACGGAATCCAGGCGCACGGCCCAGCGGCCGGCCACGACCGTCTCGCCGATGGCGAGGGGCCGCGCCGCCTCGACGCGATAGCCGGTCTCGACCACCGCCCCGAGAACGAAGACGCCGAGGCCGGCGTGGGCCAGGGTCGTGCCCCAGGCGCCGAGCGGCAGGCCGCCGGCCCGGCGCAGACTCTCGCCCGGCGAGACGCGGAACAGGCGGATGCGGGTGGCGGTCTCGGTCAGGGCCCCAAGGATCAGCCAGGCGCCGAGGCCGATGCCCGCCGCCGACAGGGCCTTGCGCGGATCGAACAGGGCCCAGCCCAGCAGCGCCAGCAGGATGGCGAGGCCGGCGGCGACGGCCAGCCGCTGGGTCACGCCCATCAGGTCGCCGCGTTTCCACGACAGCAACGGACCGGCGGGCAGGATCAGGAAGGCCACGGCCATCAGCGGGACGAAGGTCAGGGCGAAATAGGGCGGGCCGACCGAGATGGTCGAACCGTTCACCGCCTCGAGGATCAAGGGATAGAGGGTGCCGAGCAGGACGGTGGCGCAGGCGGCGGTCAGGAACAGGTTGTTCAGCACCAGCGCGCCCTCGCGGCTGACCGGGGCGAACATGCCGCCGCCCTTCAACTGCGGCGCGCGCCAGGCGAACAGACCGAAGGCCAGGCCGCCGGTCAGGCCGAGAATGGCCAGCAGCATGAGGCCGCGCTCGGGATCGACGGCGAAGGCGTGGACGCTGGTCAGCACGCCGGAGCGGACGAGGAAGGCGCCGAGCATGGAGAAGGTGAAGGCGGCGAGGGCGAGGAAGGTGGTCCAGCCGGCCAGGGCGCCGCGCCGCTCGGTGACCACGGCAGAGTGCAGCAGGGCCGCGCCGGCGAGCCACGGCATGAAGCTGGCGTTTTCGACCGGATCCCAGAACCACCAGCCGCCCCAACCCAGCTCGTAATAGGCCCAGAAGGCGCCGAGGGTGATGCCGACGGTCAGGAAGGCCCAGCTGGCGAGGGCCCACGGCCGCACCCAGCGCCCCCAGGCCGGCCAGAAGGCGGAGTTGGCCCGGCCCTCGACGAGGGCGGCGACGGCGAGCGAGAAGCAGACCGAGAAGCCGACGTAGCCGGCGTAGAGGAAGGGCGGGTGGAAGGCGAGCGCCGGGTCCTGCAGCAGCGGGTTCAGCGAATTGCCCTGGAACGGGGCCGGGTCGAGACGCGCGAACGGGTTGGAGGTGAAGACGGCGAAGGCGAGGAACAGCACGCCTAGGAAGCCCTGGGCGGCGACGGCCGAGGTCTTCAGCCCGAACGGCAGGTTGCGGGCCCGGGCGAGAACGGCGCCGAAGACGGTCTGGACCAAGCACCAGAGCACCAGCGAGCCCTCGTGACTGCCCCAGGCTCCGGCCACCTTGTATAGCATCGGCTTGTCGGTGTGGCTGTTGGCGGCGACGTTGGCGACCGAGAAGTCCGACACGGCGAAGGCGAAGATCAGGGCCGCGAAGGCCACGGCGACAGCGAAGGCGGAGGCGATCGCCGCCCCCTCGGCGGCCCCGGCCAGCACCGGGCTGCGGCGCAGGCGTCCGGCCACGGCCATGCCGGTCTGCAGGACCGCCAGGGCGAGGGTGAGGATCAGGGCGAAGGCGCCCGTTTCGACGATCACGAGGCGTCCGCCGCGCCGCCCGGATACGTCGACCCGGCGGCCGACCGCCATTCGCCCTTGGCCTTGAGGCTGTCGGCGACCTCGCGCGGCATATAGGTTTCGTCGTGCTTGGCCAGCACCTGGGTGGCGCGGAAGCTGCGGTCGGGCTGGAAGGCGCCCTGGGCCACCACCCCCTGCCCTTCACGGAACAGGTCCGGCAGGTCGCCGCGATAGACCACCCGGGTCGTGGCGACGTTGTCAGTGACGACGAAGGCGACCTGACCCGAGCCGTCGTGAACCACGCTGCCGGCCTCGACCAGTCCGCCCAGCCGCACGACCCGGCCGGCCGGGGCCTTTTCGGCGGAGGCCTCGGACGGCGAGAAGAAGAAGGTGACGTTGTCGCGCATGGCGAACAGGGACAGGCCGACCGCCAGAGCCAGGACCGGGGCCACGGCGGCGACGACCCACAGGCGGCGGCGCGCCTTGGGCGATTTCGGCAGCCAGCTCATGCGGCGTCTCCGGCGGGCAGGCGGGCTTCGAGATCGACGCGGCGAGGATCGGCGGGATCGAGGGCGGCGATCAGCGGCAGCCACATCTCGCGCACCCGGGCCGTCTCGCCGCGGGCCAGCGCCGCCTCGCCGAGGAAGTAGCGGGCGCCCAGCTGGCCGGGGTCGAGCCGCAGGGCCTCGCGGAACGCGGCCTCGGCGTCGCCGTCGGCCACGCCCTGGTTGGCGCGCACGAGGCTCTCGCCCAGCCGGGCCCAGCTCTGGGCGTCGGCGGGCCGCACCGCCACGGCGCGGCGGAAGGCGGAGGCGGCGCCGAGCGGGTCGCCGGCCTCGAACCGGGCGGCGCCGAGCATGGTCAGGGCCTGATGGTCATTGGGCCGTTCGTCGACGACCCGGGCCACCACGGCGGCGATCTGCGGCGGCTGGAGGCTGTCGAGCTGGGTCGCCCACTGGTCGACGCGCCGCTCCCACGACTGGTCGGGCAGGCCGGGGGCGCCCAGCAGGGTGTAGAGGGCGACCGAGACGGCGACCGTGGCGCCGAGGCCGCCCAGCACCCAGAAGCGGTCGCGGGCGCCGGCGACGGCGGGCGCCGCCTCGCGCCCGGCCGAGAGGATGCGGCGCCCGGCCTCGGCGCGGGCGGCGGTCCAGCTGGCGTCGTCGAGCAGGCCGCGGGCCTTGAGGCGATCCAGTTCGGCCAGTTCGGCGGAGGCGGTGGCGGGGGTCACGACCTCCCCGCCGTCGACGCCCCGCCGCGCGCCGGCCAGCACCAGCAGGCCGGCGAGGGCCGCGATCAGCGCCGTCATGATCCAGAACATCGTCATCGCCGCGCGATGTAGCCGATCAGGCGGCCCGCGACGAGGGGCTGGCGCCGCTGCTCTTGGCCGCACCGGCGACGGCGGCCCGGCGGCGCACTGTGCGGGCCACGGGCCGGGCGTCGATCAGGTCCAGACAGCGCGCGGCCAGCTCGACCAGGCGAAGGGCGTTGACCGGGTCCGGCGCCTCGCCGTCGTTGACCAGGAGCAACGCCTGTTCGGCATAGTCGGACAGGCGGACGGTCAGGGAATCGACCAGCCGCTTGCGATCGGATTCCGCGCCGAAGGTCGAGGCCGGGCCCCGCACCGCCCCGACCAGCTTGAGCAGGCTGCGCGCCGCCTGAACCGTTTCGCCCTGGACCGGGGCGGTCAGCTGCGGGGCCTTGCGGGTCATGCGGCCGGAGATCTGGATCCGCTCCAGCGGCAGGGCCTTGTCGACCGCCCGGTCGGCGGCGCGCAAGAAGGCGGACAGCTGGGCCGAGAGGCTGACCCGCGCGTCGCGCACCGACTTGCCCCAGACGCTGAGCGGATTGAGGGTCAGGGTGACGTCCAGCTCGCCGAGGACGTTGGCGCACCAGGTCAGGTCGTCGATGACCGTTTCGACGGCGGCCGGGTCGGAGCCGGGACGGAAGGCGGCGATCCGCGCCACCCGCAGGTCCACGCCCGCGATCAGCCGCTCGACGAAGCCGGCCAGTTCCGAGGCGCTGAGGAAGGTCTCCTGTTCGGACGAACACGAGCTCTGGGTCAGGATGCGCAGGATCAGGACCGCGTCGTCCAGATGGCGGAACAGCATTTCCAGCACCCGCTGGGCCCCGTCGAGGTGGACGTCGGCGCAGTCCTTGAGCAGCAGGCGCAGCTCGGCGATCTGGTCGCCGTCGGGCCGCTTGAGCCAGACGTCGAGGGACGGCAGGCCGCGGCGGGCCAGATGGGCCAGGTCGAGTGCGGCGGCGAGATCGGCCAGCCCGCGTTCCCGATCCTCCGGCGCGAGCGCCGCGGGCCAGATCAGCTCCGGCCGGTCGCGCACGGCGGCGGCGGCGGCGAGGCAGATGCGGTCGGCCACGGCGACGGCGACCGGGCCGTCCTGGTCCAGCTTGGGCAACAGCGCCGGTTCGCGGGCCGCCGCGGCCTGCCACAGACGCGGCAGGACGGCGGCGGGAAAGGCCACCGCCTCGACGCCGTCGGGGCGCGGCCGGAACATCGGCAGCAGCGGCGCGAACACAAGGCCACGGCGGGTCCGCTCGCGGGTCTCATCGGCGAGCATGGCGCGCAGCTCCAGCGCCCGCTCGCCCGGCAGGGCGGCGGCCACCGACGACAGCTTGGTCAGCATGTCGTCGGGCGCCTGCCCGATCAGGGCGGCGAGCGCGGCGCGGTGGGCGACGGTCAGCCCCGACATTCAGAACCCTCGCGACCGGCTGACGCCCGGCCGCGGCCATGCTGCCGCTTCGAGGTTAAGATTGGCTATCCGCCGGGCCGGTCAGGCCTCGGCCGCGGGCAGTTCCAGAATGGCCTTGAGGCCGCCGAGATCGCTGTCGGCCAGCGAGATCCGGCCGCCGTAGGCGCGGGTCAGCTCGACGACGATCGACAGGCCCAGACCCGAGCCCGGGGTGGTTTCGTCCATGCGCGAGCCGCGCTGCAGGGCGGCCTCGCGCTGGTCCTCGGGCAGGCCGGGACCGTCGTCCTCGACCACCACCACCATCTGCCCCAGGCCGGTCGCGCCGGCGGAGACCCGCACCCGGCGTCCGGCCCATTTGCAGGCGTTTTCGAGCAGGTTGCCGAGCAGTTCCTGGAGGTCCTGGCGTTCGCCGCGGAAGGCCAGTTCGTCGGGCGCGCGCCAGTCGATCACCACGCCCTTGTCCTTGAACACCCGCTCCAGCATCACGGCCATTTCGTCCAGCACCTCGGCGACGGGTGTCCGCTCGCCCAGCATCTGGGCCCGGGCGGCGGCGCGGGCGCGGCGCAGGTGGTGATCGACCTGGGCCTTCATCACCTCGGTCTGCCGTCGCACCAGGTCCGGCAGGGGCCCGGTCTGCGAGCCGGCTTCGGACAGCATGACCGACAGCGGGGTCTTCAGCGCGTGGGCGAGGTTGCCGACGTGGGTGCGCTGGCGTTCGACCGTCTCCTGGTTCTGGTCCAGCAGGCGGTTGACCTGTTCGGCCAGCGGCTGGATCTCCATCGGATAGCTGCGGGCGACGCGGGCGGCGCGGCCCTTGCGGACATCGGCGATCTCGTTGCGCAGGGCGTAGAGGGGGCGCAGGCCGATCTGCACCTGCAGGAAGACGGCGATGACCAGGCCGACGCCGAGGATCAGCAGGGCCGTCCAGGTGAAGGTAGCGAACTGGCGGGTGTCGTTGTCGATGTTGGAGCGATCGATGCCGGCGAGGAAGACCACCGGCCGGGTCCGGCCGGGGAGCTGTTTCATGCTGGCGGCGACGCGCAGCGGCACGCCGAGGGGGCCTTCTCCCCGGGCGCGGAGGCCGTCGGGATCGTTGTAGCTGATGGTCGCGCCGCGGGCGGCGGCGAGGCGATCCGGCAGCGAGTCGGGGATGGTCAGGCTTTCGCCGGCCAGCGACGGGGAGCGTACGAGGATGCGCAGCCGGCCGTCCGCCCCCGGCTCGGCCACGGCCCAGTATTTGCCGGACAGCGCGCGCAGGGTGCGGTCGTCCCGCACCTCGCCCACGATCAGAGACCCGTCGGCGGCGGCGTTGGTGGCGACGACGACCTCGTCGATCGTGTCGGACAGGACATTGCCAAGCCGGCGCAGGGCCGATTCCTGATACTGGTTCGTCAGGGTCCAGCCGGTCAGCACCAGCGCCAGCACGATCCAGGCGGAGGCGAGCCAGATCAGCCGCCGGGTCAGGCTGCGGCCCGGTCGGCCAAACCAGCGACCCCAGCCGCCGGGTTCGGCCGCCGCCGTAACTGTCTCCCCAGCGCCCCCCAAGCCGTCCGTCACGTCTCCTCGCTCTCCCCGGGCAGGGGCGTGAGCCGGTAGCCGAGGCCGCGCACCGTCTCGATCCGGTCGGGACCGATCTTCTTGCGCAGCCGCCCGACGAAGACCTCGATGGTGTTGGAGTCGCGGTCGAAGTCCTGGTCGTAGAGGTGCTCGACCAGTTCGGTGCGGCTGATGACCCGGCCCTGGTGCATCATCAGATAGTGCAGCAGCCGGTATTCCAGCGAGGTCAGGCGCAGGGGTTCGCCGTTGACGCTGGCGCGGGCGGCGCGCGGGTCGAGGCGGAGGCCGCCGCAGGCCAGGGTCGAGGAGGCGATGCCCGCAGAACGCCGCAGCAGAGCGCGCAGCCGGGCCAGCAGCTCCTCCGTGTGGAAGGGCTTGGTCAGATAGTCGTCGGCGCCCGCGTCGAAGCCGGCGACCTTGTCCGACCAGGCCCCGCGGGCGGTCAGGATGAGCACCGGCGTGGTCTTGCCGTCGCGGCGCCAGCGCTCCAGCACGGAGGCGCCGTCGATCCGCGGCAGGCCGAGGTCGAGCACGACCACGTCATAGGGTTCGGTGTCGCCGAGGAAATGCGCCTCCTCGCCATCGGCGGCGTGATCCACCGCATAGCCGGCGTCGGACAGGGCGCCCTTCAGCTGGCGCGACAGGTCAACGTCGTCCTCGACAAGCAAGACGCGCATTCAGCGTTCTCCAATCACGCGGCCGGTGCGGCCATCCACCATGATGTCGGCGACGCGGCCGCCGGGATATTCCCAGCGCACCACGATCGTGTCGCCGCGATTGCTCGCGCCGAGGAAGCGGCCCGGCCGTCCGGCCGAGGCGCGCTGGACCGCGGCGCCGACGCTGATGCGGGGAGCCTCTTCCCGGCGTTCGGCCGAGGGCCGGCCGCGCTCACCCCGATCCTGCGCCGCGGCGGACAGGGGCGCGGCGGCGAGAAGGGCGGCGAGAAGGAAGGCAGGTATCCGGGTCATGAGCGACGGTCTAGGCCCCAGGCTCTGAACGACGGCTGAACGGCGCGTGTAGACATATTTCACCCCTCTCCGCTCCCCTGTCGTCGCCCGATCCACGCGCCGCAGAGCGCGCATGGATGCTTTTTCATCGACATGAACGCAAGCTGACACAAGCCGTTCAGTCACGGCTCAGGCGGAGGCTGCTGTTCTCAGGTCAACGCAGCCAGCCCGGCCGCGTCGAACGCGAAGGACAAGACCGATGATGAAGAAAGCCCTCATCCCCCTTCTGGCCATCGCTGCGGCGTCCGTCGCGGTTCCCGCTGTGGCCCAGAACCATGATCGCCATGACCGCGGCGACCGCTATGAGCAGAACCACGGCGGCTGGCAGTCGATCAGCAATCGCAAATATCAGCTGGACCGCCGCATCGACGTCGGCCAGCGCAACGGGTCATTGAGCCGCCGCGAGGCCACGCGGCTCAAGACGGAGCTGAACAGCCTGGTCCGGCTGGAGCGCAACTATCTGCGCGGCGGCCTGACCCGCTGGGAGCGCAGCGATCTGGATCGCCGCTATGATCGCCTGGCCATCCAGGTGCGGGCCGAACGTCGCGACAACGACAACCGTCGTCGCTGAGCCTGAGCTTCCTCCCCGGAAGGCCGAGGGGCGTCGTCCATGCGGACGGCGCCCCTTTTCTATGGCGTCAGGCGCAGACGGCTCTCGATGACCGTGACGGCCCGTCCCCGCAGCAGGACCCGGTCGCCGCGCGTCTCGGTCTCGATATCGCCGCCGCGGCCGGGGAACACCTGGCGGAAGCGGACCCCCGCGCGGCCAAGCCGGTCGGCGTAGAGCGGGCCGAGGATGCAGTGGGCCGAACCGGTGGCCGGATCCTCGTCGACGCCGCAGCCCGGGGCGAAGAAGCGGTCGATGACATCGACTTCGTCGCCGGGATCGGCGTCGGCGCAGACGATGACCTCCCCGGCCTCCCCGGCCTCACCCTGCAGGCCCGCGAGGGCGGCGATGTCCGGCTGAAGCGTCCGCACCGTCTCCGCGTCGGCGAGCACCGCCACCAGATAGCGCCCGGCCCAGACCTCAAGGGGCTCGACGCCCAGCGCCTCGGCCAGACCGGCGACCGGGCCGGTGCGGCGCGGCGGGTCGGCGGGGAAGTCCATCTCATAGCCGTCCTCCGCACGACGCACGATCAGCGGGCCGGAGCGGGTGTCGAAGGTCAGGGCGGGGGCGTCGGCGCCGAGCTCGGCGATCAGCACATGGGCCGAACCGAGGGTGGCGTGGCCGCACAGATCGACCTCGCGTCCCGGGGTGAACCAGCGCAGGCCGAACCGGGCGGGGTCAGCCGTGCGAAGCAGGAAGGCGGTCTCGGCCTGGTTGTTCTCCTTCGCCAGCGACTGCATCCAGTCGTCTTCGGGCCACTGGTCGAAGGGTTCTACGACGCAGGCGGGGTTGCCCCTGAACGGGGCGGCGGCGAAGGCGTCGACGGTCCACTGTCTCACGGCGCATTGCCCTCCGGATCACAGTTGTAGGCGTCCCGATAGGGCCGGTCGAAACAGGCTATGAACCCGTCGACCTTGTCGAGGTTGAGCGGCCAGACAAGCGGGGGGAGGTCTGGATAGTTGACCCGGTACCGTTCGGCCGCCACGGCGAAATAGTCGGGAACGGGCAGGTCGAGCAGCCTCTCACGAGCGGCCAGCAAGGCCTCTCGATCCCGCCGCAGGAAGGCCACCGTCGCATCGACATAGGGCTGAGTGGCTTCGGACTCTCCGTTTCGGCCCTCGAGCATCAGGGTGATGGCCTCATCCGTCTGCCCGGCGGCGGCGCGCAACTGCCCCTCGTGCCAGATGAGGGTTCCGATGTCCTCATTCGCCAGCATATCGCGGTTGACCTCGCGGTAGCGCGCGATGGCCTCGGCGCCGACCGCTTCGCAACCCTCGGCATCAAGCGAGCGCCATCCCGCGGGAGTCTGGTCGAATTCCTGCAGCGGAAGGGCCAGCATGGCGGCGTCGGGCTGTACACAGCCGGTCGGAGCAGCCTGACCGAGAAGAGCGCTCGCCAGGAGAGACAGCAGAATCATCTGACCACCTTCAAGTCGGGCCACCGCGCCGTCGCCTTGGCGACCGCCCTGTCCCATCCGTTCGCAAGAGGACGATGCGGATTTGGCCGAATTGTGAGCGCGAACACGTCTTCGAGTCCGAACGGGGCCGCGACGCTGATCGTGTCGTCGGGCTCGAGCCGGATGCCGACCGCGAAGGCGGGGGCGACGAAGCGGGCGAGGGCCTCGTCCGTGCCGGTCAGGGCCTCATAGGGTTCGCCGAACCTGCCCTCGAACCACAGGTGGACGCGGGCCTGGTTGCGGACCTCGACCATGTCGCGGAACGGCGGCTCGAAGGCGGCGGCGACGCGCCGGATGACGGCGTCTTCTGCGTCCCACGACATATCCGGATCGAAATAGCCGAGGTCGTAGTCGCGGATGCCGTAGCCGGCGGGCCGGCCGGTGATGTGGTTCCAGACCGACTGATAGACGGCGCCGGAGAAGATCCGCCAGTCGTTCAGGCCGAGGCCGCGGACGGTGGTCAGGACGTGCATCAGGCCCGGGTCAGCGCGGACGATGTCGACGAGGCGGGCTTCGAGATCGCTCACGTCGCGTCCCTCAGCGGCCAGCCGTGGTCGAGCGGGCCATGCCCCTGCCCCAGACCCGGCGCGCGGCGGATGGCTTCGGCGACATAGGCCCAGGCTTCGGCGACCGCGGCTTCCAGCGGCAGGCCTTTGGCCAGGCCGGCGGCGCAGGCGCTGGCGAGGGTGCAGCCGGTGCCGTGGGTGTGGCGGGTCTCGACGCGGGGGCCTTCCAGCAGGGTCTCGCCCGACGGAGTGACGAGCACGTCGATGACCGTGTCGCCGGCGATGTGGCCGCCCTTCATCAGCACGGCGGCCGCGCCCATGCCGAGCAGGAAGGCGCCGGCGCGCCGCTGGCCGTCCAGATCGACCACCGTCAGGCCGGTCAGGGCCTCGGCCTCGGGGGCGTTGGGGGTCAGCAGGGCGGCGCGCGGGATCATCAGGCTGCCCACCGCCTGCACCGCCTCGTCGGGCAGCAGGGGCGAGCCGCCCTTGGCGATCATCACCGGATCGACCACGGCGGGGGCGGCGCAGCTGTCGAGGAGGGCGGCGACGCGCTCGACGACGTCGGTGGCGCCGAGCATGCCGGTCTTGATGGCGTCGGCGCCGATGTCGTCCAGCACGGCCCGGGCCTGGGCCTCGATCAGGTCCAGCGGCAGCGGGTGGACGCCGTGGACGCCGAGGGTGTTCTGCACCGTGATGGCGGTGATGGCGGTGGCGGCGTAACCGCCCATGGCCGTCACGGCCTTGATGTCGGCCTGGATGCCGGCGCCGCCGCCGGAGTCGGAGCCGGCGATGATCAGGACGCGTCCGCGGGGCGAGGTCATGGCGAGGGGATGGCCAATCCGGGCGGTTCCGGCAAGGGCGAAGTCGGGGACGGGCGACGGAACATGGGGGTCAGCCGCCCAGCGGGCCGCGGAAGATGAACCAGGCGCCGAGGGCGATGAAGGCGAAGCCGACGGCGTGGTTGAGGGTCAGCTTCTCGCCGAGATACAGCACCGAAAAGGCGGCGAAGACGACCAGGGTGATGACCTCCTGCATCGTCTTCAGCTCGGCGGCGGAATAGACCTGATGGCCGATGCGGTTGGCGGGCACGGCGAGGCAGTATTCGAAGAAGGCGATGCCCCAGCTGACCAGGATGACGATGGTCAGGGGCTTCGAGCCGTATTTCAGATGGCCGTACCAGGCGAAGGTCATGAAGACGTTCGACAGGGCGAGCAGGACGATGGGGGCGATGTAGGGGCCGGCGAGCAGGTTCATCGGTCGCGTTCCGCCCCGGTGACGGCGGCCTGCAGCGCCAGCGCCTGGACGGTCTCGCGCACGTCGTGGACGCGCAGGATGGCGGCGCCGCGCCGCGCCGCCTCCAGCGCCAGGGCCAGCGAGCCGCCGAGGCGGTCGGCGGGGTCGGTCGCGGTCGAGTCGACGGCCTGGATGGTGCGCTTGCGGCTGGCTCCGTAGAGGACCGGGAAGCCGGTCGAGACCAGCCGGTCGAGATGGGCGGTCAGGGCGAGGTTGTGCTGCGCCGTCTTGCCGAAGCCGAGGCCGGGGTCGAGCCAGATCCGCTCGCGGGCCACGCCGGCGGCCAAGGCGGCGTCGGCGCGGGCGAGGAGCCAGTCGGTGACCTCGGCGACCACGTCGTCATAGTGCGGCGCCGCCTGCATGGTGCGCGGCTCGCCCTTCATGTGCATCAGGACGACGTCGCAGCCGAGGTCGACGGCGGTCGCCAGACCGTCAGGCGCGAAGCCGAGGGCGGCGACGTCGTTCCACATCGTCGCCCCGGCGGCGACGGCGGCGCGGGCGACGGCGGGCTTCATGGTGTCGACGCTGATGGACCCGGGCCAGCGTGCGCGCAGGCCCGCGATGACGGGGACGACGCGGGCGGTCTCGTCGGCCGCGTCGACGGGATCGGCGCCCGGCCGGGTGCTTTCGCCGCCGATGTCGAGGAGGTCGGCGCCCTGTTCGATCAGCCGCAGGCCGTGGGCGACGGCGGCCTCGACCGAAGCCAGCCGGCCGCCGTCGGAGAAGCTGTCCGGGGTGACGTTGACGATGCCCATGACGCGGGGGGCGGCCATCAGTCCTTGCCCCCGATCAGGGCGCCGATGGCCTCGAGGTAGGCGGCGAAGGCCTTGCGGCCGGCGAGGGTGATGGAGACGCGGGTCAGGGGCTTGTTGTTGACGAAGCTCTTGGCGATGGCGACGTAGCCGGCCTCCTCCAGCTTCTTGAGGTGGACCGAGAGGTTGCCCTGGGTGGCCTCGAGCACGGTCTTGAGCTCGGTGAAGTCGGCGGCCTCGACATCGGCCAGATAGACCATGATCCCCAGCCGCATGCGGCCGTGGATGACCTCGTCGATGCGTCCGAGATCGGCCAGGCCCATGGTCGCTCAGCCCCGCGTCCGGGCGGCCCGGGCGTCGCGCACCATGATCCAGCCCGGCAGGGCGAACAGGGCGAACAGGGCGACCGTGCAGACGGCGAGATACCAGTCGGGCTGGCGCACCAGCAGGCCGAGGGCCACGGCCGTGAACCAGCCGCCGACCGAGCAGGCGAGCATCCACGGCTTGCGCTTGAGACTGAAGGCGACGTACCAGGCGGCCGCCTGAAGGGCGAAGATGACCGCCGGATAATAGAGCCAGATGGCGAAGTCCCCGTCGCGGGCGGCGCCGAAGCCGAAGATCAGGATGACCGCCAGATTGGCCATGCCCGAGGCGCTGAAGGCGGCGTTGAGGGCGCGACCGGCCATCGGCCCGCGGGCGGCGTCCATGCCGTCCCGGCGATCCTTGAGAACCGCCCAGGTCAGAACGGCGCAGAAGCTGCCGGTGATCAGGACGACGAAGGCGAGGTTGGCGAGGTCGGGCCAGCGGATGACGCCGGTGCTCTGGCCGACATGGAACAGACACTGCAGGCCGTAGAGCAGGCCGCCGGCGAGATAGGCCACGCCGAGCGTCAGCTGGGGACGGCCGCCCTCCACGATCGAGCGCATGAAGGCGAGGTCGTCCTCGGGGGAATGCGGGCGGGGCTTTGCAGGCATGGGTGCGATTCTCCGGAACCGGCTCGTCCCGTTTGGGTGGACGAGCCGGTCTGGCTTGGCAAGCTATTCGGCGGGGGCCGGGACGGGTTCGGGACGGCGGCGCCACGGGATGCGGCGACCGTTCAGCCCCTTGCCGATGAAGGTGTGGCGGACCAGCAGTTCGTAGCTGAGCAGGGACACGGCCATGACGCCGAGGACGACGCCGCCCAGCTTGCCCCACCACGGCAGGGGCGCGTCCAGCATCAGCACCTGGCCGACCATGACCAGCGGCAGGTGGATGATGTAGATCCAGTAGGAGGCGTCGGCGAGGTAGCGGCGCACGGCGCTGTAGCCGGACAGGAAGCGCAGGGCGAGCGCCGTCAGGGCGAAGGTCGAGGCGAAGACGGCGAAGGCGTAGACGCAGGCCGTCCCGGCCTTGAGCGACGGATCGGTCAGCGGCGCCATGGTCGGGACGGGGCCGCCGGCCAGAACGAGGGCTCCGGCGCCCGAACCGAGGGCCATGACGGTGAAGACCGGCCACAGGCGCTCGATCCGGCCCAGCAGGTCGCGGCGGCGGTCGAGCAGAATGCCGACGGCGAAGGCGGTTCCGAAGGCGGCGACGGCGGCGATGTTGGGGACGAAGCCCTTGTCCGGCGTCGGGATGCCGAAGAAGGCGAACCAGTCGGGCGTGAACCACAGGGCGAGGGCGAGGGGCGCGGCCATGACGGCGGGCGTCCACGGGCCGATCAGGGCGCCGGTCAGGCGGTCGAGGACGCTGCCGACAGCGCCGTCGCGATCGAGGGCGGCGAAGGGCGCGCGCAGCAGCAGGACGGCGGCGTAGAACAGCAGCAGGACCCAGAGAAACCACAGGTGCAGCAGGGGGAAGGTCTCGAGCGTCAGCGGCGGCGGCGGGGGGCCATCGGTGGGGATGACGCCGCCGTTGTCGAGCGCCGCCTTCCACACGATGACGGCGATGAAGGCGGGGAAGACGACCCACCAGAGGCCGAACAGCGGGCTGGCGATGCGGCCGAGCCGGTCCTTGATGAAGCCCCCGGTCCCGCGCCGGGCGAGCAGCATGTGGGCGAACAGGCCGGCGATCAGGAAGAAGGTCGTCATCCGGAACAGGTGGATGGCGAAGAACAGGACCGAGGCGACCGGCGAGCTCTGGTCGTCGGGGAACAGCCAGATCGGCGGCTGCATGTAGTTCATGGCGGCGTGCAGGACGACGCCGAGCAGCAGCGCGCCGCCCCTCAGGGCGTCGAGGCCGTGCAGGCGGTCGGATTGGGCGGGCTCGATGGCGGACATGGGTCTCTCCCCTGTTGGTGAGGTCGATGTACGCCAGACTTGTTTGAATTGCAAACTTGTTGGCCCGACTGCTCAGCGCGGCGGGTGGGAGGCTTGGGCGGAGCGCCCGGGCTTCTGCCCGGAGACCGTGGGGTAGAGATGCGTTTCGGCAGAAGACGAACGCTCCGCGTGAATGGTTTTCGACTGCGCACGGGCCGTGGGGCTCGCTCTTATCGAGTGGCCCTTCTGCGCGCCGCGGGCGGGGGTGGCGGCGACCACCTCCCGGACCGGACGGGTACTCCTCCCCGCCCCTGGGTCGTCCGGCTTCGCACCCGGCTCGACCTCCGCACACGCCCCCGAAAGGTCGCTGCGGCCCGCTCCATCCACTCCCGCCGCCGCTTCGGTTCGCCGGCCGAGCGAGCCTCCCTAGCGACGGGACAGGGCTATTGTACGGGAGGCTGGCCCTCGTACAGACAAAACAGATCGAGAAAAGTTTATTTCGCTGATTATGCTGACGAATATTTTGATAACCAGACTATAGATTCGCGGATTGTAAGCACAGCGTCATGGGCGGGTCGCGCGTCCTCTTCCTTCTCCCCTCCGGGGGAGAAGGTGGGCGGCGAAGCCGCTCGGATGAGGGGGATGTGGGAGGCAGGCCGGCTCGCAGGGGGTCCGGAGCGGGCCTCCCCCTCTCATCCGGCCCTCCGGGCCACCTTCTCCCCCGGAGGGGAGAAGGGACACGATCGTTTAGTGCACCGTCGGCTGTTCGACGGTGACGCCTTCGGAGACCGGGGTGATCGGCACGGAGACCGAGGGGCCGGCGTTGGGGAAGTTGCTCTCGTCGCGGTTGGGGGCGACGCCCTTCTCCAGCAGGTCCTTGATCTCCTGACCGGACAGGGTCTCGTATTCGAGCAGGGCCTGGGCCAGGGTCTCCAGATCGGCGGCCTTGTCGGTCAGGATCTGGCGGGCCTCGTCCCAGCCGGCGCCGACGATGCGCTTGACCTCGGAATCGATGATCCGGGCCGTCTCTTCCGAGACGTTCTGGCTGCGCGCGACCGAGTGGCCGAGGAAGACCTCCTGCTCGTTCTCGCCATAGGCGACAGTGCCGAGGATGTCGGAGAAGCCCCACTGGGTGACCATCCGGCGGGCCAGTTTCGAGGCCTGCTGGATGTCGGAGCTGGCGCCCGAGGTGATGTTCTCCTTGCCGAAGATCAGCTCCTCGGCCACGCGGCCGCCGGCCATGATGGCGATGCGGTCGACCATCTGCTGGTACTTCATCGAATAGCGGTCGCCTTCCGGCAGCTGCATGACCATGCCGAGGGCCTGGCCTCGCGGGACGATGGTCGCCTTGTGCACCGGGTCGGCCATCTTGACGTTCATGGCGACGATGGCGTGGCCGCCCTCGTGGTAGGCGGTCAGGCGGCGCTCTTCCTCGTTCATGGCCATGGATTTGCGCTCGGCGCCCATCATCACCTTGTCCTTGGCGTCCTCGAAGTCGCGCTGGGTGACCATGCGACGGTCCTTGCGCGCCGCCATCAGGGCCGCCTCATTGACCAGATTGGCCAGGTCGGCGCCGGAGAAGCCGGGGGTGCCGCGGGCGATGGTCTTGACCATGACGTCCGACGCGAGGGGCACGTCCTTCATGTGGACGCGCAGGATCTTCTCGCGGCCGTTGACGTCGGGATTGGGCACCACGACCTGACGGTCGAAGCGACCGGGCCGCAGCAGGGCCGGGTCCAGCACGTCGGGGCGGTTGGTGGCGGCGATCAGGATGATGCCCTCATTGGCCTCGAAGCCGTCCATCTCGACCAGCAGCTGGTTGAGGGTCTGTTCGCGCTCGTCATTGCCGCCGCCGAGGCCGGCGCCGCGGTGACGACCGACGGCGTCGATCTCGTCGATGAAGATGATGCAGGGGGCGTTCTTCTTGGCCTGTTCGAACATGTCGCGGACGCGACTGGCGCCGACGCCGACGAACATCTCGACGAAGTCGGAGCCGGAGATGGAGAAGAAGGGCACGCCGGCCTCGCCCGCGACGGCGCGGGCCAGCAGGGTCTTGCCGGTGCCGGGAGGGCCCACCAGCAGGGCGCCCTTGGGAATCTTGCCGCCCAGTTTCTGGAACTTGCCCGGATCCTTGAGGAAGTCGACGACCTCCTGCAGCTCTTCCTTGGCCTCGTCCACGCCGGCGACGTCGTCGAAGGTCTTGCGGCCCTTGTGCTCGGTCAGCAGCTTGGCCTTGGACTTGCCGAAGCCCATGGCCCCGCGGGCGCCCCCCTGCATCTGACGCATGATCAGGATCCACAGGCCGATGATCAGGACGAAGGGCAGCAGGCCGATCAGGGCGCTGACCCAGATCGACTGGCGCGTGTTCTTGACGTCGATCTGGGCGCCCGAGGCCTGCAGGCTCTCGATCAGGTCGCCGTTGGGCACCGGGGTGACGACGGTGAACCGCTTTTCGTCCCTGGTCTGGACCAGCAGGGTCTCGTTGCGGACCTCGACCGTGGCGATGGCCGCGGCGTCGCGGGCGCGGATGAGCTCGGAATAGCTCATCGGCTCAGGCTTGGCGGCGGCGGCGGCCGGCTGTCCGGGGGTGGCGATGGCGCCGCCGCGGTCGACCGCCACATAGAAGGCCAGGGCCCCCAGGATGACCGCGCCCATGATGGCCAGATTGCGAAGGTTCATTCTTGTCTCGATCCCTGGAAGCGCGAGGCGCTCCGCTATTCGATGATGTCAGCGTCAGAAAATAGGGGGTTCCGGAGCGTTGCGCCATGCGCGCGCGACTCCAGGTGCGTCTCATGCGTCATTCGGTCCAGCGCGAGCGCCAGTCTCTCCTCGACCAGCGACCGCGCCTTGACGTCGTCGCCTGCAAGAACCGGGGCGGTCACGCCGTCCCGGATCAGCACAGGGACGCCGCCCCGCGCGGCGCGGGGAAGGGCGTCGAGCCGGGCGCGGTCGGCCTTTGGCAGCGTGGCCATACGCCCGGCGGCGGGGACGACGCGCCAGCCCGGCGCGGCGGCGGTCAGGGCCCAGCGGCCGTCCCAGACGGTTTCCTCGCCGGGCGGCAGCGACAGGGGCGGAAGCGGGCGGCGGGTGAACTCCCCCGCCTCGCGGGTCACGAGGACTTGATCGGGGGAAGCCTCGATCCGGGCGCCGCAGAGGGCGGCGGTGAAGGTTTCGCCGGTCCGGAGCCGGGTCAGCAGGTGCTGGAGGCGGTCGCCGCGCGGCGGGCGGTCGCCGCCGCCGGCGCAGACGAGGGCCGCGGCGAGGGTGTGGGCGGAGAGGGCGCGGTCGAGGGTCCATGTCCCCTCTCCCATCGGGAGAGGGTGGGGCCCGCTCGCCGAACGGCGAGTGGGAGGGTGAGGGGGTACGGCGCCAGGATGGCTCGCACCGGAACCCCTCATCCTCCCACGCCTGGCGGCGTGGGCCCCTCCTTCTCCCATTGGGAGAAGGGAAGCTCTCGCGCGTGACCGGGCGAATTTCGGATCCTCATTCGCCGGGTCATCGATCCAGTGCAGCCCGCGGGCGACGAGCCACGCCCGCAGTTCGCTCCGTCCCACATCCAGGATCGGGCGCAGCAGCATCAGCCCCCTGCCCTCCGGCCAGGCCGGCGAGGGAGACCAGTCGCGGACCTGACCGAGGGTCGAGCCTTCGGCGCGCATCCAGTCCGCCTCGGCGATGTCGCCGGCGGTGTGGGCGAACAGGACGACGCGGGCCCCGGCGGCGCGGGCGGCGTCGGCGATCAGGCGGTGACGGGCGGCGCGGGCGGCGGCGGGCAGGCCCGTCGCGGGCTTTGGCCCCTCCCATGTCAGGCCGCGCCAGTCGGCGCCGGAGGCATGGGCGGCGTCGCGGGCCAGGGCGCTCCAGCGCGGGCTGTCGGAGTTGAGGCGGTGGTCGACGGTCAGGGCCAGCAGCGGGCGGCCGTGGTCGCGGGCCCAGCCGGCGGCGACGGCCAGCAGGGCGACGGAGTCGCCGCCGCCGGACAGGGCGAGGGCGAGGGGCCGGTCGCTGTCTGGCTCAAGCCGGGCGGTCAGCCGTTCGCGAACCCGGTCGAGCCAGGCGGGGCCGGTCGGACTCAGCCCGCTCTCCGGGCCGGACAGGCGAAGCGGGTGCGCAGGCCGGCGGCGCGGGTGCGCAGGGCGGCGCTTCCGGCCTCGGCGTAGCGGCGGTCGAACTCGCCCAGGGCGGTGCAGGCCTGGGTCTTGCGATCGGAGGCATTGAGGGCCGTGGCCAGCTCCAGCACGGTGGCGCCGGCCCAGGGGGCGGTCGGCCAGCCCTGCAGGGCGGCGGCGTAGAAGGCCACGGCGCCGGCCTGGTCGCCGGCCGAGACGCGCAGGTCGCCGAGCCGGGCGTTGGCCTCGCGCGCCTGGGGCGTGTCTGGCCAGGCGAGGGCCACGGTCTGCAGGGCGCGGTCGCCGAGCGCCGGATCAGAGGCGGCCAGACGGACGGCGGCGGCGAGGTCGCGAGCGGCGTCGCCGGTCGGCGAGGTCGAACTGATCGGGCCGTTCAGCTCGGCCTCGCGCTCGGCGGCGGATTCGAAAGCCTGGAGCCGGCCCTCGGCGTCGCGGAGGCGGGTTCCGAGGGCGGCGTTGTCGCGGGTCGCCTCGTCCAGCTGGAAGGTGATCCGTTCGAGGTCGCCATTGACCCGTTGCAGGGTCGCCTCGAGGTCGTTGAGGCGGCGGTCCATGATGCCGACCCGGCCGGTCAGGGCGACGACCTCTGGGTCGGGCTCGACCAGCACCGGCTGACCGGCGGCGTTGCGCTGGGTCACGGCGCGCTCGAGACGGCGGACGTTGCGGTCCAGCTGTTCCAGCCGGCGCTTGTCCCACTGGATCGGCTCGAGGGGCGCGGTCTGGGCCACGACCGTGGTCGTGCCGGCGATCAGGACGACGCCGAGGGCGGTGACGAGGGCGTTGCGGGACCGCAGGGCGGGAGGGAGCTTGAGCATGGTTGTTTTCGTCCCACCGATTTGCGGCCGCCGCAAGGCGTCACCCCGTGAGCCCGAGGGCGATGATGGCCAGAAGGAACAAGGTGAAGGCGAAGATGCAGAACAGCAGCAGGAACAGGGTGCGCCAGGCGGCGGAGAACCACGACAGGCCGTAGGCGCCCTTCAGCTGGGCGAACATGTGCACCGGCACGCCGAAGGTGACCAGCAGGGAGCCGACCACGGCGAAGCCGCTCCACAGCGGGCCAAGGATGGAGATGAACATGGCCAGGATCGACATCGCCGTCAGCGAATAGAGGACGAAGACGCCGTGGTCATAAAGGGTGAACCCCCGCCGCCACAGGAACAGCAGCGCCACGAAGGGGATGGAGATGGGGATCAGCAGGAAGCTGAATTTATAGGCCGTCTGCTGGATCTTGTAGAGGGCGAGGTCCGGGTTGAGCAGCTTCTTGGTGATCTTCTTGTTGAGCGCCTCATTGCCCAGGTTGACCTTCAGGTGACCGGAGGCCGCGTTGTCATGGACCTGGGCTTGCCAGCTGCCCGGGGTCAGGCCATCGGGCCGAGCGGCGACCGACGGGGTCTGGCCGAGCTGGGCCTCCATGACGCTGATCGCATTCTCCTGGGCGCGCTCGCCGATTTCCAGTCCCGCGGCGCCGGGCGTGCCCGCGGCGGCCTCCCGCGCCGCCGCCAGTTCGGCCCGGGCTTCCTCGAGATCCTTGATCGCCTCGGCCCGGGCGGCGGGCGTCATGGGGGTGGTGTTGACGGTCGGCTCCAGCCCGCCGGTGAAGCTGAAGGCGAAGAACATCAAAAAGACGGTGAACAGGAACATCGCCAGCGGCGAGACGTAGCGGGTGCGGCGGCCCTGGACCCATTCGCGGGTCAGGCGGCCGGGATTGATCGCCAGCAGCGGCAGGGTGCGCCAGATGCGGGCGTCGAAATGCAGCACGCCGTGCAGCATCTCTTCGCCAAGATGCAGCAGGGAGCGGTGGACATGGGTCGGCTGGCCGCAGTTGGCGCAGAACCGGCCGTCGACCGGCTGGCCGCAGTCGGTGCAATTGCCCTCGGCGTCGCCGGCGTGGCCGGTCGGCCGCTCGATGGCCCCCGCGAGGATGCCGGCCGAGGCCGCGCCGCCCGCCGCGTCGATGTCCACCATGTCCGTCCCCCGACTGTATGGCCGGGATTTAGCCGTGCGTCGGCGGGGCGGTCAAAAGGAAAGGGGCGGCCGGTGACCGGCCGCCCCTTCTGACGTTCAAGGCCGCGGCCGGATCAGCGCGTCGCGCCGCTGACGATGGCGGTGTGGGCGTTGCGGTTGCGGGCCCACGACTCTTCGCTGGAGCCGGCCGCGATCGGCCGTTCCTTGCCGTAGCTGATGGTGTCGATGCGGGCGGCCGGGACGCCCCGGCTGACCAGATAGCTGCGCACCGATTCGGCGCGGCGGGCGCCGAGGGCGAGGTTGTATTCGCGCGTGCCGCGTTCGTCGGCATTGCCCTCGATCCGCACCGTCACCTGCGGATAGCGCTGCAGCCAGGCGACCTGGGCGTCGAGGCGCGGATAGGCGTCGGGGCGGACCTCATAGCTGTCGAGGTCGAAATAGATGCGGTCGCCGACGTTGACGACGAAATCCTGTTCCGAGCCGGGCGCGCCGGCGCCGAGGTTGCCGCCATCGACGGGGCCGGTCGGGGCGGTCGGATACTGCGGGCCGCTGACGGGCGGCGGGGCCTCGCCGGCGGCGCTATCGACCGGACGGCGCGGGGTGCAGGCGGCGATGGCGGTGACGGCCACGCCGACGGCGGCGAGGCGCAAGAGGGTCGAGGTCTTCATCATCGGTCGTCTCCTTGGTGCGAGGCCTCGGCCTCCAGCTTGGCTATAATCGGGGTTACTGTCGCGCCAGTGGTTTCACCAGTCGCGATAACGCGGAATTGAGCCCGGAGGCTCCGTACGGGCCTCAGGTGGAACAGCTGTCGGGGCCGCCGGCGCCGAGGTTGGAGGGCTGTTCGTCGAGCAGCGGCGACCAGGCCGGATCGGAGCCGCGGCCGTTGTAGCCGGCCTGGCTGACCACCCGGCCGGACAGGTCGACGGTCCACAGCCGGGTGTCGCCGCCCGGGCTCTGGCGCGCGAACATGATGTAGCGGCCGTTGGGCGCCCAGGACGGGCCCTCCTCGAAATAGCTGGACGACAGGATGCGCTCGCCGGTGCCGTCGGGCTTCATCACGCCGGTCGAGAAGCGGCCGCCGCCCTGTTTGGTGAAGGCGATCAGGTCGCCGCGCGGGCTCCAGTTGGGGGCGGTGTAGAGGCCGCCGCCACGCGAGATCGGCCGCTGGCCCGAGCCGTCGGCCTGCATGACATAGAGGCGGGCCGAGCCGGACCGGTCGGAGGTGAAGACGATCTGGCTGTTGTCGGGGCTGAAGGACGGCGAGGTGTCGATGCTCGGGTCATTGGTCAGGCGGCGCACCTGACGGCTGGCGAGGTCCATCGCATAGACGTCGGTGTTGCCGCCGCGGATGATCGAGAAGGCCATCTTCGAGCCGTCGTTCGAGAAGCGCGGGGCCAGCACCTGGCCGTCGAATTCCCCCAGCGACTCGCGCCGGCCGGTCGACAGGTTGAACAGGTAGATGCGGCTGTAGTCCTTGCCCAGCGCGACGTAGGTGATCTCGTTCGGATTGTTCAGCGAGAAGCGCGGCGACATGATGATCTCGTCGCCCTGGGTCAGGTAGACGGGGTTGAAGCCGTCCTGGTCCGAGATGGCGAGGCGCGAGAGGCGGTTCAGCTGGGTGCCGCTTTCGGAGACGAACAGCACGCGGCTGTCGAACAGGCCGCTCTCGCCGGTCATGCGCTGATAGACGAGGTCGGCGATCTTGTGGCCGATGCGGCGCCACTGCTCGGGCGTGGCGGTGAAGCGGTAGGAGGCCAGCTGGCACTGGCGATAGGGGTCGTACAGGCGGAAGCCGAAGTCGTTGCGGCCATCGGGCCGGGGCGTCACCGAGCCGTACAGCACCGCCTGGGCCCCGATCGAGGTCCACTGCGGGAAGTTGGGGGCGTTGGCGAGGGTCAGGCCGGTCTCGACGAAACTGGCCGGGTCGAGCGGCTCGAAATAGCCGGAGCGGCGCAGGTCGGCGCGGATCACCTGCGACAGGTCGGCGCCGTTCTGACCGTCGAAGGTGGACACGGCGATCTGGAACGGGCGCAGCACGCCCTGGTCGATGATGACTTCCTCGGGTTCCTGCGAACGGGGCGGACCCGCGGGCGACTGGGCCATCGCGGCGCCGGCCGCCATGGCGACGAGGGCGACACCGGCCAGAAGTCGGTTCAGTTGCATCAGGAGCTCCAGCAGATTGAGACGTCCGCCGGTCCTTGTCGCCGAACCGGTCGCAGAAGGCCAGCATGGCCGCGATTGGGGCGACTTTCGGGCGTCGTCAGATGTCGTCAGCGCGCGGCGCAAGCGCTCGCTGCATTGAATGTCGGGCGGTAGCGGCCGCCGGCGAATCCTTCAGGCACGTCGAACGGAGCCGCCGCGATCAGGGCGCGCCGCGCGCTCTCGGCCGTTGCCCTCCAGGCAGCATCGTCCTGCGGGTCGACCATCGTCGGGCCGGACACGATGCGCCCTTCCCGATCAACTGTGACATCGAACTGGATGCGCTGACGGACGAAATCGGAGTCGTCACATCGCAGGCGCCAGTGAGGAAACACTTGGTGAAAGATGCCGGCTACCTCCGTAGCAAGCCTTTGATTGTCGGACGGATTACGCGGAGCCACAGCAGGAGACCGCTCGCGGATCGGGCCCTTGTCAGGCGCGGCGGCGTCCTGTCCACCGAGGAGGACGACCAAAGCTGCGATCAGACCCAGCATCGCGGTCTCCTAGCGTCCGCTGCAGGCGCGGGCGGTCAGGAAGGTCGGGCGGTAGCGGCCGCCGGTGAAGCCCCGGGGGACGTCGAAGGGCGCAGTGGCGCGCAGGGCGCGGATCGCCTCGGCCGTCGCGGCCTGCTGGACCTGGTTGCCGCGGCCGCCGACCAGGGTCGGACCGTCGGTGATGCGGCCGTCGGCGGACAGGGTGACGTCGAACTGGATGCGCAGGTCGTCGCCGCCGACCATGTCGCAGACGACGAAGACGTTCCAGTTGGGATAGACCTGCTCGAACATCGACGAGATCACCGGGCCGCTGGTCTGGCCGGCCGTACCGCTGGAGCGCTGGCCGGAGGGGGGCGCGGGCCCGCGGTTGGGCGAGCGGTTGGGGCGGTCGGCGGCGAGGGCGCCGAGGTCGAGCGACTCCTCGCGCGGCGGACGCGGCGCGGGGGCCTTCTTGGCCGGGGGCGGCGTGGCGGCGGGCCGGGGCGGCGGTGTCGGGCGCGGC
>NZ_JBKBMX010000025.1:0-38257 GCF_046295595.1 Brevundimonas sp. | reverse complement strand
GTCGAACCCCAGCCCGCGGCCGTCGCCGCCCCGACCCCCGTCATGGCGCCGGTCTTCGCCACCGTCAGCGAGGCGCGGCTGGCCGGCGCCGCCACGGCCGGTTCCGGCGCCGGACAGGGCGCGGGATCGGGGCAGGGGACCGGATCGGGGCAGGGCGCCGGCTCCGGACCGGGCGGCGACGGCGCGGGCTGCGACATGATCGGCCGGCTGCAACAGGCCCTGCGCGCCGACCCCGAGGTCCGCGCCGCCGTGGGTCAGGCCCATCGCACCGCCGGCGGCCGCGCCCTGCTGGTCTGGGACGGCGACTGGGTGCGGACGCCCGGCCAGGCCGGCAAGGGCCTCGCCGGCCTGCGTCAGGCCATCGCCCTGGAGGTCGCCTTCGCCCCCGAAGCCTGCCGACGCCAGCCGATGCGCGGTCTGGTGCTGATCGCCTTCGCCGACGGCGGGCGGGTGGTGTTCGGGACCAGCGGCTGGCGCTGGTCGCAGTTGCTGGGGCGGTAGGGCGCGCGCCCTTGTCATCCCGAGCGGCCCGCGGGCGGTTGGGAGGGTGCGCACAGGCCGCCGATCCCCGCTGACAATCCGCGCCCTGCCTCCATAATAATTCCGCCCAGGCCGTTGATTTTCTTCAACCGGGCTCCCGGCCCAGCGTCCACAACCCGCCACAGGAAGAAGCCGGCGGATAATGCCGGCATGAGCAAGGACGCACACAGAACAGATCAGACGGGCGGCGCGTCGAAGGCCCCATGGCCCGATGACAAGCCGTACAAGCAGAGCCCCTCGGGGATGACTCCCCGACGATGGCGCGAACTGCTGGTCCGGTATGTGGCGGGCGAGCCGATCCGGGCGCTGGCGGCCGAATACCGGGTCTCGGTCAGCACCATCTACAAACAGGCCAAAAAGGCCGGGATGCGCAAACGGGACGTCGGCGTTCCGACGCTGCCCAAGGGGCCGCCGCCGCTGATCGTCGAGGTGACGGAAGACGGGCGGGTGCGGCTGGCCTGCGGACGCGAGGGCTTTGTGCTCGACGCGGTGAATCCGGAACGATCGGTCGCGACCCTTCTGGCCCAGGCCGACGACCGGGCCCGGCTGGACGATTACCTGGAAGTGACGCGCCGGCTGCGGATGGTGGAAATGGTTCGCCGGGTGCTGATGGGGTGGCGCGGGGGCCGTCCGCGGGCGGGAGCGGAAGGGGGTGATGAAGCGGAGGGCGACGCCCCCGCCGGTCCGCCGGTGATCCTGCGTGACGCCCAGAGCCCGCCCGGGGCCCTTCCCGACGGCGGCCCGTGGTCGACCTGGCTGTTTCTCGGCGGGCGCGGGGCCGGCAAGACCCTCGCGGGGGCCAGCTGGCTGGCCGATCAGGCGGAACTCCTCGGCGCCGGCGGCCGCCTGGCCCTGATCGGCCCGACCCTGCACGATGTGCGCGAGGTGATGATCGAGGGCGTCAGCGGCATCCGCTCGCTGCCGCGCTGGACCCGGGCGACGCGGCCGAAATTCCAGAGCTCGCGCCGTCGCCTGATCTTCGCCAACGGCTGTCAGGCCTATGCGTTTTCGGCCGAGGACCCCGACAGCCTGCGCGGGCCGCAGTTCAGCGCGGCTTGGGCGGATGAGTTCTGCGCCTGGCGCGGGTCGGGGCCGAGGGGGGCGGCTGAGACGCTGGCGCTGTTGCGGATGGGACTGCGGTTGCCGCTTCGCCCCTCCACCGCTTCGCGGTCCCCCTCCCCACTGCGTGGGGAGGAGACGGGAACGCCCGGCGTCTCCTCCCCGTCGCGCAGCGATGGGGAGGGGGACCCCGAAGGGGTGGAGGGGGCGCCGACCCACCCCCGCCTCGTCGTCACCACCACCCCGCGCCCGACCCGCGCCCTCGTCCGCCTGCGCGACGAGGCGACCTGCGCCCTGACCCATGCCCCGACGGCGGACAACGCCGACCACCTGTCCTGCGGCTTCCTCGACGGCCTGCACGCCCTGTACGGCGGCACGCGGCGGGCGGCGCAGGAGCTGGAGGGCAAGATCGTCGAGCTGGACGGGGCCCTGTTCACGGCGGCGATGATGGCGCGGGCGAGGGCGCCGCTTCCTTCTCCCTCCCCCGACGGGGGAGGGCAGGCCGCGCAGCGGCCGGGTGGGGAGGGCCCGGCGAGACAGGCTCCGGCGGGTCGCTCGCCGGGCCGCCCCCACCCGGTCGCCTCCGGCGACCACCCTCCCCGGGACGGGGAGGGAGACGGTCCATCACCGCCCCCCTACGACCGCACCATCGTCGCCATCGACCCCACCGCCACCGCGCGCGGCGACGCCTGCGGCCTGATCGCGGCGGCCCGCTACCGCCGCGCCGACGGGGTGCGCTGCGCCGTCATCCTCGCCGACCGGTCGATCGCCGGGCTCGGCCCCGACGCCTGGGCCCGCCGCGCCGTCGCCCTCGCCGCCGAATTCGGGGCCACGGCCCTGGTCGCCGAGGTCAACCAGGGCGGCGACATGGTCAAGGCGGTGCTGAAGACCGCCGGCTGCACGCTGAAGATCCGGGAGGTCCACGCCTCGCGCGGCAAATACGTCCGCGCCGAGCCCGTCGCCGCCCTCTACGAACAGGGGCGCATCCACCACGCGGGGACGTTCGACGCGCTGGAGGAGGAGCTGATGGCGTTCGGCGGCGAGATGGAGGCGGCCGGCTCGCTGGACCGCGCGGACGCGCTGGTGTGGGCGGTGACCGACCTGCTGGTCGACGCGCCGGACGGGGAGCGGGGGCCGAGGGTGCGGCAGTTGTGAGGGCGGCGTCGCCCTAGCGGCTGGCGAAGCCCTTGCGGGTCATGGCTCCCCAGGACTGGCTGCGTCGCAGGTACTGCCAGATCCCGCGCATCCGCCACAGGTTGTTGAGCTGGCGGTAGCCGAAGTTTTCCAGAACGGCGATGGCGGTCAGCAGGACCAGGTCGCTGGCGCGGGGGAAGCGGCGCAGCTCGGACTCCTCGAGGGCCAGGGCCCCGACCGAAATGACCACGCCGAAGGTGAAGCTGACGGCGAGGAAGGCGAGCAGATATTCGATCGACAGCACGCCCATCGCCCACAGCACCGGAATGAGAATGAAGCCCAGCAGCTCGACGACGGGACCGACGACGTCGACCAGCAGGATGTAGCCGAAGCCGATGAAGCCGACCCGGCCGTAGCGCGGCATGAACAGCATGCGCCAGTGCCGCTCGAAGGTCTCCAGCGCGCCCCGGTGCCAGCGGGATCTTTGACGGCCGAGGACGGCGAGGCTTTCCGGCGCCTCGGTCCAGCAGACCGGCTCGGGGACGAAGGCGACGCGACAGGGCAGGCCCTTGTCGCGCATCAGCCGGTGCAGTTTGACGACCAGCTCCATGTCCTCGCCGACGGTGTCGCGGGTGTAGCCGCCGACCTCGATGACGCGGGCCCGGCGAAACAGGCCGAAGGCGCCGGAGATGATGGTCAGGGCGTTGATCCGGCTCCATGCCAGCCGGGCCATGAGGAAGGCGCGCAGGTATTCGACGGTCTGGAACAGGGCGAGCAGGTTGCGCGGGGCCCGGACCTCGATGACGCGCCCGTCCTCGATGCGGCAGCCGTTGGCGATGCGGATCGTGCCGCCGACGGCGACGGTCCGGTCCGGCTCCTCGATGAACGGCTGGACGGCGCGGAGCAGGGCGTCGGGCTCGAGCAGGGAGTCGGCGTCCATCGAGCAGAAGATCGGCGCCCGCGACACATTGATGCCGGCGTTGAGGGCGTCGGCCTTGCCGCCGTTCTCCTTGTCGACGACGATCAGACGGGGCTGGTGGGCAGCGCCATAGACGCCGCGGATCGGCTTGTGGTCGATGGCCAGGTCGTAGTGGCGGTGCAACGGCCGCAGCTCGAAGACGTCGATCAGGACCTGCAGGGTCTCGTCGGTCGAGCCGTCGTTGACGACGATGACCTCGAAATTCGGATAGTGCAGCGACAGCAGGGATCGCACGCTCTGGGAGATGGTCAGGGCCTCGTTGAACGCCGGAGCCAGCAGGGCGATCGGCGGCGAGGCGTCGGCGTAGCGGCGCCAGAGCAGGCCGGGCTCCGGCGCCGGGGGGCGCTCGATCAGGGCCGCCGCCGCCAGCCCCAGCTGGACGAGGTAGACCAGGTTCTGCAGCAGGCCGACAACAATGACGAACAGGGCCATCAGCGCGGCAAGGCCGGCAAGCACGGCGGGGACGCCGTCGATCATGGCGCGGGCTCCATGGTCAGGCCGTTCTCCGCCAGGGCCATGGACGCCGCCCGCCGCATGACGTCGATGTCGTCCCCGGCGGCCGCGCGAAGTCGGGCGAGGCCCGCGGGGCCCATGCGGGTCATGGCCTCGGCGGCCTGGAACCGCACCCACCATTCGGAATCCGTCAGACGCTGGACCAGGCCTGGCAGCGCCTCCGTCAGCCCGATGCGTCCGGCCGCCTCGCAGGCGGCCGAGCGGACCTCCCATTCGCGATCGTCCAGCGCCTGGACGATGGCGGCGGCGGCGGCGGGGTGGGCCAGCACCCCGAGGCCCCGGACGGCGGCGATCCGCAGCGCGCGATCGGCATCGGACGCGGCCTCGCACAGCGGCATGACCGCGCGATAGTCGCCGCACTCGCCCAGCGCCCCGGCGATCAGGGTGCGGGCGGTCAGGCTGATCGCCGGGTCGGCGAACAGCGCGAGCGCCTGTTCCGGATCGAGCCGGGTCATGCGCAGCACCACCGGCAGGTAGAGCAGGGAGTCGCTGACGCCGCGGATGCGCAGGTCCGAGATCAGATCACGCAGGGTGGGAGGCGCATCGAGAGCGATCAGCGACCGGACCGCCGCGATGCGGACTTCGGGGTCGCGATCCTCGCGCATCAGCCGTTGCAGGACATCGACGGTTTCGGGGCCGGGGAAGGCGGCTATGGCCTCCGCCGCGAGGGTGCGGCCCTGTTTGCCGCCGCGGGTCAGGCGGTGCCGGATCCGGTCATCGATATTCAGCGACCGGAAGGCGGCGACAAGCGCCGCCTTTTCTCCGCCGCGCACGATGGCGAGGAATTCCAGCAAGGTTTCCGACATCAGCCGGGCCTGCCGCCGGAAAGGCCTCAACCGGGCGGTCGCGTCGCCGGAGCCCTGGACGATGTCGAGCATGGCCGACCGCACCTGACGCTGATCGAGTTCGCGGCGACTGTCCGCGCGGGCGCGGCGGCGTCGGGCCAGAATCAGGCCGGTCATCCAGATCAGCGCCACCGCCCCCATGACGAGGGAGGCCCACCAGAGGCCGACGAGGCTGGTCACGTCAGAAGCGCCAGCCGAGAGCGAGCGAAAGCTCGTCACGCCCGTAGGCGCCGCGGTCTTCGTCGACGACGCCGAGGCGCAGGGTCACGCGGTCGGTCAGGTCCCAGGCCGCGCCCAGATTCGTCGCCACGACCTCGGTGACGACGCCCTCCGTGGCCTCGGGCGCGTCGGCGCGGCCGGCGCTCAGGCGGAAGCGGTCCGTGACCCGCCAGGTCGCCTGGACGGCATAGCCGGCGCGGTGCTCGTCGCGCTCGTCCCGCACATTGATCCAGCGGACCCCGAGTTCAAGGCGGTCGGCCAGCAGGGCCGCGGTCAGGCTGGCGGTCAGGCTTTCGACCGAACCGCTCGGGTACCGCGCCGCCGATCCATCGAGCGTCGCCCGCAGGCCGGGGCCGACGGGCAGGCTTCCGCCCGCCAGAACGACGACCTCCGGCCGATAGTCGGCGTCGGGCGTTCCGCCCACCGCGACGTAGATATCGCCCTGGCCCCGCCGCCGGTCGAGGCGGGCCTCGGCGTAGACGTCGGTGCGCCCGAACCGCTCGGTCCGCTCGACGGCGCCGCCGACGGCCCATCCGCCGGTCAGGGTGCGCGACACGCCGATGCGGCTTTCGGTCCAGTCGGGCAGGCCGCCGGACAGGCGACTTCGCGCGGCGCCGATGTCGATGCGCCACGGGATGTCGGCCAGCGCCCGGTTCAGACCCGCGACGTCCTCGCGTTCGGGGGACAGGGCGGCCGCCCGTTCGGCGTGGCGGCGCGCCGCGGCGCGGTCGCCGCGGCGCTCGGCGGCGCGGGCGAGGCCGACCTCGGCGTCGACGTAGCCCGGGGCCTGATCCAGAACGGTGCGGAAGGCGGCCTCCGCCTCCGCCACCCGGTCGAGGGCCAGCAGGGCGAGGCCGAGGTTCAGCCGCGCGTCGACGTCGGCCGGGCGCAGGACGAGAACCCGCTCCAGTCGTTCCACCGCCCGGGCGGGGCGACCGGCGAGGCGGTCGGCGACCGCCGCTTCATACAGGGCCTGGGGGTCCGTCTGGACCTGGGCGGCGACCTCAACCGGAACCGCGAGCACTGGCAGCATGATCCTCTCCGCCGGATTCCTGGGACAGGACGCGCCGGATACGCTCCGACAACTCGTCGGGAATGAAGGGTTTGACGAGGTAGTCGGCGGCGCCGAGTTGCAGCGCGCCGACGATGTCCGCCTCGCGCTTGAGCGCGGTCAGCATGATGACGGGGGTCGGGTCGGGGGTCGGGCCGGATTTCAACCGACGCAGGAGTTCGAAGCCGTCCATGACCGGCATCATCGCGTCGAGGACGATCAGCTCGGGCCGGTATTCATCGACGGCGGGCAGGACCAGTCCGCCGTGCTCCACCGCGAACACCTCGTTGCCGTCGGCGGCTAGCCGGTACTGGAGCAGCGCCCTGAGAAGCGGGTCGTCATCGGCGATAAGAATGCGCGCCACTCGGGCCGGTCTCCTGCAGTTGGCGCCCCCCGGCAGCGCATGATCGCCGAATCCGGTAAATCAAATCCTATTCGTAGCCCGTTTCGGTCGAGGCTCCCAATGCGGACTGGCCGAACGCCGCGGGAACATCGGATGGCCGGCCCGGGCGGGGACCGCCCTGAAGACCCCCGCCGCGCCCGGCCGGGTCCCGACCGGTGCCCATCCCGTCGCGACGCCAGGACCTGGCGGCGCCCACGTCTCCCTGGGGCCGCGCCGAGCCCGTCGCCGCCCTCCCCCGAACAGGGCCGCAGCCGCCACGCGGGGCCGTTCGACGCGCTGGAGGACGAGCTGATGGCGTTCGGGGGCGAGATGGGCCGGCGGGGTCGCTGGGCTGGTGTGGGCGGTGACCGATCTGCTGGTGGACACGCCAGAGGGGGAGCGGAGGCCGAGGGTCAGGTGGGTGTGAGGAGGGGCGGTTGCATCAAGCTGGTGGTTACGAACCAACTGCATGATAGAGGTAGAATCAGTTGCGATCGGTGGATCGTGGCCAGCCCGCGCGAGGATGGAATGTCAGATAACGAAACGGAAAGCGACGCTGAGAGGCTCTATGAAGTCCTCGACGACACGATTCCCATCGTCCAGTCTCCAAATTTGGTGGTGCACATCGCGGACAGCTATGCCGTACTCGTACACGGTGGAAATATCGAACTGGTGGTTTTAACTATTCTCCCGAATGCGCACGAACAGTTGATCAAACGCAGGATGGAAAACGGCGAGAGCACTGGAATGCTCCTAAATGGCATCAGCACCAAAATGGAGTATCGCGATACCGCCCATGTACGCATGTCGCCAGAGATTGCTTTTCAGACTGCGGGCACTATTTTGGCTAACATCATCGACCAAGGGCTGATGGACAGAGCTGAGGTGACGAGCCGCTTGGCGGAGATCTTTGAGCAATGACAATGGATTGCTGGATAGAACGTACGACCCCGTCAGTGACAACGCGCTCGCCTGCGCAAAGGGTAAGCTCTCGCGGTATTCTCTCCTTTGGGTCGGCCGCCAAAGGGAAGGTGGCGAGAAGCGCCGGATATTCGCGGTCTAAGGGCGTTGTTTACAAGCGAATTACTTTTGATCGAGCATTCTTGCCAGACTCAAAAACGACAAGGATCGTCCCGCTTGGATTGTCGTCTTGGGCAGCCGACCGGACGCCGGATTGGGTTCCATATCTTTCGTCCCCGAGCGTAAGTGAATCAGAACTGACTAAACTGATCCAGAGCGTCAGCGCCTTGTTAGAAAATGGTGAAGAGGCTCACCTAACTGCTCACGTAGGGCCATTGCTTGTCCGAAGCTTAAACCTTGCGGCTGCGGTAACCCTATTGCGCACCTCGTTTAACGCGCGCGGCCGGCTTCCATTTTGGGCCCCACTACGTGACCGAGCGGCTCAAATTATAGAGGAGCAGGGACGGGATGCTCGCAAGGTCCTGCGTGGCTTGTATGCATGATCGTTCGGTCAGCTGCACTCTTCGATCCCGCTGTTCAACTTAAGAGACCGTCCGTGGCTATAATGGCGAATGGTCGCCACGCCGGGCTACTGTTTCGAGTGGACGGAGGGGGCGTCAAGCTACTGCACCTTTCAGGTCATTACAGGCTTCGCATTGAGGACGCATTTCCGGAAGACCTGTTCTGGGCAGAGATCGCGGAAATAGAACCTGAGAATCTGGCGTCGTTGACCGCATATATCAATGCAGTGGCAACGAACATGCCCAAGACCCCTTACGGGTTGAGTGACGTGGGTATTGAGTTTGAAAGAGCTACCGGGCATCTAGTTATTACTAGAAATGCAAGCGGTCTGACCTGCGCTACTTTCATATTGGCGATTCTTCGCGCGCAGCAGATGGAACCACTTGATCGCAATGGTTGGCCGATTGGCCGCGCCGAGGATATCGCCTTCCAACAATCAGTCGTCGAAGCCCTACGCCATGCGTCCTACGACGTGCGTGCTGATGAGATCGAGAAAGACGTAGGTTTGGCGCGATTCCGACCATCGGAAGTAGTGGGCGCAAGCGCAGTGGCCGGCTGGTCTCACAACGCGTCAAGTGCGCGGGTTCTGGCTGCGCAAGTTCTCGCCGACATGGAGTAGGTCGGTCAATCACTCCATCCCGCCGGGCTAGCCGAACGCCGGCGTTCGGCGGTTGCCCAGTTGGCCCCTACCCGAACTCCACCAGCACATCGTCCGCCGCCACCGGATCGCCGGCCTTGGCGCTGACCGCCTTGACCACGCCGTCGCGCTCGGCCTTGAGGATGTTCTGCATCTTCATGGCCTCGATGATGGCGACGGTCTCGCCGGTCTTGACCTCCTGGCCGACGACGACCGGGATGGCGACGACGAGGCCGGGCATGGGCGAGGTGATCAGCTTGCTGGTGTCGGCGGCGACCTTTTCCGGCAGGCGGGCGTAGAGCTCGGCCGTGTGCGGGGTCAGGACGCGGACGCGGGCGCGGGCGGCGCGATGGCGGATGGAGAAGCCGTCGGCGACGCGGGCGACCTCGGCGGTGAAGGGCTCGCCGTCCAGCCCGGCGCGGAACTGGGCCAGGCCGGGGCGCCAGTCGATGTCGGTCAGCCGGGCGTGGCCGCCGCCGGTGAAGGCCAGCAGCAGGGCCTCGTCGGCGTCATAGGACAGGTCGACGCCGTGCGGGGTCTTGTCGATCAGCACGACCCAGTCGGTGCGGTCGGACGGGTCGCCGGACTGTTCGGCGGCGATCTCGTTCATGGCCACGGCGGCGGCGATCAGGATGTGGGTCTGGCGGGCGTCGGGCCTGAGGCCGTGGAAGCCGTCGGGGAATTCGTCCTTGATGTAGCTGGTCGAGATATTGCCGCCGCGGAAGCGCGGCTGGTCCATGACGGCCGACAGGAAGGGGATGTTGTGGCCGACGCCGGCGATGTGGGTGTCCTCCAGCGCGCGGGCCATTCCGGTCAGGGCGGCGTCGCGGGTCTCGCCCCAGGCGCACAGCTTGGCGATCATGGGATCGTAGAACATGGAGATCTCGTCGCCCTCGCGGACGCCGGAGTCGTTGCGCACGATGTAACCGTCGTCGTGCAGGCCTTCCTGCGGTTGCTCGTAGCGGACGAGGCGGCCGATGGAGGGCAGGAAGCCGCGGTAGGGGTCCTCGGCGTAGATGCGGCTCTCGATGGCCCAGCCGTTGATGGCGAGGTCGTCCTGCGCAAACGCCAGTTTCTCGCCCCAGGCCGATCGGATCATCTGCTCGACCAGATCGACCCCGGTGATCAGCTCCGTCACCGGATGCTCGACCTGGAGCCGGGTGTTCATCTCGAGGAAGAAGAAGGATTTGTCCTGACCGGCGACGAATTCGACGGTGCCGGCGCTGTCGTAGTTGACGGCCCGGGCGAGGGCGACGGCCTGGGCGCCCATGGCGGCGCGGGTCTCGGGGTCGAGCAGGGGGGAGGGGGCTTCCTCGATGACCTTCTGGTTGCGGCGCTGGATCGAGCATTCGCGCTCGAACAGGTGGACGACATGGCCGTGCTTGTCGCCCAGCACCTGGATCTCGATGTGGCGCGGGTCGATGATGAATTTCTCGAGGAAGACGCGGTCGTCGCCGAAGGCGTTCAGCGCCTCGGCCTTCACGGCGGCGAAGCCCTCGGCCATGTCGGCGTCGGAATGGGCGACGCGGATGCCCTTGCCGCCGCCGCCGGCCGAGGCCTTGATCATGATCGGATAGCCGATCTCATTGGCGATCCTGACCGCCTCTTCCGTCGTCTCGATCAGGCCCATGTGGCCGGGGACGGTGGAGACGCCGGCCTCGGCGGCCAGTTTCTTGGAGCTGATCTTGTCGCCCATGGCCTCGATGGCCTCGGGGTTGGGGCCGATGAAGGCGATTCCCTCGTCGCGCAGGCGGCGGGCGAAGCCGGCGTTCTCGCTGAGGAAGCCGAAGCCGGGGTGGACGGCTTCCGCGCCCGTTTGCCGCACCGCGTCCACGATCCGGTCGGCCAGCAGATAGGACTGGGCGGCGGGGGCGGGGCCGATCAGCACCGTCTCGTCAGCCATCTCGACGGCGAGGGAGCCGGCGTCGGCCTCGGAATAGACCTGCACGGTTTTGATGCCCATGCGGCGGCAGGTCTTGATGATGCGGACGGCGATTTCGCCGCGGTTGGCGACCAGGATCTTTGAAAACATGCTGCGGTCTTTGGCGTCTTTGAAGCTGAAGCGAACGTGATCGCGGCGTGAGGGAAGCGCCCCGATTAGGCCCCGATCCGGCGGGAGTAAACCAAGGGGGGCGTTCGTCCGAACCCGGTACGGGGTTGGCAAGCCCCGCCGGTATGGGCTTTAACGCTGCCCGTTCCCTGTTCTCACGGCCCCGGAGCCCGACTCAATGTCCCGTATCCTACCCGTCGCCGCGACCGCGGCCCTGATGCTCTCGCTCAGCGCCGGCTCGGTCTTCGCCCAGGATTTCCGGACCCTGGCGCGCCAGGACCTGCAGGCGGCGCACGACGCGATCGCCGCCAACCACCCGGCCCCGGTCGTCCCCGGCGCGGCCAGCGACACCTTCCGCGCCTGGATCGACGCCGGCCTGCAGGACGCCCTGTCCAAGACCGGCCAGTCGACCAGCGGCTCCAGCCACGCCTATCTGCTGCGCTACTACGCCGCCGGCTTCCGCGATTCGAACATCGTCATCCGCCCCAGCTACGAGACCGCGGCCGACCGCTTCTCGGCGATCAGCTGGGCCGGCCTGGCCACCGGCTGGCGCAACGGCGAATACGTCGTGACCTATGCGCAGCGGGGCGTGCGCGGCCTGCCGCCGGTCGGCGCGGTGGTCACCGAATGCAACCTGACGCCGATCGAGGACTACGCCACCGCCAAGCTGGACCTGTGGGAGGGCGACCTGACCACCGAGGCGGGCCGGATCACCTCGGCCCCCTATCTGCTGTGGAACCGCAACAACCCCTACACCGGCGGCACGCCGTCGACCTGCAAATTCAAGGTCGGCCGCCGCGAGCGCGACTATGAGCTGAAGCCGGTTCCGGTCGACGCGGCCAGTCTCGAGGCCGCCTATCGCGCCACCGTCTATGCGCCCAGCGCCGTGCCGCTGGCGGTCGAGACCGTCAACGGCCGGCCGTGGATCCACGTCCATTCGTTCGCCGACGACGCCGGCTGGGACGCCTTCAACGCCCAGCTGCAAGGCCAGCTGGCCGCCATCCAGGGGCCGCAAGGCTTCGTGCTGGACCTGCGCGGCGGCGGCGGCTCGTCGAACCTGGGCTCGACGGCGCGCGGCTATGGCGTGCTGAACCGTCTGTGGAGCTCGGAATTCACCCAGAGCCGCCAGCCGACCGGCGGCGACTTCACCTATCGCGCCACGCCGGAAAACCGCCAGTGGTACGCCGATGTGATCGAGCGGATGAAGCAGAACGCCCGCTTCGCCGAGGAGGCGCCCGAGGTCATCGTCCAGACCGAGGCCGTGCTGGCCGCCTTCGACGCCGCCCTCGCCGCGGGTCAGCCCAGCTTCACCCAGCCGCAGGCCGCGACCACGGCCGACGCCACCGCCGCCAACCCGGTGCAAGGCCCGGTCGTGGTGCTGGTCGACGCCGGCTGCTCGGGCGGCTGCCTCGACACCCTCGACCTGGTCAGCCGCCTGCCCAACGTGCGCATCGCCGGTTCGACCACGGCCGCGGACTCGATCTTCATCGAGCAGACCGTGCAGCGTCTGCCGTCGACCTATGCCGACCTGGCCTATGGTCACAAGGCCTGGACCTCGCGTCAGCGCGGCAACAACCAGCCGTTCGTTCCGGCCCAGGGCCTGGTCTACACCGGCGATCCGGTCGACGAGACCGCTGTCCGCGCCTGGGTGGGGACGCTGTTTCAGTAGCGCTACCGCGCTTCGCGCTGCTTCAGCGGGTTGAATACAGGGCCGGACGGGGTGGAACCCCCGTCCGGCCCTTCCTATGTCGGGGGCATGACCGATATCGCCCCCGCCCTCCGTTCCCCCTCCGGTTTCGATCTGACCCCGCCCGACGCGGCGGAGCGGGCGCGGCTGGAGGCCGATCTGTCGCCCGAGGAGAAGCGCGTCCTGCTGGCCCACGGCACCGAGGCGCCGTTCTGCGGCACGCTGCTGGGCGAGAAACGCCCCGGCGTGTTCTGCTGCCGCGAATGCGGCCTGCCGCTGTTCCGCACCGGAACCAAGTTCGAAAGCGGCACCGGCTGGCCCAGCTTCACCGAGCCGGTCGATCCGACCCATGTGACGGCGATCACCGACCGGTCGTACGGCATGACCCGGACCGAGACCCGCTGCGCACGCTGCGACAGCCATCAGGGCCATGTCTTTCCGGACGGCCCCGGACCCACCGGGCTGCGCTACTGCATAAACTCCGTCGCCCTGTCCTTCGTACCCGAGGGCGAAGCCCTGCCCGATCCGTTGCAGCGCGGAGATGGAGCCGCCTGACCATGGCCGCATTTGGCGCTAGGGTGACGATATTGCAGGAGCCGAGCCCATGCTGATCACCGCCGTGCTGATGTCCGCGGTCCTGACCGGGCCGACGGCGTGGGATCCCGCCGGACCCCAGGATGGCGTCGTCGCCACCGCCCCCGCCACGGCGGTGGCGCTGGACGCGACCGAGGGGCCGGCCCCGCTGCCGGCTCCGACCCCGACCGCGGTCGACGGCCTGACCAGCGACGAACAGATCGCCCGGTGGCTGACCGCGCGGTCGGTCGACCCGACTCCGCTCGACGGTTCGCCGGTATGGCGGGACGACCGCCAACCCCATGGCCAGGTCAGCGTCGGCGTCGGCACCGGCGGCTACCGCGACTATGGCGTCGCCATGTCCCTGCCGATCGGAGAGAGCGGTCGCCTCGACCTCAGCTACCGTCAGGTCGAGAACGGCTATCCCTATGGATACGGCCACGACGCCTATGGCTACGGCGGCTATGACGCGGGCGGGCTGACCTATCCCCGGTCCCGGATGGGCGCCGGTTACGGCTACGGCGTCGGGTCCGCCGCCGACGACGGACGGTCGCGCCGGTGGCCGGAAATCGGCCCGCAAACCTCGGATCAGCCATAACAAAAGGCCCGATCCGGGGGATCGGGCCTTTGTTCAGAGTGGTGCCGCCGGGGGGAATCGAACCCACGACCTCAGCCTTACCAAGGATGCGCTCTACCACTGAGCTACGGCGGCGGAAACTGAGGAAGCGGCCGTATAGCCAACCGGGGACAAAGGGGAAAGCCCGAATTCCCCTGCTTGCGAAAAAGGTTGGCGGCGGGTCTCATCGCCTCATGGATGAGTCGAAGATTCCAGCGCCCCTGCCAGACCTGCCGGCCAGCCTGCCGGATCCGCTGGCCCCGCCGAAGACGCCGGCCAGCGCCCGGGCGCAGCGGCTGGCCACGGCGCTCAGGGCCAATCTGAAGCGGCGCAAGGCGGCCGCCCGCGCGATCAGGCCGGCCAAGCCGAGCAACTGAATGTCATCGGCCGTACGCGACGGATGGCCTTTCGCAATCGCTGCTGTCCGGGCTAGATAGCCGGCCCCCGGCGCACCCGCGCCGGTCTGTAGAGACGATATGGACAGCATCGCCATCCAAGGCGGCGCCCGGCTGAACGGAATCATTCCGGTCAGCGGCGCCAAGAATTCCGCCCTCAAGCTGATGGCCGCCTCGATCCTGACCGATCAGCCGTTGCGCCTAACCAATATGCCGCGCCTGGCCGACACGAAATTCCTCGGCCGGCTGCTGCGCGAGCTGGGCGTCGAGGTGACCGAGAACGGGCATGGGGAAGAGCAGGAGACGCTGTTCCACGCGGCGCAGATCACCTCCAGCTTCGCGCCCTATGATCTGGTCCGGCAGATGCGGGCCTCGTTCAATGTGCTGGGGCCGCTGCTGGCGCGCACCGGCGAGGCGCGGGTGTCGCTGCCGGGCGGCTGCACCATCGGCGCGCGGCCGGTCGACCTGCACCTGCACGCCCTGACCGCCATGGGCGTCGAGATCGAGCTGGACGAGGGCTATGTCATCGCCCGCGCGCCGAAGGGGCTGAAGGGCGCCGAGATCGAGTTCCCGTTCGTCTCGGTCGGGGCGACCGAACACGCCCTGCTGGCGGCGGTGCTGGCCGACGGGACGACGGTGCTGAAGAAGGCCGCGCGCGAGCCGGAGATCGGCGATCTGGCCCGCTGTCTCGTCGCCATGGGGGCGAAGGTCGAGGGCATCGACACGCATGAACTGGTCATCACCGGGGTCGGCTCGCTGGGCGGGACCGAATGGCCGGTCATCGCCGACCGGATCGAGATGGGCTCCTACGCCGTGGCGGCGGCCATGGCCGGGGGCGAGGTGCGCCTGACCCGGGCGCGACCCGAGCTGATGACGGCGCTGGGCGAGAAGATGGTCGCCGCCGGCGTCGAGGTGACGCCGACCGAGGACGGGGTGATCGTCAAACGCGACCCGGCGGTGCGGCTGAAGGCGGTCGACGTCGCCACCGAGGTCTATCCCGGCTTCGCCACCGATCTGCAGGCCCAATTCATGGCGCTGATGACCACCGCCGAGGGCGAGAGCGTCATTCACGAGAACATCTTCGAGAACCGCTTCATGCATGCGCCGGAGCTGATGCGGCTGGGCGCCGACATCCACGTCCACGCCGGCGAGGCGGTGGTCAGGGGCGTCGGTGTGCTGCACGGCGCCCAGGTCATGGCCACCGACCTGCGGGCCTCGGTCAGCCTGGTCATCGCCGGTCTGGTCGCCGAGGGCGAAACCACGGTCGGACGCGTGTACCATCTGGACCGCGGCTTCGAGCGGCTGGAAGAGAAGCTCGGGGCCTGCGGCGCGCAAATCCGCCGGATCAAGGGCGACGACCATGAGCACTGAGGCGACGATCGCCGGGACCGACACGGACGCCGGGGCCGTTCCGGGCGGTCAGGCCGTCGAGCCTCTGCGCCTGCTGGCCGAGGACGCCGACGATCTGCACATCATTTCGGCCGCGCTGCAGGACGCGATCCTGCGGCCGGTCGATATCGTCTGGGAGCCGGCGGCGCGGCGGGTGACGCTGGCGCTGAGCCGGTTCTGCTGGGAATGCGGCGGCACGCGGGTGATGTCGGCGATGCAGTTCGGCGACGTGCTGTCGGTCAAGAGCCGCCGCCTGCCGCGCGGACCGGAGCACGCCCTGGAGCTGCTGGCCATGGATTTCGTGCCGGACGAGGCGCCGGGCGGGCGGGTCATCATGATGTTCGCCGGCGGGGGAGATCTGCGCATCGACGTCGAATGCCTCGACGCCGTGCTGACGGATCTGTCGGAGCGCTGGCCCGCGCGGGTCGCGCCGAGCCATCTGGCCGAAGGGCCGGAGCCGGCGTGAGCGAGCACCGCCTGTCCTCGGTCGAGCTGGATCCGGCCACCCTGCCGGCGGCGACGGCCGAGATCGAGCATGAACGCCGGGTGGCGATCTTCGACCTGGTCGAGAAGAACAGCTTCGAGCCGGCCGGGGCGACCGGCGGGCCCTATGGTCTGAAGCTGTCGCTGCTGGACGGACGGCTGGTGTTCGACATCGCCGGGCCGGCGTTCTCGCGCGCCCACGGCCTGTCGCTGAGCCCGCTGAACAAGGTGGTGAAGGACTATATCGGCATCTGCGACAGCTATTACGAAGCTCTGCGCGGCACCTCGCCGGGTCAGATCGAAGCCGTCGACATGGGCCGGCGCGGTCTGCACAACGAGGGCGCCGAGCTGCTGAAGGCGCGGCTGGACGGCAAGATCGCCGTCGACCACGAGACGGCGCGGCGGCTGTTCACCCTGGTGACGGCGTTGTACCGGCGGGGGTAGGGGAGAAGTGGTTAGTGATTAGTGGTTGGCTGGGGCCTGGGCGACGGAGCGGTTCGCGCCGCCCTTCCGCCGCCAGTGAAGCGGCCAACCACTAATCACTAACCACTAATCACTCCTGCGCGTCGCCTCGACTTTCGGCGCGATCTCAGGCATTAGGCCCGCTCTTTTCGACGCGCGCTTTCGCCCGGCGCGCGTTCAGACCTGTATTCACTGGGCGCGAGAGGCCGCATGGCTAAGGAAGAACTGCTCGAGTTTCCCGGCGTCGTCAGCGAACTGCTGCCGAACGCGACGTTCCGCGTGACGCTCGAGAACGATCACGAGATCATCGCCCACACCGCCGGCAAGATGCGCAAGAACCGCATCCGCGTGCTGGCCGGCGACAAGGTCCTGGTCGAGATGACGCCCTACGACCTGACCAAGGGCCGCATCACCTATCGCTTCAAGTAAGGACGGGCTCGGATGAGCCGTCCTGAACTGGTGCTGGCGTCGGCCAGCCCGCGCCGTGTGGAACTGCTGGCGCTGGTCGGGATCACGCCCGACCGCATCGAACCCGCCGACATCGACGAAACGCCGCTGAAGGACGAGACCCCGCCGCGTCTCGCCGCCCGTCTGGCCCGCGCCAAGGCGACGGTCGTGGCCGGGCGCGCGCCGGAGGCCGTGGTGCTGGCCGCCGATACGGTGGTGGCGGTGGGGCGTCGACTGCTGGAAAAGGCGGCCGACGAGGCCGAAGCCGTGCGGTTCATGAAACTGCTGTCGGGGCGCAATCACCGGGTGTTCACCGGCGTCGCCGTCGCCGCGGGCGGCGTGACGCGGCATCGGGTGGTCGAGGCGCGGGTCAGTTTCAAGGTGCTGTCGGACGCCGAGATCGCCGCCTATGTCCGATCCGGTGAATGGCGCGGCAAGGCCGGGGGCTACGGCATCCAGGGCCGGGCGGGGGCTTTCGTGACACGAATCGTCGGCAGCTATCCCGCCATCGTCGGTCTGCCGTTGTTCGAGACCGTCAATCTGCTGGCCGGAGCCAGCTGGCGGGCGGAGTGAGCGGGGTCGAGACCTTTGTGGACGACACGCCCGGAGAGGTCCGCGGCGTGGTCGTCCGGGCCGGCCGGTTCGAGCAGTTGATCATCGAGAGAGACGGCGATGTCCCGCAGCACCGGCTGGAGGCCCGGTCGATCGGGCGGGTCGCCGCCGTCGATGCGGGGCTGAAAGGGGCGTTCATCGACCTCGGGGCCGGGGAGCCGTTTGGCTTCCTGCCGCTGCGCAAGAGCGACCGGTTCGCCGTGGGCGCAAAGGTCGAGGTCGAGGTCTCGGCCGAACCGCGCGAGCAAAAGGGTCCGACGCTGGGCCTGATCGGGGCCGGGGAGGGGGAGCCGCGGCTGCTGCGGCCCGGGCCCAGCGTGACGGAAAAACTGGCGCGGCTGGCGCCGGGCGTCGAGCCGCGCACCGGGGCGGCGGCGATCCGCGCCAGTCTGGAGGCGGAGGAGGAGGCTCTGGCTTCATGGGCGCTGTTCGCCCATGCGGGCGTGCGGCTGGCGGTCGAACGGACGCGGGCGCTGGTTGCGGTGGATATCGATCACGCCGCCGCCCCCGGCCGCGACGGCCGGCGGGACAAGGCCCGGGCGAACCGCGACGGGCTGATGCAGGCGGCGCGGCTGATCCGGCTCAAGGGCTGGGGCGGACTGGTGGCGGTCGATCTGGTCGGGACCGGCCACGACGGCGCGGCGATGCTGGCGGCGGCGAAGTCGGCTTTCGGGTCCGCGTTCGGGGGCGATCCGGCGATCGGCTACGGGCCGGTCAACCGCTTCGGCGTGCTGATGCTGTCGCTGCCGTGGCGCACGACGCCGGTCGATGAGCGGCTGCCGCGGCCGGACGGGCGGCCGACGGCTGAGACGCGGGCGATCGATGCGGTGCGGCGGCTGAAGCTGGCGCTGGCGAACGATACCGCGGCGCCGTATCTGACGCTGCGGTGTCCGCCGGCGATCGCGGCGCGGGTAGAGACGCTGGCGGCGCGGCTGGGGCCGCGGGCGCGGGTGAAGGCCGATCCGGCGCTGTCGGACGGCGTGCAGATCGATGAAGGCTGAGGCGATGGCGACCTGTCCGATCTGCCGGCGCGCGCCGGCCGACGCGAAATACAAGCCGTTCTGCTCGAAACGCTGCGCCGACATCGACCTGCAGCGCTGGTTCGCCGGGTCCTATGTCGCGCCCGGCGGTGCAGAGGAGACGCCTTCGCGCGACGACGACGAAGGCTGACAAGACCGCTGGACACCTGAAAACGGCTCGCCTATAGACGCCGCTCTCGCGAATGGACGCCTCGCCTGGGTAGCTCAGTTGGTAGAGCAGCGGATTGAAAATCCGCGTGTCGGTGGTTCGAATCCGCCCCCAGGCACCATCGTGCGCGGCCTCGCCGGAAACCGCCGTCCAACGATCATGAAATTGTCGCGTTCCGGCGGAATCCTTGGCTTTGAACGGGTTCGCTCACCCCGGAGGGGAAAAGCGCCGTTGCGCACTTGACGCTCTGGTAACCGTTCGCCAAAGGAGCTTGACCGCTTTTCTTGGCGCGCGGTCGGCGGAAGCGGGATTCAGAAATCCCGCGTCGTCGACACCGCCCCGGGCGCCGAAAGGCAACCGGAAGCGTCAGGAGGCGTTCCGCAGTCCGGGGATCTCAGGTCCCCACGCTGAGAACGAAATTTCATGGGGGAGCGGTCGTCGTCTGCGGCCGCTTCTCAGGGTTCCACAAGTCAGACCAAAACAAGCAGGAACTGGCGAACTATGCTCGATATCAAGAAGACCAACATCCTCCTGGCCATGGCCGGCGCCGCCGTCCTGATGGCTGGTACGCCGGTCCTCGCGCAGGATGCCACCGCTCCGGCCGCCCCCGCGGCTGCCGAGGCTCCCGCCGCTGACGCGGCTGCAACCCCGACCCCCGAAGCGGCCCCGGCCGCTGAAGAAGCGCCGGCAGAAGGCGCGCACGGCAAGATGACGCCCGCCAGCATGTTCATGGAAGCCGACATCGTCGTTAAGACGGTGATGATCGGCCTGCTGCTGGCCTCGGTGTTCACCTGGGTGATCCTGCTGATCAAGCTGTTTGAATTCGGCGCCCTGAACCGCAAGACCGACCAGTTCCTCGAGTCCTTCCGTCAGACCCGCACGATCGCCGACATGCGTCGCGTGGCGACCTCGGAAGAGTTTGAAGGCAACCCGCTGGCCGACATGGCCGCCGCGGCCACCGACGAAATCGAACTGTCGCGTCAGGCGGGCCTTTCGGTCACCGGCGATCACCTCGACACCGCCACGGGCCGCGCCCAGGCCGCCGTCAACGCCGTGCAGGCCGGTCTGGCCAAGCGCCTTTCGGGCGGTCAGGGCTTCATGGCCTCGACCGGTTCGACCGCGCCCTTCATCGGTCTGTTCGGCACCGTTTACGGCATCATGAACTCGTTCATCGGCATCGCGAACACCAACACGACCAACCTGGCCGTCGTCGCCCCCGGTATCGCCGAGGCGCTGCTGGCCACCGGCATCGGCCTGTTCGCGGCCATCCCGGCGGTTATCTTCTACAACTACTTCAACACCCGCATCGCGTCCTATGGCACCCGTTCGGACGGCTTCAACGCCGAGCTGATGAACGCCGTGTCGCGTAACCTCGACAAGGGGGCGTAAGTCGGATGGCCGCCAAACTCTCCGGTGGCGGCGGCGGCAGGTACGCCATCGAGCAGAACAGCGAGATTAACGTCACGCCGTTCGTGGACATCATGCTCGTCCTGCTCATCATCTTCATGGTGGCGGCTCCGCTCGCCACCGTGTCGGTGGAGGTGAAACTGCCGGTCGCGGTCGCGCCGATGGCTCCCAACCCGCCGAAGCCGTTCTACGTTTCGATCCAGGCCAATTCCCGGGTCTATCTCGGGGATGACGAGGTCGATATCGACTCGGTGGGTATCGAGCTGCTCGACCTGATCGGCAACTCGACGCCGTCGGACGAGCGGATCTTCATCCGCGCCGATCAGACGACCCGGTATGGCGACTTCATGCAGGTCATGAACGCCCTGCAGGACAGTGGTTTCTACAGCGTCGCCCTGGTCGGCGAAGACCAAGCGACATAGTGGGAGCGGTGAGAACATGACTGAAGTCGAATATCATCGCAGCCTCTATGACCCGCCGAAGGCGAAGGGCATTTTCGGGGTTCCCCCGCATGTGTTCATCGCCAGCGTCGTCGTCGTCAGCCTGCTCTTCGCCCTGCTCGCCTTCTATTTCATCAACGCCCAGTTCAAGCTGCGCGAGGTGAACTATTCGGATGAGTCGATCGAAGTCGAGCTGATCGAGCCGATCCCGCCGCCGCCTCCGCCCCCGCCGCCTCCGCCGCCGCCGCCCGAAACGGCGCCGCCGCCCAAGCTGCAGGTGCGGGTGCCCGCTCCTCTTCCGGTGAATATCCCGGTGCCGCCGCTTCCGGTGCCGCCGACGCCGAAGGAAGACCGGATCGCCTCGACGATCCCGCCTGGCCGGATCGACGGGCCGGTGACGGTGCCGCTGCCGCCTCCGCCGCCGCGGCCGTCGGTGATCACCAACCCGAGCTGGTCGCGACAGCCGTCGATCGAGTTCCCGACCCGCGCCCAGTCGCGCGGCATCTCGAACGGTTCGGTCACCCTGAACTGCCTCGTGAACGCCAACGGCAGCCTTTCCGACTGCAACATCGTGTCGGAAGACCCCTCAGGCGCCGGGTTCGGCCAAGCGGCCCTAGCGGGCGCCCGACGGGCCCGGTTGTCGCCCCGGACCGTGGACGGCGCCGCCGTCAACGCCCGGGTCAACTGGACCACGCGGTTCCGTCTTCCCGACTAGTTCGGGCGGGGCCAGAGAAAAGAACGCCCCGGTCCCCGCGACCGGGGCGTTTTTCGTTGCGCCGCCGGGCGACGGCGGGAGCGTCCGCCGCGGCCGCGCGTTGTGCCGCGAAGCTGAAGAGGAACCCCCATGAACCGTCCCCGCCTCCTTGTGATCGCCGCGATCGCCGCCCTGTCGACCGCGGCCTGCGCCTATAACGAGACCCTCGGCCGCAACCAGTTCCTGATCGTCGACGACGGGGCCCTGACCCAGCAGTCGGAAGCGGCCTGGGCCGAAGCGCTGCGGACCCAACCGGTCTCGCGCGACGCGGCGGCGAACGCCCGCGTCCGCCGCGTCGGCGCCCGGATCGTCGAGGGCGCGGGTCTGACCGGTCGCAGCTGGGATTATGCGGTGTTCGTCAGCGAGAGCCCCAACGCCTTCGTCCTGCCCTCGGGCAAGATCGGCGTGACCACCGGGCTGCTGGGCCTGGTCCGCAACGACGATCAGCTGGCGGCCGTGCTGGGCCATGAGATCGGCCATGTGGTCGCCCGTCACGCGGCGGAGCGCTATTCGTCGACGGCGGCGACCAGCGTGGTGCTGAGCGGCGTCCAGAGCGCCGCCGGCGACTACGCCCAGGCGGCCGGCGCGATCGGCGGCCTGGGCGCCCAGCTGGGCGTGCTGCTGCCCTTCTCGCGCCGGCACGAGCTGGAGGCCGACCGGCTGGGCGTCGACTATCTCCAACGCGCCGGCTACCGGCCGTCCGAGTCGATCGCCCTGTGGCGGCTGATGGCGCAGCAACGGCAGGGTTCGACCCCGGAGTTCGCCTCGACCCACCCGTCCGACGCCAGCCGGATCGCGGCGCTGGAGCAGTATATCGCCAGCCAGGGCTGGAGCTGAGTCAGCAGGCAGCAGGCAGCAGTAGGCAGCGGGCAGCGGGCAGCGGGCGGCAGAAAGTAGTGAAGCCCGTCTCCGGCGGGTGCAAGGGATGGCTGTGGCGGTCAGCGGAGCCTTCAATCTGCTGCCTGCTGCCTGCTGCCTGCTGCCTTCGGTCAAATCCACCTTGATCGCCGCCAGCGACACGGCTAGACACCGCCCTCGCGTCGCCCCTCGCCGGGGCCCTGCGCCGCCTTAGCTCAGTTGGTTAGAGCGCCGGTTTGTGGAACCGGAGGTCCTCAGTTCAAGCCTGAGAGGCGGTACCATCTTCCCGATCTGGAGCGCGTCACGGCATGACCGACACGCCGCCGGCCTGGGACCCCCTGCAGTACAGCCGCTTTGAACGCGACCGCGACCGCGCCGCCGGCGACCTGATGGCGCGATTGCCGGACCGACTGGCGCCGGGCGAAATCTGGGACCTTGGGTGCGGGGCCGGCCAGCATGCGGTCGCGCTGGAGGGCCGCTATCCGCGGGCGGCCGTGCACGGACTGGATTCCAGCGCGGCCATGCTGGACGCCGCGCGGGCGCGGGCGCTGGCCATCGACTGGCGGGCGGGCGATATCGCGGCGTGGGAGCCGGAGCGGCCGGTCGATCTGATCTGGGCCAACGCCTCGCTCCACTGGCTGCCGGATCATGAGGGCTTGCTGCGACGGCTGACGGGCGCGCTGGCTCCCGGCGGCGTGCTGGCCGTGCAGATGCCGATGGCGTACGAGACCCGGCACCACACGCTGATGCGCGAGGCGGCGGCCGACGGGCCGTGGGCGGCGGCCCTGGCCGGGGTCGCCACGGTCGCGCCGCTGCTGGAACCTGGGACCTATTATTCCGTGCTGGCGGAAGAGTGCGGCGACATCGACATCTGGTCGACCACCTATCTGCAGGCGCTGGCCGGGCCCGACGCCGTGCTGGAGTGGATGAAGGGCACGGCGCTGCGGCCGTACCTGGCCGCCCTGCCCGACGAGGTCATGCGGCGGGGGTATCTCGCCGCGCTGGGCGAGCGGCTTTCCGGGGCTTTTCCGCGACGGCCGGACGGGGTGACGCTGATGCCGTTTCCGCGTCTGTTTCTGATGGCGCGCAAACGCTGAGCGGCGCGCGACGCCGCAGGTGGGTGACCGGCCGGTCGAGGGCGTCGAGCGCCTCCCGGGTGGCGCGGTAGCCGGCCTCGACGCCGGGCTCGAACCCCTTCCAGTCGCGGATGTCGAGGCCGTCCGGAGTCGGCTGGATCAACAGGTCGGTGGCGGCGCGCGAGCTCTCCAGATCGGCGTCGGTGGTCAGGGTGGCCGAACGCATCAGGATCGAGACGATCGGCGGCCCGCGACGCCACGCCCCGGTGGCGATCAGCCGCCAGATCGAGGGCGGATGCTCGATCATCCCGGCGTCGACGCCGCGCGTCTCGGACATGTCGATGCCGATCACCGGGCCGGGGTTCATCTGCCGCATGACCTCGGCCGGCAGGTTCTTCAGCACCGCCCCGTCGACCAGCACCTGGCCGTCGATGACCACGGGCGGGAGGATGCCGGGAATGGCGATCGAGGCGCGCAGGGCCCGCCGCATCAGGCCGCGCCGGTGGATCTCCAGCTTGCCGCTGGTCAGGTTGGTCGAGGCGGCGAAATAGGGGCGGTGCAGGTCGGCCAGGTCGATGTCGCCATAGGCCTCGAGCAACAGCCGGTCGACCTTGTGGGCGCGGGTCATGGCCAGCATCGGGAAGGCGAGGTCGGACAGGGGGTCGCTCTGGACGAAGGCCTTGCGGATGCGGGCCTCCAACTCCTCCTGCGACCAGTCCAGCGCCGGACCGGCGGCGATCACGGCGCCCATCGAGGCCCCGCCGACGAAATCGATCGGCACCCCGGCCTCGCGCAGGGCCCTCAGCGCGCCGATGTGGGAATAGGCCCGGGCGCCGCCGCCGGACATGACCACGCCGACGGCCGAGCCGGTGATGACCCGGCCCAGCCGCTCGGCGTCGGCCTGGTCGCCCTCGACCGCCTGGAACCAGCGGCCGGGCGAGATGGCGTCGATCCAAACCCCGGTGTTGGCCGGGTGTTTCATGCGTGGGTCGCGCAGCAGGATCAGGTCGGTGCGGCGCTGGGCGTCCAGCACCCCGGCGTGGGGCAGGGGGCGGTTGGGCGGGGCCATCAGCCCGGCGCCGACGACGAAGACGCGGTCGACCTGGCGCGCGCACAGGGCGGCCCAGGCCGGCTCGTCCATCTCGGCGACATAGAGGACGTAGTCGTGGGTGTCCTCGACCCGGCTGAACCATTCACTGGCCGAGGACAGGGCGGTCTGGTCGATCACTTGGCAGCTGAAGCCCTCGGCCTCGATGGCGGCGGCGATGCGTTCGACGAAGGCGCGGATCGGGCGGGGGCGAGCCGAGACGAAGCCGAACACGCTGGGCTCGCCGCCGCCGGAGCGGCGGTCACGGGCGCGCTGGATCATCAGCCGCGACAGCTCGACCATCAGGTCCGGTTCGGTTCGGGCGGCGTCGAAGAAGGCGTCGCGCGGCAGGGCCAGCACCTCGGAATCGCGCAGGGCGACGACGTCGGCGGTGTGGACGGTGCCGGCCAGCATGGCCATCTCGCCGGCCGGCTCGCCGGGCCGGATGACGCCGACGAACTGGGGCGGGCGGTCCTCGGCCGGGTTCTTGCGGAACACGCCGAGGCGGCCGGAGCGCACCAGATAAAGGGTGTCGGCCGCGTCCCCCTCGGCGAACAGGGTCTCGCCGCCGGTCAGGGCGAACCAGCTGGCGCGCGTGTTCTTTCCGCCCTCGAAGATGCGGTGGAGGGCGTCTTCGAGGCGGTCGGAGCGGACAGGTGCCATGGGCGGACGCTAGCGGGAGTCGGCGGGGGCTGGCGAGAGGGTTGGGATTCGGGATGAGGGATGAGGGATGAGGTCATGAAAGGCTTGAGCCCGATCATTAGAGCCCTGCATGGTCGCTGGCCTGGAGCCGACCCTTGCCCCTCATCCCTCATCCCTCATCCCTAATCCCTAATCCCTACCACGCCCCCATCTCCCGCAGCCGCTTGGCCAGATCCTCCGGCACCTCGCCCGCGTCGAGCGAGGACAGGTCCGGCGGGGCGTCCTTGGGCTCCAGATAGCGCCAGCCCTGGAAGGGGCGACGGGCCTGGGGGGCGGTGCGGATGACCTCGGGCGACAGCTTGATGTGGCACATGGAGGCCTTGCCCTCGCCATTCGTCGAGACGTCGAGGATCGGCATGCGGCAGGTCACGGAGCCCTTCATGACCCAGAACAGGGAGCCGCCGTCCTCAAGTTCGGCGGCGCGTTTGGGCGTCATCCGGGTCTGGACGGTCAGCCATTCGCCCTTGGCGGCGCGGCGCTCCAGCGTCTCGACCTTGGCGACGCCGACGCACAGCTTGATCATGTGGAGGGACATGGTTGGGGGTTAGCATTGTTCGCGCGGAGGGCGGGAGACAGGACGGCGGGATGGGCCTGGAAAAACGCCATGAGGGTTGGATGCGCGACGTGCTAGCGGGGGCGGCTGGTCTGACCTGTCTCGGGTCGGCGCGGACGGGAAACGGGACCATGTACGGACTGATCGGCAAGATGACCGCGATCCCGGGCCAGCGCGACGCGTTGACGGCGATCCTGCTGGAGAGCCTCGGGCGTATGCCGGGCTGTCTGAGCTATATCGTCGCCCACGACCCGGCCGACGCCGACGCCATCTGGGTGACCGAGGTGTGGACCGACGTCGCCGCCCACCGCGCCTCGCTGCGGGTCGAGGCGGTCAAGGAGGCGATCCGCAAGGGGATGCCGCTGATCGCGACGTTCGAGGATGCGCAGGTGACGACGCCGGTGGGCGGGGTGGGAATGCTGAGCTGACCTTTCCTTCTCCCATTGGGAGAAGGTGGCCGGGCGGAGCCCGGTCGGATGTGGGGTTACGGTGTTTGACGCCCCGGGCGCCGAAACCCCACACCCTCCCACTCGCTGCGCGAGCGGGCCCCTCCCTCTCCCTATGGGAGAGGGTTTACGGTGGCCAGCACCGTCCCGTCGGTGACCTGATCGCCGACGGCCACGGCGATTTCGGCGACCACGCCGTCGAACGGGGCGACGAGGGCGTGCTCCATCTTCATGGCCTCGAGCACGACGACCGGCTGACCCTTGGTCACCGCGTCTCCGGGCTTGGCGGGCGTGGCGACGATCTTGCCGGGCATGGGGGCCCGGAGCGAGCCGTCGGAGGCGGGGCCGGAGGCTCCGAGCGCGCCGATGGGCGCGCGCGCGGACACGACAAACGCGCCACCCCGTTCAAATCTCACGGAAGTGACCCGATCAACTCGAAGTTCGCCGGCGCGGTCGAAGACCTCGTCGTCGACCTCGATTTCGGTCCTGCTTCCGTCGACGAATAATACCTGGCGCCGGACGAACTGGGCGTTCAAACGCCATCCAATCTGCGACAGCATCCCGTCCCACGGTTCGACGCCGTGGTGACGCATCTGACCCTCTGCGAAGCGCAAGCCCCGCGCCGCACCCTGAAGCCCCTCCTCGGACAGCGACGCAGGCTCAAGAGCCTCGGCCTCCGCCGCGATGAACCCGGTATCGACATCACCGTCGACGAACCGGGGGTGTTCGAGGCAACGAACGAGGAAGGCTGCGTTGGTGCGTACGGGCCAGACCTCGACGTCCGCGCACGCTTCAGCCAGGCCTCCCGCAGCCTCCTCCCGAGTTTCCGAATGGACGATGAGCTTGGCGATCATCGGGTCATAGAACTGGCTGACCTCGCCGCCTTCCTCGACGCCGGTGTCGACCCGGGCGGAGTAGGGAAGGACGAAATGATCGAGCTTCCCGATCGACGGCAGGAAGCCGTTGGCCGGGTCCTCGGCGTAGAGGCGGGCCTCCATGGCCCAGCCGTTCAGCGGGATGTCGGCCTGTTTCAGCGGGATCGGCTCGCCGGCGGCGACGCGCAGCTGCCATTCGACCAGATCGACGCCGGTGATGGCCTCGGTGACCGGGTGTTCGACCTGCAGCCGGGTGTTCATCTCCATGAACCATATCCGGTCGGCCCGGAGACCCTCCGAGGCGTCGGCGATGAATTCGATGGTGCCGGCGCCCTCATAGCTCACGGCCTTCGCGGCGCGGACGGCGGCGTCGGTGACGGCCTTGCGGGTGGCGGCGTCCATGCCGGGGGCGGGGGCCTCCTCGATCACCTTCTGGTGGCGACGCTGCAGCGAGCAGTCGCGCTCGTGCAGGTGGACGACGGTCCCGTGCGTGTCGCCGAACACCTGCACCTCGATGTGGCGCGGGCGGGTGATGTATTTCTCGATCAGGACGCGCGGGTCGCCGAAGGAGGACTGGCCCTCGCGCTGCGCCGAGGCGAGGCCGTCGGCGAAGTCCTCGGCGCGCTCGACCTTCTTCATGCCCTTGCCGCCACCGCCGGCGACGGCCTTGATCAGCACCGGGTAGCCGATGGCGTCGGCCTCCGTCTGCAGGCGTTCGGGCGACTGGTCCTCGCCGAGGTAGCCGGGCGTGACCGGCACGCCGGCCTCGATCATCAGGGTCTTGGCGGCGTCCTTCAGGCCCATGGCGCGGATCGAGGCGGGGTTGGGACCGATCCAGACGATCCCGGCGGCCATGACGGCCTCGGCGAAGTCGGCGTTCTCGGACAGGAAGCCGTAGCCGGGGTGGATAGCCTCGGCGCCGGTCGCTTTCGCGGCGGCGAGGACTTTCGCCGCGTCAAGGTAGGACTCGCGCGCCGGGGCTGGGCCGATCAGGACGGCCTCGTCGGCCTCGCGCACATGCAGGGCCTTTCCGTCGGCCTCGGAATAGACGGCGATGGTGCGCAGGCCGAGGCGACGGGCGCTGCGGAAGACGCGGCAGGCGATCTCGCCGCGATTGGCGACCAGGACGGATTTGAACATGGGTCGGTTCTAGAGGCCGGCGGGGCGGAGTGGCTAGTGATTAGTGGCTAGTGGCTAGTGGCTAGTGGCTGGCCGGCGTCCGGGGGTCCGGGATGACGGCGTCGCCCTTCCGCCGACAGGAAGCGACAATCACTAGCCACTAGCCACTAGCCACTCCTCGTGCCTACTCCGCCCAGCGCGGCTTGCGCTTGTCGAGGAAGGCGCGGACGCCTTCCTGGCCTTCCTCGGAGGCGCGGGCGCGGGCGATGCGTTTGGCGGTGTCTTCCATCAGGCCGTGGTCGATCTTCTGGCCGGCGACGTCGTTGACCAGGCGTTTGGCGTCGCCCATGGCGCCGGGGGCGTTGGTGGTCAGGCTGTCGGTCAGCATGGAGATGAACTCCTCGACCGAGCCCTCGGGCAGGACCATGTCGATCAGGCCGGCGTGGGCGGCGTAATCGGCGTCGAAGATGTTGGCGGTCAGGAACAGCTGGCGCGCGCGGCGGGGGCCGATGGCCTCGACGACATAGGGGGCGATGGTCGCCGGGATCAGGCCCAGCTTGACCTCGGAGAAGGCGAAGCGGGTTCCCTCGACGGCCACGGCCATGTCGCAGGCGGCGACGATGCCGGCCCCGCCGCCCATGGCCGCGCCCTCGACAATCGCCACGGTCAGGGCCGGGATGTCGTGCAGGGCCTTGAGCATTTTCGCCAGACCCATGGCGTCGTCGCGGTTGTCGCCCTCGGACCAGCCGGCGGCGTCGGCCATCCAGCCCAGATCGGCGCCGGCGCTGAAGGTGCCGCCCGCGCCGCGGATGAAGACGGTGCGCACCCGGTCGGCGCCCTGCAGGGTCTCGAACGCCTCATAGAGGGCGGCGACGGTCGGGCCGTCGAAGGCGTTCTTCTTCGCCGGCCGGTTGATGGTGACGAAGACCACGCCGTCGGTGGTGGAATCGATCTGCACCAGGTCGTCATTGGCGTCGGGCGCCGGGTCGGCCAGCAGGGGGTGGGCGATGGCGTTGATCTCGGCCGTCTCGGCGTCGGTGACGTCGAGGGCGTTGAGCTCGGCTTCGGTGGGGGTGCGGTCGGTCATGGTGGTCTCCGGATGCTGCAGCGGTATAACGCGTTCGGGCCCGAACGGAACCTGGAGACGTCGCCATGGCGACCAGCGCGAACGACCGCATCCGCCGGATGAGCGTGGCGAGCGTCCACGTCCACTATGTCGCCAAGGTCGAGAAGAAGGGGCGTGGGCGGGCCGAGGTCGACGAGGTGATCCGCTGGCTGACCGGCTATTCACAGGACCAGCTGGAGGCGCTGCTGGCGGCGAAGACCGACTTCGAGACGTTTTTCGCCGAGGCGCCGGCGATGAACCCGAACCGCTTCCTGATCACCGGGATGATCTGCGGCTACCGGGTCGAAGAAATCGAGGACCCGTTCATGCGCGAACTGCGCCACCTCGACAAACTGGTCGACGAGGTGAGCAAGGGGAAGGCGATGGAGAAGGTGCTCAGAACGCCTCCCGCCTGATCACATCCGGAACACGCCGAACGTCGTCTCCGGGATCGGGGCGTTGAGGCTGGCGCTGATCGCCAGTCCAAGCACATCCCGCGTCTGCGCCGGGTCGATCACCCCGTCGTCCCACAGCCTCGCGGTGGCGTGGTAGGGATTGCCCTCGTCCTCGTATTTCTGGCGCACGGGATCCTTGAAGGCCTCTGCCTCTTCCGGCGTCCAGGTGTCGGCGTCGCGGTGGACGGTGGCCAGAACGGCGGCGGCCTGTTCGCCGCCCATGACGCTGATCCGGCTGTTGGGCCAGGTGAACAGGAAGCGCGGGGAGTAGGCGCGGCCGCACATGCCGTAGTTGCCGGCGCCGAAGCTGCCGCCGATCAGGACGGTGAATTTCGGAACCTCGGCCGAGGCCACGGCGGTGACCAGCTTGGCGCCGTTCTTGGCGATGCCCTCGGCCTCGTATTTGCCGCCGACCATGAAGCCCGAGATGTTCTGCAGGAACAGCAGCGGGATCTTCCGCTTGCAGGCCAGTTCGATGAAATGGGCGCCCTTGAGCGCGCTCTCGGAGAACAGCACGCCGTTGTTGGCGAGGATGGCGACCGGATAGCCCCAGATGCGGGCGAAGCCGCAGACCAGGGTCGTGCCGTACAGGGCCTTGAACTCATCGAACTCGGAGCCGTCGACGAGCCGGGCGATGACCTCGCGCACGTCATAGGGGGCGCGGACGTCGTCGGGGATCAGGCCGTACAGCTCCTCGGCGTCATAGGCGGGGGCGCGCGGTTCGCGGACGTCGAGGTCGACGCGTTTCACCGTGTTCAGGCTGTCGACGATGGTGCGGACGATCTCCAGCGCGTGCTCGTCATTCTCGGCGACATAGTCGACCACGCCGGAGCGACGGCCGTGGGTCTCGGCGCCGCCCAGCTCCTCGGCGGAGATGACCTCGCCGGTGGCGGCCTTCACCAGCGGCGGGCCGGCCAGGAAGATGGTGCCCTGATTGCGCACGATGACGGTCTCGTCCGACATGGCGGGCACATAGGCGCCGCCGGCGGTGCAGGAGCCCATGACGCAGGCGATCTGGGGGATCGACTTCGCCGACATCCGGGCCTGGTTGAAGAAGATGCGGCCGAAATGGTCGCGGTCGGGGAAGACCTCGGCCTGGTGCGGCAGGTTGGCGCCGCCGGAATCGACCAGATAGACGCAGGGCAGGTTGTTCTGTTCGGCGATCTCCTGGGCCCGCAGGTGCTTCTTCACCGTCATCGGGAAATAGGCGCCGCCCTTCACCGTCGGGTCGTTGGCGACGATCATGACCTCGCGGCCCGAGACGCGGCCGACGCCGCAGATCATGCCGGCGCCGGGGGCCTCGCCCTTGTACATGTCATGGGCCGCCAGCTGGCCGATCTCGAGGAAGGGCGAACCGGGATCGAGCAGGCGTTCGACGCGGTCGCGCGGCAGCAGCTTGCCCCGGGCGACGTGGCGTTCGCGGGATTTCTCGGGCCCGCCGAGGGCGGCCTCGGCGACCCGGGCGCGCAGCTCGTCGCGCAGGGCGCGGTTGTGGGCGTCGAGCGCCTTGAAGGCGGGGCTGTTCGGATCGATGGCGGACGTCAGCTTGGGCATGGGTGTGGTTTAGGGGGCTTGGGGCGACGGGGGAAGGTGGCGCGCGCAGTTGCGACTGGCCGGGGAGGTAGCTTGACCGTGGCGAGGCGGCGGCCCAGATCCTCCGCGCCCATCACGAGGAGCCGGTCCCATGTCGCAGCACGAGTATACCGCCGCGATCCGCTGGACCGGCGACCGGGGCGAGGGGACGAAGCGCTATCTCGGCTATGACCGGACGTGGGACATCGAGACGCCGGGCAAAGCCGTGGTGCACTGTTCGAACGATCCCCTGCTGGGCGGCGATTCGACCAAGGCCAACCCCGAGGATCTGCTGATTTCGGCCCTCTCGGCCTGTCACATGCTCTGGTACCTGCATCTGGCCCACAAGGCGGGCATCGTCGTGCGCGGCTATGAAGACCAGCCGGTCGGGCTGGGCGAGACCTCGCCGAACGGCGCGGGCCGTTTCCTCAGCGCCACGTTGCGGCCGAAGATCACGGTCGAGCGCGGCGCCGATCTGGCCCGCGCCGACGCGATCCATGGCGAGATCCACGAATTCTGCTTCATCGCCCGGTCGGTGAATTTCCCGGTCGGTTTCGCGGCGACCTACGAGGAAGTCTGACGATTCCTCCCCTTTGGGGGAGGGGGACCATGCGAAGCATGGTGGAGGGGGCCTGGTCCGGGGAGCCGGTGCGTGTGGTCAGCCCCCTCCACCGCTTCGCGGTCCCCCTCCCCCTGCGGGGGAGGAATGGCTTGACCCGGCCCGTTCCCCATGGCCTGTCGCGCCTCCCATGGTCACCCTCAGCCGCCAGACCCGTTCCACCCTGAAAGACCTGCTGCACCTCGCGTGGCCGGTGGTGCTGGCGCGCATCGGCATCATGACCATGGGGCTGACCGACGCCATCGTGGTTGGCAGATGGTCGGGACTGGAGCTGGCCTACAGCTCGCTGGCCATGACCCCGACGATGATCGTGGTGACCACCGCCCTTGGCCTGCTGATGGGGGTGCAGGTGATGACCGCCCGCTTCCTCGGCGAGGGACGGCGGCACGAGGTCGGGGCGGTGCTGCGGCGCGGCGTCAGCTATTCGTTGCTGCTCGGCTTCGGCTCCATGATCGCCCTGATCCTGCTGGGGCCGTGGGCGCTGCGCAGCCTCGGGCTGGCCGACGGCCTCGCCGAGGGGGCCTCGCCGGTGCTGATCATCCTCGCCCTGTCGATGCCCGGCTATCTGGTCAGCGTAGCGGCGCAGCTGTTTCTGGAGGCGCTGCACCGGCCGCGCGCGGGCATGTGGGCCATGTGGGTCGCCAACGGCGTCAATCTGGCGCTGAACCTGCTGCTGGTGCCCGACGTGCTGGGGTTAGGCTTCGACGGCGCCGCCGCCGCGGCCTGGGCGACGCTGTTCGCGCGCACCTCGCTGGCGGTGTTCCTGATCGTCTACATCGTGCGCATGCCCGAGGCGCGGTCGCTGGGGGTGTTCAACCGGCCGCGGCGCGACCCGGTGGCGGAGCGCGACCAACGCAAGGTCGGCTATGGCGCCGGCAGCTCGTATTTCATCGAGGTGGCGGCCTTCGGGGCCATGACCTTCATCGCCGGCCAGCTGGGGGCGATCGAGACCGCGGCCTGGACTATCGTGCTCAACGTCTCGGCCGTCGTTTTCATGGCGCCCATGGGGCTGTCGTCGGCGACGGCGGTGCTGGTCGGACAGGCCTATGGGGCGAAGGACGGGCGCGGGGTGATGCGGGCCGGTCTGGTCGGGATCGGCGTGGTCAGCGTGCTGACGCTGACGGTGGCGCTGGTGCTGTGGCCGACCGCCCCGTGGGTGGCGAGCGCCTATAACCGCGACCCGGCCCTGCTGGCGGTGGTGGTTCCGGCGCTGGTGCTGGCGACGCTGTTCTTCGTCGCCGACGGCATCCAGGTGGTTTCGGCCTCGGCCAACCGGGCGGCGGGCGATGTCTGGTGGCCGACGATCATGCATTTCGGCGCCTACAGCCTGATCATGATGCCGCTGGGCTGGTGGCTGGCGCACGAGATCGGGGTCAACGGACTGGTCTGGGCGGTGATCATCGCCAGTCTCGTGTCGTCGGCGCTGCTGACGGGGCGGTTCGTGCGGGTGGCGAAGCGGCTGCCGGTCTGAGCCTTTGCCGCCGGGGCCTTCGCCCTCTATATCCGTCGCCTCCCCAAGACACGGATTCCCATGTCCCGCATCCTCATCACCTCGGCCCTGCCGTACATCAACGGCATCAAGCATCTGGGCAATCTCGCCGGATCGATGCTGCCGGCCGACGTCTGGGCCCGATTCAAGCGGGCCCAGGGTCATGAGGTGCTCTACATCTGCGCCACCGACGAGCACGGCACCCCGGCCGAGCTGGCCGCCGCGGCCGCCGGTCAGGACGTGCGGACCTATTGCGACGAGCAGCACGAGATCCAGAAGGCCGCCGGCGAGGCGTTCGGCCTCAGCTACGACTGGTTCGGCCGCTCGTCGAACGCGCCCAACCATCGCCTGACCCAGCATTTCGCCCATGTCCTCGAACAGAACGGCCTGATCGAGGAGCGGGTCGACCGGATGATCTATTCCATCGATGACGCCCGCTTCCTGCCCGACCGCTATGTCGAGGGGACGTGTCCCCACTGCGCCCATGTCGGGGCGCGCGGCGACCAGTGCGACAACTGCGGCCGGCTGCTGGACCCGACCGACCTGATCGACCCGTATTCGGCGGTGTCGGGGTCGAAGAACCTCGAGGTGCGCGACACCCGCCACCTGTATCTGCTGCAGACGAAGCTGGAGCAGCGCATCCGCGACTGGATCGGGACCAAGACCGACTGGCAGACGCTGGCCAAATCCATCGCCCTGAAACACCTCGACGAGGGGCTGATCGACCGCGGCGTCACCCGCGACCTGAAATGGGGCGTGCCGGTGGTCGGTCCCGACGGCGGGCCGCGGCCGGGGATGGAGGGCAAGGTCTTCTACGTCTGGTTCGACGCCCCGATCGAATATATCGGCGCCACCGAGGAATGGGCCGAGGCGACTGGCCGGACGTGGCGCGACTGGTGGCGGACGGACGAGGGCGCCGACGACGTCCGCTACGTCCAGTTCATGGGCAAGGACAATGTCGCCTTCCACACCGTCAGCTTCCCGGCGACCATCCTCGGCTCGGGCGAGCCGTGGAAGACGGTCGACACGCTGAAGGCCTTCAACTGGCTGAACTGGTACGGCGGCAAATTCTCGACCAGCCAGAAGCGCGGCGTGTTCATGGATCAGGCGCTGGAGCTGCTGCCGGCCGACTACTGGCGCTGGCATCTGACGGCCTATGGGCCGGAAGGGTCGGACGCGGCCTTCACCTGGGAGCAGTTCCAGTCGACGACCAACAAGGACCTGGCCGATGTGCTGGGCAATTTCGTCAACCGCATCGTCAAATTCGCGGAGTCGAAATTCGATGGCGTCGTGCCTGAGGGCGGGGAGCCCGGCCCGCTGGAGGCGAAGCTGGAAGCCGATGTCGCCGCAGGCATCGCCGAGGCGACCGCCGCCTTCGAGGCCATGGAGTTCCGCAAGGCCTGCCAGGCCCTGCGCGCCGTCTGGGTGCTGGGCAATGAGTATCTGCAGGAGGCGGCGCCGTGGACCGCCTTCAAGACCGACGTCGACCGCGCCGCCGTCGGCGTCCGTACCGGCCTGAACCTGGTCGCCCTGTTCGCGCGTCTGGCGGCCCCGGTGACGCCGTTCTCGGCGGAGAAGATCGCCGCCTCGGTCGGGGCGACCGACCTGTCCTGGCCCGCCCCCGACGATCGTCTGATTGACCGGCTGCCGCGCGGGCAGGCAGTCTCGGCGCAGGGGGTGCTCTTCACCAAGATCGAGGACGCCCAGGTCGCGGAATGGTCGGAACGCTTCGGCGGGGCCGACTGACAGGAGTTCAGTCGATGTGGTTGCCCGTCCTCCTTGCGGTGTTGGGTACGCCGGATGTCGCCCCTCCCGACCGTGAAGCCGCCGTCATCGCCGCCTGCGCCTCATGGAACGCCGGGCGCGAAGCGGGGGCGCCGCCGCAGACCCACCGGGTCGAGCCGGACGGGCTGTGCTTCGCCGGGGACATCAGGAGCGAGAGCTCGGCCGCCTTCGTCGAGACCCTGTCGGGCTTCGATCCGGACACGCCGCTTGTCGTCGTGCTGACCTCGGAGGGCGGCGAGGTCAATGCCGGCATGGCCATGGGCGAGGCCCTGGTCCCCTATACGGCGACCGTGGTGGCGCACCGGGTCTGCGCCTCGTCCTGCGGCAACTATCTGTTCACCGCCGGCGACAGGCGGGTGATCGATGACGACGCCCTGCTGCTGTTTCACGGCGGGGCCCGTTTGATCGACGAGGCCGAACTGCGCGAGATGATCGCGCCCGAGGTCCCGGCCGATCAACTGGACGCGCAGGTCGCGGGCGTCCTCGCCGACCTTGAGATGCAAATCGGGCGTCAGGACGCCTTCCTCGAGCGCGCCGGGGTCGACGTGGATCTGTTCCGGTGGATGGCCGGCTTCAACGATCTGCCCGAGGAGGCCTTCTTCGCCCTTTGCCCCGTGCGCGACCCCCGGATGATCCTCTATTCTGACCGGCTGCTGGCGGAACACGGCGTCGTCGTGCACGAGAACCGCGGCCCGCAGAGCGACGCGGCGGTGGCCGCCGGGGTCGCCGCCCTGGGCCGTCCCGGGGCCGCCTGCTTCATGGATTGAGGCTCAGCTCGCCGGCGGCGCCACCGTCGCGGGCGGCGGCGCGTCGGTGGGCGCGGTCGGCGTCGGCGGGGCGGGCAGGGCGCTGTCTTCGGTGCGCACGCCCTTCAGATGCTTGGCCGCCTCTTCCTCGCCGATGTCGAGGAAGCCCGGCGCCGAGGCGTTGAATTCCTCAAGCCGGTCGGTGCGCACGATCACCGAACGGGCGCCGTCCCAGATCATGTGCAGGGCCACATACAGCACCACGACCAGGCCGACGTAGCCGATCCAGCGGTGCCGGGTCAGCAGCTTGGCGATGAAGGTCGCGGCCACGCCCATCAGGGCGATCGACAGGATCAGGCCGAAGACCATGATCCAGGGGTGGTCATGCGCCGCCCCGGCCACGGCCAGCACATTGTCCAGTGACATGGTGATGTCGGCGATCATGATCTGGACCAGGGCCGCGCCGAAGGTCTTGCGCTTGACGCCCAGGGCCTCGGGAGACGGGCCGCCGCCATGGTGGATCGACAGGGCGGTCTCCAGCTCGGCCTCGGCCTCGGCCTGGTCGTGGGTGCGCTGCTCCTGCAGTTCGCGCCACATCTTCCAGCACACCCACAGCAGCAGGACGCCGCCCGCCAGCAGCAGGCCGATGATGGCCAGCAGCTGGACGGTGATCAGGGCGAAGCCAATGCGCAGGACGACGGCGGCGGCGAGACCGATGAGGATGGCCTTCTTGCGCTGCTCGGGCGCGAGGGCGGCGGCGGCGAGGCCGACGGCGACAGCATTGTCGCCGGCCAGCACCAGATCGATCATCAGCACCTGGCCGAGGGCGGTGGCCTGGCTGGCGAGTTCGGGAAAGAGGAAGTCCATGATTGGCGTCTAGGGCAGGAGGGATGGGATGGGCAAGATGGAAGGCGGGGTTCAGCTCACGCCGCGCGCCCGCGTCGATTCATACAGCGCCACGGCGGCGGCGTTGGAGACGTTCAGGCTTTCGAATCCGCCGGGCATGGGGATGCGGGCCATGACGTCGCAATGCTCGGCCACCAGCCGGCGCACGCCGTCGCCCTCGGAGCCCATCACCAGCACCGTGGGCCGGCCGTCCAGCGCCTGTTCCAGCGTCAGCTCGGCGTCGCCGTCCAGACCGACGGCGCGCCAGCCGAGATCGGCCAGTTTTTCCAGCGCCCGGCTCAGATTGGTGACGCGGGCGCAGGGCAGCCGCTCGGTCGCCCCGGCCGAGGCCTTGGCGAGGGCCCCGGCGAGGGCGGGCGAATGCCGGTCCTGCACCACGATCCCCTTCGCCCCGAAGGCGAGGGCCGAGCGGAAGATGGCGCCGACGTTCTGCGGATCGGTCAGCTGGTCCAGCATGACGATGACGCCGCCCTCGCCCGGTCCGGGGGCGGGGTCGGCGAAATCCTCCAGCGCCACGCCTTCCAGCGGCTGGACCTTGAAGGCGAGGCCCTGGTGCACCGCGCCGGGCGGCAGCATCCGCTCCAGCGCCTGGCCCTCGATGATCTCGATCTTGTGGCCGTGGGCGGCCTTGTCGCGTTCCAGCTCGGCGGCGCGGTCGGCGGTCGCCAGCAGCCGGCCCATGCCCTTGCGCGCCGGATTGGCGAGGGCGGCGAGCACGGGATGGCGACCCCAGACGAAATTGTCGCCGTCGATCTTGCTGCCGCGCGGGCCGCGCGGGGCGGAATCAGCGGACCGCGTCGGCGGATTGGGGTTCCAGCCGCCGCTCTTGGGCGCGCCCTTGTCGGCGCTCCGGTCAGCCCCGCGCGGGCCGTCCGGACGCCCGCCGGGCTTGCCTCCGAAGGTCGGCTTCTTGACCGATTTCCGGTCGTTGCGTTCTGGATTTCTCGACACTATAAGACGCCCTCCGATTTGGAGCCCTGAGGGCTTTCGGGTCTGGCGCCCCTCCTAAACCAGGCGACGCGGGACACCGAGAGCTTTTGTTGTTTCGCCGACCGAAAGGTGGACGAGGCATCGGTCCGACGGTTCGAAAAGCGCGCTGGGGGAATGTCCCGAGCGGCAAAGGGGGGGGACTGTAAATCCCCTGCGTAAGCTTCGCAGGTTCGAGTCCTGCTTCCCCCACCACGCGCTTTCGAAACGACGGTCCGGACCCCATATCGGTTCGGCGGTCGACGGCCCCAGCCTCTTCGGAGGGCGGGCCCAAGGCCGTCTCCGTGCGGGTATAGTACAATGGTAGTACAGCAGCCTTCCAAGCTGAATATGTCGGTTCGATTCCGTCTACCCGCTCCAGAATTCTCAAGCTGACCCAATCGCCCCGTCCCGGGCCACAGGAGTTTTGGCCATGGCCAAGGAAAAGTTCGAACGTAACAAGCCGCATTGCAACATCGGCACGATCGGTCACGTCGACCACGGCAAGACGACGCTGACGGCGGCGATCACGATGGTCCTGGCCAAGGCCAGCG
>NZ_JBKBMX010000024.1:0-38265 GCF_046295595.1 Brevundimonas sp. | reverse complement strand
CATGGGCCGGGCCTTCGATCAGGGAGCAGGCCGCACCGCCGTCCTGTCGGGCCGGCTGGGCTGGCGTCACGCCTGGGACGACAGGGCCGGCGACGGCCGACACGCCTTCGCCGCCAGCCCCGCCCCCGCCTTCAACGTCCATGGCCTGCCCGTGACCGGGGACGCCGTGGTGGCCGGGCTGGGCCTCGATCTGGACCTCAAGGACCGTCTCAGCCTCACCGTCGACTGGTCAGCCCAGCTCGCCCCGGACCTCAACGCCAACACCCTCGCCGCGACGCTGAACTGGAGGTTCTAGGGCAGGAAAGCCCACGGGCCTCCGGCACGCCGCCGGAGGCCCGTCAATCGGGAGGGCCGGATCGCGGGCGTGGGGGCCGGTCAGGTCTGGTTTCCGATCGCACGCCAATGCCGTTTCTCCCCGCCGCGTCGGTGCAGGACAGGCGCGCAACGCGGGAGCCTTGACCTTCGGGACGACCGAACGTCTGCCTCCTCCGCCGCCGCGCGCCAGGGTCCTCAGAGGAGCGGCGTCCCGCCCGTGACGGGATAGACGCCGCCATTCATGTAGCTGCCCTGATCTGACGCGAGCAGGACAAATATCCCGGCGAGCTCGGCGGGTTGGCCCGGGCGGCCGAGGGGCGTGTCTTGTCCGAAGCTCTCGACCTTCGCGGCCGGCATGGTGGACGGGATCAACGGGGTCCAGATCGGCCCGGGCGCAACGGCGTTCACCCGCACGCCCTGTTCGCCGAGCATCTGCGCCAGTCCCGCGGTGAAGTTCGATATCGCCCCCTTGGTGGCGGCGTAGGCGAGCAGCATCGGGCTCGGCTTGTCCGACTGAATCGAACTCGTATTGATGATCGATGCCCGGGCTTCATGTGGGTCACCGCGGCCTTGGCCAGGTAGAACATGGCGTGGATATTTGTACGAAACGTGTAGTCCCACTCCTCGTCGCTGATGTCATGGATTGACGCGTAGGTCCGCTGGAAGGCGGCGTTGTTGACGAGGATGTCGAGGCGGCCGAACTCCGTCATGGCGCGGTCCACCAACGATCGGCAGTGGGCGGGGTCGGAGATGTCGCCCCTTGCCAGCACGCACCGCCGCCCGGCTTGCTCGACGGCGCTGGCGGTGGCCTCGGCGTCGGCATCCTCTTCTTCCGACAGGTAACTGATCAGGACGTCCGCCCCCTCACGGGCATAGGCGATGGCGACCGCCCGGCCGATCCCGCTATCTCCCCCGGTGATGATGGCGACGCGGTCCTGCAGCCTGCCCGAACCGACGTAGCTGGCTTCTCCGTGGTCCGCGGTCGGCGTCAACTCGCTGTCGGAGCCCGGCGGGTCCTGGTGGGGGATCGGGTCTTGCATGGGGAAGGTCCTTGTCTGGCCACCGCTAACCGGGCGGTCGCGCGACAGTTCCCCGGAGTGGCGCGTTCCCGACGCGAAACCTTGGCCTCATGACGCGACCAGACCGCAATGTCGGGCGCCATACATAGTAATCAACTCTGTTTTACAAACCTGAATATGTTCGGAACGGCCCTAACGTCTCACGGTTGGTCTCCGTGGTCATTATCTGGCTGCCTCGCAACTGAGAATACAGGTATTTGCCGATGTATTATACAGACAAGCTTCTTCAGTATCCCGTCCGGGTCGAAAGGCCAGACCCGGTGTTCGCCCGTGCGCTGCAACAGGCGATCGGCGGGGTGGAGGGCGAAATCCGAGTCTGCCTGCAGTATTTCTTCCAGGCCTGGGGGGCGCGGGGCCCGACCAAATACCGGGATCTGCTCCTGAACACGGCGACTGAGGAGATCGCGCACATCGAGATGCTCGCGACAGCCGTCGCCCTGAATCTCGAGGGCGCGCCCCTGTCGATCAAGGAAGATATCGCGAACGACACGGCGGGAGGATCGGTGCTGAATGGAATGGATATGCGCCATGTGCTCTCCGCGGGCCTCGCCGCCATGCCAGCGGATGCCAATGGGGTCCCGTTCGACTGCAGCCACGTCTACGCCAGCGGCAACACGGCGGCGGATATGACCGCCAACGTGGCGGCTGAGGCTACGGGGCGGGCCTTGGCGGGTCGGCTCTGGAACATGACCGATGATCCGGGCATGAAGGACATGCTCGCCTACCTGATCGCCCGGGACACCTTCCACCAGAACCAGTTCATGGCGGTGATCGAGGACATGGGGGGGCTTGAGGCGAACATGCCGATCCCCAACAGTCTGCCGCCGGAGTCCCAGAACGACGAGTTCGCGTATGTGACCCTCGGGTTCAACCGCGACGGCTCGCCGCCGCCGGAGGGACGCTGGTCGCAAGGCGTCTCGATCGACGGCAAGGGCGAGTTCAGCGCCCGCCCGATGGAGCCCTTGGGGCAGGAGCCGGATCTGGCGCCGCCGCGGCCCGACAGCGGCGCGCAGATGCAACAGATGGTCGACGGCGTTACGACGCCGGGAGCCGTGAAACCCCGCGAGGCCAAGGGGGCTGGCGGGGTGGTGGAGGCCATCAAACACGCCCTCGACCCTGATCGTCCCTGAGCAACCAGGCCCTCCTGCCGGCGCGGGGCGTCGAGAAGCAGGCCGTCCCGGTGGGCGGCCTGCTCTCTGGTCAGCGCCTAGTGGCCGCTATGGCCGGCGGAAGCGTCGCCGTGCATCGCGGTGATCTGGTTGTAGTGCTCCGCCACGATCGGAACCGCCGTCCGGGCGGCGGTCTTCAGCTGCGGCGCGTCGCCGTTGGTGGAGTAGCTGGTATGAAGCGCCAGGGCCTCGCGGTGCGCAACGACCTGCTGCTGCTTGTACAGGGCGTCGCGGGCCCCGGCCTGCGCGGCCTGGAGCTGGGCGATCATCTGCGACTTCGTTGCGTCCAGGGCCGGGGCCGGGGGTGTTAGTCCGGCATCCCGAGCCGCGCCCATCAGCGTCGCCGTGGTCATGGTGTGATGGTCGATCATCTTCTGCGCGAACGCCCGCAAGCCCGTGTCCTGGGTGGTTTGCAGGACCAGCTGGCTCGACTGAATCTCGTAGAGGTCGCTGGCCGCCGCCATTCTCAGATAGTCCATCGACGATGGGGCTGGCTGGTCCATCGCCGGTCCGGCGACAAGGGCGGCTTCGCCAGAAGGAGTCGAAGCACAGGCAGACAAGAGCGCGGCCGCAGCGGCGCATAGCAAAAGGCGTTTCATTGATCAGCTCCGTAGGCGCGGGGTGCGCCGGGGCCAACCGGCAGTCGAGACCGACGTTCCAAAGTCGGCTACCCGACGTCCGGGCGCGAACCCCCGCCCCGCAAGCTCGGTACCTCTGGTCCTCCGGGCCTTGGCCGGAAGCGGGCGGTCGACGGACGGCGCAACCTATTCCGTCGCGGCGGCCCCAACCTGTTCCGCGCCTTCGGGGGACAGGGTGTCCTGGTTGGGGGGCGGCAACTCCGACGGCTGCACCGGATGCTCGCGGCTTTCGGCGGCGACGTCGTCTTGCCGGAGGCTCCAGTTCATCCAGACGTAGACGCCGCCGCCGACAAGCAGCAGCAGGATGAGACCCACGATCGCGGCGTTGAAGCGTTTCGTGCGCCTGGGTTCGGGCGCGGCGGATCGATGAGGGGTCACGGTCGTTGCTCCGGGTCGATGTGTCGCTGAACCACAGGCCCGGTGGGAATGTTCCGGCGTCGGGGAATCCGCCTTGGCGCGCGTCGCCCGGGCATTTGAGCCGTTTCGCCGCCTCCGGGCGGGGATCACGGCCGCTCTTTCGGGCGCCGGGGTAAGGGAGTGGCGCTGTCTTGTTCGACGGCGAGAACTTCCGGCGTCATGGCCGGTTCGTAACGCCATGGGTCGCGGCTTTGTCAACTGGGCCAGATCGTCGCTGGACGGTCTCCGCACGAGTCTTTGGCTGGTGCCGCTCGTCATGTTCCTGTTCGGAACAGGACTGGCGATCATCATGTTGCGGCTTGGCGGCCCCGATGTCGCCGTGGGGGGGCGGACCGCGTCCTGGCTGAACAGCGGCAACGGCGCGGACGCCCGCAACCTCCTGTCGACCTTGCTAACCGCCGTGATCTCGCTGGCGGGGATCGTATTTTCGGTGACGGTGGTCTCTCTATCCCTGGCGGCCAACGCCTACGGTCCGAGGTTGATCAGGACCTTCCGCGCCGACCGCGGCACGCAGCTCGCGCTTGGCGCCTTCGCCATGACCATCGTCTATCTGCTGCTTGTCCTGCGGGCGATCCGCGGCGACGCGCCGGCCGACGAGGTGCAGGACTGGGCGGTGGCGATGGGCAGTTTGCTCGCCCTGGTCTGCGTGTTGGCGCTCGTCTGGTTCCTTCAGGGGGTCTCCAGCCTCATCGTCGCCGACGAGGTAGTGAGACGGGTGCGGGGGGAGTTCGACAAGGCCATCGACAAGTTGCCGGTGCTCGGCGATGCGGGCCCGGACGTCGGGCTCGAACTCCCGGCGGATTTCGAGGAGCAGGCGCTCGGTCTCCGTCTGCCGCGGGAGGGCTATGTCCAGTCGCTCGACCTGGATCAGATCCTGGGCTGGGCCGAGAAACACGAGGCCATAGTCCAGCTCGATTTTCGGCCTGGAGATTTCGTGGTGGACGGAGATCGCAAGGCGTTCGTCTATCCGCCGCCGGCTGATCCGGACCGGGCGCGTCGGGAAATCGGCAGATACATCGTGTCCGGCCAGCAGCGGACCCCGGACCAGGACCTGGAGTTCGCGATCAGACATCTGGTCGAGGTGGCGGTCCGGGCCCTGTCGCCGGGGATCAACGACCCCTTCACCGCACTGGCGGTGATTGATCGGTTGAGAGGGGGATTCGCCCGGCTCGCCGGCAAGCAGCTGCCGCTCCCGGGCCTGGTCGACCGCAACGGCGTCCTCCGGGTTGTCCGACGCGTGAGCGACTTTCCCGAAATCGTCGACGCGGGGCTCGATCAGATCCGGCAATCGGCGTCCCGGATGCCTTCGGTGCTGATCCATATGCTTCGGGCGATAGCCGCCGTTGCCGAGCATCTGCGGACCGACGAGCAGCGCATCAGCCTGCGCAATCACGCCCGCCTGATCAGGGCCGCCGGCGGCGAGACTGGTGACATGAGCGAAGATGAGGATCTGGAGCGCGAGTACCGGCGAGCCCTGGCTGCGCTCGAGAGCGACAGGGTGGCGTCAGTCCGTCGCCCGCGATCCCGTTCGTAGGGGTCGCGCGGGGCTGGGCGACCTGGCCCGGTATGGTCAGTGGCGGCCGATGCGGGGTCGGGGAGGATATCTAGAGCGCCCGCCCGGCCATGCAGGCCTCAAGCTCGGCGGCGTCGTGGGCGCAGATGATCCGGGTGTTGGCCGTGGTGTCGAGGGACAGGGCCCGCAGCCGCGCCTGGTTGCCGAGCCGGGCCTCACGATCAACTTCCATCATGTTCTGATAGAGCCTCAGGCCCGGCGGACATTCCCGGACCGTCTGGCGCATTTCGGCGCGGTGGAAATAGGCGTCGCCGGCATGCAGCAGCCACCCGCCATCGGTCGCAACGGCCACCCCCGCGTGTCCCCAGGTGTGTCCCGTGAGCGGTATGAGCAGCACTTCCGGCGGCAGTCCATCCATGTCGCGGACGGCGCCGAAGCCAAACCAGGGCTCGCCTTCGGACCGGTACGGCCGCCAGTCATGGACCGCATCGAACTGCATAGGTCGATAGCGTTTGCGTGACGTGACCCCGCCATCGAGGGCGCGGGCCGCATCCAGTTCGCGCCCGAGAAGGTGCACGCGAGCGTGCGGGAAATCCTCAAGGCCGCCGGCATGGTCGAAATCCATGTGCGTCAGCACGATGTGCCGCACGTCCCGAGAGGAAAATCCGAGAGCTTCGACCTGCCGGATCGCGGTCTCTTCCTCCCGGAAGCGGATATTCAGAAGGCCCCGCATGAGCCGGCTGGTACGGGGATGAGGGTGATGGACGTCCCGCAGGCCGTAGCCGGTGTCGACGAGCACCAGACCCGAGGACGGCGTTTCCACAAGCAGGCAGTGGCAGACGAGCCGCGCGGTCGGGCCCCGACTGCGGCCGTCCATGAACCGCCCACCGAAAGGGCAGTCGGTGCCGCAGTTCAGGTGATGCACCTTCATCGGAACTCCTGTTCGGCGGTGGCCGATCGCGAGCCGTCGGCCACAAGGAACGGGGGACGGGCGTGGCACACCAAGACCTCGTTTCCTTGTTGGTTCCTGTGTCGGGTCCCCGACGCCTCCGCCGGGTTCCGCAGGGGTCGCCTTGGCGATCGGGACCGCGCCGTTCGCGCGTGACGCCACGCTGGTGGTCGCCGGCCGGTGGGCGGGCAACGGCCGGGCCGCGCAATCGTTGTCTCGCGATGACGCCTGCATTCTTTGATCGCCCGGCCGAAGCTGTCGCCCGAGATCTGATCGGCGCCGTGTTGACGGTCGACGGGGTCGGCGGCCGGATCGTCGAAACCGAAGCCTATGATGGCGAGGATCCGGCGTCGCACAGTTACCGGGGCCCGACGATGCGAAACGCGCCGATGTTCGGTCCACCCGGACGAGCATATGTCTACCGCATCTACGGGCTCCACTCCTGCTTCAATATCGTGTGCGACGCCGCCGGCTCCGGCAGCGCCGTCCTGATCCGCGCCCTGCAGCCGATGGAGGGCCTCGACGTCATGCAGGCGCGCCGCGGGGTTTCCGCCCGGGCCCAGCTGTGCTCGGGCCCGGGCAAGCTGTGCCAGGCTCTCGCCATCGACGCCCGGCTGAACGGAGCGCCCGTGACCGCGCCGCCTTTCCGGCTGGGAGCGGCCACGGAGCCGGTGAAGGTCGCGCACGGCCGCCGCATCGGCATCAGCGTCGCGGTCGAGACGCCGTGGCGGTTCGCGGAGGCGGGCTCCCCATTTCTGAGCCGACCGATGCAAGGGAAGATCGCATGAGCGAGATCCTGACGGGGACGCCGATGGAGGCCAAGGCCGCCAAGGCCCTTCCGGAAGGCCCGGGCTGGTGGTTCGAGCCCAAATGGGATGGTTTCCGATGCCTGGCCTTCAAGTCCGGCGACCGGGTCGAGTTGCTGGCCAAATCGGGCAAGTCACTGAACCGGTTCTTCCCCGAGGTGGTGGAGCGGCTGCGATCGGTGCGGGCGGAGCGCTTTGGACTTGACGGTGAACTTCTTGCCCGCGCCGGCGACGACTGGTCGTTCGAAGTGCTCCAGGCCCGGCTGCATCCGGCCGAGTCCCGGATCCGGCGGCTGGCGTCCGAGACGCCGGCGACCTTCACCGTCTTTGATATGTTGGTCGATACCGACGGCGCCGACCTGCGGACGCGGCCTCTGGATGTCAGGCAGGCCAGACTCGCCGCCTTCACGGCCTCCCACGGCGATGCCCGCCTCACCCTCAGTCCGGGTACCGGAGACCGCGGACGGGCGCAGGAATGGCTGGAAACCAACCGGCTCGAGGGCGTGGTCGCAAAGAGACTCGACGGACCCTACGAGGAGGGTCGCAGAACCATGGTGAAGGTGAAGCGGCTAAGGTCCGCCGACTGCGTGGTGGGCGGGTTCCGCTACGCCAGCAAAAGTCGGTTGGTCGGCTCTTTGCTGCTGGGGCTCTACGACGACGAGGATCGGCTCCACCATGTGGGTTTCACATCGGGGTTCGCGGGGGTCGACAAGGTTGACCTGACGGGCCGCCTGCAGGGGCTGTCGGGCGGAACGGGTTTCACCGGCCGCGCCCCGGGCGGGCCGAGCCGCTGGTCGACAGACCGGGCTGCCAACTGGGTGCCGCTGCGCCACGACATGGTGGTCGGAGTGTCTTTCGACCAGGTCTCGGATGGCCGTTTCCGTCATGGGACGGGCCTTCTGCGCTTCCGCCCCAACAAGTCGCCCAGGCAATGCCGCATGGACCAACTCGACCAGTAAGGCGGGACGGCTCAGCCATGGAGGTCGAAACGCCACGGGACTCTGCCTGTTCGAACGAGACCCCGCAGGCCGCGACGGACACCAGTCATGGCGCCCGTAATGGCGGCGCCCCCATGAGCACCGCGACGCGAGCATGTCCCCACGCCATGGCGGCGCTTGCCCCTCAGGGCCTGAGCGCGCACGATGTGTCCCGAATTGGCGCTTCCTTTTCCAACGAGACGGTCCGGCCGAGGCTCGGCTCGGGATGGCCGCCCAGCGTCAGGGATAAAGTCGCCGATGAGCCGAAAACATGAAGAGTCCCGGTCCCCCACCCTGACTGTCGGTATTGGCGCGTCAGCCGGGGGCCTGGAGGCGTTCACGGACTTCCTCAAGCATGTTCCGCCCGACAGCGGGATGGCCTTCATTCTGGTTCAGCATCTTTCTCCTGATCACGAAAGCATGCTGACGGAGATCCTCGGCCGGGCGTCACCGGTCCCGGTGGTGGTGGCGGAACATGGAATGGTGGTCGAGCCGGACCAGGTTTACGTCATTCCGCCCGACGCCACCCTTACGGTCGCGGACAGCAAACTCCAGGTCGTCAAGCCCGCCCCGCCACGGTCGGACCGCAGACCGATCGACAGCTTCTTCAGCTCTCTGGCCCGGGACCGGGGCGATAGCGCGGTTTCGATTGTTCTGTCGGGGGTCGGCAGCGACGGCTCCATCGGGCTGGCCGCGGTCAAGGAGAGTGGCGGGCTGACGATCGCCCAGGCCGACTTCGACCACCATGCCAAGCCGGGCATGCCGAAAAGCGCCGCAGACACCGGCCATGTTGACTACGTCCTTCCCGTCGAAGAGATGGCGGCCAGACTGATCGAGTACCGTGATCACCTCGCCTTGGTGGCCGACCGCAAGGACCGCGATGGAACGCGAACCGACGCGGCCGAGGGGCTGGCGACCGTCCTGGCAGTGTTGCGCGCGAAGACCGGCCACGACTTCTCGAAATACAAGACCAAGACCGTGACCCGCCGGATCCAGCGCCGCATGCAGGTCCTGCAGATTGACACCGTGCCCGGCTATATCAAACGCCTGCGGGACGACGCCGGCGAGCCGGAGCTGCTCTTCCGTGATCTGTTGATCGGCGTTACGGAGTTCTTCCGGGACCCCGAGGCGTTTCAGGGCCTGTCGTCCGCCATCGACGCGGTCCTTGAACGCGGGCAGCCATCGCTTCGCGTTTGGGCCGCGGCCTGTTCCACCGGAGAGGAAGTCTACAGCCTCGCCATTACCATACGTGAGTTGATCGACGCGCGCGGCGCGAATCTGGACGTTCAGATATTCGGCACGGATATCGATGACCGTGCGATCGAGTTCGCCCGCGCCGGGCGCTACCAGCGCACCCTCGGAATATCACCCGAACGTCTGAGGCGCTGGTTCTTTGAGGACGACGGCGCGTTCTGTCCGTCGCGGCAGATTCGGGGAATGTGCGTCTTCTCCGTCCACGACGTGACCAAGGATCCGCCGTTCTCGCGGCTGGACCTCATCTCATGTCGAAACCTGCTGATCTATATGGATAGCGATCTGCAGGATCGCGTGTTGCGCACCTTCCACTACGCCCTGAAACCGGAGGGCCTGCTGTTCCTCGGGTCTTCAGAAGGGGTGAGCGGACACGCCAAGCTTTTCGCCCTTCAGGACAAGGCGGCCCACATATTCCGGCGGTGCGAGGGCGACGCAGCGTTTCCGGCCATGCCGATGCCGGCGCAAACGCCCGCCCCGCACAGCCGACTTCCCGGCGAACCAAGCCGGGGAGCGGGCGACCCGGTTGATCGCGGCGTCCGCGCCGCGCTGGCGAAACACTCTCCAGTGTTCCTTGTCGTGGACCGCCAGAGCCAGATTGTCCGCTATTCCGGCGGGGAGGCGGCCCGGTACCTCGAACCCTCGGCCGGCGCCGCCAGTCTCAGTCTCCAGTCAAACCTGAAGAAGGGGCTGCGCGTCGTCGTGCGAACGGCGCTGCAGTCCGTGCTTAAAACCGGGGAAGGGGTGGTCGTCGACAACGTCTCGCTGTTGGTCGAGGGCCAGCAACGCACCTTGAGCGTCATCGTGGAGCCGGTGCCCGACACGGGAGCCGAAGGGCTCTATGTCGTCGCCTTCCAGGATCTGCGGGTCGTCGTCCCGACGCGGGCCGAGGATCCGGACGGACGCTCGACCAGCCCGGAAGCCGCCGCGGCCGAGCAGGAGCTTCGCACGACACGGGCGCAGTTGCAGGCGACGATCGGCGACCTCGAAACGGCAAACGAGGAGATGAAGTCGGCGGCGGAGGAGTACCAGTCCGTCAACGAGGAGCTTCAGTCGACCAATGAGGAGTTGCAGACCTCCAAGGAGGAGATGCAATCGATCAATGAGGAGCTGCAGACCGTCAATGCCGAGATGATGGCGAAGAACGATCTGCTCTCCAACCTGAACAGCGATCTACAGAACCTGCTGGACAGCACGCAGATCGCCACGATTTTCCTCGATGAGAACCTGCGCATCAAGAACTTCACGCCGGGGATGTCGGACATCTTCAGCATCCGGGAAAGCGATCGCGGCCGGCCGCTGACGGACATCGTCAGCCTGCTGGCCTATGACGACTTGCGCCGCGATACGGCGAAGGTGCTGCGTGAGTTGACGGTTCTCGAGCGCGAGCTCGAGTTGCACGACCGCGGCGCCACGTTCGTCATGCGAATTCGCCCCTACCGAACCCTGGAGCGCATGATCGAAGGTGTCGTCATCACCTTCGTTGATGTGACCGAGCGGAGGAAAGCGGAACGCGCCCAGCGCGCAAGCGAGCGCCGCTTCTCCGCCATCGTCGACCAGGCCGCCGTCGGGATCACCGAAACCAATCTCCAGGGCCAGTTCCTTCTGTCCAACGCCGCCTTCGACACGATGGCTGGCCGAACTCCGGAAGAGCTTGGGCGGCTGCGGCGCCAGGAGATTATCGGCCCGGAAGACGCCGATGCCGTTACCGCGCGTTTCGACCAGGCGGTCACCGACGGCGGAGCCTTCGAGCTGGAGTATCGCCTGCTTCGCGGAGACGGCACCTGCGTCTGGGTGCACGACAGCGTCTCTGTGCTCTCCGAACCAGATGGGGGCGCGTCCCGGTTGATCGCGGTGACGTTGGAGATCGAGAAGCGCAAGCGGGCCGAGGAGCAAGCCGATCTGCTTTTGGGCGAGCTGGACCACCGGGTGAAGAACATTCTGGCGATCGTCTCCTCGATCGTGGCCCAGACCCTGAAGGCGTCACCGTCTCCAGAGGTCTTCGCCGAGACTATCCAGGGCCGCATCAAGGCGATCACCCGGGCCCATAGCCTCCTGACGAATCGCGACGCTCCCGGGGCGGGGACGCTTCGCCACCTCGTGGAGACCGAGCTTGGGCCGTACCAGGGAAGAGACATCCGGCTGGAGGGCCCCGACCTGGTGCTCACGCCCAAGGCGGGTCTCTCGATCGCCATGGCCATTCATGAGCTCGCCAGCAACGCGGTCAAGTACGGCTCCTTGTCAGAGGCCAACGGCGGTCTCGCCGTGACATGGTCCGTGACTCCGGCCCCGGACCGCCGTCTGCAACTGCGCTGGATCGAATCCGGCGGCCCGGCCGTCCCCGGGCCGCCGACCCGGCGTGGATTCGGCACGACCATGATCGAGCGCTCCATGACCTACGAATGGCGGGCGAAGGTGGATCGGAGCTTCCCCGCGACCGGCGTGGTCTGCTCCATCGATCTGCCGTTCACCTCCGAGGTCGGTGAGTTTCGTTCCCCGGGCAGGGCGGGGTCGTGATGGCCACTCATCGCGTCGCACACGGCCGCCGTGTTCTTGTCGTCGAGGACGAGATGAGCATCGTCGTGATGATTGAAGACACGCTTCTTGAACTGGGAGCCGAAATCGTCGGTCCCGCGGCCTGGCTGGACGCGGCGCTGGAATTGGCGAGGGAGGACGCGATCGACGTCGCGGTGCTCGACATCAACATCCATGGCGGCAGTTCCTATCCCGTGGCCGATGTCCTGGCCGAGCGCGGAATACCTTTCATGTTCTGCAGCGGTTACGGCGACTGGGCCCTGGAGGAGCGCCATCGCGCGAGGCCTCGCCTGACGAAGCCTTTCAGCGGGGGCGACCTCGCGGACCGCCTGATTGAACTGTTGGGTGCGCAGCCGGGTTAAGGGTCTCAGAGCGTTCGATCCGGGCGTCGAACTGACGAAGTTGACAGCCATGCGGGATATCGTCGCGATTGGGGGTTCCGCCGGATCTGTCGAGGTCATCCGGACGATCTGCCGGGGTCTCCCCGCGGACCTGCAAGCGTCGGTTCTGATCGCTGTTCACGTTGGATCCATCGGTCAGGACCTCCTCGGCCGCATCCTCGACGCCGACGGACCGATCCCCGCGGGCACCGCCGTAGAGGGAGAACCGCTTGAGCGGGGGCGGATCTATGTGGCTCCGGCGGATCATCATCTCGTGGTCGATGACCGAACCATCCGCCTGGGCCGCGGGCCGCGGGAAAACATGTCACGGCCCGCGATCGATCCCCTGTTTCGCTCGGCTGGCATCAGCGCCGGACCTCGCGCCATTGGCGTCCTGCTTTCCGGAATGCTCAACGATGGCGCCTCGGGACTGGCGGATCTGAAACGGTGCGGCGGGGTGACGGTGGTTCAGAGTCCCCTCGACGCCATCGAGGACGAGATGCCGAGGACGGCACTGCTGGCCAGCGATATTGACTATCGGGCGTCCGCCAGCGACCTCGCCGGCCTCATTGGCCGACTGATCGAGGAAGAAGCCGGTCCTGAGCTCAGCCCACCCGCGAACATCGCCCTGGAGGTGGCGATCGCGGTCGGGCGGCCGTCCGACAGTTCCGTCATCGCCGAGATCGCCAGTCCGGTCCCACTGTCGTGTCCTGGATGCGGGGGAACGCTGTCGCAGATCAGACGATCCCCGCTGCGCTTTCGTTGTCAGGTCGGGCACGGCTATACGGCGGAAGCCCTGGCGCAGGAGCAGGAAGACGCTGTTGACGAGGCCATCCGCATTGCCTTGCGGGTGATCGGAGAGAGGGTTGTTTTGATGGAGAAGATGGCGCTGGAGGCCCGGCAGGCGGGAAGGACCGCCGCCGCGGCGAGCTTCGACGAGCGCGCGCTGGAACTCAGGGGCCATGCGGACGTCCTGATGGAGTCCGCCCTCGATCGGTGAACGGCGATGCCTTGCAACGTCCTCCCGTGACTTCAGCCGATGAGGAGCCTAGCTTTCCTGTCATGGCAACCGGCGAAACCCCTCTCATGATGGTCCGGCGTCACATCGCCGAAGGCGAGGATCACATCGCCAGGCAGTTGGCGATCATTGAGCGGCTTCGGATACAGGCGCGATCGGGAGGCTCCGAATCCCTGCTTCTCGAAGCCGAGGCCCTGTTGGGGCAGTTCGAGGCGACGCAGATCGCTCACGTCGCTCAGCTCCGTCAAATTCAGGAGGATCAGCAAGCCGGTCTGCGCGACGCCGACGGCAACCTGACCATCCCGTGAGCCTGATCGTCGCCCACCTGGCGGTGTTGTCGTCGCGTCGCCGGAGAGCCGGATGATGGCGCCCGCCGGGGCTTTGAAGGGGCTACGGCTCCTCATCGTGGAGGACGAGTATTTTATCGCCGTCGATACGGCGGAAAAGCTGGCCGCCGAAGGGGCCATCGTCGTCGGCCCCGTCGCCACCGTCGGGGAGGCTCTGCAAATACTCGCCGAACACATCAAGCTCGACGGCGCGGTTCTCGATCTGAACCTTGGGGAGGAAAAGGCCCTCCCCGTGGCGGACGCGCTGACGGCCCGGGGCATCCCCTTCATCTTCGCGACGAGCTACGCGAAAGGGGACACGCCTGCGCGTTTTGCCGACATCCCATGCTTCAGCAAGCCGATTGACGTGGGAAAGGTCGCGAGGGCGCTAGGCGGGTGACGCCTCGCCTCGCCCGACCGGCCCGGTCGGCTCGATCTGGCCGATGCGGTCCGTCAGGGGGAACCGCAGGGTGAACCGCACTCCGTCTGGCTCGAACCCGAGCTTGCTGGCGGCTCTGAGTTCGTAGGCGAGTGTACGGGTGAGCACTTCCGTCCCGAAGCCCTCAGGTCGATCCTCCGATGTTCCCGAACCCAGCTCCTTCCAGACAAGCGTCAGCACCGGGTTCGCGTCGCCCGTCTCGACGGCCCAACTGATCTGCACCTGACCGGCACCCGCGCCGAGCGCGCCGTGCTCGATCGCGTTGACCGCGAGTTCGTGAATCGCAAGCGCCAGAACCTGGCCCGCGCGCGGCCGAAAATGGACGCTGGGTCCCGATATGGTGGCCCGCTCTCCCTCGGTTATTTCGTAGTGGTGCAGTTCCTCCGACACCATGTCGTGGAGTTCGACCGAGCCCCTCTCGTCAGCGGCTGCCTGGGCACGGGCTATCGCGTCGAGCCGGTCTTCAAGGTGAGCGACGTAAGCCTCCATGTCCGTTTTCGCGGCGGCCGACTTCCGGATAATGATCCGGAGCATCGCCAGCGTGCTCTGCAATCGGTGGCGGAGTTCGCCCGGCGCGTCTCTCTGATCGAGGAGCCGGCGCAGCCGTCTGTTGTCCGCTTCAAGATCAGAGTCCCGGCTGGATGTGCGGCTGTCTGTCATCGTGTGTTCCGGAGCTGCCTGTCTCCAACACCTGGCTCCGCCGGGCGTTCAAATCGGCCCGGCCCTTCGGTGTGGAGATAGTTCGGATCGAAGTACGAGGCTTCGCGCAGGTCATCCAGGGCATGGATGGTCACCAGCCGGTTGTGCAGGGACATGAGACCTCTGCATCGGAGGTCCTTGAGCGAGCGGTTGACGTGTACGGCCGACAGACCCAGGACATCCGCCAGTTCCGCCTGTGTGAGAGGAAAGTCAAACTGAAGCCCGTCGGCCAAGCCGACCATCTCAAGTCGCAGATGAAGCTCGCAGACCAGATGCCCCAGGCGCTCGGAAGCCGAGCGGCGGCCGAGACTGACGACCCGTTCTCGCTCGATCGCGGTCGCAACCAACAGGTCCCACCACAGCGCTTTTTCGACGGCGAGGCTGCTCCGGGCGGCGGCGCGTATCGCGGCCGGAGACACCTGGGCCAGCGTGACAGGCGTCAGCGCGCCGAGGGAATGATCGGCAAAACTCGGCAGAATTCCGAAAGGCTCGGCGAGGTCTCCCGGCAGCAGGATCGAGGTAATCTGCCGCTTTCCGTTCTCAAGATCGCGATAGCTGCACACCCACCCGTCCAGAACCACAGTGAGACAGCGTGGAGCCGTTCCCTCCATCACGATGTCGCCACGCGCCTCGACGCGACGTACGGTGCTGGTCAGGTTACGAAGCGCCGCCACGTCGTCGTCAGTCAGGCAGGCTCCGTGACTGAGTTTTCGCACGAACGGCAAGGGTGTCTCCCGCTGGGTTTTGGCAAAATCACGTTCCGAGCCATCAAGGTAAGGGCGATCAGGCTTGTTGAGTTCCGGGTCGCCTGGGCCAGTGGGGCGCCTCCCCCGCTCGCCGGACACCGTGGTCGCCGCGACACCCGCCGTTCAGGCCCGTTCCAGCGCTGCCGTCAGGCGGTGCAGCTCGATCGGCTTGTCGACCCGCGGGATGTGCGCATACCGGGACGGTATCGCTGCCTTGTCGCACCCCGTCGCGAACACACAGCGGACCTGTCGGCTGCCGAGGAGATCGACCAGGTCGAAGACGGGTTCTCCAGCCAGGTTCACGTCGAGGACCGCGAGGTTCAAACCGGGGTTGTCGTCGATCAATTGGATCGCGTCCGGGACGGACGGGGCAAGACCGACGATCTGGCAGCCGACGGCCGCAAGATTCTGGCCGATGTCTTCCGCGATTACATATTGGTCCTCGACGACCAGAACACGCATCCCTTCCAGGTTTCCGGGGGACGCAGACGCCAACATGGTCAGGCCTCTCGCGCTTGAGGCGTGACACTATCGAAGTCACTCCGGTGCGCGTGCGCGAACGACGTCCTGTCCGCCATGACGGCGGGGTCATGATCGACGGCGGCGGCGTCGCAGTCGCACGCGAGCGCCGCAAGGCCCTGCGCCATGTGCACCCGCACGCGCCCCCGCCGTGAGTCCATCACGCCCGCCTTCTTCAGCGTATGAAGAGCGGCGTTAACGCTGGTGCGCTGAACGCCTATGATCTGCGCCAGGCGCTCCTGGGTGATCGGCAGAGGTCCGGGCGGGGCCGCACGGATGAGCCGGCGAATCCATTTCGCGAGGCGCTGATCAACCGAGTGGGCGTCGATGCAAGCCATTTCCCTTTCGGCGAAATCCAGCCGGGCGCCCCCCAGGCGGACGAGATGGCAATCGTCCTTCATTCCTACCGAAGCGGCGCGGATCTCGAAGAAGGTGGTGTCGAGAATTGCCTCGACGACCGGACGCCCCTTTGCGTGGAGTAGGTGGCGAAGACCTTGGACGGAGCCCGGCGGATGCCAGGCGACACAGAGGCGGTCGGCATCCGCGAAAGCGCCCAGTCCGCCGGACGTGATGAAGCGAAGAACGGCATCGTCCGGGTCGACACTCTCGCCCGCCGGGATGCTGATGCTGCGGCCGCGGCTGGCGAAGACGTCCAGAAACTCCCATCCAGAGGGGGCGGCCATCCCGTTCCCGCCCGCGAAATAGTCGGCAGGCGACCCGGGCCGTCGCAGGGGCGAAGCCGGGATCTTTCGGTGGGGATCGACGGTCGACATAGCCGCGGTCATGCCAAGTCGCTCGCCCGCCGCCACTCACATGGGTTAGCCAATGGCCGGCCGGCATTCTTGCGGTGACCGAGGCCTGGGTCCGGACGGGACGCAGCCGACGCCCAATGACCGCGACCCCTCAGGGCTCAACCACTCGGGTAACAAATGTAAGTGAGCGCCGCTCCGGAACCCGGCCTTCTGTGCGCAAGCCTGAGGAAACCGTATGCAAGACCACCACGGCGTCGCCGATCTGGATCACCCCGCAGCCGCCAATGGGACGCCTCCGGCGCGGGGCGACTATCTCCTGAAGCTGTTCACCACCGGCCAGAGGCCTGCGCGTGCGGAGCGACTTGACGTCGACACCATGGGCGAGGCGGTCGAAGTCTCCCGGAGCCGGGTTAGCGCCAGCGCGACCTTTGCCCGCGGGATGCTCTATTGCGACGGCGCCCCGGTGATGGAGTTCACTCGCCACGCGATCCGCTGGGCCAATCTGCACTGAGGGGCGCCGGCCCGGCGTGCAGGCCTGACGTCGCGCCAAACCTGGAGGACAGCGTGTTTGAGATCATCGTCGTAGAACCCGCGGGCGCCGGATGGAGCGTCGATGTCCCGGGCCTGGTCAACCAGATGTTTTTTGCCACGGGGCGTGAGGCAGAGACGGTCGCGCGCCGTCTGGCGACGCGGCTGGCCGGCGCCGGGCGGGGGGTCGAGGTTGAGATCAGACTCCGCGGGGGCGCGATCGCTGGCCGGTATCTGTGTTTCCCCCGGGCGGCCAACGAGGAGGAAACCGCGGCGCCGGCGCCTCGCCCAATGGCTGTGCCGAAGGACAGTCTCGCGGGCGGCATGACGATCATCCCCCATGGGACAGGCGGGTCCGGTTGGCAGACCAGCATCTGATTCAGGCGGGCCCGCGTGTCCCGTTGTCGCGCACCAGCCCGCCCTGACGCGCCAGCGCATGGAACGTCCCCCCGCTGGCCAGCAGTTCGTCAGGCGGTCCGGTCTCCACGATCCGCCCCTTCTCCATAACCACGATCAGATCAGCGTCCACCACGGTCGACAGCCGGTGCGCGATCACGAAGGTGGTCCGGCCGGCGGCGGCGGCGTCGAGGGCCAGTTTGACCTTCTGTTCCGTGATCGTGTCGAGGGCGCTCGTCGCTTCGTCCAGGATAAGGATCGGCGCGTCCTTGAGGATCGCTCGCGCGATGGCGAGCCGCTGGCGTTCTCCGCCGGACAGGAGCCGGCCGCCTTCGCCGATGACGAAGCCGTATCCGCCTGGCTTGGCGACGATGAAATCATGCGCCTCTGCGGCGCGCGCGGCGGCTTCCAGCTCCGCGTCGCTGGCGTCCGGCCACGCCAGCCGCAGATTGTCGGCGATCGACCGGTTGAACAGGCCGGCGTCCTGGAAGACGACGCCGATCGCGGACCGGAGCGACGCCAGCGTGACGCGCCTGACGTCCTGGCCATCGATCAGAATGCGTCCGACGGTCGGCTCGCGCTGGCGCTGGAGCAGACTCATCAGCGTGGTCTTGCCCGCGCCGCTGGCTCCGACCAGCGCGACCCTCGCCCCCGCCGGCACGCGCAGGTCGATATCGAACACCCCCATGTGAGTATCGATGAACCAGTGGCTGACGCGCTCGAACACGACCTCGCCGCGGATGTCGACCAGCGGCTCCGCGTCGGGCGCGTCGGCGATCATCAGTCGCGTGTCCATCAACTCGAACAGGCCTTTCAGCGTCGGGGCCTGGATGAACCCCCGGGAAATGGAAGCTGACAACTGGTCAAGGCGGGCGATGAGCAGGCTGGCGAAGCCAATGAAGCTCACGATCTCGCCGACGCTCACCTGTCCCGCCGCCAGCAGCAGTGAGCCGACGGCGAACAGGGTCGCCATGGCCAGCGTCGAGGCGCCCCGGGTCATGACCATCAGCACGGCCCACCAGCTCAGTACAGGGTACTGGGCGCCCAGCAGACGGCCAGTCATCCTGCGAAGGTCAGCGCCCTCTGCGCGGGTGCGGGTATAGGCCTGGATGACGCCGACATTGGCGATGACGTCGCCGATGCGGCCGGACACCGCTTGATGGTGCTGCTCGACCTCCGCCTGACCGGCCTCGGTCTTGCCGACCACGACCCAGCTGACCGCGATGTAGATTGCCGCCAGCAATATCAGCACCGCGGCCAGAACCGGATTCACCCAGAGGGCCAGCGGGGCCAACAACACCAGACTGACCAGCGCCGGCTGCTGCTCCCTGAAGAACGACAGGATGAGGGCGAACAGCGCGTCGCCGCCGGACAGCATCGTGCGGATCATGCGCCCGGTGCCCTGCTCCGAAACGAATGGGGCAGGCAGGGTGACGGCGCGCTCGAACGCCTTGTTCATGGCCGCCAGCCGTCGGCGATGCGCCATGCGGTCGGCCAGCAGTGAAACGGCGGCGGCGCCCGCAATGCTCAGGAGTCCCAGACCAGCCCACAGCCCGATCAGTGTCCATGGCTCCGAGCCGCGCGTGAGGGAATCGACCACCCGGCCAAACAGGACGGGCTCCACAACGGCGAGCGCGCCGAGAGCCACATTCGCGGCGACCAGCGCAGCGGCGCGTCCACGGTCCGGTCTCAACAGATGGTAGGCCCGTGCGTAGAGGTTCGCGATCATGGAGGCGCTCCCGGGGCGCCAACCGCCGGACAACGGATTGGTTGCCGGTCGTCGGCCGCCTGGGGCCCGCACGCGGCGATGTCGGACCTCATCAGGAACGGCGGCCGACGACCATTTCTCCCGGTTTCGCCCGCTTCATCTCTGCTGTCGCCGCCTCACGCGGAGGGAACGAAAACCGCCGCGAGCCACTGTCGCCGGCGGAGGCCCGGTCCCGTGCGAGGCGAGCGATGACAACCAGGCAGGAGCCCGCGGTCAATCTGATCGACCGCCGGGGTTGCGAGCGGGAGCGACGCTTCGTCGAGCTCCCCGACGGGCTTTCCCTCGCCTATGTCGAGGAAGGGGAGGGGCGCCCGATTGTCCTGCTCCACGGCGTCCTGACCACGCTCGAGGACATGACCATCCCTCTCGGGAGCCTGCTGGCGTCCGGGAGGCGGGTGATCGCCTTCGATCGCCCGGGCTTCGGGCGAAGCACCACCCGCCGTTTCGCGGACGCGGGCCTCTGGCGCCAGGCCGAAAGCCTCCACGCAGCGCTTGACCTCCTTGGACTGGGGAAGCCGGTCATCGTCGGCCATTCGTTCGGGGCCTCCGTGGCGCTTGCGATGGCGATGAGCCGGCCGGGCCGGCTCGGGGGTGTCGTGGCGCTCGCCCCGCTGGTCCAACCCGAGGCGCGGCTGGAGCATTTGCTGTTCAGTCCCCGGGGAGCGCCCTTCGCGCCGGAGGGGCTCGGCCTCCTCGCGGGGGCGACCAGCGACCGGGTTCTCTTCCCGTTGCTGTGGCGTGCGATGTACCTGCCCCAGTCCATCCCAAAGGCGGTGCTGGCGGACTTCCCCTTCACCCTGGCCGGGCGCCCCGAGGCCGCCGTCCGCGTGGCCGAGGACTCGGCGGCGGCCATGCCGGATTTGATCCGGCTGAACGCCTTGGCGCCGTTCTGCCACGTCCCCGTCCGCATCGTGGGAGGGGATCGCGACCTGGTGGTGCTGAACGGCGTTCATGGCCGCTGGCTAGCGGCCCTGCTGCCGCAAGGCGAGTTCATCGACCTCCCGGGTCTCGGCCATATGATACACCACTACGCGGCCCGGCGGATCCTGGAGGTGATAGACGAACTGATCGCCGACGCGGGCTGACCTTCCGGTCCTTACCGCCGGGTCTGCGCGGCGCGCCGGGCGACCCCGCCTGCACTGAGGATTCCGCCTCCGAACCTGATACGGGCGGATCGGCCAGGACGCGTTGCGGTCGGAGCGGCGGGGGGACGGGTCCTTCAATCCCGTGAGCGAAAGTTCGACTGCGGGGGCTGCCGCCGCTCCCGCATGACTCCGACGTGCCGCGCATGCCTTTGAAGTTGTTATGTAGAGGGGCGAAAAATAATGAGCCGCAGCTAAGCTGTGCTTGAGTCTGGTGGTCGACATAAGTAAGCGGGCCAATTCGCGGTCAGCAGACAAATATTGGATGATCGGAACAAGTCCCTGAAACTTTCGGTTCACTGGGCGGGATTATCCCCGCAGGAGAGTATTATGAAAAAGCAACTAGCCATCGCCGCCGCCGCGAGCGCGCTTGTTCTCGCGACCGTGGCCGTCGCCCAGACGGCCGGAAGCCAGACCGGCTCCGCCCAGAACACCAACTCCTCAACTGGCGCCCAAGGGACCGGGACGATGACGGGCCAGACCCAGTCAGGGGGCTCCGCCGCCAGCTCCGGTCAGATGGGCCAGACCGGCCAGATGAACCAGACCGGGACGCCCTACGGCGCCCAGTCGTCGATGTCCGACCAAAGCACCGGCTCGGCCAGCCAGTGGGCCGGCGAACGGGGCTGATTGGCTCAAATGGTCGCCTTGGCGACAGTGCTGCGCCGCCGGTTTGCGATCATCGTCGCTGCCGGCGGCTTCCTCCTCGGGGCCGGCGCCGTCGCCGAAGCGGCGCTGTTCCCGCCTGAGAGAGCGTTCGAAAGCGGCCTGCGGTCCGCTGCTGCTCCGGCCGAGATCGCCGGGTTCTATGCGGCCCGCCGCTTTCAGCCGATCTGGACCGAAGGCGGCCGCCCGAATGCAGCGGGGTTACGGCTGATAAAATACCTGGACCAGGAGCCGCGCGATCAAGCCGTGGAGCGACGGCGCACCCAGGAAGCAGGACTTGCAGACCTGATTCAGGCGTCCGCCCGGGGCCGGGCATCGGAGGGGACGCTTGAGGCACGTCTCTCCACCGCCTTCGTCGCCTTGGTCGCTGACGACGGCCGGACATCGCCCGGGAACGACCTGATCCGCGTCGACCCGCAGGTCCAGAGGCCCACGCCGGGCGAGCTGCTGGCGTCCGTGGCCGCCGGGGAAGGCTCGGCTGCGGCGGTGGACGCGGCGTTCCGCCGCCACCCCGAGTTCGACAGGCTATCGGCCGCCTACCGGCGCTGGCGCGCCGAATGGGGCGCGCTTCCTCCCGTGTCGACGCCCCATGGACCCACATTACGGCTCGGCGATAGCGACGATCGTGTCGCCAGGCTTCGGGGGCGGCTGGGGCTCGGCCGCCCTGGTGGCGTTCGCGACCAACTGGATCCCGTGTTTTCAGCGCGCCTGTACGACTTTCAGAAATGGCACGGGATTCGGCCGTCCGGCGAACTGGACCGCGCGACAGTTGAAGCCCTGAACACGCCCCCTGCTGAATACGACCGGCTAATCCGGCTCAATCTGGACCGGTTGCGGGCGCTGCCGGCCCGACCGGGGAAGCGGGAGGTGTTCGTCAACATCGCCGGGGCGTCCCTCACGGCCACGGAGGGGGGGCGGCCGGTTCGAACCATGAATGTGGTGGTGGGCCGGCCTGACAGCCCCAACCCCGATGCTGGCAGGCGTGATCCGCCACGTCGTTCTGACGCCTTATTGGAACATCCCCCAGGACTTGGTCCGGAGCCAGATCGCGCCGGCCGTGCGGCAAGGCGGGCCCGCGGCGTTCCGGGAGCGAGACCTTGAGGCGCTCGCGGGCTGGTCACCTGACGCCGCGGTTCTCAGACCGGAGTCCATCGATTGGCCAGCGGTCCAGGCGGGCGAGCATCGGCTCAGGCTGCGGCAGAAGCCCGGACCTCGCAACATGATGGGGACCGTAAAATTCATGCTCCCGAACAATCTTGGCATCTACCTGCATGACACGCCCGCCCGCAGCGACTTCGACCGGGCGCGCCGAACCCTCAGTGCGGGCTGTGTTCGGGTGGAAGACGCCCGCTGGCTCGGCCAGTGGTTGTTCGGCGCCGAACTGGCGTCGATGATGACGGGGCGACCCGAGCAGCGCGTCGACCTGCAGGAGCCGACGGTCGTTCTGCTCGTATACCAGACCGTCGAACCCCGGGCCGGAGGGGGGCTGATCTTCCATCCTGACGTCTACGGCCGCGACGAACTGCGTCTCGCGGCGTCGTGACTGCGCGCCTGGGCCCGCCACGTGCGAGAGGATTTGACATCACCCGTCTGGAACACGGCGCGCTCACGCGCCCGCTTCTCTCTTTTGCCTCCCGAAGCCCCCGGGCCAGGACAACCGACCCATCGGGGAGCGGTCATCTTCTGCGGGCGATCTCGACAGCAATGTCTCCGCCTGAACGTTGTTCGCCCTCCAGAGGGCCGTGGTCTCAACGGGGCGAATGCTATGTCGCCGACGCATGCGCCATTCGGAGCCGCGGTTGTGCTGGGCGTTGCCCTGAGGGCTTCTTCGACGGCGTCGCGCATCAGGATCTGCAGTGGAACGCCTTCACTTTGCGATCAATGTCGCTTCCTCATGGCCCTCAGCGATGAGTTGGGCCGGGGCGGGGGCGGGGTGGAAGATCATCGCTCGGCCGAGATCGTCCTGGGCCTGGGCCAGGTCGCATGCAAACCCTGACCTTATGATTTCGCGAACCTCGTCGGGGGCCTCGCTGAAATGCTGAATTAAAGCCCTAGTCTGGACGTTCGCGAACATCCACAAACAGGCCGGTGGCGGAGAGGGTGGGATTCGAACCCACGGTACCCGTAAAGGCACGCCGCATTTCGAGTGCGGTACATTCGACCACTCTGCCACCTCTCCGCGGGGCCGTAGGACGCTTGGTCGAGCGAGCGGCTTCTCTAATGGGGCGGGGGCCGGGCCGCAAGCCCTCGCGGACGGTTCCTTTCGGTCCGTCCCCGGAACGGCTGCAATCAGCGCAGGGCGGGCAGGGGCAGGCCGAGGGTTTCGGCCGCGGACAGGTCGCCGCGGATGGTGCGAAACAGTTCGGCCGGACGGCCGCCCGTCGCGGCGGACAGGCGGCCGGTCGGCTCGACCAGCCCGGTCCGTTCGACGCCGCGGCGGAAATTCTGCTTGTGCAGCGAGAGGCCGGCCACGGCCTCTGCGGCCGCCTGCAGTTCCGACAGGGTGAAGGTCGGGGGCATCAGGTCGAACAGCACCGGCCGGTATTTCAGCTTGCTGCGCAGCCGGCCCAGGCCGGTGGCGAGAATCCGGCGGTGGTCGGACGCCATGGCCCGGCCGGGCCCGTCGGCCAGGTTGGGCCGGTCGCGGTCGCGGGCCGCCTCGGCGACCAGACCCGCCTCATAGAGCAGTTCATAGCGTTCCAGCACCCGGCCCTCGTTCCAGCGATGCGGCGTGGCCGGGGCGAACAGGGTGTCGACCCGGCCCTGGCGGCGGGAGTCGCCTGCGGACCAGGCGGCCAGTCCGGCCAGCAGGGGCTGGAGGCAGGCGGCGGCCCCGTCGCGGCGATCCTCCCACGGGAAGATGTCCAGCACCGGCGTCCAGCGCGCCTCGGCCAGCGGCGCCTCGGCGGCGTCGGCGGTCAGGGCCAGATAGCCGACCGAGACCTCGCGACGCCGCTCAGGACCCGGTGTGGCGCGCGGGCTGTCCCGGCCCAGGTCGCCGAAGGTGTAGAGCTGTTCGACAAAGCCGAGGCGGAAGCCGGTCTGGGCGGTCACGAAGTCGCGCAGGGCCCGTTCGAAGGTGCGGTCGCGGCCCGGGTCGAACGGGCCGAAGGGCAGGGCCAGGGCGCCATCGGCCGGGGTGGTGAGGACACAGGCCTTACGCTCGCGCAGGGCGATGACCACCGCCGACAGACCGATCCGAACGCCCTGTTCCGCCGGCAGCCCCATGGCCGCTATTCCGTGTGCCAGGCGTCGGGGGCGGGGACCAGGCCGACCGCCTCGGCCAGCACCCGGTAGCGCTCCAGATAGCGCTGCTGGGCGATGGGCGCGGGCAGGGGGTCGATGGTCAGGTCGTAGCCGACGGGCGGCTTGCCGAAGAAGCCCAGCGCCTCGGTCGGCGTGAAGCCGGCCAACTGGGTCGCCTCGAAATTGGCGCAGGCCTTGTCGGCCTCCTTGATCAGCTTCTTGATCGCCAGCGGCGTCTTCGCCGGCAGGCCGAAGCGAATGTGGATGGCGTGCTCCAACCGGGCCTCAAAATCCTTGTAGCTGACGCCGAGGGCGGCCTTGAACGGCGAGATCATGTCGCCGATGACGTATTCCGAGGCGTCATGAAGCAGGGCGGCCAGACGCCATTTCGGCTCAAGCCCCGGCCGGATGTGCGCCGCCAGATCCTCGACCACGCAGCTGTGCTGGGCCACCGAGAAGGCGTGCTCGCCAATGGTCTGGCCGTTCCAGCGCGCGACGCGGGCGAGGCCGTGGGCGATGTCCTCGATCTCGATGTCGAACGGCGAGGGGTCGAGCAGGTCCAGACGGCGGCCGGACAGCATCCGCTGCCAGGCGCGCGGCGCAATCTTGGGGGACGATCGGGGCGTGACGGCCAAGGCGTATTCCTGCTCGCTGGGCAGGTCAGGTGACCCATCCGGTCGGTCCGATCAACCCCGGGCGCGGTTATTCGCCGACGTTGAGGGTCACCAGTTCCTTGGCGTCCTCGAACACACTGCCACGTTCGCGGTCGCGCGATCGCACCGTAGCGACGACCAGCGGGCCGCCGGCCGGGCCGCGCGCCTCATAGCCGACCAGCCGCCAGCCGGCCTCCGACGGCCGGTTGTCGGTCAGGATCCAGCTGGCGCGGGTCGACTCGCCGCCGGCGCTGGTGCGGATCTCCGCGGCGTCCTGATGGGCCTGGACGCTGACGCTGTCGCCCTCGCCCGATCCGGAGCCCGAGCCTTCGATATCGACGGCGCCGTCGCCATCGCTGGCGTCGATATGGAAGCCGCCGATGCGGACGCTGGCCTGGTCGCCGCGGGATTCGATATGCAGCCCGGGCAGGCTGACGGTGGCGTCGTCCCCTTCGGTCTGGATGTCGACGCCGGGGCCCTTGATCGAGGCGCGGTCGCCGGCGGCGGACGGTTCGGTGGTCCCCCCTGCCGCCGCCTTGCCCTGGTCGGCCGCCGCCGTCAGTTGCGCCACGGCCTGAGGCATCGCGGTCGAGAGGCGCTGCTCGAACGCCGTCAGGGTCTCGGCCGGCGTGGCGCCGTCCAGCTTGACCAGATGCAGGCTGACCTCGGCTCCGCGCGGTCCTGCGTAGGTGCAGACGGCGCCCCCGGCGGTAGCCGACCCCTTGCGGGTCAGCGAGCCCATGGTCTGGGGGCAGTGCAGGGTCTGGACCACCTTCAGCGCGCCCTTGGCGTCACTGTCCTGGGTGTGAGTCGAGGAGATGCGCACGGAGTCGCCGTCGCAGGCCGCGGTCAGGGCTGCGAGGCAGAGAGCGGGCATCAGAAGCGAACGCATGGGCATTGTAACGGTCCTTGTCGCCTTCATCCTGCGCTCCGGTCCTCTGGAATCCAGTGAAATCGCGGTAATCGGCGGCGGGGGCCGGGTTAGGCGCCCGGCCGGGCGCCTTCGCGGCGGCCGAGGAAGGCCAGCCGTTCGAACAGGTGGATGTCCTGCTCATTTTTCAGCAGGGCGCCGTGGAGCGGCGGGATCAGCTTGCCGGGCGTCTTCTCGCGCAGGGTCGCCGGGTCGATGTCGCCGACCAGTAGCAGCTTCAGCCAGTCCAGCAGTTCGGAGGTCGACGGCTTCTTTTTCAGCCCCGGCGTATCGCGGATTTCGTAGAAGGTCCGCAGCGCTTCCGCGACCAGCCGCGGCTTTATCCCGGGGAAATGGACCTCGACGATAGCCTTCATCGTCTCGTCGTCAGGGAAGCGGATGTAGTGGAAGAAGCAACGGCGCAGGAAGGCGTCGGGCAGCTCCTTCTCATTGTTCGAGGTGATGACAACGATCGGCCGGACCTCGGCGCGAATGGTCTCGCCCGTCTCCTGGACGAAGAACTCCATCCGGTCGAGCTCCTGCAGCAGGTCGTTCGGAAACTCGATGTCGGCCTTGTCGATCTCGTCGATCAGCAGCACGGGACGGGCAGGGGCGGTGAAGGCCTCCCAAAGCTTGCCCGGCTTCAGATAGTTGCGCACCTCGTGCACCCGCTCCTCGCCGAGCTGGCTGTCGCGCAGGCGGGAGACGGCGTCGTACTCGTACAGGCCGTTGTGGGCCTTGGTGGTCGACTTGATGTGCCAGGTGATCAGCGGCGCGTTCAGGGCGCGGGCGATCTCATAGGCCAGCACGGTCTTGCCGGTGCCCGGCTCACCCTTGATCAGCAGCGGGCGCTCCAGCGCCACGGCACCGTTGACGGCGATCTTCAGGTCGTCGGTGGCGATATAGTTCGAGGTGCCCTCGAACCGTTCGCTCTGGCGGGTCATGCACGGCTCCAATGCTGAGACGACAGGGGTAGCGAAGCCGTCCCGGGTAAACAACGATCATATGGTGGATCGGCCTTGGCTGCGGCGGAAAGTCCGGCCGGCGCCCGCGTCCCGGCGGACAAAACTGCCGGGCTCCGGCCGCCGCTGAATGAAAAAATAGCGCAATAACAACAGCGTGTGGCTCGTGGTTTCGCGGCCCGAACCTTGCGTAGCCCTGCGTGAACCAGAACCGGTTCTACGGCCAGAAGGCCGTTTTCCCCCGACCAGAATGGAAGGACAACCGATGGTTATGTCGGTCAACACGAACGTGGGCGCTATGGTAGCGCTCCAGAACCTGAATGCGACCAACGCCCAACTGGCTGTCACGCAGAACCGGATCAATACCGGCAAGTCTGTCGCGAACGCCAAGGACAACGGGGCCATCTGGGCGATCGCCCAGGGCCAACGCGCCGAAATCGGGGCGCTGGGCGCAGTGAAACAGTCTCTCGATCGCGGCGTCGCCGCGGTCGATGTGGCGCTTGCGGCGGGCGAGACGGTCTCCGACCTCTTGCTCCAGATGAAGGAGAAGGCACTCGCGGCCACGGATGCGTCGTTGAAGACCGCGGCTCGCGCCGCTCTGAACGAGGATTTCACCGCCCTGCGCGACCAGATCGCTTCGGTCACCGCCAACGCCAGTTTCAACGGGGTCAACCTGCTGGACACGGGCGCGACGGGGTTCGAGGCGTTGGCCAACGCTGACGGCTCGTCGACCCTCACGGTCGGCGCCGAGGTCCTGGCTCTGGGCAGCACGAACGTCTCGATCACAGCGTCGCAATCGATCAGCACCCTGTCCGACGCGACCGCCGCAATGACGGACGTCTCGGATTCCATCGCCGCGGTCTCCGGCGCACTCGCGCGTCTGGGCACCAAATCGAAAGCGCTCGCCACTCACATCACCTTCGTCGGCAAGCTGACGGATGCGCTGGAGGCGGGTGTGGGGAACCTGGTCGACGCCGATCTGGCGAAGGAAAGCGCCAAGCTCCAGGCTCTGCAGACGAAGCAGCAGTTGGGGGTTCAGGCGCTCAGCATCGCCAATCAGACGCCGCAACTCATCATGTCGCTGTTCCAAGGCTGACTGTTATCCGGTTCTCGCAGGCGTCGGAGGGTTCGCCCTCCGATGCCTCGTGCGTTTCAGCCGCCGAAAAGCCCGCTCAGCCAGGCCCATGCTTGAGGCAGCAGGCCGTTGAGCCAGGTCCAGACCGGCAGCAGATAGGGCGACACCCAGGTCCAGGCCAACCAGATGATCAGGGCGGCCGTGCAGATCAGGGCGATGGCGCTCCAGGCCAGTATGATGGCCAACCCGTCCCGCTGCATCAGGCCGAACCCGAAGGTGGCGATGATCAGCGCCGGGATCAGGTTGCCGCCCCAGATCGGCAGGATCAGGATGAAGGCCAGAAGCACGGTGGCGACGCCGATCAGCACCTCCGAGACCTCGCTGGTCATGATCGAGAACCGGGGTCGCGATAGCCGCTCCATCTTTCGCAGCCGGGGCAACAGCCGGGCCACACCATTGCGGTAGGTCTCGCGCTCTATCCAGCGCCGCAGCGCCCAGCGCGGCAGCCACAACTGATCCTGGCGGATGGCCAGCTGGAACCCCATCAGTAGCAGGGGCGCGCCGAGGATGGTGGTCGTGCCGGGAATGATGCCGATGGCGATGTTCAGCAGGCCGAAGAACAGCATCAGGGCGCCAAAGCCGCGCTCGCCAAAGGCGTTGATCAACTCCCCCAGATACAGCTTCGGGTCGTCCTTGACGCCGATGTCCTCGATCACCTGCGAGAAGGATCGGCTGTCGCTCTGATAGTCGTAGTCGGGCATCGGCTGCGGGACTCGGGCGACGGGAAGGTTCGATCTAGGCAGGGTAGCGCGCCCGCGCCACTTAACAATCGTCCATTGTGGCAAGCGGCCGGATCAGTCCTTGACGTGCTCCGGCTTCCCCTTGCGTTTGGTGTGGGCGAAGTCCTCGAGCTGCTTTTCCGTCATCGACTCCGCCATCGATTTCGAAGCGCCCTTGAGTCCGGACTTCGGCGCATCGCCGCGCTTGGCGGACAGGGCGGCTCCGGCGGCTTTCTGCTGGGCGGCGGATTTGGCGGGCATGGCGGGTCTCCCTTGGCCGGACAAGCAACCGGCCTCGCCGCCTCCCGGTTCCCGACGACGGGCCCCGTCCTCAGCTGCCGAGCAACTCCCGCCCGATCAGGAACCGCCGGATCTCATTGGTCCCCGCGCCGATGTCGTACAGCTTGGCGTCGCGGACCAGCCGTTCGACCGGCCATTCCTTGGTGTAACCGGCGCCGCCGAGCGCCTGGACGGCCTCGAGACTGACCTTCACCGCGTTCTCGCTGGCCAGCAGGATGGCGCCCGCGGCGTCGTAGCGGGTTGTCTTGCCTGCGTCGCAGGCGCGGGCGACGGCGTAGACATAGGTCCGGGCCGAGTTGAGGGCGACGTACATGTCCGCCACCTTGGCCTGCATCAGCTGGAAGCTGCCGATCGGCTTGCCGAACTGCTTGCGCTCGCGAAGGTAGGGCAGGACCACGTCCATCGCCGCCTGCATGATGCCCAGAGGGCCCGCCGCCAGCACGGCGCGCTCGTAGTCGAGGCCGCTCATCAGCACGCCGGCGCCGCCGCCGACCGGGCCCATGACGTTCTCCTCCGGGACCTCGCAGTCCTCGAACACCAGTTCGGCCGTATCCGAGCCGCGCATGCCCATCTTGTCCAGCTTCTTCGAGACGCTGAAACCCTTCATGCCCTTTTCGATCAGGAAGGCCGTGACGCCGCCGTTGCCTTCGCCGGTGCGGGCGTAGACCACCAGAGTGTCGGCGTGCGGGGCGTTGGTGATCCAGAATTTCGTGCCGTTCAGGACATAGCGGTCGCCGTCCTTGCGGGCCTGGGTGCGCATCGACATGACGTCGGAACCGGAGCCGACCTCGGACATGGCCAGCGAACCGACGTGTTCGCCGGAAATCAGTTTGGGCAGGTATTTACGCTTCTGCTCTTCGGTGCCCCAGCGGCGGATCTGGTTGACGCAGAGGTTGGAGTGGGCCCCGTAGGCGAGGCCGATCGAGGCCGAGGCGCGCGACACCTCTTCCATCGCCACCACGTGTTCGAGATAGCCGAGGCCGAGGCCGCCGTGCTCTTCCTCGACGGTGATGCCGTGCAGGCCCAGTTCGCCCATCTCGGGCCAGAGCTCGCGTTTGAAGGCGTTGGTCTCGTCGATCTCCGCGGCCAGCGGGGCGAGACGGTCGGTCGCCCAGCGGGCGGTGGTCTCACGGATCATGTCGGCGTTGTCGCCGAGGCCGAAATCCATCGATTGGGGGGCGTTGGGAATGCTCATGCCGGCGGGGGTAGCACCGCGCCGGGCGGCTGGCAAAGTCAGTCCCGACGACCCCAGCGGGCGTACAGATTCCACGACGACACCCCGACGCAGATCACGCCGATCAGGGCCAGGACCCATCCAATCACGAGATAGTCGCTCAGGCTGGTCTGATCGACCATGGCCTTGCGGAAGGCGGCGGCCGCAGCCGCGCAGGCGGTCAGGCCGGTCACGCCCATGATCAGGAAGGCCCCGGTCACGCTCCAGTCGAAACGCCGGGGCGCGACCGCCTCGACCTCATGGCGCAGCACCGAGGCGGTCGGCTCCTCGTCGAACAGGACGCTGTCCGCGGATGACGGCTCCGGCGCGGCGCGCTGATCAGGCTCCCACCTGGGGCGTTCGGCCTCGATGAAGTCGGCTTCGGTCGCGGGCGTCAACACCAGCGGCGGATCGAGCAGGGGCGGGAAGGGCGACAGCCCCGGTTCCGGCGGGACCAGCGGGACGACGGGCCGCTCGGTTTCGGGCTCGACAATCGGCGCTTCGGGCGCGGTCCCGACGGCGGAAGCGGGTGCAAGGTCGTCAGCGGGCGCGTCGGCGACAACCTCGTCCACCGGTGCGACGGGAGCGGCGGCGTCCGGCGCAGGGTGCGGGGCGCTCGCGGCGGGGAAGCCAGGCAGCGGGCCGACGATGGCCGCGGCGTAGGGCGAATACCGCTGCACGTGCACGGTGGGCAGCGCGGGCGCGGCCCGGAATGGCGTGGGCCGGAAGGTGGCGGCCTCGGGCGCCGTCGTCGCGATCGCTTCGCCCGGCGCCGGCTCCGCGGACGTGTCCGGCGACAACTCGCCCAGCAGGGTCGCCACCGCAGCGGCCCGGGCTTCGGCGGGCGCATTCAGCCCGGCGTCCCGTGCCTCCTCCGGCGTGTCCGGCGCCGGCGGTGGCAGGGGCGCGACCAGGAGGTCGGCCAGATGCATCGGACGGGCCGGATCGGCGACGAACAGGGCTCGCTCGGCGGCGCGGCGACGCAGGCGCGTGTCCGGCGACGTCGTCTCGGGCCAGCCGATCAGGGCGTCGGCCGCCTCGCTAGCATGGCCCTCGTTCAGCTGCTGCAACACGTCCGAGGCGAGGAACCGTTCGACGCCGACGGAAATGGCGAAACTGGCGAGGGCGTCGAACTGATGCTGGTTGAGGGGGGCGCCGACGCCCTCCCTCAGCGCCTTCACCACCGGCAGCAGGTCGTACTGCAGCAGCAGTTCGGCGTCGGACTCGCTGACCGTCAGACCCTCGCGGGCCGAGGCCGTGTGGCCATAGCCGATGACCCAGCGGCCAGCCTCGTTCCGCGCCGCGCGGGGCCGGAAGCCCTCAAAGCTCTTGATGAGGACGACTCCCTCGCGGGAGACCTTCAGCGGATGGGTGGTCGCGTCAGACACCGGATTGACCCAAATCGAGACGGACGTGCTCGCTCAGCGGGAGAACCAGCAAACTCCGCGCCGGTCCAGCGGCATTACAGCAGGACGATCGTGGCCAGACCGAGGAAGATCAGGAAGCCAAAGAAGTCGGTCGTCGCCGTCACGAACACCGCCGAGGACACGGCCGGGTCAAACTTCAGCCGCGACAGGGTCAGGGGCGTCAGCATGCCGACGGTGGCGGCGACCAGCAGGTTCAGCACCATGGCCGCCGCGATCACGGCGCCGATCCTCCAGTCCTGGAACCACAGCGCCGCCGCTCCGCCGATCAGGGGCGCCAGCACCAGACCATTGGCCAGACCCACCACGAACTCGCGACGGAAGGTGCGCGGGGCGTTGGAGCTGTTCAGCTCGCGCGTCGCCAGCGCCCGCACCGTGACGGTCATGGACTGGGTGCCGGCGTTGCCGCCGATGGCCGATACGATCGGCAACAGGATGACGAGGGCCACGATCTGCTCGACCGTGACCCTGAACCACGAGATGACCACGGCGCTCAGCACCGCCGTGCCGAGGTTGATGGCCAGCCACGGCACCCGGCCGCGCACGATCTCGGCCACCGACGAGCCGCGATCCTCGTCGGACACGCCGGCGAGGCGCAGGATGTCCTCGCGGTTCTCTTCCTGGATGATGTTGACGATGTCGTCGACGGTGATCTGACCCACCAGGCGGCCCGCCGAATCGGTCACCGGCGCCGAGATGAGGTGGTATTTCTCGAAGATGTAGGCGACCTCTTCCTGGTCCTGGTCGACGGCGATCTCGTTGACCGGCTCCATGATGTCGGACAGGGCCACCGTGCGCGGGGCGCGCAGCAGGCCGCTGACCGGCACGCTGCCGACCGGCCGGTTCAGCGGATCGACGACATAGATGTCGAAGAACAGCTCGGGCAGGTCCTCGCCCTGTTTGCGGACGTGATCGATGGTGTCGCCGACGTTCCAGAACTCCGGCGCCGCCATCACCTCGCGCTGCATCAGGCGGCCGGCGGAGTCCTCGGCATAGCCCAGCGAGCTCTCGATCGCGGCGCGGTCGACGTCGGGCATGGCGGCCAGCACCCGCTCGCGCTGGTCGTCCTCGAGGTCTTCGACGACGGCGGCGGCGTCGTCGGAATCGAGCTCCTGCAGGGCCTCGGCCAAGGTCAGGTGCGGGACGCGCTCCAGCACCTCCTCGCGAATGCCGTCGTCCAGCTCGGGCAGGGTTTCGGCCAGCAGGTCAGCCGGCAGCCACAGCACGACCACGCCGCGGTGCTCGACGGTCAGGAAGCCCATCAGGTCGGCGACGTCGGCCGGGTGCAGGTCTTCCAGCAGGGAGCGGAGTTTCAGCCCGTCGCTGGCGTCGGAGGCGTCGACGACTTTTTCGACGAAGGCGGCCGTCAGGACGTAGTCATCGTCCAGGGCGTCGTGATCGGTTTCGCTATCAGCGGCAGGCGGCAGGGAGGCTTTTGCGGTGGTAGTCACGCTCGGCCTCCCTGCCATGTATCAGCGATAAGTCGTTGATTTGCCTTACATAAATCGATGGTGCGGTCGAGAAGACTCGAACTTCCACTCCGGTTAGGGAACAGCGACCTCAACGCTGCGCGTCTACCAATTCCGCCACGACCGCTCGCATCGGAGGGGGGCTGATAGCGGAGAGACGCGGGGAAGGGAAGGGGGGTTGTGGAGGCGCCGGAACGGCGACCCGCCTGGCGTCAGCAGCGGCTCAGCCTTCCCCCTGTTCTCCGCCCGGCTGGGGGCCGGGGGCCTGGACCATGAGTTCGCCGGGCTGGCAGTTCAGTTCCCGGCACAAGGCGTCCAGGGTGCTGAAACGAACGGCGCGAGCCTTGCCTGTCTTGAGGACGGACAGATTGGCGATGGTGACCCCGACGCGGTCGCTGAGCTCGGTCAGGGACATGCGGCGGTCAAGGAGCAGACGGTCGAGCTGGACAACGATAGCCATGTTCGGATCCCCCTCAGACCGTCATCTGCTGATCGTCGCGCATCGCCGCGCCCTGGCGAAACACCTCGGCGAGCAGGAAGACGATCAGGATGCCCAGCCACGCGCCGAGGTCGAGCTGGTAGTCCCGGTCGCCCGCGAGGTCGTGAGGCACGCTGACGGCGAGGATCAGCGCGCTGACCTGAACGCCGATCAGGCCGAGGCCCACTCCCCGCAACCGGCCGACATTGGCGGGTTCAAAGGCGTCGCCCAGATTAACGGCCAGAAACATCCGGCGCAGGCGGTTGATTATCCACCAGGTGCTGCAGGTGGTGACGAAAGCGGCGAGGAAGGTGATCCGTTCGTTGATCGCCAACGGGCGAAGGCTGTCTTCTTGCCGGTCGGCCAGACCGTCGATGAGGCCGGTCGCGAATTCGGGCTGCACCAGCGACCCCAGTAAAGCCAGTGCGGTGGCGACGACGCCAATGGTGATGAACACGTTTACGAAGCCCAGGACCCAGCGCAGGGCGCTGGCGACCGAACGTTTGCCAATCAGTCTCATTGAAAAATCTCCCCTCGGCCGTCCAAACCGGCCATACCGATAATCGATATATACGTATCGAGTACCGATCAAGATATTTATCGTTTTTCGAGATGAAAGCTTCGTAATGTCAGCTTTGGGGATCCGGCCCCGCGGTCCAGGTCGCCCGCCGCGGAGATCTCCGATAGCCGACGCGGACGGTCGGACGGGAGCCTTGCGCCGTCAGACGGCGGTTTCCGAAGCCTCGCTCCCGGGCAAGTTCTGTCGCGCGAACGCGGCGAAAGCTATGGCGCGAAGGTCCAGGACCACGTGGAGGACAATCGGCACGAGCAACGTCCCTGTGGCGTAGTATGCCCCACTGAAGAACAGCGCCCCCGCCGCAGCGACGATCATCCCGCGCCATCCCTGCCCTGCATGCGCGAGTGCGAACATCAGCGCGGAGACGGCCACAGCCGGCAGCATGGAGAACCCAAAGGGTTCGGCCATGAAGTATCGTGGGAGAAACGCCCGGAAGATCAATTCTTCACAGATGCCAGCTGTGATGGAGACCGCTGCGAACAGCACCATCTCGCGGTTGCTCCGCGGCAGCATGTAGGCGACGCTCGCCGTGGCCGCGACGACCTTCTCACGCGTCGGCGCGTGTGCCGCGCCGGCCACCACGGGAGCCAGCATCGCCGCAAGAACCGCTGCAGTGAGGGCGGCGGCGACAATGGGGGAGAGGAGTGCTTGCGGCGCGGCCACCAGAACAGCGAGGGGGCTGAGATAGAGCACCCAAAAGGCAAGAGCCCAGAGCACAGCGACGATCGCCAGGTAGCTCGACTCGCGGCTTTGGGTGGCGCCCAGGCGGCGCAGGCGACGGGCGTCCCAGATGTCCCACAGCGGCACTGCGACGAGAAGCACGATAACGAGCGCGTGGGACGACATCATTTCTACCTCTTGTAAAATCGCAGGCGCCGAAGCGTCCCGCCGGCCGCAGTCGCGCCCGCTGCCGCACGCGACTGGACGACTACGGGGCGGCCCCGGCTTTTGAGCATCTCGATGTTGGCAAGGCGGGAGGAAAGCTGATGCTGGAAGCGTGCTTCACAGGCTGAGGGGGCCATCTCGTCCCCCGGCTGTCAAGTCCGCAGCGGGTCACGAGCCCAGTGACGTGCGGGCTGCAGGCGGACCCGTCGAACGACGAAATTACGTGCACGCCCCCTAGGTCCAATCGACATTCAGGGATTCACGTCGGCCTGAATGCGTGATTCATAGGTCTCCGCTTTTGCGGAGGGCGGGATGGGTGTGAGGCGGTACGAACTGAGCGATGCGCAGTGGGAGCGGATTGCGGCGCTGCTGCCGGGCAAGGCGGGCGATCCGGGCCGGACCGGCTCGGACAACCGGCTCTTCGTGAACGGGGTGCTGTGGGTTCTGAGGTCGGGCGCGCACTGGCGCGACCTGCCGGAGCGCTACGGCAAGTGGAAGACAGCGCACCAGCGGTTCAGCCGCTGGTCGCGGGCCGGCGTCTGGGAGCGGGTGTTCGCCGACCTGATCAAGGACCGGGACAACCAGTATCTGATGCTCGATTCCACCTTGGTGCGGGCGCACCAGCAGGCGACGACCGGTCGGGGCTCCGGCCCAAAAAGGGGGGCCTCGATCCGGCTGTGGGGCGTTCCCGAGGTGGACTGACGACCAAGATCCACATGGCCTGCGACAGCCTTGGCCGGCCCGTCCGCCTCCTGCTCGCGCCGGGCCAGTCCAGCGACGTCCAGGCCGCTCCTGCCCTGATCGACGGCTTCCGCCCGACCGCCGTCATGGCCGATCGCGCCTACGATTCCATGGCCCTGCGCGACCACCTCGCCGGGATCGGCGCCGAGGCCGTCATCCCGTCGACCCGCTCACGCAAGACCCCGATCCCGCACGACCGCGCCCTCTATCGCCTGCGCAACCGCATCGAGCGGTGCTTCGCAAAGCTCAAGCATTTCCGCCGCTTCGCCACCCGCTACGACAGACTGGCCGCCCACTTCCTCAGCTTCGTCCAACTGGCCGCCGCCATGGTCTCGATGCGCTGAATGTCGATTCGTCCTAGGCCGCGCCGGCCATGAAGTCGTAGACGTCGGCGGCGCGGGTGACGGTGATGGCGATGCGGTCCTCGCGGATCTCGATCTCGCCGCGCGCCACCGGATAGTTGTTGGCCAGGATCCAGACCTCGTCGCTCTCCGAGGCGTCGAGCGGAATCACCGCCCCGCGGCCCATCCGCAGCAGCTGGCTCATCGGCAGCACGGAGCGTCCGAGGACGACCGAGATCTCGACGTTGACGGCTTCGATCTGGCTCACGGGGGACTCTGATACTGGCGGGGACTGGGCGGGTGGTTGTTGCATGGCGCTCCCGATCCCCACATTGAGGGCGACATGCTTTCCCAGTCCTTAAGCCCTGCCGTAACGAAGCTGATGCGCGAGGACGGCCGCCCCGTCGAATGGCTCGTCGCTCCCCAACCGGTTGACTATCCGGCCGCCGTCGCGGCGATGGAGGCGCGGGCCGCGGCCATCGCCGCCGGCGAGGCCCCCGAACGGGTCTGGCTGCTGGAGCATCCGCCGCTCTACACCGCCGGCGTGTCGTCGAAGGACGCCGACCTGCTGGACGCCGGCCGCTTTCCGGTGCACCGCACCGGACGCGGCGGCCAGTTCACCTATCACGGGCCGGGCCAGCGCGTGGCCTATGTCATGCTGGACCTGAACCACCGCGGCCGCGACGTGCGCGCCTTCGTCCGCGGGCTGGAGCAGTGGCTCATCGGCGCCCTGGGCGAGTTCGGCGTGCCCGCCGGCGTGCGCGAGGGGCGCGTCGGCGTCTGGGTCGAGCGGAAGGGGCCGGGCTGGAGCCGGGAGGACAAGATCGCCGCCATCGGCGTCAAGGTGCGCAAATGGGTCAGCTTTCACGGCGTCAGCCTGAACGTCGAACCGGACCTGACCCACTTCGGCGGCATCGTCCCGTGCGGCATCCAGGAACATGGCGTCACCAGCCTGGTCGACCTCGGCGTCCCGGCGACAATGGACGAAGCCGACGAGGCCCTCAGAGCCAGTTTCCACCGGGTGTTCGGGGCGACGGTCGGGGCGACGCCGCCCGCGTGAAGGGAGAGCAGCCGCCGCCGGCGACCGCTCTCCTCCGGCCGCTAGCTGAGGACGACGATGGCCACGCGGCGGTTCTGGGCGCGGCCTTCCTCGGTGTCGTTCGAGGCCACCGGGGCCGCCTCGCCATAGGAGATGGTCGCCATCCGGTTCAGGGCGATGCCGTCGCGGCTGAGGAAGCGGCGCACCGCCTCGGCCCGGGCCTGACCCAGCTGCTCGTTATAGGTCTCGTCGCCCACCGAGTCGGTGTGGCCCTGGATCTCGAGATAGACATTGCGGTTCTCGGCCTTGAGCCGCTGCGTCAGCTCGGCCAGCCGGGCCTCAGCTTCCGGCGACAGGGCGTCCTCGTCGGTCGGAAATTTCATCGAGTCGTCCGACAGCACGACCTCATAGAGGAATTTTCCCTCGGCCAGATGGTGGGCGGCGTTGGCGCGCGACAGGGCCTCGCCGGCCGTGCCTTCGACGGCGGTGACGCGGTTGTCGACCACGGCGAGGTTCTCGCGCACGAATTTGTGGCTGGCGCAGCCGGAGGCGGTGAAGCCGAGGGCGAGAACCACGCCGGAAAACGCGGCCGTCCTGAGAGTCGATCTGTTCAAGTGAAGTCTCCTGTGTGTCCCCGACGGCCCAGCTAGCTGAGCCGTCACGGCGGAGTGATGACGGGTCCGGGGCGAGAAAATGTCAGCTTGACCATATGCAGCGTTGCTTGCGCCCGCTGTCGCCACGATCCTGACGCGAGCAAATGATCTGCAGGGAGACAGATCAGGTCTGCGACGACACTCGGACGGTGAATGTCTGTACGAAACGTGGATCGGGGAATGCTGTCATCCGGCCGGCGGCGCAACCGCCTGCTCGCCGGGGCGGGCAGCGTCGCCCTGCATCTGGCCCTGCTGGTCGGCGTGGTCCTGATGCGCCCGCCCGAACCGCCGCCGGCCCCCGTGCAGACGCCGCGCCCGCCGGTCGAGATTACCCTGTTCCGCCCGCCGCACCCGCCGCCGCCCACGCCTGAGCCCGAACTCCGCGCCGAGGCGCCCGCCGACGGCGGGGCCGCCGCGCCGCCGGCAGCCGCTGAACCCGCTCCCGCGCCGCCGGCGCCGCCGCGTCCCGCTCCGCCCCGTCCGGCCCCGCGCGCC
>NZ_JBKBMX010000023.1:0-43560 GCF_046295595.1 Brevundimonas sp. | reverse complement strand
ACTCCACCTCGCTCAGATCGTATCGCGCCATGCCAAGGCTCCTTCCGGAATCCTTGAATCAGCGAGACCGGGTCACCGCAAGCTTTATGGGTTCAGAACCTAGGGGCTAGGGGCTAGGGGCTAGGGGCCACAGGGATTGGCCCCGTCCGGAGCCGGTGTTCTAGTCCCTAGTCCCTAGACCCTAGCCCCTGTATCAGGGCCGCCATGCCCTTCACCGCCACCGTCCTGACCATGTTTCCGGAAGCCTTTCCGGGGCCGCTCGGCGTTTCGCTGATCGGCACGGCGTGGCGCGAGCGCGGGCTGTGGAGCCTCGAAACCCTTGACATTCGGGCCTTCAGCGAGGATAGGCGCGGCTTCCTGGACGACACCCCCGCGGGTGGCGGCCCGGGAGCCGTGCTTAAAGCGGACGTGGTGGCCCGGGCGCTCGATAGCGTATCCGGACCGGCGCGGCCGCTTTTGTACATGAGCGCCCGGGGTCGGCCCCTGACCCAGGCGCGCGTCAAGGAATGGGCCAAAGCAGACGGGATCACCGTCCTGTGCGGCCGGTTCGAGGGGGTGGATCAGCGCGTGCTGGACGCGCGCGGGTTCGAGGAGGTCTCCGTCGGAGACGCGGTGCTCGCCGGCGGCGAGGCGGCGGCGATGGTGGTGATCGAGGCGTGCGTGCGATTGATCCCCGGGGTGCTGGGCCAGGCGGAAAGCCTGAGTTCGGAAAGCTTCGAGGACGGTCTTCTGGAGCATCCGCAGTACACGCGACCGCGGACGTTCGAGGGGCTGGAGATACCCGAGGTGCTTCTGTCGGGCGACCACAAGAAGGTCGCACAATGGCGCGAAGAGCAGCGGCGAGAGACGACCCGGGAACGACGGCCAGACCTCTGGGCGGCGCATCTGGACAAGACCCCTGCGGGCCACGAGCCCGCCAAATCACAGCTAAAGGGCGCCAAAGCCCGAGGAGAGTAGAATGAACATCCTGCAGACGATCGCAGCCGAAGAAAAAGCCCGCCTCGTCGAGAAGCGCGCCATTCCTGACTTCCAGCCCGGCGACACGCTGCGGGTCATGGTCAAGATCAAGGAAGGCGAGCGCGAACGCATCCAGGCCTTCGAGGGCGTCTGCATCGCCCGCGCCGGCGGCGGGATCAACGAGAATTTCACCGTGCGCAAGATCAGCTTCGGCGAGGGCGTCGAGCGCGTCTTCCCGCTGATGTCGCCGAACATCGACGCCATTGAAGTCAAGCGTCGCGGCGTCGTGCGGCGCGCCAAGCTCTATTATCTGCGCGACCGCCGCGGCAAGTCGGCCCGGATCGCCGAGAAGCAGACCGTGCGTCCGGCCAAGGGCGTTGTCGTGCCGGAAACCGGCAAGGCCGAGAGCCCGGCCGCCGACACCGAAGCATAGGCTGTCTCACAGTTCTGAGACGACGAGGCCCCGGCGGAGACGCCGGGGCCTTTTTCGTGCGCCCTAGCGGGGGAACAGCGGGTTCGAGGCGTCGCGCTGGCCCTCGAGGCTGTGGCGGAGATCGTGCAGGTCGTCGCGACCCTCGCTGACGCGGACGAAGGCGCGGCGCACGGTCTCGCGGGTGATGGCCGAGATCTGGCTGTCGGCGAGGGCCTTTTCGAAACGGGCGCGAACGGCCTCCTCGGCGCTCTCGACCGCGCCGACCATGCTGGCCTCATCGCGCATCAGGGCGTGTCTGACGTCGGCGAAGGCGCGCTGGGCCTTGGCGAGGATCGAGCCGTCGGCGGCCGGATCGCCGCCCAGTTCGCGCACGGTCGACTGCAGATCTTCCGCGACCTGACGGCGTTCGGCCCCGCGCCGCGCGAACAGGTCGCGATGGCCGGGATCGGTCGCCTCGGCCGCCGCCTCGCGATAGCCGTCGGCGCTGTCGATGGCGGTCTGGATCAGGTCGTTGAGGACGTGGATGTCGTGGCGATTGGCGTTGGACATGGCTGGCTTCCGTTCAGTCTGTCCTGAGAACCGCGCCATGACCCGGTTGGTTGCCGATCAGCGCTCCGACAGGCCGCCGCACCGGGCGAGGAAATCGCTCAGGGCGGCGGGCGTTTCCGCCCGGGCAGGACCGACGGTCTGGCGGCCATAGACGGCAGTGACGGGCTCGCCGCGCGCCATGCGGGCGAACAGGTCCGCCTCGGCCGTCCCGCTGGCGGTGACGCCGGGGCCGGGGGCCTTGAGGTCGGCGACGAAGGCGAAGGCCTCGTCGCCCGCGCCGATCGTCAGCCGGTCCTCGCTGGCGATGGGTTCGAAGCCGGGCGCCTGAATTACGAGCATTCCCGGCGCGCGACAGAACAGGGTCAGGACGGGCGCGTCCGAGGCGTCCACCAGCAACAGGCGGGGCGCCGCCCGCGCCTCGGCGGGCTGCGGCGGCATCGGCGCGGCCGGGGCCTGCGGCGCGAAAGGCGGTTGCGGCGCGGCCGGCGCGGGCGCCTCGTCGCGGCCGCAGGCGGCCAGCGTCAGCAGGGCGATCGTCAGCAGGGCGGTTCTTCGCATGCTCGCCTCCATCAGAGTTTGGTGCGCAGCGACCACAGCTCGGGGAAGCAGCGGCGCTGCAGGGTCTCGGTCAGATAGGCCACCCCCTCGGTGCCGCCGGTGCCGCGGCGACGACCGATGATCCGCTCGACGGTGACGACATGCTTGTGCCGCCAGGTCAGCAGGGCGTCGTCCAGATCGACCAGCTTCTCGGCCAGCTGGTAGAAGGGCCACCATCGGGCGGTGTCGCGATAGACTTCCAGCCAGGCGGCCTCGACGCCCTCGGACGGCTGCCACGGCTGGCTGACGTCGCGGTTCAGCACTTCGGGCGGAACGGGCAGGCCGGCGGCGGCGAGCTGGGCCAGGGCGTCGTCATACAGGCTGGGCGCGTCGAGCGCCGACTTCAGCGCCGCGTGGGCCTCCGGCCGTTCCTCGTGGAAGCGCAGGAAGCGGTCGTCCTTCAGTCCCAGCATATATTCGAAACGCCGGAACTGGTCGCTCTGGAAGCCCGAGGAGGAGCCGAGCACGCCGCGGAAGCGCAGGTAGTCGGCCGGGGTCATGGTCGCGAGAATGTCCCAGCTCATGGTCATCACCGCCTGGATGCGGCTGACGCGGGCGAGGCTCTTGTAAGCCGGAACCAGATCGCCGGCGCGGACCAGGGCCTGGGCCTGGGCGACCTCGTGCAGGATCTGTTTGAGCCACAGCTCCTTGGTCTGATGGATGATGACGAACAGCATCTCGTCGTGCTCGTCCGACAGCGGATGCTGGGCCACGAGCAGGTCGTCGAGGGCGAGATAGCCCGAATAGGTGATCACGGACGGTCGCGGGTCGGTGGTGTCGGTCATCGGTGACCTATCGCCCGGGCGGCCGTCCCGCTCAAGGCTTGTCCAGCGGCCGGCTGTCGGCGTCGTCCGCCCGGTTGGCCCGCGCGTCCCATCCCTCGCGGTCGGACCGGAAAGCCAGAGCCATCAGACCCCAGGCGAGGGCCACCGTGCCGGCGACGCCCAGAGACAGGGCGATGGAACCGTGCAGCGGCATCGGGCCGCCGCCGATGGCTGTCCACGCCCAGTTGATGACGATGATCGAGCCGGCGGTCACGCCGATGGCGGTCAGTACGGCGCGAAGCCGTCCCCCGCGACGCAACGGTGCGGCGGAGTCGCCGGTCAGCGCTGGACCCACTGGCCCTGGGCGTTGCGGTACCACTGGCCCGAGCTGACGCGGGGCAGGACGATGGTCTCGAAGGCGCGGGCGGCCGCGACCTCGGTCGACGTGCCGGCGGTCCGGGCGGTGTTGGCATAGGCCTCGCGCCGGGCGCTGTTGGTCACCGTGACGGCCTGCGTCAGGGCCGGATCCGACGAGGGCTGGCGGAAGCCGAGATAGCCGTCGGCCTGTTCGCCCACGGCGCCCTGCGCCTTGGCGGCGTCGATCATCGCCTTCTGCCCGGCGGTCTGGGCGAAGGCCGCGCCGGCGGCGACGCCGAGGGCGGCCACGGCGGCGGTGATGACGAACAGCTTGCGGAAGGAGAACATCGGAAGCGGCTTTCGCATCAGAACAGGTTGGGGTTCTCGACGAGGAGGTCCTGAAGCTCCTTGTCGAGGCGGACGCGGATATCGGCGTCCAGCTTGGCGTAGATCTGGATCGGATCGACTTGCAACCGGACCGTAGGAGTGCAGGCGCCCACGCCGAAGGCGGCGATGAAGCCGATCAGGGCGAGACGTGCGCGCGTCCGGTTCATGGTCGAGGTCTCCGGTGTTGATCTGCGACGATCTAACGCCAGGCAGGGTGAACGGGTTCTGAACGGCGAGGGCGGCGGGATCAAGGCGTCGGAACAGGGTCCTCGCGCGGCGGCGCGGCGGCGCTGGCGGAGGGTGCGCCGTTGCGCGCCCGGTTCAGCTCCAGCAGGTCGCCGATCAGCTGGTTCAGATTGAGGGTGGTGTCGAGCGTCAGATCGATGCCCGTCCCCGACGGCAGCGGCAGTTCCCGGTTGAGGAATTCGCGGCTGATGAATTCGGCGAACGGAATCCGCAGCTCCTGATGCACCGGCGGGTCGTGGCGGCCGCGGATACGGAACAGCACGCCGATCCGGCCCTCGTCGAGGCTGTTGACCTCGGCCGAGAGGATGTCGAACGACAGGTTCTCCATGGCCTGGTAGGCGAGGTCCTGCACCGTGTTCGGCGGCACCGCCTCCCCGCCCCCGCCGGCTTCCAGACCGCTGAGCGCCTCGCGCTGGATCGACAGCCGGCCCGGCTGGATGGCGGACAGGGTCCCGGCCGTGATGCGGATTCCCGAGACCGGATCGGAGGTGAAGGGCAACCGGCCCGAGACGACCGCATCCAGCAACACCGAGTCGGCAAATCCCGAGCCGGCGATGATCTCGCCCAGCTGGACCTTCTCCAGCACGATGACGCCGCTGAACGGCTGGCTGCGGTCCAGCGGCATGGCGAAGGGCTCGACCCGGACGACGCCGCCGGCCACGGCGAGTTCGCCGACGTCCACGGTCACGGCGGCCTTGTCCAGACCGAAGTTCAGGGTGATGTCCGTCAGCGGCGTGACGGAATCGAGCTGGTCGATGGTCAGCTGCTGGCCCGGGGCGGTCGTCAGCGGCGCCAGGCTGGTGAAGTCGACGACGCCCTTCAGCCCCTTCACCGCGCCGGCGGGACTGACGAAATCGAGGCCGGGGATGGTCAGACGTCCGGAACTGGAGCCCTCGGCCTCGGCGACCCAGTCGATCCGCCCCTGGAAGGCGACAGAGCCGGTCGCCGGCGATCCCAAATAGTCGCCGGCCAGGGGACTGAGATCGGCCGGCTGCAGGCCGCCCTCGGCGAAGACCAGCGAGGGCGCGTCGATGGTCAGGCCGCCGGCGCCCGACCGGCCGTCGTGGGCGAGCTCGAGGCGACCCAGCGACGCCGCGCCCCGCGCGAGGTCGAAGCCGCCGGTCCAGTTCTCATCGGCCAGCCGGGCCGCGCCGGAGGCGGTCAGCGGGTTGAACCGGATCGGTGTGGTGGCGTCCTCGATCGTCGCCCGTTCGATCCGGGTGTCGAGGCCGACGCCAGTCGGGCCGCCGGTCGCGGCGAACCGACCGATGGCGTCGCGTATGTTCAGGGCGAGGAACGGGGCCGAGGCGTCGACGTCCGCGAGGGCCCCGTCGGCGCGCCAGCGCCCGTCGGCTATGCTGACCAGCGGGCGATCGATGGGGCAGACCCGGCCCGAGACCTCGACGACGTCGTTCTCGTCGAGTTCAAGCCGTTCAACCGTCACCGGCGCGCAGTCCGCCGCAACATATCGGACCTCTCCACGGGACGAAGTCAGCCGGCCGCGGGTCTCCAGTGCGATCCCGCGCGCGAGGTCGAAATCGAGCGCGGCGCGGCCGTCGAGATCGGCGGTGAAGCCGTCCGGGGTCAGCCTCCACGCCGGAATGGCGAAGGCCGCCTCGGGCAGGCCCCGGCCGCGCGTGGCTGCAACGGTCAGAGTCCCGCCGCCGAGCTGGCCCGGCGCGGCGGCGAAGACCGGCCCGGCGGCCGGGCGCAGGGTCAGCGCCCCGCCATTGGCCGGGCGCAGGGTCGCGGGGCGGTCCAGCGTCACCTGAGTTCGGCCGGCGCCCGACGTCAGGCTGAAGGCCGGAATGTCGACCGCGAAGGCGCCGAGGGCCCGCTTCATCTCCGCCAGATCGGCGCCGTCGTCGCCGGCGGCCGGGCCGAACAGGGGCCAGGCCCCGCGGGTCGCGCGCAGTCCGCCCGACAGTTTCAGGCGCAGGCCGGCGTCGGCCACGAGGTCGAGGTCCGCCGTCACGCGCGCGCCCGTCAGGGACAGGTCGTCCCAGCCGAGCCGGTCGGCGTTCAGGGCCAGCGGGCCGCTGACCTCCCACGCGGCGTCGCGGCCGCCGGCGGTCAGGCCGCTCGAGGTCAGGACCAGTCCGGCGCCGTCCAGTCCCGCGCCGGAAGCCCGTGCGGCCGAAACCCGGGCCGGGCCGCTGATCCCCCAGGCCAGACCCTCCCCGTCCCGTGACAGGCGGGCGCGAGCGTTGTTCCAGCGGACGGCGGCGGCGGTGGCGGCGAGGTCCGGGCCGCTCAGACGCGCGGCGCGGAGGTCGGCGTCGGCCGCACCCTCGATGCGGAAGGTCTCGATCCAGCCGGCGGTCTGGCCGTCGAAGCGCAGGTCGGCGACGGCGTCGCGGGCGGCGAGGTCGCCGGCCGTGAGGCTTTCGGCGACCAGACCGGCGCTCAGACGGGCGCGGCCGTCACCGCGACGCTGTTCCATGTCGGGATAGGGCAGGTCGCCGGTCAGCGTCAGGCGCGTCCCGGCGCTGGCGAGACCGGGCAGGGTCGCCTGATCCGCCGAGGCCGCGGCGCTGACGGCCACCCGGTCTCCCGTGGTGGTGACGGAGAGGGTGGCGGCCAGAGCCCGCGCCTCATAGCCGCCGCTCTTCAGGTCGGCCGCCGGCATCCGGGCGCTGACCCGGATCAACCGGCCGTCGTCGATGCGGGCGTCGCCCTGAACCGCGACCGGACCGAATTCCGTGTCGAGTCGGACCCGCCCCCGCTCGATCAACACCAGGGGTCCGCGCGAGTCCGGTCGCGGCGGCTGGCCGGTGAACCGCTCGACCAAAGGATCGAGGCTGCCGACCGAGAAGCGCCCGTCCCGGAACGAGGCGCGCAGCACGGGCCGCACCAGACGGATGCGGCTCGGCGTGAGACCAAGGCCGGTCTCCGACCACGGGGCGCCTATTGCGTAGTCGACCTCGACCCTGTCGATGACGGCGTCGGGGTCTCGCGGGTCGCCGATGCGGATGCTGGCCACCAGTCCGTCGATCTCGAGCCGTTCGATCTCCACCTCGGCCGGAATGCCCTGCCGCTCCAGCCAGCCGACCAGGACCTGACGCGTCGCGGCCCGGCGGTTCAGATACAGCAGGCCGGCGAGGACGATCAGGATGCAGACGAGCGCCCCGAGGGCGAGCCACAGGCGGCGGGCCCCTCCGCTGCGACGGGAGGACGGCCGGCCCGGCCGGGAAGCGGGGGCGTCGGTCATGCCTTGGCTCGGGCGATGAACAAACGGAACTCCTCGGACAACACAGCAGGCGTGACCATGAAAACACAGCAGAGTGGCGCAACAGCCACCTTGAATGCAGTCGTGACGACATCAAGGCGGGGCGGCGAGTTGCGCCCGAATACCTCAACGAAATGCCGTCAATACACTGTTCGCGCCACTGGTTAAGCTGGCTCTCTCCAAACGCATTACCGCCCGTGACGGCGCCGGTTAACGGTCTGTAACGAACTACCTTCCCATGATGGGACAGACGGGTTATACGGCCTGTCTCGCGCCGGGGGGCTTCTTCAGGCGCGATCCTTGCTTTCAGTGGCTTGGGCGCCGGATCGGCGTCGATCAGTTTTTTCGGGGACCGATGGCTCAGTTCGATCCACGACGCCAACCAATGCGGCTCGCGCCTCACGCCCTCACGGCGGTCGCGGCCCTCTCGGTGGCTCTACTCGCCGGACGCGTTTACCAGCCCGCCCAGGCTGAAGAAGTTCCACCCCTGACGGCTGCACAACTGGCCGCCATCGAGGCCCAGGCCTTCGCCGCCGCCGGAACCCCGGCCGGCCTCACCGCCCCCGAAGCCATCCCCGTCCAGATCCGCCGCGGCGAAACCTTCGAACAGGCCGTGCGCCGCACCGGCATCGCCCCCGAGGAAGCCTCGGCCATCGCCGCCACCCTCGCCAACGCCATGGACATGAGCGCCATCCGCGCCGGTCTCCGTTTCGAAACCGCCATCGCCAAACCCCGCGGCGGCCGCGGCGACCCCCGCCTGATTGGCCTGACCCTGCGCACCGGACCGGCCAGCCAGGTGACCGTGTCGCGCACCTTCGACGGCGCCCTGCGCCTGCGCGCGCTGGAGGAGAAGGTCACCAGCGAGATCGTCGTCCTGAACGGCAAGGTCGAGGGCTCGCTGTCCCGCTCGGCCCAGCGCGAAGGCGTCCCTGCCGCGGTTCGCCGCAAGGCCGGCCAGCTATTTTCGCACAAGTTCGACCTCGATCGCGACATCCGCGCGTCCGATGACTTCACCTATGTCTACGGTCGGACGGTGACCGAGAACGGTCGCACGATCGGCAATGACGGCCTGCTGTACGCCCAGTTGAAAGGCGTCGCCTTCTACCGCTTCCAGCCCGCCGGGGCGAAGGAAGCGCAGTATTTCGACTCCACCGGCAAGAACACCCGCTCGGCCTTCATGCGCACGCCGCTTGAGCGCGGCTTCCGCGTCTCGTCGTCGTTCGGGTTCCGCCGTCACCCGATCGCCGGCTATCGCAAGATGCACCAGGGCATCGATTTCGCCGCTGGCACCGGCACGCCGGTCGTCGCCCCCGCCGACGGCGTGGTGGTCGAGGCCCGTCGCTGGGGCGGCTATGGCAACTGGCTGCGCATCCGCCATTCGAACGGTCTTGAAACCGGCTACGGCCATCTGTCGCGCTACGCCTCGGGCATGCGCGCCGGCCAGCGGGTCCGGCAGGGCCAAGTCGTGGCCTATGTCGGCTCGACCGGCGCCTCGACCGGTCCGCACCTGCACTATGAGATCTGGCGCGGCGGCCAGCGGATCAATCCGGCGGGCGTGAAGACCACCGAGGGCGTCGAGCTGTCGGGGGCCGATCTGGCCGCCTTCCGCGCTGAAAAAGCCCGCATCGACCGCATCATCGCCGCCGGCGGCGAGCGCCGTCCGCAGGTCCAGACCGCCAGCCTCGGCGGCGCACTGCGGCCCGCCCAGGGCTGATTTCGACGCCTTCGGGCGGGGGATGTTCACCGCCATCATAGTCGCGCCAGATTTTCCGGCCATGGTGCCTGGGTCTGGCTGACCGGCGCCAGCCTTCCTCGCGCTTCGGCCGTACGAGGGGGTCGACGTGGAACCCTTCCATCGTTGGACGCCGGATCATCCAGACCTCGTCCGTGTTCTTCACGGGACACTCTGGATGGCTGCCGCTCATGAACCAAAGACGAAACCTGCTGAAGGGCCTGCTCGGCGCCGCCGCCTGGTCCGCCATGGGCGCGCCGGCGCTCGCCCAGACCCCGTTCCGGTCGACGCGGATCGTGGTCGAGACGCGCGGCGCCGGCGCAGACCTGATCCTGATCCCCGGCCTCGCCTCGACCGCCGCCGTATGGGGCAGGACCACGGCGCGGCTGGCGCAGGGGCGCCGTCTGCATATGGTCTCCGTGCGCGGGTTCGGCGACCTGCCCGCCGGCGACAACGCCGATGGCGCGGTGATGCGGGCGCTGGCGGGCGAGGTCGGCCGCTACATCGCCGAGACCGGTCTCGCCGCTCCCGCCGTGATCGGCCATTCGATGGGCGGACAGATCGCGCTTCGCCTCGCGGCGGACGCACCGGGCCGGGTCGGCCGGCTGATGACCGTCGACGCCTCCCCCTTCTTCCCGGCCCTGATCAGTCCCGGCGCGACCGTCGGTGACGTTGAGCCGATCGCCCAGGTCGCCTACCAGGCCATCCAGTTCCTCGGCGACGAAGGCCTGCGGGCCCGTGGCCGCGACCTCGGGCTGGAACTGGGCGGAGCCGCCGACGCGGTGTTCGGCTCCATGGGCTGGCAGGGCGGCGACCGCCGGGTGCTGGCCCAGTCGCTCTACGAGGTCATGACCGTGGACCTGCGCCACCGTCTGGCGGAGATCACCGCGCCGGTCACCGTGGTCTATGGCTGGAGCCCCGACGCCGCCTCGCCGCGCGGCCGCACCGACAGCCTGTTCCGCGGCGCCTACGCCTCGCTGCCGCGCCCGGCCCGGTTCGAGCGGATCGAGGGGGCCGAGCACATGGTGATGATCGACCAGCCGACCCGCTTCCTGGCGGCGGTCGACCGGTTCATGGCCTGACGGTCAGTCCGCGTCCGGTTGGTTGTCGGGATGGGCGGCGACGAAGGCTGGATGAGCGGTCGCAGTCGCGTCGATCGCCCGCAGGCGCGGGAAGGCTTCGATTGAGACGTTGAAGCGGCGCGCGGAATAGATCTGCGGGATCAGATAGCAGTCGGCCAAGGTGGGGGCGGCGCCGAAACACCATCCATCTCCATGAACCTCGACCAGCCGTTCCAGCGCCTCGAAACCGGGCAGGATCCAGCGAGCGGCCCAAGCGTCGACGGCGGCCTGATCGGCACCGAAGGTCTGCCGCAGGGCCTTGCCGACGCGAAGGTTGTTCAGCGGATGAATGTCGCACGCGATCAGGGCCGCCATGGCCCGGACATGGGCCCGGCCGACAGGATCCAGGGGCAGCAAGGGCGGCGTCGGATGCGCCTCCTCAAGCCATTCCAGTATCGCCGGGCTTTGCGTCAGAACGCCGCCGTCCACTTCAAGGGCGGGCACGAGACCCTGCGGATTGAGAGCCAGAAACGCCTCGGAGGCCTGGGCGCCGGTACGCAGGTCGACGCCGTGCCGGTCGTATTCCACGCCCTTGAGATTCAGGCCGATGCGGACGCGGTAGGCGGCGCCCGACCGCCAGTAGCCGTGCAGGATCATCGCGGCCGCACCGTGAACACCAGGGGCTCAAGACCGCCGATCGTCGCCTCGACCCGGTCGCCGGGCTGAAGCGGACCCACGCCCTCCGGCGTGCCGGTGAAGATCAGGTCTCCGGCGCGAACGTCCCACAGGGCGCGGGCCTTGGCGAGGATCTCCTCCGGGGCCCACACCATGTCGTCCAGCCGGCCCGACTGGCGCGTCCCGCCGTTCAACGACAGGCGGATGGGCGCGGTCGGGTCAGGCAGGGCGCCGAGGGTCAGGGGGCCGCACGGCGCGGACTGGTCGAAGCCCTTGGCGGCGTCCCACGGCCGCCCCTTGGCCTTGGCGGCGGCCTGAAGGTCGCGGCGGGTCAGATCGCAACCGACCGCCCATCCGACCACGGCGCCGTCGACCCCGATGGCGCAGACCAGTTCGACCTCATGGTGCAGGTCGGCGGTCGAGCCGGGATAGACCGGGTCGGCGCCGTCGGACACCAGGGCGTCCCCGGGCTTGGAGAAGAAAAAGGGATCGGCGCGCTCATGACCCATCTCGCGGGCATGGGCCGCATAGTTCTGGCCGACGCACAGAATCCGCCGAACCGGAAGGCGCTCCGACCGTCCGGCGACGGGTAGCGAGGGGATCGGGGCGGGCGGGAACAGCCAGTCGGTCATGCCCGTTATCTAAAGCGGGTCGGGGTCCTTCGCCAGCGCCCGCGTTTGCTGCAATGCGGAACCGGCGCGGCGGAGTGGCGTTCTGGGCTGAAGGTTCTATATTAACCGTCAAGCTTGCAAGCGGAGCGCGCACATGGCCACCAACAAGGCAGCACGGACAGCCGTGAAGAACGATCTCAACACGCTGAAGGACGACCTGAAGACCCTCGGCGCCGAGGAGAAGGCGGCCCTGCGCGAAAAGGCGGCCACCGCCGAGACCCGTCTCCGGGCCAAGGCCGCGGAAACCGAGGCCCGCCTGCGCGAACAGTCCGAAGTGCTGCGCGAACGCGCTCGCGGCTATTACGACACCGCCCGCGGCCGCGGCCGCGAGTACTATGACGAAGCGTCGGAACGCTTCGACGAGGCGCAACGGTATGTGACCGAGCGCGTCCAGGAGCGCCCGATGCAGTCGACCGCCATCGCCCTGGGGGTCGGCGTCGTGCTCGGACTTCTGCTCTCGGGTCGTCGGCGCTGATGCTCGGCGGACTCGGGGAAAAGCTGGTCAAGAAGGCCGTGGCGGCGGGAGCCGCCGCCGCCGCCGCGATGGTCGCCGTCATCGCGTTCGGGGCGACGATCTTCTACGCCCTTTGCCTCGTGATCGTGCCGCTCGCGGCGGCCGCCCTGACGGCGCTGCTGTTCGCCCTCGCGGCGGTGATTGTCGTGAGTGTCTTCCTTCGTCGCGAGACTGAGGCCGAGGCAGCCGACGACGACGAGCCGGTGGGCATGGGCGAGCGAGCCTTCACCCTGTTCCGCCAGCGTCCGATCCTCGGCGCCGCGGCGGCGCTGGCGGGAGGCTGGATCTTCCTTCGCAATCCGGCGCTGGCGACCATGGTCGCGGCCGCCTTCACAGAGACGTCGCACACCCGGCGGCGGCGGCGCTGAAGCGGAACAGGCGTGGGCCGGAGGCGTTGATCTGACAGGCGCGGCGGTCAGAGCCGCTCCCTTTGGATCAACTAATCCGGGAGTTTCCCTCATGCTTCGTTGGGCCGTTATTTTTCTCGTGCTCGCGCTTGTCGCTGGCGCCCTCGGCGCGGGTGGCGTCGCCGGACTGTCGATGAACATCGCCTATGTGCTGTTCGTCATCTTCCTCATTCTCCTGGTGGTCCACTTCTTCCAGGGCAAGCGGGGCACCCGGCTCTAGGTCGGTCTTGCTGACACAGGAAAGGGGCCGCGATCGTGGATTGCGGCCCCTTTTTCTTGCCCGCAGCAGGAGCCCTCAGGTCGTGGGCCGTTCCCAGCCTTCCGGGAGCTCGCTTGCGGGCGCGGTGGCCTCCCGGCGCGTGTCTTGCCGGCGCGGCAGCCGCCAGATCTGGCCTGGCTCGAAGCCGCTCCCGGTCCAGGTGATGGCGGTGACGACGATCTCGTGCGCGTCCCAGTCGATCTGATTGAAGCTGGGCGGTGCGCCGCGTTCCCGGTCGGACAACGTTCCACACCCCACCGCATAGGAGCAGTGGTCGCCCAGCGCGATCGGCAGGGCGAACGGCACGTGGACATGGCCGCTGGTGATCAGATCCACACCGGCCTCGGCGAAGATATGCGCCGCCGCCTCACCGCGCTTGACCTCCCCGGTCATGGGCGCGCCGATCATCTCGACCAGCGGATGGTGGCAGGCAAGGATACGCAGGGCCCCGGCGGGGGCCTGCCTCAGCGCCTCGGCCGCCTTGCGCGTCTGGTCCAGATCGATGACCCCCTTCGACCAGTTGGGCCGGGCCTGCCAGCCGCGCGCGGTCACCACGCCGCGCACCATCACGGCGGGGCTGAGGAACTGATGGTCGTGGGCCGGGTGGCCAATGGCCCGCTCGAACGCCCGCCAAGGGTGGAACAGACGCGACGTCAGGCTCCAGTAAGGGACATCATGGTTGCCGACGATGACGAAGGTCGGCTCCGGCATGCGCCGGATCCAGTCGCCCGCGGCGGCAAACTCGTTCGGCAAACCGCTCTGGGTCACGTCGCCGGTGATCAGGACCAGATCGCAGGGTGTGTCGTGGGCGAACGCGAGAGCGGCGGCGCAGGCATCCGGATGCTCGCGCCCGAAATGCACGTCGGAGAACTGGAGCACACGTCCCATCAGACGCTGTCCCCGGCCGCCGGCGGCGTGGGCGCGAGAGCCCTGAACGCCTGACGGATGAACCGGACCCGCGCCTCATGGCGCAGCTGCATCGGCTCGCCATCGACCACGGCGGGGATCCGCGACCGCGCTCGCATCGCGACCAGCTGGGTCGGGCGGGTGCTCACCGCGGGGTCCTGACGCCAGTCGTCGATCATGGCGTGGGCCGCCATCCTGAAAACCTGCCCGGCGTCCGACGGATTCATCACCGCGGCCTCCAGCCCCGAGGCCTCATCCATGGCGCGCGAGATCATCGGGCTGATCAGGACCAGCGCCTCGGCGCGGCGCGGGACGGTTCCGTCGAGTGAGAAACGCATCTGGCCGGAGAAGGCCCGCTTCAACGCCCGGCGACCATAGGCCCAGGCAAGGCCCAGCTTGCCATGGCGAACGGCCTCGCGCGCCGGGGCCCACAGGGCCGGAGACCCGAAAATGGCGGCGCAATAGAAGGCTTGGGTGGTTCGGCCATCGGTGATCTCGCCGCCCGCGACACTCTGCGGCGCGCCGTCTTCCAAGGCGACCTTCAACGCAGCCTTCCAGTCGGCCGTGCCGTAGAGCGCCTTGGGCAGCATGTTCATCGTGCCCCCCGGCAACGGAGCGACGAGGGGACCGTCCGGCCCCGCACGGGAGGCGATGGTGCCCGCCGTCCCGTCGCCGGCGAGCACGAACACAACGTCCGGGTTCGAGTCGAAGGCCGCCTGGACCTGGTCGTCGAACTGCCCCGGCTCAAGCGTCACGACCGAGACTTGGCAGGCGTAACGTTGAAGAATGGCTTCCGCCTCGCCCGCCGCCTTCGGGCCCACGCTGCCGGACAGGGGATTGACCAACATGACGACCCGCTTGAGGGCCACATGGGGCGTCAGGACGCAGGATTCGACCGGCGCGTCGACGGGTGTATCGGTAGCCGGTTCCGTCACAGTCGTCTGTCGGGTCGCGGAGGTCGGGGTTGCGCTCATGCCGCCCGAACGCCCCGCCCGGGTCGATGTTCCGGGCAGGGCGGCGGAAGCGTGACTATTGTTTCTTCAGTTCTTCCGATGCGGCGGCGGCGCCCGCCTGCGCCGCGTCCCCGGCCCTGGAGGCCGCCGCTTCGGCGGCGTCGCCGGCTTGATCGGCGACCTTCGGCGCCTCGCCCCGCACCGTCGAGACGGCCGTGTTGATCCAGCCGTCCATCAGCGCGCCGCCTTCGGCGAGCGAGCGTTCCTTGACGCCGAGGACCGCGGTCAGCACGCCGAACAGCGCCAGCAGCGTGACCAGAAAGCCGACCAGCGGATTGCCCCGGCGGCGCTTGTTGCGCGCCCACACTGGACTGTGATCGCCATCATCCGACATCCGAACCGGTTGAGAAAAGCGCATACAAACCCCCGTCTGTCGCCCCTGTTGGCCGGCCGCACCCCCTGTGCGACGTACTGCAAAGCCTGTCACAGGCTCAACAAACAGCATAACGGGGGAACCGTCACGCTTATCCAGCATTATCACCCTAGGGGCGAACCCAAGGGATGAAGGACATACCCATGAAAAAGGCAATCATCGCGATCGCCGGCGCTGGCCTGCTGGCTTCCGCCTGCGCCAGTGATCCGTACGGCAGCGGCTCTAACGAGACCGTTCGACAAGGCGCCATCGGCGCGGGCATCGGCGCCGTCGCCGGCGCCATCATCGGCAACAATGTCGGTGACGGCAGCGCCGGAACCGGGGCTGCCATCGGCGCGGTCGTGGGCGGTGCCGCGGGCGCGATCCGCGGCTCGCAACAGGACCGGAGCAACCAGCAGCGTTACCGCGACAGCCAAGGCCGGTACTACTATTGCTACGACGGTCGCCAGACCGAATGCTATTGGGAAAACGGTCAGCGTCGCTACTAGGCGCGGCTGGATTTCTTGAGTGAACAGGGCGGTTCGTCATTTGGCGGGCCGCCCTTTCTGCGAGGAGAGCGGGATGATGGGGCGATTTGCAATTCTGGGGGCGGGGCTGGTGCTGGCGGGTTGCGCCATGACCGGGGCGCCGGAGCGCAGCGAGCTGGTGACCGAGCCGCAGGTCTGCACGCCGCAGCGGTTCGAGTTCTATTTCCGTGACAGCGAGGCCGGTCTGACCGAGGCGGCGCGGCAGGCGATCAGCCTCACGGCCGGGCAGCTGCAGGGCTGCCAGATTCGCGGCGTCAGCGTCATCGGCCTGGCCGATGCGAGAGGCGGGGCCACCGCCAACCTGGCCCTGTCCGAGCGCCGCGCCCTGGCCGTGGCCGAGGCGCTGGAAGCGGCGGGCTGGCCCTCGCCGGTCTTCTCCCTTGGCGCGGCAGGCGATTCCGGCGCGGTGACCGCCGACGGCGCCCGCGAGCCGATGCGGCGGCGCACCGAGGTTCTGGTCGACGCCGCGCCCCGCTGAGGGCCGGATGAGACAGGACGACGCGTGACGCGGAGGCGGCGGGGCGGCTAAGGTCGCCGCGTGACCCGCCTGTTCCGACTGATCCTCCTGCTCGCCCTGCTGGGCGCTCCGTCGATGGCGGCGGCGCAGGACGGGCGCGTGCAGCGGACCGAACGGATCGCCGCCGAACTGGTCGCCATGTCGCAATGGGCGGCGCCCGGCTCGACGGCCATCGTCGCCGTGCGTCAGGACATCGAGCCGGACTGGCATACCTACTGGCGCAATCCGGGCGATTCCGGCGGGGCGACGACCCTGACCTGGAGCCTGCCCGCGGGCGTCGAGGCCGGCGGCATCGTCTGGCCCCTGCCCGAGCGCCAGCGCCTGTCCGGCCTGATGAACTACGGCTACTCCGGCCAGGGCTATCTGCCGGTCCCGATCGAAATTCCCGCGACCGCGACCCCGGGCACGACCCTGGCCCTGTCGGTGCGGGCGCTGTTCCTCGTCTGCAGCGCCGAGATGTGTGTGCCGGACGAACTGACCCTGACGCTGGAGCTGCCGGTCCGCGAGGGCGCGGCCCCGCTTGACCCGCGCCACGGCGCGGCGATCCAGACGATCCTCGAGACCGCGCCCCGCCCGGCCGGGATCGAGGCCCGGATCGCGGTGGAGAACGGCGTCCTGACACTGAGCGCCGCCGGCGGACCGCTGGCCGGGCGCGATCCCGGGCCGAGCTATTTCTTCCCCTTCCAAGGCGGCGTTATCGACCATCCCGCGCCGCAGAGCGGTTCATGGGGCCCACAGGGGCTGACGCTGCGGATGCAGGCCGGCGGCGGCGTGCGGGGCGGCGGCCTGCAGGGGCCGGTCGCCGGCGTCCTGTCGACGGCGCACGGCGCCTGGGAGGTGACCGCCGAACCGGGACCGGTCCTGGCCGGAACCTCCGGCTCGGGCGACCTGGCGCAGGCCGGGGACGACGCGGCGACGACGGCGGCGACGACAGGCGCAGGCTGGGCCGGCTTCGCCCAGGCGGCGCTGTTCGCCCTCCTCGGCGGACTGATCCTCAATCTGATGCCCTGCGTCTTCCCGATTCTGGCGATGAAGGCGGCGGCGCTGACCGCTTCGGCCCACGATCCGGCCCATGCGAGGCGCGACGGCCTCGCCTTCCTCGCCGGGGTGCTGGCGACCTTCCTGCTGCTGGCGGGCGTTCTGCTGGCGCTGCGGGCGGCGGGCGAGGCGGTCGGCTGGGGCTTCCAGCTGCAGTCGCCGGCGGTGACGGCGGGCCTCGCCCTGCTGATGCTGGCCGTGGCGCTGAACCTGTCGGGCGTCTTCCATGTCGGCGCGGGGCTGCAGGGCGCCGGATCCGGGCCGCTGGCGCGACTTCCGGGCGGCGTCGGCGCCTTCTTCACCGGGGCGCTGGCGGTCGTGGTGGCGGCCCCGTGCACCGCCCCCTTCATGGCCTTCGCCCTCGGCGCCGCCCTGCTGATGCCGTGGCCGATGGCGCTGGCGGTGTTCCTGATGCTGGGGCTGGGCCTCGCCCTGCCCTTCGTCGTGGTCAGCCTGACGCCGGGCCTGCTGTCGCGCCTGCCGCGTCCGGGGCCGTGGATGGAGCGGCTCAAGGGGCTGCTGGCCTTCCCGATGTATGCGACGGCGGCGTGGCTGGTCTGGGTCTTCGCCCGTCAGAGCGGCGCCGAGGCCCTCGGCCTGCTGCTGATCGCCGTCGTGCTCGCGGCCTTCGGCCTGTGGCTGGTCGGAATCAATCAGACGCGGCGCGCCGAGGGCGGAACGGCCGTGGTCAGCGCCGTCGCCGCCGCTGTCGCCCTGGTCCTCGCCATCGGACTGGTCGGCGGCGTCGCGGGAATGCCACCGGAGACGGACAGCCCCGCCGCCCGGACCTCGGCCCTGCCCTCACAGCCATGGTCGCAGGCCGCGGTCTTGGCGGCGCTCGCCAAGGGTCGGCCGGTGCTGGTCAATTTCACCGCCGACTGGTGCGTGACCTGCAAGATCAACGAACGGACATCGCTGGGCTCCGGCAAGGTCGCGGCGGCGATGGAGGCGGCCGACGCCGTCTATCTGGTCGGCGACTGGACCCGGCGCGATGACGCCATCACCGCCGAGTTGCAGCGCCACGGCCGGTCCGGCGTTCCCTTGTATCTGCTGTATTCGCCCGGCTCGGCCGAGCCGCGCATCCTGCCGCAACTGCTGACCGAGGGGGTCGTCGTCGACGCCCTCAAGGATGTCCGACCCTGAAGGAGTTCGTCATGAAACGCCCGACCGCCGTCGCCTTTTCCGCCCTCGCCCTCCTCGCCCTCCCCCTCGCCGCCTGCCAGCCGCAGGCCGCCGCGCCCGATGCGGCCGAAACCCCCGTCCCTCCCGCGGCCGCAACCGCCGAAGCCGGGGCCGCCCCGGTCGCGGGTCAGGCGGCGCCGGCCTTCACCCTCGTCGACGCCGACGGCGCGCAACGCTCGCTGGCCGATTTCCGCGGCAAGACGGTGGTGCTGGAATGGACCAACGAGGGCTGCCCCTATGTGCAGAAACACTACACCGGGGCGATGCAGGCGCTGCAGCGCGAGGCGGTCGCCGACGGGGTCGTCTGGCTGACCATCATCTCCTCGGCGCCGGGGACCCAGGGCCATGTCGAGGGCGAGGCCGCCCGGCAGTGGAAGGCCCGCACCAATGGCGCGGCGACGCATCTGCTGCTGGACCCGACCGGCGCGATCGGAAAGCTGTACGACGCCAAGACCACGCCCGACATGCGGGTGATCGACGGCGAGGGCGTGTTGCGGTTCGTCGGCGGCATCGACGACCGCCCGACCAACAAGGTCGAGGATCTGGAAGGGGCGAACAATTTCGTCCGCGCCGCGCTGGACGATCTGGAAGCGGGTCGCCCGGTGCGCACCGCCTTCGCCACGCCGTACGGTTGTTCGGTCAAATATCCGGAGACGGTCTGAGCCCCTCTCCCGTTGGGAGAGGGCTTGAGCGCCCGGGAGCGAAGTGATCGGTCGCGCGAAAGGGTGTGGGTCGGGTGTCGGGGTCGGCGAAGCCGTGTCGCTGACGGGAGCGGCGGCTTACGCCGATTGAAACAGCCGACCCACATCCGACCGGGCTCCGCCCGGCCACCTTCTCCCAATGGGAGAAGGATCAGAGATTGAGGGCGGCAGCGTGTGAACGGATGGCGGCCAGGATCCGGTCCGGACGTTCGGTGACTTCGTTGTTCGCAAACCGAAGGACCGTCCAACCCAGACCTTCCAGTTCCGTCCGTCGCCAATGATCCCGCAGGATCACCTCGTCGAGACGATGAACGCCGCCGTCGATCTCGAGAAGCAGTCGGAGCCGGTCGCAGGCGAAATCGGCGAAGAAGCGGCCGATGGGCTGCTGGCGACGAAACCTGTGGCCATCGATCCGTCCGGCCCTGAGCAGTTCCCATAGCCGGCGCTCGGCCAAGCCGGACTGCTGCCGCTGGTTTCGGGCGAAGGCTGTGCGGGGGCCGGCCATGGGGCGAGGCTACGGCCACAGGCACGGCTGGAAAAGCAATCACAACCGCGGCGGGTGAATGTCGCGTGTGATCCTTCTCCCATTGGGAGAAGGTGGCGGGGCGGAGCCCCGTCGGATGAGGGTCGGCTGGCACAGTCGGCGTAAGCCGCCGCTCCGGCCTGCGACGGCTTCGCCGAAGGTCGGGGATCGACCCTCACCCTTTCGCGCAAGGACGACGGCTATGCCGTCGTGCGCTCAAGCCCTCTCCCAATGGGAGAGGGATCAGCTCGCCGGCGCGGGCGGCGCCGTGATGACCTCGACGTTGTCGTTCAGCAGATAGGCCAGTTCGTCGAGGGCGACGCGGCGTTCGGCCGGGGTCGGGGCGGCCTCGACGGCGGCGACCTTGAGCGGAATATCTTCCGAAATGCCGCGCAGGATGCATTTCAGGTCGTTGTCGGTCCCGCGTTCCTTGAGGATCAGATGCCCCTGCAGGTCGAGCGCGGCCAGCTCGGACGCCTGGCTCTTGAACCGGCTGAAGGCCGGGCCGGTGAAGAAGCCGGCCTGATCGCCGGCGCCGGCGGCCAGCCAGCCCTGCACTTCGCCGTGCAGCGCGCCGGAGCGGGCGACGATGTCGGCGAACAGGGGCTCGGAGGCGACGGACACCGGAGCGTCGGCGGCGACGGTCGGCTGAGCCGCCGAGAGGGCCACGTTCGGGTCGGAGAGCAGCAGGGAGACGGCCAGGGCGACGCCGCAGGACATGGCGGACCTCATAATGTTGGACCGAATCACGTTTCGGCGTTGAACCGGCTTACGCCCCACCCGTAAACGAGGGTTTACCCTCCCCCCGCAGAGTTCCGCTCATGACCGCCCGAAACCAGGCCCTGGACATGCTTCGCGCCGTGGCGCGCAAGGACGCCGGCGCGCGCATCGTCCACCAGTTCGCGACCGATCCGGGCCGCACCGACCGGATGGGCGTCGAGGCCGCCGGCCTGTATCTGGACCTGTCGAAACAGAGCTGGACCGCCGAGGGCTTCGAGGCGGCGCTGGATCTGGCGCGGGCCTGCGACATCGAGGGGCGACGCGCGGACCTGTTCGGCGGCGAGGCGGTCAACAACACCGAGGGCCGGGCGGTGCTGCACCCGGCCCTGCGCGCCGCCGACGACGCCGATTTCCGCGCGCTGGGCGAGCCGGTCTCGGCCGAGGTCGCGGCGACCCGCGCGGAAATGGGTCAGTTCGCCATCGACATCGGCTCGGGGGCCGAGACGGGCGGGACCAAACAGCCGTTCACCGCCATCGTCCACATCGGCATCGGCGGCTCGGATCTGGGTCCCCGCCTGCTGTGGGACGCGCTGCGGCCGCTGGAGCCGACCATCGACCTGCGCTTCGTCGCCAATATCGATCCGCGCGACATGGGCGAGGCCCTCGCCGGCCTCGACCCCGCGACCACGCTGGTGGTGGTGGTGTCCAAGACCTTCACCACCCAGGAGACACTGGCCAACGCCGATCTGGCCAAGGCGTGGCTGGCCGAAAGCCTGTCGCCGCGGCGCATGGTCAAACATCTGGTCGGGGTGACGGCGGCGCCGGACAAGGCCGAGGCCTGGGGCTGCGGCCGCACCTTCGGCTTCCGCGACTGGGTCGGCGGCCGGTATTCGCTGTGGTCGTCGGTCAGCCTGTCGGTCGCCGTGGCGCTGGGCTGGGACGTGTTCGAGCGGGTGCTGAACGGGGCCCGGGCCATGGACGAGCATTTCCGCGAGGCCGATCTTGAGAAGAACGCCCCGGTGCTGCTGGCGCTGGCCCAGGTGTTCAATGTCGAGGGTCTGGGCCGTCACGCCCGCACCGTCGCCCCCTACGCCCACGGCCTGCGCCGGCTGCCGGCCTTCCTGCAGCAGCTGGAGATGGAGTCGAACGGCAAGCGGGTGAAGCGCGACGGGACGCCGGTCGACACCGCGACCGGCCCCATCGTGTTCGGCGAGCCCGGCACCAACGGCCAGCACGCCTTTTTCCAGCAGATCCATCAGGGACCGCAGGTGGTCCCGGCCGAATTCATCGTCGTGCGCCACACCTCGGACGCGGCGCTGGACGCGCGCGAGGGCGATGCGCCGCTGTGGTCCAACGCCCTGGCCCAGGCCCAGGCGCTGATGGTCGGCAAGACCGGGGCCGAGGCGCGGGCCGAGCTGCTGGCCGCCGGGGTGGGCGAGGCCGAGGCCGACCGGCTGGCGCCGCACAAGACCTTCCCCGGCGACCGGCCGTCGACGACCGTGCTGCTGGACGCCCTGACGCCCGAGGCGGTCGGGGCCCTGCTGGCCCTGTATGAGCACAAGACCTTCGTCGAGGGCGTCATCTGGGACATCAACAGCTTCGACCAGTGGGGCGTCGAGCTGGGCAAGGTGCTGGCGAAGGCGATTCTGAAGGACGTTCAGGCCGGCGAGCCGTCGGCGGGGCTGGATCCGTCGACGGCGGAGCTGATGAAGCGGTTGATGGTGTAGGGGGGGGGGTCGCTTCGAGGTTTGCAATGGGTGGTTTGCAGACTCTTAGCTATCGGGGATTAGCGTGCGAGCCGATTGAACCGATGCGTCTTCTGTTTGCCGGGCAGAAATCTTGCTCCAGATCGTCCTCTCCGCTTCGTTCGAACTGGTGGCCGCCCTCACCCGGTCCTGGGCGGAACGGTCGATCGCGCCAACTAGGGATATGCCCCTCTGGCTGCGAGTCCCGGCGAGCATTTTCATAATCGCCATTTGGCTCATGGCGGTGTTTGGAGCGGCTCTGATCCTGGCGCTCGTGCTGACCGTCTTCATCGGCACCCTGAACGAACTGTTTTGACGTTCCCAACGGCCAGGCTCGCCCGTAGCCAAGTCCCCGAAGCCCGCCCATAGAAAAAGGCGGACACCGTTTCCGGCGCCCGCCTTCCTCGCCCACGCCCGACCAAACTCACGCGGCCGGACGAAAGGGAGCTGGTCTACCAGCGGCGGTCGTAGCGATCGTCGCGGCGGTCGCCGTGGCGCAGGCGGCGCAGTTCGCGGCGGTCGTAGCCGTCGCGGCTGTCGATGCCGTGCTCGCGCTCCCAGTGACCCTGGTTCCGGTAGCACTGGCCACCGCGGTAGTAGTCGCAGTCGTCCCCGCCGCCCGAGCCGGCCCCGAGGGCGGCGCCGGCGACCGCGCCGCCGGCCACATACTTCCCGTCGCCATTGCCGATCAGGGCCCCGGCGAGGGCGCCGACCACCGCGCCGAGGATCAGGCCCTCGGTGCGGTCTCCGCCCTGGTCGCGGTCGTGGTAGCGGCTCTGGGCGGCGGCCGGCGAGGCGGCGGCGAGGGTCAGGGCCATGGCGCCGACCATGGCGGTCGAGGCGGTGAATTTCGAAAGCGTCTGCATGGTCGGGTCCCTTTCCGCTGGTGGCGCGATCCGCGCTGGAGAGATCCCCGTATGCGCCTGTCCGTCTGAACAGGACGGGGGGCGGCGGTTCATCGGGGGTTCATCCGGCGCGGGACGGAGCGCGGAAATGCGCCGCCGCGTCCTTGACGATGGGGCCCGCCAGGCTTACCTCCCGGTCGCGTTAGCACTCGGGAGCGGCGGCTGCCAAAGCCGGTCCCCGGGGCTTCACCGAAACTGATTTTGGGAGACCTGAACTATGGCGTTTCGTCCGCTCGGCGACCGCGTGCTCGTGAAGCGCGTGGAAGAAGAATCCAAGACCAAGGGCGGGATCATCATCCCCGACACCGCCAAGGAAAAGCCGCAGGAAGGCGAAGTCGTCTCCGTCGGCCCCGGCGCCCGTGACGACAGCGGCAAGGTCAACGCCCTCGAGCTGAAGGCCGGCGACCGCATCCTGTTCGGCAAATGGTCGGGCACGGAAGTGAAGATCGATGGCGACGACCTCATCATCATGAAGGAGTCGGATGTGCTGGGCGTGCTCTCGTAAGCACCGGCGTTTCCACGACTTTTTCCCCACAAACATAGACAGGAGCAGCCTCACATGGCCGCGAAACAAGTTCAGTTCTCGACCGAAGCCCGCGAGAAGATGCTGCGGGGCGTCAACGTCCTCGCCAACGCCGTCAAGGTGACCCTCGGGCCCAAGGGCCGCAACGTCATCATTCAGAAGTCCTTCGGCGCGCCGCGCTCGACCAAGGACGGCGTCTCGGTCGCCAAAGAGATCGAGCTGGAAGACGCCTTCGAGAACATGGGCGCCCAGCTGATCCGCGAAGTCGCCTCCAAGACCAATGACAAGGCCGGCGACGGCACCACCACCGCCACCGTCCTGGCCCAGTCGATCGTGCAGGAAGGCCTCAAGTCCGTCGCCGCCGGCATGAACCCGATGGATCTGAAGCGCGGCATCGACAAGGCCGTCGCCGCCGTCCTCGCCGAGATCAAGGCCTCGTCCAAGAAGGTCTCGAACAACTCCGAGATCGCCCAGGTCGGCACCATCTCGGCCAATGGCGACACCGAGGTCGGCGAAATGATCGCCAAGGCCATGGAAAAGGTCGGCAACGAAGGCGTCATCACGGTCGAGGAAGCCAAGACCGCCGAGACCGAACTCGACGTCGTCGAGGGCATGCAGTTCGACCGCGGCTACCTGTCGCCCTACTTCATCACCAACGCCGACAAGATGGAGGCCCAGCTCGAGGAGCCGCTGATCCTGCTGTTCGAGAAGAAACTCTCGTCGCTGCAGGCCATGCTGCCGATCCTCGAGGCCGTCGTGCAAAGCGGCCGCCCGCTGGTCATCATCGCCGAGGACATCGAGGGCGAGGCCCTGGCCACCCTGGTGGTCAACAAGCTGCGGGGCGGCCTGCGCGTCGCCGCCGTCAAGGCCCCCGGCTTCGGCGACCGCCGCAAGGCCATGCTGGAGGACATCGCCGTCCTGACCGGCGGCCAGGTCATCTCGGAAGACCTCGGCATCAAGCTCGAGAACGTCACCCTCGACATGCTCGGCAAGGCCAAGAAGATCACCATCACCAAGGACGACACCACCATCGTCGACGGTTCGGGTGAGAAGGACGCCATCGAGGCCCGCGTCTCGCAGATCAAGAAGCAGATCGAGGACACCACCTCGGACTACGACAAGGAGAAGCTGCAGGAACGTCTGGCCAAGCTGGCCGGCGGCGTCGCCGTCATCCGCGTCGGCGGCTCGACCGAGGTCGAGGTCAAGGAGAAGAAGGACCGCGTCGACGACGCCCTCAACGCCACCCGCGCGGCCGTTGAAGAAGGCATCGTCCCCGGCGGCGGCATCGCCCTGCTGAAGGCGACGAAGGCGCTGGAAGGCCTGACCGGCGACAACGCCGACCAGACCGCCGGCATCGCCATCATCCGCCGCGCCATCCAGGCCCCGATCCGGCAGATCGTCGAAAACGCCGGCGTCGAAGGCTCGATCGTGGTCGGCAAGGTGCTGGAAAACCCGGGCGCCACCTACGGCTTCAACGCCCAGACGGAAGAGTACGGCGACTTGGTCGCCATGGGCGTGATCGACCCCGCCAAGGTGGTCCGCACCGCCCTGCAGGATGCGGCCTCGGTGGCCGGCATCATGATCACCACCGAAGCCGCGGTGGCCGACGCGCCGAAGAAGGCCTCGGCCGGCGCCGGCGGCGGCGACATGGGCGGCATGGGCGGCGGCATGGGCGGGATGGACTTTTAAGTCCGCGCTTCGCTCACGCTGATCGAACGAAGAGGGCGGGGCCGCAAGGCTCCGCCCTTTTTGGTGTGTGGTTTCCGACCCATAGCGACATTTGGGAAGGTCCGCTTTCGGCCGAGCAGCACCCGTCCGCGGATTGTCATCACTCGGATACGAAGCCCAAAATCGCTTGATAACCGGACAGGCCTATAGACCTCAGGTGTCAATGACCGCCGCATCCGCCTCTGCGGCAATGGCGGCGGCGATCCGCTGCTCGATTTCGCTATACAGGTCGACCTCCACATCGCCTGCGTCGAGGGTCACAACGAGACTGTATCGGGCCAAGCGGTCGGAGACCTCCGGTCGACGGGACATCTTCCACCAGCCGCCGACGGGATAGACCGCCAAACAGTCCCGGTCGATTAGGTCCGCCGCTGCGCACCGCCACTCGTCCGTATGCAACGATCCGGCGGAGACGGACTTGGCTCCGAACAGACGATCATTGTCGGCGCCAGCCAGATCGAGGTCTTCGTCGGGCGTCTCAGCGAGGGCGTTGATCCGGCTCTGGAACTGCGCCGTGGTCTCTCCTCGTTTACGCAGGTCGAAGCGCAGGCCGTACGAGCGGTAACGGGCCGGCGCGAGCGGAGCATCAGCGCTAGGATTGGGGTCGATGAAGTAAGACAGGGTGACTCTTAGCCGGACGTCGTTCTCCGCCAGAAGAGCCAAGGAGTCACGGGGCCATGGCAGGGCGTAGAAGTGGAAGGCGTTCATTCGCACGTTTCCACCGTCCCTGCGGAAGGGCTGGATCGAGGCCTGGGAGACCAAGGCTAGATCGGCGCTGCGTGAGCGTTTGGCGCGCTCAAGACTCGGCCGGCCATAACCGAGCCGCCGCGCCAGCATCATGCGTTCGGTCTTACCCGCCAGAGCCTGAAACCGCGCCAGCATTGGCGGCGTCCATTCCGCACCATGAACCATCAGGGCGCGCACGGTCTCGGGCCAGTAGTTCGGATCATCGGCTAGCAGGCGCGCAGCCATACCCGCGGCCTGCGCCGCCGCAGCGCTCGTGGCCCAAGATGTGCTCAGCGGCTCTTGGGTCACCCGGTGCCCGGTCGTCAGCATCGAGAGGGAGTCCAAGCCGCTCCAGTGACTCTGGTCAAAAGGATCGACCGCCCGGTTCCCCGCTTCGAATAGGAGTTCGGGCTTAACTGGCGAGACGCCGCGATGCCAAGTCGCGGAGACTCGACTATAGGGGCTCAGTTCTGCAATCCCGGCGGCCGTCGTCCAATGAGCCCGAGCCGGCTCGGTGATGACGGCCTTGTCGGTCATGCCGCCGATCGTGAGGGCGTTCCAAGCCTGACCCGGGTCCTCGATCTCATGACTGTCCCAGTCCTCCATCGCCTCGTCGTTGAGGCCGTCCGGAACATTGCCGGCGGCGATGATGAAAAGTCGGCGATGACGCTCTTCGAGGTTCTCGACCTGAGCGTCCGCGGCGGACTGGTCGATCGCGGCGGACCAGCTCGACGCGCGTGGGCCGGCGACGGACGGTTGACCAAGAGCCAAGCAGAACACCCGCGGTCGGTCGGGCGCTTCAATCTCGGGCAGGGCCACCGCCTGTTGGGTCACTAGGCCGAGGCTTGCAGGTGCGTTCGCCGGGAAGCCGTTCGGCGGAAGCAGTTTGACGGACTCAAGGCTCACATCGAGTACGACGGGCGTCAAGGACTGCAGGGGCGCAGTCAGGTCGCCATACAGGGCCAGCCCCGCCAGTTCGGTCCCGTGCCCAACATCGTCATCCACACCCCAGTCCGCACGAACGGAGTGGAGGTCGCCGGCCGCCAACATCATCGACAGAAGGGGGTGCGCCCGGTTCACTCCGGTATCTAGAAGACAGATCGCGGGCGCTGTGGCGGACCGGCCGTCTTGGATGAGGTCCAGAAAGGCATCGATCCAGCCGTCCTGGTCAGCCCTCGACTCGCCCCGAAAATAGGCGGCGGTGTCGCGTCCGAGCCGCAGCTCCGCGACACTGTCGACACCACTGACGAGCCGGGCCATCTGGGTGGCGTTGGCGAAGACGAAAGCCACGGTACGCTCAGGGAAGGTCAGCCGGTCTGTCGAGACCGGCAGTCCGATGTGCGCCGCCTTGGCTTCAAGATTGTGGATGCGGTCCGGCCAACACCAGCACTCCCACCACTGGGACGCGTCGCCCTCAGGCATGTCGCGGCCGTCGACCCAGAGGTCGGCCAGGCGGGCTGCGGAAAAACGGTCGATCGCAACGAAACGGGCTTCGTTCTGTTGCGTGCGGCCGGTTGTCTGAGCGCCGTAGCCCGTGATCTTCTCGTCCAGAAAGCCCCTCGCCGTGTCAGGCACGAATACGGTGCCGACGGCTCGTCCCTCATCATTCCGACCGGCGGCCGCCAGTCGGAGCCCCTCGCGCTTCCACTCCAGGGATGGCAGGGGCGCATCAACAGCGGTTTCGAAGGCGACATAGGCACCGGGCTCGCCCACCGGAGCTTCGCGCTGGAACAAAAGGCCGTCGGCGTCCGCCCAAGCTCTGGCAAGGTCGCGCTTGAGATCCTCGGCGTGCTGCCCGAACGCCCGACCGTAGGTGTTTCTATTTCCACCGCCGCCCCTAGGGCGCTGATAAGGAGCTTCACTAGCGAAGCGGTCGATGCGCAGATGAGGTCGGAGCACGGGAGACTTTCAGATTCGGCAGTCGACCGTGAAACTGCACCTATTCGTTGAACAAGTCAGCCATGGCTTCGCGCATGGCGCGACGCGCGTCGAGCGCGGTTATCAGAGACGGCTGATCGACCGTCTTGCGATTGCCGAGGATGGCTTCGCGAAGCGCTTCCTCGACGGCTCGTGAGACCTCGCCGTGACTGAGCCCATGCGCCGCTTCGCCAATCCGGCCCCAATTCAGCGACCGGCTTGCCCGGCCGCCGAGACGTCGCTTGACGATATCGCGCACACCCGCCTCATCCGGAAGACCATATTCGACAATCTCGTCGAAGCGTCGGATGAGGGCGCGGTCTAGCAATTCCGGATGATTGGTCGCCGCAACGATGACGCTGTCCGTCGCATTGGGTTCTTCTAGGAACTGCAAGAAGGAGTTGAGGATGCGACGGACCTCGCCCACGTCGTTGCCGGCCGAGCGCTTGCCGCCGATCGCATCGAACTCGTCGAAAAGATAGACGCCGCGCATCTGCGCGATCTGGTCGAAAACGGTTCTGAGCTTGGTAGCGCTGTCCCCGAGAAATCGGGTTATGACTGCGTCGAGCCGGATCGTGAACAGAGGCAGATTGAGTTCGCCGGCTAGGGCGCTAGCGGTCAGTGTCTTTCCAGAACCGGGAGGGCCGACCAGCAGTATTTTGGAGCTCGGACGCAAGGCATGTTCGCGCAAGCGACCGCGGGAGGTCTGCTGGCGGACCATCCGATCCAGCCGCTCGCGAACCATCGGCGTAAGCGTCATCTCGCTCACCCGCGCCTTCGGCGACGCGACCGTGACTAGCTCCTCGAGATCTCCTCGGGGCTTCGCCAGCAGGGTGGCGCCCACGGCTGCGATCGCTGTCGGACCAGCGTTCCTCGGTCGGGGGCGATCGAGCAGCTTTTTCATGGTCGCGGCAGTCTTGATGTGCCCCTGACGCGCTTCAGACGCCGCGATCTGGAGCGCGACCGTTCTGACCTGTTCGTTGTCGCCGTCGAGATGGCCGGCGAGCAGCGCGATGACCTGGTTGGCGGCGGGCATGGGTCTGAATCTTCGGCTGGCTTGAACGCACTGTAGAGCATGGATGAGAAGACGTTAACGCGCATTCAATCGAATTTGGCAGCAGGGGAGCCAAAGCGCATCGATCGGCAGCGAGGAACGAAGACGGGCCACCCGCCCCGGCGCGCCTCAAGGACGCTGCGCGCCGCTCGCGCGGCAGGCCGGGACGGCCTGTCCTTGACCCGCACCGGCGCGGGCGACCGGGGCTGGGCAGGCCGGGCGCGCGGGGCGCGCCGGCCTTGGGGGGAGCGGGGTGTTGTTCTGTGGGCGGCGGTGTGGCGGATAGAGCCCCCTCATCCGGCCCTCCGGGCCACCTTCTCCCCCGAGGGGAGAAGGAAGGTGGGTTGTGAACCGGCGGGTTTGCGGGGCGTTCGGCGGGGATGAGCGAACACGATCCACAGACCTGCCGCAGGGCCCTGCGCGAAATCGGCGAGATCGCCGCCGTGGCGGGGCTGGCCGAGGGGCAGATGACCGACCAGGAGGCGCTGCGGAGCATCGCCGCCATCGCCGAATGGGTCGTCGAGGAAGCGCCAGAGGCGCGGGCCGACTGCGGCGATGTGGTGCGCCAGCTGGAGCGGATGACCGCCGGGGTGGACTTCGAGACGATGGGGGACCGGGAGGCGGTGGAGATGTTCCGCGCGGTGGCGGGGGTGGTGAAGGGGGCGGGTTAGGACCGGAGCGGGTTCGGCCCCCTCCACCGCCGTTCCGGCGGTCCCCCTCCCCCGTTGGGGGAGGATATGCCGTGTAACCTTATCCATATCCGTGCGTTATGGCTCAGCTAGACCATGAGAGGATGCATGACGAAGCGCGTGGGCGACGGCCGGGATCAGGCCGAATTCGGGATTTCGGGGCTGGATGACATCCTGGCCGGGGGGCTGGAGCGGAACCGGCTGTATCTGCTGGAGGGCAATCCCGGGACCGGCAAGACCACGGCGGCGATGAACTTCCTGATGCAGGGCGCGGCGCGGGGCGAGCGCTGCCTGTACATCACCCTGTCGGAGACCGAGGAGGAGCTGCGGGCCACGGCGACGTCGCACCACTGGGCGCTGGACGGGATCGAGATCTTCGAACTGGTGCCGCCCGAGAGCCTGCTGGACGAACAGCAGCAGCAGAGCCTGCTGTATTCCTCGGACCTCGAGCTGGGCGAGACCACACGGATGATCCTCGACGCGGTCGAGCGGTCGGATCCGACGCGGGTGGTGGTCGACAGCCTGTCGGAAATCCGGCTGCTGGCCCAGGGCTCGCTGCGCTACCGGCGCCAGGTGCTGGCGCTGAAACACTATTTCGCCAAGCGCGGCGTGACGGTGCTGCTGCTGGACGACCTGACCACCGACATCAACGACAAGACGGTGCACAGCGTGGCGCACGGGGTGATCCAGCTGCAGGAGCTGGCGCCGGAGTATGGCGCCGAGCGGCGGCGGGTGCGGGTGATCAAATACCGTGGGCGGCGATTCCGCGGCGGCTATCACGACTTCACCATCAAGACCGGCGGGCTCGAGGTCTATCCGCGCATCGTCGCCTCGGAGCACCGGACGGCGTTCGAGCGGACGCCGATGTCGAGCGGGGTGACGGAGCTGGACGACCTGTTGGGCGGGGGTGTGGAGCGCGGCTCCAGCTGCCTGATTCTGGGGCCCGCGGGGACGGGCAAGTCGCTGTTCACGATCAATTTCGCGGTGGCGGCGGTGGAGCGGGGCGAGAAGGCGGCGCTGTTCGTGTTCGACGAGGAGCTGGGCCTGCTGTTCGACCGGGTGAAGGGGCTGGGCATCGATCTGGAGGCGATGCGCGACGCCGGCGCGATGATCATCGAACAGGTCGACGCGGCCGAGCTGTCGCCCGGCGAGTTCGCGGCGCGGGTGCGGCGCTGCGTGTCGGAGGACGACATCAAGACGGTCGTGATCGACAGTCTGAACGGCTACCAGGCGGCGATGCCGCAGGAGAAATTCCTCGTGCTGCACATCCACGAGCTGCTGCAGTATCTGAACCGCCAGGGGGCCTCGACCTATCTGACGGTGGCGCAGCACGGGCTGGTCGGGGACATGAAGGCGCCGGTCGATGTGACCTATCTGGCGGATACGGTGATCCTGCTGCGCTATTTCGAGGCGGCCGGGCATGTGCGGCGGGCCGTGTCGGTGATCAAGAAGCGCGCCGGGCGGCACGAGAAGACGATCCGCGAATACGACATCAGCGCCGACGGCCTGACGCTGGGCGAGCCGCTGCACGGCTTCCAGGGCGTGCTGCGCGGGGTGCCGAATTTCGTCGGCCAGGGCTCGGGCCTGATGGGCGACCGCTCGGCATGAGTGACGGCGGCGACGTATCGCAAAGGGCGCTGGTGCTGGCGCCGACCGGGCGCGACGCCGCGGTGGCGGCCGCCATCCTGAAGGAGGCGGGCGCGCCGGTGGAGGTCTGCGAGACGCTGGACAGCCTGCAGGCGCGGCTGTCGGAGGGCGCCGGCCTGGCGGTGGTGGTCGAGGAGGCGCTGCGCGACTGCGACCTGAGCGGGCTGGCGGCGTGGATCGAGGGGCAGCCGTCGTGGTCGGACTTTCCGTTCGTGGTGCTGACCAAGCGCGGCGGCAGCGTCGAGCGCAATCCGGCGGCGCGGCGGCTGTCGGACACCCTGGGCAACGTCAGCTTTCTGGAGCGGCCGTTCCACCCGACCACCCTGGTCAGCGCCGTGCAGACGGCCCTGCGCGGGCGGCGGCGGCAGTATGAGGCGCGCGAGCGGATCGAGGAGATCCGCCGCGCCGAGGCGATGCTGGAGCGCCGTGTGGCGGAGCGCACCGCCGAGCTGGAGGCGGCCAACCGGCAACTGGCCGAACAGATCGGCGAGCGCGAGAAGGTCGAGTCGGCCCTGCGCCAGGCGCAGCGGCTGGAGGCGGTCGGGCAGCTCACCTCGGGCGTGGCGCACGACTTCAACAATCTGCTGACCGTGATCCTCGGCAATGTCGAACAGATGCGGAAGCGGGCCGAGGACCCGGCGCTGATCCGCCGGCTGGCGATGATGAGCGAGGCCTCGCAGCGCGGCGCCCGGCTGACCGCCCAGATGCTGGCCTTCTCGCGGCAGCAGAAGCTGGAGCCGCGGCCGGTCGATCTGAACGGCACGGTCAGGAGCATGCGCGACCTGCTGCAAAGCACGATCGGCGGCAGCGTGCAGATCGCCGAACCGCGGCTGGCCGAGGATCTGTGGCCGGCGATGATCGATCCGACGCAGATCGAACTGGTCATCCTCAACCTGGCGATCAACGCCCGCGACGCCATGGAGGTCGGCGGCTCGCTGACCATCACCACGGCCAATGTGACGCTGGGCGAGCCGGACACGCCGGAGGCCCCGGCGCCGGGCGACTATGTGATGGTGTCGGTGACGGACACCGGCTCGGGCATGACCGACGACGTGCGGGCCCGGGCCTTCGAGCCGTTCTTCACGACCAAGGAGGTCGGCAAGGGGTCGGGTCTGGGGCTGAGCCAGGTGTTCGGCCTCGCCAAACAGTCGGGCGGCGGCGTCGCCATCGACACCGAGGTCGGCCGCGGCACGAGCATCAAGGTGTTCCTGCCGAAGGCCAGCGGAGCGCCGGCGGAACCGGGGGTGGAGGCCGGGGCGGGGCCGGTCGCCCATGAGGATCATCTGGTGGTGCTGGTCGTCGACGACGACGACGCCGTGCGCGAGGTCACCGCCGGCCTGCTGGCGGACCTGGGCTACAATGTCGTCGAGGCGGGCAGCGGCGGGGCGGCGCTGGACCTGTTCGAACGCCATGACGAGATCAGCGCGGTGGTGCTGGACTTCGCCATGCCCGGCATGAACGGGGCCGATCTGGCGCGCGAACTGCGGGCGCGGCGCCCGCGGGTGCCGATCCTGTTCGCCACCGGATACGCCGACGCCGAGGCGCTGATGGGCGTCGGCGATCATCAGATCGTGCACAAGCCGTTCGTCCAGGCGGAACTGGCGCGCAAGCTGTCGCGCAGCTTCGCGACGGGTTGACCGCCGACCGCCCCCTGGGCCATCCGGGGTGCGGACAGGATGACGTCGGCGAGCCAAGCGGGTCAGCCGGCGGCAACCGAATGAACGGAAGAAGCGTTGCAGCCGATCGCACGAGCGTCGGGGGAGATATTGATGCGTCATTTTCGGCGGGGAGCCGCGGCCGCGATTCTGCTTGTCCTGCCCGGGGTGGCGCGGGCCGACGATACGCACGGGTCCGCGCCTGCGCCGAATGACGCCCTCGGCGCCGCCCGGCAGATCGGGGGGGGCGGCCATGACGACCAGGATCTGACACGGCTGTCGCTGGAAGAGCTGTCGATGGTCGAGATCACCTCGGTGTCGCGCCGGCCCGAGGCCCTCGCCGACGCGGCGGCGGCGATCTTCGTCATTTCCGCCGAGGACATCCGTCGCTCCGGCGCGACCAGCCTGCCCGAGGCGCTGCGTCTGGCGCCGAACCTGAGCGTCCAGCGGGTCAATGCGGTCGACTATGCGATCAGCGCGCGGGGCTTCAACGGCTACGAGACCTCGAACAAGCTGCTGGTGGTGGTCGACGGGCGCAGCATCTATTCGACCCTGAGCTCGGGCGTGTTCTGGGACGCCCACGACGTCATGCTGGCGGACGTGGAGCGGATCGAGGTCATCAGCGGCCCGGGCGGGGCGCTGTACGGCTCCAACGCCATGAACGGGGTGATCAACATCATCACCAGATCGGCCGCCGACACGGTGGGCACGCTGTTCAGCGTCGGGGCCGGGGACGACGATTTCGCCTGGGGCCTGCGGCACGGCGGGCAACTGGGCGAGGCCGGCGCCTGGCGGGCCTGGGTGAGCGGCCACGAGCGCGGCGAAACCCGGGCGCCGACCGGCGAGGAGGCCAATGACGACGCCGAGGGGATGCGCGCGGGCGCGCGGGCCGACTGGGCCAGCGGCGAGAACCGGCTGACCCTGCAGGGGGAGGTCTTCGACAACGAGGTCGCCGTCAACGAGGACCTGCTGGGCACCGACACCCAGGTGCGGGGCGGGAACGTGCTGGGTCGCTGGGTCCGCCCGCTGGCGGGCGGCGAACTTCAGGTCCAGGCCTATTTCGACCGGCATGAGAGGGAGGAGCCCGGCTCGCTGGAGGAGTCCGACACCTGGGACGCGTCGGTCCAGCACGCCCTCGATCTGGGACGGCACCGGCTGGTGATGGGCGTCGGCCACCGCGTGATCGACTCCCGCTTCACGGCGCCGGCCGGCGGAGCGGTTCTCGATCCGGCCGAACGGACCCTGACGCTGACCAATGTCTTCGTTCAGGACCAGATCACCCTGGCCGAGGGCCTGACCCTGACGCTGGGCGCCAAATTCGAGGACAACAGCTTCTCGGGCGAGGAATTCCTGCCCAACATCCGGCTGGCCTGGCATCGGCCGGGGGGCGACCTGCTGTGGGGCGCGATCAGCCGCGCCAGCCGCACGCCCAACCGGATCGAGCGCGACCTGACACTGCCGGGCTTCCTGGTCGGGGCCGACTTCCGCTCGGAGACCGCGACGGCCTACGAGCTGGGATACCGCGCCAATCCCTCGCCGCGACTGTCGTTCTCGATCAACGCCTTCTACAATGTCTACGACGACCTGCGGACGGTCTCGATCACGCCGGTGACCTTCCTGCCGCTGAACCTCAGCAACAATGGCGAGGCGACCACCTGGGGCGTGGACGCCTGGACCAGCTATGACGTGTCGCCGTCCTGGCGGATGAGCGCCGGCGTCAGCACCCTGACCCGCGACTATGACGATACGCCGACGACCGACGACATCAGCGGCCTGGTCTCGATCGGCGACGATCCGGACTATCAGGTTCTGCTGCGGTCGCAGCACGACCTGACCGACGCGGTCGAGCTGGACGTGCGGCTGCGCGCCGTCGACGACCTGTCCGCCGTCGATGGCTATGTCGAGGCCGATGTCCGGCTGGGCTGGCATGTGACGGAGCGGCTGGAGCTGTCGCTGACGGGCCGGAACCTGATCGAGGATCGCCACGTCGAGACCGGCGATACGGTCCGCGGCCGGGCCTTCGGCCGCAGCGTCTTCGGCGCCCTGCAGGTGCGCTTCTGATGCGTCCGGGGCGGCGCTCCCTGCCGGTGCTCGTCGCCCTGCTGTGGAGCCTGCCGCTGCACGTCTTCGCCGCGCCCGCGTCGCTGCAGACCAACCTCGAATATTCGGTCAAGGCCAACTATCTGGTGCGGTTCGCCGCCTTCGTTGAATGGCCGCCGCGGTCCTTCGCCGACAGCCGCTCGCCGGTGGTGCTGTGCGTCGCCGGCCGAGATCCGTTCGCCGGATCCCTGGACCGGGCGGCGCGGGCCCAGACCGCCTATGGCCGGCCCCTGATCGTGCGGCGGCCGGCCACGGTCGAGGCGGCGGCCGGTTGTCACATCCTTTATGTCGGCAGCGGCGGAGGGAGCCTGGTTCCGGCCGGTCAGCCCGCCATCCTGCATGTCACCGACGGGGCCGTCTCGACCGATCGGGGGATGATCCATTTCGCGGTCAGCAACGACCGGGTGCGGTTCCATATCGACCTGCAGGCCGCCTCGCGCAGCCGGTTGTCGATCAGTTCGCGCCTGCTGAACCTCGCCCTCAGCGTTAGGGGAGGTTGAGCCGATGCCCTTGCTCGCCCGTCTTCGCTCCAGCCGCTTCCCCCTCGTCGCCCTCGCCTCGCTGCTGGTGCTGCTGATCGCCGGGGTGGCGATCGCGATCGTCAACGAACAGTCATTGAAGGTGCAGACCGCGCGCCAGGCGGGCGCCCAGGCGGACCTGCTGGCCTCGGCGGTCAGCGGCGCCCTCGCTTTCGACGACCGCCAGGCGGCGCAGGACTATGTCGACGCGGTGCAGGTCAATCCGAACGTGCTGGCGGCGGCCATCTATGACGAGCAGAACCGCCTCGTGGCCAGCTTCGCCCGCGTCGGCGAGGTGGTTCCGCCCGTGGCGGCGCCAAGGTCAAGGACGACGACGTTCCGGGATGGCCGGCTGTATATCGTGCGGCCGGTCGAGCAGGCCGGGCAGGCCCTGGGCACGGCGCGCCTGCGTGTGCTGGAAACGCCGCCGGCGCAGAGATTCAGTCGCATCGCCGGCCTGTTGCTGGTGCTGGGGCTGGGCGCGCTGGTCGTCATCGTCCTCGCCGTCGCGCAAGGCGCGCTGCGCCGCGCCAACCGCCAGCTGGCGGACCGCGCCGCCGAACTGGCGCGGGCCAACGACCTGCTGCAGCAGCAGATGATGGAGCGGGAAAAGGCCGAGGAGGCGCTGCGCCAGAGCCAGAAGATGGAGGCCATCGGCCGGTTGACCGGCGGCATCGCCCACGACTTCAACAATCTGCTGATGGTGGCGTCCAGCGGCATCGAGCTGCTGGACCGCACCGAGGACCCCAAACGGCGCGCGGCGCTGGCGGCCGGGGTCAAACAGGCGGTCGAACGGGGCGCGGCCCTGACGCGCCAGCTGCTGGCCTTCGCGCGGCGCTCGCCGCTGCAGGCCGAGGTGCTGGACCTGCGGAGCCACATCGAAGGTTTGCGCTTTCTGCTGGAGCGGTCGCTGCGCGAGGACATCGAGGTGGTGCTGGAGCTGGAAGAGGATCTGTGGCCGATCGAGGCGGATCGCGGCGAGCTTGAGCTGGCCCTGCTGAACCTGGCGGTCAACGCCCGGGACGCCATGCCCCGCGGCGGGCGTCTGACGGTGTCGGGGCACAATATGCCGACCGAGGAAGGCGTGCCCGACCGGGTCTGTCTGAAGGTCGCCGACACCGGCGCGGGGATGTCGGACGTGGTGGCGTCGCGGGTGTTCGAGCCCTTCTTCACCACCAAGGAGGTCGGGCGCGGCACCGGCCTGGGCCTGTCGCAGGTCTATGGCTTCGTGCGCTCGTCGGGCGGCGACATCGGCGTCGAGTCGCGCGAGGGCGAGGGCACGACCTTCACCCTGTGCCTTCCGCGCACCGACAAGACGCCGAAAGAGGCGGCTCCGGCGCTCGCCCTCGAGGCCGGAGAGGCGCCGGCCCGCAAGGCCGGGGGACGGCTGCTGCTGGTCGAGGACGACGATGCGGTCGCGGCCGGCGTCGGCCATATGCTCGGCGACCTCGGCTACAGCCATGTGCGGGTCGCCAGCGCGGCCGAGGCGCTGGTCATGCTGGAGCAGGACGCGGCCTTCGACATGGTGTTCTCGGACATGGTCATGCCGGGCCAGATGGACGGGCTGGGGCTGGCCCAGGAGGTGCGGCGGCGGATGCCGCAGATGCCGGTGCTGCTGACCACCGGGTTCAGCGAGGCGGCCTCGGCGGCGACCGGCCAGGCCTTCCGCCTGCTGCCCAAGCCGTATGGCATCGACAGCCTGACGGCGGCGCTGGGCGAGACGCTGGCGGGTGCGGCGGGACGAACGACGTCGACCTGAACGATTCGGGGGGCGCGGCGTTCGAGTCGCGACATCCGACGACGAGGAGGCGATCATGGCCGCGAGACCGACCTGGCAGGGACATCTGAAGCTGTCGCTGGTGACGTGCCCGGTGGCGCTGTACACGGCGACCTCCTCGGCGACCCACGTCAGCTTCCACCTGATCAATCCCGAGACCAACAACCGCATCCGCATGGTGCCGACCGACCCCGACGCCGGGCCGGTCGAGCGCTCGGATCTGGTCAAGGGGTTCGAGGTGTCGAAGGACGAATACGTCCTGTTCGACGACGAGGACTTCGACAAGGTCAAGCTGGAGAGCACGCGGACCATCTCGATCGACGAGTTCGTCGACGAGGCCGACATCGACCGGCTGTACTGGAACGACCCCTTCTATGTGGTGCCCGAGAAGGGCGTCGGCGCCGAGGCCTTCGCCGTGATCCGCGACGCCATGCAGGCGGCGGGCAAGATCGCCATCGGCTGTCTGGTGCTGCGAGGGCGCGAGCGGCAGATCGCGCTGGAGGTGCGCGGCAAGGGACTGGTGGCCTATTCGCTGCGGGCCCACGACGAGGTGCGCGACGCCGCCGACTATTTCGACGACATCCCGACGGTCAAGCCGGACAAGGACATGGTCGAGATCGCCACCCGCATCATCGGCCAGAAGGAGGCCGACTTCGATCCGACCCAGTTCAAGGACCGCTATGACGAAGCCCTGAAGGCGATGATCAAGGCCAAGCAAAAGGGCGGCGGGGGCCTGGTCGAGGCGCCGGAGCCGGACGACACCAATGTCATCGACCTGATGGAGGCCCTGCGCGCCAGCCTGAAGGGTTCGGCCGCAGCCAAGGCGCCGGCGAAGAAGGCGGCGGCCAAGAAGCCGGCCGCGAAGAAGCCTCCGGCGAAGAAGAAGGCGGCCTAGAGAACCTTCTTCAGCACCGGGCGCGGGTTCACCGCGCCGGCGCGGAAATCCTTCCACGGGTCGGGCTTCTTCAGCAGGGCGGCGGCGTCGTGCAGGGTGTAGGCGGCCGGGTCGAGGCCGGCCTTCACCTGGCCCCACGACAGGGGGAAGGCGATGCCGGCGCCGGGGCGGGCGCGGACCGACCACGGGGCCACCGCCGTGGCCATGCGGCCGTTGCGCAGATAGTCGAGGAAGATCTTCCCGCCGCGCGCCTTCTTGGCGAGGGTGGTGGTGAAATGGTCGGGATCGGCGGCGCGGACGCGTTCCGACACAGCCTTGGCGAAGGCCTTGCACTGGTCCCATCCGATGCGGCTTTTGGCGTCGGCGAGGATGGGGACGACGACGTGCAGCCCCTTGCCGCCGGTGGTCTTGACGAAGGGGTTGAGGCCGAGGCCTTCCAGTTCGCGCTTCAGCACCTTGGCGGCCGAGATGACGTCGGCGAAGTCGAGGCCCTCATCCGGGTCGAGGTCGAAGGTGACCTGGTCGGGGGTTTCGGGGTCGCCGGGCTTGCAGCCCCACGGGTGCAGCTCCAGCCCGCCGGACTGGCCGATGGCGACGAGGCCGCCGACGTCGACGACGCCGACATAGGGTTTGCGCTCCTTTACATCGATCAGCTTCAGCCGCGGGTTGGAGCCGGGCATGGCGTGGCGCTGGAAGAATTTCTGGCCGTTGATGCCTTCGGGGGCGCGGATGATCGAGACCGGGCGGTCGCCGACATGCGGCAGCAGGCGCTCGGCGGCCATTTCGTAATAGCGGACCAGCTCCGCCTTTCTGACAGCGTCCCGGCCGTCGGCGGCGGGCCAGAGGATCTTGTCGGGGTTGGAGATCGTCACGCCGGCGACGACCAGCTTGCCCTTGCCCTTGCCGGCGGCGGGGCGTTCGCCGGGGATGGCGAGGGGGACCGGGTTCGTGTGGCTTCCCGGCTCCTTCGACGGGTCGGAGGGGGCGTGGGGGCGTTCGGTGACCTCGGCCGGCGGCTTGTCCTCGCGCAGGCCCTTGAAGGCGGCGTGGCGCAGCGAACCGGTGTCGGTGTAGCCGCCGTGCTCGATCTCGGCGACCAGCACCGGCTTGACCCAGTGGACGGTGGCGCCGGCGGCGCGGGACTTCTTCGGCGCGTCCTTGCCGACGAAGGGGCTCTTGTCGGTCTCGGCCGCCTTCAGCGCCGGGAGCAGGGTCTTGAGCAGGGTCTGGTTGTAGCCGGTGCCGACGCGGCCGAGATGGCGCAAACCGTCCGTGTCCTGCACCCCGACGATCAGCGAGCGGAAGCGGCCGCCGCCTTCGGAGGTCCAGCCGCCGATGACGACCTCGTCGCCGCCGCGGCATTTGGACTTGAGCCAGGTGGTCGAGCGGCCCTCGCGATAGGGCGCGTCCAGCTTCTTGGAGATGACGCCTTCGAGGTCCATGCGGCAGGCGCTCTCGAGAATGGCCTGGCCGGTTGTGGCGAAATGGTCGACGTAGCGGATGCGGGCGCGGGCGGCCTCGGGGATGCGGTCGATATAGGCCTGCAGCCGCGCCTTGCGCTCCGACAGGGGCAGTTTGCGCAGGTCCTCGGCGCCGTCGAACAGCAGGTCGAAGGCGAAATAGACGAGGTCGCCGGTGTCGCCGCTGGAGATGGCCGCCTGCAGGGCCGAGAAGTCCGGCATGTGGTTCTCGGCCAGGGCGCAGAGCTCACCGTCGACCACCGCATCGGGCCACCCGGCCGCGTCGGCGGCCAGCTCGGGGAATTTGTCCGACCAGTCGAGACCCTTGCGGGTGCGGACGATGGCGCGGCCGCCGCCCGAGGCGACCTGCAGCCGGTAGCCGTCGAACTTGATCTCATGCGCCCAGCCGCTCCCGTGCGGCGGATAGTCGGCGATCTTGCACAGCTGGATCGGGACGAAGGGGCGGGGCTTCGAGGCCGGGCTGGCGGCCGCCGCCGGAGCCTTGGCCTTCGTCGGCGCGGCGCGGGTGGTCTTTTTCGGCGCGGTCGAGCTCTTCGCTCCAGCCGCGATCTCGGCGAGGCTGCGGCCGGTGGTGATCGAGGCGTCGATGGCCATATTGGCGTCGCCCTCTTCCGGGACGGCGAATTCGTCCTTCTCCTTGATCAGCAGCCAGTTGTTGCGTTTCGACGGCTTGCCGCGATCCGTCTTCATGCGGATCAGGGCCCATTTGCCCTGCAGCCGCTCGCCGTGGACGATCATCTTGACGTTGCCGCGGGCGAAGGCGTCGGCGAGGTCGTCCTCCTGCGGCTCCCAGGTTCCGCGGTCCCACAGCTGCACCGTGCCGGCGCCGTAGTTGCCGGCCGGGATGGTCCCTTCAAAGGTCCCGTAGTCGAGCGGATGGTCCTCGACCTCGACCGCCAGCCGTTTGACGGTGGTGTCGCGCGACGGCGCCTTGGTGACGGCCCAGGATTTGAGCACGCCGTCCACCTCGATGCGGAAGTCGTAGTGCAGCCGCGTCGCCGCGTGACGCTGAATGAGGTAGGTCAGGCCGGCCTTGCGCGCCCGGCCCTTCTTGCCCGCAGGCTCCGGCGTGTCACCGAAATTCCGCTTCTTCTTGTACGTTTCAAGTTCGCCGCGCACCCGGGCCTCCCGTCATCAGCCGGAAGGAGAACGCGCGCGCGTCCGGATGGCTCAATCGACGGACGCGGGGCGGCGCCGGTGGTTATTCGGCCTGCGGCTCTTCGTCCGGCTTTTCACCGCGGGCGGCGGCGCGCTTCTCGGCCTTGGCGGCGGCCTTTTCAGCGGCCTTCTTCTGATCGGCGCGGTCGCGCTCCATGCGTTCGAAGCTGTAGTTGGGCTTACGGGCCATCGGCAGGTCTTCCTTTCCGGCGCAGCGCGCCTGACGCAATGCGTCGGCAGAACGCCGCAGGGGCGGCGGGGGATGCGTACAAGGTGGGGCGCCCCGGCGCGCGGGACAACCATTCAATCGACGGCGACGATTTCCACCGTCTGGCCAGCCACCGTCGCCTCGTCGCCAACCCGCTTGCCGGTCAGGGCCACGGCGAGGGGCGAAACATGGCTGACCGAGCCGGCGGCCGGGTCGGCCTCGTCCTCGCCGGTGATCCGCCAGGTCTGGGTGCGGCCGTCGTCGCGCTCGATCGTCACCGAGCCGCCGAAACGGACGCGGCCGTCGGCCGTGGTCTCGACCGGCTGGGCCGTGGCGCGGCGGGCCGACCAGTAGCGCAGATCGCGGGTGGCGCGGGCCATGGCGGTGCGGTCGGCCTCGATGTCGCCCTTGGCTTGGGCAGCGGCGTAGGCCGCGCGGGCGGAGGCGAGGGCGGCGTCGATCGCCGCCAGACCTTCGGGCGTGACGAGGTTCGGGTGGGGTGAAATCGGGCGGTCCGGAAGATCGGCGGCCGTGGCCTCCAGATCCTCCTCGCGGGTGAATGCAACGCTCATGGGGACGAAGCGTATGCCGGTCGCGGTCGTTCCGGTCTAGAACGGGGCCATGAGCTCTACAGACAAGACGGTGCATGTGATCGGGGCCGGACCGGCCGGGCTGATGGCGGCCGAGCAGCTGGCCCGGGCGGGCGTCGCCGTGGTGGTGCACGAGGCCATGCCCTCGGCGGCGCGAAAATTTCTGATGGCCGGGCGCGGCGGACTGAATCTGACCCATTCGGAGCCGATGGAGGGGTTCAGCGCCCGCTATGGCGCGGCGTCGCCGACCGTGTCGGGCTGGCTGGAGCCGTTCTCGCCGACGCATATGATCGGCTGGGCCGAGGGCCTGGGGCAGCCGGTGTTCACCGGCTCGTCGGGGCGGGTGTTTCCACGATCGATGAAGGCCTCGCCGCTGTTGCGGGCCTGGCTGGGCCGGCTCGGAGAGCTGGGGGTCGAGCTGCGGACGCGGTCGCGCTGGGCAGGCCGGCGGGATGGCGACTGGGTGTTCGAGACGCCGGAGGGTGAACGGGTCGAGCGGCCCGATGCGGTCGTGCTGGCGCTGGGCGGGGCCAGCTGGCCGCGGCTGGGCTCGGACGGGCGCTGGCGCGAGCCGCTGGAAGCCGAAGGCGTCGAGGTGGCGCCGTTCCGGCCCTCCAATGTCGGCTTCGACGTCGTCTGGTCCGAGGTATTCGCCGACCGGTTCGCCGGCCTGCCGTTGAAGCCCATCGCCCTGACCTTCGGCGAGACGACGGTGCGCGGCGAGGCCATGGTGACGCGCTACGGTCTGGAAGGCGGGGCGGTCTACGCCCTGTCGGCGCCGCTGAGGGATGCGGTGGAGCGCGACGGCTCGGCGACCCTGACCGTCGACCTGCGGCCCGACCTGTCGATCGAGGCCCTGGCGCTGCGGCTGACCAGGTCGCGCGGCAAGGACAGCGTGTCCAACTGGCTGAGGAAGGCGGCGGGACTGTCGCCGGTCGGCGTCGGCCTGTTGCGCGAGATTCCGGGCGAGCTGCCGCCGGGGGCGGACAAGCTGGCGCGGCGGATCAAGGCGGTGCGCCTGACCCTGACCGGGGTTCAGGGACTGGCGCGGGCCATTTCCACGGCCGGGGGCGTGACGCTGGACGCGGTGGACGAGCGGCTGATGCTGACCGCCCTGCCCGGCGTCTTCGTCGCCGGCGAGATGCTGGACTGGGAGGCGCCGACCGGCGGCTATCTGCTGCAGGCGTCGATGGCCTCGGGGGTGGTCGCGGCGGAGGGCGTGCTGGCCTGGTTCGTGGCGCACGGCACAGGTTCGCCGTCCGCGCGTTGATCCCGCGTCCCCGACGGGGGGCGGCGTTCAGGGGTCGGACATGCGGATGATGGATTTCAGCTCGTGGCAGAGCATTCTGGTCAGCCTGGTGGCGCTGGCCCTGTTCGCCCTGATCGGGGTCGGCATCCGCCTGGTCATGATGATGACCTTCCAGCAGCGCCGCGAGCGCGCCAACCGCCAGATCAACGAACGGCTGAAGACTCTGATGGCTGCCTACAAGGTGCTGGGCGGGTCGTTCACCGGCGATCTGTCGGTCGATCCGCGGCATATGCGGCAGCTGCGGCGCGCGGCCGTGACCGGCGAAGGGGTCGGTCTGGGCGAGGCCGCGGCGGAGCCGGGCGAGGAAGGCTCGGACCGGGCCCGGCGCATCCGCGACGCGGTCGAGGCGGCCCTGTCGGACATCATCCTTCTGGGTACGGACGAACAGGTGCGGCTCGCCCAGCGCGCGGCGGTGGATCTGGTCGAGGGGCGGCCGGTGCACACCCATGAGCTGGTGGTGTCGTTGCGCGACTTCGTACGTCACGCGCTGGACCTCGCGCCGATTCCGGCCGGGCTGGAGATTCCGGTGCAGGGTCCGACCCGGCCGGCGAGCGCCGGCGGGGGCGCGCGCGGCGGCGGCGCGGGTCGGGCCGGCGG
>NZ_JBKBMX010000022.1:42690-45245 GCF_046295595.1 Brevundimonas sp. | reverse complement strand
GACGCCGGCGGCCCCCGCCCGTCCGGCCCCGCCGGCGCGGCCGGTGGTCAATTTCGGCCAGCGCACGCCCAAGCCGCAGGCGCCCGGTCGCGCCGCGGCGGAACGTCCGGCGTTTGGCGGCCGCTCGGCCCGCGAAGCCGCCATGGGCGGCGGCGAACGCAACTACGCCGAACGCCCGCAGGCCGCCCCGGCCCGTCCGCAAGGCGGCCCCGCCCGTCCGGCCGAACCGGTCCGCTATTCGGCCCTCAATCCGCGTCCGGCCCCCGGCGCCGCCCGTCCCGGCGGCGCGCGCACCGGCCCCGGCGGCCGTCCGACGCCGAACGCCCCTCCGACCACCCCGGACGTCGCCCGTCCGGCCCGCGCCGGCTTCGGCCGTCCCGCCGGCAGCAAGGTCGAGGAGGATCGCGACAAGCGCTTCTCCGACGCCGGTCCCGGCAAGGCCGTCAGCCGCACGCGCGGCGAGCCCAAGCGCCGCGAAGGCCGTCTGACCATCCAGGCCGTGGCCGGTGGCGACGAGGACGCCGCCGAGCGGATGCGCTCGCTGGCCTCGGTCCGCCGCGCCCGCGAACGCGAGAAGGAAAAGCGCAAGGGCGGCTCGACCGACGCGCCGAACCGGCCGCGCGAGGTCGTCATTCCCGACGTCATCACCGTGCAGGAACTGTCCAACCGGATGGCCGTGCGCGGCGTCGACATCATCAAATTCCTGATGCGTCAGGGTCTGATGATGAAGATCACCGACGTCATCGACACCGACACCGCCGAACTGGTCGCCGACGAGTTCGGCATGGCCGTGCGCCGGGTTTCCGAATCCGACGTCGAGACGGGCTTCCTGTCCGACGCCATCGACGACGAGGCGGTCACGCCCCGCGCGCCGGTGGTGGCCATCATGGGCCACGTCGATCACGGCAAGACCTCGCTGCTGGACGCCCTGCGCACCACCGACGTCGCCTCGGGCGAGGCCGGCGGCATCACCCAGCACATCGGCGCCTATCAGGTCCGCCTGCCCGACGGTCAGCGCGTCACCTTCCTCGACACCCCGGGCCACGCGGCCTTCTCGGCGATGCGGGCGCGCGGCGCCAATGTCACCGACATCGTGGTGCTGGTCGTGGCCGCCGACGACGGCGTCATGCCCCAGACCATCGAGGCCATCCAGCACGCCAAGGCGGCCAACGCCCCGATCATCGTGGCGGTCAACAAGATCGACAAGCCGGACGCGAATTCGCAGAAGGTCGTCAACGAGCTGCTGCAGTACGAAGTCATCGCCGAAAGCCTCGGCGGCGACACCCAGATCATCGAGGTCTCGGCCAAGAACCGCACCAATCTGGACGGCCTGATCGACGCCATCCTGCTGCAGGCCGAGGTCATGGACCTGAAGGCCGATCCGGAACGCACCTCGGAAGGCGTGGTCATCGAGGCCAAGCTGGACAAGGGCCGCGGCCCGGTCGCCACCGTCCTGGTCAAGCGCGGCACCCTGAAGCGCGCCGACATCGTCGTCGCCGGCTCGGCCTGGGGCAAGGTTCGCGCCCTGCTGGACGAACGGAACGCCCAGCTGACCGAAGCCGGTCCCTCCGTTCCGGTCGAGATTCTCGGCCTCGACGAGGCGCCCAGTCCCGGCGAACCCTTCGCCGTGGTCGAGAGCGAGGCCCGCGCCCGCGAACTGACCGAGTACCGCGCCCGCGTGAAGCGCGAGAAGGCCACCGGCGGCGTCAACCAGGTCTCGCTGGTCGACATGATGTCCAAGCTGCAGTCCAAGAAGGTCTCGGAGCTGCCGGTCATCATCAAGGCCGACGTGCAGGGTTCGGCCGAGGCCATCGTCAGCTCGCTGGACAAGATGGGCAACGAGGAGGTCCGCGCGCGCACCGTCATGTCGGGCGCCGGCGGCATCACCGAGAGCGACGTGCAGCTGGCCAAATCGGCCGGGGCGCCGATCCTCGGCTTCAACGTCCGCGCCTCGAAACAGGCCAAGGACCTCGCCGAGCGCGAGGGCGTCGAGATCCGCTACTATGCGATCATCTACGACCTGCTCGACGACATGAAGGGCGTGCTCTCGGGCATGCTGGCGCCGCTGCAACGCGAAACCTTCCTCGGCAACGCCGCCGTGCTGCAGGTGTTCGACATCTCCAAGACCGGCAAGATCGCCGGTTGCCGGGTGTCGGAAGGCGTGGTCCGCAAGGGCGCCAAGGTCCGGATCATCCGCGACGACGTGGTGGTTCTGGAGCTGGGCACCCTCACGACGCTCAAACGCTTCAAGGACGAGGTCAACGAGGTCCCGTCGGGCCAGGAGTGCGGCATGCATTTCCAGGGCTTCCAGGACATCAAGGCCGGCGACTACATCGAGTGCTTCACGGTCGAGGAAATCCAGCGCACGCTGGACTAGGCGAGCGGCGGAGCGGGCCTCTCCCTCCCCGTCACGGGGAGGGATGTCGGCGCGGCAGCGACGACAGGGTGGGGGCGGCTCCATCCGCCGCCCCCCCCCCGCCCCCCCCCCCGCCCCGCCCCCCCCCCCCCGGCCGGGGGGGGGGAGCCCCCGCGGTTGGGCGGAATAAGTGGGGGGG
>NZ_JBKBMX010000022.1:0-42680 GCF_046295595.1 Brevundimonas sp. | reverse complement strand
TCGGGGGGTGTTCTGTGGGGGCCGCCGGCCCGCCGGGGGGGCCGCGGCTCCATCCGCCGCCCCCACCCGGCCTCGCCCATGGCTCGGCCACCCTCCCCGGGACGGGGAGGGAGAAGCGCCGTCGTTTCGCCTTATGCATTGGGGATGAAACCAGCATGCGCCGCCTCCTGATCATCGCCGCCCTGCTCTCCATCGCCGGACCGGCCATGGCCGAGACCCGCTATCTGGCGTTTGACGCCTCCGACCGGGTCACCCAGGCCCTGACCCGGGGCGTGACGCTGGAGGCCGACCGCGGCCTGTTCGGCGCCATCAGCGTTCGGCGGATCATCTCCACCTCGCAGCGCGGCTCGGCCGAGATCCGGCGCGGCGGCCCGGACGCCGTGCGCCGCGTCCTGCCCGATGGCGCCCGCGAGACGTCGGTCTACGCCATCGCTCCCGAGGGCGACGGTCGCGGTCTGTCGCGCGCCCTGTGCCCCAGTTCGGACGAGGTCTGGCTGGTGATGGGCCGGGTCCGCATGGGCCGCCCGCTGACCCTGCACGCCGTCGGCCGCTGGTCGGACGGGACTTTCCGCCACTGCGTCCAGCTGTCCTACGCCTGGCGCGGCGAATGGGCCCTGCCGCCGGGCACGGGCGTCGCCGAAGATTCCGGCGCCCCTGTCGGGCGATAGGCGTTCACCTGCCCGCCCGCCCTCGCTAGGTTGCGGCCATGACCGCCGCCACGGCCCGCCCCCCGACCGCAATGAAGCGCCTCGCCGGCGTGCTGTCGTTCGTCTGTCTGGTGCTGTTCCTGCTGGCCATCGAGCAGAAGCATACGGTCGCCGCCGTGGACGCCGTGCGGGCGGAGGCCGGGCCCGCCGCGCGCCGGGTGGCTGACTGGGCCGCCGGCCTGTCCTCGGGCGCGGCGGACGGATTTGGCGAGCTGAGGTCCAAGGTCGCCCGGCAGGCCGCCTCGTGGCGCGCTGCACCGCCCGCAGCGCCGGTGCACGATGGGGTCGCCGCCGACGGGACCCGGTCCGCCCCCGGCGTCGCGCCCCCCGCCGCGGGATCGCTGGCGCTGGTCGGCGCCGAGCTGCGCTTCGGGACGGGCGAAAGCATCCGGACCCGCCCGCTGCGCATCGCCCGGGGACGCGACAGCTTCGCCCCCGGCCAGACCTTTGCGGCGCGGCTGAGTGCGCCGGCCGACGCCCAAGTGGAACTGCGCGAGGTCGTGGCCCCGGCCCGGGGCCAGCCGGTCCCGCCGCTGACCCTGTGCGGCGGCGAGCCCGCCGGCGTCGCCGCCCTGCTGTATCGCCCGGACCGGACCGAGCTGATGCTGTTCCGCACCGGTACGGTCGGGCCCGACACCCCGCCCGCGGCCCTGTGCGGCGTGTGGAGCTTCCCGGTCCGATGAGGCGCGGTCGCCGTTCCCGCACCGGCCTCGGCGCCCTGATCGCGGCCGCCCTCGTCGGCTTGGTCGCCGCCCTGTGGACCTGGACCACGCCCGGCGACCCGATCCGCTGGCGCGCCGCCGCCGATGCGCCCGGCGTGGAGCTGCATCTGCTCGACAACGGCTTCCACACCGATCTGGCCGTGCCGCGCGCGGCGCTGGAGGCGCGCGGCGGACCTCTGGCCGGGGCGGTGCGCGGCCTGCCGGCCGGGGACTGGATCCTGATTGGCTGGGGCGACGCCAAATTCTATGTCGACCAGAGCCCGATGGAGAGCCGCCTGCCGGACGGGGCGCGGGCCTTCTTCCGGCCCGGCAACCGGTCGGTGATCATGCTCGACCCGGTCCAGCGCGACCCCCGGGCCCTGTTCGCAAAGGAGCGGCGGCGCAGCGTCCGCGTCACGCCCGCCGGCTTCGATGCCCTGGCCGCGCATGTCGAGCGGTCGCTGGACCTGTCGACCGGGTCGCCTCGGGTCGCCGCCGCCCGGGAAGGCGACGACGCCCGCTTCTTCGCCAGCCGTGAGCATTTCTCGATCGTCCGTCTGTGCAACCACTGGACGGCGGGCGTACTCAACGCCGCGGGGTTGCCGGTGCGGCCGGCCCGGTCCATCGTCTCGTCCGAACTGGTCGCCGCCATGGACCGTGCGGAGCAAACCGCCCCTTAACGACGGGATGGCAGGGTGGCCGCATGTCCGCCGCAAACACCCGTCCCCAGCCGTCGTTCCGTCGCGCCGCCCTGACGACTCTGTCCGCTTCTGCGTGCGGGGCCCTTGGCGGGTCACTCGGCCTTATTCTCTGGACGATGCTGTCCAGGAACGGATTGCCGGGCGGTCCGTTCGCTGGCCTCTTCTCCGGACTGATCCTTTGGCTGTTCACAGCGCCGTTCGCCCTCTTTCTCGGCGCGCTGCCGGCCTTCGTAGGGGTGATGCTGGTCGGCTGGCCCGTCGCCCTGCTGCTGAATATCCGGGGTTGGTTCGGTCCCGTCCCGATGATGTTCGTAGGTGCGCTTCTCGGGAGCGTCGCTGGATTCGGGATTCTGCCCATTGCCGATTTCGCGGCAGAGTTTCCGGTCGCCCTGCTGGTGGGCTCGCTCGGGGGCGCGGGCGCCGGGCTGGGCTTGTCCACGGGTTTTGGCCGGTCAGCGTCTCTGGACAGCGCAGCCTCCGGGGCCTAGACCCCCGCCCTTCGCTTTTTCAGGCCGGGTCCGAGCCCCGGCAGGCGACGAGGACAGTGTCATGAGCAGCCGCAAACCCAATCCCAAGGCCGGGACCGTCAGCCAGCGCCAGCTGCGCGCCTCGGAAATGATCCGCCACGCCCTCGTCGAGGTGATGCGCGAGAACGAGATCCGCGACCCGGCCCTGGTCGGGGTGTCGGTCACCGTCACCGAGGTGCGGCTGTCGCCGGACCTCAAGCACGCCACCTGTTTCGTCGAGCCGCTGGGCGCGGGCGTCGATACGACCGACGTCGGCGGCCATGTCGACGAGATCGTCAAGGCGCTGAACGCCCACGCCAAATTCCTGCGTGGGGCGCTGGGGCGGCATATCGACATGCGCTTCACCCCCGACCTGCGCTTCCGCCACGACGTCAGTTTCGAGGCGGCCGAGCGGCTCAACCGGCTGCTGGACGATCCGCGTGTCCAGGCCGATGTGTTCAAGCCCCTGCCCGACGACGACGCCTGATGGCGCGCAAGAAGCGCGGCGAGGTCGTCAACGGCTGGGTCTGCCTCGACAAGCCGCTGGAGATGGGCTCGACCGAGGCGGTGTCGAAGGTGCGCCGGCTGTTCAACGCCCAGAAGGCCGGTCATGCCGGGACGCTGGACCCGCTGGCCTCGGGCATTCTGCCGATCGCCCTGGGCGAGGCGACCAAGACCGTGCCCTTCATGATGGAGGCGCAGAAGGTCTATCGCTTCACCATCAACTGGGGAATTTCAACCGACAGTCTCGACCGCGAGGGCGAGATCACGGCGCGGTCCGAGGTGCGGCCCGACGTCGAGGCGGTACGCGCGGCCCTGCCCGCCTTCGTCGGCGAGATCGATCAGGTCCCGCCGCAGTTCAGCGCCATCAAGGTCGACGGCCAACGCGCCTATGATCTGGCCCGCGAAGGGGCCGAGTTCGAACTGGCCAGCCGGCGGGTGACCATCCACGAGGCCGCGGTCACCGACGCGCCCGACGCCGACCATGTCGAGATCACCATGCGCACGGGCAAGGGCGTCTATGTGCGCTCGCTGGCGCGCGATCTGGCGGTCATGCTGGGGGCCGAGGGACATGTTTCGGCCCTGCGCCGCGAGCGGGTCGGGCCGTTCTCGACGGAAAACGCCGTCACGCTGGATTTCCTGACCGATCTGGTGCATAGGGACGCCGCCTCGGAAGGCTTGCTTCCCGTCGCGACCGCCCTGGACGACATCCCGGAGCTGGCCGTGACGGATCAGGACGCCTTCTCGCTTCGTCAGGGACGACCTATCGTTCTGCTCCCCCGACAGGTCGAAACGCTCAAGAGCCACCTTCGGGAGGGTTCCAGAACCGTTTCAGCCTTTCAGGGCCAGACCCTCGTCGCTCTCGGTCAGTTGCGGGCCGGCCGGCTGGAACCCGACCGCGTATTTAACCTCCAATAGGAGTATGCCCGATGTCGATTACTGCTGAACGCAAACACGAAGTCATCGCCGACAACGCCCGCACCGAAGGCGACACCGGCTCGGCCGAGGTCCAGGTCGCGATCCTCTCGGAACGCATCGCCAACCTCACCGAACACTTCAAGACACACAAGAAGGACAACCACTCGCGCCGCGGCCTGCTCAAGATGGTCTCGCAGCGTCGTCGCCTTCTTGACCACCTGTCGAAGGTCGATCGCGAGCGCTACACGGCGCTGATCGGCAAGCTGAACCTGCGCCGCTAAGGCGACGGGGACGAGCGGAAGAGTTTTTCGAGGCGCGGGTGTCATGCCCGCGCCTCGTTCCGCATCCAGAACCACCCGCGCGCCTCGGGACTCCAAGGCGCATGACGCGAGGGCTGCATACCGGTCCTCACACCTCCCGGGTCTGTCGCGATGGCGCGGCGATCCACGGACCGAAGGACTGAACGCCCGACGCTCCACCCACTGATGGGACCCCGCGCGGAATCCGCCCGCGGGATACGAAAGAGAAAAATGTTCGATATCAAACGCAAGACGATCGACTGGGCCGGACGCCCGCTGACCCTCGAAACGGGCCGCATCGCCCGTCAGGCCGACGGCGCTGTTCTGGCCACCTACGGCGAGACCGTCGTTCTCGCCACCGTCGTCTACGGTCGCGCGCCCAAGCCGGGCCTGGATTTCTTCCCGCTGACCGTCAACTACCAGGAAAAGACCTTCGCCGCCGGCAAGATCCCGGGTGGCTATTTCAAGCGTGAAGGCCGTCCGACCGAGAAGGAGACCCTGGTCTCCCGTCTGATCGACCGCCCGATCCGCCCGCTGTTCGTCAAGGGCTTCAAGAACGAGACCCAAGTCGTCGTCACCGTGCTGCAGCACGACATGGAGAACGACCCGGACGTGCTGGGCATGATCGCCGCCTCGGCCGCCCTGACCATTTCCGGCGTGCCCTTCATGGGTCCGATCGGCTGCGCCCGCGTCGGCTATGTCGACGGCGAGTTCGTGCTCAACCCGACCCTCGACCAGATGCCTGACAGCCACCTCGACCTCGTCGTCGCCGGCACCCAGGACGCCCTGATGATGGTCGAATCCGAAGCGAAAGAGCTGTCGGAAGAGATCATGCTCAACGCCCTGATGTTCGCGCATCGCGGCATGCAGCCGGTGATCGACGCGATCATCGACCTGGCCGAGCACGCCGCCAAGGAGCCGTTCGACTTCCAGGCCGACGACGTCTCGGACATCGTCGCCTCGATCCAGTCGCTGGTCGGCGAGGACATCAAGGCCGCCTACACCCACGCCGGCAAATACGAGCGCCGCACGGGCGTCGACACGGCCAAGAAGAAGGCCGCCGAGAAGCTGGTCAAGACCGACGACAACCCGGACGGCGTCGAGAGCGCCAAATTCGGCGCGGCGTTCAAGGAATGCGAAGCCCACGTCCTGCGTCGCGACATCATCGACAACGGCCACCGCGTCGACGGCCGCGCCCTCGACAAGGTCCGCGACATCGTTTCGGAAGTCGGCATCTTCCCGCGCACCCACGGCTCGGCCCTGTTCACCCGCGGTGAGACCCAGGCCATCGTCGTCGCCACGCTCGGCACCGGCGAGGACGAACAGTACGTCGACGCCCTGGCCGGGACGTACAAGGAGAAATTCCTTCTCCACTACAACTTCCCTCCCTATTCGGTCGGCGAGACCGGGCGGATGGGCGGCGCGGGCCGTCGGGAAATCGGTCACGGCAAGCTGGCCTGGCGGGCGATCCGTCCGATGCTGCCGTCGGCGGAAGATTTCCCCTACACCATCCGTCTGGTGTCGGAGATCACCGAGTCCAACGGTTCGTCCTCGATGGCCACGGTCTGCGGATCGTCGCTGGCGCTGATGGACGCGGGCGTGCCGCTGGTTCGCCCGGTCTCGGGCATCGCCATGGGCCTGATCCTCGAGCCCTCGGGCGAGTTCGCCATCCTGTCCGACATCCTCGGTGACGAAGATCACCTCGGCGACATGGACTTCAAGGTGGCCGGCACGCGCGAAGGCATCACCAGCCTGCAGATGGACATCAAGGTCGCCGGCATCACCGAAGAGATCATGCGCAAGGCGATCGCCCAGGCTTCGGCCGGCCGCCTGCACATCCTCGACGAGATGGACAAGGCGATCGACGGCGCCCGCACCGAGCTGGGCGAGTTCGCGCCCAAGATCGAGTCGATCAAGGTTCCCACCGACAAGATCCGCGACATCATCGGCACCGGCGGCAAGATCATCCGCGAGATCGTCGAAAAGACCGGCGCCAAGATCAACATCGAGGACGACGGCACGGTGAAGATCGCCGCCTCGGAGCAGGAGAAGATCGACGCCGCCAAGGCCTGGATCACCTCCATCGTGTCCGAGCCCGAGCCCGGCATGATCTACTCGGGCAAGGTCGTGAAGGTCGTCGACTTCGGCGCCTTCGTGAACTTCTTCGGCGCCAAGGACGGCCTGGTCCACGTGTCCCAGATCGCCCTGGATCGCGTCGCCAACCCAGCCGACGTCCTGAGCGAAGGTCAGGAAGTGAAGGTCAAGTTCATCGGCATGGATGATCGCGGCAAGACCAAGCTGTCGATGAAGGTCGTCGATCAGGAAACCGGCGAGGACATCACCGACAAGATCAACGCCGAACGCGCCGAACGCGGCGAGCCGGCCCTGTCGGACGACACCGGCGGCCGTCCCAAGCGTGAAGGCGGCGGCGGTGATCGCGACCGCGGTCGCAGCCGTCGTTAAGACGCGACGTCACGTCTGAAATGCAGAAGGCCCCGGTGGAAACACCGGGGCCTTTTTGTTGGAGCTGGGAAGCCTCAGCGCGGAGCCCGCTTGGCCAGGATCCGCTGCAGTGTGCGGCGGTGCATGCCCAGCCGCCGCGCCGTCTCCGAGACGTTGTGGTCGCACAGTTCGTAGACGCGCTGGATATGCTCCCAGCGTACCCGGTCGGCGCTCATCGGATTGTCCGGCGGCTCGGGAGCCTCGCCGGTCATCAGCAGGGCCTTGACCACGTCGTCGGCGTCGGCCGGCTTTTGCAGATAGTCGACCGCCCCGGCCTTGACCGCCGCCACGGCGGTGGCGATGGCGCCGTATCCGGTCAGCATGACGATGCGGGCGTCCTCGCGCCGCTCGCGGATGGCCTCGACCACCTTCAGGCCGTTGCCGTCCTCCAGCCGCATGTCCAGCACGGCGAAGGCCGGAACGGCGGTGCGCAGCGCCTCGCGCGCCTCGGCGACCGAACCGGCCGTCACCACCTCGAAGCCGCGGCTCTCAAGCGCGCGGCCCAGCCGGGTGCGCAGGGCGTTGTCGTCGTCGAGCAACAGCAGGGTCTTGTCCGCCAGGGCGGCGATCCGGTCTTCGCTCTCGGGCATCGATGTTCTCCTTGAACCTCAAGTCGGTAACGACGCGGCTGCGGTCAAGGTTCAGCCCGGGGGTGCGACATCACGACGGCGCCACCTCGAGCGCGGGCCGCGGCCAGCGGATCGACACCCGGGCGCCGCGCGGCTGGCCCTTGCCGCCGTCGCCGGCGCCGACCGAAACCTTGCCGCCGGTCCGCTCCAGCAGGGTGTGGGCGATGAAGAAGCCCAGTCCCATGCCGCCCTGGCTGGGGGCGATGGTCTCGGGCGCCGGGTCCGACCTGGCCTTCTTGCGGCTCTTGCGGCCGGGCGCGGCGGCGGCCACCGAGGCGGCGATCTGGGCGGCGAGGGCGCGGCGCGCCTTGCCCTGCGGTCGGCTGGTCACATAGGGCTCGCCCAGACGGGGCAGGATGTCGGCCGGAATGCCGGGGCCGTCGTCGACCACCTCGATCTCGATGAAGCCGGCGTCGACCAGGGCCTGGACCCGCACCCGGCTGTTGGCGAAGTCGGCGGCGTTCTCGACCAGGGTCGACAGGCCGTGCACCACCTCGGGCAGGCGGCGCACGCGCGGGGCGGCTTCGCCCGAGGCGGTGCGCACGGAAACCTCGAACGCCAGATCGAAGCCCCGGTGCGGCTCGACGACCTCCTCCAGCAGAGCCTTGAGCCCGACGTCGGCGAAGGCCGCATCGCCCTCCCCCGGCTGCTGCGACAGCTGTTTCAGTATGTCCCGGCAACGCTCGGCCTGCTGCAGGATGAGGGCCGCGTCCTCGGCCGCCGGGCCGTCCCTGGGCGAGGCCCGCAGCAGTTCGCGCGCCACGACCTGGATGGTCGCCAGCGGCGTGCCCAGCTCATGCGCCGCCGCCGCCGCCAGCCCGCCGAGGGCGGCCAGCCGCTGCTCGCGCTGCAGCACATCCTGGGTCGTGGCCAGGGCCAGCTCCAGCTTCTCCGCGTCCGCCGCCACCCGCCAGGCGTAGGCGGCGGTGAAGACCACGCCGGTGATCAGGGCCAGGCCGGTGCCGAACCGGTAGAGGGCCGGCAGCTCCAGCTCGGTCCCCGCCTGCCACGGCAGGGGCATGGAGAAGAAGAACAGGGCGATGGTGGCGGCCAGCACCATCAGCCCCATCAAGGCCGCCTGACGCCCCGGCAGGGAGGCGGCGGCGACGGTCACCGGGGCCACCAGCAGCAGGCAGAAGGGGTTCTGCAGCCCCCCGGTCAGGGCCAGCAGGGCGCTGAGCTGCAGGATGTCGAAGCCGAGGTGGGCCGCCGTCAGCGTGCCGTCGGAGGCCGGACCGTCGCTGCGCTTGAGCCGCGCCGTGGCGTTCAGGTTCATCGCCACGCTGGCCGCGATCACCGCCAGACATCCCCACAGCGGCAGGTCGAAATGGAACCAGGCCGTGGCCACGGCGATGGTGGCGCTCTGCCCGGCGATGGCCATCCAGCGCAGAATCACCAGAGTCCGCAGCGACAGCCCCCGGCTGCGGCGCGGGGCATTGCGCCAGCTGGCGAAGCGGCCGCCGCCATCGGTGGCGGCGGGGACGGGCGCGAACTGCGGCGACGGGGGCTCTTGGGTCTGGCTCACGCCTCTTCTATAGACCTCGGCGCGCCGGCATGGCGCGTTTTCCGCCGGGGTCATGATGCCGCGCCGTTCCATCCTGCTGTTCGCCGGCGCCTGCGCCGCCATCGCCGCGGCCCTGCTCGTGGTCGCCCTGATCATGGTCAGCCGCTCGCCCGGAGCGCCCCAACCGGGCGAGGTGATCTCGACCGGTCAGGCCGACGTCGGCGGCCCGTTCCAGCTGATCAACCAGGACGGCCAACCGGTCGACGAGACGATGCTGCAGGGCAAATGGTCGCTGGTCTTCTACGGCTTCACCTACTGCCCGGACTATTGCCCGACCACGCTGCAGGCGCTGGAGGCGACGAAGCAGCGGCTGGGCGACAAGGCGAAGGACATGCAGATCGTCTTCATCAGCGTCGACCCGCAGCGCGACACGCCGCAGGCGATGAAGGACTATCTGTCCTCGGACGGCTTCCCCGAGGGCGTCATCGGCCTGACCGGGACGCCGGACCGGATCCGCGCCGCCGCCGACGCCTACAAGGCCTATTTCCAGAAGGTCGGAGAGGGCGAGGACTATACGATGAACCACTCGCTGACCGTCTATCTGATGGGCCCGGACGGCCAGTTCCGCACGGCCGTAGCCGAGGACTTGGGCCCCGAACGGTCCGCCGCGGTGATCGAACGGGCGATGGCCCGCGGCTAGACGAAATCACTCAGCCCCCGCCCGCAGGGGGATGAGGACCGCGAAGCGGTGGAGGGGGTCTCGGCCGCATCGCCGTCGGATGCGGAACCGCCCTTAATAGGGTGTTGTATCGCGGATATGCGGTTATCCCGCATCGTCGTCGGTGAGGAAAACACCGGACAAACTGATCGGTTTCGAGGAAGTTATATGGCTGACGTTTGGATCCCGCGCGTCAAGAACCTGCTGAAAGCCGAACTAAAGCGCCGGGGCGTTAGCTGCCGTGAACTGGCGGAGAAGCTGACAGCCATGGGCGTCCCGGAGAGCGAGCGGACATCGCCAGCAAGATCGCGCGGGGCGGCTTTACCGCAGCCCTCTTCGTCCAGTGCTTGGTCGCCGTCGGGGTGACTAGCATCAGGCTGGACGACTAACCGGCCCGGCCTAGACGAATGCGCATGGCGGGCTGCGACACATCGAATAGGTTGGCCAAGGCTTCTGTGCTTTGAAGGCCAAGCTGCATCTGTCGATAGATCTGATCCCTCGGCATCAAAAGATTTGCGGCAAAGCTATTGGCTTGCCTCTCATGCGTAGGAAGGATGGAAGGGTTCGGTCGCCCGCTGCCCTCTGCTCGATAGGCACGAGTGTCTCCTACCCCGTTTCCGAGAAGGTCGCGGTGATAGATGAAGTGGCCAAGTTCGTGAGCGGCGGTGAACCGCTGACGGACGCGATGGTGGCGCGAATTAATCGCTACCCTGTAGCTTCCATCTGGGCGGCGTTCGATCCAGCCGGAGACGTCATCGTCCATGTCGATGAAGTCGGGACCGAGCCCGATCTCACCAAGCAGGCTATAGACATCCACCGGGATGTTCTGAGTATAGCGCCCGATCAAAGAAACTGGGCTGGGGTTCTGCATAGTCATCCGGCCTCCTTTCCTATCTCGTCAGCCGCCTTATCGTCATCATCGGTCCCGAGGCTTGTGTCCTTCAGCAAGTCAATGTGCTGGCGGATGATCCCCGGGGCTTCCTTGTTAAGCCACTCTCGAACTGTCTCCTCGGCACACCGCTTGGCCTCGTCCTTCGCCTGACCGCGCACTAGCTTTGCCCAAGCGATGCCCCCCAAGAGGGCAATCAAGGCAAAGATCAGCGAACCCCAAGCGAACGCCGCGCCTAGAGACGCAAATGAGTTTGCTAGCGCGTCCCACTCTGGCTGTGGCGCTGCTGGCGCCGCGACCGGAACGGGGCACGGTCTACTCGCAGCTTCTATGAGCCGTTCGCAAACGCTGATCGGAATCTGAGGAGTAGCCAAACGCTCCTCCCCAGCGACCAGCCCGATTCGCCGACTAGGGCAATTCGCTTAAAAAGTCCTACGTCAACGACCGTTGATATAATGTTCTCTCTTTGTCCGCACAAGAGGGCGGTGGGGCGAAGCGGCGCTAACACCACCAACGAATGATGATTGTCATTATATTTGACGTGTTTGATGCCTACTGCCGAATAAATCTTTTTGCAGTGCGGCGCGTTCTATGTTGCCCTGCCATATACCGGCGGGGGCCGTCCCAGGACACGCATGCTGTATTCGCTTCACGAGCTCGCCTACCACTCGGCGACGCCGTTCCGGTTCGGGGCCCAGATGGCCCGCCAGTTCTGGAGCTCTCCGTTCAATCCGGCCGCCGACACCGCCGTCGGCCGCACCGCCTTCGCCTCGGCCGAGTTGTTCGAGAGCGTCACCCGCCGCTACGGCAAGCCGGCTTGGGGGCTGGAGGTGATCAATATCGACAACAAGCCGGTGCGCACGACCGAACAGGTCGTCTGGTCCTCGCCCTGGTGCCGGCTGGTGCGGTTCGCGCGCCACATCGGTGATCTGAAACGGGTCGGCAAGCCGACCGCGGCCCCGGCGGTGCTGATCGTCGCCCCGCTGTCGGGCCATTACGCCACCCTGCTGCGCGGCACGGTCGAGGGCTTTCTGCAGGACCACGACGTCTATGTCACCGACTGGGTCAACGCCCGGCAGGTGCCGATGCTGGAGGGGCGGTTCGACTTCTTCGACTATATCGACCACGTCCGGACCATGCTGGGCGTGATCGGGCCGCGCGCCCATGTCGTCGGCGTCTGCCAGCCGGGACCGCCGGTGCTGGCCGCCTGCGCCCTGATGGCCGAGGACAAGGATCCGAACCGGCCGGCGTCGATGACCTTCATGGGCTCGCCGATCGACGCCCGGCTGTCGCCGACGGTGACCAATGAACTGGCCGAGGAGAAACCCTTCGCCTGGTTCAAGTCGAACATGATCCACACCGTGCCCTGGCCCTATCCGGGTTTCGGCCGGCGGGTCTATCCGGGCTTCGTCCAGCTCTACAGCTTCATGTCGATGAACGAGGCGCGGCACCGCGACGCCCACCACGAATATTTCCAGAACCTGGTCAACGGCGACGGCGACGAGGTCGAGAAGCACGAGGAATTCTACAACGAATACCTGTCGGTGCTGGACCTGAGCGAGGAATTCTACCTCCAGACGATCGACATCGTCTTCCAGCAGCACCTGCTGCCGCGCGGCCTGCTGGAGCACCGCGGCCGCAAGGTCGATCTGGCCAAGATCAAGGACATCGGCCTGATGACCGTCGAGGGGGCGCGGGACGACATCTCGGGCGTCGGCCAGACCCAGGCGGCCCACGGCCTGTGCACCGCCATTCCGGACAAGCGGCGCACCCTGTACGTCCATCCCGAGGTCGGCCACTACGGCGTCTTCAACGGCCGCCGCTTCCGCGACGACATCTATCCGCGGGTGCGCGACTTCATCGCCAGCAACGAGGCCATCAGTGCAGTACCGGAACGGGCAGCGGCTGCCGCCTGACGCCGTCGGCGTCCCGGCCCGGCTGTCGGTCAATCCGCGTGCCCGCCGTCTGTCGATCCGCATCGACGGCCGCGCCGGCGAAGCGGTGCTGGTCGCGCCCTCCGAGCGCAAGCTGGGCGAGGTCGTCGCCTTCGCCCGCACCAAGGCCGGCTGGATGCGCGAGCGGCTGGCCGAGCGGGTTGAAGGCGCGCCGCTCGAGCCCGGCGGGACGGTGCCCCTGTTCGGCCGGGACACGCGGCTGGTGACGACCGGCGGCGCGGGCGCGGCGCGGCTGATCGACGGGCCCGACGGCCCGGTGATCCAGTCGGGCGGCGAGGGCGACGCCTTCTCGCGCCGGGTCGAGAACCTGATCAAACGGATGGCGCGGCAGGTGCTGGTCGAGCGGACCGAACATCATCTGCGCACCCTGGGCCAGCGGCCGGTGAAGGTGTCGATCGCCGACACCAGGAGCCGCTGGGGCTCCTGCAGCCCGCACAACCGCACCATCCGCTACAGCTGGCGCGTGATCATGGCCCCGCCGGCCGTGGTCGACTATCTGGCCGCCCACGAGGTGGCGCATCTGGTCCACGCCGACCACAGCCCGGCCTATTGGTCGGTGGTCCAGCGGCTGGTCGGCGACCACCGCCCGTTCCGCAAATGGCTGCGCGAGAACGGCCCGGCGCTGCACGCGGTGGGGCGGTAGCCGAACCGACCAGTTCGCGACGATTTCGACCACAGTCGACCGCAGGAAGCGGCTGCAGTCTGACCAGTTCGATCATGCAATCGGCTGAAGAAAACGGCACACGATGGACACCCCTCCCGCCCCCGTCATCCTCGGGTCAAGCCCGAGGATGACGGTGTGAAGAGGGGCGCCGCGTCGCGGTCCCGGTCAGAAGAACAGCGCGTCGGCCTTCTTCTGCGGCGGCGGCGCCGGTTCGGGCTGGGGCTGGGGCTGGGTCGGGCGCAGGACCGGGCCGTCGTCGCGCGTCGGGGCCGGCTCGCGTCGCGGCTGCTCCGGTTCGGGCAGGGGCGCGTCCAGCGGGTCGACGCCCTCGTCGGCCGGCGGATTGTCGCCGAACAGGTCGCCGATGCTGCCGATCAGGTTCTCGACCGGACTGGGCGGCTGCCAGCCCTCGGGCATGGCCGGGCCGTTGGGGATGGCCGGGGCGTTCAGACGCGGCAGGGCCGCCTCCATGAAGCCCTTCCAGATCGCCGCCGGCGACGAGCCGCCGGTGACGCCGCGCATCGGCGTATTGTCGTCCTTGCCGACCCAGACGGCGGTGACGAAGCCGCCGGTGTAGCCGACGAACCAAGCGTCCTTGTAGTCGGAGGTGGTGCCGGTCTTGCCCGCCGTGTCGCGTCCGGCGATGGCCGCCGAGCGCCCGGTGCCCGAGGTCATGACCCCGCGCAGCATCTGGTTCTGGTAGTAGAGGAAGGGGTTGGAGATGGCCTGCACCGGCCCGGATTCGCGGCTGGCGCGCTGGTAGATGACCCGGCCCTGGGGGGTGCGGATGCGGCTGATGCCATAGGCCCGGACGCGCTTGCCGCCGTTGGCGAAGGCGTCATAGGCCTGGGCCATGTCGATCGGCGAGACCTCGACCGCGCCCAGCGCCATGGCCGGCTCCAGCCCGATCCGCGAGGTGATGCCCAGCCGCCGCGCCGTGCGCGCGACATTGTCGCGGCCGATCTGGTCGGCCATGGCCGCCGCCACCGTATTGGTCGACTGGGCCACGGCGTTGGCCAGGCTCATCTCGCCGGCGAAGGTGCCGGAATAGTTGCGCGGCGACCAGTTGCCGATGCGGATCGGGGCGTCGTTGACCCGCGTCTCGGGGGTATAGCCGCTCTCCAGCGCCGTCAGATAGACGAACGGCTTCCACGCCGAGCCGGCCTGACGCCGCGCGTCGACGGCGCGGTTGAACTGGCTGTCGGCGTATGAGGCGCCGCCGATCATCGCCCGCACCCGGCCCTCGCCGTCCAGCGCCACCAGCGCCGCCTGTTGCACGCCCTTCGACCGGTCGCGGTCGAGGATGCGTCTGACGGCCCGTTCCGCCGACGTCTGCAGCGTCAGATCCAGCGTCGTCTCGACGATCATGTCCTCGGTCGGCTCGCCCACCAGCTCCCGGATCTGCTTGTCGAGCCAGTCGACAAAATACTGCGCATGCTGACTCGCCAGCGTCCGCGACACCCGCACCGGCTCGGTCACGGCCTGGGCGCGCTGTTCGGGGCTGATCACCCCGGCCTCGACCATTTCGTTCAGCACCACGGTGGCGCGCGTCGCCGCCCGTTCGCTCTCGGACACCGGCGAATAGCGCGACGGGGCCTTCAGCAGCCCGGCCAGAAGGGCGGCCTCGCCGACCGTCAGGTCCTTGGCGCCCTTGTCGAAATAGCGCTGCGAGGCGGCCTCGATGCCATAGGCCCCGGCGCCGAAATAGACCCGGTTCAGATACAGGGCGAGGATCTCTTCCTTGGAGAATTTCATCTCCAGCCAGACCGCCAGCATCAGCTCCTGCATCTTGCGCTTCATGTTCTGGTCGGGCGACAGGAACAGGTTCTTGGCCAATTGCTGGGTCAGGGTCGAGCCGCCCTGGACCACGCGCCCGGCGCGCATGTTGGCGGCGACGGCGCGGGTCATACCGACCGGGTCGAAGCCGGGGTGGTGATAGAATCGCCGGTCCTCGATGGCGATGAAGGCCGCGGGGACATAGTCGGGCAGGGCGTCCAGATCGGCCGGCGGGGCCATCTGGCTGCCGCGCACGGCGATCAGCGCCCCGTTGCGATCCAGATAGGTGATCGAGGGCTGGCGGTCGACATTGTACAGGGTCGAGGTGTCGGGCAGGTCGCGCGCGAAGACGGCGAAGAAGACGACCAGGAAGATGATCGCCCATACCGCCAGCACGGCGCCCCAGTAGAGCAGCCGCTGCAGGGGCGTCCGCGCCGATTTCGGCTGCCCGCCGTCGCCGCGCCCGAAGCTGAAGCCGGAACCCGCCATTGAAACCTCATCCTGTCCGGCTCCGGTCTTAGCCGTTCACCGGACGCCCGCATACGCCCCTCACGTCGTCACGCGACCGTGAAGGGCATTTCCGCCGAAACCATGACGGTTGCGGGGTCTATTCTAAAAACGCGTTCACCTCGGCGGCGAAGGCGGCCGGCTGGTCCAGCATGATGAAGTGGGCGCTGTCGTCGATCCGCTTCAGGCTTGCGCCGGGCAGGGTGGCGAACGAGGCGTTGTAGATGCCGTCCGTCATGGCGGGCGTCATGCCCGGCATCTCGAAGGCGACGTACAGGACCCGGGTCGGCGCGGTGATGGCGGCCAGCTCGGGGCGCAGATCGGTCAGGATCAGTTCGCGATAGGCCGAGGCGGCGACCTGGCGGTCGCTGGTCGCCGCGTCTTCAAGCGGGCCGGCGCGGGCGGCCTCGGTCCGGATCATGCCGGTCACGGTCGTCGCCATCCGCTGGCGATAGGCGTCTTCGGGACCGGTGGTCTGGCTGGCGTAGATCGCCTCCGCCGTGGGCGCGAGGCTTTCGGCGGTCGGATTGGTCCCGGGCGCGGCGAACATGGCGCCGATGAACGGCACCATGTCCACGACCATCAGCTTGCCGACGCTGTCGGGGTGGCGGGCGGCGACCATCATGGCGATGGTCCCGCCCATCGAGTGGCCGATCAGCGCCGGCTTCTCCAGTCCCTGCTCGGTGATGTAGCGGGCGATGTCCTCGGCCACCGGGGCGGCCACCGGCCCCTCGGCATTGTCCTCGGGCTCCGCGCCGGCGAAGCCCTGCACATGGAGACGGTGGACCCGGTAGCGGCCCTTCAGTTCCTCGGTCAGGCCGTCCCAGACCTCGGGCGAGGAGGCGAGGCCGGGGATCAGGATGACGTCGCCGACCGGCTCGGCGGGGCCGTCGACACGGACATGAAAGCGGCCGGACTCGAAGTCGGCGTGGTGGTGGCCATGCCCCGCCTGGGCCTCGGACCCGTGATGCTGGGCGAGGGCGGGCGCGGCGGCGCCCAGGGCGAGGACGGCGGCGGCGCTGAAGGCGGCGAAAGTCTTCATGGGTGTATCCTCGACGACGGGCGGCGCGCCCGCTTCTGTTCTGTCGGCACAGTGGCCTCGAACCCTTGCGCCTGGTCAAGACTTCATCGTCCCGGCCCGCTAAAGTGCCGCTCATGACGCCCGCAGACGCCCCCGCCTCCGTTCCCGCCGCCGCCGGCTCGCCGGCCTCCGCGCCCCCGACCGCCGCCTTCGGCAAGGGGTTCGTGCTCGACACCTGGTATTTCGTCGCCCTGTCGCGCGACGTGGCCGCGGCCTCGCTGAAGCGGCACGAGCTGCTGGGCGAGCCGGTGCTGATCGGCCGGACGCGGGCCGGTCAGGCCTACGCCATGCGCGACATCTGCCCACATCGCGCCGCGCCGCTGTCGGCCGGCCGGCTGGTCGAGAAGCCGGGCGAGGGCGAGACCATCGAATGCTGCTACCACGGCTGGCGCTTCCGCCCCGACGGCGTCTGCGCCGCTATCCCGTCGCTGGTCGAGGATCAGGCCTATGAGCCCGGGCGCATCCGGGTGCGGTCCTATCCGGTGCGCGAGAGTCAGGGGATGGTCTTCGTCTGGGTCGCCTCTGACCCGCGCAACCCGGCGGAACCCGACCACGAGCCGCCGGTCTTCCCCGGCGTGGTCGGGGGCGAGGCGAAACTGGTCGAATGGATGGATTTCGACTCCCACATCGACCACGCCGTCGTCGGTCTGATGGACCCGGCCCACGGCCCCTATGTGCATCAGCAGTGGTGGTGGCGGTCGGAGCATTCGATGCACGAAAAGGCCAAGGCCTTTGAGCCGCGCGAGCTTGGTTTCGCGATGGTCCGCCACGCGCCGTCGTCGAACAGCCGGGCCTACAAGATCCTCGGCGGCGCGCCGGCGACCGAGATCACCTTCCGCCTGCCGGGCTATCGCTGGGAGCATATCCAGGTCGGCGAGAAGCAGGTGCTGGCCCTGACCTGCCTGACGCCCGTCAGCGAAACGAGGACGCGCATCACCCAGATTTTCTGGTCCGACCACTGGGTCTTCGCTCTCGCCAAACCGTTCCTGCGGCTGGGCGTGGTCGCCTTCCTCAAACAGGACGGCGGCATGGTGAACCTGCAGAACGAGGGGCTGCGCTACGACCCGTCCCTGATCTGGATCGACGACGCCGACAAACAGGCGAAATGGTACCAGCAGCTCAAACGCGAATGGGGAAAGAGCCGCGCCGAGGGGCGGGCGTTCGCCAACCCGGTCAAGCCGGCGACCCTGCGCTGGAAGAGCTGAGGCTGACGCCCGGATCGCGTCGCCTTGAATTCCACGTCATGACAGAAGCTTAAGCTGCCGGACTGTCCGGGAGACGCTACGAGGGCGCCTCTGCTCGCGGCGTCCCGCCGCCAGTTCCTCCAGTCCGGGTCTCCCATGAAATCGATCGCCATTTCCGCCGCCTTGCTGGCCCTGCCCGCGATCGCCCTGGCCCAGGAGCCCGCCCGGGACGTGTCGATACCGTCCGGCGACACGACGCTTTCCGCCCGCGTTCTGGACGGGGTCGGCGAGGGCGCCCGTCCGGCGATCGTGCTGTTCAACGGCTTCCCCGCCGGGCCGAACATTCCGCGCATCGCCACCGACCTGCAGGCGGCCGGCTTCACCGTGCTGCTGCCCCAGTATCGCGGCACCGGAGCCTCGAGCGGGTTCATCAGCCTGGATAACTCGCGCGAGGATGGGGCGGCCGCCGTCGCTTGGCTGAAGCAGGACGCCACCAGCGGGGCGGACGCCGCGAAGATCGGCGTGCTCGGCGTCAGCTATGGCGGCTGGGTCGCGCTGCAGACGGCGGCGGATGACCGCACCGTCCGGTGCGCCGTCGCCCTCGTTCCGGCCGACATGGGCGTGGTGGGCGCGCGCTGGGGCTCGGACGACGAATACCGGGCGGCGTGGAAGACCGATCTGGACAGCTTCGCCGAGGATCCCGCCTCTACGCGTTTTGGACCGGACGGCGTCGATGGCTTCATGAACGCCATCACCGCCGAAGCGGCCACGTCCGGCCTCGCCCGGCGCGCCGCCGATCTGGCGGATCGTCCGATCTTCGTCGCTGGAGGTCGTCGCGATCCCGCCGCCCCTTTCGCGGATCACTACAAGCCGCTGGTCGACGCCCTCCGCGCGGCCGACGCCCCATTCGCGGCCCTGGAGTTCGACGGCGGGCATAGTCCGTCTGAAGCTTCCGCGGCGGCGCAGAGCTTCATCGAGCAAAGCTGTTTCGGCGATTGATCCGGCCGGTCCGTGGCCCGGCGGCGACCGTCGCCGGGCCATCCTGCAGGGCGACGACCGATCCGAACGCGAGACCAAAAAAAGGCCGCGACGGCGACGTCGCGGCCTTTCCCGTATCCGATAAGGTCGCGCCTACTGCCGCGAGATGACGCCGGCGAGGATGGCGTCGACCTGCTTGGCCATCCGCTCGGTCAGCTGTTCCATGGCCCAGCCGTCATAGGCCGCCTGACGATAGTTCGACAGGAAGGCGGCGTAGATCAGTTCGCCCAGCAGGCGGACGTCGGCGTCCTGGCGCAGCTCGCCTTCGCGCACGCCGGCCTGCAGGGTGTCGGTGACGACGGCGACCAGCGGCTGAATGGCCTGGCGGGTGCGCATCTCGGCGGCGACCGGCTGGAACCACGAGCGGGCCATCACGGCCTGGACCAGCGGCAGCTGCTCCAGCGAGCCATGATAGCCGGCGCCGAGGGCGGCCAGCAGACGGGCGCGGACCGCGCCTTCGGCGGCGGCGGCGGCCTTCATCGTTTCGGCCAGCTGGACCAGATCGGTCGCCAGCACGGCTTCGAACAGCTCGGCCTTGTCCTGGAAGTTGGCGAACACCGCGCCGGTCGACATGCCGGCGCCCTTGGCGATGTCGCGGATGGTGGCGGGCTCGTAGCCGCGCTCGGCGAACAGCTGGCGGGCGGCGTCGAGAACCTTCTGCCGTGTGCGGACCTTGGCGGCCTGACGACGGTTCAGACGCGGGGTCTCAACTTCGGTCTCGGAATCGGAGGGGGAGGGGGACAGGGCGATATCTCGCATAAACGGGTACTCGACTAAACAGCAGCTCGCGCCGCCATCGAAACTGACCGCCGAAGCGTTGGGGGGATAGCGGAACGCGCCGGGCGACCGCAGGTGTCATCGCTTGTGACGAAAGGGGCAATCATCACGCAACGATGACCAAAATGGGGTGCGGAGATTAATGAGGCGATGACCGCCGGGGTTAACGCCGCGACATCTTGACCGTTTCAGGTCCGCGAGGCGGAGCGCAGGGCCCGCGCGCGACGGGGCCGGAGCTGGTTGTCCGGCATCGCATCCTGAAACAGCACGCGGTAGCGGTCGCGCCGCTCGTGGATCGAGGCCAGCACCAGCCCCATCGGCACGCCGAGATCCACGAGGGTGTTCTCGGCCAGCTGCAGCGCCGCCTCGGTCGTCTCGGGCACGGCGTCGGTGACGCCTAGCTGGTACAGCCGCACGGCGTGCCGTTCATCGCGGGCGCGGGCGATCAGGATCAGGTCGGGCCGCAGCATCCGCGCCGTCGTCACCACCTCGTCCACCTGGGCCGGGGCGTCCATGGTGACGATCACCGCCCGGGCGGTGTCGATGCCGCACAGCCTCATCATCTCGGGGCGGGCGGCGTCGCCATAGAAGACATTGGCCCGCTCGGTCCGGCCCTTGGCGACGGTGGCGGGATTGGAATCCACCGCCAGATACGGCTGGCCGTGCTCGGTCAGCATCTCGCCGACCAGCCGGCCGACCCGGCCGAAGCCGACGATCAGCACCTTGTCGTCGATGTCGGACGGTTCCAGCGCCTCTTCCGGCAGGTCGGGGACGCCGGGCCGGGCCTCGCGGGTCAGCCGTCCGGCGATCGCCGCCATGGCCGGGATGGTGAAGATGCTGATCGTCGCGGCGACCAGCACGGTGCCGGTGAAGGCCGGGGAGGCGATGCCCTCGACCAGGCCGGCGCCGAGGATGACGAAGGCGAACTCCCCGGCCGGGCCCAGCACCAGCGCGGTCTCGATCGCCGCCTTGGTCTTGACCCCCCACAGCCGCGCCGCGCCGAAGATCAGGCCGACCTTGATCGCCGTCAGGGCGAGGGCGAGGCCAAACACGCCGAGCGGATTGGCGACCACGACGTCGAGGTCGAGGCTGATGCCGACGCCGACGAAGAAGACGCCCAGCAGCAGGCCCTTGAACGGCTCGATCGACAGTTCGACCTCGCGCCGGAACTCGGTCTCGGCCAGCAGGATGCCGGCGATCAGGGCCCCGAGGCTCATCGACAGACCGGCCGCCTGGGCCGCCACCCCGGCGCCGACCACGACCAGCAGGCTGGCGGCGACGAACATCTCCTGCCCCTGGCCGCGGGCCTTGGCCCGGGCCACCGAGCGGAACATCGGCCGCAGCACCAGCCGGCCCAGCCCGACCAGCAGGGCCAGGCCGATCGCCGCCGGCACCAGGGTCAGCAGGGCGGTCCGCAGCGTCCCCGCGTCGATCTCGCCCCCGCCCTGGGCGAGGGCGGCCAGCACGGTGACGGTGATCAGGATCGGCGCCACGGCCAGATCCTGGGCCAGCAGGACGGCGAAGGTGGCGCGGCCCGAGGCGGTCTGCACCCGCCCCCGCTCGGCCAGCACCGGCATCACGACGGCGGTGGACGAGAGCGACAGGCCGAGGCCGAGCACCGCCGCCGAGACGAGGGTCTGGCCCAGCAGCATGAACAGCGCCGCCAGCACCACGGTGCACGCCGCCACCTGCGTCAGGCCGAGACCGAACACCAGTTTGCGCATCGACTTGAGCCGCTCCCACGACAGCTCGAGGCCGATCATGAACAGCAGGAAGGCGACGCCCAGCTCTGACAGGGAGCGGATCTGGGCGGCGTCGGAAATGGTCAGCCACGACAGCCAGGGCGCGCTGTCGGCGAGACGCGCCAGGCCATCGGGGCCCAACAGAACGCCCGCCGCGAGGAAGCCGAGGATGGGGCTGATCTTCAACCGGTTGAACAGCGGAACCATGACGCCCGCCGCGGCCAGAAAGACCACCAGATCCTTGTATTCGCCGCCCGCGCCGCCGTGACCCGTCATCCGCCCTCCATCGCCGGCAGCCTACAGGGACAAGCGCGGCCGTGTCCGTGTTTCCGGCTCATCATGACAAAAAATTCAGACGACAGGCCCTCCGCCGCGCGTAGGGTCGCCGATGAACTTCCGGAACCGGAAGACAATTCCAGGGAAACCCCAGATGAAGAAGCTGCTTATCGGCGCCGCGGTCGGCGCCCTGCTCCTGCCCGCCGCCCCCGCCCTGGCCCAGCATTTCGACGCCGACGGCCACGACCACGCCTGCGTCGACGAATCCTGCACCGTCTTCGAACTGTTCCAGACGCCCGCGCCGGGCGCGACCGTCCAGGGCTATCAGGGCGTCGAGACACCGAAATACGGAACCTGGGGTTTCGACCTGGCCGGCCGCGACACCTCGGTGTCGCCGGGCGACAGCTTCTTCCGCCACGCCAACGGCGCCGCCTTCGACCGTCTGGAGATCCCGTCCGACCGTACCAGCTACGGCTCGTTTAACCTCCTGCGCGAACTGTCGGACAACCGCGTCAAGGTGATGATCGACGGTCTGGCGGCCCGCACCGACCTGGCGCCCGGCTCCGATGAGCAGAAGATCGCCGACGCCTACCGCGCCTATATGGACGAGGCCCGGATCGAGGCGCTGGACGCCCAGCCGCTGCAGCCCTACCTCGACGCCATCCGCGCCGCCGACACCCACGACAAGGCCGCGGTCTACATGGGCTCGACCCAGGGCCGGATCGGCGGAACCATCTTCGGCACCGGCATCACCACCGACCAGAAGGCGCCGACGCGCTATGTCGTCTCGACCGGCCAGTCCGGCCTCGGCCTGCCCAACCGCGACTATTATCTGGAGGAGCGCTGGACCGAGAAGAAGGCCCTGTACCGCGCCTATGTCGAGCGCATGCTGGAGATGATCGGCTGGGACGACCCGGCCGCCAACGCCGACGCCATCCTCGCCTTCGAGACGCGCATCGCCGAGGCCCACTGGACCCCGGTCGAGAACCGCAACCGCGATGAGACCTACAACGAATACACCATCGCCCAGCTGGCCGCCGAGGCGCCCGGCTTCCCGTGGCAGGACTATTATTCGGCCGTCGGCGTCGGCGAGGTCCCGCGCCTGATCGTCCGTCAGGACACGGCCATGCCCAAGATCGCCGCCATCTACGCCGAGACGCCGATCGAGGTGATCCAGGCCTGGCAGGCCTTCCACACCACCGATGACGGGGCCTCGCGCCTGTCGCGCCGCTTCGCCGACGCCCAGTGGGAGTTCCGCTCGCGCGACCTGAACGGCCAGCCGATGCAGCGCGCCCGCGACAAGCGCGGCATCAGCTTCGCCGAGGGCATGCTGGGCGAGGCCGTCGGCCGCCAGTATGTGGCGGAATATTTCCCCGCCGACTCCAAGGCCAAGATGGAAGAACTGGTCGCCAACCTGCGCGTGGCGCTCGGCAATCGCATCAACACCTATGACTGGATGAGCGACGCGACCAAGGCCGCGGCCCAGGACAAGCTGGCGAAATTCACCGTCAAGATCGGCTATCCGGACAAATGGCGCGACTATTCGGCCCTGGAAATCCGCCCGGACGACCTGTTCGGCAATGGCGAGCGCGCCGGCCTGTTCCAGTGGAACTACCAGCTGGCCCGCCTCAACCAGCCGGTCGACAAGGACGAGTGGGGCATGACCCCGCAGACGGTGAACGCCTACTACAACTCGACCAATAACGAGATCGTCTTCCCGGCGGCGATCCTGCAGCCGCCCTTCTTCGATCCGGACGCCGACCCGGCCGTCAACTACGGCGGCATCGGCGGCGTCATCGGCCACGAGATCGGCCACGGCTTCGACGACCAGGGCTCCAAGTCCGACGGCGACGGCGTCCTGCGCAACTGGTGGACCGACGAGGACAAGGCGAACTTCACCGCCCTGACCACCCGTCTCGGCGACCAGTACGACCAGTTCGAGCCGATCCCCGGCTTCAAGGTCAACGGCGACCTGACGATGGGCGAGAACATCGGCGACGCCGCCGGCACGGCCGTGGGTCTCGAGGCCTACCACCTGTCGCTGAACGGCCAGCCGGCCCCGGTGCTGGACGGCGTCACGGGCGACCAGCGCTTCTTCTACGGCTGGGCCCAGGTGTGGCAGTCGAAATATCGCGACGACGCCCTGCGCAACCAGATCGCCACCGATCCGCACAGCCCGGCCGAGTTCCGGGTCATCGGCCCGGTGCGCAACATCGACGCCTGGTATGAGGCCTTCGACGTCCAGCCGGGCTCGAAATACTACCTCGCCCCGGAAGACCGCGTTCGCATCTGGTAGGCGACGGCCGCATCGAACAGCGAAGGGCCGGGGCGGCGACGCTCCGGCCTTTTTCGTTCCGGCCCTGCGCCCCTGCTTTCGTCATCCTCCGGCGAGGCGCACGAGACCGGGGGGCCCAGCGGCGCGCGTGAGCGCGAACCTGTCGAGCGCGCACCTGCTGACAAACCAGCCTGTCTGTACAGATCGCCTTCGGCGCCGCTGGGTCCCCCGGTCTGCGCGGCTGCGCCGCTTGCCGGACGACGAAAGCCGTGGGGTTTCAGGCACGAAAAAGCCCGCCGCGGGGGATACGTCGCGGCGGGCTTCTCTCGCTCTCTACGGAGCGGACGTTTCCTCCCCGAAACGCCTCCGAAAGATTGGCCGCGCTGAAGCGCGGCGGCTTTCGAGTGACGAAACTATGACGACAATCCGCCCGCCAAGTCAATGAAGTCGCAGCCGAAACTGGCGAATTTCATGTGTTATCAATGATAACTCACGCATCCGTGTCCGGGCGACCGACGATCCGCCGGACGGTGGCGACAAGGTCGGCGCGAGCCGTAACCACCTGACCGGGCCGCTCGGCCTTCCAGGCGTCGTTGTCGGTGATCCCCGCCGCGAGCGCCCGGCCGACGTCGAGATCCTTGATCGTCACCTGACCGGCCGCGATCTCGTCGCCGCCGAGGATGACCACCGCCGGGGCGCCGCGGCGGTCGGCGTATTTCATCTGCGCCTTCATGCCGGCCCGGCCGAGGTAGAGCTCGGCGGCGACTCCGGCGTTGCGCAGTTCGGACACGGCGTCGAGATAGTGCTGCATGTCGGCTTCGGAAAAGACGATGACCACGACCGGGCCGCGCACCGCGTCCTCGCCGCCGCGCCCGGCCGCGCGGAGGGCCGAGGCCAGCCGCGACACCCCGAACGAGAAGCCCGTGGCCGGCAGCCGCTCGCCGGTGAAACGCGCCACCAGATCGTCGTAGCGACCGCCGCCGCCGATCGAACCGAAGCGCACCGCCCGGCCCTTGTCGTCGGTGGTCTCCAGCAGCAGCTCGGCCTCGAACACCGCGCCGGTGTAATATTCCAGCCCGCGCACGATGGTCGGGTCGAAACGCACGGCCTCCTGGCCGACCTTCATCGCGGCCAGCGCCCGGTCGATGGCCGCCAGCTCCTCCAGCGCCTGCTCGCCCGCGGCGCCGAGACCCCCTGCGCGCGCCACCGCCTCCAGCGTTTCCGCGCGCGACAGGGCCGCGTCGCCGGCCGAGGCGAGGAAGGCCTCGATGGTGGCGGCTACGCCGAGCGGCAGATTGGCGCCCTTCGTATAGTCGCCCGACTCGTCGAGCCGCCCTTCGCCCAGCAGGGACGAGACGCCCGCCCAGCCCAGCCGGTCGAACTTGTCGATGGCCCGCAGGGCGGTCAGGCGCTGGGCCGGATCGGTCACCCCGCCGGCCTCGAACAGGCCGTCGAACAGCTTGCGGTTCGACACCCGGATCACCGCCTGGTCGGGGGCGAGACCCGCTGCCTGCAAACCCTCGCAGGCCATGGCGATGATCTCGGCGTCGGCCTCGGGCCGGTCCGAGCCGACGGTGTCGGCGTCGCACTGGACGAATTCGCGGAAGCGGCCGGGGCCGGGCTTCTCGTTGCGCCACACCGGGCCAAAGGCGTAGCGGCGGAACGGCTTGGGCAGGGTCTCCCAGTTCTGGGCCGCGAACCGGGCCAGCGGCGCCGTCAGGTCGTAGCGCAGGGCCATCCACTCGCCATTCCCCTCGGCGTCGGGATCGTCCTGCAGGGCGAACACGCCCTCGTTCGGGCGGTCGGCGTCGGGCAGGAATTTGCCCAGGGCGTCGGCGTATTCGAAGGCGCCCGTGTCCAGCGGCTCGAAGCCCCAGCGCTCGTAGACGGCCGAGACCCGGGTCACAAGCCGGCGCTCGGCGATCAGGTCGCGACCGCGGCGGTCGGCGAACCCCCGGGGGCTGCGGGCTTCGGGGCGGAGGGGGGCGGCGTCTGTCATGCCGCGCGATTAAGCCATCGCCCGCCGTCGGGCAACGATCCCCCTGCCCGCCAGACGCCTCAGATCGAGACCGCCTCCGTGCGCGACCCGCCGGCGACCTTGCGCAGCGGCACCATCCGTCCGTAGGTCAGGCAGCGCCACAGCCACTCCAGCGGTCCCATCTGGAACATCGACAGCCACAAGGGCGACCAGATCAGCTGGGCGACCCAGACGGCGCCCACCGCCGCCCACAGCTGTCCCGGACCCCAGGCGAGATCGCCGAACAGATGCGGGCCCCACGGCAGGTAGAAGAGGGTCGCCATGATCAGGGTCTGGGTCAGGTAGTTGGTGAAGGCCATCCGCCCGACCGGGGCGAGCCGCGCGGTCAGGAAGCGCAGACCGAACCGGCTCATCAGGATCAGCAGGCTGACATAGCCGAGGGTGATCACCCAGGCGAAGCTGCCGGCCACGCCGGCCAGACCGGCCGAGGGCGGCGTCACGCCGCGGGCGGCGCTGGAATCCATCCATTGGTACCAGCCGAGGGCCGCCAGATTGGCCGCGCCGAGGGCCAGAACCAGAAGATAGAGCCAGGTCGGCGACTTGCCGATGAGGAAGCCGGCCTTGAACAGGCCGAGACCCAGCAGCATCAGCGGCACGGTGACCGGGATCAGCGTCAGGCTGAAGGTCTGCAGGATCAGCCACGTTTTGGCGTTCTCGATCTGCGCCCCGGGCCAGCCGGTCTGATAGGTCTGGATCGTCGCAGCGAGGGTTTCCTGGCTGCCGAAAGGACTGGCGCCGCCGCTGGCCGCCGCGTCGCCCATCAGGCCGGCCGCCATCATGGCCGCGGCCGACAAAAGCGCGAGCAGCAGGCTGACCCCGCCGCCGACCCAGATCAGCCGCCTGGCCGGCCACGACCGCATCAGCATCACGATCAGGCCGCAGTAGGCATAGTGCAGCAGGATGTCCCCGAACCAGAAGGCCAGTCCGTGGATCAGGCCGAAGAGGCCCAGCCACAACAGCCGGCGCCGCAACAGCCCGCCGCGCGCCTCGTCGGACCGCTCGCCGCCGATCAGGAAGATCGACACGCCGAACAGCATCGAGAACAGCGAGCGGAACTTGTCCTGGAAGAAGACGTCGGTGACCCAGTGGCCGAGGATATTGGCCTGGTCGTGTGGATAGGGGGGAACCAGATTGGTCCCCGCCCCCAGGGCGAAAGGCCAGGCGAACATCATGGCGTTGACGGCGAGGATGCCGAGAATGGCCCAGCCGCGCAGCATGTCGAGCGTGAAGATGCGGTCCCTGGGCGCCACAGGCGCCAGCATGGGCGCCGACATCGGCGTTTGAGACGTATCGGCCAAGGCCATGGCGTTCCCCCCTTGGGATAAAGACAAGGGAGCTTTACATGGGCGGGGCGCGGCGGAAACTAAATTCGCCGTAACCCGGCTGGCGGTCAGTTCGTGGGACGTTCGGCCATCAGGCCCAGCCGGTCGCGGACTTCCGGCTGCGGCCGGAAGGCGATGAAGGCGACACACAGGCCAGCCCACAACGCGTAGCTGACGCCGACCAGCACCGCGACCGAAAGGCCGCCGACGCCATAGATCAGCAGCGAGGTCTCGCTGCCGCCCACAGCCTCGCCGAAATTGGCGGCGTGCAACCACTGCAGCACCGACTGGACGAGGGCGAACAGGGCGCCGAGGGCCGCCGCCAGCAGGCCGCCATAGAACATGAAGCGCCAGATCACGCCGAGACGGGTCACTGGCCGCCCGGTCCGCTGCCGTTCCCTGTCCAGCAGCCACAGGCCGGCGGGGGTCGCCAGCAGGCCGATGAACAGGACCAGCAGCCGCCAGTCGACTTCCAGTCCGGGCATCCAGTTGCTGGGCGGCCAGATCGGCAGGGTCAGGATCAGCGGCGGCCACAACCCGCCGGCGACCGCCGCCAGCACGATGCGGTAGGGCTCGCGCCGCCACGCCACCCGCTGCTGCCCGGGGAAGTCCTCGGGCCGTTCCAGCCGCCGGATCATCGGGTCGGCACCGGCGTGTCGCCGGAATAGTCGTAGAAGCCGCGCCCCGACTTGCGCCCCAGCCAGCCGGCCTCGACATATTTCACCAGCAGCGGACAGGGCCGGTATTTGCTGTCGGCGAGGCCCTCGTACAGCACGTTCATGATCGCCAGCACCACGTCCAGACCCATGAAGTCGGCCAGCTCCAGCGGCCCCATCGGGTGGTTGGCCCCCAGCTTCAACGCCGTGTCGATCGAGCTGACATTCCCGACGCCCTCGTACAGCGTATAGATCGCCTCATTGATCATGGGCACGAGGATGCGGTTGACGATGAAGGCGGGGAAGTCCTCGGCGTTGGTGGTGGTCTTGCCCAGGCTCTCGGCGAAGGCCACGGCCGCGTCATAGGTCTCGGCCGAGGTGGCGATGCCGCGGATGATCTCGACCAGCTTCATCACCGGGGCCGGCTTCATGAAATGCAGGCCGATGAACCGCTCGGGCCGGTCGGTGGCCGAGGCCAGACGGGTGATCGAGATCGACGAGGTGTTGGACGCCAGCAGGGTGGCGGGGCCCAGGTGCGGGACCAGCTCCGACAGGATGGACTTCTTGACCGCCTCGTCCTCGACAGCCGCCTCGATGACCAGATCGGCGCGGGCCGCCTCGGCCAGCGACGTCGCCGGGCGGATGCGGGCGAGGGCGGCGTCGGCGTCGGCCTGGGTCGCCAGTCCGCGCGCGACCTGCCGCGCCAGGCTGGCGGCGACCGCCGCCTGGGCCTCGGGCACGCGCTCCGGCGCGGCGTCATAGAGGCGCACGTCGTAGCCGCCCGCAGCCACGGCCTGGGCGATGCCGGCGCCCATCTGGCCCGCGCCGACGATGGCGACTGATCGGATCGTGGTCATGAATTCCGGTGCATTGGCGGCCGCGAGGCCCGATCGGAGCGGCACATTAGGCGGCCTGCGGGACGGCGCAAGACTGGATGTCGGCCCCGCGAACAAGGCGACGGCAGCGTGACTTTCGGGCGGCGCCCGGTCGCATCAGACGCCGGTGAACAGCTGAACCAGGGCGGCGTGAGAGGCCGGGAGCAGAAACAGCTGAATTCCGCGAATGACGAGGATGGCCACGATCGGCGAAAGATCCATGCCGCCGAGCGGCGGAATGATCCGGCGGAACGGCGCCAGCACGGGGCTGACCACGCTGTCGAGGAAGCTGGCGATCTGGTTCACGAACCGGTTGCGATGGTTGATGATGTCGAAGGCGAACAGCCAGCTCAGCACGGCGCTGATGATGATCGCCAGCAGCAGCAACTGCAGCACTGCATTGGTGATGAAGAATACGAAGTTCAGAATTCCGAAAACCAGATCCACGCGCATAGTCCTCCATCGACGGCGGCTCCGGTTCTAGAGGCTCCGCCGCCAAACGCCAATCGGTACGGCGGGGTGGATGGCGGTTGACACCACCGGGCCGCCGCTCGTATGTCGCGCCCTCGCCTGTACCCGGAAATCGGGGCCGTAGCTCAGTTGGTAGAGCGCGTCGTTCGCAATGACGAGGTCAGGGGTTCGACTCCCCTCGGCTCCACCATCCTGCTCAGCGCTGGCGCGCTTGGCAGGACAGGCTCCATCCCTTGGGTCCGGTCGCTGACCGGCCCTCCAGGACCTGAAAACGCGGTTCCACGAGCTTGACGCAGGCTCGCGATTGGCGTCGTGTCCGTCCGGGCTGATCCACAGGATTCATCGGGGACTCGACGACATGAAAAGACTTATCAGCGCGCTGGCGCTTGCCGCCACCCTCGCCACGCCGGGCATGGCCGTCGCCCAGAACGCAGGTCTGACAGCCAATTTCGGCGAGATCCGTCTCAGCGCCGGCTTCACGCCGGACCCCTACCGGGTCGACATCACCGCCGGCGGCTCGATCGACGCCTATACCGACACCGACCTGCCCGGCGCCTGCGTCGGCGACATCTCGAATGCGCCGGACTATGAGGTCACCTACAGCGCCGGCTCGCTGCCGCTGGTGTTCCGCACCCGGTCGTCGACCGACACGACCCTGATCATCAACGGTCCGGACGGCGCCTGGTACTGCGACGACGACAGCTGGGGCGACGGCGACGCGGAAGTCCGCTTCAACAAGCCCGCCAGCGGAACCTACGATGTCTGGATCGGCACGTTCAACGGCGGAACCGCCTCGGCCTCGCTGCTGATCACCGAAACCCCCTAGCCGGCCGCGTCAACCGGTGCAGGGACACCCCGCCGGTCCGCCGGCGGGGGTTTTTCGCGCTACTGATCCTCGTCGAAGCGCCGCGCGACCAGATCGGCCAGCGCCGCCACCGCCGCCTCGGCCTCAGGGCCGGTGGCGACGATGTCGATGCCGCAGCCGTTGCCGGCCCCCAGCATCAGCAGGCCCATGATCGACAGGGCGTTGACCGTGACGCCGTCGCGGGTGACGTGGATCTCGGCGTCGAAGCCGGTGGCCAGCTTGACGAATTTGGCGCTGGCCCGGGCGTGCAGCCCGCGGGTGTTGCAGATGTTGGCCGTCGCCGTGGCCCGCGGCGCCGCGTCGCTCATTTCTCGCCCTGCAGAACCCAGCTGGCCACCGAGATGTATTTGCGGCCGGCGTCCTGGGCGTGGGCGACGCAGGCCTGCAGCGGCTCGCGCCCGCGCACGCTGGCCAGTTTGATCAGCATCGGCAGGTTCAGCCCGGCGATGACCTCGGCATGGGTCTCCTCCATCACCGAGATGGCCAGGTTGGACGGCGTGCCGCCGAACATGTCGGTCAGCAGGATGACGCCGTCGCCGTCGTCGACCGCGCCGGCGGCGTCGACGATGTCGCGGCGGCGGCGCTCCATGTCGTCCTCGGGCCCGATGCAGATGGCGGCGACGCCCCGCTGGGGCCCGACGACATGCTCCATGGCCGACAGGAATTCGGAGGCCAGACCCCCGTGGGTGACAATCACCAGGCCGATCATGAAGGCTTCACCAAGACTCGCGCCCCCGCGTCCCGTCGGTCCGCTGGACCGGTCGCAAGCCGCGCGGAATAGCCCAAACCGGCGGCGGGTTAAAGTCGGGCGAGCGCCGCCGCGACCTTTTCGACCGCCGAGGCCTCGAATCCGGTCAGGCGCAGCAGCGGCAGGGCCACACCCTCGAGGGTGCGCACGGCCGTTTCCGGCAGCCGTTCGACCGGCTCCTCGACCAGTTCCACGACCAGCGACAGCCGCGTCGGGCCCCGGGCGCAGACGGGGATGATCCCCACCCCGCGGGCCTCCATCCGGTCGGAGATCGCCTCCGGGGCGACCGCATAAAGGATCCCGGCCGAGGGGGTCACATGGACGTAGTCGTCGGCCACCAGCCGCCAGCCGCGCCCCAGCAGGCGCAGGGCCAGGTCGCTCTTGCCCGCGCCGGACGGTCCGGTGATCAGCGCCGCGCGCCAGCCGACCCCCGCCCGCCAGTGCGCCGCCACGGTTCCGTGCAGCGGCTGCCGCCCGCTCACGTCGGCCGTCACGTCCGCCGTCCGGTCGCGGCGGCCGGCAGGGCGACCTCAAAACGCGCGCCGAGGGTCTCGCCGTCGGGGCCCGTGCGGTTCTCCGCCCAGACCCGTCCGCCGTGCGCCTCGACGATCTGTTTGACGATTGACAGGCCGAGCCCGGAATTGGTCCCGAACGCCGTGCCGCGCGGCCGCGAGGTGTAGAATCGCTCGAACACGGTCTCGAGATTCTCGGGCGGGACGCCCGGTCCCTCATCGTCGACTCGCACCCGCACGGGGCGGTCGGGATCGATCTGGTCTCGCGACAGGCTGACCCGCACCTCACCGCCGGGGGGGCTGAAGGAGCGGGCGTTGTCGATCAGATTGCGGAACACCTGGCCCAGCGGCCCGTCGCGGCCGCGGATGGGGGCATGCTCGGGGGTCGAGGCGGTGAAGGCGACCGGCACGCCGCCGCCCTGCAGGTTGGCCTGATAGACTCCGACGATTTCGCTCAGCAGCACGGTCAGGTCGATCGGCCGCGGCCGGTCGCGATTCAGCTCGGCGTCCAGCCGCGAGGCGTTGGAGATGTCGGTGATCAGCCGGTCCAGGCGGCGCACGTCCTGTTGCAGCAGGCCGGTCAGCTTCTCGCGCTGCGCCTCGGTCTTGACCAGCGGCAGGGTCTCCAGCGCCGAGCGGATCGAGGTCAGGGGGTTCTTGATCTCGTGCGAGACATCGGCGGCGAACCGTTCGATGGCGTCCATCCGGTCCGACAGGGTCTCGGTCATGGTCTCCAGCGATCGCGCCAGATCGCCGATCTCGTCCTTGCGGTGGTCGAGGTCGGGCAGGGAGATGGCCCGCGCCCGCTGCAGCCGCACCGCATCGGCCGCCGCCGACAGCCGCATCACCGGCCGCGCCACGAACAGATGCAGCAGCAGGGACGACAGCAGCGAGACGAACAGGGCCACCAGGGCGAACGGCATCAGCGCCAGCCGCTGCGCCGCCAGCGTCTCGTCGACGTCGCCGGCCTCCAGCGTCAGCACGCCCAGCACCTGTTCGACATGGCGCACCGGTATCGACACCGACACCACCCGGTCGCCGCTTTCGGAGGTCCGCACGGTCGCCGAGGACCGGCCTTCGAGGGCGATCTCGACCTCTTCGGCCACCGCCGCCCGCGCCCGTTCCAGGTCGCGGGCGTCGCGCGCCTGCGCCTCGGGCGCCGCCGCCGCCGGGGGCGTGCCGGCCGGGAGGGCGGGCGGCAGGGGCTCGCCCGGGATCGCCTCGGTCACCGTATAGCTGTCGGCGACGAGGATGCCGTCGACGTCGAACAGCCGCGCCCGCTGGCCTTCCGGGATGAAATTGTCCCGCAGCCAGCGGCTCGCCTCGATCGGGTCCAGATAGGGCGTCGGTTCGCCGCGCGTCACGCCGATCTGCGGCTCGCCCAGCACCTGTACCAGCAGTTCCGCCTGGGCGGTCAGGGTCTCCTGGCGCGCCTCGATCAGGCCCCGGGTCCATTCGTTCAGCAGCAGGGCGCCGACGAACAGGATCAGCAAGCTGAGCAGGTTGAGGGCGAGGATGAAACCGCCCAGCCGCGAGCCGCCGAACCGCTGCGGGCGGCGCGGCCGGTCGTCCTCGGCCGTTTCGGCCGGCTCAGCTTTCGCGGTAGCGGTATCCGACGCCATACAGGGTCTCGATGGCGTCGAACTCGGGGTCGACCACCCGGAACTTCTTTCGCATCCGCTTGACGTGACTGTCGATGGTGCGGTCATCGACATAGACCTGATCGTCGTAGGCGGCGTCCATCAGGTTGTCGCGGCTCTTCACGAATCCGGGCCGCTGGGCCAGGGCCTGCAGCAGCAGGAACTCCGTCACCGTCAGCTTGACCGGCCGGCCGTCCCAGGTGCTCTCGTGCCGCGCCGGGTCCATCGACAGCTTGCCGCGCTTGATCGCCTTGGCCGAACCCTCCGCCGAGGGCTCGGGCTCACCGCCGTCGGCGCCGGTGCGCCGCAGCAGCGCCTTGACCCGCTCGATCAGCAGCCGCTGGCTGAACGGTTTGTGGATGTAGTCGTCGGCGCCGAGGTTGAAGCCGAGGATCTCGTCGATCTCCTCGTCCTTCGAGGTCAGCATGATGACCGGGATCTGGCTGGTCTGACGCAGGCGGCGCAGCACCTCCATCCCGTCCATGCGCGGCATCTTCACATCGAGGATGGCGAGGTCCGGCGGGCTGGATTCCAGCGCCTCAAGCCCGGACGCGCCGTCGTGCCAGGCCGTGACCTTGTGGCCATGGCTTTCCAGCGCCAGCGAGACGGAGGCCACGATATTCTCGTCGTCGTCGACCAGGGTGATGTTCGCCAAGGCGCTCTCCTTGCAGGCTTCCCGTCCGCACTCAACGCGCGGCAAGCGTAACCGTTCTAGATCCACTGGGTGATGATTGCGGCGCTAAAATGGGCCGCCGCGCCTGAATGCGCAATGAAACCCGACCTTAAAGCCTTTGGCGCCATGAAGGAGGCCCAGCACTGCGAGCGTTTCATGGCCGGTCCCGTCCACTACGAAGTCTATGTCCGCAAGACCGCCCCGGCCCCCTGGAGTCTGCAGGTGGCGACGGAGGATCGCGCCAGGGCGATCCGGACGGCCGAGGAGTTTCTCGCCGACAACCGCGCCGCCGCCGTCCGGGTCACCAAGGAGACCCTCGACCCCGACACCATGCATTTCAACAGCGTCACCGTGCTGACGCGGGGCGCTCCCGAGGTGAAACGACCGCGGGTGGTCGCCGAGGACGCGGCGCCCCGCTGCGGCTCGCCCCAGGATCTTTACGCCCCGACGTCGCGCGAGATGGTCGGCCGGGTGCTCGAGGAGTGGCTGAGCCGCCAGGGCGTGACAGCCTTCGAACTGCTGCACCGGCCCGACCTGGCCGAGAAGCTCGAGGCTTCCGGCGTCGAACTCCAGCACGCCATCCAGAAGGTCGCCGTGCCGGAAAGCCAGATCGCCGGTCAGCCGGTGCACGATCTGGTCCGCCACTACCAGAAGCTCGCCGAGCGGACGATCGAGCGCCTGCTGCTGGCCGGCCGCCGCGACCAGTTCCCGGGTCTTGAGAACCACTCTCTCGCCGACCTCGCCCATCGCCTCGCCGGCCAGCCGGATCGCGCCTTCATCATGGGCGGCGTCGTCTCCCGCGCCCTCGCCGGCGTCCGCGGCGGCCGGGCCCGGCTCGACCGGCTGATGGACTTGGCCGATCGTGCGCCGATGGACGGCCCGCCGCACGCCATGGTCCTGGTCGCGCTCGAACAGGTGATGTGCGAGATGTTCGCGGCCCGCACCAATCTCGCCGATGTGCTAGGCCCGGCCCTCGACCAGGGCGCATCCCTCGCCGCCGTCGTGCGGATGGTCGCCCCGCGCGAGGTCGCCGCCCTGATCCGCCAGGATGCCCGCCTCGCCCTTCATGTGCCCGTGGTCGAGGGGCCTGCCGCCCGGCTTGGCGAGCGGGTCGCGGCTGGTCAGTTTCCGCTGCTGTCGGCCGCCCTCGCGCGGATGGTGGTGCGCGAACTGATGAGCCCCCGCCGCCTGCGCCCCAACGACGCCGCCGGCGAGATCGACATCCTGCGCACACTCGCCATGACGCTGACGGCCACGGCCGGCCGGCTGCTGACCCTCGAGGAGGTCCAGACGGCCTTCAACGAACGCTCGAAGGCCCTGGTCACCGCCGATTTCGTCGCCGCCTATGTGAAGTCCTGCACCACCGTCCTGTGCGAGGCCGAGGCCCTGACCCGCCTGTGCGAGAACGTCACCGGCATGGCCAACAAGCGCGCCTCCGCCCGCTGGCTGTCGGCCTGTGTCGGTTCGCTGCGTTTCGAGACCGAGATGCGGACCGCTTCTGACCAGACCCCGGCACAGAAGCTGGGCGTGCTCGCCGCCCTCGGCCGGGCCGTGCGCGGCTGCGGCCTGACCGATCGTGACGAGGCCGAGATCGTCACCTTGATCGGCGCGGTCGGGGGAACCGTCGAGGCGGAGGCCCGCATCACCACCCTGCTGGCGCGCTCGCCCGCGCCGCTGCCGCAGAAACTGGCGGTGTTGCTGCGCATGGCCTCGGGCGATACGGCCCCGGCGGGTCCGGCCGCCGATCGCGCCAGGGCCGAGGCGGTCCGTCTGTTCCGCGCCCCCGGCAACCGCGCTGCCCTCGCCGCCGAGCCCGAAAAGCTGGCTCCGCTCAAGGGTTTGATGAAGGCGGCAGGTCTGGCGGCCTGATTGCGTCGAATCGCACCCGTCAGGTCCTGAAGGGCCGACGACCGCGACCCTTCAGGAAGCGTCAGTCGAAGATGTCGAAGATGCTGTCGCGCTTCTTCTTGCGATATTTGTAGTCGTCGTCGCGGTCGTCCCGGTAGCGCGGCGGCTCGCGATAGCCCTGTTGCGGCTGCTGTCCCCACGGTTGCGGCGCAGCCTGCGGCGGATAGGGTTGGGGCGCGGCCTGCGGCGGCGGCGCGGCCGAAGCGCGACCCTCCTCGGTCGCCACCGCCATCAGCTTCTCCAGTTCGCCGCGATCGAGCCAGACGCCGCGGCAGTTCGGGCACATGTCGAACTGGACGCCGCCGCGCTCCAGCGTCTGCATCGCGGCGTTGTCATTGGGGCACATCAGCAGGGGCATCGAGCGTTCTCCACGCGGATTGAGAGGGGTCGGGCGCCCCGGCGCCGAGCTCGGGCCAGGGTCGAACGCCGAAGCGCCCGATGCGGTCCGACATCGCGCGCCGCCGACGGCGAAGGGGATCCGTCGGAAGCCGCGCCAGAGGGGCCCGTCCCGCGGTGGCAGGATGGGGCAGACTAAGGATGCTGGCAACAGGCGGAACGTCGCGGTCAGCAGGCCTGTCCCGCCGCCCAGCCCGAGGACCAGGCCCACTGGAAATTATAGCCGCCCAGCCAGCCCGTGACATCGACCGCCTCGCCGACTACATACAGTCCGGGTACGGAGCGTGCCCCCAGTGTCTGCTGATCCAGTTCGTTGGTCGCCACCCCGCCCAGGGTCACCTCGGCGGTGCGATAGCCTTCCGATCCCACCGGCTTGACGCTCCAGCTGTTGACCGCCCCGTCGAGCCGCCGCAGCGCCTTGTCCGACAGGTCGGCGAGGTTTCCCACGACCTGTTCCTGTGCCACCAGCGTTTCGGCCAGCCGCTTCGGCACGATCTGGCCCAGCGCCGTTTGCGCGGCCTGGCGTCCATTCTCCGCCTTCATCGCCTTCAGTCGGGCGAAGACCTCGACGCCGGGGGCCATGGCCACCGAGATCGCCTCGCCCTCGCGCCAGTACGAGCTGATCTGCAGGATGGACGGGCCGCTCAGGCCGCGGTGGGTGAACAGGAGGCCCTCGGCGAACCGGGTCTTGCCGCGGCTGACCACCGCCTCGACCGACACCCCGGCCAGCGACTTCAGCCGTTCCAGCAGGCCGGCCTCGAAGGTCAGCGGAACCAGCGCCGGTCGCGTCTCCGTGACCCGCAGGCCGAACGCCCGCGCCGTGTCGAAGGCCCAGCCTGTCGCCCCCATCTTGGGGATCGACTTGCCGCCCGTCGCCAGCACCAGCGACTGCGCCCGCACCACCGACCCGTCCGACAAGGCCGCCTCGAAGCCGTCGCCGGCGCGCTCGATCCGCTCCACCGAAACGCCCAGAGACAGGCGCGTTCCCGCCTCGCGCATGTCGTCCGTCAGCATACGGATGATCTGATTCGCCGAGTCGTCGCAGAATAGCTGTCCCAAGGTCTTCTCGTGCCAGGCGATGCCGGCCCGATCCACCCGCTTGATGAAGTCGTGCTGGCTGAACCGGCGCAGGGCCGAGGTGGCGAAGCGCGGGTTCTCGCCGAGGAAATTGCCCGGCCCGGTCCCCAGATTGGTGAAGTTGCAGCGTCCGCCGCCCGAGATGCGGATCTTCTCCCCCGGCGCCGACGCATGATCCACCACCCGCACCGAGCGGCCCCGCCGCCCGGCCTCGATGGCGCACATCATCCCGGCGGCACCCGCCCCGACGATCAGGACATCGACAGTGTCAGCCTTCATCCGCCCGCGTTAGCAGGCCGGCGGCGGGGCGGCGAGGGCCCGGCTACTCAGAGGCCTGGAAATAGCCCACGGTGGTTCCGAAGGCGCCGACGAGATCCAGCCACAGGGCGGTGGGGTCGGCCAGCTGTTCGACGTCGGCGCTATGGATCAGGACATCGTACTGGACCACGGCCGTCGGATCGCCGCCCGCTTCGCCCGGGGCGAAGAAGGCCTTGAGGAAGCGGCGCTCGCGGTTCCAGTCATTGACCATAGCCTGGGTGACGCCCGGATTGGAAAAGCTGGCGGCGTACTGGATATCGCCGCAGACATCGGCCTGGCAGCTGTAGAAGAAGATCACCCACGACAGCGGTCCGTCGGTGACGTTCAGCCAGGTCTCGCCCTCCTCGCGATTGACGGCGCTAACCGTTCCGCCCTTGGAGGTCAGCCACGCCCGCACGGCCTCGACGGAGACGCCCGGATCGGCGGCGGTCTGGGCCGGGGCGGTCTGGCCGGTGGCCAGGCCGGGGGTCTGGGCGCTGGCGGGCGCGGCGAAGGCCAGGGCGGCGGCGGCGGCGAGGGTCGCGAAACGGATCATCGAGGGGTCTCCTGCGGGCCTTCACCTATCGACGGATGGAGGGCGAAAGCAAGGCCGCCCCGGCGGCCTCAGTCCCGCTCGCGCGCCAGCCACTCGGCCCCGGCCATCTCATTGAGGCGCGACACGGTCCGCTCGAACTCGAAGGCCCCGACGCCCTTGCGATACAGCGCCTCGGGCGGCGCCTCGGCCAGGGCGACCAGCCGCGTCCCGGCTTCATAGAGGGCGTCGATCAGCGTCACGAAGCGGCGCGCCTCCTGTTGTTTCGCCGGACCCAGCACCGGGATGTCCTCGACGAACAGGGTCTGGAACCGCTCGGCGATGGCCAGATAGTCCTGCGGGCCCAGCGCCGCCCCGCACAGCTGGGCGAAGGTCGCCCGCGCCAGACCGCCGTCGGTGCGCTCGATCACCACCTCGCGGCCCAGGACCTTCAGATGCGCCGGACACTCCTCCTGTTCGCCCTTCAGATCGGCCCACAGCGCCTCGAACCCGGCCCGCGCCGCCGCGTCCGGCGGGGCGAACCAGACCCGGTCGCCCATCAGCCGGTCCAGCCGCCAGTCGCGCGCCCCGGCCACCGACACCACCTCGCAGCGCGCCTCGATCAGATCGACGAACGGCAGGAAGAGCTCGCGATTGATCCCGTTCAGATACAGCTGGTCCGGGGCCCGGTTCGAGGTCACCGCCAGCACCACCTTCTGCTCGAACAGGGCCTCGAACAGCCGGCCGAGGATCAGGGCGTCGGCGATGTCGGTGACCTGCAATTCGTCGAAGCACAGCAGCCGCGCCTCCGAGGCGATCAGGGCCGCCACCGGGATGATCGGATCGTCGCCCTTCGACTGGCCGAAGACCGCCTCGCGCGCTTCGGCGTCACCCTCGCGCCACTGGCGCATCAGGCCGTGGACCCGGGCCATGAAGGCGTGGAAATGGGCGCGTTTCTTCCGCGGCTCGGGCACGCAGGCGTAGAACAGGTCCATCAGGATGGACTTGCCCCGCCCCGGCGGGCCCCACAGATAGACGCCGCGCACCTCGGGCCGTCCGCCCAGCAGCCCGCCGAACAGCCCGCCCAGCGGCCCCTTGCGTCCGAGCTCGATCTCCAGCCGGGACAGGGCCTCGACCACCGGAACCTGTGACGGATCGGGCGTCAGCCGGCCGTCGGCCAGCCGCTTCTGATAGGCGCGAGAGATCTTCGAAGGCATGCCGAGGCCATAGCCGCCCCGTCGGCGGCTGGATAGTTGGCGGCGGCAAATGAAAGCCGTCCGCCGCGGGCTGTGACCCCCGCCATAAGCCGCGCGAATGGCTGATCCCGTCGTTCTCGGGCTCCGCGGCGTCCGCCAACGCTGAAAAGCGATTGCTTCGCGCCCGCGAAAGCCCACATAGAGCGTCACGGCCCGGATAGGCCGGGCCTCCAATCAATTCCGCGCTCAAGCAGCGAGACGCCGCGTGTCGAGCGGTAGCGCGTCCGAAGGACATAAAAGATGGGCTATCGCGTCGCCATCGTGGGCGCCACCGGCAATGTCGGCCGGGAAATGCTGAACATCCTCGAGGAACTGGAATTCCCCGTCGACGAGATGCACGCCGTCGCCTCGCGCAAGTCGAAGGGCATGGACGTCGCTTGGGGCGACCGCACGATCAAATGCCAGGACATCGACGGCTTCGACTTCTCCAGCGTCGACATCGTGCTGATGAGCGCCGGCGGCGAGGTCTCGCGCGCCTGGTCCGAGAAGATCGGCAAGGCCGGCCCGATCGTCATCGACAACTCCTCGGCCTTCCGCAAGGACCCGGACGTGCCGCTGATCGTGCCCGAGGTGAACCCGGACGCGATCAAGCTGGCGCGCAAAAAGAACATCATCGCCAACCCCAACTGCTCGACCGCCCAGCTGGTGGTGGCGCTCAAGCCGCTGCACGACGCGGCGAAGATCAAACGCGCCGTGGTCTCGACCTATCAATCGGTCTCGGGCGCCGGCAAGGCGGGGATGGACGAGCTGTGGAACCAGACCAAGGCCATCTACGGCCTCGGCGACGCCACGCCGAAACTGTTCCCCAAACAGATCGCCTTCAACGTCATCCCGATGATCGGGTCGTTCCGCGACGACGGCTATACCGACGAGGAAGCCAAGATGTGGGACGAGACCCACAAGATCCTCGATCCGGACATCCAGCTGACCGTCACCTGCGTGCGCGTGCCGGTGTTCGTCGGCCATTCGGAATCGGTGAACCTCGAGTTCGATCGCCCGATCAGCCCCGACGAGGCCCGCGCCATCCTGCGCGAGGCCCCCGGCGTCATGGTCATCGATAAGCAGGAACACGACGGCTACATCACCCCCGTCGACGCCGCCGGCGAGCACGCCGTCTATGTCAGCCGCATCCGCAAGGATCCGACCGTCGAGAACGGCCTGTCGCTCTGGGTCGTCTCCGACAACCTGCGCAAGGGCGCCGCCCTGAACGCGGTCCAGATCGCCCAGCTGCTGGACGAGACGGGCACGATCAAGCCGTCGTCGGGCTATCGCACCATCACCGTCTGATCCGTCCGCTCGCCGCTCCCCCGGCGAAGGAGTTCCCCATGACCGCCGTCACCGGTCCCGATCAGGGCCGCGCCGCCCTGGTGTCCGCCTTCGGCTGCTACGTCCTGTGGGGCGTCATGCCGCTGCTGTTCATGGCCCAGGCGGCGGCCGGGTTCGATTCGTTCGAAATCCTCGCCCACCGCGCCCTGTGGGCCGTGGCGGTGGCCGGGCTGCTGGTGTTTCTGGCCGGACAGGGCGGTCAGGTGCGCGCCGTCCTGGCGACGCCGAAGACCCTCGCCTGGCTGACGCTTTCGACGATGCTGATCGCCATCAACTGGGGCGTCTATGTCTGGGCCACGACCCATGGCGCGACGCTGGAGGCCAGCCTCGGCTACTATATCAACCCGCTGCTCAACATGGTCGTCGGCCTGTGGCTGTTCCGCGAGAAGATCGACCGCTGGGGCTGGGTCGCCATCGGCCTGGCCGCCGTCGGCGTGCTGTTCCAGGCCCTCGCCCTCGGCCGGCCGCCGTGGATCTCGATCATCCTCGCCATCAGCTTCGCCTCCTATGGCGTGATCCGCAAACGCGTGCCGATCGACGCCCAGGCCGGGCTGCTGGTCGAGTGCCTGCTGCTGGTGCCGTTCGGCCTCGCCTGGGTGCTGTGGCTGCAGAACACCGGCGGCGGCGTCGCCTTCGACAGCCCGACCAACACCCTGTGGGCCCTCGCCAACGGTCCGGCGACGGTGCTGCCGCTGGCCCTGTTCGCCTGGTCGGCGCGGCGCCTGCCGCTGTCGACCATCGGCTTCATCCAGTTCCTCGCCCCGACGTTGCAGTTCGTGGTCGGCGTCTGGGCCGGCGAGGATCTGACGCCCCTTCGGGTGATCAGCTTCGCCTTCATCTGGGGCGGGGCCGGGGTTTTCGCCGCCGCCGCCTGGCTCCGCGTCCGCGCCGCCCGCCGCGCCCTCAAGGACGCCGCGACCCCGGTCTAGAGCGCCGCGTACAGGGCGTCGTGCAGCCGCACCGCCCGCGGGTCGCCGATCAGATGGGGCGACTGGCGCGTCATCACATAGGCGGCCGACAGGTTCGCGTCCGGGTCGACGAAGGCGCAGCTGCCGCCCCAGCCGCAATGGCCCGCCGCCGTCGGATTGGGGCCGAAGATGTGCAGCCCCTCATTGCGCATCAGCCCCGCCGCCCAGCTGATGTCGAACGGCAGCACCCGGTCCGGCCCGTGAATCCGCTCGCGCCGCATCTCCACCAGCACCTCCGGCGACAGCAGGGTCCGCCCGTCCAGCACCCCGCCATTGGCGACCACATTGACCAGCCGGGCGATGTCCTTCGCCGTGCCGTGCAGATTGGCCGAGGGGATCTCCATCTTGCGCCACTCGGCCGAGCCGCGCCCTCCGGGGGCCGAGCCCTTGTCGAGGAAGGCGGCCTGCTTGACCGCGTCGACGGGCCCCAGATCCGGCGCGGAGGTCGGCTTGCGCAGCTGCGCCACCCGGTCGTGCTCGGCCTCGGGCAAGCCGATCCAAAGGTCCAGGCCGGGGAATTCCTCGCGCAGCGCCGTCCCCATGGTCCGCCCGTCGACCCGCCGGAATAGTTCGCCGGCCAGATAGCCGATGGTGATCGGGTGATAGCCGCTGGCGCTCCCCGGCCGCCACATCGGGGCCTGGGCGCACAGCCGCTCCAGCACCGCCTCGCGGTCGAACCACAGGCCCGGCTCGATCGCCTCGTCGAAGCCGGGCAGGCCGGCCTGATGGCTCATCAACTGGCCGACGGTGATGGCCGCCTTGCCGGCCTGGCCGAACGCCGGCCAATAGCCCGCCGCCGGCTTGTCGTACTCCAGCAGGCCGCGCTCGACGCACAGGGCGATCAGGGTCGCCATCACCGCCTTGCCGGTGGAATAGACCGGCACGAGGGTGTCGGCCTCAAACGGCCGGGTCCGCGCCGTGTCGGCCCAGCCGGCGCGCAGGTCGATCACCGTCTCGCCCTCGATGCAGACGCTGAAGGCGGCGGCCAGTTCGTCCAGCCCCTCGGGCGCATCGGTGAAGTTGGCGGCGAAGGCGTCCTTCACGGCGGCGAAGCGGGGCGGGCAGGGGCCGTGGATCTCGGGGAGGTCGGTCATGGAGACGTCCTAGACAAGCGTGGGCCGGGCGTCACCCGTCGATCTCAGCGCGGGTCGGCCTCGCCGCCAGCGATCCCGGCCCCCACGCCCATGCCGAGGCCGCCGCCCGCGCCGCCGCCCATGCCGCCGCCACCTCCACCGCCGCCGCCACCACCGCCGGCCCGACCCGCGCCGCC
>NZ_JBKBMX010000021.1:0-50938 GCF_046295595.1 Brevundimonas sp. | reverse complement strand
GTGTGCTCTTCCGATCTACTCAGCCCGGGGGGTGGAGGGGGCGACTCCGGCCCGGCGTGAGGAGCGGATCACGGGCCGACGCCGGCGCCGCCCCCTCCGTCTGGCCCGCTGATCGCGGTCCAGCCACCTCCCCACTCGCGAGGCTCATGGGGAGGTGAATTCGCCCCCCATGACGCTGTGCTTACAATCCGCGAATCTATAGTCGACTTATCAAAATTTTCCCCGGCCTAATCAACCACATAACCTTTTCTCAAACCGATCTTCCTGCCCCAGCAGGCGGCGCCCGCATAATGGCGGCCGAACGGCGATGAGAAAGGATTTCCGATGGCTGACGACCCGACGACGACCGACCCCCGCCCCTTCGACGGCGGCCGGTTCAACACCCCCGACGGGGTCTGGCTCAGGGTGCGCGACGACTATCTGGGCGGCCTGTCCGCACCCGAGGCCTGCCGCCGTCACGGCGTCGGGCTCAGCGCCCTGCGCGCCCGGGCCGCGCGCGAGGGCTGGCGGCGCATCGACCAGCCCTGGGCCCCGCCGCCCAACGCCCTCGACGCCGAGGACGAGGGGCTGAAGCTGGAGGATCGCGTCGGCGGCGATCTCGACAAGGTCGATCTGTGCGAACTGTCGTTCGTCGCCCATCGCCGCATGATGCGCGCCGTGCTGCGCGGCGACGCGGCCGCGGCCCTGCGCTGGCGGCGGGTGATGCACGCCATGGACGCCGAAGAGGCCGAGCTGGACCGCGCCCTGGCCCAGCACGAGGCCCTGCGCCACGAACGCGCCGGCTGGGCCGAGCTGGCCGACGAACAGGCGGTCGAACGACGCGCCGCCGCCGCGGCGGACGGTCCGGACGGTGTGGACGATCTGGACGGTGCAAACAGTGTTTTACCCGGGTAAAATACCGGGCCGGCGTCAGGGCCTCCCCGGCCGGTCCGCCGGCTCGGGGGCGCTCCTCCCGGTCCTGTGACCGGCCCCGCGCTTGGCTTCGCGTCTCCCCGCCACTAGGTTCCGCCGCAACACGGCGAACGCCGCCCGACTTTCAGGAGACGCCCCGATGACCGACGCGACCCAGACCCCCGCCGCCCGGCTGGACCAGGAGAACCCGCTCGGCGTGGACGGTTTCGAATTCGTCGAGTTCACCGGCCCCGAGCCGAAGGCCATGGAGGCCCGTCTCGAGCTGATGGGCTTCACCCCGACCCATGTGAATCCGGCCAATGGCGTGGTGCGGATGAAACAGGGCGACATCACCCTGCTGGTCCACCGCACGCCCTCGGGCCAGGCCGCGGAATTCGCGACCGACCACGGCCCCTCGGCCAATGGCATGGCCTTCCGCGTCCGCGACGCCAGGGCGGCCTATGAGGGCGCCGTCTCGCGCGGCGCAAAGCCGGCCGAACGCCACGACGGCGGCGCCCTGGCCGGCGGCTATCCCTATGTGCTGCAGGGCATCGGCGGCTCGCTGCTCTACATTGTCGACGCCTATGGCGAGGCCGGCTCCCTCTACGACGGCTGGGACGAGATCGAGGGCTGGGAGGAGGCCGAGCGCAAGAACTCCGTCGGCCTGTTCAGCCTCGACCACCTGACCCACAATGTCCGTCGCGGCCAGATGCGCACATGGTCGGGCTTCTACGGCGACGTCTTCGCCTTCGAGGAGCAGAAATATTTCAACATCAAGGGCAAGGCGACCGGCCTGCTGTCGCAGGCGATGATCGCCCCCGACCGCGCCATCCGCATCCCCCTGAACGAGAGCCAGGACGACAACTCCCAGATCGAGGAGTTCCTGCGCCGCTACAACGGCGAGGGCATCCAGCACATCGCCCTGGCCACCGACAACATCTTCGAGACCGTCGAGGAGATGAAGCGTCGCGGCATCCCCTTCCAGGATACGATCGAGACCTATTTCGACCTGATCGACAAACGCCTGCCCGGCCATGGCGAGGACGTCGCCCGCATGCGGCTGAACCGCATCCTGATCGACGGTTCGGACGAGGACGGCCTGCTGCTGCAGATCTTCACCCAGGACACCTTCGGCCCGATCTTCTTCGAGATCATCCAGCGCAAGGGCAACCAGGCCTTCGGCGAGGGCAATTTCCAGGCCCTGTTCGACTCCATCGAGCTGGACCAGATCCGGCGCGGCGTCATCAAGGTGGATGCCTAAGCCCCCGTCGTGGCTGCCCTGGCTCGGCCCGCTGCTGGCGGCCGGGATCGGGGCGGCGGTCGGGGAGTACGGCCTCGGCGGCGGCTTCTGGACCGTCCTGGCGGCGGCCCTGATCGGCGGCTTCGCCCCGATCGTCGGCTACCGTGTGTGGAAATGGCGGTTTCAGCGGCGGGGGTAGGGTCCCGCCCCGGTCTTTGACATTGGCCTGATAGGCTGCGGGCCGACCTAGTGGAAATCCCGCGACCCCGGCAGCACCCGCACATCGCGCGGATGCCGCCCCCGCGCCGGCTGGTGGGCCGATCCCGGCGCGGAATCGGGGGTCAGGTCGCCCAGCATCGGCGTCCAGTCCTCGAGCTCCTCGACCACCAGATGGGTCACCCCCTCGGCCGTCTGCACCCGCCCCCTGGCCAGCACCATCCGCGCCCCCATCGCCGTCGGCCGGAACCGCTCGAAGACGCTCTCCCACAGCACCAGATTGGCCACCCCGGTCTCGTCCTCGAGGGTCATGAAACAGACGCCCTTGGCCGTCCCCGGCCGCTGCCTGACCAGCACCACCCCGCCCACGGCCACCCTTCGGCCGTTGGCCCGCGCCGGATAGTCCCCCGCCGTCAGGGCTCCCGCCTGCGTCAGCCGTTCGCGCAGGAAGCTGACCGGATGCCCCTTCAGCGACAGCCGGATGGTCTGGTAGTCGCCGACCACCTCCTCCGACGCGGCCAGCTCCGGCAGGGCCTCCGGCGGCCGCCCATCGCTCTCCTCCAGCCCCATGGCCTCGAACAGCGGCGCCGAACTCGCCGCCTGCGCCCCTCGCGCCGCCCACAGCCCCTGCCGCCGGGTCAGCTCCAGCGTGCCGAAGGCGTCCGCCTCGGCCAGCCGGTCCAGCGCCGGCGGCGGCAACCGGGCCCGCAGCCGCAGATCCTCCAGATCGGCGAAGGGCCGCGCCTCGCGCGTTTCCATGATCGCCTCGGCCCAGGCCTTCCTGAACCCGTCGATGGACCGCAGACCCAGCCGCAGGGCGTGACGCCGCCGACGCGGCCGAGGCTCCAGCGTGGCGTCCCAGTCGCTGGCGTTGACGTCCGGATGCCGCACCTCGACCCCGTGCTCCCGCGCGTCCCGCACCAGCTGGGCCGGGGCGTAGAATCCCATCGGCTGGCTGTTCAGCAGGGCCGCCGTGAAGACCTCGGGCCAGTGATGCTTCATCCAGGCCGAGATGTAGACGAGCAGGGCGAACGAGCAGGCGTGGCTCTCCGGGAAGCCGTATTCGCCGAACCCCCTGATCTGCTTGAAACAGCTATGGGCGAAGTCGGGATCGTAGCCCCGCTCGATCATCCTGCCGACGAACAGACCCTCGTACTCATGGATGGTGCCCATGTGCCGGAAGGTGGCCATGGCGCGGCGCAGGCCATTGGCCTCCATCGAACTGAATCTCGCCGCCTCCATGGCGATCCGCATCGCCTGTTCCTGAAACAGCGGCACGCCCAGCGTCTTGTGCAGGACCTGCTTCAGTTCGTCGGCGGGCCCATGCCCCGGTGACGGGCTGGGGTAATCGATCTCGTAGGGCTCGCCCCTTTCCTGCGCCTCGCGTCGCTCCTTGCGCCGCTTCAGATAGGGATGGACCATGCCGCCCTGGATGGGTCCGGGCCGGACGATCGCCACCTCGACCACCAGATCGTAGAAGGTCTCGGGCCTCAGCCGCGGCAGCATCGACATCTGCGCCCGGCTCTCGACCTGGAACACGCCGATCGAGTCGCCCTTCTGCAGCATGCCGTAGACCGCCGGGTCCTCGGGCGGGACTGTGTGCAGTTCGAAGCGACGACCATAATTTTCCGCGATCAGGTCGAACCCGCGCCTCAGCGCGGTCAGCATGCCCAGGGCCAGCACATCGACCTTCATCAGCTTTAGGAAGTCGATGTCGTTCTTGTCCCATTCGATGAAGGTTCGATCCGCCATCGCTCCGTTGCCGATAGGCACGATCTCCAGCAGCGGCGTCCGGCTCAACACATAGCCGCCCACGTGCTGGCTCAGATGGCGCGGAAATTTGATCAGCTCCGCTGTAAGCTCCAGCGCCAGCTGCATGCGGGCGTCGTCCCGGCTCAGGCCCGTCCGGTCGACGTGTTCCTGCTTCACCGCGTCGCCCCACGACCCCCAGACCGTGTCCGCCATCCGCGCGGTGACGTCTTCGGTCAGACCCAGGGCCTTGCCGACGTCGCGGATCGCCGAGCGGGGCCGGTAGTGGATGATCGTCGCCACGATCGCCGCCCGGTCCCGACCATAGCGGCGGTAGACGTACTGCATGACCTCCTCGCGCCGCTCGTGCTCGAAGTCGACGTCGATATCCGGCGGCTCCTCCCGATCCGCGGACATGAACCGCTCGATCAGCACGTCCTGCTCGGCGGGGTTCACATTGGTGACGCCGAGGCAGAAGCAGACCACCGAGTTCGCGGCCGACCCCCGGCCCTGGCACAGGATCGGCTTCTCCTGCGTTCGCGCCCAGTCGACGATGTCGTGCACTGTCAGGAAGTAGTTGGGGTATTTGAGCGTCTTGATGAGCTTCAGCTCCTTGACGATCGTTTCCCGAACCTTTCGCGAAACACCCCCCGGCCAGTGGCCTCGCGCGCCCTTGAAGGTCAGGCGGATCAGGCGGCGCTGCGCCGTCCAGCCCGCGGGCACCGGCTCGTCAGGGTATTGATACTCGAGCTCCCTGAGCGAGAAGGTGCAGGCCCGGGCCACCTCCATGGTCCGCGCCAGCGCCGCCTCGTGGCCGCGGAACATGCGGGCCATCTGGGCGGGCGGCTTGAGGGAGCGTTCGGCGTTGGCCTGAAGGCGGCGGCCGGCCTTGTCGATGGTCGTCCCCTCGCGGATGCAGGTCAGGACGTCCTGCAGCCGGCGCCGGTCGGGGTGGTGGTAGAGGACGGCGTTGGTGGCGATCATCGGCGCGCGGGCGCGGCGGGCCATGGCCGCGAGCCGGTTGATCCGGCGCCGGTCGTCGCCGCGCCACAGGGGCGAGGCGGCGAGGTAAACCGCATCGGGCCAGGCGCGGCGCCAGTCCGTCAGCCGGGCCTCGAAGGCGGCGTCGGGGTTGGCGGGGGCCGGGACGAGGGCGATCATGCCCTCGCCGAGAGCGACCGCCTGGTCGAAGGTCAGGCGGGTCTCGGCCTTGGCGATCCGCTCGCCGGCGGGGTCGGCGCCCGGTTGCGGCACCACCTCGCTCTTGCCCAGCGAGAGCAGGCGGCACAGGCGGCCGTAGGCGGGGCGGTCGCGCGGGAAGACGATCAGCTCGGTCCCGTCGGTGAAGCCCAGCCGCGCGCCGATGATCAGCCGGATGTCGGCCTGTTCGGCGCCCATCAGGGCGCGGACGATGCCGGCGAGGGTGTTGCGGTCGGCCACGCCGACGGCGGCCAGCCCCAGCGCCTTGGCCTGCAGCATCAGTTCGCCGGGGTGGGAGGCGCCCTCGAGGAAGCTGAAATTGCTCATCGCCCCGAGCTCGGCGTAAGCGCCGTCCCAGCCGGTCACGCCAGCACCCCGTGCATCCACCAGCTGGGGGCCCGCTCCTCGGGGCCGCCCGAATATTCCCGACCGTAGAGGCCTTCGCGGAAGACCCAGTAGCGGCCGCCCTCGGCGTCCTCGAGGCAGTAGTAGTCGCGGGTCCGCGCCCTGGCGGCGCGCCACCATTCCGGGGCCAGACGTTCGGGGCCCTCGGCGCGGACCACCCGGCGCGGGGCGCGGCGCCAGGTGAAGCGGGCCGGGGCCCCGTCGGGGAGGTCGAACAGCGGGTCGTGGATCGGCTCGGGCGGGTCCAGCAGCAGGATCGGCCGGCGACCGTCAGCGCCCGGATCGGCGACGACGCGTCGGCCGAGGGCGGGGCGCAGCCGGTCGGCCCGCTCGGGGATCCAGCTGTCCTCGGCCTCCGGCGTCAGCACCCGGTCCTCGCCCAGCCGCGCCGTCAGCCGGTCGATCAGGGCGGCGAGGCTTTCGGACTGTTTGACCCCGGCCTCGCTCTCCAGCGCCGCCTGGCGGGCGGCCATCGGTTCGACGACGTCGGCGGTCAGCATCAGGGCGTCGAGACCGAAGCCCAGCTCAAGCCGGCCCAGCCCGGCCTCGCGGAACAGCCGCAGCCAGACGCCGACATCCCGCCCCGGCCGGCCCATGCGGACCGACAGGGCGGTGGTCCGGCCGTCCGAACGGAATCCGGTCAGGGTCAGGGCCCGCGCCCCCTGACCGTCGCGCTCCAGCGGGCCGGCGAGGTCGGCGGCCAGTTCGGGCAGGCGCGCCGCGACCCCCTCCAGATCGCCGACCGGCTCCATCCACGTCTCCCACGCCCGGTAGCGCGGCGGCGGGCGCAGCGGCGTCAGGGCCTCGCCGGCGTGGCCGAGGGCCTGATCCAGCCGCTGCACCAGATCGACCCCGCCGTCGTCGCGGAAGCGGCGGGCCAGCCCGGCCCGGGGCATGGGATAGAGGTCGCCGATCCGCTTCAGGCCGAAGCGGCGGGCCTGGACAAGGGTTCTGTCCCGGATGCGCAGGGCCTCGACCGGCAGGGGGGCGAGGCGGTCGCGAACGTCGTCCGGCGTGGCGATCGGCGGCGCGCCGGCCGCCTCTTCACCCCAGCGGGCGAGGGCCCAGGCGGCGCCGGGGGTGGGGCCGAGGGCGACGCGGGCGGGGGCCCCGGCCTCGACCAGCCGGTCGCGTATCTGGCGCAGCAGCGCCGCCTCGCCGCCGAACAGATGGGCGGCGCCGGTGACGTCGAGGAACAGGCCCTCCAGCCCTTCCCCGGACGGATCGACGCTGACCGAGGGCGACCAGCGCTCGGCCCATTGCGCCAGCGCCGTCAGGGCCCGGGCGTCGGCGGCGGGGTCGGCCGGCTGGCCGATCAGATACGGGATCATGGCCCGGGCGTCGGCCTGGGTCTGGCCGCGCCGGAGGCCGGCCCGGCGGGCGGCCGGATTCAGGGCGTGGATCACCGCCGCGCCCCGATTGTTCTTTGCAATCAGGGCGAAGGGGTTGCGGGGGTCATCGACCGGCTCAGGCGGCGAGGCCGGACGGCGCGACCGTTCCAGCGATCGACGGCGGACCGAAATCGGCCAGTCGATCAGCCAGACGGAGACGATGCGTCTCATCATCCTGCTCCAGCATCCAGGCGCCCGGCCGTTCACCGCGCCCGCGTGTCAGTTCGGCCAGAAGACGGGCTGGCCCCGGGGCCCGGTCGTCCTCGGGGTCGGCGGCGGAGGGCCGGGTCGAGATGCGCCAGCGGCGCCGGGCGGCGCTGAGCCCGTCCTGACCGCGCGACAGGATCAACCCGGCGGCCTCGCCCTGTTTCGCGGCGAAATCGAGCCGGCGGGTCTGGGCCAGGGTGGCCCCCTCGACCGCGCCCAGCCCCATCGACACCGCGCCCGAACGCAGCCCCTGCTCCATCGCCCACAGCGCCTCGGCCAGAGTCGCGGCCGGGGCGAGGATCAGCGGAATCCCGGCCAGGCCGGGGCCGTAGGGCCGGCCGTATTCGACGAACCACGCCTTGGGCGCCGTCATCAGCACCGGCCGGGCGTCGCCCGCGCGCCGCCGCGACAGGGCGAACACCAGGGCCGCGGCCACGTCGCGCGGCAGGGGGGCGCAGGCCTCCTCAAGCGGGGCGGCCAACTCCGGGAACGGGTCCTGTGACAGGGCGGGCGAAGGGGTCATGATCATTCAGAAGCTGAATGTTCATTGTTTGTTCCGGTATGGGAACGGAGTCAAACGGGGAATCGATTCCGCCGGGGATGGGGATTTTTACCCGGGTGTTATTCGAAAAACACCGTCCAGATAGTCCACACCGTCCGGACCGTCCGCCTCCTGGAGGGGAACCCACGCGGGCCGGCCGTAGATCGCTCCACTTCAGAAACGCCGCTGGAGCCGCCGCGCCTCGCTTCGGATTGTCAAAGACCCCGCAGGGCCGGGAAGGCCGTGCCCTGCTGACATGGGAGGGGGGTTCGGGGGGTCAAGGGTGGGGGGAGGAATAAATTCCTGATTACCTCACCGCTCTCGCCTTCGCCCCGCCGCCGGGAGCCGCACTGGTCCGCTTCTCGGGCAGTACAGCGTCACGCAGGAGGCCATTCACCCGGGACTGCCAACCCGGTCCCGTCGCCTTCAGAGCGAGCAGCAGATCCGGGTCCAACCGGATTGAGACCGGTGTCTTGACCTGATCGGCCTTCGGCCGGCCGCCCTTGGCCCTGAAGGCTGCAATGGCGTCTGCCGACAGCACCTCGCCGGCCGGCCGGGCCTCCGCGAAGAAGGCGGCGTCAAGGATCGGGTTTTCGTCGTCGTGCTTGACCATATGATTACTCCAACTCTTTGCGGAACATGCGGGCCTCGGCCTTTTCGGCGCGGCGGAGGCTGATCGGGCGGATTTCTTCGTCGCGATAGGTGAAGACAAGGACGTAGAGAGCGGCGCCTATCGGGCCGATGGCCTGGAAGCGTTGCTCCCCGTACGCGGCCCGTGTGTCCTCCCGGATGAGAGCCACACCGAAGTCCATGTCGAACGCCAACCACAGCGAGACGCCGTGCCTCGCGATGTTTGCGGCGTCCTTTGCAGGGTCGAACGGGGGAGCCATACAGTTATTGTATGTACGCCAGACCGGTCGCGTCCGCAAGTTTTTGTGTATACATAAACAAAGGTGGGTTCCGCGCGTTGTGCAACGCAGGTCCGACGACCCCCTACCGCCGCGCCTTCAGCTCGTCGCGGATCTCGGCCAGCAGGGCCTCGGTGGCGGTCGGGGCGGCCGGCGCCGTCTCCGGCGCCGCCGCCTGTTCGCGGCGCAGGCGGTTGATGGCCTTGACCAGCAGGAAGACGACGAAGGCGACGATCAGGAACTGGAGCAGGGTGTTGATGAAGGCGCCGTACTGGATGGCGACCTTTTCGACCGCCTCGGTGGCCGGGTCCTCGGGCCTGAGCACCCACTGCAGCCGCGAGAAGTCGACATTGCCGAGCATCAGGCCGATCGGCGGCATGATCACCTGATCCACCAGGCTGGTGACGATCTTGCCGAAGGAGGCGCCGATGATCACGCCGACGGCGAGGTCGACGACATTGCCGCGCGCGGCGAACTCCTTGAACTCGGTCAGCAATCCCATGGTCAGGCGTCGGTGGCGTTCAGCCGCTCGCGCAGCTCCTTGCCGCTCTTGAAGAAGGGCACGGCCTTGGCCGGCACCTCGACCGTCTCGCCGGTGCGGGGATTGCGTCCGGCCCGGGCCGGACGGCCGCGGACGGAGAAGGCGCCGAAGCCGCGCAGCTCGACCCGGCCGCCGTCGCCGAGCGCCTCGACCATGCGGCCGAGGACGATATTGACCACGCGTTCGACCTCGGCGTGGGTCAGATGCGTGTTTTCAGCCGCCAGCTTTTCGATCAGCCCGGATTTGATCATGTCAGGCCCCCGCCCTCCAAAGCCCTTCCCAGGACCATACGGGTGCATCCGAAAGCCGAATGCAATCCCTACCTTAGCCTCCACCCGCCCGCGGCAAAAGGGCCGCGGGGCCGAAATGTCGGTTAGTCGACGTTAACCGTGCACGGAGCGGAAATTGAAAAGGGCGGCCGGATCGCTCCGGCCGCCCGATTTCTTTTTTTGGCCTAGCGCTCGCGACGCGGTCGCTCGCTGCTTGAGGCCGGTTGGCCTAGCGCTCACGACGCAGTCGTTCGCGGCTTGAGGCCGAGTAGAGCCTGACGCTCGCCCCCGAGTCCGATCTGCGATCGGCCTGGGGGTTCGCGGCTTGCGCCCTACTCTTTCGTGCTGGCCTTCTCGCGCAGGGCGGCGCCGAGGATGTCGCCCAGCGAGGCGCCGGAGTCGGAGGAGCCGAACTGTTCGACGGCTTCCTTCTCGTCCTTCATTTCCAGCGCCTTGATCGAGACCGAGACGCGGCGCGAGGCCTTGTCCATGCCGGTGACCATGGCGTCGACGCGATCACCGACGGCGAAACGCTCGGTGCGCTGTTCGTTGCGATCGCGCGACAGGTCCGACTTGCGGATGAAGGCGGTCGCCGGGGCGTCGTCCTCACCGAACTTGACCTCGATGCCGCCGGTCTCGACCGCCGTCACGGTGACGGTGATCTGCTGACCCTTCTTGAAGGTGTCGCCTTCCATCGGATCGCCGCCCAGCTGCTTGATGCCGAGCGAGACGCGTTCCTTCTCGACGTCGACGTCCAGCACCTTGGCCTTGACGGTTTCGCCCTTGCGGTAGCGCTGGATGGCTTCCTCGCCCGAGACGTTCCAGTCGAGGTCCGACAGGTGGACCATGCCGTCGATGTCGTTCTCGAGGCCGATGAACAGGCCGAATTCGGTGGCGTTCTTGACCTCGCCCTCGACGGTCGAGCCGATCGGGTTGGCGGCGACGAAGGCGTCCCACGGATTGTCCTGGGCCTGCTTCAGGCCCAGCGAGATGCGGCGCTTGGAGGCGTCGACATCCAGCACGACGACGTCGACTTCCTGCGAGGTCGAGACGATCTTGCCGGGGTGGACGTTCTTCTTGGTCCAAGACATTTCCGAGACGTGGACCAAGCCTTCAACGCCGGCTTCCAGCTCGACGAACGCGCCGTAGTCGGTGATGTTGGTGATGCGGCCCGACATCTTGGCGCCGACCGGGTATTTGGCTTCGACGCCATCCCACGGATCGGCCTGCAGCTGCTTCATGCCGAGGCTGATGCGCTGGGTGTCCGGGTTGATCTTGACGATCTGGACCTTGACGGTGTCGCCGACGGCGAGGACCTGCGAGGGGTGCGAGACGCGCTTCCACGACATGTCGGTGACGTGCAGCAGGCCGTCGATGCCGCCCAGATCCACGAACGCGCCGTAGTCGGTGATGTTCTTGACCACGCCTTCGCGGACTTCACCCTCTTGCAGCTGGCCGACCAGCTCGGTGCGCTGTTCGGCGCGGGCCTCTTCCAGGATGGCGCGACGCGAGACGACGATGTTGCCGCGCGGACGGTCCATTTTCAGGATGGCGAAGGGCTGTTCCTTGCCCATCAGCGGGGCGACGTCGCGCACGGGGCGGATGTCGACCTGCGAGCCCGGCAGGAAGGCCGAGGCGCCGCCGAGGTCGACGGTGAAGCCGCCCTTGACCCGGCCGATGATGGCGCCGTTGACCGGCTGGCCTTCAGCGAAGACGACTTCCAGACGGGTCCAGGCTTCCTCGCGGCGGGCCTTGTCGCGGCTGATGACGGCTTCACCCAGGGCGTTCTCGACGCGCTCGAGGTAGACTTCGACATTGTCGCCGAGCTTCGGAATGACGGCGCCTTCGCCGATGCCGAACTCGCGGGCCGGGATGCGGCCTTCGGTCTTCAGACCGACGTCGATGATCAGGATGTCTTTCTCGATGCCGACGACGCGGCCGTGAACGACCTGGCCTTCGCCGAGGTCGCGACCTTGGAGGGTCTCGTCGAGCAGGGCGGCGAAGTCGTCACGCGAGGGATTGAAGCTTTGGGTATCGGTCATGCAGGGTTGGGGTTTCTAACGGTTGTGGCGCGCGACCGGAATGGCCCCGCGCGAGGTGAGTTTTGAAGGGATATTCAGGTCGTCAGGACACGAGGCGAATGAGCCAGAACGCCCGCGGAAGCCGAGGATGGGAGCGTTGGATTTGCCCTAAGGTCCCTGGAGACCATGTCGGACGCGCGCCGCCTCGACGATACGGCGGGCCGCATCGAAGGCGGTCTCTATATCCATATCGGTCGTATCCAGCAAGACGGCGTCTTTCGCCTGCACCATCGGGGCGGCGCCGCGGCCGGCGTCGCGCTCGTCGCGGCGGATGATGTCGGCCAGCATGTCTGCGTAGTGAATGATCTCGCCGCGAGCGGTCAGCTGTTTCCAGCGACGCGTGGCGCGGACATCGGGCGTGGCGGTGACGAACAGCTTGGCCTGGGCGTCGGGGGCGATGACCGTGCCGATATCGCGGCCGTCCAACACGGCGCCGCCGGGGCGAGCGGCGAAGGCCTTCTGGAAGTCGAGCAGGGCGGCGCGCACGCCGGGATAGCCGGCGACGCGGCTGGCGGCCTCGCCGGCGCCGCGGTCGGTCAGGCGGTCGATGTCGGTCAGATGGCTGGCGTCGAGGGCGCGGGCGACGGCGGCGGCGGCGCTCTCGTCGTCGAGCGAGCCGCCGGCGTCGAGCAGGCCCAGGCCGACGGCGCGGTACAGCAGGCCGGTGTCGAGGTGCGGCAGGCCGTAGAGGGCGGCGAGACGGGCGGCGATGGTGCCCTTGCCCGAGGCGGCGGGGCCGTCGACGGCGATGATCAGGGGGGGCGTCATGCGGCGGCGATATCGGCGCCGAGGCCGCGCATCAGCTCGACGAAACCGGGGAAGCTGGTGGCGATCATGCCGGGCTCGTCGACCGTGACGGGCTGGGCGGCGGCGAGACCGAGCACCAGATGGCTCATGGCGATGCGGTGGTCGCCGTGGGTGGTGACGGTGGCGCCACCCTGGACCGGTCCGCCGGTGACGGTGAAGCCCTCGGCCTCCTCCTCGACCGTGACGCCGCAGGCCTGCAGGCCCGCGGCCATCAGGGCGATGCGGTCGCTTTCCTTGACCCGCATCTCGCCGATGCCGCGCATCACCGTGGCGCCGTCGGCGAAGGCGGCCGTGGCGGCGAGGATGGGATATTCGTCGATCATCGAGGCGGCGCGCCCGGGCGGGACGACGACGCCGTGGAGTTTCGAATGGCGGGCGGTGACGTCGCCGACCTCCTCGCCGCCGGCCATGCGGCGGTTCGAGACGGTCAGGTCGGCGCCCATCTCGCGCCAGGTCTCGAACAGGCCGGTGCGCAGGGGGTTGAGCATGACGCCCTCGACCGTGACCTGCGAGCCGGGGACGATCAGGGCGGCGGCGAGGGGGAAGGCGGCGGAGGACGGGTCGCCGGGCACGGAGACGGCGGTGGCGGTCAGGGGCTGGCCGCCGGTCAGGGTGATGCGCCAGCCGTCGCCGTGCGGCAGGACGCCGACCTCGGCCCCGAAGGCGCGCAGCATGCGCTCGGTGTGATCGCGGCTGGGCTCGGGCTCGGTCACGGTGGTGACGCCGTCGGCCTTGAGCCCGGCCAGCAGGATGGCCGATTTGATCTGGGCCGAGGCGACGGTCTGGAGATGGTCGATCGACTTGAGCGCCCCGCCGGAGACTTCGACCGGCAGGCGGTCTTCCCGGTCGGCCCAGTCGAAGCGGGCGCCCATGGCGGCGAGCGGGCCGGTGACGCGCTTCATCGGCCGCTGGCGCAGCGAGGCGTCGCCGTCGAAGCTGGCGGTGATGGCGTAGCCGGCGGCCGCGCCCATCAGCAGGCGCACGCCGGTGCCGGCGTTGCCGCAGTCGATGACGCCGGCGGGCTGCTGGAAGCCGCCACGGCCGGTGACGCGCCAGCGGCCCTGACCCAGCCGCTCGACGCCGGCGCCGAAGGCCTCGACCGCGCGGGCGGTGGCGAGGACGTCGTCGCCTTCCAGCAGGCCGTCGATTTCGGTGACGCCGGTGGCCATGGCGCCGAGGATCAGGGCGCGGTGTGACATCGACTTGTCGCCCGGTGCGCGGGTCACGCCGGTCAGGGCGGAGGCGCTTGCGGCAGTCAGGGTGGAGGGGACGGGCACCCGGCGGTCTCCGGCAAGGGTCAGGCGGCGCGGGCGGCGCGAGAGATGGCTTTTGACAGCGGCCCCCCATGGTGGCAAGGGACGCGCCCGATTTCCCACTCCCGCCAAAGGTCTTACACCGTGGCCAATCCCGAACTGGGCCAGAAGCAGGTCTGCCCGAACTGCCAGGCCAAATTCTACGACCTGACCCGCCGCCCGGCGCATTGCCCCAAATGCGCCACCGATTTCGACCCGGAGGAGGCGCTGAAGCTGCGCAACCGCCGCGGCCGTCCGGCCGGCTACGCCGCCGACGAAACCCCGGACGAGGACGCCGAAGATCAGGTCGCCAAGAAGAAGGGCTCCGACGACGAGGATGACGACGAGGAAGAAGCCGTCGCCACGCCCGAGATCGACGAGGACGGCCACGAGCCGATCCTGACCCCGGACGACGACGACGACGAGACCCCGGTCGATCCGACGGAAGAGTCCGGCATGGGCGAAGCCGGCGAGGACGACGTCCTGGCCGACGACGATGACGACGACTCCGTGCCCTTCATAGAGGACGAGGACGACGACGCCTTCAACGACGACATCGTCAAGCCGGGCAAGGACGAAGACTAGGTTTTTCGCCCCGTCCGGGGTCGTTTCCGACGGCTCCGGACGGGGTGAAAATAAATGGCGGAACCGGGCTTGATCGCGATCAGGGCCTGACATAGGTTCCGCCGCCTCGCAGCAGGGCCTCGCGGCCCCCAAGCGATCCGACCGAAAGGCCAACGGCCTGAAGGTTCGGGGCTTTAGCTCAGTTGGTAGAGCGCTTGCATGGCATGCAAGAGGTCAGCGGTTCGACTCCGCTAAGCTCCACCATGAAGGCCCCGCGGGCGACCGCGGGGCCTTCGCCACATCTGGCCCCTGCCGTTGATCCGCGACCGCCAGATCCCCATCTTGTCGACAGCGGTCGACGCCTCGCCGGTTCCGGGGGGCGTGGACGACCGCGGGCCTGCTTCGGGGGCATGAGACGATGACGACGCGCACCATCCTGTTCGACAGCCCCTTCCTGCTGGGGTTCGACCACACCCGGGCCCTGATCGATCGCGCGGCGCGGGCGGCGGCGGACAGCTATCCGCCCTACAATGTCGAGCAGACCGGCGAGCATTCGGTGCGCATCACCCTGGCCGTCGCCGGCTTCGGGCCTGACGACCTGACGGTGACCATCGAGGGGCGGCAGCTGACCATCGCCGGCAAGCGCGAGGACGCCGCCGGCAAGGGCGATCAGGCCTTCCTGCATCGCGGCATCGCCGGCCGCGGCTTCGTGCGCAGCTTCGTCCTCGCCGACGGCATGGAGGTCGATCAGGCGCGGCTGGAGCATGGCCTGCTGCACGTCGATCTGAGTCGCCCCGAGGACCTGCCGACGGTGCGGCGCATCCCCATCACGACGGGCTGATCGCGCCGTCTTTATCCGGTCGCCGCTCGCGGGACCGAACCCCACGCCCCCAGCGGCGTTAGTTCAGTACAAGGAGGCGGTCGCAATGACGCCGATGACGATGATGACCAAGGAAGATTTCAGCAGTCTGGGCGCCCCGGACCTCGTCTATGTGCGCGAGATCCGCGCCGCGGACGTGCTGGCCGACACGCCGATCCCCGAGGCCAAGGGGCTGAAGATCGACCCTGAGGCGGTGCTGTACGCCGTCCACGGCGCCGACGGCGAGCGGCTGGCCGTGATGATGGATCGGGAAACCGCCTTCGCCGCCGCCGTGGCGCACGAGCTGGAGCCGGTTTCGGTTCACTAGGCAGGCCCCTTGGCCCCCTCAGGCCGCCGTGGCGGGGGCGTGGTCCTTGACGAACAGGGCGCGGATGGCGTCGGCGGTGCGGGCCTGACGCAGGTGCTCGCGCATTTCCGCCGATCGCAGGGCGCGCGAAACGGCCGCCAAGGCGCGCAGGTGTTCGGTCCCGTCCCGCGGCGGGGCGAACAGGGCGAAGATCAGATCCACCGGGCGGTCGTCGACCGATCCATAGGCGACCGGGGTGTCGAGCCGCACGAACACGGCCGTGACCCGCTCCAGCCCCTCGATCCGCGCATGGGGCACGGCCACGCCCGAGCCGAGGCCGGTCGAGCCGAGCGCCTCGCGTTCCATCAGGGCATCCATGATGCGGGCCTCGGGCAGGTCGAGGGTCTGGGCGGCGGCCTCGGCCACCGTGTGCAGCGCCTGGCGCTTCGAGGACGCGCCGCTGCGCAGGACGACACCGCCGTCCGCGAGCAAATCACCGATGTCCATCCGCCTGTCCCGACTCTACCAACCATCCGCGATGGGCGGGCGCCGTTTAGACGACCCGCCCGGTCGTGGGAAGTCCTATGACGTGACGCCGTTTGCCGAACCGTGTCCGTTGAGCGATTTGGTGGTCCGCTCCGGGTCGATCCAGCCGACGTTGCCGTCGGGCCGGCGATAGACCACCGACAGGCCGCCATGGCCCGCATTGCGGAACAGCACGACCGGATAGCCGGTCATATCCAGCTCCATCACCGCGCGACCGACCGTGAGGGTGCGAATCTCGTGCTCGGTCTCGGCGATGACCATGCCGACGGGCGGCGGTTCGTCCGGCGCGCCGGCCTCGCCGAAGTCGGAGTCCTCGACCTCGTCCGGATTGCGCAGCACCACGCTGTGGGCGACCTCGCGGGCCGCGTTCTCGGTCTTTTCGGGCGACAGGCCCTTGGGACCGATGTGGTGATCCTTGAGCCGGCGCTTGTAGCGACGAACCCGCTTCTCGATCTTGTCGAGGCTGTCGGTGAAGGCGGAATGGGCGTCGCCGCCGTGACCGGTGGTGACCAGACTCTGGCCCGACGCGAGCCGGACCCAGCAATCCACCTTGAAGCCGTAGCCGTCCTTGGACACCACCACTTCGGCGTCTTGGCCCCCGCGTTCAAAGTATTTGCCGATCCCGTCCTGGAGTTCCTGGGAGATGCGGGAGCCTAACGCTTCCCCGACATCGACTTGCTTGCCGCTGACCTGGATTTGCATGTCGATACAACGCGACTGATGGCGTTTGGTGTCAACGTCGATCACCGAAATGTGGTGTGGATTCCCGGCACGGTCTCCCCCCCCCGACGTGGGGAGGGGGGCCGCGAAGCGGCCGGGTGGGGAATTGAGAAGCCGGGCGCCGTCGTGCGGGACTGGCGTTCCCCACCCGGGCTCGGCTGCGCCTCGCCCGTCGTCAGATTGGCTCCGCCAATCTCTCCTCCACTCCCCACTTCGGGGGAGGGAGAACGCAAACGCCCTAGCCGGTGCGCAGCATCCGCTTGCGCTGGACCGACGAGGGAATGCGCAGGGCCTCGCGGTATTTGGCGACGGTGCGGCGGGCGATGTCGATGCCGGTCTCGTTGAGTATCTCGACGATGCGGTCGTCGCTCAAAACGTCGCCGTCGCGCGCCTCGCCGTCGATCATGGCCTTGATCCGGTGACGGACGGCCTCGGCCGAGTGGGTGGCGCCGCCGTCGGACGACTGGATGGCGGCGGTGAAGAAGAATTTCAGCTCGAACACGCCGCGCGGGGTCGAGACGTATTTGTTCGAGGTGACGCGGCTGACGGTCGATTCATGCATGCCGATGGCGTCGGCGACGGTCTTCAGATTGAGCGGCCGCAGGAACTCGACGCCGAAGGCGAGGAAGGCGTCCTGCTGGCGGACGATCTCGGACGACACCTTGAGGATGGTTTTGGCCCGCTGGTCCAGCGACTTGACCAGCCAGCTGGCCTGGGCGGCGCATTCGGCGACGAAGGTCTTTTCGGTGTCCGAGCGGGCCCCGGCCGAGACGACGCCGTGATAGCGCTTGTCCATGATCAGGCGCGGCAGGGTGTCCGAGTTCAGCTCGACCTTCCAGCCGCCGGCCGGATCGGCGCGGACGTGGACATCGGGGATGACGGTCTGGGCCGGCTCGCCGCCGAAGCCGGCGCCGGGGCGCGGCGTCAGGGCCTTCAGCTCGGCGATCATCTCGGCCATGTCCTCGCCGTCGACGCCGCAGGCCTTGCGCAGGGCCGACAGGTCGCGTTTGGCCAGCAGGTCGAGGTTGTCGAGCAGGCATTGCATGGCCGGATCGAAACGGTTGCGCTCGACCAGCTGCAGCTTCAGGCATTCGGGCACCGAGCGGGCCATGACGCCGGTCGGCTCGAAGCCGTGACAGGTCGCCAGCACGGCCTCGACGCGATCCATCGAGACGCCGAGTCGGTCGGCTGTCTCGGCCAGTTCGCCGCGCAGATAGCCGCCCTCGTCGACGGAATCGATCAGGGTCAGGGCGATGGCGTGGTCGGCCGGGGTGAAGCCGGCCTGGGAGGCCTGGGCCTGCAGATGCTCCCACAGGGTGGCCTCGCGGGTGTCGGGCTGTTCGCGGCCCTCGCCGTCGGGCAGGCCGCCGCCCGAGCCGGCGCGGGACCAGTCGTTGAGCCCGACCTGGGCCTCGCCGACGCCGACGTCCTCCATCCGGTCCGAGGTGCGCTCGCCGGGGCTGGCGTCGCCGTAGACGTCGTCGGAGCGGGCGTCGAGCGCGCGGTCGGCGTCCTGGACCCGGCCCTCGTCGAAGGTCATTTCAGAGGCGTCGTGTGTCTCGGCGGCGGGGGCGTCGGCCTCGCCGGTCGGGTCGGCGTCCTCGCGTTGCAGCAGGGGGTTCTTTTCCAGCTCGGCCTCGACGAAGGCGTCGAGCTCGAGGTTCGACAGTTGCAGCAGCTTGATCGCCTGCTGCAGCTGGGGCGTGATGACAAGCCCCTGCCCCTGCCGTATCTCCAGCCTTTGTCCGAGCACCGTCCACAGCCCCCCGCCGGGCCGAGTGGCCCGAAACTTGCTGGCGGCCACTGTGTGGCCGGAACGGTTAACGGGGGTCTAAGCGGGGGCGGGGGCGGTTGAACCCCGCCAGCAGGACCGGTGGCTGCTGACCTGGGCCGTCCTTTAAAAGTATATCCCGACCGTGACGCGACGATTCAGCGGCTCCGCTGTGTTTGGAGGGGTCGGTCGCGCCGGCGCCGATGCGCCCCGCCCCTGCACCACGATAGGTGCGGGATCGACACCCAGGATGACGAGCTCGCTCGCCACCGCCTGCGCTCGCCGGCGGCTGAGCTCGTCAGAGAATTCGGCAGCTTCGGCCGTATCCATGTGTGCGTCGATCAGGATGCGCGTGGGACGACCCGTCCGGGCATAGGCAGCGACCGACCGGACCATCCGGTAGCCAGCGGGCGACAGCTCGGTCCGCCCATGGGCGAAATAGTCGCGGAACTCGTGCGCGGCGGCCGGGGTGGCGAGGAGCGCCGTAGCGGCCGCCAGAGAGCTGAAAACCTTCATCCGCCTCCCCCACAGTACCTGAAGCCGGCCAACCGCCGCCTGACCACCCTAAGCCATCTGCGGACATTCGCCAGCGGCGAGGGGTTTTCAGCAGCCGGCCGACCCCGCCGGCCTAGTTTGCCGCCGCATCCGCCGTCCAGCCCCAGGCGTCCATCATCACCCCGAACAGATGGGTGTTGGGGAAATAGCCGCGGACGCGGTCGGCGCCGACGCCGATGGCGAGGACCGGGACCTCCTCGGCGGTGTGGGTGTCGTTGACGATGACATTCTGCAGCCGGACGATCTCGTCCTCGCTGCCCGTGGCTTTCCAGGCGTCATAGCCTTCGAGCAGCGGCTCGCCGCGCCGGCCGCCGTCGACCTGCAGGGCGAAGGAATGATCGGCGGTGAACAGCAGCAGGGTGTCTTCGAGGTCGACGCGGGTCTGGACCTCGGCGATCAGCCGGTCGAAATCGACCACATTCTGCAGGCCCCGGCGCGGCTCGTCGGTGTGGGCGTCCCATTCGACGACGAGGAAATAGCCGGTCTGGGAGCGCTGCAGGATGTCGAGCGCGCGCAGGGTCGCGGCGTGGACGTCCATATCCTCGGCGACGACGACGGGGCGCGGATTGGCGGCCGGGGCGGCGTCGAGCGCGGCGTAGATCGGCCGGTCGTGGGCGGCGGCGAGGGCGTCGAAGCCGGAGCCGCGGGCGGCCAGCTGTTCGCCGATCCGCTCACGACCGGCGCCGAACAGGACGTCGACGCCGTCGCCGAAGCGCGGCGCGAAGGCCTGGGGGAAGATCTCGCCCCATTTGGCGCGGTCGTTCGAGTGGGCGTAGTTGGCCGCCGGGGTGGCGTCGGTGATCGCCATATTGGTGACGACGCCGGTCAGCAGGCCATGCTGCTCGGCGTATTCGAGCAGGGATTTGGTCGGGGCGCCGTCGGTGCGGCCGCGCACGGCCTCGGGGCCCTGGCTGATGACGCCGTTGCGGGTTTTCACGCCGGTGACGATCGCCGACATGCCGTTGGCGGAATCAGAGACGAACTCGTCGACCGGCGAGGTCTCGCTGAGACCGAGGTGCGGCCATGACTGGACGTGCAGCCGCAGCGGCTCGCCATAGGCCATCAGACTGGCGGCCGAGAGGGTCGGGACGCCGCCGGCGTCGGCGAGGAACAGGATGACGTTGCGGGCCCGGGCGGGGGCCTCGGCCGGCGCCGGGCCGGCATGCGAGGCGGCGTGCGGCGCGGTGTCCTGCGCGGCGACGGGGACGGCGGACACGGCGAGCGTGGCCGACAGGGCGAGGGCGGTCAGGCGGCTGAGCGTTTTCATGACCGCCCGGATACACCGGATTTCGTGTCAGCCCGGCGACGGCCGGATGAAATCTCGGCAGGGCCGGGGTCTTCGCCGTCAGCCGTACATGTCGCCGAGGTAGACGCGACGCACTTCGGGGTCGCGGATGACGTCCTCGGCCTTGCCCTCGAACAGCACCGAGCCGGCCGAGATGATCGAGGCGTGGTCGATGATCTCCAGCGTCTCGCGGACATTGTGGTCGGTGATCAGGACGCCGATGCCCTGGCTGGCCAGATAGCGGATGACCTGGCGGATGTCGGCGATGGCGAGGGGGTCGATGCCGGCGAAGGGTTCGTCCAGCAGCATGAAGCTGGGCCGTCCGGCGAGGGCGCGGGCGATCTCGCAGCGACGCCGCTCGCCGCCCGACAGGCCGGAGGCGGGGGCGTCGCGCAGGGTGTCGATGCGCAGCTCTTCCAGCAGGCGGGTGGTCTCGTCGGCGATGGCCTGACGGCCGGTGTGGTGCAGTTCGACGACCGCGCGGACGTTCTGCTCGACCGTCATGCCGCGGAAGATCGAGGCCTCCTGCGCCAGATAGCCCAGGCCCATGCGGGCGCGCTGGTACATCGGCTGGGCGGTGATGTCCTCGCCGTCGAGCCAGATCGTGCCGCTGTCGGGCGGGATCAGGCCGGTGATCATGTAGAAGCAGGTGGTCTTGCCGGCGCCGTTGGGGCCCAGCAGGCCGGCGACCTGGCCGCGCTCGACGTGCAGGGAGACGTCGCGCACCACCTGCCGCGGCCCGAAGGCGCGGGCGATGTGCTCGACCCGCAGGCCGGTCGGGCGCGGGGCCTCGACCGCCGGCTCGGGAGGAGCGGCGTCGTGGACGTTGAGGGCTGAGAGTTCCTTGCGCGCCAAAGGGTCAGGCCGAGCCGGGGCTCAGTCTCCGCTGCTGTCGGGGTAGAAGACGCCCTGGACGCGGCCGCCCTGGCCGGGGCCGTCGATCCGCGCCGACTCGGTCTCGATATTGTAGGTCAGCCGGCCGCCGGTGACGACGTTTTCGCCCTGGGTCAGGATGACGTCGCCGGTCATGACAATGACGCCGCTGCCGGTGTCATAGGTGGCGCGGTCGCCGCGGATGGTCTGGTCCGGGGTGACGAAATAGACGTTGCCGGTCGCCTCCAGCCGACTGTCGCCGGCCTGGCTGAAGCCGGAGATGAGGTCGGCGCGGAAACGGCGGTTTCCCTGCACCAGTTCGGCGGGGCCGCGCAGGGTCAGGGTGTCGCCGACGTATTCGACGGTGATGGCGGTCCACATGATCGGGGCGCGGTTGTCCGCGGCGGTCTGGGCGCCGCCGACGGCCGGCAGGGCCGCCAGGGCCAGGGCGAGGGCCGTCGCCTTCAGGGTTCTGCTCATGCTCATCTGTCCGACCTCGTCGGGTTGAAGGTCCCGCGCGCCTTGTTGTCACTCGAGCCGCTGAACACGACCCGTTCGCCCTGTTCATAGATCGCATAGGACGAAGCGGTGATGGTTCCAAGAGGGCCGGCGCCCCGGACGCCCTTCGCGCCCGTCACCACGCCGGTCTCGGTGTTGACCACGGCCTCGGGCGTGACGAGGTCGAAGCCGGAACCGCCGTCGGAAATCTTCACATTGGGACCGATGGTCACGGTCTTGCTGGCCTCGTCATAGACGCCGCCGTCGGCGGTCAGGGTGGTGACCTTGCGGCCGCCGAGATTGAGCCGCAGGGCCGGGCCGACGAGGCGGAAGCGGCCGGTGTCGGCGTCGCGCACGGCGCGTTCGAAGCCGATGACGAAGCTGCGGCCCTGGGCGTCCTGGCCGAGGAAGCGGGAGTTCTCCAGCGTCACCTCGCGCGAGGTCCCGGCCTTGCGCTCGACGTCGGAGATGACGCTGCGCAGGACGATCCAGCTGACCGTGCCGCCGGCGAGGATGACGATGGCCACCGGCAGGACCCGGCGCAGCAGGCGCACGCGGCGCGAACGGGCCCGGAAGGCCCTCGCCGTCGCGGCGACGCGAGCCTCGTCCGCCTGGTCGCGTGTGTCGCCGGGCCCGGTCATCAGCTGTGCGCGAAGATGTCCATCTCGTCCCAGCCGGCCAGATCGAGGCCGGAGCGGGACGGCAGGAAGTCGAAACAGGCCTTGGCCAGTTCCATCCGGCCCTCGCGTACCAGCATCTCGTCCAGCCGGGCCTTGACCGCGTGCAGGTGCAGGACGTCGGAGGCGGCGTATTCCAGCTGGGCCGGGGTCAGCTCGGCGGCGCCCCAGTCGGAGCTCTGCTGCGCCTTGGACAGGTCGACGCCGGCCAGTTCGCGGACCACGTCCTTGAGCCCGTGGCGGTCGGTGTAGGTGCGCGCCAGCTTGGAGGCGATCTTGGTGCAATAGACCGGCCGGGTCTCGACCCCGAGATGGAGCTGGAACATGCCGATGTCGAACCGGCCGAAGTGGAACAGCTTGAGCACCTTCGGGTCGGTCAGCAGGCGCTTCAGGTTCGGGCAGTCGTAGGCGGGGCGGTCGAGGCGGACGACATGGGCGTCGCCGTCGCCGGACGAGAGCTGGACCACGCACAGCGGGTCGCGACGGAAGCGCAGGCCCATGGTCTCGGAATCGATCGCCACCTCGGGGCCGAGGTCGAGGCCGTCCGGCAGGTCGCCGTGGTGGAGATGTACGGTCATGCGGTCGGTCCCGGCGAAATCATCCGCCCTCAACTAGCCCCTCGGCGCGCGCGAGGCGATAGGGCCAAACAGAAACGGCGCCGCATCAGGGATGCGACGCCGTTTCGAATATGGTGCCCAGGAGAGGACTCGAACCTCCACGACATTTCTATCACTGGCACCTGAAGCCAGCGCGTCTACCAATTCCGCCACCTGGGCCCGGAGATGTCCGCGTTCGCACGCGTTTTCACCCGGAAGGCGCGGACCCTTAAGGCAGCCCCCGGGGCGGGTCAACAGGCTTTTCGCCTGTTTGCGTTGCAGCCGCCGGGACCATCGTCTAATCCCCGCGCCGAAGCCGGTTTCGCGCCGGCCGCCCGCCTCTCGGAGTTCTGACATGAGCGAAGCCGCCCCCGGCCTGATCACCGTCTTCGGCGGCTCCGGCTTTGTCGGCAGCCAGGTGGTCCAGGACCTGGCCCGGCGCGGCTGGCGCATCCGCGTGGCGGTGCGCCGTCCCGACCGCGCGTGGAAGCTGCAGACCTCGGGCCATGTCGGTCAGATCCAGGCGGTGCGCTGCGACGCGCGCGACCCGCTGCAGCTCGAGGCGGCGCTGCAAGGAGCGGACGCGGCGATCAACCTGATCGGCATCCTGTACGAATCGGGCGCGCGGACCTTCGAGGCGATGCACGTCGACGTCGCCCGCGACATCGCCGCGGCCTGCGCCGCCGCCGGCGTCGGCCGTCTGGTGCATATGTCGGCCCTGGGGGCCAATCCCGAGAGCGACTCAACCTACGCCTGCACCAAGGCCGCCGGCGAAATGGCCGTTCGCGAGGTCAAGCCGGACGCGGTGGTGATCCGGCCCTCGGTCGTGTTCGGGCCGGGCGACGACTTCCTGAACCGCTTCGCCTCCATGGCCTCGATGAGCCCGTTCCTGCCGCTGATCGGCGGCGGCCGCACCCGCTTCCAGCCGGTCTATGTCGGCGACGTGGCCGAAGCCATCGTCCGCGCCGTGGAACGGCCGGACGCGGCGGGCCGGACGTTCGAGCTGGGCGGCCCGGCGGCAATGACGTTCGAGGATATCCTGAAGCTGATCCTGAAGGAGACGCGGCGCGACAACGGCCTGCTGCCCCTGCCCTTCTTCGCGGCGCGCGGCATCGGCTCGCTGGCTCAGCTGACCAGCATGGTTGGCATCGCGCCGGTGCTGACGCGCGACCAGGTGGCGCTGCTGGAAACCGACAATGTCGTCGCCGACAGCGCCGAGGGTCTGGCCGAACTGGGCATCGAGCCGACCGGCGTCGAGGCGATCGCCCCGTCCTATCTGTGGCGCTACCGCCGCGGCGGGCAGTTCTCGGAACGGCCGGCCACCGCCTGACGCCTCAGAGCGCCCCGGTCGCCGCGAGGCCGACCAGACCCGCGACCCCAACCGCGATCCGCCACCAGGCGAAGGGGGCGAAGCCGTGGCGGCTGACGAACTCCAGCAGGAAGCGCACAACCGCGAGCGCGGTCAGGAAGGCGACCACGAAGCCGAGCGCGATCAGGCCGAAGTCGCTGAAGTCGAGCCCGTCCCAGCTCTTGAACAAGTCCCAGGCCACGGCGCTGCCCATGGTCGGCAAGGCGAGGAAGAAGCTGAACTCAGCCGCCGAACGCTTGTCGGTGCCCAGCAGCAAGCCGCCGGCGATGGTGGCGCCGGAACGGGAGACACCGGGAATCATGGCGAGGCACTGGAACAGGCCGATCAGGAAATAGACCCGCAGCGGATAGCGGTCGGCCTCGAGCCAGGTCGGGACCTTCTTCATCCGGTCCAGCCACAGCAGCAGGACGCCGCCGACGATCAGGGCGATGCAGATGACCAGCGGGGTTTCGAACAGGACGGTCTTGATGAAGTCATAGGCGAACAGGCCGATGACCACCGCCGGGGCGAAGGCCACCAGCAGGCCGATCAGGAAGCGCCGCGCCTCGGGGTCGAACGGCCAGCGGGTCGCCAATTCCCACAGGCGTTTGAAATAGACGCTGATGATGGCCAGCAGGGCGCCCAGCTGGATGACGATCTCGAACGTCTTGCCGGTGCTCTCGAAGCCGAGGAAATGGCCCAGCAGCAGCATGTGGCCGGTCGAGGACACCGGAATGAACTCGGTCAGTCCCTCGACCAGACCCAGAATGATCGCCGCCAGCCAATCAGGCATCCACGTCCCCGAAACAGGTGGGGCGGATCAGTTCGCGCCCGGTTCGGGCCCCACATAGCGCAGGCGCGCCCGGATAGGCGAGCCGTTCGTCGACTGGTCGATCGCATGGGCCAGCAGGCCGGCCAGACGGCCGATCATCAGCAGGTCGGCGGCGCCTTCGCGCGGCAACTCCAGCCGGCGGGTGACGGCCACGAGGGCGAGACCCAGACCCGGTCGGCGCCCGGTCATCTCCTCGCCCTCGCGCATGGCGCGGGCGAGATCGGGCGGCAGGTCGGCGACCCGCAGCAGGGCGGCGGCGCGGGGATGGCCCTGCGGCCAGGCCGCGTCGCCGAAGCCGGACAGGGCCCCGGCTTCGTGGGCGCGGCGGGCGGCGTCGGCGGCCTGGCGGCGGACGGCCAGGACCCAGGCCGAGGCCCGGGCCAGATCGCTGATGGCGGGCGATCCGGCCAGGGTCGTCAGTCCGGCCAAGGCCGCGCCGGCCGGACAGGCGCCGGCGCCGGCGGCGGCGCGGGTGGTCAGGGCGGGGGCGTCGAGACCGTTGTCGGCCACAAGGGCCAGCACACGTCTGATCAGATGGGCGTCGGGCTCGCGCACCTTCCAGGCGCGGGCGAGGCGCTGGTGCAGGAACAGTCGCGGCCCGGGGCCGGCCACGGCGTCGACGGCCTCGTCGAGCACGCGGGCGCATTCGACCTGCAGCAAATCGGCGGATCGCGTCTTGAGGTCGGCGTCCTCATCGGCCCGGCGGGCGAGGCTGGCGAACAGCCGGCCGCGGGCCGAAGACCCCGGCGTGGCGCCGACGCGCGGACGCACCTCGGCGAAGGGATTGGTGGCGCGCGCGTCCCACAGCAGCCGGGCGACGTCCTCGAGCGTGGCTGTCTCGGCGAGCTGAATGGCGTCGAGACCGCGATAATAGAGTCGCCCCTGGCTGCTGACCGAGACCGAGGAGCGGAGTTCGAGATCCGCCCCCTCCGTCTCTTCGGGCGGCGGCAGCCATTGGCCGATTTCGCCCGCGGCCGGTTCGTCGCCGCTAAGGCGGACGATGTCGGACACGGCGTAGAGGCTGCGACGGCTGTCTTCGGGATCCGGCCGGGCGGTGATCCGGCCGCGGCTGACATAGGCGTACAGGGTCTGGGCCTTGACCCCCAGTCGGGCCAGGGCCTCGCCGCGTCCGATCCAGCGGCCGGCCTGCGCTGCTGTCGTTTCAGACTGCATGTCGCCTCCGAAAGCCCGGGCCCGGCCCATGGCGGCCCCACCTTGCGGCCATTTCATGACGATGCCGCTAACGCCGGTACCCGAGGCGCCCTTGGCGCCGTCGAAGGTTTCCGCGACAAGGCGGCGATGAGCTCAACCGCGACCGACGACGCCGACCTGGCGACCCGCAGCGTGACCCGCCTGTCGGTGGGCGTGGCGGTGGGGCTGATCGCCTTGAAGGCCTTCGCCCTTGGCGCCTCGGGCTCGGTGGCCATCCTCGCCTCCCTGACGGACTCGGCGCTGGATCTGGCCGCCTCGCTGGCCACCTTCTTCGCCGTGCGCTGGGCCGCCGCCCCGCCTGACGCCGAGCACAGGCACGGCCACGGCAAGGGCGAGGCGATGGCCGCCCTGGTCCAGTCGGGCCTGATTTTCGCCTCGGCCATCTTCATCGGCTGGGAGGCCGTGCAGCGCATCTTCGATCCCCGGCCCGTCAGCTCGGGCTACTGGGCCGTGCTGGTCATGCTGATTTCGATCGCGGTGACCGGCTGGCTGGTTTGGATGCAGGACCGGGCCATCAGGCGCAGCGGCTCGATGGCGGTGAAGGCCGATCAGGCCCATTACGCCGCAGACATGGCGGCGGGGGTGGTGGTGCTGATCGGCGTGGCTTCGGGCGCGTTTCTCTCGGCCCCGGGTCTGGACGCCGCGGCCGGCCTGATCGTCGCCGTCTGGCTGTTCTGGGGCGCGCTGGGCCTGCTCCGGGAAGCGGCGGACCACCTGCTGGACCGGGCCGTGCCCGATACCGACCGCATCGCCATCACCACCGCCGTATTGGCCGATCCGCGCATCTCGGGCGTGCACCAGCTGCGCAGCCGCATGGTCGGGTCGGTGATGTCGATCCAGATGCATGTCGATCTGGAGCCGAGCCTGACGCTGGAACAGGCCCACGCCATCGTCGTCGGGGCGGAGCAGCGGCTGCTGGAGGCCTATCCGCGGGCCGACATCCTGATCCACGCCGATCCGAGAGGCCGGGCGGCATCGCTCAGCGTGCCGGAAGCCGGGGACGAAGTCGCAGTCGGAGTCGGAACCGACAGCTGATCGTTGCAGCCCGGCGGGTCCATAACTAACGTAGACTTAACGCCCTCTGGCGCATGCCTCCGGCATGTCGGCCTGCGTCCTCTATCATTTCCCGTTCGATCCCGGCTCGCGCGCCGCGCGGCTGGCGCTGGGCGAGGCCCGGGTCGAGTTCACCGACACGGTGGTGCGGCCGTGGGAGGACGGCTGCCCGGTCGCGACGCTGAACCCTTCGGGCATGCCGCCGGTGCTGCAGACCACGGATGCCGGGCGGGCCCTGACCCTGTGCGAGCCTGCCGCCATCTTCGGCTGGCTGGAGGACCGCGTGAAGGAGCCGTTCCTGATGCCGGTCGACCCGGTCGAGCGGGCCGAGACCCGGCGGCTGGTCGGCTGGTTCGACCGCCGTTTCAATGACGAGGTCAACGCCGTCCTGCTGCACGAGCGGATGGAGAAGCCGCTGCTCCGCCTCGGACCGCCGGAAGCGCGGGCGCTGCGGGCCGGACGCGAGGCGCTGAAATCGCATCTGCTGATGCTGGAAGGCCTGCTGGCGACGCGCGACGCCCTCGCCGGACGGCGGATCAGCCAAGCCGACATCGTCGCCGCGGCGCATCTGTCGGTGCTCGACTATTTCGGCGAGGTCCCGTGGGCGAACTGGCCGGCGCTCAAGACCTGGTACATGAAGCTGAAGTCGCGACCCTGCTTCCGGCCGCTGCTGGCGGACCGGTTCCCCGGGGTGCAGCCCTCGGCCTGGTACCACGACCTCGACTTCTGAGCCCCGAGGCGTCAGACGACGCGAATGGCGGCCGATCCCAGAGATTTCATCCGCGAGCGTGCGTCGGCCCTCGGCTTCGACGTCTGCCGCTTCGCCTCGGCCAGCGAGCCGTGGAGCGCGGGCGAGCGGCTGGCGCATTTCGTCGGGGCCGGGCGGCACGGCGACATGGGCTGGATGGAAACGACGCTGGAGCGGCGGGCCCATCCGACCGCCATGTGGTCCGGGGCGAGGACGGCCGTCGTCCTGGGCCTGAACTACGGCCCCGGATATGATCCCCTGCCCGAGATGGCCGACGGCTCGGCCGGCTATATTTCGGTCTATGCGCGCGGCGACGACTATCACGAGGTGATCAAGGGGCGGCTGAAGACCCTGGCCGGGCAGATCGCCGCGCGCACGGGGGAAGACGTCAAGGTGTTCGTCGACACCGCCCCGCTGATGGAGAAGCCTCTGGCGCAGCGGGCCGGGGTGGGCTGGCAGGGCAAGCACACCAATCTGCTGTCGCGGACGCGGGGCAACTGGCTGTTCCTCGGCGTCATTCTCAGCGCCGCCGAACTGGAGCCGGACGCGCCGGAGGGCGAGCATTGCGGCGGCTGCACCGCCTGTCTGAAGGCCTGCCCGACGCAGGCGTTTCCGGCGCCGTTCCAGCTGGATGCGCGGCGGTGCCTGTCCTATCTGACGATCGAGTTCGCCGGGCCGTGGCCGGTCGAGTTCCGGGCGGCGACCGGGTCGCGCATCTATGGCTGCGACGACTGTCTGGCGGTCTGCCCGTGGAACAAGTTCGCGGTGGCCTCGCACGAGAGCCGGGTGCAGGCGCGCGAGGCGCTGGTGTCGCCGCAGCTGGCTGATCTGGCGGCGCTGGACGACGCGGGCTTCCGGGCGCTGTTCTCGAAGAGCCCGGTCAAGCGGATCGGGCGCGACCGGTTCGTGCGCAATGTGTTGTACGCGATCGGCAACAGCGGCGATCCGGGGCTGGTCAAGGCGGCGCGGGCGTTGGTCGACGATCCGGCCCCGGTGGTGCGCGGCGCGGCCGTCTGGGCGCTGTCGCGGCTGATGGACGAGGCGGGGTTCGCGGGGCTGAGGGGGGAACGGCTGCCCGGCGAGGCGGACGCCGCGGTGCGGGCCGAATGGACCGGCGATCAGGTCTAGAGGCGGCGGAAGACCGGGGCGTGGAAGCCGTCGGCGCGGTAGCGGGCGTCGGCCTCGGCGAAGGCCTCGATGACCACGGCGCCGTGATGGCCGGTGGCGTGGAGCACGCGGTCGGCGTCGAGCATGAAGGCCGAATGGCCGGTCCAGCTGTGGTCGCCGGGGGGCGACAGCCAGACGACGAGATCGCCTCGGCGGGCCTGTTCGCGGACGACGGCCTGGCCCAGTTCGGCCTGCTGGTCGGCGTGGCGCGGGCCGGCGAGGCCGCAGGCGTAGAGGGCCTGCTGCACCAGGCCGGAGCAGTCGGTGGCGGTCGAGGACCGGGCGCCGAGGCTGTGCGGGACGCCGATCAGGCGTTCGGCGACGGCGACGGGGTCGGTCTCGAAGGCGCCGATCGGGGCGAGGTCGACGGCCGGGACGTCGGCGGCGTCGGCGATCAGGGCGTTGAGCGGCAGGCGGGCGGCGACGGCGGCGACGCGGTGGGTCGGCAGGGGCGCGCCGGGCCTCAGCGCCGAGGCCGCGATCCAGCCGACAAGGCCGTCGCGGCGGGCGCGGCCCCACAGGCGGTCGCCGGCCTGGTCGAGGACGTCGAAGGCTTCGCCATGGATCAGCTGGTCGATGCGTTCGGAGGCGGGGTCGGCGCCGGCGTGGATGTCGGTCACCGGGGCGACGGCGTGCATCGGGCGGACGGGGCGATAGGCGGCGGCGCGCACGCGCCCCTCCAGCGCCTGCTCGGCCAGGTCGGGCCGCGCGAGCGTGGTGCGGGGGTCGGGCGTGGCGGCGTCAGGGGTCAAGCAAGGCGCGTCCGGTTGAGACGGCAGGATGACTCCATAAGCCAAAAGGGCCGTTAACGAACCGAGGCTTTATCGTGGCGAAACCGACGTCAGCCGACGGCCGGGAACCGGCGCGAAAGCATTTCGAAACAGGCGCGCAGGCCCTGCGCCTCGCCGCCCTCGGGCCGGCCGGGCTGGGCGCGGGGGTTCCAGGCGAAGATGTCCATATGCGCCCAGGCGCCGGTGGTCGGGGCGAATTTCTGCAGGAACAGGGCGGCGGTGATCGAGCCGGCTTGGGCCCAGGCGGCGGAATCGTTGCGGATGTCGGCGATCTCGCTGTCCAGCGCGGCGCGATAGCCGGGCCACAGCGGCATGCGCCACAGCGGGTCGCCGACGGCGGCGGCGGCGGCCAGCAGGTCGGCGACCAGGGCCTCATCGTCGCTGTACAGGGGCGGCAGTTCCGGGCCGAGGGCGATGCGGGCGGCGCCGGTCAGGGTGGCGAAATCGAGGGTCAGGTCGGGCGCATGCTCTCCCGCGCGGGTCAGGATGTCGGCGAGGATCAGCCGGCCTTCGGCGTCGGTGTTGCCGATCTCGATCGTCAGGCCCTTGCGGCTGTTCAGTATGTCGCCGGGGCGGAAGGCGTCGGCGGAGACGGCGTTCTCGACCGCCGCCACCAGCACCACCAGCCGCACCGGCAGATCGGCCTCCATGACCAGCCGGCCCAAGGCCAGGGCGTGGGCCGAGCCGCCCATGTCCTTCTTCATGTTGCGCATGCCGGCCGAGGTCTTGAGGTCGAGCCCGCCGGTGTCGAAGACCACGCCCTTGCCGACGAGGGCGACCAGCGGCAGATCGGCGCGGTCGAGCTTCCAGCCGATCTCGATGACACGGGGGGCGCGGTGCGGGGCGGCGGCGCGGCCGACGGCGTGGACGGCGGGGTAGTTCTCCTCCAGCAGGGCCTCGCCGGTGGTGACGGCGAGGGTGGCGCCGGAGGCCTCGGCGATCTCGCGGGCGATGGTCTCGATCTGCAGCGGCCCCATGTCGGCGGCCGGGGTGTCGACCATCTCGCGGGCGAGGGCGCAGGCGGCGGCGATGCGCACGGTGGCGGCGATGTCGACGCCTGCGTCGACGACGAGGCGGACGGAGCCGGCGCGGCGCGCCTTGTAGCGGTCGAAGCGATAGGCCCCGAGGGCGAAGGCGAGGGCGGCGCGGGCGGCCTCGGCCGGCTCCAGCCCTTCCAGCCGCCACAGCCCCTCGGGCAGTTTCGCGGCGAGGCAACGGGCGCTCATGGGGTCGAAGGCGTCGCCGGCCCCGAACAGGGCGCCCGACACGCCGTCGTCGGAGGCCGGGAGCAACAGCAGCTGGCCGGCCTTGCCGGTGAAGTCGTTGGCCCGCGCCCAGGCGGCCCAGACCCCGTCGACCGGCGCATCCTTGCGCACGATCCGCACCGGCAGGGCGTCGGCGCCGTCGGCTGTCAGCAGGTCGGGGTGGAGGACGGACATGGCGGGCGGCCGATCTTAACTAAGGATTGACGGGAAGGGCCGAGTCTGTGGCCGAACCTTCCGGAACGTTCTCCCCATGTCGCGCACGACCGCCCGCATCGCAACCATCGCCGTGTTCGCCGCGTCCTTGCTGGCCGCCGCCGCCCCCGCCGTGGCGCAGCAGGCCGCCCCGCAGACGCAGGCGGCGCCCCCGGCCCCGGCGAGCGCCGAGGCGCGCGCGGCCTATGACCGGGCCGATCCGCTGAGCCGGTCGGTGTTCTGGACAGAACAGGCCGAGCTGAATCCGATGGATCCGGTCGCCGGGGTCAAGGCGGCGCAGGCGATGCGCGATCTGGGCCGCTATCAGGAAGCCGCCGACATGGCCGAGCGGGTGCTGCTGGTGCAGCCCGCCAATGTCGAGGCCATGCTGGAGGTCGGGCGCAGCCATATCGCCCGGGGGCAGGCCTTCTATGGCGTGTCGGCGCTGGAGCGGGCCCGCGACGCCCGTCCGTCCGACTGGCGGGCCTGGTCGCTACTGGGAGCCGCCTATGAGCAGGTGCGCCGGTCGCAGGACGCCCAGGCGGCCTGGGCCCAGGCGCTGGCGCTGTCGCCCGACAATCCCGACGTCCTGACGAATATGGCCATTTCGGCCATGACCCGGGGCGACACCTCCGCGGCCGAGCCGTTGCTGCGCCGGGCCGCCGCCCAGCCGGGGGCCTCGCTGAAGGTGCGGCTGAACCTGGCCATGGCGCTCGGGCTGAACGGCAAGATGGGTGAGGCCGAGCAGATGATGCGCCGCGACCTGCCGCCCGATGCCGCCGACCGCAATCTCGAATGGCTGCGGGCCCGCGCGGGCTCGGCCGCCGCCGATCAGGCCCGGACCTGGGGTTCGCTGCAGGGCGGCTAGGGCGTTGCGCCCCGTCCGGCCGCGTGCTGGATGAGGCCATGGCCTCCCCCCTCCCCGCCTACGACGCCTTCCTGTTCGACATGGACGGAACCCTCATCACCTCGATCGCCGCCGCCGAACGGGTCTGGACCCGCTGGGCCGAACGGCACGGCCTCGACGTCGCGGCCTTTCTTCCGACCGTTCATGGCGTGCGGGCGATCGACACCATCCGCCGCCAGAACCTGCCGGACATCGACCTGGACGCCGAAGTCGCCTGGGTCGAGCGCGCGGAGACCGAGGACCTGGACGGCGTGGTCCCTATTCCCGGGGCCGTCGAGTTCGTGCGGCGCCTGCCGCCCGACCGCTGGGCGGTGGTGACCTCGGCCGCGGCGCCGCTGGCCATGGCGCGGCTGAAGGCGGCGGGTCTCGCCCCGCCCCGCGTCCTGATCACCGCCGGTGACGTCGAGCGCGGCAAGCCCGATCCGACCGGCTACCATATGGCGGCGCGGGCGCTGGGCTTCGCCGCCGCCGACTGCCTCGTGTTCGAGGATGCGGAGGCCGGCATCGAGGCGGGAGAGGCGGCGGGCGCCGACGTCGTGGTCGTCACGGCGGCCCGGACCCATCCGATCGCCACCCCGTATCCGACGCTGACGGATTATGGCGATGCGCGGCTCGCGGTGTCGGAGGACGGGCGAATGTCCCTGACGCTCCGGCGCGACGGCGACCCCGCCGCTTCGTAGGCGCGCGCACCTTTCCCGCCCCGTCCTCCCGTCCTATCTTCACGGCATGATCGACGAGCTCTACAGCGCGCGCATTCTCAAGCTGGCGGCCAATCTGCCGCACAGCGGGCGGCTGGCCGATCCGCAGGGCACCGGCGAGCGGGTGGCCAAGCTGTGCGGCTCCAAGGCGATCGTCGATGTTTCGCTGGATGCTGACGGGCGGGTCGCCGCCTTCGCCCAGGATGTGAAGGCCTGCGCCCTCGGACAGGCGGCGGCGGGCGTGCTCGGCGAGTCCGTCATCGGGGCCTCGCTCGAGGAGATCGCCGACGCCCGCGACGCCATGATCGCCATGCTCAAGGCCGGCGGCGAAGGCCCGGACGGCCGGTTCGAGGGGCTGCGGACCCTGAAGCTGGTCGCCGACTATCCGGCGCGCCACGCCTCGACCATGGTGGCCATCGAGGCCACGCTGGACGCTGTAAGGCAGGCGCTGGCGCGCAAAGCCCCGGACACGCGAACTAGCCTCGCCGGCGCGGCATAGCCCGTTGCCCCCGCGCGCGTCGCGGGGGATAAGCGCGGCGACATGGCGCCTGGCGAAAATCTCTATGAACGCAGCGTGCGGCTGGCCCATCGCGGCTACAAGCTGACGCTGTCCCCCCTGATCGGGCAGCAGTGCCGGTTCCTGCCGACCTGCTCCGACTATGGCCGCGACGCGCTGATCCAGCACGGGCCGATCAAGGGGGGATGGCTGACGGTCAGACGCCTCTGCAAATGTCACCCCTTCGGCAAATCGGGCTATGACCCGGTTCCGCCTGCAAAGACTGAACGATGATCGAACTCAAATTCCCCGACGGCGCCAGCCGCGAATATCCCGACGGCTCGACGGCGCGTGACGTGGCCGCCTCCATCTCGCCGTCGCTGGCCAAGCGGGCGGTGCTGGCCGAGCTGAACGGCGAGCAGCGGGACATGAACCGGGTGCTGGAGACGGGCGGCGATTTCCGCCTGATCATGCGCGACGATCCGGCGGCCCTCTACACCATCCGCCACGACACCGCCCATGTGCTGGCCGAGGCCGTGCAGACGCTGTTCCCGGGCACCCAGGTCACGATCGGCCCGGCCATCGAGGACGGATTTTATTACGACTTCTTCCGCGAGGAGCCTTTCTCGACTGACGACTTCGCGGCGATCGAGAAGGAGATGGGCCGGATCGTCGAGCGGGACGCGAAATTCGAGCGGGAGGTGTGGGACCGCGCCGAGGCCATCCAGTTCTTCGAGGACCGGGGCGAGAAGTTCAAGGCCGAGCTGATCCGCGACCTGCCGGGCACGGAGACGATCACCCTCTACCGACAGGGCGACTGGATCGACCTGTGCCGCGGCCCGCACTTCCCGTCCACGCGCCATGTCGGCAAGGCCTTCAAGCTGACCAAACTGGCCGGCGCCTACTGGCGCGGGGATTCCAGCCGCGAACAGCTGCAGCGCATCTACGGCACGGCCTGGGCCTCGAAGGAGGATCTGGACGCCTATCTGCTGCGTGTCGAGGAGGCCGAGAAGCGCGACCACCGCAAGATCGGCAAGGCCATGGGCCTGTTCCACATGCAGGAAGAGGGCCGGGGCATGGTCTTCTGGCACCCCAAGGGCTGGGAACTGTGGCGCGTGATCGAGGCCTATATGCGCCGCCGCCTCGACGCGGCCGGCTATGTCGAGGTCAAAACGCCGCAGGTGCTGGACCGGACCTTCTGGGAGAAGTCGGGCCACTGGGACAAATACCGGCCGAACATGTTCGTCTGCGAGACGGTCGAGGGCGAGGAGCTTTCGCTCAAGCCGATGAACTGCCCGGGCCACGTGCAGATCTTCGACCAGGGCCAGCGGTCCTACCGCGAACTGCCGCTGCGCATGGCCGAGTTCGGGGCCTGCCACCGCTATGAGCCGTCCGGCTCGCTGCACGGCCTGATGCGGGTGCGCGGCTTCACCCAGGACGACGCCCACATCTTCTGCCGCGAGGACCAGATCGTCGAGGAGACGTCCGAGTTCATCAAGCTGGCGCGCAGCGTCCACGCCGACCTCGGCATGCAAACAGCTTACATAAGCTTGGGCACGCGGCCGGAGAACCGCGCAGGGTCCGACGAGTTCTGGGACAAGGCCGAGGCGCTGATGGCCGAGGCCGCCCGCGCCGCGGGGACCGAGCCGGTGGTCACCGAGGGCGACGGGGCCTTCTATGCGCCCAAGCTGGACTTCGTGGTCAAGGACGCCATCGGCCGCGAATGGACCTGCGGCACAATCCAGCTCGACTATGTCCTGCCCGAGCGGCTGGGCGCCGAATACATCGGCGAGGACGGCCAGAAGCACCGGCCGGTCATGCTGCACCGGGCCATCCTCGGCTCGTTCGAGCGCTTCATCGGCATCATGATCGAGAACTACGCCGGGGCCTTCCCGCTGTGGCTCGCGCCGACCCAGGCCGTGGTGGCGACGATCGTGTCCGAGGCCGACGACTATGCCCGCGAAGTCGTGGCGCGGTTCAAGGCGGCGGGCCTGCGCACCGAGATCGACCTGCGCAACGAGAAGGTCGGCTACAAGGTGCGTGAACACTCGGTCGGCAAGGTTCCGGTCATCGCCGTGGTCGGCAAGACCGAGGCCGAACAGGGCACGGTGGCGATCCGCCGGCTGGGCTCGCAGGCCCAGGAGGTGGTGTCCCTGGACGACGCGATCCGCATTCTGACGCAAGAGGCGACACCACCCGATCTGCGGGCATAACGCCGGCATGTCGGATTCCAGACACAGGAACTGATCGAACCGGCGGCGGCTTTGGACGGGACGCGCACCGTGCGCCCTCCCAAAGGATTAGACATCATGGCCGAGAAAACTCTCGACACCCTGTTCCACGACACGCTCAAGGACATCTATTACGCCGAGCGCAAGATCCTGAAGTCCTTGCCGAAGATGAAGCGCGCCGCCCAGTCGCCCGAGCTGAAGGCCGCCTTCGAGAAGCATATCGGCCAGACCGAGGGTCAGATCGAGCGGCTGCAGCAGGTGTTCGAGATCATCGGCAAGCCGGCCCGCGGCAAGACCTGCGACGCCATCGAAGGTATCCTCGCCGAAGGCGACGAGATCGCCGAGGAGTACAAGGGTTCGCCGGCCCTGGACGCTGGCCTGCTGGCCGCCGCCCAGGCGGTCGAGCACTATGAGATCACGCGCTACGGCACGCTGAAGCGCTGGGCCAATGTGCTGGGTCTGAAGGACGCCGCCAAGCTGCTGGACGAGACCCTGCAGGAGGAGTCGCAGACCGACGAGGACCTGACCACGATCGCCGACGCGGCGATCAACGCCGAGGCCATGCGTCCGGCCGCCTGACGAAAACGATGACGGACGGGCCCTTGCGGGTCCGTCCGCTTTTCGGTGTTACAGCAGGCGTTTGCGCATCGCCTGCGACAGCATGTCGATCAGGGTCACGGCGATGACCACGACGATGACGATGGCCGAGACGTCGCGGAAGTCGAAGGCGTTCATGCGGTCGAACAGCACCTGGCCGATGCCGCCGGCCCCGATCAGACCCAGCACCGTCGCCGACCGGCTGTTCGACTCGAAGCGGTAGAGGGCGAACGAGGTCCACAGCGGGGCGACCTGCGGGATAACGCCCCACATGATCTCATGCAGCTTGGTGGCGCCGGTGGCGCGCACGCCCTCGACCGGGCCCTTGTCGATCGACTCGACGGCTTCGGAGAACAGCTTGGCCAGCACGCCGGCGGTGTTCAGGGCGATGGCGAGGACGCCGGGCAACGGGCCCAAGCCCACGGCGACCACGAACAGCAGGCCGATCACCAGATCGGGTATTGAGCGCAGCAGGTTCATCAGCCACCGGACCGGGGTGACGACCCAGACGGGGGCGATGTTGCGGGCGGCGGCCAATCCCATCGGAATGGCGGCGAAGACGGCGAGGAAGGTGCCCCACAGGGCGATCTGGACCGTCTCCCACATCTTGGCGACGAACAGCCGCCAGTCGGTGAAGTCGGGCCGCAGCAACTCGCGGGCGAAATTCTGGGTATTCTCGGAATTGCTGAACAGGCGCGAGATGTTGCCCAGTTCGACCGGGCCGAAGCTGTAGACCAGCAGGGCGGCGACGCCGCCCCAGATCAGGACGTCCAGCACCCAGGCGCCCAGCGGCTTGGCCGGCGGGTTCGGGATCGTCGCGGCCGTCGTGGCGGCGGTTTCGGTCAAGGCTGGACCTCACGCAGGCTGCGCAGACGCTGCAGCTCACGTTCGGCGGCGGCGACCGCGGCGGCGTCGCCCCTCGCACGCGCCTCGCCCAGCTGCTGGTCGGCGACCATCTCCCGGACCGGGTTCAGATAGCTGTCGTCGGCGGCGCTGAAGCGCGAATATTCCAGATCGGCAAGCACCCCGCGCTGGCGCTCGGCCTCGGCGCCCTCGCCCTGGCCGTAGGTCAGGAAGAAGCTGCGGATCTTCTCCTTCAGCGCGGGATCGAGGTCCTCGCGCAGGACGATGCCGCTCTCCGGGATCGGCGGCGACTTCCAGATCTCTTCGATCTGGGCCGCGACCTGCGGGTTCTGCTTGGTCAGGAAGACGGTGTTGACGGTGTTCGACGTGGCGACGTCCAGCACGCCCGAGGCGACCGAGAAGGCGTTCGACTGGTGATTGGCCGAGCGCACGGTCTTGAAGCACTCAGACGGAGCAATGCCGCGCGGATTGAACAGGAAGGCCATGGGGGCCAGCGTGCCCGAGGTCGACTGGGCGTCGCCGATGCCGAAATCGAAGCGTTTGCCGCAGGCCAGGACCTGGTCGAGGGTGATGCCGGACCCGGCACGGACGATCAGGGTGGATTCGTAGCTGTCCATCCCCTCCTTGTTGACGGTGCGGGCGATGACCTCGGCGTTGGCGCGGTCGATGGCCTCGATGGCCGGCTTGGCCGAGAACCAGGCGACGTGGGTCTGCTCGCCCTCCATGGCCTTGACCAGGACGGTGTAGTTGGAGCCGAAGAAGGGCTTCACCGGCAGGCCGATGGCCTTCGACATGTCGTCGAGCAGCGGCTGCCACAGCGGACCGGCCGAGGCCTGGCCCTCGGCCGACAGGATCGAGAACACGACCTCCTCCGGCGGGCCGCCGGCCTTGGTGTCATCGCCGCCGCCGCACGAAGCGACACCGAGGGCGAGGGCGAGGGCGGCGGCGAGGGCCAGCCGGCGGGTGAAGGATGGCAGGGTCATGCCTTGGTTTCCCAGAACGCGTCCTCGAACTCGGGACCGTAGATGTCGATGAGCTGTTTGGTGTCCAGGCCGGTGGCCGGGCCGTCATAGACGATCTGGCCGGCCTTGAGGGCGATGACGCGGTCGCAATAGCGGATGGCGTAGTCGACCTGATGCAGGGTGACGATGACGCCGAGGCCGTCGCGCTGGTTCAGCTCGACCAGCAGCTCCATGACCTTGCGGGCCGAGACCGGGTCCAGCGAGGCGACCGGCTCGTCGGCGAGGATGGCCTGGGCGCCTTGGACGAGGGCGCGGGCGATGGCGCCGCGCTGTTGCTGGCCGCCCGACAGGGTGTTGGCGCGCTGGGCGGCGTAGTCGGAGACGCCGACGCGGTGAAGGGCCTCCATGGCCTTGCGCTTGTCGCCGGCGGGCCACAGGCCGAGGAGGCCCTTCCATTCCGGCAGCCGCCCGAGGGCGCCGAGCATGACGTTGGAGAACAGCGACAGCCGGCCGACCAGATTGAACTGCTGGAAGATCATGCCCAGCTTCTGGCGCGCCGCGCGGGTGGCGCCGGTGGTCCGGCCGTTCTTCTGGACGCATTCGCCGAATACGGTGATCACGCCCTTGCCGGCGTCGATGGTCTGCAGGCCGGTGATGGAGCGCAGCAGTGTCGACTTGCCCGAGCCGGACGGGCCGATCAGGGCGACCATCTCGCCGGCTCCGACCTCCACGGACACGCCGTTCAGCGCCTTGCGGGCGCCGAATGTCTTGGACACATCCCTGACGGACGCGACGGCGGCGGTGGCTAGGGTCATGGACACGCTGGGTGCGGTTGCAGGGGCGCGCCGCATCGCCCGATCAGGCCCGCGAGGCAAGTCTTAATGGCACGTCCGCGGCGATTTCGTCCAGCGTGACGGTCCGCTCAAACCTTGACCGCGCGGACCCGGGCGAGGTCCGCGGGGATGGGCATCGACTGCCGCGCCCGTGTCATCAGTTCGCGCGCCATATCCCGCGCCGGGGCCTGCATGGGGCCAGGGGTCGCGGCGAGGGACCTGAGCGCCTTGAGCAGGCGGATCGTCGCCGGAACATCGCCCGCGCCGTACCGGGCGATCTGGCCGAAGATGTCATCCAGCAAGTCGGCATCGGCCAAGGGCGCGGCCAGGACCCTGGAGCAGGGCGAGGGGTCGGCGTCGTCCTTTGGCGGCTCCAGCCAGATATCCAGCAGTCGCACGCCGGCGCCGATGACCTGAATCGCCGTGCCCGGGTCGTTGACGGCGGGCGACAACGCCTTGCCGGCGATCTCGCCCAGGACGATCAGGCCGAAACGGGGATCCTGATCATAGGAGCGGGACGGCCCGAGAATGAAGGCCGAGTGGACTTCCGATCGGGTCTTCTCGTCGCAATGATCGCGGCCGATCCGCGCCAGCGCCTCGCCGCGCCGGACAAAGGCCCCCGGGGCGGCCAGAACCTGGATGTCGCAGTCACCATGGCCCCCGGCGGCCTCGAGCCGGTCCGGATCGACATTCTGGACCCAGCCGGTCTTGTCGCTGAGGATCAGAAAGCCCGTCGCCAGCACGCCCGGCCGGCCGCCGAGGAAGGGCCTGCGGCTACGGGCGACCAAGGCCTCGCGGGTGCGGTCCTCGACCAGATCGATCATGTGGCCGATCCGGGCCAGGCTGGAGAGCCGGTTGATCCACGCCAGCAGGCGGTAGGCGACCAGCGCCACCACGGCGAGACTGACGAGGAACAGGATCGCCCGGCCCTCCGCGCCATAGTAGCCGGCGTTGATCGCGGTCACGGCGACGATGGCGTACAGGAAAGCGCCGACGAAGGTCGCCAGCGAGCGCTGGGTCTGGCCGTCGCTGGTGACCAGGGCGGCCACCCGCGGCGTCGCGCCCTGGGACACGGCGGTGTAGGCGGTGACCATGGCCCCGACCGAGAAGGTGGCGACCGCCAGCAGGCTGGAAGCGAGGATGGTCAGGAGCTGCTCGACCGACTCGCCGCCCAGCCGTTCCGCCAGGCCTTCGGGGACCCACCGCGCGGCGACCGACGCCAGCAGGGCCGCCGCCACGCCGAAGGCGGCGTAGGCGCTGGCCCGGACCCACAGTTCGCGGGTCAGCCTGAGCCAATAGAATTTCCAGCGGTTCATTCTTGCGTCCCCGCCGCCCGATGACGGTCAAACATCCAACGCCCGGCTACCGCCAAGGTTCGTTTGCCCCGTCAATCACGGCCCCGAGCGACGCCTGGACACGAAATTACCGCTTTACATGACAGGCCGCTGACCCTACATCGCGCCTTCCGGCGGACCCCGTGGTCTGACACTTTGCGCTGCTAACGCCGGCTGGGTTCAACAATTACAGGGGTTTACGTGAATTGCGCACGTATCCATTTCCCCTGGACCTGGTCCGCGAGCGGTCCCCTGAACGTCCCGTCGCACTCGTGCGACCGCGTTCGGTTTCCGTAGCGGCGCGCTGGTTCCAGGACAATCTAAAGGCTGACGTCTTCTATGCGGTGAAGGCCAATCCCTCGCGCTGGGTCATCGAGACCCTGATCGAGGCTGGCGTGACCGCCTTTGACGTTGCGTCGATCTCCGAGGTCGAACTGGTGCGTTCGGTCAGCGCCGACGCGCGCCTGGCCTTCATGCACCCGGTCAAGAGCCGCGGCGCCATCACCCGCGCCTATTTCGAGTTCGGCGTCCGCACCTTCTCGCTCGACAGCCACGACGAGCTGGCCAAGATCCTCGACGCCACCGGCGGCGCGGCCGACCTGAATCTGGTCGTGCGCATGGCGGTGTCGGCCGATGGCGCGGCCTATTCCCTGTCGGGCAAGTTCGGCGTCTCGCCGGACCAAGCCCCGTCGCTGCTGCTGGCCACCCGCCAGGCGGTGAAGGACGGCCTGATGGGCGTCAGCTTCCACGTCGGTTCGCAGTGCATGCGCCCGTCCGCCTATGAGGCCGCCATGGCCCAGGTCGGCCGCGCCATCACCCGCGCGGGCGTGATCGTCGACATCGTTGATGTCGGCGGCGGTTTCCCCTCGGTCTATCCGGGCATGGTCCCGCCGGACATGAGTGAGTACGCGGACGCCATCCATCGCGGCTTCGCCGAGATGCCGGTCACCCACACCACCGAACTTTGGTGCGAGCCCGGCCGCGCGCTGGTCGCCGAGTCATCGTCGGTGCTGTGCCGCGTCGACCTGCGCAAGGGCGACGCCCTGTATCTGAACGACGGGTCCTATGGCTCGCTGTTCGACGCCACGCACTCGCGCTGGCCCTTCCCGACCAAACTGGTCCGGGACGGGGCGGCCTCGGCCGATCTCAAGCCGTTCCGCTTCTACGGCCCGACCTGCGACAGCATCGACCATATGCCGGGACCGTTCTGGCTGCCGGCCGATGTGCAGGAAGGCGACTTCATCGAGATCGGCATGCTCGGCGCCTATGGCGTGGCCATGTCGACCGGCTTCAACGGCTATGGCGAGCACGACCTCGCCATCGTCGGGGACGCGCCGATGGCGTCGCTGTACGGCCTGGCGCCGCGTTCGATCCCGACGGTTCGCACCACGGCGGAAGAACAGGCCCGCAAGGTCGTTCGTCTGTCGCGCCCCAAGGGCAAGGCCGGCCAACGCAAGAAGCAACGCCGCTAGATCGTCGCTTTTCGGCGCTAAACAAACAGCAGCGGCCCGTCGCTCCGTCCGGGCCGCTGCTTCTCTTGACGACGGGCGCTCACACCAAAGGGAAACCCTTGCTATGAACGCTCCTGTTCAGTCGAACCAGAAAGCCCAACTGCTTCAGAACACCGTCGAGCACGTGGACATCACGTCCTTCGACGCCCGTCCGATCATCGACAGCATGCGCAAGATGTCGTTCTCGAGCCGCGACACGGCGCGGGCCGCCGACATCTTCAACATGGCCATCGAGGACAAGGACTGCTCGCCGTGGCTGATCCTCGCCGGCTCGACCTCGGCCGGCGGCTGCATGCACGTGTACCGCGACATGGTGAAGTTCGGCATGATCGACGCCGTGGTCGCCACCGGCGCCTCGATCGTCGACATGGATTTCTTCGAGGCCCTCGGCTTCAAACACTACCAGGCCGCCGGCGAGGTCGACGACAACGTCCTGCGCGACAACTACATCGACCGGATCTACGACACCTACATCGACGAGGAAGAGCTCCAGGCCTGCGACCACACCATCCTGGAGATCTGCAACCGCCTGGAGCCGCGCGGCTATTCCTCGCGCGAGTTCATCTGGGAGATGGGCAAATGGCTGTCCGAAGGGAACGCCAAAAAGCCCGGCAGCCTGATCCAGACCGCCTACGAAGAGGGCGTGCCGATCTTCTGCCCGGCCTTCGTCGACAGCTCGGCCGGCTTCGGCCTGGTCAAGCACCAGAAGGAGCGGATGGCGGCGGGCAAGCCCTATCTGATGATCGACGCGGTGGCGGACTTTCGCGAACTGACCGACATCAAGATCGCGGCGGGCGTCACCGGCCTGTTCATGGTCGGCGGCGGCGTGCCCAAGAACTTTGCGCAGGACACGGTCGTCTGCGCCGAGATCCTGGGCATCGAGGCGGAGATGCACCGCTATGCGGTCCAGATCACCGTCGCCGACGTGCGCGACGGCGCCTGCTCGTCGTCGACGCTCAAGGAAGCCGCTTCGTGGGGCAAGGTGCAGACCACCCACGAGCAGATGGTCTTCGCCGAAGCCACCACCGTGGTGCCGCTGATCGGTTCCGACGCCTACCACCGCGGAGCGTGGAAGAATCGCGACAAGCGCCGCTGGAACAAGCTGTTCGGCAAGTAACGAGCAGCCGAACGATGGGAGGGCCGGGATGCGAATCCCGGCCCTTTTTCGTGCCCGCCGCGGCGGCTTAAACACTGCGGGAACCGCTCCCCGGGCCGTTCGCTTATTTGTCGAAGGAGTTCGCCATGACCGACCAGAACCCGCACCAGACCGACGACGCCCGCGAGGCGGACGACATGGGCGAGAAGCCGGATCTGGGCCGCACCCCGGACGCCCTGACCGAGGCCGTTTCCGGCAGCGGCATGGGCTCGGACACCCGGGCCGGATCGCTGCGCGGCGGGTCCGCCAGCGGGTCAGAGATCGACCCCGACCAGGACCGCATCAACGAGAGCCTGGCCAGCGAAGGGATGCGGTCGGCCGCGCCCGTTTCGCCAGTCGGGACCAGCGCCGAGGATGCGATCAACAACACCGGCGACGACCGGGCCGGCGATGGCGGCCCCTCCGAAGACAAGTCGGGCGTGGGCGACGGCGTCGATGCGGCGACCGGCTAAGCCTGTGACATCCAGCGCCCCTGGCCGGGAGCCAAGCCGCCTTGCCGCCGCCGCCGCCATGCGCCACGGTGCGGCAACAACACAGTCTTTTTCAGGGACGACCAAGGGATGAAGCGTAGTCTTGCGGCCACCGCCTTATTGGCGGCCATGGCCATGACCGCCTGTGGCGAGCGTACCCCCGCGGGCGCCGACGTCGAAGCGGACGTCGCTCTGGTCGAAGCGCCCTCCCCGGTCGCCGACGGCCCGGCGGCCCCTTCCGCCCCGCGCACCGGCGGTTCCAGCGCGGCGCCGGCCGCGGACGGGGCGCCGGTCTTCGCCGTGATCTATCCCGGCGGCGCGCCCGGCGGCCCCGCGACGGTGGCGCAGGGCCCGGAGGGCCCCGGCGGCATCGTCGAATTCACCACGGATGCGGCGCCCGCCGATGTCATCGACTTCTATCGCCAGCGCGCCGAATCGGCCGGTCTGAAGGCGATCAACACCATGAACCGGGGCGACTCCATGGGCTATGCGGCCGGGGACGGGGCGGATGGCCGGGGCCAGCTGCTGAGCGTCGTGGCGACCCGACTCGAGGGCGAACCGACCAGCGTGCAACTGACATGGACTGCCGGTCGGTGAAACCGGCGGCGGCCATTGTGGCCGCCGGGTTGCTGACGGTCGCCTGCGCCGGGGTCAGGACGCCCGCCCCCACCGGACCGACACCGGGCTATCTGCCGCCAGGCCGCATGGCGGCGCTGGTCGCGGAAGCCGCGACGTGGCGGGATCGCGACGACCTGGCCGCCTCCGAAGCATTACGCGCCTTAGAGGACACCGACCGCTGGTGGATGGCCATAGCCCACGCCGAGCTGCGGCCGCCCGAGGCCGCCCAGCATTTCGACTGCGTGCTGGGAACTCTGCTTGCTGCGAGCCCCCGGCCCGCCCTGTCCCGAATCATGAACCGCCTCCTGACGGATTCGACCGCGTTGAGCGCTCGTCTCGCGGCGGCGCACCCGAGGCCCCGGCCGATTGTCGCCGACCCCTCGCGTCGCGCCTGCCAGCGGATGACGGACGCGGACCGGTCGAGGGGGTCATGGCCGGCGACGGGCGCCGTGATTGGCGCAGCCTACGGCGAGTTGTTCGCCTCGCTGGCCCCGGACCGCGCCGCCCACGCCCGCGCCATGGGCCGCGAGATCGGCGTCAGTCGCGCGGTCTGCGCGATGAACTGGCCCTCCGACGTCGAGGACGGGCTGCGTCTCGGTCAGGCCCTCTATGCCCGGGCGGAGACGTCGCCGGCGTTCCAGCCGGACCTGGAGGCCGCCCGCGCCGAACTCGCCCGGGCCCGGACCGAGGGCCTGACCAGCCCCGCCTGCGCCGCCGAACGGCGTGCGCTCAGGCCGGGCGGGGACTGACCAGCGATCCGTACAGGTCGGTGCGACGGTCGCGGAAGAAGCCCCATGCGGCGCGGTGGCGGTCGATGTAGTCGAGGTCGAAGGTGTGGACCAGCGCCCCCTCCGCCTCGCGGTCGAAGCTCTCGACCAGGTCGCCGCGATGGTCGGCGATGAAGGAAGAGCCGTAAAAGACCTGCCCGGCCTCATTGACCTGTTCGTGGCCGATGCGGTTGGCGCCGACGACCGGGACGACGTTGGAAACGGCGTGACCCTGCATGGCGCGGCGCCACGGCTCGGCGGTGTCCAGTTCCTTGTCATGCGGCTCGGAGCCGATGGCGGTCGGGTAGAACAGCACCTCGGCGCCCTGAAGCATCATCGCCCGGGCGGTCTCGGGGTACCACTGGTCCCAGCAGATGCCGACGCCGATCCGGCCGTGACGGGTGTTCCAGACCTGGAAGCCGGTGTCGCCTGGCCGGAAATAGTATTTTTCCTGATAGCCGGGGCCGTCGGGGATGTGGCTCTTGCGATAGACGCCCATGGCCGAGCCGTCGGCGTCCAGCATGACCATGCTGTTGAAATAGTGCGGCCCCTCGCGCTCGAAGATCGACACAGGGATGGCCACGCCGAGTTCGGCGGCGACAGGCTGCAGGGCGGTGACGCAGGGGTGCTCCCGCCACGGGAAGGCCGTGCCAAACCATTTCTCCTCCTGGGAGACGCAGAAATACGGCCCCTGGAACAGCTCGGACGGCAGGACGACCTGGGCGCCCTTGCCGGCGGCCTCGCGGATCAGGTCGATGGTCTTGTCGATGTTCGCCTGCAGGTCCTCGCCGTAGGACGTCTGCAGGGCGGCGACGGAGATCGTGCGGGCCATCAGGCGGGCTCCTGCTGGGAGATGCAGTGGAAGGATCCGCCACCTGACAGGATGGCGAGGGACGGCAGGGGGATGATCTCGCGATCGGGGAAGACCGTCTTCAGGCCTTGGCAGACCAGGTCGGCGGCGCGGGTGTCGCCATAGGTCGGGACGATCACCGCGCCGTTGGCGATGAGGAAATTCATATGGCTGGCGGGGACAGGGCGTTCGTCCTCATCGCCGACGAAGCCCGGCGACGGCAGCGGCAGGACCTTGATGGGCTGGCCGGCCGCGTCGGTCATCTCCGACAGGGTCCGCGCCACCTCGGCATAGACGTCGTCGTTGGGGTCGCCGCGACCCCAGGCTACCGGGCAGGCCACCACGCCCGGGGCGACGAAGCGGGCGAGGTTGTCGACGTGGCCGTCGGTGTGATCGTTGAGCAGGCCGTCGCCCAGCCACAGCACCTTGCGCGCGCCGAGCGCGGCGGCGAGCGCGGCCTCGGCCGCGGCCTCGGTCCAGCCAGGGTTGCGATTGGGGTTCAGCAGGCACTGGCGCGTGGTGAGGATCGTGCCCTGGCCATCGTGGTCGAGCGCCCCGCCCTCGAGGATGACGTCATGGCGGTCCAGGGAAACGCCGGCGGCCTGACCGATCTGTTCGGCCACTGTGTCGTCGTGCGCAAGCTCGTACTTTCCGCCCCAGCCGTTGAAGCGGAACGCGGCGGCCGTGGCCGACGCCCGGCCGAAGATCGGGCCGGTGTCGCGCAGCCAGATGTCGCCGAACCGGCCCTCGACGACCTCGACATTGGCGACCCCGACGAAGCGCGCGCGGGCGTCGAGCAGTGCATCGGGCGTTCCGACCAGCAGCCTTACCGTCTCCCGGCCGGGCCCGGCGAGGGCGCGCACCAGGGCCTCGACCTCGGCCTGGGCCGGTTCGAGGTTCTGCTCCCACAGGTCGCCATGGCTGGGCCAGCCGACCCACATGGCGCGATGCGGCGACCATTCGGCGGGCACGGGCGTGGTCATGGGCGGAAGCGTCCTTGGGCGGGAGAGAACCGCGCCAGATAGACATGACGGGGCTCGACTTCAACGTCCGGCGACGGTTTGACGACTTTGCCCCGGGTGACGGGCCGGCAAAAGAAAGGGGCGGCCCGTCACCGGACCGCCCCCCACTTCCGCAGCTTGGCGCGTGCCTAGAACTCGTAGCGCAGACCCAATTGGACGGCCCAGAACGAACGACCGTTGTTGTCGCGGTTCAGGATGTCCGCCGTGGAGCTCGGGCTGGAATAACGGTAGCCGTCGCAAACCGGGCTGCCGGAGCCGGGCACGACACCGGCCGCGGTCGAGCACTGGGCGTTGATGAGGGTCAAGGTGTCGCTGTATTCTTCCACAATGCCCCACTCGTCGTTGAGCAGGTTGGCGAGGTTCTGCACGTCAGCGACAAAGCGGAACTTGCCGGGCAGACCGAAGGCCGGCAGCTCCTGGCTGAACTGCATGTCGATCTGGTAGGTTTCGGGCTGGTCGTTCGATCCCTCGCCCTTCTTGGCGATCTGGCCATATTCAAGACCGAAAGTGTCCACCAGTTCGCGGAACCGGTCCCGCGTCGCGGCCGAGTCGAAGGTGACGAACCCGACGGTCAGGTCGTTCGGGTTGGCGTCGTTGGCGAAGTCCGGCACATACAGGAGGTGGGAACCGCGGTTGACACCGAAGGTCGGGCTGCGGCTCGACGAGGTGTCGTTCATCACGAAGCTGATCGGGCGACCGTCCCGGATTTCGCCGAACAGGTTCACGCGGGTTTGCAGGTCGCCGAAGAAGTTGTGCGAATAGTTGATCTCGGCCTTCCAGCGATTGGCGATCTCTTCGAAGGAAGTGCCCAGCGAGTCCTGGTTCGGGTCGAGCCGCGACGCGCCGCCACCGTACTGGGTGCTGGCGGTGGAGCCGAAACGGACACCCGAGGAGACGTCGCGGACGTTGGAGCGCGCATAACCGATCAGGACGTCGAGGTCTCTGTTGAAGAAGGATTTGCTCGCGCTGACGCCGGCCGTGTAGCTGCGGCCATCGTTGGTGTTGAAGGCGACGATATCGCGGTTCGAACCCGGGTTGGTCGAGGTGACGCCGAAGGCGGCCCGCTGGATCGCCGTCCCGCCCAGACCGTCGTAACGGATCCGGCCGTCGGGAGTGTATTGCTGGACGCCGTTGACCATCAGGGGCTGCGCCCGGGCGTCGCGGAAGGTTATGCCGTCATTGACCTCGGTGTAAACAAGGTCAACCGACACACGCCAGTTGTCGAGGAAGCCGGAGATCCCGGCCCCCGCGAACGAGGCCCAGCCTTCCGGAGCTTCGATAGTGGTGGTGAGGAAGTATTTCCAGTCCGACGGCATGTCGAAGCCCGGCGCCAAGGCGTTGACCTCGGACGCGATCGGCGCGGCGGCGCCCCCTTGAAGTTGCTGGACCGCGGTCGGGATCTCATAGCCAAAGGCCGGGCTGTTGACGTCGATGTTCAGCGCGGCCGCGCCAACCGCTTGGGTGAAGCCCGCGGCGTTCGTCGTTTCGCGGAAGGTGCCGTCGGCATTGCGCTCGATCTGGATGCCCGCCGTGAGGACGCCGGTGTTGCCGAAGCTGTTGGCGAGGATGACGTCCGGCAGACCGCCGGAGAACAGGCCGACACCACCGTTGAAGGTCAGCCAGCTGTTCGCCTGCCATTCGAAGGAGGCGCGGGGCATGAGCACGCTCATGCCATCGTACGTGGTCTGGTTGGTGAAGCCGGTCCGATTGACGAAATTCTGGTTGAAGGCGGGCGCGTCGTCCATCTTGTACCAGTCGAAGCGGGCGCCGAGCTGGATGCTGAAGTTCTCAAACAACTGAAGCGTGTCCTGCCCATAAGCAGTATGGACGGCATAACTGAGATCCGCCGCGCCGTCGGCCGGGTCGCCGGTGATGGCGTTGGAGTAGATCAGGCGACTGGCGCGACCGGCCTGGAAGTCGGCCAGCGAGTCGAAGTAATAGGTGCCGTTGCTGTTCGGAACGAACAGGTTGTACAGGCCCACTTCCTGGAACTGGTAGCCAAACTTGAAGAGGTTGTCGCCAAGGATGTACTCGCCCTTGGCGTGAAACTGCAGATTATCCGTCGTCAGATAGTTGGCGTGACGGAACTGGTCGGGGCCAAAACGGTAGACGGAGTTCGAGCCGCAACCGGTAATCGCGCCCGATGTGACGATACTGGTCGCGTCCGAGCAGACGGTGATGTCCGAAAACTCCTGGCCGGACGGCGGTTGCTGGAGTCGCTCGTAGTCACGGTAGGTGAGCCGGAACTGGGTCGAGAAATCCGACGTCCACTGGGAGTTCAACTCCGCCGCATAAGCGGTGTCGGTCTCGCCCGTCAGATACCATTGCGAGTCGAAGCCCGCGGACGACGTGCTGATGTTGGTGCGCTGGATCACGCCGGATTCGGCGTTGCGGTACGTCAGCGACAGACGGTGGTTGTCGTTGATGTTCCAGTCCAGCTTGGCCGTGTACTTCTCGTCGGTCACCGGCTTGGAGCGGGCGAATTCACCGATTTCGAACTCGGTAGCATAGGTGTTGTTGAACAGATCGACAAAGTCGCTGACGTTCTGCTCGGTGATGCCACGGACGGAGTTGGAGAAACCGCCGCCCGTCGGGCCGGTCGATGTTGTATCGGTGGTTTCATAGGTTTCGTAGGACACGGCGAAGAATAGCCGGTCGCGGAAGATCGGGCCCGACAGGAAGGCGCCCCAGTTCTCTTGGTCCACCTCGTTGGCGATCGGTACGCCGCGGATGCTGTCCCCGACAAGGTCGCTGTTCAGGAAGTTGTAGAAGGCGGTGCCGTGGAAATCGTTGCCGCCAGAACGCAGCACGACATCAAGCGCGCCGCCCGAGAAATCGCCATTCTCGACATCAATCGGCACGGCGCTGACGCTGAACTGCTCGATGGCGTCCAGCGACACCGGTCCGCGGCGGGTCGGCAGGCCACCAGTGTTCAGGCCGTAGTCGTCTTGGGCCTGGGTGCCGTCGATGGTCACGCGGTTGGTGCGGGGATTGGAACCGGCGATGGAAATGCCGCCGTCGCTGCGGGTGTTCTGCGACACCAGAATGTTGCGACGGGCGAGATCGCGGATGTCACGGGTGACGGCCACGACGCTCTGGACGCCCTCGCGGTCGAGGACCGAGGTGACGCCTGAGTTGTCGGCGGTGACGTCGCGCGCGCCCAACACGACTACGTCCTCAACGTTGCTGGCGCTGGACAACGTCAGGGTCAGAGGGGTGGTCTGGGCGACCTGCAGATTGATGTCGGACAGCTCTGCGGTCATACCGTTGGGGCTGGAGACCGCGATCCGGTAAGGACCGCCGGGCCGCAGACCACGCGCCGCGAAAGCTCCGCTCGTGTCGGTCACCGTGTTGAGCGTGGTGCCGGAGGGCAGGTGCGTCAGGGTGACAGCGGCGCCGGCCACGCCGGAGCCGTCATCCGCAACTACGGCACCGCGCACGGCCGCAGTGGTCTCCTGGGCGTACACGGCGCTTGCCGCCAGCATGCTGGTGGCGAGGGCGGTCGTCGCCCAGAACGCGCGTTTGCGGTTCGTCATTGTCATCTATCCCCGATGCAGAAGAGCGTGAGCGCTCACCGACCGGCCCTCGGCCGGCTGAAATCCCGCTCCCTCTACGGGTCACGTCGGAATATCGGACGACAATCGTGTGACAGAGAGATGACAGCCCGGTTCGGTGGCGGAGGAGACACACTGCTGTGGGTCGTTTGTCCCAAGAGGCCACCGGCAAAGCAAAACCGCCGGCCCCGTGAGGGACCGGCGGCTCTGGTCTTGTGTTGCGCCCGCCCTGGCCCGGAGACCGGGGCGGTCGACGTCAACTGTCCTAGAAGTTGATGCCGATGGTGGCGCGACGGTTCAGAGGCTCGCGAACGCCGTCGGCGGTCGGGCGGGCCAGGTTGGTTTCGCCCTGGCCGTCCAGCGAGATGACGCCGCCGTTGACGCCCTGGGCGACCAGCGCGTCCGCAACGGTGCGGGCGCGGCGGTTGGACAGGCCGACGTTGTAGGCGGCCGAGCCGGAGGTGTCGGTGT
>NZ_JBKBMX010000020.1:0-55207 GCF_046295595.1 Brevundimonas sp. | reverse complement strand
ACCGCCCCGTCCGCCCCGGTCCAGCCGCGACCCGAAAGGCTCCATGTCCCCGCTCCACCCTGCAGGACGCCGTCGTTCTGACCGGCCGCGCCGTCCCAGAAGCGCAGGTCCACCTCGAAGGGGGAAACCAGGTTCACCTGATTGCTGACCGAGGTCTGGACGAACAGATCCTCCGCGCTGACCCCGTCCGGCGTGGCGCCGATGTCCAGGCCCAGATCGGTCAGGGTCCCGCCGTAGTCGAACAGGCGGTAAACTCCGGCCCCGAAGCCGCCCACGTCCGTGACCTCCAGCTCGCCATCCAGCGTCAGGTCGCCCGTCACGTCGAACAGGGCCGTGTCGCCCGCCGCGCCCAGCGCCGCCGACACGGTCGACCCTTGCGACAACACCAGCGCGCCCAGACCTAGGGTCTGGCCCTGAACCCCGGACAGCACGCCGCCGTCGGCGATGGTGGTCAGGCCGCCGACGGCGCCCGATCCGGTCAGGGTGGCGCCGTCGCTGATGGTCAGGCTTCCGCCGAAGACCGAGGAATCGCCGCCGAGGCTCAGGGCCCCGCTGGACAGGGTCAGGTCCCCCGTCCCGGCGAAGTCGCCGCCGAACACGGCGTCACCGAGGGCCAGCTCCAGCGCGCCCGCGCCCAGATCGACCCGGCCGGAGCCCGACAGACCCACCAGCCGCTGAGCGGTGTCGTTCAGGTCGAACCGCGCGCCCGAGGCCACCGCCAGCGCCAGATCGCCCGTCAGGGCGGCGGTCGACGCCAGAACGACACCGCCGTTCGCGATGGTCAGGTCGCCGTCGTAGGACACCTCGCCCGCCAGGGTGAAGTCGTCCGCGCCATCCTTGATCAGTGCGCCAGACCCCGTGATGGCGCCGTCAAACTGCGTCCGTCCGTCGCTGAGGGTCAGCACGCCGCCGTCGCCCAGATCCAGAGCCCCCGGCTGGGTCAGGTCTTCCAGCGTCTCGATCAGCAGCGCCTTCCCGTCCAGATCCAGCAGGCCGCCGGACATCTGCACCACGGGGCCGTCGGTTCCGGTCAGATCGCTCCACCCCCCCGCGCCGATGCGCACGGTGTTGGAGATGCGCAGGGTGTCCACCGCGTGCTCGCCCGACAGCGTCAGGGTCCCGGTTCCCGACAGGTTCACCGCCGACACCAGCATGCCGCCCGAGAAGATCGTAGCGTGGTGGTTGAGGCCGGCGCTGAGCGTTCCGCCCGCGCCCGAGATCACGCCATCGCCCGCGAACGATCCCACGTTCTGGACCGTGGCGCCCAGTTCGAAGGTCGCGCCCTCGGCCACGCTCAGCGCCGTCAGGCTGCCCAGACGATCATCGGCCGAAGACACGTCCAGCGTCCCCGACTCGACCCGGGTGGCGCCCGTGTAGGTGTTCGCCGCCGTCAGGTTCAGCACCCCGCCGCCGGCCTGAACCACCGCCCCCGTCCCGCTGATGACGCCGCCGAAGCTGACGTCGTCGGCGCGGTCGAAGATCAGCAAGCCTTCGTTGGCCACGTCGCCCGCGAGCGACCCGCTGGTCCCGCCGTCGCCGATGCGCAGTTCGCCCTGGGCGATCTCCGTGCCGCCGGTGTGGGCGGCGTTCCCCGTCAGGACCAGCACGCCCAGATCGGTCTTCCGCAGCAGCGCGGAGCCGGTCAGGTCGGAGCCGATCACGGCGGTCATGTCAGCGCCCGCCGCCGTGCCGTCGCCGACCCGGATGGCCACGCCCCCGCCCACCATTTCCTCCACCAGGGTCAGCGCATCGCCGGTCAGGACATAGCCGTCCGCCGCGAACTGCAGGCCGGTCACCGACAGGACGCCGGCGCTGTCGTCGAGGGTAACGGTCCCGGCGGTTCCCATGAACACGGCCAGCCCGGGGGTCGGGTTCATCGGGCCGTTGGCGGCCCCGTCCACGTCGGTCCATGTGGCGCCGGTCAGGGTCCAGACCCCGTCGCCGCCGGCGATGGCGTCATCGTTGGCATTGGCCGGATCGCCGCCGTCCCAGAACAGCAGATAAGCCATCCCCGCGTTGACCAGATTGACCTGGCCCGCCACCGAGGTCTGCACCGCGAACCGTCCGGCGCTGTAGCCGATGGGCAGATCGCCCATCTCGAGTCCGTTGTCGGTGAGGGCGCCGCCATAGGTCATCAGGCCATAGACCCCGGCCCCGAAGCCCCCGCCGTCGGTGATGTCCAGCACCCCGTCCAGGGTCAGGTCGCCGGTGACAGCGAACAGGGCGTCCGCCGATGGCGCGCCCAGCGTCACATCAAGGATCGCCCCGTCGCCGAGCGTCAGCGCGTTCATCGTCAGGACCGATCCGGCCGCGCCGACAAGGGTTCCGCCGTTCTGGAGGGTGGTCAGGCCGCCGATGGCGCCCGTGCCTCCGAGGGCACCGCCGCTCTCGACGGTCAGGCCGCCCTGATTGGTCAAGGAGCCATCCACCCGCAGCAAGCCATCGGCGACCGTGGTCTGGCCGGTCCAGGTGTTGGCGCCACTGAGGGCGAGAACCGCCGATCCCGTCTTCGTCAAACCGCCGCCGCCTGAGATGACGCCGCTGAACGAGTCGTTCATGCCCGCGCCGCCCACCGTGAGCACGGCGCTGCCGAGCTCGATCGCTCCAGTGCCATCGATACGAGAGATGGCTGTGCTGAAGCCAGCCAGATCAAGCAAGGTCCCGTCATTTCCATAATACGACGTGATGCCGGTCACCGCGCCGGTGAGCGTGACGGTCGCGCCACTGGCCTCGTTGGCGATCCCACCATTGACCTGGTTCTCGATCAGCGCCGTGCTGAAATTACTGATGTCCCCGTTGATGACGCCGGCGGTTACGAAGTCGGCGAAATTCTGGACGCCCCCGTCGATCGTGCCGGTGCTGTGGTTGGTCGCAACGCCGGCCAGCGCCTGCAGCTGGCCCATGGTTCCGTGATTGTCGAAGGTGCTGAAATTCTGCGTGAGGCCGCTGAGGGCGCCGCTATTGGTCGTCGTGCCGAAGTTCTGGAGAACGCTGAATGCGGTGACCGATCCGGCGTTGTCGAGCGTGGCGAAATTCTGGAGGATATCCGTGGCGACGTCCCCGGCCCCGCTGACCACGAGCGTGCCGGCATTGACCTTGACCACGTTGGTCGCCGCACCGCTGGTCGCCAGCGTGACGACGCCGCCCACGGTCAGGACGCCCGTGCCCTCCTTGAACAGGGCGGCGCCGCTCCCGTCGGTGGCGGTGAGGGAGCCGCTGAAGACGGTCGTGCTGTTGTCAGAGCCGACATTCAACTGTCCGGCGCCGAGCGTCACCCTGCCCGCGCCGGCGAGCGAGCCCACCGCAATCGAAAAGCCATCGAGATCGAAGGTTCCGTCCGCGCTCACCGTCAGCGCCGAGGCGCTCGCGATCGCGTTGGCGATGCCGAGGCGGAGGGTTCCCTCCGTAATCCTGGTCTCGCCGGTCCAGGTGTTGGCGGCGGTCAGCACCAGTTCGCCGGCGCCGATCTTCTCGAACGGGCGCGGGCCGTTCGACTCGGAGATCACGCCCGCCTGGGTGGCCGATCCGGCCAGGACCTGGAACTGCGTCGTGCCGGAATCGATGACGATGGCGTTGCCGACGGTCACGCCGTCGGCATAGTCGACGACAGAGCCGAAGGTGGTCAGGGTCGAGGCGCCCAGGGCGTTGTCATGGCCCAGGGTCAGCGTCCCTCCGTACAGATTGGTGCCGCCGGTATAGCTGCTGGCGCCGCTGAGGATGGTGTGGCCAGCGTACAGGTTGACCGCGCCCAGGCCGCTGATGGCCGCGGCGAAATCGTAGTCGTCGGTCGTGTGGTTGAAGTTCAGCACGCCGGCGCCGTCGCCGAAGGTCACGGTGGCGGCGTTCAGCGTTCCCGCACCCACGGCGTCCAGCGGATCGGTCGAAGCCGCGCCGATGTTCAGCACCCCGGTCGCGCCGACGTCCCACGCGAGAGTCACTCCGCTCGCGCTCACCGCGCCGCCATCGGCGATGGTCAGCGCACCGTCGCCGGAGGCGCCGACAAAGAGATTGAAACCACTGGTCCACGCGCTGTCGGCGCCCGTGACCGTGACGGCGCCGCTGGAGCCGACGGCGTTGCCGACATAGGCGCTCTGGCTGGACACCGCGCCGCCATCGGCGATGGTCAGCGTTCCCTCGCCGAAATGGCCGACCGAAAGGGCGAAGGCGTTGGTCCAGGTGCTCCCCGCGCCGGTAACGGTGACCGCGCCGCTGGCGCCACCACTAAAGCCGACATCGCCGACCGTGTTGGAGACCACACCGCCGTCGGCGATGGTCAGTGTTCCGCCGCCGACGTGGCCGACAGCGAGGCCGCCGCTATTGGTCCAGGTGCTCCCCGCGCCCATGACCGTGACATCGCCGGTGGAGCCCGCGTTGTTGCCAACAAAGCCCTGGGCGCTGGAGACCGCGCCGCCATCGGCGATGGCCAGCGTGCCGCCCCCGTTAAGTCCGACATACAGTTCGGTGCTGTTGGTCCAGGTGCTGCCCGCGCCCATGACCGTGACCTCGCCGGTCGAGCCCGGGCTGTAGCCGACAAAGCCCTGGGTGTTGGAGACCGCGCCGCCGTTGCGCATGATCAGGGCGCCGTCATCGCCGACGTTTCGGCCCGTCATCATGGCTGCGGCCAGGCTGACCGAGCCGCCATCGAAGGTCAGGGTTCCGTCACGGACCGTGGTCTCGCCGGTCCAGGTGTTGGCGCCGGTCAGGATCAGGGTTCCCGCGCCCGTCTTCACCAGGGAACCGGAGCCGGAAATGACGCCGCCGAACGTGGTCGAGGCGTCATTGGCCCCGGCGGTCAGAACCGCCGATCCAAGCAGGACCGAGCCGGCGCCCGCCAGTCCGCCGATGGTCTGCGCACTGTTGCCGAGGGACAGGGTCGCCCCGGTCGCGACCTCATGGGTGCTGGCGGCCGAGAACACAATGGCCGCGCCGGCCTGAATACGGCCCTGGGCGATCAGGGTCGTGCCGAAATAGGTGTTGGCGCCCCAGAAGGTGAGGCGCCCCGCGCCCGTCTTGGTCAATCCTCCGACGCCCTGAAAGCCCAGATCGGTGTGGACATTGTAGCTCTGGGTGTCGATCGTTCCGCCCCCGGCCGCCAGGGTCACGTCCTCACTGGCGAAGCCCTGGAGGAGGAAGGACTGGTTGGCGGTCGTCCGCAGGACGCCGCCGTCGAACACCACGCTGGCGTCCCCGTCGAGCTTGCTGACCTGCGAGGTCGCCAGCACCCCGCCGCTGTCCAGCCGCAGCACCCCGCTGGACCCGGTGAACACGCCGATGTCGACGTAGTCGGCCTCGACCAGGGCGCCGTCGGCGATGGTCAGTTCGCCGTGGCCCTCGAGGCCGATCGTGAGGTTCTCGTCATTGATGAGCGCGGATCCGGCTCCCGTCACCGTCACGGCCGCCTGCGAGCCCGCGGCGATGCCGATGGTGGTCCAGGGGGGCGTAGATGCGTCCGCCGTCAGACACCGTCGCGATGCTGTCGCCGACGTCGCCTCCGAGCGAGAACGGGCCGCCGGAATAGACGGTGGAGCCCGGGCCGGTCACCGTCAGCGCGCCGGAACCCGGTCCGTAGGACAGGTAGACCGAGTTGGTCGTGGACAACTGGGCCCCGTTGGACACGGTTACGGAGCCGTTTCCGTTCATGCCGACATAGAGGTCGCCGGTCACCGTCAGGGTCGAATCGGTACCGGTGATCGTCGCCGTCCCGCCGGCGCCGAAGCCGTAGCCCATGTAGATCGCGCCGCTCGACATTGCGCCGCCCTCGGCGACGGACAGCGCCCCGGTTCCGACCTCGCCGAGAAACAGGCTTCCGGCGTTGGTCCAGCTCGACCCCGCGCCCGTCACCGTCGCCGTCCCGGCGGAGCCGCCGAAGCGCCCCAGATTGGCGTAGCCGGTCGTCAGGGCGCCGCCGTCCTCTATGGTCAGGATTCCCGCGCCGCCTTCGCCGACATTCAGGGAATTGGTCACCGTCCAGCTGGACCCCGGCCCCGTGACCGTGGCGGTGCTGGTTCCGCCGTGGCTCGCGATTGATGCGCTGCCGGCCAGCACCGCGCCGCCGTCCGCGATGGTCAGGGCGCCCGCGCCGGACTGCCCCACCGACAGGCCGGCGCCGACGGTCCAGGTAGAGCCCGGTCCCGTGACAGTCACCGTCCCGGTGGCGTCCGACCCGATCGCGATCCAGCCGTTGTCATTCGAGACCGAGCCGCGGTTGCGTACGGTCAGCAGGCCCGTCGTGATCTCGCCGACGGTGAGGTTGCCGCCGACGATCCAGGGGCTTGGCCGGGTGGAGGGAGGCGCGCCCTCGCCCAGGCCGTCCCCGTCGACGATCTCGTGGGCGCCGCCGTCGATCGCCTCTTGCGCCTGCGCCGCCTGGGGCGCGAAGGCGAGCGCCGCCGCGACAAGGGCGGTCGAGCAGAGCAGGGCGCCGCGGCGCGCCGTCGCCCGCCGGGCGGAATTCGGAACAGAAGTCGCCATTGTCGTCAAAGCCCCCCGAAAGCCGGGCGCAGTCGGCCCGTCGGCGAGCGGACGCGCCCCTCGCCGTTGTCAGGGCGTCCCATGGCGGGACACCGGCGTCCTGATGGCGCACTGCTGGCGTTCTGATATTTTTCTGATATCTGAAACGACTGGCCGCGAGGCATGACGCGCGACAAGCGTCCGGGCGGCGTCGGGGGGCGTGCGTGTTTCGTTTCGCCGGTTTCGAACTGGACGAGCGCCGGGCCGAGTTGCGCGGTCCCGATGGCGCACCCGTCAGGCTGCGGCCGAAACCCTTCTCGCTGCTGCTCCTGCTGGTCCGGAACCCCGGCCGCGTCGTCAGCAAGCAGGAGGTGATCGACGCCCTCTGGCCGAACGTCCATGTCGGCGAGGACGGCCTGTTTCAATGCGTTCGCGAAGTGCGCATCGCCCTCGGCGACGACCGGCGCGAGCTGCTCAGGCTGGTTCCCGGACGGGGCTACATCCTGACGGTCGCGGTGACGGACGATGAGACGGTTCCGCCTGAGCCTGACCCCGTCGCCCCCATGGCCGCGACCGGGAACCCGCGCGCTGTGGATCGGCGCGGCTGGCGCTGGCCGGGGATCGCGGCGGCGGTGATCGGGCTGTGCCTCATCGTCGGTCTCGCGGTCTGGGCGTCGGCGTTCGGCGACCTGGTCTTCGGGCGTGGCCCGCCGTCAATCGCGGTGATCCCGATGACTGACGCGAGCGGCGACCCGGACGGCCCGGACATGGCGCGCTCCATTTCCGATCGGCTCGTCGACGGCTTCGCCCGGATCGACAGCATCCGGGTTGTCACGGCGCCGTCGACCGCGGCCGCATCGTCAACGGCAGACACGGATTTCGTGGTGCGGGGCGAGCTGCGGCGGGCGGCGGGCTCATGGACCTTGCAGGCCCGCCTGATCCGCACATCCACGGGTCAGGTCGTGGCGGTGGCCGACGCCGCCGTCGACGCCGGGGCGCGCGATCCCGAGCTTCAGCAGTCGCGGCTGACGGCCGGGGTCGGGCATCTGCTGGCGCGACGCCTCAATGACCTGCTGGAGGGCGACGGCGCGACCGCCGCATCGGCGGCGTCGGCGCGAAACACCCGCGTCGTCATCGATCAGGCCAGCGCCTCCATCAACCAGACGTCCCGCGAGCGTTTCGAAATCGCCGAAGCGATGCTGCAGGAGGCTTTGGTCAGAGATCCGGACAACATCGACCTGGGCGTCGCCCTCGCCGGCCTGCAACTGCGCGGGATCCAGATGGCCTGGTACACGCCGGAGGAGGCCGCCGCCGCCCGGGACCAGGCCGGAGCCACGCTGGAACGCGCCCTGCGCGTAAAGCCGGACTCCATCCCCGTGGCCGAGACCTATTGCCGCTTTCTCAGCGCCACCAATCAGTTCGTCGACAGTCTGGTGGCCTGCTCCAGAACGCTGAGCCTCGATCCGTGGAACGGCCTGGCCCTGTATCACGTCGGCCTTGGCCAGATTTATCTCGGGCGTTTCGAGGACGCGCTGGCGACCTTCCAGCAGGCCGACCGGTACGGCACGCCCGAAGTGTCGCGCTGGACCTGGCTTCTTGGCGCGGGAATGGCCCATCTTCTGCTGGGAAACGCCGAAGATGCCCTGCCATGGCTCCACCGATCCATCGCCATCACGTCGGGGTCGGGGCGATCGCACATGCTTCTGGCCGCGGCTTACCAACGGACCGGCCGCACGGCCGAGGCCCGGGCGGCGATGCAGGAGGGGTTGAGATTGAGGCCCGGCTCCAGCGCGCTCAACGTCCCGGCCCCCACCACGAACGCCAGCCCGGCTTTTGTGGAGGCGTCCGAATCCGTCCTCGAGTCGATGGTGGAAGCCGGACTTCCGGCGCGCTGACGACAGTCAACCGGATCGGTGCCGCAACGCCTCGACGATGATTTGAAACGCCCGCAGGTTCTGACGGCGGCTCGGGTAATAGAGAAAATAGCCGTCGAACAGCGGCGACCAGTCGTCCAGGGCGATTTCCAGAGCGCCCGACTTCAGTTGCGACGCGACAATGTCCTCGGGCACATAGGCGATGCCGAGGCCGCTCACCGCGGCGTCGATCATGGCGTAGGAGTTGTTGAAGGTGAGCTGGCCATCCACACGCACGCGCAGCGCCTGATCGTCCTTCTCGAACTCCCAGGCGTAGAGACCGCCGGACGTCTCGTGGCGCATGTTGATGCAATTATGCCCGACCAACTCCTGCGGATGTGCTGGCCTGCCGCGCGCTGCAAAATAGGCGGGCGAGGCCACCGCGACCAGGCGCCAGTCCGCTCCGATACGGACCGCGATCATGTCCTTTTCCACGCTCTCGCCCAGTCGGACGCCGGCGTCGAACCGTTCCTCGACGATGTTTCGGAAGGTGCTGTCCAGGACCAGTTCCACCTTGATTTCCGGATGGGAGCCGAGGACCGGCCGGAGTTTGGGCCACACAACGCTTTCCAGGGCATGGTCCGAAAGGGTCAGCCGGATCGAGCCCGCAGGCTTCTCGCCAAAAGCCGTAAGCGCCGCGATCTCTTGCTCGATCTCCGCGATGCGAGGGGTGATCGTCTGCAACAGACGCTCGCCGGCGACGGTCAGGGCGACACTGCGGGTCGTGCGCGTCAGCAGCCGGACGCCCATTCGGGTTTCGAGCTGTCTGATCGCGTGGCTGAGCGTCGATTGCGCCACGCCGATCCGGGCGGCCGCCTTGGTGAAGCTGCGCTCCTCGGCGACGGCCTGAAACCACGTCAACTGGTTGAGATCGGGACCGGCCATGGCTTGAACGTCGCGAGGATTAATCGTTCTTGTCGATTAGTTCATGCCGATCTCAATGGCTAATCGTTTTGTCTATGTCCCTCTAGGTTGGCCCCCAGCAATCCTGAGGACGTCCGATGATCGTGGCGACAGCCATAACTGATGCCGAGCAAATGAAAGCCCCCGCATGGGGCGCGGTGCTGTCGATGGCGTTGTGCGTCGCGCTGCTGATCGCCTCGGAGTTCATGCCTGTCAGCCTGCTGACGCCGATGGCGGAGGGGCTGGGCGCTTCCGTTGGACAGACGGGACAGGCGATTTCCATCAGCGGCCTGTTCGCGGTGGCCGCCAGCATGGTCGTCACCACCGTCGCCGGACGATTGAACCGCAAATGGGTGCTCGTCGGCATGACCGCTGCGATGCTGGTGTCGCTGGTGCTGGTGGCGGCCGCGCCGAACTTCACCGTCCTCATGATCGGTCGCGCCCTGCTGGGCATCTGCATCGGCGCCTTCTGGGCCCTGGCCACCGCCGTCATCATGCGTCTGGTTCCGGCGGCCGACGTGCCCCGCGCCCTCTCGCTGATGTATGGCGGTCAGGCCATCGCAGCGGCGTTCGCCACGCCGATCGGAAGCTATCTCGGCGGCCTGTTCGGCTGGCGTGAGGTGTTCTGGGCGCTGGCTCCGCTGGTCGCCGTCAATCTGGCCTGGCTCGTGATGGCGCTGCCCTCCCTGCCGGCCAGTCAGACGCAGGGCTTCCGGTCGATGCTCGACCTGCTGAAGCGGCGCTATTTCCTGATCGGCCTTGTCGCTTCGATGCTGTCGTGGGGCTCGGCCTTCACGATGTTCACCTACCTGCGGCCGTTCCTTGAGCGGGTCACCGGGGCGGATGTGACGCTCCTGTCCTTACTCCTGCTGGTGCTGGGCTGCGCAGGTTTCGTCGGCACCTGGGCTTCCGGACGCTTCGTGAAGGGCAATGTCGCGCGCCTGCTGCGGCTGCCGGCCCTGCTGATGGGCGGCTGCACGCTGGCCCTGCTGTTCCTCGGCGGCTCGGCGGTGGCGGCCGGCCTGTTCCTTGCGCTCTGGGGCGCGATGAACACCGCCATGTCGGTGATCTGGATGACCTGGATGTCCCAGAACGCCGACGACGCGCCCGAGGCGGCCGGCAGCATCATGGTCGCGGCCATCCAGGCGTCGATCCTTCTTGGCGCCGTCGTCGGCGGACTGCTCCTCGACCAGTTTTCGATCACCGCGACCTTCCTCGCCAGCGTCGCCCTCGCCGTCGCCGCCGTCGCCCTGACCGGCGACGGTCGCCGCCTCCTCAAGCCCGCAATCTCCCTGTGACCGAAAGGACCGTCATGACCGACAGATCCAGCCTCGTCAGCACCCGCCGAACCCTTCTGGGGGCCGGCCTCGCCGCCTCCCTCCTGCCGCAGCCGCTGCTTGCGCGGGCCATTAAATCCACGAACCGGAGTCTCTCCATGCCCCTCCAGAACGACGGCTACACCTTCCCCCTGTCCGCCGACGTGATCAGGACGCCCGTGCGCTATCGCAACCGCTACGGCATCGAGATCGCCGGCGACCTCTATCGCGCAAGGTCGTTGAACGGGGCGGGGAAACACCGCGCGCTGGTGGTCGGACCGCCCCACGGCGGCGTCAAGGAACAGGGCGCCGGCATCTATGCGCAGGAGATGGCGAAGCGCGGCTTCGTCGCCGTGGCGTTCGATCCCTCATACAATGGCGAAAGCGGCGGCGAACCGCGCCACGTCACGTCGCCCGAACTGTTCGCCGAGGACTTCAGCGCCGGCGTCGATTTCCTCGGGACGTTGCCGGATGTGGATCGCGACCGTATCGGCGTCATCGGCATCTGCGGCAGCGGCGGGTTCGCCCTGAGCCAGGCCTCGGTCGACACCCGCATCAAGGCCGTGGCGACCACCGCCCTCTATGACATCAGCCGCGTCATGCGAAACGGCTGGGAGGACGGCGCCAGCGCCGCCGACCGTCGCAAGTCGCTGGACGACCTCGCCGCCCAGCGCTGGACCGATGTCGACCGAGGCTCCCCGCAACTCCAGCCGACCTTCCCCGCGACCATGCCCGCCACGGGTCCCGACCCGATCACGCGGGAGTTCTGGGAATACTACGTCGAGGCACGCGGCCATCATCCCCGGTCGATCGGCGGCTTCACCCTGACCAGCGGCATGTCGCACATCAACTTCGGCCAGATGCGCCACCTTGCCGACCTCGCCCCGCGCCCGGTGCTCGTGATTACCGGCGATCAGGCGCACAGCCGCTACATGAGCGAGACGATCCACGAACAGGTTGCGGGCAGCGAACTGATCGTCGTCCCCGGCGCCCGCCACATCGATCTCTATGACCGTGTGGACCTCATCCCCTTCGCTCGGCTGGACACATTCTTCAACGAGGCGCTGACCGCATGACCCTCTCGCAAGCCTCCAGCGCGGCGATAGCCGCCCTCGCTCTCATCGCATCTTCCGTCCACGCTCAGGAGAGGCCCCCGATCATGGAAGTCACCCGCAACGCCGACCAGACGACCGTCCAGGGTCCTGCAGACTGGTTCACAGGCCAGGTCACGATCTCAAGCCAGTTCCAGCGTGAGGCGCCCTCCCGCGTGGGCGGCGCCATCGTTCGCTTCGAACCCGGCGCGCGAACCGCCTGGCACGTCCATCCGCTCGGCCAGACCCTGATCGTGACGGAGGGCGTCGGCTGGACCCAGATCGAAGGCGGGCCGAAGCTTGAGTTCTACGCTGGCGACATCCTGTGGTGCCCGCCCGGGCACAAGCATTGGCACGGCGCCACGCCCCACGTCGCCATGGCTCACATCGCTATTCAGGAGAGCCTGAACGGGTCGCCGGTCACATGGCTGGAGCAGGTGACGGACGAGCAGTATCTCGGAGACGCGGCAGCTCACAAAGACGGGCACTAAGGCGATGCTCGTTTGGGGATGGCTGCTGACCGTAATCGCGGCCGTCTCCGCCGGCGCCTGCTCCGACCAGGGGGCGAATAACGCCTCCTTCCCGCACAGGCAGGAGCAAACGCAAGCCGCCACGGAGAGGCCGATGCGCATCAGGATCATCACGGCGGATGGGACCTTCACCGCCATTCTGGAAGACAACGAAACAGCGCGCGACTTCGCGTCACTGCTGCCCATCGAGCTGACGCTCAGCGACTACAACCGGACGGAAAAGGTCGCTGATCCCGGACGCCTGACCATCGCCGGCGCCCCCGAAGGCGCTGATCCAGCGGTCGGCGACATCGCCTACTTCGCCCCATGGGGCAATCTCGCGATCTACTATCGCGACTTCGCCTACTCGCCCGGCCTCGTCCGGCTCGGCCGTCTCGATGGCAACGCCGAGGCGCTGGCGGGGATGGGCGCCGCCACCGCACGCGTCGAGATCATCCCGGAAAACTGACCCGGCGCTACACCGCAAATTCCCCGATCAAGGCAGAGTCCAATGACAGACAACATCGCAGGCAAGGTCATCGTCATCACCGGCGCGTCCAGCGGGATGGGCGCGGCAGCCGCCCGCCACCTGGCCAGAGAGGGCGCTGCCGTCGTCCTCGGGGCTCGGCGCGCAGACCGCATCGACGCCTTGGCGGCGGAGATCATCGACGCGGGCGGGAAGGCCCGGGCCGTAGAAACAGACGTGACGAAGCGGGACGACCTGAAGCGACTCGCGGACGCCGCTGTCGAGACCTATGGTCGGATTGATGTGCTCATCAACAACGCGGGCGTGATGCCCCTGTCCCCCCTGGAGCGGGTCAAGGTCGACGAGTGGGACCAGATGATCGACGTCAACCTGAAGGGCGTCCTGTATGGGGTCGCCGCCGCCCTTCCGCACATGATCGCGCGGAAATCAGGCCACATCATCAATCTGTCCTCGGTGGCGGGCCACAAGATTTTCAGCGGCTCGGCCGTCTACTCCGCGACCAAGTATGCGGTGCGCGCGGTCTCGGAGGGACTGCGGCAGGAGATGGCGCCCCACAACGTTCGCGTCACGATCATCTCGCCGGGCGCCGTCAAGACGGAGCTCCTCGACCACATCAGCGAAAAGGACGTTCAGCAAGCGAACCGGGACTATGTGGCCCAGATCGGGGTGCCCGCCGAAACCTTCGCCCGGCTGGTCGCCTTCGCCATCAACGAACCCGAAGATGTCGGCATCAACGAGATCCTCTTCAGGCCGACCGCCCAGGAGCTCTGAGGCTCGCGAAGGCAGGCCGTTGCCGGGGCCGTCGGCAGCACCGGGGTTTCGATGCAGTCCCCGGGCAGCGGAGCTTCCCACCCGCCGCGTTGAACGAGAGGCGACCCCGCGCAGCCAAAAGAGCACCGACTGATCGGGGTGGGGAATGGCAGGAATTTCGGCGGCCGGTCCCGCCTGGCAAACAGGGTTTACACCCCGCCACCGCACCGCCCTGTAGGCGGTGGTACGTAAAACTATTGTTTAAACGGAGAAATGGCGCGCCCGGAACGATTCGAACGTCCGACCCTCAGATTCGTAGTCTGATGCTCTATCCAGCTGAGCTACGGGCGCGCTTGGCCGCGAACGGCGAGGGCGGGTATCTAGCCGGGAAGGGGCGGGGGGGCAAGACCCGGAAGGCGGCTTTCCTGCGCTGTTTTCGCAGGCAGGGGTTTCGCGGCGATGTCGGGCGGGCCTAGGTTGCGGGTCCCCCCGCCTTCGCCTGTCCGGACCTCCCCATGCGCCCTGCCTCCCCGCCCGCCTCGCGCGCCCTGATCGCCCTCGCCGCCAGCGCGTTTCTGACCCTGACCGGCTGCGCCGGCGCGGGCGGTGGCGCGGGACAGGCGACGGCCACGCCGGCCGCGCCCGTCGCCGCGGCCGCCCCGGCGCGCGGGCCGTTCGTCGCCGCCGCCAATCCGCTGGCGGTCGAGGCGGGGATGAAGGTGCTGCGCGAGGGGGGTTCGGCGGTCGACGCGGCCGTGGCGGTGCAGGCCGTGCTGGGTCTGGTCGAGCCGCAATCCTCCGGCCTCGGCGGCGGCGCCTTCATGATGCACTACGACGCCGCCACGGAGGCGGTGACCAGCTATGACGGGCGCGAGACCGCCCCGGCCGCCGCCACCGCGGAACTGTTCTACGAAGATGGCGAGCCGCTGGCCTTCGCCGACGCGGTGCTCAGCGGCCGCTCGACCGGCGCGCCGGGCGCGGTGGCCCTGCTGGCCATGGCCCAGGCCGAGCATGGGGCGCTGCCCTGGCGCGACCTGTTCGGCGACGCCGAACGGCTGGCGCGCGACGGCTTCGTCGTCAGCCCGCGGCTGGCCGGCTTCATCGCCGCGACCCGGGGCCAGGCCCGCACCCGCTGGGCCGACGCCTATTTCACCAAGGCGGGCGGCGGCCGCTACGCCGCCGGCGACGTGCTGCGCAATCCGGCCTATGCCGACACGGTGGCCGAGATCGCCGCAGGGGGCGCCGACGCCTTCTATCGCGGCCGCATCGCCCGCGAGATCGTCGCCACGGTGCAGGCCGGCCCCCGGCCCGGCGCCCTGACCGAAGCCGACCTCGCCGGCTATCGGCCGCTCGAGCGCGGGGCCCTGTGCCGGCCCTACCGCATCCATGTCGTTTGCGTGCCGCCGCCGCCGTCCAGCGGCGTGGCGCTGCTGCAGCTGCTGGCCATGGCCGAAGCCACCCCCGACATTCGGGATGGGCCGGGCAGCGCCGACGCCTGGACCGCCTTCGCCCAGCTGCAGCGACTGATGTACGCCGACCGCGACCGCTATGTCGCCGATCCGGCCTTCACCGGCGTGCCGGTTCAGGGCCTGCTGGACCCCAACTATGTGGCCGCGCGGGCGGCCCAGGCCCCGACCCTGGTCGGGGCGGCCCAGCCGGGCTTTCCGCCGGGCGGCGTCTTCGCCGGGCCGGACCGGACGCGCGAGCCGGCCGGGACCTCGCATTTCGTCGTCGTCGACGCGGCGGGGAACGCGGTCAGCATGACCACCACGGTCGAAAGCGTGTTCGGCTCGGGCCGGATGGCGGCCGGCTTCTTCCTCAACAACCAGCTGACCGACTTCTCGTTCGAACCGCTGCGGCCCGACGGAGGACCCGCGGCCAATGCGGTGGCCGCCGGCAAGCGGCCGCGCTCGTCGATGTCGCCGGTGATCATCCTCGACCGCCGGGGCCGGTTCGTCGGCGCGCTCGGCTCCCCGGGCGGCCCCTCGATCCTCGCCTACAACGCCAAGGCCCTGATCGCCGTGCTGGACTGGGGCATGTCGATGGAGGACGCCTTCGCCCTGCCCAATCTGGTGGCCCGGGGCGACGGCTTCGGCGCCGATACGGACCGTTTCTCCGCGCCGCTGCGCGAGGGGCTGGCGGCGCGGGGGATCGCGCTGGAGCCCAACGCCAGCGAGAACTCCGGCCTGCACGGGGCCATCTGGCGCCAGCGCCCCGACGGCGCCTGGGCCTGGGACGGCGCCGCCGACGACCGGCGCGAGGGCGTGGCGCGGGTGGAGTAGTCAGGCGGGGGAGTAGTCAGACAGCAGGCAGCAGGCAGCAGGCAGCGGGAGAAGAAAGACCTGGCCGCTGAACCCTGCTCCGTCGTCCCTGCTGCCTGCTGCCTGCTGCCTGCTGCCTGCTCCCTACTCCGGCTTGATCGACAGCTGGAACGCGATCAGCCCCTCTGACACATCGGTGTCGACGCCATGGCCGGCGTGCACGCCCTCGGCCTCGATCTCGCGATAGACCAGGCCGATCGAGCCGTGCACCGGGCCGCGGCGCAGGGCCACGCCCAGCGAGGCGTCGCCGAGGAAGGCGCCAGAGTCGTGGCTGACGCCCGACCGCGCATAGTCGCCGTCGCGGTTGCGGGCCCAGTTGTAGCCGACCGCCCGGCCCGATCCGGCGGCGTAGACGTACCAGCGCGACCGCTCGCCGAAGGTCTCTTCGCCCTCGGGCACCAGCTTGTTCAGGTCGCGGCCGATGCGCAGGGTTGCGCCGGCCTCGGTGACCTGGCCGCGACTGCCGACGCCGACGCCCAGATGCTGCGTCAGGGTGACGTCGAGGCCGCTTTCGGTCTGGCCGAGGCTTTCGGTCCAGCCGCGCGTCCAGGTCAGGTCATAGTGTTCGGCGTCGAGGGCCGCGGGGTCCATCGGCCCCGGCGGCAGCGGCGATCCGTCGGCCCGGCGCAGCGGCCCCTCGGTGCGCAGCCGGAGCCGTTCGCTGTGGCTCGCGCCCTCGTACCAGATGTCGCGGTTGGAGGCGGCCCACGGGGCGCGCGTCTCGCGGGCGGGATCGTAGCCGATCCAGCCGTCCCCGACGCCAAGGGCCTCGTCGCCGGCCTCGAAGCGCGAGTCGCGGTCGAGGCGCACCAGCAGGTCCGAGACGGTGGCGGGGCGCTCGCGCTGCACCCGCCAGGGGTCGCCGACCGCGTCCTGCAAGACGGGCGACGCCATGCCGAAGGCCGGAGCGGCACAGGCCGCCGACGCCAGAACTCCCGCACAGAACGCCATCGAACGCAAAATCAACGGTCCCCTCAGTCCGTTAACGTCCCTGACCGTGCACGATCGAAGGCGGAACGCCAACAGACATTTTCGTGACCGCGGAACGTCCGGACTGTGGCGCCGGTTCCGGGTCAGGCCCAGGCGCGGAAATGCTTCGACAGCTTCAGGCCCTGGCTCTGGTAGTGGCTGCCGCCCTCGCCATACAGCCGTGACGGTCGCTCGGTCAGGGGTTCATAGACCAGCCGGGCGACGATCTGGCCGTGCTCCAGCAGGAAGGGCGTGTCGTGGGTGCGCACCTCCAGCACCCCTTTCGACCCGGCCCCGTGCGCCTCGTCGGTGCCGAAGCCCGGATCGAAGAAGCCGGCGTAATGCACCCGGAACTCGCCCACCGACGGATCGATCGGCGTCATCTCCGCCGCCTGCATGACCGGGATCTCGACCGCCTCGTTCGAGGCCAGGATATAGAATTCGCCCGGGTCCAGCAGCAGTTCGCCGCGCCGCACCCGCAGCGGCTCCCAGAAGTCGCGCGGATCATGACCGTCGATCCGGTCCAGATCGACCACCCCGGCGTGGCGCCGCCCGCGGAAGCCGACGATGGCTCCGTCCGCCCCCTGCAGATCGACGCCGACGCTGCGGGTCTCCAGCTTGGGCGGATCGCCGGCCTTGAGCCGCAGCTGGTTCAGCCGCGTCCCCGGCCGCACCAGGATGGAGAAGGTCTGCGGCGCGATCTCCAGATACAGCGGCCCCTCATAGGCCTCGGCCACATCGTCGAAACGGGCGCCCCGGTCGGTCAGCAGCCGCACGAACACGTCGACCCGGCCGGTCGAGCTCTTCGGATTGGCCCGCGCGATCAGCCCCTTGGGCAGGCTCAGCCGCTCCTGCAGCCGGGCGATATAGACGCAGCCCTTCTCCATCACATAGCCGCCCGACAGGTCGATGGCGTGCATCGCCACGTCGGTGATCCGGTCCTCGACCTCGCGCTGGCCCGGCAGGAAGGAGGCCCGCACCCGCCACGCCTGGTCCGACAGCCGCAGGTCGAGGCTGGCCGGCTGCACCTGGTCGGCGTCGAACGGGGTCTGCGAGACGATCGCCCCGCCGGCGATCAGCGCCTCGAGGGATTGCGACGGCAGGATGCCGGGGAGGGAGGTCGAAAAGCTCTGCATCGCCTCCGATTACACGATTCCGCGCCCCGTCTCCCCCAAACTGTTCCGTCCCGGGCAAGCCCCGCGACCTCGCCTCCCGGGCGCTGACGCTTGACCTTCGGCGCGCGAGGGCGACCATGCGCGGATGCACGACACGCCCGCCTATGAAGCCGAGACCGATGGCGTCCTCGTCCGCGTCCGCCCCAGCTATCTGGCCGGCCAGTCCGACCCCGAGGCCGGCCGCTGGGTCTGGGCCTATCAGGTCGAGATCGTCAATCTGACCAGCGAGGCGATCCAGCTGATCGCCCGCCGCTGGGTCATCACCGACGCCCAGGGCCGGGTCGAGGAGGTGCGCGGCGAGGGCGTGGTCGGCGAACAGCCGGTGATCAAGCCGGGCGCCAGCTACACCTACGCCTCCGGCTGCCCGCTCGGCGCCCCCAGCGGCTCCATGGTCGGCGGCTACGCCATGACCGACGCCTCCGGCCGCGCGTTCGAAGCCGCCATCCCGGCCTTCAGCCTCGACGTCCCGGGCGAGCGGCGGGTGCTGAACTGAGGGGTGGGCAGGGAGTGGCTAGTGGCTAGTGATTAGTGGCTGGCCGCCGCCTGCGGAGCCGGACTGCCAGCGCCGCCCTTCCGCCACCAGGTGTCGGCAAATGCCAGTCGATTGCCACAGCGTTTCCCGCCCTGTCAGCGGAAGGGCGGCGCGGACGGGGCCGGTCGCACCGGCGGCGGCCAGCCACTAATCACTAGCCACTAGCCACTTCCCATCAGCGTTCGTGTGAAATCCCCCCAGCGGGGGGTGAGGGGCTGCGTCAACCCGGATAACCGCAGCCCCGCCCCAGTCTCACCGCCGCGCGAACGCGGCGGGAGGCGGACGGCGGCTCCTCTAGGAGCCATTCGTGACAGCCGTGTGGCCGGGAAGTGATTAGTGATTAGTGGTTAGTGATTGCCGCTTCACCGGCGGCGGAAGGGCGTCGCGAACCGCGCCTTCGCACCGGCGGCGGCCAGCCACTAATCACTAGCCACTAACCACCCTTCTAGATGTACCGCCGCAGCGACCGCGCCAGCTCCGACGCCCCGTCCTTGCCGCCCTTGCGGACCTGCGGCTGGTAGGCGACCCGGGCGTGCTCGACGCAATAGACGCCTTCCGACGAGCGGCGGCCGCAGAAGCTGAACTCGTTCGACGACGGATCGCCGATCGGCCATTTGCACATATGGGCGCCCAAGGTCATGACCGTGGCCGTGCCGGGCAGATCGGGCATCGGGGCCGGGACCTGGGCGGCGGCGGGACGCGGCTGCACCGCCTCGATGCGGCGCGGGGCCGACGGGGCCTGGGTCGGCGGCGCGGCGGGGCGCGGCCGCGACGGGCGGAAGGTGGCGCGCGCCGGCTGCGACGGGGCGGCCCGGCCCGACAGGCCGAGGCGGTGCACCTTGCCGATCACGGCGTTGCGGGTCACGCCGCCGCCCAGCTGTTTGGCGATCTGGCTGGCCGACTGGCCCTCAAGCCACAGCTTCTTCAGCGCGCCAACGCGGTCTTCAGTCCAGCCTGCGGTCATGCCACCCTCCGGGTCTCGGATTCAATATATGGGGTCCAGAGGTCCCTCCCGGGCTCTCGACCTACCACTAATCGTAAACGAGGCCCTAACAGACGCAAGATGTGCGAATCACTCCGTCCACAGGAACCAGATGTAGGGATGGTTAACGTCGGCGGCTGCGCCGCCGGGTGGTTAGTGATTAGTGGCTAGTGGCTGGCTACCGCCTGTGGAGCGGGACGTCCGGCGCCGCCCTTCCGCAGGCCATGAAGCGTCACCGCCAGTCACCGCCTGATTCCAGCCCCTGCCGGCGGAAGGGCGGCGCAGCCCGCGCCGCGCCCCCGGCGTCGGCCAGCCACTAGCCACTAGCCACTAACCACTGGCGGCGCAGCCGCCCCTTGCACACCCGCCCCCGCCAGCGCATCTGCCCCCCATGACCGATCTCGCCTCGACCCGCCCCTCCGGCCTCCCGCAACCGCGCCGCTACGACGGGGTCAACTGGATCGGCGTCCAGACCCTGTATCTGCGCGAGGTGCGGCGCTTCTGGAAGGTCGGGGCCCAGACCGTCGCCGCCCCGGTGGTGACCACCCTGCTCTACATGCTGGTCTTCGTGGTGGCGCTGCAGGGCGCCCGGCCGCCGCTGCACGGCACCCCTTTCGCCGAGTTCGTCGCCCCCGGCCTGATCATGATGGCGGTGCTCAACAACGCCTTCGCCAACGCCTCGTCCAGCCTGATCCAGGCCAAGATCATGGGCACCTCGACCGACTTCCTGACCCCGCCGCTCAGTCCGCTGGAGCTGACCATCGGTTTCGCCCTCGGCGCCGCCACCCGCGGCGTGGTCGTCGGCCTGGTCACCGCCGTCTGCGTCCTGCCGTTCGCCCGCCTCGGCGTCGCCAACCTCGCGGCCATCCTGTGGTTCGGCCTGACCGCCTCGCTGATGATGGGCATGCTCGGCGTCTTCGCCGGCCTGTGGGCCGAGAAATTCGATCAGCTGGCGGCGGTGCAGAATTTCGTCATTCTGCCGATGACCTTCCTCAGCGGCGCCTTCTACCTCGTCGACAACCTGCCCGAGCCGTTCGCCACCATCAGCCATTTCAACCCGATCTTCTACATGATCGACGGCTTCCGTTTCGGCTTCATCGGCCATGCCGAGAGCAACGTCTGGATCGGCGTGGCGATGAGCGCCGTCCTGACCCTGGTCATGGCGTACGCCTGCTGGCGGGTGTTCAGATCCGGCTGGCGGCTGAAGAGCTAGGGGCCGGCCGGTCGGGATAACCGCCTTTTAAGGTGCGCTCCCGCCACGGTCGCGCTAGCCATGCCCCTTCGCACTCCAGGGGGTTCCATGCTGTTCCGTACTCTTGCCGCCGCCGCGGCCCTTCTCGTCCTCTCCACGTCGGTCGCGGCGCAGGACCTCGACCTGCGCGCCCAGGTCGCCGCCTATGTCCAGCCGACCAATGAGGCCCGCACTGGCGTGGTGGTCGACCAGCTGCGCGCCGCCGGCTTCGAGCCGGTGGTCGAGACCTTCGTGGGCGGCAATCCCCGGGGCGGCGAGATGGAGGGGCGCAACGTCGTCGTCACGATCGGCGACGGCCCGCGCGAAATCCTGCTGACCGCCCACTATGACGCCGTCGTGCTGCGCGACGGCAGCCTGTCCCATGGCGTGGTCGACAACGCCGCCTCGGTCGTCGGCGTCATCGAGGCCGCCAAAATTCTCAAGGGCAAGGATCTGAACCATCGCGTGCGGATCATCCTGTTCGACCAGGAGGAGCTCGGCCTCGTCGGCGCGCGCAAATGGATCGAGGCGCACGGTCTTGCCAATGTCGCCGCGGTGGTGAACTCGGACGTCGCCGGCTATGGCGACACCCTGATGTACGGCCAGAACAACGGGCCCCAGTCGGCCTTCGTCACCCGCGCCGTCCAGGAGCTGTGCGCCGAGCGGGCCATGCAGTGCGTCGGCTTCCCGATCTATCCGCCCTCGGACGATCGCGCCTTCTCCGGCGTCGGCCGTCCCCAGGGCGCTCCGGCCGCGCCTGTCGTCCCGACCGTCTCGCTCGGCTTCCAGGACGAGGTCGGCGCCCACCAGATGTGGCTCGCCTTCAACGGCGGCGAGACCCCCGGCCTGGCCGAGGGCTTCGTCCCGCGCGTCTTCCAGCTGATCCACTCCGACGGCGACACCATGGAGCAGATCGACCCCGCCACGGTGAAGACCGCCGGCGAGGTCTATGCGGCGCTGGTGGAACGGCTGGACGCGCAACTGGCGGAGTGACGCCCCGATCCTGTCCTTCTCCCCTTGGGGGAGAAGGTGCCCCGGAGGGGCGGATGAGGGGTGAGTCGCTCCGGACCGGCTGACAGACGACCGGCCTCAAACATCCCCCTCATCCGGCCCTGCCGGGCCACCTTCTCCCCCGGAGGGGAGAAGGAAACCGCGTGACACTGTGCTTACAATCCGCGAAATTATAGTCTGGTTATCAAAATATTCTCGCGCCTAAACAACGCACTAGCCTTTTCCCAAACCGTTTTGTCTGTACTAGGGCCGGCCTCCCTTACAATGCCTTTCATCCCGTCGCGGGGGAGGGCGTCTGGCGCCAGGGCCAACCGCGTGCGGCGGGTGTGATCGTTGCGGGACGCCGGGCGTCGCCTTCACGGGCGCGCACGGCGGAACTGGACCATCCTGCGGGACGGGTTGCTCCCCCTTGCGGCATGGAAAGGGACTGTCCTCCGGTTTGAAACGGAGGAGCCCAGGGGCCTGGCCGCTCCTGCCCGCCCGGGCTTAGTTTCGAAAGGGCCTAAAGGGTGAAGGCCGCGGGGCCGAAAATTGGCAAGACCCGCACCGCCCTGAGATGCCCGCCCCGAAGCGCTCGGAAGCCACGATCACGGCGGAGCGCAGGCGTTCAGCCGAAAACACATCAAGGCTCCCGTAACGCGAAAGCAGGGGGCCACATCGGTTCCGGGCCGAACGCCCGCGCTCCGCCAACCTCCCCAACCGTTTGGCGACAAGCGGCGCAGACGCATGCCCAATCCCCAATCCCCAATCCCTCATCCCTCATCCCTCATCCCTCATCCCTCCACCCCCACACCCCACACCCCACACCCCACACCCCACACCCCACACCCCCCGGTGTTGACTAACCCCGGTCCCCGTCCGACAAGGCCAGACCCTTTTTCAAGCGGTCCCGACGCCTTTCGCGCCGGGACCGTCTCGCTTTTGGAGGTCCGATCCGTGTCCAATGAACATCTGATGGGTGTCTACAACCGCGCGCCGCTCGAGGTGGATCGTGGTCAGGGCGCGCGTCTGTGGAGCACGGACGGGACGCAATACCTCGACTGCGTCATGGGCATTTCCACCAACGCCCTCGGCCACGCCAATCCGGTCCTCGTCCAGGCCGTCAAGGACCAGGCCGAAAAGCTCTGGCACGTCTCCAACATCTTCAAGATTCCCGGTCAGGAAGCCCTCGCCGACGCCCTGTGCGAGAAGTCGTTCGCCGACGTCGTCTTCTTCACCAACTCGGGCACGGAAGCGGTCGAATGCGCCCTGAAGACGGCGCGCCGCTATCACGTCGCCAACGGTCAGCCCGAGCGGATCGACATCTACGGCTTCGACGGCTCCTTCCACGGCCGCACCTACGGCGCCATCAACGCCGCCGCCAACCCAAGCTACACCGAGGGCTTCGGCCCGAAGATGGAAGGCTTCCACCAGCTGGTCTGGGGCGACAAGGCCGCGCTCGAGGCCGCGTTCCGCAACCCGACCACCTGCGCCGTCATCCTCGAGCCGGTCCAGGGCGAGGGCGGCTGCCGCGCCACCCCGGACGAGGACCTGCGCTGGATGCGCCAGCTGGCCGACGAGACTGGCGTCCTGATCATCTTCGACGAGGTCCAGTGCGGCATGGGCCGGACCGGCAAGCTGTGGGCCCATGAATGGGCCGGCATGGCCCCCGACATCATGGCCGTGGCCAAGGCCCTCGGCGGCGGCTTCCCGATCGGCGCCTGCCTCGCCACGAAAGAGGCGGCCAAGGGGATGACCGTCGGCGTGCACGGCTCGACCTTCGGCGGCAATCCGCTGGCCATGGCCGTCGGCGGCGCCGCCTTCGGCGAAATCTCGAGGCCGGAGACCCTCGCCCACGTCAACGAGATCGCCGGCTATCTGAAGCAGCAACTGCACGGCCTCGCCCAGCGCTATCCCGACGTCATCGTCGACGTGCGCGGCAAGGGCCTGCTGATCGGCGTCAAACTGGTCCCCAACAACCGCGAATTCATGGGCTGGGCCCGCGACGAGAACCAGCTGCTGGTCGCCGGCGGCGGCGACAACTGCGTCCGCGTCCTGCCGCCGCTGAACCTGACGCTGGAAGAGGCGCGCGAGGCGGTCGAACGCTTCGAGCGCACCTGCGACGTGGCCCGCGGCAAGCTGGCGGCGTGACCATGGTGCGCCATTTCCTCGACCTGCATCGCCTGTCCGCCGAGGACCTGCGCGCCATCCTCGACGACGCCCACGCCCGCAAGGCCGCGCGCCAGGGCTGGCCCAAAGGCCGCGCCGACGCCGACGCCCCGGCGAAGGACCGCGTCCTCGCCATGATCTTCGAAAAGAATTCGACCCGCACCCGGTTCAGCTTCGACGCCGCCATCCGCCAGCTGGGCGGGGCCTCGATCATCGCCAACGCCGGCGACATGCAGCTGGGCCGCGGCGAGCCGGTCGAGGACACGGCCCGCGTCCTGTCGCGCATGGTCGATGCGGTGATGATCCGCGCCAATGATCACGAGGACGTCGAACGCTTCGCCCGCGTCGCGACCGTGCCGGTCATCAACGGCCTGACCGACCGCTCGCACCCGTGTCAGATCCTCGCCGACATCATGACCATCGAGGAGGCCCGCGGGCCGATCGCCGGCAAGACCATCGCGTGGGTCGGCGACGGCAATAATGTCTGCCACAGCTTCATGCATGCGGCGCCGAAATTGGGCTTCCACCTCAACGTCGCCTGCCCAGCGGACTTCCACCCCGACCTGCATGACCTCGCCAAGGGCGGCAATTCAGTCACCCTGACTGGCGACCCGCGCGAGGCGGTGGCCGGGGCCGACGTCGTCGTCACCGACACCTGGGTGTCGATGGGCGACGGCGACTATGAAGAGCGGCTGGAAGCCTTCGAAGGCTATGGCGTCGACGACGCCCTGATGCAGGGAGCCGCCGCCGACGCCGTCTTCCTGCACTGCCTGCCGGCCCACCGGGGCGAGGAGGTCACGGACGCCGTCATCGACGGCCCCCGCTCGCTCGTCTGGGATGAGGCCGAAAACCGCATCCACGCCCAGAAGGCCGTGCTGGCCTGGTGCTTCGCCGGCTAGCGCAGGTTGACGTCGACCACATCGCCGGCGTCCGGCAGGGTCTTCGTCACATTGGCCTTGGCGATCTCATAGGCGAATTTGAAGAAGCCGCCCTCGTTGACCCAGACGCGGCCGTCGCCGGCCTCGAAGCGCAGGATCGTCAGGGCCGGATCGTCCTTGCCCTGCGGGTACCAGGCGGCCAGCACCGGGTTCCAGTAGCGGTCGATGATCTCCCGGTCATGACCCTGCACCGACAGTTCGCCGTGGATACAGGCCCAGACGTTCTGGTCCTTCGAGCCGTAGTGGAACATGGCGCTCTGCCCGCCGCCCACGGCCGCGTCCTTCGCCAGATCGGTGTCCTCGCGGGTGAAGAACCAGATCGTGCTGGTCTCCCTGTCGCGGAAGGCGGTCATCGGCTGGGCGTGATAGCCGGGCTGGTCGAGACCCAGCATGCCGGTGTTCGACTTCTCGAGGTGGTTCCAGAACTCTTCCTCGGCTTCGCGGACGGTGAGGTTCCTGTCGGCCATTTGGCGTCTCCTGATATCGGGGGGGTGGATCAGGAATGACCCGTGGCCCGCCCGGTTCCCCTAGCGCGGCGGCGGCAACACCCCGAGCAGGGCCGCGACGTGAACGAACAGCGGCAGGGTCAGGGCCGCCGCCAGCACCATCACGAAACGCCACGGGACCATGCGCACGCCCAGATGCGGCTGTGACGGCCGCGCCCCGCGCCAGCCCGCGAAAACGACGAGGGCGATGACGGCGGCGAGGAGGGCGAGGGTCACGGTCAGGCTCATCTGCGCCAAGTGGGCTGTGGGGGCTCCGCGGGCAAGCGCCGAGTCCTTTCCGAGCGGTTAATCTTCACGAGCCGTTAACAGATGCGGCGCGAGACTCGCTTCGTTGTGAGGCCTTTCCACAGAAACATGGGAAAGCCCTACATCTTGGGGTTAACCACGCGTTTACACCCCTGATCTGGATGAGTAGCGTTGAGTCAAAGGTCGGGAGTCGAATCAGTGAGCGCAGCCGCGCCGTGGAGCGTAAAGGGGATCGAGCCCCGCGCGCGCGAGATCGCCAAGGACCTCGCTCGCCGCTCCGGGATGACCCTGGGCGAGTGGCTCAACACCATGATCATGGAGGACGGCGACGACGACGAGGGCGTGGTTCCCCTGTCGCGCCGCCCCCATGCCGTCGACAGCTATGAGCGCCGCTCGCGCAGCCGCCGCGTCGACGACGCCTACGGCGCCGGCGAGGAGCCATGGCAGCGGCTGAGCGCCTCGATCGACGCCATCGCCGGCCGGCTGGAAGCCGCCGAACGCCGCTCGACCGTCGCCATCCAGGGCGTCGACCAGGCCGTCTCCGGCCTCGTGCGCCGTCTCGACGGTCAGGACGAGTCGGGCCGCTCGCACGACCGCCGTCTCGACGACATCTCCGAGGAGCTGCGCGAGGGCCATCGCCGGCTGCGCAAATTCGAGCAGGAGGTCGGCCCCAGGACGGCCGAGACCTTCGGCAAGGTCGAGACCACGCTCGGCGCGCTGGCCGGCCGGCTTTACGACATCGAGGAGCGCCAGCGCGGCAGCGTTAACGAGCTGCGCCAGCGCATGGACGCGGTCGAAAAGGTCGCCGGCCCCGGCGTCGGCGCCGATCTGCTGGCCCAGGTCGGCCAGCGACTGGATCAGGCGCAGAGCCGCACCACCGAGGCCCTGCGCGGTCTCGAACGCTCCTTCGCCGACCTCGATCAGCGGCTCCGCGCCGCTGAAAGCCGCGTCGAGCCGGAAGGCGTCCGCGAGGCGGCGCGTTTCGAAAAGCTGGCCGAGACTCTCAGCCGCCAGGTCGAGGCCAACCGGGCCGAGATGATGCGCCGGATGGAGGCGGCCGAAAGCGAAGGCCGGATGGACCGGATCGAGCGCGCCGTGCTGGCGATCGGCGATCAGGTCAAGGCGTCCGAGGAGCGGTCCGCCCGCGCCGTCGAGGCGATGGGTCAGGAAGTCCTGCGCATCGCCCAGAACCTCAACGGCCGCGTCGGTCAGATCGAGGACGGCGGGTCGGCGCATCTCGAAAAGCTGGGCGAGACCCTGAGCCGCAAGGTCGAGACCGACATGGGCCGGTTCGCCCAGGGGCTGGAGCAGCGGCTGGTGGCCGCCGACGACCGCCACGCGATGGCGCTGGAAAAGCTGGGCGGCGAGATCACCCGCATCTCGGATCGTCTCAGCGAGCGGATCGCCCAGTCGGAGCGCCGGTCGCAGCAGGCGCTGGAAGACATCGGCCGCCGCCTCGTCGACAGTTCCAGCCGTATCGAGCAGCACTACGACCGCGCCTCGGGCGAACTGGCCGAGCGCATGCGCCTGTCCGAGGAACGCACCGCCGCCCTGATCGCCGAGGCCCGCCAGAATATCGGCCGCCGCGCCGAGTCGGCCCCGGCGCCGGAAACGGCCCAGCCGGACTGGCGCGCCGCGGCCTTCCCCGACACCGCCTTCCCCGACGCCGGCTTCGATGATCCGGACTTCGCCGAGCAACAGGCCTGGTCCGCCGACCTCGCCGCGCCCGAGCCCGAACCCGCGGCAGGACCGCGTCCCCGCGACGAGGCCCTGACGGCGGCGACGGTGTTCGACGCGGTGATGCGCGGCCCCGCCGCCGAGCCCGCGTCCGCCCCGTTCGGCAGCCGCGCCCCGGACGCCTCGCCGACCGCCGAGCCCGTGACTCCGGTTCAGGCGCACGCCCCGGCCGCCCCTTCGGCGGCGTCGGTCCCCTTCGGGCAGGGTTTCGGCGGCGCCGACGTCTCCGACGCCCTGGCGGCGACCGCGCCGCCGTTCGATCCGGGTCAGGAAGACTTCGCCGGCGAGACCGATTTCGTCGATCCGCGCGCGCTGCGGGCCGCGGCGGCCCAGGGTCGCGCCTCGACCACCCGTCAGGCGATCGACGCCGCCCGGGCGGCGATGGCCACGCCGGAAGAGGCGCCGCCGCGCGCCGGCTTCGGTCTCAAGCGCGGCGGCAAATCCCTGTTGCAGGAGCGGCTCGACAAACAGGCCAGGGGCGGCGACACGGTTCGCAAGGCGCTGGGCGCATCGGCCGTGGCGGTCCTGCTGACCGCCGGCGGCGCCGTGGCCTTCGGCGAGCTGACCGGCGCCGGGCTCAACCTGCCGGGTCTCGGCGGTCCGACGGACAGCCAGGTGCAGCCGATCGCCGCCCTGGCGGTGGTCCCGACCGAAGCCTCGGCCGAGAACCAGGCTCGCGGGGCCAACCTTTATCGCCAGGCCATCGAACAACTGGACGCCGAAGACGCCGCCGGCGCCGCCACGCTGAAACAGGCCGCCGTTCTCGGCTACGCCCCGGCGCAACTACACCTCGCCAGCCTCTACGAGAGCGGCACGGCGGGCCTGACCGCCAGTCCGGCCGAGGCCCGCGTCTGGGTCCGTCGCGCGGCCGACGGCGGCGACGCCCGCGCCATGCATAACTACGGCATGTATCTGTTCGAGGGCGTCGGCGGGGCCCAGGACCGCCCCGAGGCGCTCAACTGGCTTCGCAAGGCGGCCGAAAACGGTCTGGTCGACAGCCAGTTCAACGTCGCCAAACTCTATGAGACCGGCGACGAGGGCATCCAGCCGGACCTGTCCGAGGCCTACAAATGGTATCTGATCGCGGCCCGGGCCGGCGATGGCGACGCCCAGTCGGCGGTCGAGCGCCTCAGGGCCGCCCTGCCGGACGCCGCGCGCGGCGAGGCCCGGGCGGCGGCGGACGCCTTCCAGGTCGAGCCGCTCGCCTGATCTTTCTGGCGCAGGCGGTGGCGGTGGCCACGGCTTGCGTCTAGGACACTTTCACCGTCGCCTTCCCGGCGCCTAGCCTCAGTTCCAGCCGAAGGCGCGTCCTTTGGATATCTATCTGCCGATCGCCGAGGTTTCGGTGAACTGGCCGTTCCTGGTCCTGCTGGGAGCGACGGTCGGTTTCGTGTCCGGGCTGTTCGGCATCGGCGGCGGCTTCCTGATGGCCCCGATCCTGATCTTCATGGGCATTCCGCCGGCGGTCGCCGTGGCCAGCCAGGCCAGCCACGTCGTCGCCTCCTCGACCTCCGGCGTGATCAGCTACACCAGCCAGAAGGCGGTCGACTATCGCATCGGCGGCGTCATGGCAGGGGGCGGGGTGCTCGGCGCCCTGCTGGGCGTCGAACTGTTCCGCTACCTGCGCCTGCTCGGCCAGGCGGACCTCGCCGTCGCCCTGTCCTACCTGCTGTTCCTCGGCGCCATCGGCACCCTGATGCTCTACGAAAGCCTCGGCCAGATCCTGCGCCGGGTGAGGGGCGAGGTGACGCCGCACAAGGAACGCCGCCGCCCGATGTGGCTGTACGGCCTGCCGCTGCGCATGCGCTTCCCGCGCTCCGGTCTCTACATCAGCGCCATCCCGCCCTTCGCCCTGGGGACCTTCGCCGGCGTGCTGTCAGCCATCATGGGCGTCGGCGGCGGCTTCATCCTCGTTCCCGCCATGCTCTATGTCCTGCGCATGAAGGCCAGCGTGGTCGTTGGCACCAGCCTGTTCCAGATCATCATCACCACCGCCATGACCACCATCCTGCAGGCGGGCCGCAACCAGACCGTCGACATCGTCCTGTCGACCATCCTGCTGCTGGGCGGCGTCGTCGGGGCCCAGTACGGCGCGCGCTGGTCGGGTCGCTTCCGGGCCGAGGAACTGCGCGCCCTTCTCGGACTGATCGTCCTGCTGGTCGGCATCCAGATGGGGCTCGAGCTGTTCGTGCGCCCGTCTGACCTGTTCGCCTTCGCTCCGGGGGTGGCCGAATGATCGCCGCCCTGCCGCCCCCGCCGCCCGCGATAGAGGCCCCCGCCCCCGAGCGCTCGACCGCCACCACCGCACAGGCGCGCGTCGCCGCCGCCATGACCAACGCCCGGGTCCGGGTCGACTCCAGCTTCAGCGGAGCCTCGATCGTCCTGTACGGCGCTGTGTTCAATCCCACGGACACGCCGACCGACGTCGTGGTCGTGGTGCGCGGCCCCGACAGCCCCGTCCGCCTGGTCAAGAAGACCCGCAACATGGGCATCTGGCTCAACAGCCGCCCCGTGCTGTTCGAGGGCGCGCCCGGCTTCTACATGACCGCCTCGACGCGGCCTCTGGGCGACATCGCCGACTTCGGCCAGCTGCGCCGCCTCGGCGTCGGCCTCGATCACCTGCGGATCAATGCGCCCGAGGAGAGCCGCACCGTCACGCGCTATGGCGTGCGCGACGTGGTCGTCAGCCGTCTCGGAGAGGACTATCTGGACTGGCGCCGCGCCGTCATCCGCCTGCGGGAGGCGGCGGCGCTCTATGACACGGCGGCCGACGGCGTGCAGTTCGTCGACCAGGGCCTGTTCCGCGCCGAGATCGAACTCCCGGCGGTCGCCCCCACGGGCCAGTATTTCGCCGAGGTCTGGCTGTTCCAGGACGGCGCCCCGGTCTCGGTCTCCAACCTCACCCTGACGGTCGAAAAGGTCGGAATCGAGCGCGACATCTATGAGTTCGCCCAGAACCGTCCATGGAGTTACGGCGTCCTGTGCGTCCTGCTGGCGGCCTTCACCGGCTGGGCGGCCAGCCGCATCTTCCGCCGCAGCTGAGTTAACCCTCTTTCCGCGGAACCCGGTTAGGCGAACAGAGCTTACCGTCAGGCATGGAGGGTTCCGCAATGCGTAGACTGTACAGCGCCACCGTTCTCGCCGTCGCCATGGCCACGGCCACGGCCGCCCAGGCCCCGGACAATCCGCAGCGGCGTCACGACTTCTGCTACATGGAATGCCAGTACCGTTGCTACGCAACCAACCCGGGCGGCGGCCCGGCCTGGACCCAGTGCTACCTCAGCTGCGCCAGGGAGCGGTGCGGCTGGAACGGCTGACCCGCCGCCCTCAGGTCGCCGCGAACTCGCTCAGGGCGTCCAGCACCGCGCGGTTCTGGTCTTCCGTGCCGATGGTGATGCGCAGGCAGTCCGGCAGACCATAGCCGCCGACCTGACGCACGATGATCCCCTTGGAGTTCAGATAATCGTTGGCGGCCCCGGCGTTGCGCTTCTCGTCCGTGAAGCGGACCAGCACGAAATTGCCGGCGCTGGGCAGCACTTCGAAGCCGAAGCCGCGGATGGCTTGGGTCAGGCGCGGCCGCCAGGTCTGGATCAGCTCGCGCGACGCCTGCTGGTGCGCCTCGTCGCCGAGGGCGGCGACTGCCGCCTCGATGCCGGGGACCGAGACGTTGAACGGCAGGCGGATGCGGTCGATCGCCTCGGCCACCTTCGCCGGCGCATAGCCGAAGCCGATGCGCAGGCCGCCCAGCCCGTGGATCTTCGAGAAGGTCCGCGTCACGACGATGTTCTCGCTGTCGCGCGCAAGGCCGAAGCTGGTCTCCCAGTCGGCCTCGGTGACGTATTCGGCATAGGCCTCGTCGACGACCAGCAGGACGTCGGGCCGCAAGCCCTCGTGGAGTCGGCGGATCTCCTCGGCGGTATTGTAGCTGCCGGTCGGGTTCGACGGGCTGGAGACATAGACGATGCGGGTCCGCTCATCGACCTGGGCCAGCAGGGCCTCGGGCGTCGCCTTGAACTCCGGCTCCGGGGCCAGCTTGACCGCCGCCTGATTGGCCAAGGCGCTGATGCGATAGGCGAGGAAGCCGTACTGGCCGGTGACGATGTTGTCGCCCGGGGTAAGGTAGCACTGGTTCAGCAGGGCGAAGACCTCGTCCGAGCCGTTGCCGAAGATCAGCCGCTCCGGCTCCAGCCCGTGCTGTTCGGCCACGGCGTCGCGCAGCTTCGTCGCCCGGCCGTCGGGATAGATGTGGATGTTGCGGACCGCCGCCTCATAGGCCTCGCGCGCCTTCGCACCCGCGCCCAGCATGTTTTCATTGGACGACAGCTTCATCGGCTCGGCCACGCCGTCGATGCGCGACTTGCCGCCGACATAGGGGGCGATGTCGAGGATGCCGGGCTTGGGCGCGGGCGCGGTGGCGTCGGTCATGGGGAAATCCTCAAGATCAGAATACGGGCGCGGCGCCGATGACGCCTTTCAGGGAGCCGGGGGCGTCGCTCAGCCGGCCGTCCTCGGCCTGCACATAGCCCGCCAGGGCGAACAGCTTCAAGCCGCCCGCCTCGATCAGCGGGGTCGCGGCCAGACCCGAGGCCGCGAGGGCGGCGACGATTCGCGTCCCCGGCAGGGCGCTGTCGGTGATCCAGAAGGTGCGGTCGTCCCCGGTAGGCCCCGACAGCGCGCGCTGCACCATCAGGGCGCGCGGCTGGCCGGCGCCGTGATCGGGCAGGGCGGCGACGACGCGCAGGTCGGGCTCGGCCAGCAGCCGCCCCCACCAGGCCGAGGCGGCGGTCAGGTCCATCAGCGCCCGCCCGCCCTCGCGCACGGCCGCCAGTCCAGCTTCCGGCTTGGCGGCGATCCGGGCGACGAGGCCGTAGCGGTCGGCGGCCAGCACCTGGCTGGCCGGGCCCCAGACGATCAGCGGCGCGCCCCGGGCCGCGTCGATCCGCCCGAGCACCGAGCGGACAGCGGCCGCTTCCGGCGGCGACAGGTCCTTCAGCACCGCGCGCAGGGCGATGGCCTCGGCGTCAGGCGTGGGCCGGACGCCCCCGGCCAGCCGCGCGCGCACCGCCCCGGTCAGGGCCCGGTCCAGCGCCAGCCGTTCCGGGTCCTCGGGCGGTTCGACCAGCATCAGAACAGCTTCGGCGCGGGGGCCAAGGCGAAAGGCCCCAGCCAGGTGCGCCCCTCGCTGAAGCGCAGCACCAGATCGACCGGCCGGTCGCCCTGCACGCCGGAAGCCGCTGCGGCCCCCGCCGCCGCCATCCGGTTGACCGCCCCCGAGCGCGAGGCCGCCAGTCCGGCCATCGCCGCCGCCGGCCGTTCGGCGGTCAGGGCCAGCTGGCCTTCCAGCCGGCCGTCCTCGCGCGCCGCCAGGGCCTCGCTGGCGATCAGGGCGCGGCTGTCGCCGGCCTGCAGCCGGCCTTTCACGGCGGTGAACCGCCCGTCGGCGGCCGCCCAGTTGGCGAACACTCCGGCGCTGTCCGCCCCGCGCAGCCGGCTCGCCTGCTCAACGGTGGCTTCGAGCTCGAGGCTCAGGACCCCGCTCCGGGTCGCCCCCTCGACCGGACCGTCCGGCCGACCGCGCGCCTCGACCAGCCGGAACAGCACATCCACCTCGTCGGTCGTCGCCGCCCCGTCGGTCAGATGCGGCCGCATCTCGAACTGCACATGCTCGGCCGAGGCGATCGGAAAGGGTTCGGCGCCGTCCAACGGAGTGAAGGTCGGCCGGATCAGTTCGGCCCGCAGGTCCGGGAAGCGGTCGCGCAAATGGCTGACGCTCATCCGCGCGCCCTCACCGCCGATGGCGATTTCGCCCTTGCCGGGGCGGGCCAGGGTCAGACCGTCCGGCGCGATCAGCACCCAGTGGCCCGGGTTCCACGCATTGGCCTCGGCCACCAGTTCCGACGCCGAGACTCCGTGCCCGGACGGCGCCGTGATCCGCGCCTCGGGGAAGGCCACGCGGGTCCGGAACGGCCACCCCGTAACCGTCGCCGGCTGGTGCGTGATGCCCCAGCCGTCGTCGCGCAGGGCCTGCTCCTGCACCGCCAGCCGGGTCTCGATCTGACCGGCGAGGTAGAACCACCAGCCGGTCCAGACGGCCAGCAGCACGCCGACGATGGCGAAGGGGATGATCAGGCCGCGGCGGGAGTGGCGGGCAGGGGTGTCGCTCATGGGCGCTCCTTATCAGAAGAGAGGAACGCGCCAACCTGTTCAACCGCGTCGGCCAGCCCCATCCTTTGCACCTCGGTCCCCGGCGGCAGGCTGGCGAACAGCCGTGTCGGCGTGGCGGCGTCCAGCATGACGAACACCCCCTTGTCGTCGGCCCGGCGGATCAGCCGGCCGAACGCCTGGGCCATCTTCGCCCGCGCCAGGGCGTCGTCGAAATTGCGGCCGCCGGCGCCCTCGCCGCCGAACCGCGCCCGCCGCGCCTTGTGCAGCAGATCGGGGCGGGGCCACGGGGCCCGGTCGAAGGCGAGGATGCGCAGCGAGCGCCCCGGCACGTCGACCCCGTCACGCACCGCATCCGTGCCCAACAGGCAGCTGTCCTGCTCGGCCCGGAACACATCGACCAGTGCGCCCACCTCCAGCGGATCGACGTGCTGGGCGTAAAGCGGGATGCCCGACTTCGCCAGATCGGGCCCCAGCCGCTCATAGACCGCCTTCAGCCGCCGGATGGCGGTGAATAGCCCCAGCCCGCCGCCGCCCGCCGCCAGAAACAGCTCGCGCATCGCCGCCGCCGTCTGGCGCGGGTCGTCCTTGACCAGATCGTTGACGACGATGACCCGGGCGTTGGCCGCATAGTCGAACGGGCTCTCGACCTTCAGCGTCCGCGCCGGCTCGATCAGCCGCGCCGAGCCGGTGCGCAGCCGGGCCATGTCGAACGGATCGTCCGAGTTCGGATCGGACAGGGTCGCCGAGGTCACCAGCACCCCGTGCGCCGGCATGATCACCGCCGCCTCCAGCGGCACGGTCGGGTCGATCCAGTGCCGCCGCAGGGCCACGTCCATGATCCGTCCGAACGCCGCCTCGGCCGACAGCCAGTCGACGAAGTCCGGGTCCGGCTCGTCCGACGAGACCTCCAGCGCCGCCAGCATCGACCGCCACCCAGGCAGGGTCATCCGCGCCCGCCGGTCCAGCCCGCGCAGGGCGCCTTCGATCCGCGACCGCTGCGACCCGTCCAGCTCGGCCGCCTCGTCGTCGAGGATGTCCTCCAGATGCCGCGCCAGGGCCAGCAGCGGCGCCTCGACGGCCGCCAGCGCCTGCGCCGCCTCGCGCGCCGTCTCCAGCACCGGATCGGTCACGGGCCGCAGCGAACACTCCATCCCGAACTCGGTCCCGCTGCCGGATGCGTTCTCGCTGGTCCGGGCCCGGAGCTGCTCCAGCCCGGCCAGCAGGAAGCGCTCGATCGGCCCGACCGGATTGACCTCCCCCGAGGCCGGCGCGATCCGCCCCGAGACCCCCTCGCCAGGCAGCTGGGCCGCCGCTCGCACCGCATCCTGCAGCGCCTTGGTCGCCGCCTCATTGTCGGCGCACAGGTCGCCCAGCCGCTGCTCCAGCCCGCGCCCGCGCCGCCCGCGTCCCTCGGGCCCGCGGATCCAGCGGCGCAGCTCGGCCGCCTCCTGCCCCGACAGGCAGGCGGAAAACGCGCTGTCCGCCGCGTCGAACAGATGGTGGCCCTCGTCGAACACGATCCGCTTCAGCGCCGCCGTCTCGCCGTCCTGTTTCAGCCCGCGCGCCGAGCGCGCACCGTCAAACGCCGCCTGGGTCATGACGAGGGCGTGGTTGGCCACCACGAGATCAGCCCGGCGGCTGGCGCGGATGGTCTTTTCGACGAAGCAGGTGCGGTAGTGCGGGCAGGCGGCGTGGACGCATTCACCGCGCCGGTCGACCAGATTGGCGGCGCTGGCCTGATGGCTCGGCCCGACCGCGAACAGCCCCGGCAGCCAGCCCGGATAGTCGCCGCCGGTCATGTCGCCGTCGCGGGTGTGCAGCGCCCAGCGGCTGGCCAGCGCCATGCCGATCAGGTCGCCGTTCCCCAGCTGCGCCGCCTGCACCATGTCCTGCAGGTTCAGCAGGCACAGATAGTTCTCGCGCCCCTTGCGGACGACGGTCTTCTTCTTGCGCTCGACCGGGTCTGGCCACAGCGCCGCGCTCTCGCGGTCGATCTGCCGTTGCAGGGCGCGGGTGTAGGTCGACACCCAGGCGGCCCCCTGATTGCGCTCGGCCCACAGGCTGGCCGGCGCCAGATAGCCCAGCGTCTTGCCCGTTCCGGTCCCCGCCTCGGCCAGCAGCACCCGCGGCCGGCCCTCCTCATTGCGGGGCGAAAAGGCGAAGGCCGCCTCGGCGGCATAGTCGGACTGCGTCGGCCGCGTCTCGTCCAGCCCCGAGGCCTGCAGCAGCTTCTCCAGCCGGATGCGTGCGCTCTCGGAGTCCACCGGCGCCGACCCGGCCTCGCCGCGCGGCGCCTCGTCCTCCCACTCCGGCAGCCGCGACCAGGCGTCCAGCCCGCTGCCGCGCAGGTTGCGTTCCCGCACCGGCTGATGCTGCAGCGCCCCCAGCACCCGCCACGCCCAGCCCCAGCCGGCGCGCCCCAGCGTCTCGGCCAGGGTGAAGGCGTCCTCGCGATGGGGATAGGACGGATCGGCCAGTTCCTTCAGCAGCCCGTCGGCGGCCTTGCGCAGCGCCTCGGCCTGCGCCTCCGCCCCCTTCGGCTCGGCCTGTCCCATGGCCAGCGCCAGCCCGCTCGGCGACGGGGCGCAGAACCGCGCCGGCCGCACGAAGGCGAACAGCTCCAGCACATCCAGCAGATCCGCCGACCGTCCCGGCGGCGCGATCCCCAGCCGCCGCGCCGTCAGTGAGGCATGCGCCACCAGAACGGGCCCCGTCGTAAACGCCCCCTCGGCCGCCCCCCGCCCGATCTTGCGCGCGCCCTCGTCGTCGCAGATCGCCCCCGCCCCCGGCGGCACGGCCAGCGCCGGCGGCAGCACGAGCCACGGCTCGGCGCCGGTCATCTGGGCGGCGGAGGTGAGGGAGTCGGTGGACACCCCCTCCAGATAGCGCGGAAGGGCGTGAAACGGAACGGGAACATTCCGTTGCCGCGGCGTGAGCCGCGTGATATATGGCCATGAAGCATAGCCATAATGGAATTGGTCATGAACTGGAGCCTCGCCAAGGCCAAGGACAACCTCTCTGAGGTAATCCGCCGTTCGCGGACTGAGGGCCCGCAGGAGATTTCCATCCACGGCCAAGATGCCGCCGTGGTGCTTTCGGCGGAGGATTTCAGACGTCTGAAAGACCCGCGCGCGTCGCGCGATTTCAAGGATTGGCTCCTCAACGGTCCCTCGCTTGATGGCGTCGATCTGGAACGCGACCGCCGTCCGGCTCGGGAAATCGAACCCTTCTGATGTTTCTGCTCGACACCAACGTCATCAGTGAGCCCAAGCGCGCTCGGCCTGACGAGGGCGTGATCGGCTGGCTCGGGGATCAACTGCTGTCGGACCTGCACATCAGCGTGATCACTGTGGGCGAACTTCGGCGGGGCATCGTTCGGCTTGAACCCGGTCGGCGACGGGATGATCTCGATTTCTGGCTGGCGGACCTGATCCTCAGATACGGCGAGCGCATCCTGCCCGTCGATCTGGACGTCACCGAGCGATGGGCCGCTCTCGCGGAAACCGCTCGAGCAGCCGGCCGCCCATCGCAGATGACGGACGAGTTGATCGCGGCGACCGCGCATGTCCATGGTCTCACGGTGGTCACTCGCAATGTACGCCATTTCGAGCCCAGCGGTTGCCGTGTGCTGTCGCCGTGGGACGAGCCATGAAGCGTCGTCGTATCGGTTGCCTGATTAGCTTCGGCGTCGCGCTGATTTTGGGTGCCGTCTTCATCTGGTGGTTCTTCTTCAGTGAGTTCATGGCGATAGACCGCTGTCTCGACGCAGGCGGGCGCTGGGCTGACGGCGGCTATTGCGAAAGCGCGCGGGCGGGCGGGTGACACAGCTTCCCCCACTCTTCGCCGACTGGTTCGCCTCGCGCGGTTGGGCGCCCCGGCGCCACCAGCTCGAGATGATCGCGGCGGCCGAAGCCGGCTCGCACACCCTGCTGGTCGCCCCGACCGGCGGCGGCAAGACCCTGGCCGGCTTCCTGCCCTCGCTGATCGAACTGTCCGAGCGCGGGCCCAAGCCCGAGACCGGCCCCGGCTCCGGCGTCCACACCCTCTACCTCTCGCCGCTCAAGGCCCTGACGACCGACGTCGAGCGCAACCTGATGACGCCGATCCGCGAGATCGGGCTCAACATCCACGTCGAGAGCCGCACCGGCGACACCAAACAGTCGAAACGTCAGCGCCAGCGCGACTTCCCGCCGGACATCCTGCTGACCACGCCCGAGCAGCTGGCCCTGTTCTGCGCCTGGGATGGCGCGCCCAGCTATTTCGCCGACCTCAAATGCGTCGTGCTGGACGAGGTGCATGCGATCTGGAGCGGCAAGCGCGGGGACCTGCTGAACCTCGGGCTGGGGCGGCTGCAGAAATATGCGCCGGCGATGCGCCGCGTGGCGCTGTCGGCGACGGTGGATGATCCGGAGATGATCGCGGACTGGCTGAGGCCGGGCGCCGTTGTGTCCCCTTCTCCCCTCGGGGGAGAAGGTGGCCCGGAGGGCCGGATGAGGGGGATGCCGACTCTAGGCTCATCGCTAGAGAGTTTGCTGACTGAACCAGCCCCCTCATCCGAGCTGCTTCGCAGCCCACCTTCTCCCCCGAGGGGAGAAGGAAGAGGAAGGGTTGGAGAGAGCGATGTGGTGATCGTCCGCGGCGACCCCGGCGCCCCGCCCGTCGTCGACGTCCTCGTCTCCGAGGGCAGGGTCCCGTGGGCCGGCCACACCGGCCAGCACGCCATTCCCGAGGTCTATGAGGCGCTCAAACGCTCGGGCATGACGCTGATCTTCGTCAACACCCGCTGGCAGGCCGAGTTCGTCTTCCAGTCCTTGTGGGCCATCAATGACGACAGCCTGCCGATCGCCCTGCACCACGGCTCGCTCGCCGCCGAGCAGCGGCGCAAGGTCGAGGCGGCCATGGCCCGCGGCGATCTGCGCGCCGTGGTCTGCACCTCGACGCTGGATCTCGGCATCGACTGGGGCGACGTCGACCTTGTCATACAGCTGGCCGCGCCCAAGGGCGCCAGCCGCCTGGTCCAGCGCATCGGCCGCGCCAACCACCGCCTTGACGAGCCCTCGCGCGCCCTGATGGTCCCGGCCAGCCGGTTCGAGATGCTGGAATGCCAGGCCGCGCGCGAGGCGGTGGCCGAGAACGCCTTCGACTGGGAGCCGGTCCACACCGGCACCCTCGACACCCTCGCCCAGCACGTCATGGGCTGCGCCTGCTCCGAACCCTTCGCCATGGATGATCTGTATGCGGAGATCACTGGTTGCGGCCCCTATCGCGGCCTGACGTACGAGCAGTTCGAAGAGGTCGTCGATCTGGTCGCCACCGGCGGCTACGCCCTGCGCACCTATGAGCGGTTCGCGCGGATCGTCCGGACCCAGGACGGCAAATGGAAGGCCCGTAACGCCCAGACGGCGCAGCGCCACCGGATGAACGTCGGCACCATCGTCGCCGCCGCCACCCTCAACGTCCGCATCGCCTCGCGCCGCGGGGGGGCGTCGAAACAGTTGATCGGCGGCCGCAAGGTCGGCGAGGCCGAGGAGAACTATTTCGAGCAGATGTCGCCCGGCGACACCTTCGTCTTCGCCGGCCAGGTCTGGGCCTTTCAGGGCATTGTCGGCATGGACGCCCTCGTCACCCACGCCCAGGACAAGGACCCGAAGATCCCCTCATGGGGCGGTTCGAAATTCCCCATGTCGACCTCGCTGGCCGACCGCGTCCGCGCCATGATCCAGGACCGCGACCACTGGCGCGTCCTGCCGCCCGACGTGCAGGAGTGGCTGGAGTTGCAGGCGGAAAAATCCGCCATCCCCGACGCGGATACGCTGCTGGTCGAGACCTTTCCGCGCGGCAGCCGCCATTTCCTCGTCGCCTATCCGTTCGCCGGCGGCCTCGCCCACGGCACCCTGTGCATGCTGCTGACCCGCCGGCTCGACCGGCTCGGCGTCGGCCCGCTGGGCTTCGTCGTCACCGACTATTCGCTCGCCATCTGGTCGATCAAGCCGATGGACCAGCTCGATCTCGACGCCCTGTTCGAGCCCGACATGCTCGGCGACGACCTAGAGAGCTGGCTGGAGGAGAGCTTCATGATGAAGCGCACCTTCCGCAATTGCGCCCTGATCTCCGGCTTGATCGAGAAACGCCAGCCGGGGAACGAGAAGACCGGCCGCCAGGTGACCTTCTCGACCGATCTGATCTACGACGTGCTGCGCCGCCATCAACCCGACCACCTGCTGCTCAAGACCGCCCGCGCCGACGCCGCCGCCGGCCTGCTCGACGTCGCCCGCCTCGGCCAGCTGCTGGAGCGCATCCGGGGGCATATCAAGCCCGTCCGCCTCGAACGCCCGTCGCCCTTCTGCGTCCCGGTCCTGGTCCAGATCGGCCGCGAGCGCGTCGGCGGCGGCCAGGCGGCCGAGATGATCCTCGACGCCAGCGCCTATGGCTTCGACGAGGCCGACCTGATCGCCGAAGTGATGGCCGACGCCCCGCCCGAATTGGCCGGCGCCTCGTGAACGCCGCCCTGCGCACCCTGCTGTCGCCCGCCCGCTGCCCCAGCGGCGGCCTGCAGGTCTCGATCGAGGGCGAGCCCTGCGTGCTGCGCTGCTCCGGCGCCCTGTGGGTGGTGAACCACCGCACCCTGATCGCCGCCGACCTGCATCTGGAGAAGGGCTCGGCCTTCGCCGCCCGCGGTCAGATGCTGCCCCCCTACGACAGCCGCGCCACCCTCGACCGGCTCGAGGCCGAGATCGACGCCCTCCAGCCCGCCGCGGTGGTCCTGCTCGGCGACAGCTTCCACGACACGAAATCCGTCGGCCGCATGGCCCCCGACGACCGGGCCCGTCTCGACCGGCTCGCGACCGGTCGCGACTGGGTCTGGCTGGAAGGCAACCACGACATCGCCGCCCTCGCCGACCCGGTGCAGACCCTCCCCGGCGCGGTGGTCGAGACCCTCTCCCTCGGCGCCCTGCGCCTGATCCACGAGCCCCAGCCCGGCGTCCGCCCCGGCGAGATCGCCGGCCACCTCCACCCCGCCGCCCGCGTCGCCGCCCACGGCCGCGGCGTCCGCCGCCCCGCCTTCGTCACCGACGGCCGCCGCGCCGTTCTCCCCGCCTTCGGCGCCTTCACCGGCGGGCTGGATGTGCGCGACCCGGCCATCGCCGGCCTTTTCGCCGACCCGCCCATGGCGGCGGCGCTGGGAACCGGCAAGGTGCATGCCTTGCCGTGGGAGAAGCTGCGCTAGCTTAGGGCGCCGCCTCGAACGTCGCGTCGATCAGCCGCGGCCGGTGCCGCCAGCCCGTGGGCGAGCCGGGATCCTTGTTCGCCGGCAGCGAGGCCAGCTCGCCCGTGACCCGGACCTTGTCGCGGATCGAATGGGCCTCCCCCGCCCCGTCGATGAACCGCGCATTCGTCAGGTCCACCAGCAGAACCTCGTGGCCGCCCGCCCATTCTGGCCGCCGCTCGCTTTTCACAGGCAAATCCAGCCGGTTGGGCCCTGTCCCGCGCTCGGCCTCGAACCGGACCAAGGCGTCACCCAGTCCGCGCGGACGGCTCATCAGGGTGTAGACCATGGCCGCGCCGCCGGGGCCGTCGTCGATATGGACATAGCCGTCGACCGACACCCGATGCCCGTTGAACTGGCGAGAGAATTCCAGCAGCGGCTCGATCTGCCCCGCCTCCACCAGAACCGGCGGCTCCTCCGGCTTCGCGCCGCAAGCCGCCGTCGCGACCAGCAACGCCGCCATCGTGACCGCCTGACTCCGCATGCCATCCTCCTGCGAATGGCCACAGGCTAGCGCGTCAGGATGAACGGATTATTGGGCCGGGGCGGTGAGCATGGGGTTCGGTTCGATCGCCAGCAGCGCGTCGCTCGCCCCCTCCACCCGCTCTTCCAGCAGCGCCATGAACGCCGCTCGCTTCAGTCCCGCCGGGATCGCCGGCAGGAACTCATAGACCACCGTCCCCGGATAGCGCCGGAACCCGTGCGCCGGCCAATGCACCCCCGAGTTTGTCGCCATCGGCACGCACGGACAGTCGAGGTCCCGGTACAGGGCCGCGATGCCCGGCTTGTAATCGGGCGCCGCCCCGACTGGCGTGCGCGTCCCCTCCGGGAAGATCAGGATCTGCCGCCCCTGCGCGAACCGTGTCCGCGCCTGCCGCACCATCTCCTTCAGCGCCTTGGAATGGGCCGAGCGGTCGACCGCGATCATCCCCGTCTTCCACGCGAACCAGCCGAAGAAGGGCAGGGGGCGCAGCTCCTTTTTCATGATGAAGCAATTGTCCGGCAGCACCGCGAACGGCGCGATGACGTCCAGCATGCCCTGATGCTTGCCGGCGATCAGGCCGGCGCCGACCGGCATATGCTGCAAGCCGCGGAACTCAACCTTGACCCCGGCGATCCAGCGCAGCCCGAAAAGCACGAAGCGCGACCAGTTGCGGATCACCCACATGGCCTGCGGATAGGGCATCAGCAGCGCTGGCGACAGGCCGACGGCGAACAGGGCCATCGACAGATACAGCCACAGCACGAAGACAAGCGAACGCAGGGTGGTCACGTCAGGCGGCCTTTTCGGTCGGCGTCGCCGCCCCTTCGGCCGCCGGTCGCTCGCCGACATGGCCGACCAGCGCCCGGCCGAGGGCGGCGAGGTATTTCATATATTCCAGCGTCATGCGCCGCGCCGTCACCGCCGCCCGCCACCATTCGGAATCGTCCAGCGACGGCGTCTCGACCGCATAGGGCGTCAGCGCCAGCTCGGGCGCCGCCGCCCGGATCTCGGTCAGGGCCCGCGGCATGTGATAGTCCGAGGTCACCACGATCAGGCTGTCATATCCCTTCGACTCGGCCCAGGCGGCGATCTCCTGGGCGTTGCCGATGGTGTCCTCGGCCTCGAAACCCAGATCGACGCAGCAGTTGAACAGCCGGCTCGAGCCCGGGGTCAGGGCGCGCAGCTCCTGACGACGGACCTCGCGGTTGACGCCCGAGATCAGCACCCGCTGGCCCTTGTCCTGCTCCAGCAGGCGGATGGCGGTGTTGACCCGCTCGGCCGAGGGCCCGGTCAGGGCCACGATGGCGTCGGCCCGCGCCGGCTCGGCGGCCGGCGCATAGCCGCGCACCCGCTCGGCGAAGGCGAACAGCCCGGCCAGCCAGATGACGGCGATGATGGCGATGAAGGTGAGAAACTTCATGGCGTTAACCTAGTGTCCCCCGCCCAGTCGCGCCAGCGCGGTGATCCGCGCGGCGACAAGCGCCACCGTAGCCGCCAGCAGCGGACATGGCGAGAGCATCAGCAGGTCGCTCCACGCCACCGGCAGGGCCGGCGTCACCCCCTCGGACCCGCCGAGGAACCTCAGCCCCGCCACCAGCGCCATGGCCGCGACCGTCCCGGCGGCCCCGGCGCCCGCCGCCAGCAGGCCGTAGCGAGTCTGGTACAGGCCGGCGATCCGACTGTCCGAGGCCCCGTTCAGGCTCAGCGTCTCGATCACGGTCCGCTGCGCCGCCATCCCGGCCCGGGTGGCGTAGACGATCGCCGCCGCCGCCCCCCCGGCCGTCAGCAGGAAGGCGGCGACGGCGAGGGCGGTGATCAGCGCCGCCGAGCGCTCGACCTCGCCCCGCCACAGGCTGTGATCGTCGACGGTGGCGTCAACCCCGGCCTCGGCCAGGGCCCGGCTCAGGCTGACCGCGCTGGCCGGGGCGTCGCGGTCCAGCCGCACGGTGACCAGATGGGGCAGGGGCAGGTCGGGCAGCACCGCGTCCCCGACCCACGGCCGCAGCAGGGCCTCGGCCGTCTTGCGGTCCATCGCCTCGGCCTCCTCGACCCCGGTCACCCCCGCCAGGGTCTGGGCCGCGCGCGCCGCCGCCTCGGCCCCGGTTTCATGGACCCGCGGCCGCACCTGCACCGTCGCCTCGCTGCGCAGCTGCATCGCCCAGCCATGCGCCGCCCGGTCCGCCGCCAGCGCCCCGACCGCCGACAGGCAGGCGAGGAAGCACAGCACCGCGATCACCGCGGCCAGCCACGGCTCGCCGCCGCCGTCGCGCGGCAGGACGCCGTCCCGGCCCAACCACCGACGGATCATGCCGCGCTCCCGGTCAGCCGTCCGCCCGCGAGCCGCAGCAGCGACGCCCCCGACGCCCGCGCCAGCGCCTCGTCATGGCTGGCGATCAGCACCGTGGTCCCCAGCCGGTTCAGGGTCTGGAACAGTTTCAGCAGCCGCTCGCCCATCACCGCGTCGACGCTGCCGGTCGGCTCGTCGGCGAGGATCAGCTCGGGCCGGGTGACCACCGCCCGGGCGATGGCCAGCCGCTGTTTCTCGCCGCCCGACAGGGTCGGCGGCCGGTCGTCCATCCGCTGGCCCAGCCCGACCCAGTCCAGCATCTCCGCGACGTCCCCGGCGTAGCTCTCGCGCTTCGCCCCGGCCAGCCGCAGCGGCAGGGCGACATTGTCGAAGGCCGACAGGTGATCGAGCAGGCGGAAGTCCTGGAACACCACCCCCATGCGCCGCCGGAATCCGGGCAGGGCCGACCGCGGCGCCGCGCCGGCCTCCTCTCCGAACAACTCCAGCCGGCCCGCCGTCGGCCGCCGCGCCAGGGTCAGCAGCTTCAGCAGGGTCGACTTTCCCGCCCCCGACGGCCCGGTAAGGAAGTGGAAAGAGCCAGCGGGCAATATGAGGTTAACGTCCCGCAGCACGCTGGGGCCGTCCGCATAGCCGAACCCGACGCCCGCGAGGCGGACGGTGTCGGTCGCGGAGGCGGTCATGGCGGCGCGGCGGGGCTGGACGGGCATCGATTTCGGGTCAGGACGCGGCCAGGCCGCGACGGGAGGGGGCGAAGAGCCTCGCAGTCAGCGCACATGATACTGACCTGCCCGTCCTGCGCCACCAGCTATTTCACCCCCGATGAGGCGATCGGGCCCGGCGGCCGCATGGTCCGCTGCAAGGACTGCAAACACACCTGGCGCGCCACTCTCGAGGAGCCGCTGGAACTGTCGGCCTCGCCCCCCGGCGTCGAGCCGCCCGCCGCCCGCGCCGCCGAGCCCGAGTCGCTGGCCGCGACGCCCGCCCCCGAACTGCCCCGCGCCTTCCGCGCCCGCGCCGAGCAACAGCGCCGCCTGCGCCGGGCCGCCGCCCACGGCGCCGTCTGGGCCGGCATCGCCTCCGGTTTCGCCGCCCTGCTCACCGCCGCCTGGCTGTTCCGCGTGGAGGTGGTCGAGCTCGCGCCCCGCGCCGCCGCCGCCTATGCCGCTGTCGGCCTGACGGTGAATCCGACCGGGCTGGAGTTCGAGGCCATCACCGCCCGTGCCGCGCCCAACGACCCCGGCAAGGTGCTGGTCTCCGGCGCGCTCAGGAATGTCCGCGACGAGGAGCGGATCGCCCCGCCCGTGCGCGTCGCCCTGCTGGATCGTCAGGGGGCCGAGATCGGCCATGCCGTGGTGCGCATCGACGCCGCCCCGGTCCTGCCGGGCAAGGTCCAGGGCTTCGCCGCCACCATCTCCGATCCCGGCGGCAAGGGCGCCGGCGTCGGCGTCGACTTCATCCTCGACGCCGCGCCCGTCGCCGCCGTCGCCGCCGCCCCGCCGGTCGTCCACCGCCCGCTGCCGACGGCTGATACGCCCCCGGCCTCCACCGCCGCCGCCGCCGCTCCGGCCACCGAGGCCGTGGGTCTGCGCCCCGCTCTCGCCCCCGATGTTTCCGCCCCACTGGACATGCGCCCGATCGATGCGGTGCCGGTGGCTATCGACTCCTGAGGCCCCGAGGCGGTATCGGCCTCGCATGGCCGACACCCCGACGACCCCCACCGTCCTGCTGCCCGAGGCGGAGGTCGCGCGCATCGTCGCCGACCTGGCCCGCCAGATCGCCCCGGTGATCGACGACGAGACGGTGGCGGCGGTGCTGCTGACCGGCGGCCTGTGGTTCGCCGCCGACCTGACCCGGGCCCTGGCGCGGATCGGCCGCAACGTCCGCTTCGACGCCCTGTGGCTGGCCTCCTACGGCGACGAGAAGGAAAGCCGCGGCAAGATCGACATCTACGCCAATTTCCAGCGCCCGATCGCCGGCAAGAAGGTGCTGATCCTCGACGACGTCTTCGACACCGGCCTGTCGCTCGCCGAGGCGGTGCGGATCGCGACCGAGGCGGGCGCCGCCGATGTCATCACCTGCGTCTTCGCCAGAAAGCCCTGGCCCCTGCCGCGCGCCCCCGAGCCCGACTTCGTCGGCTGGGACGCCCCCAACCGCTTCCTCGTCGGCTACGGCCTCGACCATGCGGGAACCCTCCGCGGCCTCCCCGACATCTGCGCCCTGGATTGAACCGCCGTGCTCTTCCTTCTCCCCTTGGGGGAGAAGGTGGCCCGGAGGGCCGGATGAGGGGTAAGCCGGCTCCGGACCAGCCGCCAGCCAGTCCACCCAAACATCCCCCTCATCCGAGCGGCTTCGCCGCCCACCTTCTCCCCCGGAGGGGAGAAGGAAGCCAACGTGACGCTGTGCTTACAATCCGCGAATCTATAGTCGGGTTATGAAAATATTCGCATGGAAAATCAGCTAACTAGCCGATTCTCAAACCGTTCTTCCCGCCATAGGGCCAACCGCGCGCATAATACCCGTCCCATGTGAGGGAGGGCGCCGACGAGCGCCGGTCTTTGACAATCGAACCGCCGCCCGCGCCGCCACAGGCGCGCGCCAATGCGACTCAAGAGACTCATCGGACTCATAAAACCGAAGTTCTACCCGGGTAAAATCCGACTTCACCCCAGCCACTCCGCCTTCGGCTCCCGCGCCCACATCTCATCATACGTCGGCCGCGCCCGCACCATCGCCCAGCGGTCGCCGTCCACCAGCACCTCCGGAACCAGCGGCCGCGAATTATACTCGCTCGCCAGCACCGCCCCGTAGGCCCCGGCCCCCATGAAGGCCACGAGGTCCCCCGCCTCGACCGGCGCCATCATCCGCTCCCGCGCGAACACATCCGTCGACTCGCAGATCGGCCCGACCAGATCGTACGGTCCGGCCTCGCCCGCCCGGGCCCGCACCGGCACGACATCGTGGAAGGCGTCGTACAGCGCCGGCCGCATCAGGTCGTTCATCCCGGCGTCCAGCACCAGGAAGGTCCGCCCGTCGCTGCGGGCGTTGACCTGGATGACCCGGCTTAGCAGCACCCCGGCGTTGGCCGCCAGCAGCCGCCCCGGCTCGAACGCCGCCTCGACCCCCAGCCCGTCCAGCACCCGCGCCGCCATGGCCACATAGTCGGCGATCGCCGGCAGGTCGGTCTGGCCGTGATAGGGCACCCCCAGCCCGCCGCCGAGGTCCAGCCGGCTGACCGCCAGCCCGTCGGCCCGCAGCGCCAGCGTCATCTCGCGCAGCGCCCGGAACGCCGCCTCCAGCGGCTCCAGCGTGGTGATCTGGCTGCCGATGTGACAGGCCAGCCCGACCGGCGTCACATGCGGCGAGACCGCGGCGCGAGCGTACAGGGCCGGGGCCTCCTCGGCCGGCACGCCGAACTTGTCGGTCGCCCCGCCGGTGGTGATCCGGGCGTGACCGCCGGCGCCGATCTTGGGATTGACCCGGATGGCGATCTCCGGCGCCGCCCCTTTCGCCGCCGAAATGCCGATCAGCCGGTCCAGCTCCACCGCGCTCTCGATGTTGATCTGCCGCACCCCGGCCTCGATGGCGAAGGCCAGTTCGGCGTCCGTCTTGCCCACCCCGGAGAAGACGATTCGTTCGCCAGGGATGCCCGCCGCCAGCGCCCGCCGGATCTCGCCCTCCGACACCGTGTCGGCGCCGCAGCCCAGCCGGGCGAGGGTGGCCAGCACCGACAGGTTCGAATTGGCCTTCACCGCGAAGGCGATCAGGGCCCCGTCCTTGCTGGACCCGCCCAGAGCCCCCCGGTGCGCCGCCACCGCGTCGCGCATCAGCCCGAAATGCCGCGTCAGGGTGGCGGTCGAATAGACATAGACGGGCGTGCCGACGGCCCCGGCAATTGCCTCCAGAGGCGCCGCCTCGGCATGGAGGGCGCCGTCGATACGGTCGAAATGGTTCAACGGTCTAGCGGGGGCTCGACCCCGAGCCGCCGAACGGGCTCGAGCTGGGTCCGCCGTCGATCGGCGCCTCGCTGGGCGGGCGGTAGACCGTCGCCGGCTCGACCGGGCCGGGGCCGCGACCGTCCGGCAGGCTGCGCTCGGCGCGTTTGGCCGGCGGCGCGTCCAGATCGGCCATGCGGCCACACCCTGCGACGGAGACAGCGACCAGGGCCGCGAAGCCCACGAGAACCAGCTTTTTCATCACAGACGCGTCTTCCACTCGGCGATGCGCGCGCGGACCTGTTCCGGCGCCGTGCCCCCGAAGCTCTGGCGGCTGGCGCAGGAGGCCTCAGGGGTGAGCACCTTGTAAACCGCTTCGGTGACGCCCGCCTCAAGCGATTGCAGTTCGGCCAGCGGCAGTTGCGACAAATCCACGCCCAGCGCCTCGGCCCGCTTCACCGCCGCCCCGGTCACATGGTGCGCCTTGCGGAACGGCAGGTTCAGCTCGCGCACCAGCCAGTCGGCCAGATCGGTCGCGGTCGAAAAGCCCGACCCCGCCGCCCCCCGCATCCGCTCTGTGTCGGCTTTCAGAGCCGACACCATCGCCGTGATGGCCCCCAGCGCCAGCGTCAGGGCGTCGAACGCCTCGAACACCGGCGGCTTGTCCTCCTGCATGTCCTTGGAATAGGCCAGCGGCAGGCCCTTCATCACCGTCGACAGGGCCACCAGCGATCCCATGATCCGGCCCGTCTTGGCCCGCACCAGCTCGGCCGCGTCGGGATTGCGCTTCTGCGGCATGATCGACGAGCCGGTCGTCAGGTCGTCGGGCAGGGTCACGAAACCGAACTGCGGCGTCATCCACACCACGATCTCCTCGGCCAGCCGCGACAGATGCCCGGCGCAGATGGAGGCGGCCGCGAGGCTCTCCAGGGCGAAGTCGCGATCCGACACGGCGTCCAGCGAATTGCCCATCGGCCGGTCGAAGCCCAGCTCGGCCGCCGTCATCTGACGGTCGATGGGGAAGGGCGATCCGGCAAGGGCCGCCGCGCCGAGGGGGTTCTCGTTCATCCGCGCCCGGGCGTCGGCGAAGCGCGCGGCGTCGCGCCCGAACATCTCGACATAGGCCATCAGATGGTGGCCGAAAGTCACCGGCTGGGCCGGCTGCAGATGGGTGAAGCCGGGCATCAGGTCGCCGGCGTGTTGCTCCGCCCGCGCCAGCAGGGCCGATTGCAGCCCCTTCAGCTGTTCGACCGCCGCGTCGCAGGCGTCCCGCACCCACAGGCGGAAGTCCGTCGCCACCTGGTCGTTGCGGCTGCGCGCCGTATGCAGCCGCCCCGACGGCTCGCCGATCAGTTCGGCCAGACGCGCCTCGACGTTCATATGGATGTCTTCGAACTGGTCGCGGAACGGGAAGGTCCCGTCGCGGATCTCGGTCTCGATGGCGTCCAGCCCGCCGAGGATGGCTTCGGCGTCCGCGCCGGTGATGATTTTCTGCGCCGCCAGCATGCGGCAATGCGCCCGCGACCCGGCCAGGTCCTGGGCCCACAGCCGCCGGTCCACCCCGATCGAGACGTTGATCGCCTGCATGATGTCCGCCGGTCGCGCGCTGAAGCGCCCGCCCCACATGTCTTGACCTTTCGCCGTCGGCTCGGCTTTGGTCTCGGGATCGGGAGGCGTCTGGTCGGGCATGAAGGTTTCCAGGGCGGTCATCGGCGGGGTTGCGGGCGCGCTGCTGATTGGCGTGATCGGCGGCGCGGCGCTGCTATACGCCTATCCCGCCCTGTTCGACAAAGCCGCCGCCCCGGTCGCGCCCGCCAAGAGCGAACTGGCCCGTTTCGCCACGGGATCGCTGGCCCGGCTGGAGACTCCGGCCACCACGCCGATGGCTCCGGCCTATGTGTTCAAGACCCGCGACGGCGCCGACGCGACCTTTGGCCAGTTCCGCGGCAAGGTGGTGGTGGTCAACCTCTGGGCCATGTGGTGCGCGCCCTGCCGCACCGAGATGCCGACCCTCGCCCGGCTGGACGATGCCTATGCCGACGACCAGCTGGTGGTCCTGCCGATCAATGTCGACGCCACCGAGGACGGCCTGGCCGACGCCCGCAACTTCATCGACGTGCACGAGCCCCTGCCGCTCTACAGCGACATGAAATTCCAGCTGCCGTTCGAACTGCCCGGCGAGGGCAAGATGCCCCAGACGGTGCTGCTGGACCGTCAGGGCCGCATCCGCGCCCATTTCTCGGGCGAGGCCGACTGGGCCAGCCCGGAAGCGAGGGCGCTGGTCGACGCCCTGCTGGCCGAGCCGGCCTGACGGATCACTCGGCCGGAACGCGTTCGTCCGTGGCGGGATCGACCGCGCCGGGCCGACCATCGGCCGCGGCCTCGGCCTGGTTCTCTTCCAGCTGGTCGGCGACATTGCCCGCGCCCTCCTCGACCGCGCGAGCGGCCTTGAGCGCGCCCGATTCGAGGACCTCGCCCGCCTCCGCGGCGACCTCTCCGGCCCGCTCGCCCGCCACCTCGGCCTTGGCTCCGGCCTCGTCCTGCTCGGCCGGGGTGCAGGCGGCGGCGCCCAAGGCGAGCATGGCGGCGGCGGCGATATGGATGCGCATGGGAAGTCCCCTTCGGCGTTAAACCTTTGCCGTGAACGCGGGGAAGGGGGACCGGTTGCGGAATGGTGGCTGGAGGCGGGCTCGAACCGCCGACCTGTGGGTTATGAATCCACCGCTCTAACCAGCTGAGCTACCCAGCCCCGATCTTCCGGGTCCCGGCGGGAACTGGTCTGTCCGCCGGAAGAGGCGTGCCTATAGAGGGGGGCGCGGGCGGATTCAAGTCGTCGCGGACGTGGCGTGCGTCACATCGTTCCTTGCACCCGCGGCCGGGAACGCCAAGGTTGAGCGACCGTTGCTTCGCCGTACGCTTCCAAAGGATTTCCGCCATGCGCCTGCTCGCCCTCGCCGCCTCCGTCTCGGTCCTGTCGTTCGCCGCCGCCTGTGGAGCCAACGGACAGGATCCGGCGACGGCGGGAGCCGCCGGCGCGCCGCTCGAGACGCGCGCCGCCAACGCCCCCGACCAGCAGCCGGCCTTCCCGGGTCAGACCCGTGCGCCCGCCGTCCGGACGGAAACCGCGCTGGCGCATGCGGTCGTCGCCTCCGGCCTCGAACACCCGTGGGGCCTCGCCCTGCTTCCCGACGGCCGCTGGCTGGTGACCGAGAAGCCGGGCCGGCTGCGCATCATCACCGCCGAGGGCGTCGTCGGCGAGCCGATCGCCGGCCTGCCCCGGGTCGACGCCCGCGGACAGGGCGGTCTGCTGGACGTGGCCGTGGCCCCCAGCTTCGCCGCGGACCGCTTGGTCTACTGGAGCTATGCCGAGCCCCGCGACGGCGGCAACGCCACCTCGGTGGCGCGCGGGCGACTGTCCGCGGACGGCGGACGCATCGAGAACGCCCAGGTCATCTTCCGCGCCCTGCCGACCTATGACGGCGACAAGCATTTCGGTTCGTCGCTGGCCTTCGACGGGGCCGGCCATCTGTTCATCACCCTCGGCGAGCGGTCCGACGCGGCGATGCGGACGCAGTCCCAGGACCTCGGCTCGCACATGGGCAAGACGATCCGCATCAATGCCGATGGCTCCGTGCCGCAGGACAACCCCTTCGTCGGCCGCGAAGGGGCGCTGCCCGAAATCTGGTCGCTGGGTCACCGCAACGTCCAGGGCATCGCCATCGCCGGCGATCAGGTCTGGACCGTCGAGCATGGCGCCCGCGGCGGCGACGAGATCAATCTTGACCAGGCGGGTCTCAACTACGGCTGGCCTGAGGTCACCTATGGCGTCGAGTATCGCGGCACTCCCATAGGCGAAGGCGTGACGGCCCGCGAGGGCATTGAACAGCCCGTCTACTACTGGGACCCGGTCATCGCGCCCGGCGGCATGGCCGTCTACGACGGAGCCATGTTCCCGGCCTGGCAGGGTAACCTGCTGGTCGCGGCCCTGAAGGACAAACACATCGCCCGGCTCGTGCTGGAGGGGAACCGCGTTGTCGGCGAAGAGCGGCTGCTGACCGATCTGGGCGAGCGGGTGCGCGATGTGGCCGTGGGCGCGGACGGCGCCGTCTGGGCGATCACCGACGAGGCCAACGGCAAGCTGGTGCGGCTGGCGGCGCGCTAGTCGCGCAGCAGTTCGTTCACGCCGGTCTTGGCCCGCGTCTGGGCGTCGACCCGCTTGACGATCACGGCGCAGTACAGCGACGGCCCGCCGTTCGGATCGGGCAGCGATCCCGGCACCACCACCGAATACGCCGGCACCTCGCCGCGGAAGACCTCGCCGGTCGCCCGGTCGACGATCTTGGTCGAGGCCGACAGATAGACGCCCATGGCCAGAACGGCGCCCTCGCGGACGATGACGCCCTCGGCCACCTCGGCGCGGGCGCCGATGAAACAGCCGTCCTCGATGATGGTCGGATTGGCCTGCAGCGGCTCCAGCACCCCGCCGATGCCGGCCCCGCCGGACAGGTGCACATTCTTGCCGATCTGGGCGCACGACCCGACCGTGGCCCAGGCGTCGACCATCGAGCCTTCGTCGACATAGGCCCCGATGTTCACGAACGACGGCATCAGCACCACGTTGCGGCCGATAAAGGCCCCCTGCCGCACGATCGCGCCGGGGACGGAGCGGAAGCCGGCCGCCTTGTAGTGGTTGGCGGTCCAGTCGCCAAACTTGTTCGGCACCTTGTCCCACCACGGGCCCACGCCCGGCGCGTGGCTGGCCGGACCGCGGTCGCCGCCGCGCACGATCTCGTTGTCGTTGAGGCGGAAGGACAGCAGCACCGCCTTCTTCAACCACTGATGCGTGGTCCAGACGCCGTCGTCCCCGCGCGAGGCGACGCGCGCCTCGCCGGCGTCAAGCAGGTCGAGGGCCTGTTCGACCGCCTTGCGGACCTCGCCATGGGTCGAGACGTTGGCGCGTTCCTCCCAGGCCGCCTCGATGACGGCCTCAAGATGTGCGCGGTCGGCGGTGACGGTGGCGGTCATGCGGCGGCGTCCCTGAAAGTCAGCTCTGAGAGAAAATCCACGAGATCCGGCGCCACATGGTCGATGTGGTCGCCCAGCGGCTTGCCATGGCCGTCGCCGATCAGGATCGTCGCCATGCCCATGGCCTTGGCGGCCTCGAGATTGCGGGGGGTGTCCTCGAAGAAGGCGGCGGAGCGCGGTTCGAAGCCGAACCGCTGGAGCATGCGGCGATAGGTCGAGGGTTCGGGCTTGGGCGTCAAATCCGCGTCCTCGATAGCGAAGACGCCGTCGAAACAGTCGGTCACGCCAAGCCGGTCCAGCACCCGCCCGGCGTATTCCCGCGCGCCATTGGTGAACACGAACCGCCGCCCGGGCAGCCGCAGCAACTGCTCGCGCAGCCTGGGGTTCGGCTCCAGCGCATCCATCGGCACGTCGTGGACGTCGTGCAGGAAATGCTCGGGCTCGATCGTATAATTGGCCATCAGGCCGGCGAGGGTGGTGCCATGCTCGTCGAGAAACTGCCGCTGCAGTATGCCCGCGGACTCCGGATCCAGCCCTACCGCCTCGACGACGTAGGCGTTGATGCGCGCCTGGACCAGAGACATCAGGCCCTGATCACGGGGGTAGAGGGTGTCGTCCATGTCGAACACCCAGGCCGTGACATGGGCCAGATCGATCAAGACGCCTTCACCAAGGTGCCCGCGCCGTGCTCGGTGAACAGTTCCACCAGCATGGCATGGGGGCGGCGTCCGTCGAGGATGACGACGGCTTCGACGCCGTCGCGCACCGCGGCCATGGCCGTCTGCAGCTTGGGGATCATGCCGCCGGTGGCGACGCCGTCCTCGATCAGCTTCGAGGCCTCCCCGACCGTCATCTGGCGGATGATCTCCCCGTCGGCGCCCTTGACCCCGCCCACGTCGGTCAGCAGCAGCATCCGCTTGGCGTTGAGCGAGCCAGCGATGGCGCCGGCCACGGTGTCGGCATTGACGTTGAAGGTCTGGCCGTCCTCGGTCACCCCGATCGGCGCTATGACCGGCACCCAGTCAGCGTCGGACTCCAGAAGGCGAACCACCAGCTTGGGATCGACCCGGGTCGGCTCCCCGACGAAGCCCAGATCGACCTCGTGTTCGATCATGCTGTCCGGGTCGCGCTTGGTCCGCCGGGTCTTTTCCACGGTCAGCAGGCCCGCGTCCTTGCCCGACAGGCCGATGCCGCGCACGTCGGCCTTGCGGCCGGCCATGGTGATCCAGTGGGCGATCTCCTTGTTGACCGCGCCGGACAGGACCATCTCGGCCACCTGCATGGTGTCCGCATCAGTGACCCGCAGCCCGTCGACGAAGCTGGACTTGACCCCCGCCTTCTCCAGCATGGCGCTGATCTGCGGTCCGCCGCCGTGGACCACCACAGGGTTCACCCCCATCAGCTTGAGCAGGACGACATCGGCGGCGAATTGCTTCGCCACGGCGCTCTCGCCCATGGCATGGCCGCCGTATTTGATCACCACGGTTTTGCGATCGTAGATCTGGATATACGGCAGGGCCTCGGCCAGCGTCTTCGCCGTGTCCCAGCCGCGATCCTCGGATTGCCGTTCTGTCTCGTCCATGCCGCGGGTCCGTAAAGCCAAGCCACGGTCGTGTCATCATGAAACCGGACCGGCGCGCGCCGACAGCCGTCGGCGGATCAGCCGCTCTTGCGATAAGGAGGACCGTGGATCGCGGGCCGAACGCCGCGACGGGGACTTCTCCGGCCCATGACCCGCCTTCCACTCGTCTGTTCGGCTGACCGGGAGGCCCGGAATGTCACTTCTGTAGCTGAATCATCACGCTCGCCGTGTTTGGAGCTTGTCCGGCTCGACCTCCGCCAGCGAGGCTGTTATGAGGAGGCAAGCGGCGACTTGCGTCCCGCCCAGAAAAATCAACAAGGGCTGCGGAGGGCATCCACCCATGCGCGTTAAGACTTTCATTCTGGCTTCGAGCGCCGTTGGGGCCTTGGCCCTGTCGGCTGGCGCCGCGGCTGCCGATCCGAACGGTTGGTATGGTGCTGTCGACGTTGGCTATCATGCGCCTCACGTCGAGGTTAACGGCTTCATCGACGAGATCGAAGTGGACGAAGACTGGGCGGGTTTCGCCCGCCTTGGCTACCGGTTCACGCCGAACTGGCGCGTCGAACTTGAGGGCGGCTATCGTGCCGGCTCGATCGGCGCCATTAACGGCAGCGGCTCGCCGGCCCTGTGCAACATCTTCCCCGCCACCGGCGCCTGCGAGACGACCATCGACGGGGAGGTGACCTCCGCCTCGCTGATGATGAACGTGCTCTACGACTTCGGCATGGCCGATTCGAGCCTGCGTCCGTTCGTTGGCATGGGCGCCGGCATCAATGAAGTCAGCACCACAATGCTCGGCGCTCTCGCCGGCAACCGTGCGGTCGTCGTTTCGTCCGACACCAGCTCGACCGAGCTGGCGGCGCAGGCCATCGCGGGTCTCAGCTGGGCGCTCGGCGAGCGCGCCAACCTGGACCTGACCTATCGTTATCTGGTCTCGAACATGGAGATCGTGACGGAAGACACGTCGCCGACGATCGACGTCGGCGATTTCGGGGGTCGCTATACCGACCACTCCATCAGCCTGGGCCTGCGCTATGCGTTCGGCGCGACGGAGCCGGCCTATATCGCGCCGCCGCCGCCGCCGCCCCCGCCCCCGCCGCCCCCGCCTCCTCCCCCCCCGCCGCCGCCGCCTCCGGCGCCGACCGCGCGTGAGTTCGTGGTGTACTTCGACTGGGATCGCTCCGACCTGACGGCCGAAGCCTCCTCGGTGGTGACGCAAGCCGCCAACT
>NZ_JBKBMX010000019.1:0-61990 GCF_046295595.1 Brevundimonas sp. | reverse complement strand
ACCGCCCCGTCCGCCCCGGTCCAGCCGCGACCCGAAAGGCTCCATGTCCCCGCTCCACCCTGCAGGACGCCGTCGTTCTGACCGGCCGCGCCGTCCCAGAAGCGCAGGTCCACCTCGAAGGTGGAGACCAGGTTCAGCTGATTGCTGACCGCGGTCTGGACGAACAGATCCTCCGCGCTGACCCCGTCCGGCGTGGCGCCGATCTCGAGGCCGTTGTCGGTCAGACCGCCGCCATAGTCGAACAGCCGATAGACCCCGGCGCCGAAGCCGCCCAGATCGGTGATGGTCAGGGTTCCGTCGAGGGTGACATCGCCGGTGACGTCGAACAGGGCGTCCGTCGAGGCCGTCCCGAGGGTCACGTCGACGGCGGACGCGGCGGCCAGGGCAAGCGACTCCAGCGTAAGGGTCTGGCCCTGGACGCCGACCAGGCGGCCGGCGCCGAGGCTGACGGTTCCGAGCACCGACCCGGTCCCGCCCAGCGATCCGCCGGCCACGGCGAGGTCGCCGCCCAGCGCCCCGTCCACCCGCAGGGCGCCGCCGCTCACGATCGTGTTCCCGAGGAAGCCTGATGAGTCCCCGGTCAGGGTCAGGCTCGCCGCGCCCGGGACGGCGAAGGCCCCGGCGCCCGACAGGACGCCGCCCCAGACCGTATCGGCCGTCGCGGCGAAGCGAAGCCCGCCGCGGGCTCCGATCGACACATCGCCGGTGAAGGCCGCCGCGCCGACGTCCAGCGTCCCGTCGGCGATCGACCAGTCGCGGTCGCTGGCCTGTGACAGGGTGAGCGCGCCCGCGCCGTCCTTCACAACAGCCCCGGCGCCAGAGATCGCGCCCGCGAACACGCCGTCAAAGGCCTGGTCGAACACCAGGGTCGCGTCGTTGACCACCGCGCCGACGATCGAGCGACTATCGCCGGTCAGGATCCCGTCGCGCACCTTGAGCCCGCCGGTGTAGCTGTTGCTCCCGGTCAGGGTCAGGCCGCCGGCTCCGTCCTTGATCAGCGACCCGGCGCCGGAGATCGCGCCGGAGAAGACCCCGTTGGCCGCCTGGTCGAAGATCGTCACGGCGTCGTTGACCAGATCGCCCCGGATCGAGGCCGCATCACCGATCAGGGTCCCGCCCCGCACCACCGTGCCGCCGGCATAGCAGTTGGTCCCGGTCAGTACCAGCGTGCCGAGATCGGTCTTCACCAGACCGCCCGATCCGGTCAGGCTGGCGGCGACGGTCGCGCTCATGCCGGCCCCGGCCGCCGTGCCGTCGCCGACGCGCAGGATGGTCTCGGCCGCGGTCAGGGCGATCCCGTCGCCGGTGATCGCATAGCCATCCACGGCGAATTGCATCCCCGAGACGCCGATGCCGGCGCCGTCCACGGTCACCGTTCCCGCCGTTCCCATGAACACGGCGAAGCCCGGCATGGGCCGCATGTCGCCGTTGACCGCGCCGCTGGCGTCGGTCCAGCGTCGCGCCGGGCTGCTCCACACGCCCGAGCCGCCATTGATCGCGCCATTGTCGTACCGGGCCGCGTCGCCCCCGTCCCAGAACACAAGGTCGACGCCGGCGGTGCTGATCAGATTGACCCTGCCGGCCACAGCGGTCTGGACGAAGATGTCGCCGGCGGCGACGCCGTCCGGCGTGGCGCCGACGGTCAGACCATGGTCGGTCAGCGACCCGCCGTAGCTGATCAGGCCGTAGATCCCGGCGCCGAAGCCGCCGAGGTCGACGATGTTCAGGGTTCCGTCGAGGGTCAGGTCGCCGCCCGCCGCGAACAGGTCCGCCCCGCCCGGCGACCCCAGCGTCGCACTGACCGTGGCCCCGTCCTGCAGTGTCAAATCGCCGCCGACGGTGAAGGTCTGCCCGCTCGCCCCGGCGAGGACGCCGCCCGACAGGATGGTCACATCGCCGTCCAGCACGCCCGCGCCGGTCAGGACGCCGCCGCCGCCGACGCTGGCGGCCACGCCGCCCGATCCGAGCACGCCGTCCACCGCGAGCCGGCCGCCGGTCACGGCGAGGTCGCCCTGGTAACCGGTGCTGTCGCCGGTCAGGCGGGTGAAGCCGGCGAGCTGCCGGATCAGCGCATCGCCGGCCGCGTCGCTGGCGACGTCGGCGTCGAACACATGGCCCGCCCCGCTGGCCGGGGCCGTATGGTTGAACACCAGCGTCCCGGCGCCCTCGCCGAAGTCGAGGGTGGCCGACTCGAGCACGCCGGCGGCCTCGGCCGCCGCGCCGGCCGCCGCGCCGATGTTCAGCACGCCGGTTCCGCCGACACCGTCCGCGAGGATCACGCCGTCAGAGCCCACCAAGCCCTCGTTCGACAGCGTCATGACCCCGTCGCCGAAACCGCCGACCGTGATGGGACCATTGCTGCCCAGGATCGAACCCGCGCCGGTGACGGCGACCGCGCCCGCCGCGCCGCCGAGGAAGCCCAGCTGGACGTTCAGAGCTGTGACCTGGCCGCCATCCGCGACCGTAAGGTTTCCGTTCCCATAGGCGCCGACGACAAGCGCCGACTGGTTCTGCCACAGGCTTCCCGCCCCGGTGACGGAGACCACGCCGGTGGCTCCGACATCGTAGCCGACCAGGCCGAGCATGTTGGCGGCCACGGCTCCGTCCGAGAGGGTCAGGGCCCCGGCGCCGGCGCCGCCGACGACAAGGCCGCCGGTGTTCTGCCAGCCGCTGCCCGGGCCGGTCACGGAGACGGTTCCGGTCGAACCGGTCTGGCCGCCGATCCAGCTGTCCTGGCTGGCGACCTGGGCGCCGTCCGAGATCGACAGCGATCCGTCGCCGGACTGGCCGACCTGGATCGTGTAGTCATTGGTCCAGACGCTGCCCGGCCCGGTGACGGCGACCGTCCCTGTCGAGCCCGCATCGCGGCCGATGGCGCCGTCGATGCTCGAGACCGCCCCGCCGTCGGCGAGGGTCAGGACGCCGTCGCCGGCGGCGCCGATGACGATTCCGACGCTGTCGGCCCAGCGACTGCCCGGTCCGGTGACCGAGACGGCGCCGGCGGCCCCCGCGTCGACGCCGACAAAGGCGCCCGCGCTGGACACCGCGCCGCCGGCCTCGATCGCCAGCCCGCCATCGCCCTCCCAGCCAACATAGGTCGGCGCGGTGCTGGTCCAGACGCTGTCGACGCCGGTGACGACGACCCGGCCGACCGAGTCGACATCGCTGCCGATCGCGGCCTGGCCATTGGAGACCGTCGCGCCGTCGGCGATGGTCAGGACGCCGTCGCCGCCGGCGCCGACCGTGAGCCCGTCGCTGTTGGTCAGGGTCGATCCGACACCCGTGACCGTCACCGTCCCGGTCGATCCGGCGGCGTAGGCGATGAAGGTGTCGCGACTGGAAACCACGGCGCCATCCGCGACGGTCAGGGTCCCGTCGCCGGCGCCGCCCACGTCGAGGTCGCCGCTGTTGATCCAGAGGCTGCCCGCCCCCGTGACCGTGGCTTCGCCCGCCGCGCCGGCGGCGAGGCCGAGATAGCCGGCCCCTCCGGACACCGAGGCGCCGTCGCGGATCACCAGGGCGGCGTCTTCGCCGGCGAGTTCGCCGACGACCGTGCTGGAACCGGAGGCCAGCGTCGCCGTGCCGCCGTCAAAGGTCAGGGTCCCGTCGCGCACCGTGGTGTGGCCGGTCCAGCTGTTGTCCGCGGTCAGCACCAGTTCGCCCGCGCCGATCTTCTCGAACGGACGGGGGCCGTTCAGCTCGGAGATCACGCCCGATTGGGTGGCCGAGCCGGACAGGACCTGGAACTGCGTCGTGGTGGAATCGATGACGATCGCGTTCGCGATGGTCACGCCGTCGGCATAGTCCACGATCCCCGAGCCGAACGTGGTCAGGGTCGACCCGCCCAAGGCCGTGTCGGAGCCCAGCGAGAGCGTCCCGCCCTCCAGCAGGGTGGGGCCGGTGTAGGTGCTGTCCCCCGACAACAGGGTCCGTCCCGCCAGAACCCTGAGCGTACCGGCGCCCGAGATGTCCGCCCCAAGCTCGAAGTCGTCGCTGGTGTGATTGAAGACGATCGAACCGTCTCCGTCTCCGAAATCGATCGTCGGCGCATCCACAGACCCGGCCGCGACCGCCGCATCCCCCGCCGCCGCGCCGATGTTGAGCGTGCCCACGCCGCCGGCTTGCGACCCGAGGGAGACGCTGGCCGCGCGGACCGTCCCGCCGTCGGCGACGGTCAGCGTCCCGCCGCCTTCAAAGCCGACAAACAATTCGTCGCTGTTGGTCCAGACGCTGTCCGCGCCGGTGACCGTGACCTCGCCCGTGGAGCCCGCGGCGGCGGCGATGTAGCCGTCGACGTTGGACATCGCGCCGCCATCCGCGACGGTCAGCGACCCGATCCCTTCGTAGCCAACGAACAGGTCGCCTGTGGTCCAGAGGCTGCCGGCGCCGGTGACCGTGGCGTCGCCCGTGGCGCCGAGATAGTCGCCGATCAATCCATGCTCGCTGGACACCCCGCCGCCGTTCGCGACCGTCAGCGCGCCATCGCCGTAGTAGCCGACAGACATCGAGCCGTTGCTGCTCCAGAGGCTGTCGGCGTCGGTGACCGTGACCGCGCCCGTTGAGTCAGCGACGTAGCCAATAAGGCCGGATGCGTTGTACACCGCGCCGCCGTCCGCGATCGTCAGCGCGCCGTCGCCGTAACGGCCGACAAGCAGTTGGTCGTTGTTGCTCCATTCGCTGCCCGCGCCGGTGACCGTCACCTGGCCTGTGGAGCCGGCATATTCGCCGATGTAGCCGACGGTGTTGGACACCCGGCCGCCGTCCGCGATGGTCAGCGCGCCGCTCCCGTAGTGGCCGACGTGCAGTTCGTTGCTGTTGGTCCAGCGGCTGCCCGCGCCGGTGATCGTCACCTCGCCGATGGCGCCGGGCTCGCCGCCAATAAACCCGTTGAGGCTCAACACCGCGCCGGCGTCCGCGACGGTCAGTGCGCCGGTTCCGAACACCCCGACATACAGGTTGTCGCTATTGGTCCATGTGCTGCCTCCGCCGGTGACCGTGACCTCGCCCACCGAGCCGTCGTCGTAGCCAACGTGGCTGTAGGTGTTGGACACGGCGCCGCCGTTGCGGATGATCAGGGCGCCGTCGTCGCCGCCGCCTTCGCCCACGGCCAGGTCCGCGGCCAGGCTGACCGAGCCGCGGTCGAAGGTGAGCGTTCCGGCCGTGACCGTGGTCTTGCCGGTCCAGCTGTTGTCCGCCGTCAGAACCAGCTCGCCGGCGCCGATCTTCTCGAACGGACGGGGACCATTCAGCTCGGAAATCACGCCCGACTGGGTCGCGGAGCCGGTCAGGACCTGGAACTGCGTTGTGTTGGAATCGATGACGATCGGGTTGGCGATGGTGACGCCGTCGGCATAGTCCACCACCGAGCCCGTCGTGGTCAGGGTCGAGCCGCCCAGGGCGCCGCTCGAACCCAGCGTCAGCGTGCCGCCCTCCAGCCGGGTGGAGCCGGTATAGCTGCTCGCGCCCGTCAGCGTGGTGTGGCCCGACAGCAGACGGATTATCCCGGCCCCGGTGATATTGGACGCGAGCGAGAAATCGTCATCCGTGTGGTTGAAGACGACGGAGGCGGCGCCGCTACCGAAGGTGATCGTCGGAGTGGTCAGCGTCCCCGCAGCCACCGCCGCATCACCCGCCGCGGCGCCGAAATTGAGCACGCCGGTCGAGGCGCTGTAACTCGCGACGGACACCCCGTTGGCGCTCACCGCCCCGCCGTCGGCTATGGTCAGAACGCCTGCGCCGGAAATACCGACAGCCAATCCGCTGCTGTTGGTCCACGTGCTGCCCGCGCCGGTGACCGTGACCTCGCCGGTGGAGCCACTGCTGCTGCCGAGCCAACCTATTGTGTTCGAGACCGCGCCTCCCCCCGTGATGGTGAGGGTAGCAGCCCCGCTTCCTCCGATCGTGACGAATTCCCTGGCCCTCAGGGCGCTGCCCACGCCGGACACGAGAACGTCGCTGTCGCCGCCCCCGGCGATTTCTGCGCGCCGCAGGGTCACCAGCCCGCCATCCGCGACGGTCACGGCGGCGCTTCCGTTACCACCGACAATCAAGTCCTGGTTGATGCCCCACAGGCTGCCCGCACCCGTTACGACAGCCTCGCCAAGGGACGTCGTATTGAAGTAGCCCATGTAGGAGTTGGAGACCCGAACCACGCCACCGTTTCGAATGGTCAGGAATCCGGTCGCGTTCGCTCCGATATATAGGGAGGCGGCGCTGAAGTTCGCCTGGGTGGAGGGAGGCGCGCCCACGCCCACGCCGGCGCCATCGACGATCATGTGGTCGCCGAAATCAGGCTCGATCACCCACTGGGCCGCCGCCACGTTTGGCGCCGCGATGACCATCAGCGCCGTCGCCGCCGACAGGGCCGTCGTCGTCAGAAGGGTCCCGCGCCCCGCACCAACTCGCTCGCCTTGGCGACGCGTGCGTCCCACGGGATGAAAAACCGACTTCCGCACGACGCGCCCCACCCTGAAAAAGCTCTTTCCCGGAACCCGCTACCTCACTTTCCCGAGGGACGCGCTGAAACTGTTTGCGTATAAGTTCGCCTTCGACATCGGGCGCAGGGCGCGCGTACTGGAAACTGTTCGGGGGAGTAGTCCCGCGTGGAAGCGAGCAACGGCCTGGACGCCAAGGCGCGCCACCCCAGGTTTGACGTCCCCTATCGAAGCGCCGCCTCGATCCTCGCCCACCCGGATTTTCCGCTCGCCCGCGCGACCTACATCCGCGACGTGCTGGCGCTGTACGGGCACGATCCGGCCATCAACAAGCTGCTGGTGGTGGCCGCGCGGATGGTGCTGTTCTTTGTCGTCATCTGTCTGGACGCCAACTATCGTGTCGAGGATCGGTCCACCTGGCCCACGGTCGGCCGTCTCAAAGCGGCGCTGGCCACCTTCGGCCTGGCCAGTTCGCGGCGGATCGACCAGATCGTCGGCCGCCTGATTCAGACGGGCTTCATCGAGAGCGCCCCGTCGCCCGTCGACGGCCGGGTCCGTCTGCTGCGGCCGACAGCCCGAACGCTGGAGCACGACCAGGACTGGCTGATCGCGCACTATCGTCCGCTGGCCTGCCTGTTCGGCGAGGCCGACTACCGGCTCCCCCTGAACCGCGACGTGGTCTTCCAGCAGACCCAGCGCAGGGTCGCCACCGGATTTCTGGAGGAGTCGGCGCATGTGTTGATGCGCAACCCGGGCATCATGCTCTTCTTCTCGCGCGAAGCGGGCATTCTGGTTGTGATGGAGCTGGTGCAGGCGTCGCTCCTTGAGGGATCGGCCACCATCCCGCTATCGCTGGCCGGTCTCGGTGAGCGTCGGGGGGTGTCGCGCACCCATGTGCGCCAGCTTCTCGCCGACGCCGAGGCGCACGGCCTCGTCGACCTTGACGTCGCCAGCCGACAGATCACCCTGGCCCCGACCTTGCTGGCCAGCCTCGACCAGTTCATCGCCGAGGGCATGTCCAACCATGACCTGACCCACGCCCTCGCGATCAGCCAGATGTCCAGGTCGGTTGTTCCGGGCGACTTCGCCCTCGCCGAACGTGGAGCTTCCCGGCTAACGTTTTGAGTCGCTTAGACCCGATAGGCGGCGTCGTAGATGCGCCTAGAGTGGTCGTTCACCAAGCGTCAGACACACGACATTCGGCAGGTCGGCCTGCTGCCGGAAAGTTCCGCTGTTCGGGCCGACCGCTTTCAAAGTTCCTTCGACAGCGAAAGGAATGTCCGCCAGTTCCGGTCGGTCTCGGTATAGGGCGTCCGATCCAGTGGCTTGGCCAGTTCCAGCTTCAACATCGTGTCGCCGTCGAGGGTAAGCCGCACACCCATCCCGGCTGACGACAGTTCATCGCTCCGGTATCCGCCGACGCCAAAGTTCGACACAGCAGCGGCGTCGTAAAAGAGAAACATCTGGAGAAAGCGGACGGATTGGGGCGCGGGGTCCCAACCGAACCGCAGTTCGGCCATTCCAGCGATGGCCCGGTCCCCGCTGACCTCTCCGTAGTTGTAGGCCCGTCCAAAGGTGGAGCCCCCCACAGAGAACTCCTCCGAGTTCAGCAGCGGGTCGCCGGACCATTGCGCGCCGACCTGGCCATAGATCCCGGCGTAGCGGCCGATATCGCGATAGGCCGACACGCCGAGGTTGACCTTGGTGAAAATGCCGTCGGCATCGTTTCGCGTGAGGTTTGGCGCATCGCGCGTGGTCGCGCCGAGCGCGTCGAGCCCCTGCGACACCTGCAACGTCCCGGACAGGTAACCACCCTCGATGGTCCGCCGGCCCGAGAGGGAAACACGGGCGACCGTAAGGTTTTCCCCGGCGGCGCCTGTCTCCGAATACGTTTGTTCGACGTGCCGAACGTCGACGCCGGTGTTCATCCACAAGCTCTGCCGTTTCGACCGGACGAGAGGGTGGGACATGTAGACCGAGGCGGCCGAGCTCCGTCCGCTGAGCCAGCCGTTGGTGGTCGCCGGCGGCGCGTCGGTCGTGTAGCCGGAGAGCGCGAGGCGCAGCCGCCGGCCATCGCCCGCCGGTGTCGAATAGGCCACCTCCGCGAAGGTCAGCTCATCGATCCGCTCGGGCGTCGTCAAGGTGGACAGGGTTAGCTGGTCGCCGGGTCGGACGAGCGAATTGCCGCTGCTGGTCAGATAGGCCTGGATCGGGCCCTGCGCCTCGGACCCCCGATTCTCCACATAGACGCCCCCTGTGAACCGCTTCATCCCGGCCTCGACCACCAAACGATGCTGCGCGGGATCTCCGAGCACCGGCTCGATGCGGCTGGTCAGCGTCACGCCGGGCGTGTCCGCCGCCAGCGCCAGGGCGCGGTCGAGCTCATAGATCCCGAGCGGGCCGCGTCGCTGGAGCGGGAGGAGCCGCGGCCGGACGGCCTCGGCCCCGTCCCCGGTGACCACAACCTCGCTTATGTAACCCTCATACACGACCACCGTGGCCGAGCCGTCGCGGCCGTCGTGCGGCGCGACGCCGGCGCGCGTGAGAAAATATCCGTCGGTCCGGTATTTGTCCGTGATCCGGGCCGCGATCCCGACCAGTTCCTCGACGTCGACGCTCTGGGCGAGGCTGCCCTCGTAGGCGCCGGCGAGTTCCGCCATCGGATAGGCCGTTACCCCCTGAATTTGCACGTCGGTGAGCACGAAACAGTCACCGGTGCACGACGATTGGGCCGACTGGGCCCAGACCATGGCTGGCGCGACCACGTATCCAACTACACTCGCAGCCAATGCCGACACCCAGTGCGCACGACGGACGCGGTGGCTAAGATTGTCTGATATTTGAAAGTACAATGTCGTATACCGTACATAGAGATGCGCATCTCAACTTGGCCTGATTTTGGTGAACTGGCCGTTAAGCTCGCCACTTAATGAACTGGCAGGCATGCCGGCCCCAGACTGCGACGTTGTTATTTGGGCTAGGGCTAGACATGGTGAACCTTCGATCAGTTCTGATCGCGCTCCTATCTATATTCATTCTGTGCCCGACGGCCGCTTTCGCGGCTGATTGGCGGCTGACAGAAGTGCGCGGCGCCGTACGGGTTGCCGTGCCGGCGCGCCCCGTGGCCCACGGGGTCGCAGGTCAGGTGCTGCCCGTGGGAACCAGCATCACCACTGGCGGCGATGGCCGCGCGATCCTCACCAACGGCGGTCAGCGAATTGTCGTCAGTCCCAACAGTCGCACGACCCTCGCGGCGGAGTCCGGGGGTTTCGCCCGTATCCTGCAGGACCTCGGCTCTGCCCTGTTCCAGGTGGATCGGCGCAGCCAGCCCCATTTCCGGGTCGACACGCCCCTGCTCGCCGCCGTGGTCAAGGGCACCACCTTCACCGTCAGCGTGGAGCCGCAGGGCGACCAGGTGCACGTGACCGAAGGCCTGGTGGAGGTACGAGCCAACAGCGGGAACTCCGTCGGCGACGTGGCGGCCGGAGCGACGGCCCAGGTTTCGCGCGCCCAACCCGGAGCCCTTGAGATTTCCGCTCCATCAGCGGCGGTGACCCTCGAGGTCGCGTCCGTCAACCTTGCTCCGATAGACTACACCGCTGTTTCGGGTGGACTGGTGGAGACTGTCGTGGTCGAGCGCCCGGGCGCCGCCGTCATCGGCGAGCGGTCTCCCGGCAACGGCGGCGGCGCAAGAGACGCCGTCCCGGGCAACGCGACGCAGGGCGGAACCGAGATCGCCGCAGGCCTTTCCGACCTCGGCAACGCGAGCGCCGGGATTGTCGGTAACGCCGGCAACACCGGTCGCGGCAACCCCGGAGCCGGCAACGACGGCGGCAACCCCGGCAATGGTAACAGCGGCGGGAACGCCGGAGGCAGCCCGGGCAACGGCGGCGGCAACGCCGGCGGCAATCCCGGAAACGGCAACGGCGGCGGGAATGCCGGCGCCAACCCCGGAAACGGCAACGGCGGCGGTAGCGCCGGCGGCAACCCCGGCAATGGCAACGGCGGCGGCAATCCGGGCAATGGCAACGGCGGCGGGAATGTCGGCGGTAACCCCGGAAACGGCAACGGCGGCGGCAACGCTGGCGGCAACCCCGGCAATGGCAACGGCGGCGGCAATCCGGGCAATGGCAACGGCGGCGGGAATGCCGGCGGTAACCCCGGAAACGGCAACGGCGGCGGGAACGCCGGCGGCAACCCCGGCAATGGCAACGGCGGCGGGAACGCCGGCGGCAACCCCGGAAACGGCAACGGCGGCGGCAACGCTGGCGGCAACCCCGGAAACGGCAACGGCGGCGGCAACGCTGGCGGCAACCCCGGAAACGGCAACGGCGGCGGCAACGCTGGCGGCAATCCCGAAAACGGCAACGGCGGCGGCAACGCTGGCGGCAACCCCGGCAATGGCAACGGCGGCGGGAATGCCGGCGGCAACGCCGGAAACGGCAACGGTGGCGGCAACGCTGGCAATGGGAACGCCGGCGGCAACCCCGACAATGGCAACGGCGGCGGGAATGCCGGCGGCAACGCCGGAAACGGCAACGCCGGCGGCAACCCCGGCAACGGCAGCGGCGGCGGCAATCCCGGCAATGGCAACGGCGGCGGGAATGCCGGCGGCAGCCCCGGAAACGGCAACGGCGGCGGGAACGCCGGCGGCAACCCTGGCAACGGCGGCGGAAACCCCGAAAACGGCAACCGCAATGGCGGTGGCGGCCGTGAAAGCGACGGCGAAGGTGGCCGGGACGGCCGCGGGGAATCGGATTGATCCCTCGGTTTCCGGATAGCCCCGTCGGCCCTCGCCTGCGCAATGCGATCTGGAGCACGCTGCTTCTGGCCGCCGTCGCCGCCGCCCTCTTCACGGACGCGCTGCGCCCCGTGGAAGATGTCTTCAAAGGCGTGCGCTTCACGCTTGCGCCATCAGACGCCAGCCAGACGCTGACGATCGTGGAGATCGATTCCCGAAGCCTGCACGCAGCCGATAGCTGGCCCTGGGATCGGACTCGCTACGCCGAAGCCATCGAACACCTCATCGGCGCGGGTGCGATCCTGGTGGCCATGGATGTGGACTTCAGCGCCGCATCAGATCCTGTGGGGGATCAGTCGCTTGCCGACGCGATTTCGAGACACCCCGGCCAGGTCGCCCTTGCAAATTTCGTCCAGGCCGAATCCTACGGCCCGGCGGGCCAGGCCCTGGTCGAGAATACGCCGCTCGCCATGATCCGCCGCGACGCCATGCTGGCCTCCGTGAACGTGCCTGTAGACAGCGACGGACAGGTGCGCAGCTACGACGCGTCGCCGGGCGCGTCCAATCAACCTTCGCTCGCAGCCCTGTTGGCCGGCGGCGCCTCCACCGCTGGCATGTTCGACATCGACTACGGCATTGACCATCGGAGCATCCCGCATCTGAGCTTCGACGACGTCCTGCACGACCGGTTCGATAGATCTCTGGTCGCTGGCCGGATGATCCTCGTTGGGGCGACGGCGCTTGAACTGGGCGACGAGTTCGCCACGCCCGCGGGTCTGGTTCCGGGCGTCTACCTTCACGGACTCGCCTACGAGAGCCTGGTCGGCGGCCGTGCCTTGGGGACGCTGCATCCCCTGGCCCTGCTGGGGCTGTGCGGGGCGCTCGTGCTTCTGCTCATGCCCACTCGCGAGGGCGGGGCGCCTCTGCGTTGGCTCGTATATCGCCATCTCGCCGTTGCGGCCGTCCTGTTTCTCCTGCCGATCGCCCTTCAGATTCTCTTCCCCATCAGCCTTCAGATCGCGCCCCTGGTCCTCACGCAGATCCTGCTGGCCGTCTGGGCGACCCGGGTCGAACTCGACCGCCGGGAGCGCGCGATCGCGGCGGAACGGGAAGCCGGCCTTCTTCATCTGGCGACGCATCAGCCGGAAACGGGACTTCCCAACCTGCGCTTGCTCCTCAAGGATATCAGCCAGGCATGGGAGGCCTGTCCACAGGCGTGTCTGTCCGTGATCACGGTCGGTGTGGAACGGCATGCCGACATGCGCGGGGTCGTCGGCTATGGCGTCGCCAACGCCCTGATCGTCCAGTTGGCACAGCGCATGTCCGGCCTGGTCCAGGCCCGCTGTGCGCATATCTCCACATCCGTCCTCGCCTTCGCGCGCGAGGATCTCGACGAGTCCTCGCTGGCGGTTTTGCTGTCAAGGCTGCAGGAACTCGAAACCAATTTCGAGGTCGACGGAAACTCGATCGACATATTCATACGCGTGGGTGCGGCGCGCCAGGCGGACGGGCCGATTTCTCCGGAGTTGCTGGTCGAGAGATCAACCGCCGCATTGAATCTGGCCCGCGCCTCCGACGACCATGCGGTCGTCTATGACGAGGCGACGTTCGGCTCGCCCGCGAACAACCTCGCGCTGATGACCGAGATGCGCGGGGCGATGGGCTCGGGCGGTCTTTCCCTGCACTATCAGCCGAAGATGACCACGGCCGACGGCGGCGTCGCCTCGGTGGAAGCCCTGTGCCGATGGCGCCACCCGGTCCGCGGTTTCCTCGCGCCCGACCTCTTCATCCCGATCGCCGAGGAAACGGGGCACATCCGGGGCCTCACGGAGTGGAGTCTGGATCGGGCGATAGCCGACCAGATCCGTTTGCGCGGCTGGGGCCATGATGTGACCATCGCGATCAACGTGTCCGGACGCCTGCTCCAGGACGATGGCTTCAAAGCCACGGTGCTGGCGACCGTCGCCGGAACCGACGCGAAGCTATGTTTCGAGATCACGGAGACGGCCGTCATCCAGAACCCGGCCAAGGCCATAGACTCGATAGCTGCTTACCGCGCGGCAGGCATAAAAATTTCCATCGACGACTATGGATCAGGGCTTTCATCGCTCGGCTACCTCAAGATGCTGAATGCGGATGAGCTCAAGATTGATCGATCACTGGTGCTGGACTTGTTGAAAAGCCAGCGTGACCGTTTGATTATGAAGTCGACCATCGACCTCGCTCACGGACTTGGGATGTCCGTGGTCGCCGAGGGGGTTGAGACCCAGGAGCTCACAGCCTGCCTTGCCTTGCTCGGATGTGATGTCATCCAGGGATACTGGTTCTCGAAACCGTTGCCGATCCTTCAGCTCGCGGAGTTCATGGACTCCACGACCAGCATCGAAAACCAGCCTTCCCAATGGGCGAGACAGACGACGGCCCTTCCTGCCGAGGCGATCATCGAAAAGTTTGTCGACCAGTCAGCCCGAGGGTGAAGGAGGCCCACTTTCGGCGACTGGCCAATACCGGGTCATGTTCCCGCACAACTTCCCGCCTGCCTTGACTACGCTTTGGCTCGTGGCTCGTCGGACGTGGCTCCCCGCGGCCATTCGGCCGCCTACCAGCTCCAGCGAGCGCCAAGCCTCCAGGTGACCCCTTCGGCGCCATCTCCGAAGTCGATTTCCGCCTTGCTATAAGCCTGAAGCCCGCCGGGGCCGTCGATCGACAGACCGAGGTCGGCGCGCCCGTGGGTTTCGTAGGGCTGGTCCCGAACCCGATAATCAGTGGCGCCCAAAGCGAAGCGCATGCCGTTTTCGCCCTCGAACTCTTCAATGGCGAATACGCCGATGCTGGGAGCCATCGTCCAGTCGCCGGAGCGGGTGCGGCCGCCCGCACGCAAGCCGATCTTCCCGCGCAGGCTGGTGGCCTTGTCGAAGTCCGCGGTGGCGCCCGCCGCGGACAGACGGTCGAGATCGACTTCCATCCACTCGACCCCCGCGACCGGCTCCATGAACAGGATCGCGTCGCCGAAGCGATAGGCGGCCTCGCCCCGGAGCCCGACGGTGGAGCCTTCGAGCTCCCCCCGCGCGTCAAGTTCGAACAGGTTGGCGTCGACATCGAACTGGTCGTATTTGGCCAGACCGGAGACCACGAGGCCATCGAAGGTCCACGCTGCGTAGGCTCCAATGTTGAAGCCGGTGAGGTCGAAGCTGTTGCGGTCTGCGGTGAACTTCATCTCGTAGTCCATGACGCCCGCCGTGACGCCCACGATAGCCGAGCCTCGTGCCGAGCCGTAGGCGTGGTCCATGCCCATCTGGAATCCACGCCAACTCGCATTCGACGAAATGTCCCGGACGGTCGGAACTCCGAGCAAGTCAAAGGTGCCAACCTGCTCCAGCTCGCGTTCCCCGACGAGCATTTGTCCCCAGGCTTCGTTCCGGCCGGCCCGCCCGATCCCCGCCCACTGGCTGTCGCGGAAGTCCTCCATGCGGCCGCTCCACGCCTCGCCCGATTTGGCGGCGTAGTCGTGGGCCGCGGCGCCCGCTCTCAGCATCGATACGGAGTCTCCGCTCGGGAGCGCCTTGACGATATAGCTGTTGGTGGCCGCGTCGAATTCCAGATCGTAGTCGATGAAGCCGTCCTCGATGGCGGCGGGGTCGAGGGCGAACTCGGACCCGGTCAGCGGGGTGTCGGACTGAATGAAGCTCAATCCCGAACTGAAGCCCGGTTGGGTCGCGACGTTGTTGACGACGATCCCGGTCGAGCCCGTGGCGGAACCGACCGCGAGGCTGTCGCTCTCGCCCGTAGCGAAGTCGACGTCGACCAGCAGGCTGGAGCCGGCGCCGCCGACATAGGCCGCGCCGCCCAGATCGAGGCTGTCGCCAAGCTGGCCGTTGCGCAGGTCGATCCGGGCGTTGTTCTGGAACGATTCCAGACCGCCGATGACCACGTCGCCGCCATCGGTTGCGCTGAACAGGCCGTTGTTCACGATGGCGTCGTCGCCGGCGCCGAAATCGCTGACGCCCGCCGCGCGCCATGTGCCGTTGTTGTTGAAGGTGTCAGCGCCATCGGTCAGGGTAATCGAACCGACGATGGTGTTGGAGTTGTTGTTGATGGTGACCGGCGCGCCTTCCACCACCAGGGCGGCGCCGCCGCCGAGGCCGACGATCTCGCCGAGGATGTTGATGGTCGAGGACTCCAGGCTGGATAGGTAGAGCCCGGCGACGCCGCCCTGCAGCGAGGCGCCCGAGGCGAGATTGATCTCGCCCGAACCGGACAAGGTGACGTGGGCGCCGTACCCCTGGGCCGCGACAACGTCGCCGGTGACATTGAGGGTCAGCTCCTGGGCGTTGACCCGCACGCCGACGCCATCGACGCCCGACGCGAGGATGTCGCCAGTGAAGATGTCGACCGAACCGGCGGACGTGGCCCAGACCCCGGTGGCCCCCGCGCCGGTGACGGCTATGCTGTCGCTCATGACAGAAATGTCTCCGCCATTTGACGTCAGCATCATCCCCGCCGAGCCGTCGCCGCTCGTCGTTATCGAGCCGCTGTCGATGGTGATGTCGCCGGCGGCGACGGCGTGGACGCCGTGGCTGTAGAGGACCACCCCCGATGCGGTGGCGCCAGCGCCTCCGCTTGTGGTGATCGAGCTGCTGATGACGTCGATGGTTCCACCGGCGTCCAGACGCATGCCGCGCCCCCCGACGCCGGCCGTCGTGATCGCGCCGGAGTCCACGGCGATCGAACCGTCCGTGGTCTGGGCGTAGACGCCGTTGCCGCCGGTCGTCGAGATGGTGTCGCTGGTGATGGCGATATCGCTGACCCCGATCGCCTGCACGCCGGTCGAAGTCGCGTTGATGTCGCCGCTCAGGATGTTGATGGTTCCGCCGAAATTCGCGTAGGCCGCGAGGGCCGCCGCGCCTTCTGCTGTGGAGTCGACCAGTTGGCTTGTGATCGACACCGAGCCGGACTCGCTGACGGCCGAGACGCCGCTGGCGTATAGGCCCGAGACCGTGGTGTGGCCGGCCGTGATCGCGATATCGCCGCTGTTGGTGTAGGCGGTCACAGCCTCCGCGAAGGTGCCGGGATCGGCCTCGTCGACGAACAGCGTGTCGCCATGGGTCGTCGCCTCCGCCACGGCGATGACGACGTCGCCTGCGTTCGACACCACCCGGACGCCGGCTGAACCGCCGCCGAAGGCTTCGACCGAAGCGACGGTTACCGTGGCGTCGCCGTCGCCGGAGGAGACAAACACCCCGTCGGCGTAGTCGCCGCGGGTCGTCACCGATCCTGCATCGACTGTGGCGCCGCCGCCGCCGCCGGTCACGGTGCGCACGCCCGTAGCCCGCAGGCCTTCCGTGGCGATTTCGTCGACCGAGATCGTCACGGCGCCCGGCCCCGTCTGGGCCCAAATCCCGGACGCATTGACGCCCTCAGTGGAGATCGAGCCGGCATCGACCGTCAGCGCTCCTTGCTGGCTCCAGGCGTAGACGCCTTCTGCGGCCGAGGAGACTCCGTAGCCGCCGGTCGTGACGATCGAGTCGCTGGTCACGGACACGTCGCCGAGGCCTACGGCGTAGATGCCTCGACCGCCGTCGCCACTGGTGACAATGCTGTCGCTGATGACCGTGGTCGTTCCGCCGAAGGCCCGGGCGTAGAGCCCCCACGCCTGCCGGCCGGCGACCGAAATCGCGCCGCTGTCGACCGAGACGTCGCCCCCCCCGAGGCTGCGCGCATAGACGCCGTTCGCGAAGTTGTTGACGTTCACGGTCTCGCCGCCCGAACCGATCGCCTGGCTCACCAGCAGGTCGCCGGTCGCCGTCACGCTGTCCGAGATGATGGCGATCGAGCCGTCGACGGCCATCGCATTGATGCCGATGGAGCCGTCGCCGGCGACGGCGATCGACCCGCTATCGATGGCGATATCGCCCAGCTGGCTTTCGGCCCAGACGCCGTGCGCGAGGTACGTCCGCCCGCCGACCCCGGCGCCGCCGCCGGTGGTGGTGATGCTGTCGCTGACAATGGACACCCGGTCACGGCCGAAGGCCCCGAGGCCGTAGGCGCCCGCGCCAGCCGTCTCGATCAAGGCGCTCGAGATGTCGACGACGCCGGTGTCGCTGTAGGCGGTTACGCCGGGAGCCATATCGCCCAGGGTGACGACCGAGCCGCTGTCGATCGCGATCGGCGCGCCGCCGTAGGCCAGCAGGCCGGCGCCAGCGAGGCCGGAGGTTTCAATAGATTCGCTGGCGATCGAGATGGCGCCGAGATGGTCGACGTGGATGCCGACCGATCCCTCGCCGGCCGTGACGATCGAGCCACTGACGATGTCGAGCGCGCCGAGGCCGTTGTCAGCCTGGGCGCCGCGAAGGCCGGTGAAGGAGCTGTCGGCGTCGCGGTCGACGAAGATGCCGGCCGCCTCGTCGCCGGCCGTGACGATCGAGCCGCTAGCGATCGAGATCGCGCCGGTCTGGCTGAAGGCCCAGATGCCGTCGGCCTCGTCGCCTTCGGTGGCGATGGAATCCGAAACGATGGCGACGTCGCCCGCGCCGTTGCTGAAGGCGCGAATGCCGACGCCCTCGACGCCGACGGTGGCGATGGAGCCGCTGTCGACCGCGACGCCGGAGCCGCCGCGGGCGAACAGGCCGTAGCCCCGCTCGCCGGCGGTGACGATCTGGTCGCTGGTCACGGAGACGAGGCCGGAGCCGGACAGGCCGACAACGCCCCAGGCGTCGTCGGCCCGAACTTCGACCGATCCGCTGTCAATGCTGACCGCCCCCGATCCGCTGGCAGCATAGATGCCGTCGGGGGTGAAGGAGTCGGTGCGAACGATCGGCCCGCTGAGGGTGGTGAGAACGGTTTCGCTGACGATGCTGATATCGCCGCTGTTGCTGATACCCGCGACGCCGACGTCGTCATTGGCCTGGGCATACCTGCTGGCGATGGCGATGTCGCCCGCATCGGTCCGCACCACGATGCCGGGCGCGATGTCGCCCTCGACGATCACCGAGTCGCTGTCGATGGTCACGCCGTCGCCGCCGTAGACATAGATCCCCCAGCCCATCTCGCCGGTGGTGTGCACGCTTTCACTGTCGATTGAGATCGGACCGACGTGATCCACGAACACGCCGCGCGCGCCAAGCCCGCTTGTCTCAATGGTCCCGCTGACGATCGACAGGACTCCCGTGCCGTTGGCCGGGTCGGCCCCGCGGTGGTCGGTCCAGTGCACATCGCCGTCCGGGTCGATCAGAATGCCGTGGGCGTCGTTCCCCCCCGTGACGATGGAGCCGCTGTCGATGGTGATCGCGCCGGTCTGGCTGAAGGTCCAGATGCCCTCCGCACCGTCGCCGGCCGTGCTGATCGCGCCGCTCACTATGTTGATGTCGCCCCCGCTGGAAGCGTCGATCCCGCGGCTGAAGTAAAGCGTGCCGCCGACGTCCAGTACGTCGCCGGTGGTGGTCACCGAACCTGACAGTATCTCCACTCCGGCCGCCGCCGACGCCCGGACGCCGATCGATCCGGCCCCTGTGGTGGTGACGGTCTCGCTGACGATCGAGACCGTATCGCCGTATCCAATAATTCCGAAGCCGCGTGGGCCCGCCGTCGCGACCACGCCGCTGTCGATCACGACCGGGCCGCCCGTGGACTGGATCAGAAGGCCGTGGTGGCCGGTGTCCCCTGAGTCGCTGATGAGAATCTCGTCGCTGGCGACCGAGATCGACTCCGTGCCCTGCGCCGCGACCCCCTGGTTGCGGCTGATGATCGTTCCGCTGGTGATGGAGATGTCGCCGCCTTCCCCGGCCTCTACATACATGCTGCTGGAGCCGTCGGAGGTTGAGGTGATCAATCCGCTGGTGACGGTCACATCGGCGTCCCGCGTCACGCCGACGATGCCGCTGACATAGAGGCCGCCGACGGTCACCGCCCCGCTGGTGATGTCTATGGCGCCGGTGTCAGTGAACACTGCCAACCCTTCGGCATAGTCGTTCCCGTCAGCGCTTGGACCGCCCCGGGTGATGATCGACGCGGAGTCGACCGTCACAGCCCCGGAGCCCGTACGCACGAAGAGTCCGGCCGACCCGTCTCCGGAGGTGTCGATGAGGTTGCTGCCGATCATCACCGCGCCCGCGCCACCGTCGACCCTAAGGCCGGCGGCTGTCAGGCCCGTCGTGGTGATCGAGCCGTCCGAGACGATGCTGATCGCCGGTAGATTGCCCGTCACATGGAGGCCGTGCCGGCCGTCAGCTCCCGTGCCGATGTGAGTCTGCGGCGACAGAATCAGGTCCAGGGGCTGGCCGATGTTCGTATAGGCGACCCCGTTTGGGTAGTTGCTGGCGGTGCAGGTAACCGGCGCGCCGTTGTTAGGGCCGCATTCGTCGTCGGCGCGCGCCATGCCCGGCGCGGCGAGGACAATCAGGCTGCAGCCCAGGGCGCTGCCGCACAGCAGTCTGGCCGAAACCTTGCCTGCGCGGTCGAGCCCGCGAGGGGCCAGCAGCGAACGCGAACGGCGATGAACGATGGCGAGCATAGATTTCCCCGGAACTTCGGGCCCCCTCGGCCCGATCCGACTTTAACCAGACGTCCGGGCGACGATGTCTACAGGATTGTATATTTGCGGGGGCTTTGGTTTCCTGGCGCGGCTCGGGCAGGCGACGGCGAGTCCGAGACCCCGGGCCGGCGCTCTCCGGTACGCCGGGCGTGTTTCCGTCACAGCCGCGGAAGAAGCGCCGCCAGCTCCAGTTGAGAGGCCACTCCAACCTTCTCGTAGATGCGCCGCACCTGGGTCCGTACGGTACCCAGAGATACCCTGCGCTGATGCGCTATGGCGGCCGGCGAACGACCCGAGACGAGCTGGGCCGCGATCGCCGCCTCGCCGACGCTGAGGCCGTAGAGCGACCCCGCCGCCGCCGCCACCCGCGCCTCGTCCACCCCCGGCCCGTGCACGACGACCAGCGCCCGGGGACCGAAACCCGGCATGCTCGACGACGACAGTGGCGCGACCTCAATGAACACCCGCTCATGTGTGTTCACCCGCCGGGCGGCCACGGCGAACGCCGGCGCGCCCCCGGCCAGGGCCTCTGCCAGGGCGAACTCCAAACCCCGTCGATCTGCCTCGCAGGCGGTCGTCAGCACCCCCCTGCGCAAACGCAGCACGTCCCCCGCCGACAGCAGGGCCTCGGCCGAGACCGTCATGCCGCGCACCCGGCCGAAGCCGTCACAGACGTAGGCCGTCGCCCGTACTGCTTCCATCGCCCCGGCCAGCAACTGGGCGCCTTGAGTCTCCAGCGCCATTTGGGTGCGCACCGCAGCGCGCGCCTGACGCGCCAGGAAAGCGAAGACACGTTTCTGATCGTCGTTGACATTGCCTTGACGCTCGCTGCGCAAAAGCGCCAATCCGGCGTGCCTGTCGGGCTCCTTGACCAGATTGGTCAGGCAGGCGTGGTGCATGTCCCACGTGCGAATCCACTCGGCGTAGTCGGGATTCAGTCGCATGTCCGCGGCGGTGGTGAACGCCGTCTCGTCCAGCACCTCCAGCTCGGCGGCCTGCAGTCCGATCCGGACGCGCGAGTTGATTGCAGGATCACCTCCGCCGACAGCCACGAAAGCCTCGCCGGTTTCATCAGGCACGCCAGTCATCACATTGAGGGGCACCGTGGCCTCGGAGCCCAGGCCGATCAACTGGGCGCCGGTCGAGCCGGTGACGCCCGCCAGAACGTCCAGCGCCGTCTCCCACGACACCTGTCCGAGCCCCGCGGCACGAAGTAGCTCCGCCGCCCCCTCGACAGCCTCTTGTGTAACCCCACCCATAAACGCCACGCCACTCCACACGCCTCACGACAGCTAAGTACACGAACGGCGCTATTTCAACTCACACGAGATAGCAGTGTTTAAAGGACCGGCGCGTGATGAGTGACGCCAAACGGGCCGAGCCGGAGCGCACCGTCCAGGCTGGGCCGATTGCGGCCTGCGGGCCGGAGCTAACCGCGACGAGCGCCGAACCCGGCGAATGGCGCAGGCCGCCGTGATCGCTGAAAGCGGACGCTCCGAAGGTCGCCTGAGAGTCAGCCGCTGACCTCCACCTTGTCCTTTCCGCGCGTGGGTGGGTGCAAGCGGGAGTAAGAGCATCGGACGGCGTTGCAACCTTTGACCCATGGGACCATTTGGCGACACCCTCCGCCAGCGGCCCTTCGAAAATGTTTGCCGTCCATTCGACGTACGGCCCCGCGGCCCGGTCAGGGCGCGCGCCCGCGAATCCGACGGTCCCGGGGGCGCGCGTCGGCCCGCCCCCGCCGTCCTCGTCAGAAGGCCTTCTTCACCCCGACCTCGAACGTCCGTCCGAGCGGATTGGCGGTCCAGGGATCGTATCCGAACTCCTCCTGCGCCGGAGGCGGGTCGCGATCGAAGAGGTTGGCGACCGTGGCGGTGAAGGCGAGGTCCTCGCCCAGCTCCAGCCGGTAGGTGAAGTCGGCGGTGATCCAGTCCTCCCCCTCCTCGCCGTACTGGATCCCCGGGCGTTCATCCTCGACGGCCGAGACGTAATTGACGCCGAAACGGAAATTCTGGCCGCCCAGGCCGTAGTTCAGGCCCAGATTGGCCCGCCATTCCGGGGCCGAGGTGGCGAAGGTGGCGAAGTTCAGATAGCCCAGCCGGTCGTCGCCGGCGGACACCGTCACCCCGTCCAGCTGGGTCGGTCCGGTCGTCAGCTCGGTGATCCGGGTGGCCGTCAGGCTGGCCGAGAACAGGCCGCTGGCCACCGGCATTGTATAGCTGGTCTGCAGATCGAAGCCGTTGGTGCTCTGGCCGGGGCCGTTGCCGAACAGGGTCGTCACCATCGAAAAGCTGCCGACGCCGCTCATGCCGACGGTGCAGCCGCTGTTGAAGGTGACCCGGTTCAGCAGCGGCTGGACCGCCGGATCGCAGGTGGTGATCGTGCCGCCGGCGCCGTTGAACACCAGGCTGGCGATCTGGTTCGGATCGGCGATCTGGCCGATCTGGTTCTCCGTCTCGATATCGAAATAGTCGAGGATGAAACGGAAATCGTGGTCGTCGCGCAGCCCGCGGCTTTCCCAGATCAGGCCGAGGTTGGAGGTTTTGGCCGTCTCCGGCTCGAGGTTGTCGTCGGTGACGAACTGGGCCGCCAGCCAGTTGCCGGCGGCGACCGTATAGGTCCGCGCCGCGATGGTTATCTGACCCGGCAGCACCCCGACCGGCGGTGACTGATAGTTGGTGCCGTAGGAGCCGCGCAGCGAGAGGGGGCCCCAGACGTTCCACCGGCCCGCGACCTTGTAGACGGTCGCGCCCAGTCCGCCGGAGAATTCCTCGCGGCGCACCGCCATCTGCAGATCGACATTGTCCAGGATCGGCGCCTGGAGCTCGCCGAAGAAGGAGTATTGCTCGCGGTCCGCGGAGTCGGGCGGATTGGGCGCGAACAGCACGAACGGCCCCGGGGCGTTGGGCGTGCAGCCGCGGAAATTGGGATCGGTCGTCGGCAGCGGCGTCGGCGACAGATTGGGCGAACCCGGACCGTTGGCGCTGGTGTAGTTCGACGGCCATTCGCAGGCGATCGAGCCGTTGAAGATCGGGCTGTCGACCGTCTCCCGCGTCTCGAAAGACCGCCACTGGCCGCCGAGCGCCCATCCCACCGCCCCGCCGGGCAGCTGGACCGGCAGCATCCCGTCGAAGACCAGATCGACGGTCACGTCATGCGACCGCACCTCCGTGGCGCGCGGGTCGAACAGCCAGTCGGCGACCTCCTCCAGATTCTCCTGGCCGGCGATATGGCCCGGATTGTCGAGGCCGAGCATCGGCTGTTCGGCGAAGGCGCTGGCGAACGGGTTCCACCAGTGGCAGTCCCCCACCCCGGCGAGCGCCGAGTTCTGGGTGCCGAACCGCGCCGGATCGAGATCGGGCACGCTGCAGCCCGGGCCGCCGAAGCCGTTCAGGGCCTCCTGCAGCCGGTAGCCGATGGTGTCCGGATGGGTGTTGTAGTTGCGGGCGTAGTTGTAGGTGACGGCGAAGTCGAAGCCGACGTCCGCCGCCGATCCGGCCCAGTCGCCGAACCGGCCGTTCAGTCCCGCCGAGGTCCGGAACACCTGGTTCTCGATCCGGTCGGGCACGCCGAAGCCGTCGCCGTCGGCGTAGAACGGGTTCCCGCCGTGGCCCATCAGACGATAGGTCACCGGCGTGAAGCCGGACGCGCCGACAATGCCGTTGCGCGCCGCGAAGTCGGCGGCATAGGGGTTCGTGGTCGGCACATAGAGCTGGTACAGGGCGCCCGTCGCCAGCGCCGGGCCGTTGACCAGCGGCTGCGCCGGCGAGGCCATGACCTGTGGCACGGTGACGTCGGCGTAGGAGGCCTCGGCATGGAAATTCATGTCGGGCGTGATCTCGGCGTTGAGCTGGGCGTACAGCCGCCAGGTGTCCTGGTTCTCCACCAGCCGGTAGTAGTTGATATAGTTGTAGGCGCAGGTGAAGGCGTTGTCGTAGCGGCCGCCGACGGCGGCGCAGCTCTCCGGGGTGAAGTCCGACACCAGCCCCAGCGCCGGCCCCCATTCGCCGACATCGGTAGCGCTCGGCGTCGCCGGCAGGGCGCCCCGCGGCACCCAGCCGGCCAGATTGGTCAGGGTCGACCACGGCGCCGGATTATACCCCGGCCCGACATTGATCGCGTCATAGGTGAAGTCGCGTTCCAGGGCGCCGAGACGGGAGCGATGCTCGTACTCGACCGACCACATGAAATTGACCCGGTCCTCGCCGATCCCGCCCAGCAGGCCGAGCGAATAGTCGCCGTCGGAGCCGTCGATGTATTTGTACTGGGCCTGGGCCTCGAGACCGGTGAAGCGCGGGCGGGTGATGAAGTTGACCACCCCGCCGGTCGCGTCCGCGCCGTAGATCACCGCCGCCCCGTCCTTCAGGATCTCGGTCCGCGCCAGGGCGATGAACGGCACATTGGCAGTGTTGATGTTCATCCGCCGGCCGTTCAGCAGGACCAGGGTCTTGTCCGACCCGATGCCGCGGAGATTGAAGTTCACCGAGCCGATCAGCGTCGGCCCGCCGAAATAGTAGGATTCGCCGGTCGTCGGCCCGGAGACCGTCAGGTTCTTGGCGAACTCCAGGGCGGTCGGCGATCCCTGCGCCTCCATGTCCTCGCGGGTGTAGACCTCGACCGGCAAGGCCGCGTCGACGGGCGTGCCGCGGATGTTCGAGCCGGTGACGATGATGTCCGCGACCTGGGCCGCCTCGTCCCGACTCTGTGCGGCGGTCGGATCAGGGGGCGCCGCCTCCTGCGCCAGAGCCGGAAAAGCGCCTGCGGATCCGATCAGGATCGCCAGGGCGGAGACGCCGTTAAGCGTGACCTTCATGATGGTATCCTCCCCGCGGTGAGTTATAATACTCATTCTCGCATGAATGAGTGTTATGCAGTCTGCCCGGACCGTCAACCACGATTTCCTGGCCGGTCGGGGTGGACGGAAGGGCCCACGACCGCGCGCAGACCCTAGAAACGGGGAGGCAACCGGGCTACGGACCGGGCGTTCGTGACGATCAGGAGACGCGTAGGTGGGCAGTGCGAAGGCGAAGGTTTCCACCGGAGGCCCTGAGGGCGCGAAGACTGGAAAGACCTCAGCCGCCAAGGCTCCCGCCGGCAAGGGCCGGCCGCGCACCAAGGCCGAGCAGCGCGCCCAGAGTCTGGAACTGATCCTCGACGCGGCCGAGTACCTGTTCTCGAGAAACGGCTTCCACGGCGTCACCCTGCGCGACGTCGCCGTGCGCGTGGGCATCCACACGACGCTGCTGCACTACTATTTCAAGGACAAGACCAACCTGTTCGAGGCCGTGTTCGCGCGTCGCGCCGGCACCACCAGCGGACGGCGGATGGTGGCCCTGGAAGAGTACGAGCGCGAGGCCGGCGACAATCCCACGGTGGAGGGGGCCCTGCACGCCTTCCTCGATACCGACCTCGACCTCTACTATGAGGGCGGCGAGGCCTGGATGAACTACGCCGCCTTCTGCGCCCGCGTCAGCAACACGCCCGAGGGGGCGCAGCTAATGGACACCTATTTCGATCCGGTGGTGCTGAAGCTGGTCGATATCCTCAAGCGCGCCCTCCCCGACCACTCCGCCGAGGATATCTTCTGGGGCTACCATTTCGTCACCGGCGCCCTGATGAACACCCTGGCGCGCACCGGGCGCATCGACACCGTGTCCGGCGGCCTGTGCCATTCGGACGACTTCCCGGCGGTGCGTAAGCGGATGGCGCGGTTCATGGCCGCCGGCTTCCTCGCCCTTGACGACCGCTGACACGGCCCGGAGGGCGTCGGCGATCTCCGTCACCCTGGCTGGATCATCCCCGCCGGTCAGGCGCTATGCTGTCGCGCCGCGAAAGAGGACCATCGATGCCGCCCATGATCCGTACGATCACCCCGTTTGACGACCAGAAGCCCGGCACCTCGGGCCTGCGCAAGCGCACGGCGGTGTTCCAGACGCCGCACTATCTCGAGAGCTTCGTTCAGGCCATCTTCCTCGCCGACCCGCCGCCGCAGGGCGCGACCCTCGTGATCGGCGGCGACGGGCGTTATTTCAGCGCCGAAGCGGCGGAGATCACGGCGCGCATCGCCCTGGCCAACGGCTACGCCCGGGTGGTCGTCGGCCAGGACGCGATCTTCTCGACTCCGGCTGTATCGGCGGCGATCCGGCGTCTCGACGCCTGGGGCGGCATCATCCTGTCGGCCAGCCACAACGCCGGCGGTCCCGACGGCGATTTCGGCGTCAAATACAACACCCGCACCGGCGGCCCCGCCCCCCAGGCGATGGGCGACCGGATCCATGAGATCGCCACATCGCTCGAAGAGTACCGGCTGATCGACGGCCCGCCGCTCGATCTGTCACGCCCCGGCGTTCAGCCCCTCGGCGCCGGCTCGGTGGAAATCGTCGACCCGGTCGGCGACTATGTCGACCTGCTGGAGACGCTGTTCGATTTCGCCGCGATCCGGGACCTGTTCCGCGGCGGCTTCCGCTTCGCCTTCGACGCCATGAACGCCGTCACCGGCCCCTATGCGGTCGAACTGTTCGAGCGACGGCTGGGCGCGCCGGAGGGCACGGTCCTGCGGGCCACGCCCCTGCCGGATTTCGGCGGCGAACCGCCCGATCCCCACCTCGACCATCTGCAGGCCCTTGCCGCGCCGATGTGGGGCCCTGACCCGTTCGACCTCGCCGCCGCCTCCGATGGGGACGGCGACCGCAATATGATCCTCGCCCCGGGCATGGTGGTGTCGCCCGGCGACAGCCTCGCCCTCATCGCGGCCAACGCCGGACGCCTGCCGGGCTTCGCCGACCGGATGCCGATCGGCGCGGCGCGATCCATGCCGACCAGCCGGGCGCTGGACCGCGTCCTAGCCGCCTCCGGCTCGCCGCTGTACGAGACCCCGACCGGCTGGAAATGGTTCTCCACCCTGCTGGAGGCCGGACGCATCCAGCTGTGCGGCGAGGAGAGTTTCGGCACCGGCTCCGATCACGTGCGCGAAAAGGACGGCCTGTGGGCGGTGCTGTGCTGGCTGAACATCCTCGCCGCGCGCGGCGGCTCGGCGGGCGATCTGCTGCGCGACCACTGGGGCGCCTACGGGCGCGACTATTACCAACGGCTGGACGTCGAGGGGCTGGAGACGGCGGCGGCCGATGCGATGATGGCGGCCCTCGCGGCCAGCGACGTCGCCGCCCTGCAAAAGGTGGAGCCGTCGGTCGAGAGGTTCGAAGTCCTGGACTATGTCGATCCCGTCTCGGGCGACCGTCTGGCCGACGCCGGACTGAGACTGGAGCTCGGCCCGGACGCCCGCATCACCTACCGGCTGTCGGGCACCGGCTCGTCGGGCGCCGCCCTGCGCGTCTATATCGAACGGTTCGAGCCGCCCGGCGGCGAACTGGACGCGGCCCCGTCGGACATTCTGGCGCCGCTGGCCGGGGCGGCCATCCGGCTGATCGATCTCGAGCGGTTCACCGGCCAGACCGCGCCCACCTCGGTCAGCTGAGGCCATGACCCCGGACCGCTTCGACGCCCCCGGTCCGGCGCAGACCCCGGCCGCCCCGACCTCGCTGCACGAGGCGCGCCTCGAAGCGGTGCTGGCCCGTCTGAAGCAAAGCGGCGCCCGGCGCATCGCCGACCTCGGCTGCGGCCGCGGAGCCCTGCTGGATCGCCTGCCCGGGCCCACCGCCGTCGCCGCCGCGGTGGCGGTCGACCTCGACGCCGCCACGCTGCAGGCGATCAGGGCGCGGTTCGAAGCCCACGACGGGATCGAGGTCGAGACGGTGCAGGGGTCGGTGATGGACGGTCGGCTGAAGCTGGGCCCGCTGGACTGTATCGTGCTGCTCGAGGTGATCGAACATATCGATCCCGAGGAACTGTCGAAGCTGGAGATCGCCGTCTTCCGCGCCTGGCGTCCACGTCAGGTGCTGATCACCACGCCGAACGCCGAGGCCAACGCCTGGCTCGGCGTGCCGCGCGGGCGGCGCCGACACTGGGACCACCGATTCGAATGGGGGCGGGAGCGGTTCCAGCGCTGGGCCACGGGCCTCGCCGCACGCTCCGGCTATCGGGTCGAGTTCGAAGCCATAGGCTGGGAGCACCCCACCTGCGGCGCGCCTACCCAGATGGCGGTTTTCACGGCCTGATTTCGTGAGCGCGGCCCGGCCGGTCGCGGATTACGGCCCATTCCGCCCTTGCGGACACAACGCGCGGCGGTTATGGGGGCCGGGCGTGTGCTGCCGGCTCTTGAGGGCTGGTCTAACCGCGGTGTCTAAACGCTTCCGGCGCACCGCTGCACGCAACACAGATTTAAATCGCTAAAGGCCCCGCGACAGCGGAGGCGCGACGCCACTGGCGCCGTGGGAGAGTTACGCATGACCCTGGCCGGAATTCGCCAGACCTGGTTTGGAAACATCAAGGGCGACGCGCTCGCCGGGATCGTCGTGGCCCTCGCCCTGATCCCGGAGGCCATCGCCTTCTCGATCATCGCCGGCGTCGATCCCGCCGTCGGCCTGTACGCCTCCTTCGCCATCTGCGTGGTCATCGCCTTCGCCGGCGGACGGCCCGGCATGATCTCGGCCGCGACGGGCGCCATGGCGCTGTTGATGGTCACCCTGGTGCGCGAGCACGGGCTGCAGTATCTGCTGGCGGCGACGGTGCTGACCGGCATCCTCCAGATCATCGCCGGCTATATCAAGCTGGGTTCGCTGATGCGGTTCGTGTCGAAATCGGTCGTCACCGGCTTCGTCAACGCCCTCGCCATCCTGATCTTCATGGCCCAGTTGCCCGAGCTCACCGGCGTCGCCTGGCCGACCTACGCCATGGTCGCCGCCGGCCTGGCCATCATCTACCTGCTGCCGCGCGTCACCCGGGCGATCCCGTCGCCGCTGGTGGCGATCGTGGTGCTGACCGCCCTGTCGATCTTCATGGGCCTGGAGGTCCGCACCGTCGGCGACATGGGCCAGCTGCCCGCCACCCTGCCGATGTTCCTGATCCCCGACATCCCGCTGAACCTCGACACCCTGATGATCATCCTCCCCTATTCGGTGACGCTGATGATGGTCGGACTGCTGGAGTCGCTGATGACTGCCACCATCGTCGACGACCTGACCGACACCCCCAGCGACAAGAACCGCGAGTGCAAGGGTCAGGGCCTGTCCAACATCGTCGCCGGCTTCTTCGGCGGCATGGCCGGTTGCGCCATGATCGGCCAGTCGGTGATCAATGTGAAATCCGGCGGCCGCGGCCGGCTGTCGACCCTGCTCGCCGGCGTATTCCTGCTGTTCATGATCCTGGTGCTCGGACCGTGGGTGGCCCAAATCCCGATGCCCGCCCTGGTCGCCGTGATGATCATGGTCGCGATCGGCACCTTCAACTGGGGCTCGATCAAGAGCCTGGTACAGCATCCCAAGAGCTCCAGCTTCGTTATGCTGGCGACCGTGGTGGTGACCGTGGCGACACATGACCTGGCCAAGGGCGTGTTCACCGGCGTGCTGCTGTCCGGCATCTTCTTCGCCCAGAAGGTGGCCCGGGTCGTCGCCGTCCGCTCGACCCTGTCCGAGGACGGGACCACGCGCGAATACGTCGTGCTGGGCCAGATCTTCTTCGCCTCGGCCGACGCCTTCGTCGGCGCCTTCGACTTCAAGGAGGCGCTGGACCACGTCCGCATCGACGTCAGCCGGGCCCATTTCTGGGACGTCTCGGCCATCGCCGCGCTGGACAAGGCCATTCTGAAATTCCGCCGCGAAGGCGCCGAGGTCGAGGTCACCGGCCTCAACGAAGCCAGCGCCACCATGGTCGACCGCTTCGGCACCCACGACAAACCGGGCGCATTAGAACGCCTGCTCGCGCACTGAGGAAACCCCATGACCAAGGTACTCGCCTGTATCGACGCCTCCCTCTACGGCGCCAGCGTCTGCGATCACGCCGCCTGGGCGGCCACGCAGCTGAAGACGGAGGTCCAGCTGCTGCACGTGCTGGACCGCGCGCCGGACGCCGTGCCGACCGATATGTCGGGCAGCATCGGCCTGGGCGCCTCCGAACATCTGCTCGCGGACCTAGCCAGGCTGGATGAGGACCGCGCCCGGCTGCGGCTCGAACGTGGCCGGGCGATCCTCGAGGAAGCCGAAAAGCGCGTGCGCGCCCAGGGCGTCGCAGGGGTCGCCACCCTGCTGCGCCACGGCGGCCTCGTCGACACGGTGCACGAGTTCGAGGCCGACGCCCGTCTGGTGGTGCTGGGCAAGCGCGGCGAGCACGCCGACTTCGCCAAGTTGCACCTCGGCGGCTCGGTCGAACAGGTGATCCGCGCCAGCCACCTGCCGGTCCTCGTCGCCTCGCGCGAATTCCGCCCGATCCGCAAGCTGCTGATCGCCTTCGACGGAGGGCCCAGCTCGCGCAAGGCGGTCGACTTCCTGCTCTCGGACCCGGCCTTCACATCGTACGAATGCCATCTGGTGCACGCCGGCAAGCCGAAGGCCGACGACCCCCACCTGGCCTGGGCGCGCACGCGGCTGGCGGAATGGGGCGGCGCGCACCAGGTCGTCGAACGCCCCGGCGAGCCCGAGGCGGTCATCGAGACCTATGCCCGCGAGCAGGACATCGACCTGCTGGTCATGGGCGCCTGGGGCCATTCGCCGATCCGGCGCTTCATCATCGGCAGCACCACCACGGCGATGATCCGCATCGCCAACCTCCCCGTCCTGCTGTTCCGCGAGTGAGATGGGCCATGGCCGACCCTGACCGCCCCGCCCGGAGACTCGTCGAGGAAATCGACTACCGGCCGACGCCGATCGGGCCGGTGTCGTTGCGTCGCCGCTGGGTCTCGGCGATCGACGCCGACGTCCATGAGGTGATGCTGGGCGACGAACACCTGATGTCCAGCCTGTTCACCGTCGGCGAAATCCGCCTCGCGGAGCTGGGCCTCGCCTGGGCCACGGGGGACGGACTGGACGTGCTGGTGGGCGGTCTCGGGCTCGGCTACACGGCCCGCGCCGCCCTCGACGACCCGCGCGTCGCCCGCGTCGAGGTCGCCGAATATCTGGAGCCGGTCATCGACTGGCATCGCGCGGGGCTGACGCCGCTGGGCGCCGCCCTCAGCGCCGATCCGCGCTGCGCCTTCCGCCGTGTCGACTTCTTCGCCCTGATGGCGGCGCCGGACCGCCAGTGGGACACGATCCTGCTCGATATCGACCACGCGCCCGACCGCTGGCTGGCGCCGTCGCACGCCGACTTCTACGGCGAGGCCGCGCTTGGCCGCCTGCGCGACGCCCTGCGGCCGGAGGGAGTCTTCGCCCTGTGGTCCGACGATCGCCCCGATGCGCGCTTCACGGCGCGACTGGCCGCTGTCTTCGCCGAAACCGACGCGGTCGAGGTCGAATTCCCCAACCCCCTGTCGGGCGAGACCTCGCGCTGCACCATCTACCGCGCCCGCGGCTAGCCGGCGCGGCCCCGGTCCGGGGCCTCGATCCATAAGCCGCCAGCCCGTCCCCGCGCCCATGGGAGCGCGGGGACGGAAGCCGACCTTAGCTGATCCGGGCGGCGATCCCGCTCAGCGTCTCCTTCAGACCCGCGAGGCTGCGGCTGGCCGAACCCGAGACCTCGACCGCGTCGGCGAGGGCACGCAGCCGGCCGGCGACGCCGGCGTCCTTGGCTCCGCTTTCCACCGGAACCGTGGCCTGGTCGAGAATCCCGGCGATGCGGGTCCGCATCTCGGCCGGCATGGCGTCGGCGCGGGCCAGTTGGTCCAGATAGGCGCGCGCCACCACCGGGTGGGCGGGCCAGGTGACCGGGAACTGCTGCTGCGGGTTCACCGTGCCGCCCTGGTCGGCCATCATCGCCGCGGCGATCTCGTTCTCGCTCAGGTGCTCGCTGGGCTGCAGCGCCAGCACGTCCAGACCGCGGGCGATCTCCGAGCCGTAGATGCGGCCGTTGTACCAGTAGACGGACCAGTACCCGCCCATGCTGCCGTGCTCTTCATTGACCGGCCCGCGATCGAAATAGGCGATCTCGTGCGGGTTGGCCGAGTCGGTGAAGTCGCTGATCGAGATGCCGCCCTGGTACCAGGCCTGGACGAACAGATCGCGCCCGGGGACCGGGACCAGCGAGCCGTTGTGGGCGACGCAGTTCTCCTTGTCGGTCTGCGGCGCCGGCAGTTTGTAATAGCTGCGGAACACCAGCTCGCCGTCGACGATGTCGTAGATGGCGTTGGCGCCCCATGTGCGGGGGTCCTGCACCCGGCAGCGCGGCCGGCCGCCGCCGCCCCATTCGTCGGTGAAGACCACCTTGGTGCCGTCGTTGTTGAACGTCGCCGAGTGCCAGTAGGCGAAGCCGGTGTCGGTCACCGCATCGAGCCGGCTCGGCGCGCGCGGGTTGGAGATGTCGAAAAGGATGCCGTTGCCGGAGCAGGCCCCGCCGGCGATGTTCTTGGTCGGGAACAGGGTGATGTCGTGGCAGTGGTCGGTGCGCCCGGTGGTCTGGGTGCCCTCGCCGTGATCGCCGCCGCGCCACAGGCCGGCGATCTCGCCGGTCGTCGCGTCGGCGAACACCGCCGGACTGTCGATGATCCGCGACTGCGACGGATCGGCCAGCGGGATCTCGATGACGTCGACGCGGAACAGGGCCGTCTGCGCGTCACCGGGGCCTCCGACGACGCAGCCGGCCAGCTCTTCCTCGTCACGGATATTGGCGGTGCCCGAGTTGTAGACGATAAGGCGCCGATCATCCTCGGCGACCACCGAATGGGTGTGCGAGCCGCGGCAGGTCTGGACCTGGCCGACCTGGACCGGGCGGGCCTGGTCGGTGATGTCGAAGATGCGCAGGCCGCGGAAACGTTCGGCGGTCGGCTCGTCCGGCACGCCCTGACGGCCGCAGTCGACGCGGCCGTTGTTCGACTCGACCGACATCAGCAGCAGGTTGCCGACGATCGAGACGTCGCCCTGACCGCCGGGGCAGACGACCGAGCTGACCAGCTGGGGCTCGTCGCCCTGGCCGAGCCGGTACAGGTTGAAGCCGTGATAGTTGCCGACCGCCAGCAGGTCGCCCGAGAAGGCCATGTCGGTGTTCGAGAAGCTCAGGAACGGCGAACGCCCGCCGGTCCGGGCCGGGGCGCCGTCGGCCGCGGCCGGGGCCTCCACCTTCGGCGGCAGGCCCGCCGGATTCTGCGGGTCGAAGAAGCCGGCCGGCTTCGGCAGGCTGGCCAGCAGGGTCATATTGTCGGCGGCCTGTTCGGCGTCGCGGAAATCGCCCTTCAGCGTGGCGCGCGGGTCCTGCGCCCGTTCGCGCAGCAGGGCGGCCATGCGATTGATCTCGGCCTGCTGCTCGTTGGTCACGTCATTGGCGAAGCGGAACAGCACCGGGTCATAGGCCGAGCCGGGCCGCCGGAACAGGTCGGCGACCATGGTCACCGCTCCTTCGTGGTGAGCGATCATCAGCTGCAGGAACTGCTGGTCGAAGACCTCGCCGCGCGCCGCGGCCAGGGCCTCCATCTGCGCCGGCGTGGCCATCCCCGGCATGTCGCCGTGGCCGCCGTGCCCGGCCATCTGATGCGCGCCGTGGGCGCTGTGGTCCATCGCGGCCGGCGCGGCCGGATCCGGCGCCGTCTCGCCGCGCTCGCGCAGCCAGCCCCGCATGAACTGGATCTCGTCCGCCTGCGAGGCGTCAATGCGGCCGGCGATGTCGACCACCGCCTGGGTGTTGGTGCGGTCGGCGACGAGGGCGGCCATCTGCACGGCCTGGGCGTGGTGCAGGATCATCCCCTGCATGAAGGCGACGTCGTCGGCCGAATAGCGGTTGTCGGAGATGCGGGCGGCTTCAGCGGCGTTCAGGGCGCGGGTCGCCTGGCCGGGCGCGCCGGGCTGGACGATCGGCGCGTCCTGGGCGGCGGCCCCGAGGGCGAAGAGCAGGACGCCGGCGGCGGCGGCGCCGCCGAGCATGTGACGGAACGAGGCGGGTTTGGTCAGCACAGGTCTATCCTCCGGCGGCGACCGTTCGCGAAGGCGACGGTCGATGACAGTTATCGGGGTTGGACTTCAGGGCAGGAGCCCGGTCGAACGGCCAGGCCGCGCAGAGGACACGTCGCCATCGAGACGCGATATCTTCCGACGCCGGAGCACTGATTCAACACACCTCCCCCTTCGAGGCGTCCAGCGTTATGGCGTAACGTCGCCCTCGGCAAGTCATCGGGCGCCTCGCCGGCCGCTCCAGCCCTCTCAACCCCCGGCGGACGGCCCGTCCTAGGCGCCGGCCTTGGCTCCCGGACGCGCCCGGCAGGCCTCCAGCCAGCGGGCCAGGTTCGTCAGCTCCTCCGGCGGCCGGTAGCGGACCAGCCGAGCGAAATCGAGCCCGACCACCGCCACGATATCGGCGATGGTGAACCGGTCCAGAGCCATGAATTCCCGGTCCGCCAGATGCCGGTCCAGCGTCTTCATGAAGCGCTCGGCCGCGACCAGGTTGTACTCGGCCACCTGCGGCAGCTGGGTCGCCTCCAGCGCCGCCAGCGCCGGATGCGAATGGCGCACGCTGAGCATGATCGGATTGGCCAGGTAGAACTCGCACCGACGCATCCACATCTCGACCAAGGCCTGTTCGCGGGCGTCGTGGCCGAACAGATTGGGCTCGGGGTGCAGCGACTCCAGATAACGGCCGATGGCGATCGATTCCGAAATCGTCACGCCGTCGTCCAGCTCCAGGGCCGGGACATGCGGCACGCCGACGCGGGCGCGATAGTCGGGGGTCTTGTGCTCGCCGACCATGATGTCGATCTCGACCAGATCGACGTCCTCGATGCCCTTCTCGGCCATGACCCAACGGACGCGGCGCGGGTTCGGAGCCCGGTGGGAGGTGTACAGCTTCATCGGTCAGCCTCTCGCTTCAGCCGAATATGGAGGCGGGCATCGCCCCGACAACCGCCGCCGCCATCAGGGTGGCGAGGAAGCCGGCGAACAGGGCTTTCCAGACCATCCCAAGCACCTCCTCGCGGCGCTCGGGCATCAGCACGCTCAGGCCCGTCACGGTGATGCCGACCGAACCGATGTTGGCGAAGCCGCACAGGGCGTAGGTCATCAGCATCCGCGTCCGCTCGCTGATCGCCCCGGCCGGAACCTGGCCCAGTTCGATGAAGGCGCGGAACTCGGTCTGGGTCAGTTTGGTCCCCAACAGCAGCCCGGCCTCTCGCGCGTCGGCCCAGGCCACGCCCGTCAGCCAGGCCAGCGGCGCGAACACCCAGCTCAGCAGCCATTCGACGCTGATCCCCGAACCGAACACAGAGGCGATCATCAGATTGACCAGCGCCACCAAGGCCACGAACACGATCAGGATGGCCGAGATGTTGAGCACCACCATCAGGCCGTCAGACGTGCCCTTGACGATGGCGTCGACGGCGCTGTCGTACTTCAGGGCGGAATCGTATTCGGCGTGGGCCCCGCCCTGCCCCGGCGTTTCCGGCAACATGATCCGCGCCAGCAATATGCCCGCCGGCGCCGAGATGATCGAGGCGACCAGCACATGGCCCGCCGCGTTCGGCAGCGTCGGCCCGAGGATGGCGGCGTAGGCGACCATGGTCGATCCGGCCACCGTCGCCAGCCCGACCACCATCATCAGGAACAGCTCGGACCGGGTCAGCTTGTCCAGATAGGCGCGGATCACGATGGGGCTCTCGATCATGCCGAGAAAGATGTTCGCGGCCACCGCCAGCGCCGAGGCCCCGCCCAGCCCCATGGTCCGCTGGAACAGGAAGCCGAAGCCGTGGGTGATCCACTTCAGGATTCGCCAGTGCCACAGCAGGGACGACAGGGCCGAGATCACCAGAATCAGCGGCAGCACCTGGAAGGCGAAGGTGAACAGGGCCCCGCCATTGGTCACCGCATAGGGCTGGTCGCCCCCGGCCAGATAGCCGAACACGAACTGCGTCCCCTGCTGGGTCGCCAGGTTCAGCCCGTCGACCGCCCCGGTGATGGCCGCCAGCACATTCTGCGAGCCCGGAATGGCGAACAGCGCCAGCACCAGCGCCGCCTGGACCGCAATGGCGCCGATCGTCAGCTTCCACGGAAAGGCGCGCCGGTTCTCCGACAGGGCCCAGCAGGCGCCGACGATGACGACGAGCCCGAGCAGGCTCTGAAGATTCAGCAGGCTGAACATCGGGTCCGGACCTTCTCACACCCGGCCGCGCCGGAATCCTGCAGCGCTTGAACGCGACCCGCCGTCGGGCTGCAAGCCCCTTCGCGTCAACCGCGCCGTTGCACGACGTCGGCGGCCTCGGCAACGGCGTCCCACACCCGGGCGAGATCGGTCTGTTCGATGCAATAGGGCGGCATCACATAGACGGTGTCGCCCAGGGGCCGGACCAGCAGGTCGCGGGATCGGAAGAAGGCGGACAGCCACGGCGCCATACCCGACAGATAGCCGTCACGGGCGGCATTGAAATCGACCGCGGCGATGGTCCCCAGCTGACGGGCGCCCGACAGGGCTGGATGTCCCGCCAGCCGGTTGATTTGGGACGCCTGGGCGGCCCCGAGGGCGGCGACCCGCTCAAGCACTGGCTCCTCGCGCCAGATCGCCAGATTTTCCGCCGCCACAGCACAGGCGATCGGGTTCGCCGTATAGCTCGAAGAGTGGAAGAACATCCGCGCCCGGTCGGTCGATCGGTGCGCCTCGAAGATCGGCGCCGTCGCAAGGGTCACCGCAAGAGGCAGCGCCCCTCCGGTCAGCCCCTTCGAAAGACACAATATGTCAGGCGTGACGCCGGCCTGTTCGCAGGCCAACAGGCTTCCCGTCCGCCCCCAGCCGGTCATGACCTCATCGGCGATCAGCAGGATCTCATGCCGGGCGCAGACTTCCGCGAGCGCCTTCAGCGTGGCGGCCGACCAGATCCGCATCCCCCCCGCGCCGAGGATCAGGGGTTCAAGGATGAGGGCCGCCGGACGAGGCTCCTCCACGCACAGGGCTTCCAGGGCGTCGACGCAGGCCTGTTCCGCGCCCGCGGCGGGGAACGGCAGGGTCGCCACGTCGAACAACAGGGGCGTATAGGCCTGGTTGAACACCCCCCGCTCGCCAACGGACATCGTGCCGATCGTGTCGCCATGGTAGCTGTGCTGCATCACCACGATACGGTGGCGGGGCCGACCCGTGTTGGCCCAGAAGCCCAGCGCCATCTTCAGGGCCACCTCGACCGCGGTGGAGCCGCTGTCGGAGTAGAAGACGTGGCGCAAGGGCTCGGGCGTGATGTCCACCAGCCCCCGGGCAAGGGTCTCCGCCGGCTCATGGGTCCATCCCGCGAAGATGATCTGGTCGAAGGATTCGCTGGCCCGGCGGATCGCCGCCTGCAGTCGCGGATGGCTGTGACCATGGGTGATGACCCACCAGCTGGAGATGGCGTCGATCACCCGTCGTCCGTCGGCGGTATGAAGCGCCGCACCCTCGGTCCGGACCACCTGCGGGATGGGCTCGTCCAGACCGTGCTGGGTGAAGGGGTGCCAGACCGGCGATCCGCTCACAGGAAAGGCTCCATCTCAAAGCCGGCGGCGAAGGCGGCCGTCAGGGAGGCGCGATCCAGAGGCGACAGCCAGGCCAACCGGCCCAGACGCCGTACGCGCCCGAAGCTGACGATCGCCGCCTCGCTTGAAGGCATGGCCTCGCCGATGAAGGCGACGCCCAGCACGGGGACCGATCGGGCGCGCAGGGCTTCGAGCGTCAGCAAGGTGTGGTTGATGGTCCCCAGCCCGGTGGGGGCGCAGACGATCACCGGCAGGGCCCATCGGGCGAAGACGTCGGCATAGAGCACCCGGTCGTTGAGGGGCGTCAGCACCCCGCCTGCCCCCTCGATCACCAGCCGGCGCGCGCACGGCGGCGGAACCAAGGCGGCGGCGTCGATCTCGACCCCCTCCAGAGCCGCGGCGTGATGAGGCGAGGCCGGGGTCCGCAGCCGCCAGGCCTCGGGCAGGACGCGGTCGGGAGTCAGCCCGCCCAGGGCGGCGACCCGCGTGGAGTCGGTCCCGCCCTCCAGCCCGGACTGGACCGGCTTCCAGTAGGCGCCGTCGAGCGCCGCGGTTAGCGCCGCGGCGAATACCGTCTTGCCGACGTCCGTGCCGACACCCGCCACCACCAGAGGCCGCATCTTCAGATCTCCAGCAGGGGTTCGAGGGCGTCGATCAGGGCGTCGATCTCGGCGGCGACGACGTTCAACGTCACCGAAATCCGCAGCCTGGCTGTCCCCACAGGCACGGTCGGGGGGCGGATGCCGCGAACATCGAAGCCGGCGGCCTGCAGGGCGGCCGCCGCGCGCATGGCGGCATGGTCGTCGCCGAGGACCAGGGGCAGGATCTGCGAGCCGGTCGCCGGTCGCCCCAGGCGCCTTTCGAAGGCCGTTCCCGCCCGCGCGACCAGATCACCCAGCCGTGTCCGCAGGCCGTCGTCAGCCATCAGTCTCAAGCCGGCGCGCACAGCGGACGCCATCAGTGGCGAGGGGGCGGTCGAAAAAATGAAACCGCGACCCCGGTTGACGAGGAAGTCGATCACCGTCCGGTCGCCACAGACCAGGGCGCCCTCGCAACCCAACGCCTTGCCGCAGGTGCGCAGCACGATCACATTTTCCCGCCCATCCAGGCCCGCCGCCAGACCAAGGCCGCCCGGTCCGAGAACCCCGACCGCATGGGCCTCATCGATCAGAAGCATGGCCTCCAGTCGATCGGCGACGGCGGCCAGTGCCGTAAGGGGCGCGCGGTCTCCATCCATGCTGTAGAGGCTCTCGACCGCGATCCATACCCGACCCCGGCCGCCGCGCGACCGCCAGTCGGCCACCGCCGCTTCGAGGGCGGCGATATCGTTGTGGGGGAAGGCCCGGCTCTCGGCCCGCCCCAGGCGAAGTCCCTCGTGGGCGCTGGCGTGGATCAGCGCGTCATGGACGACGAGGTCGCCGGTCTGCGGCAGGGTCGCCAGCATGGTCGAATTCGCCGCATAGCCGCTGCTGAAATACAGGGCGGCCGAACTCCCGAACAGCGCGGCCGCCTCGGCCTCAAGCGACTCGTGCTCGGGGTGATTTCCCCGCAGAAGGCGCGAGCCGCCGGAGCCGACCGGCACGCCACGCTCCAGCGCCGCCGCTACGGCCTCCGACAGGGCCGCGGACCCTGCCAGGCCGAGGTAGTCATTGGAGGCGAAATCGATCCCGGAGCGGGGCCGAAGCGCGCGCAAACGCCCCGCTGCCTCCAGGTCGCGCAGATGGCTACGGTGAGCGTCGAACATGGAGGGAGGGACGGTCCGTCAGCCCTGCCGCCGCACCAGCCGGCCGTAATCTTCCATCAGGCCGAGGCTCAGGGCGCCCGGGGTGAAGCGGTATTCGCCGATCTCGCTCACCGGCGTCACCTCGGCGGCGGTGCCGGTGACGAAGCATTCGCTGAAATTGGCCAGCTCTTCCGGACGGATGTGGCGCACCACGACCTCGATCCCCTTGGCGGCGGCCATCTCGATGATCGTCTGCCGGGTGATGCCGTCCAGAATCGCGTCGACCGGCGGCGTGTGCAGCACGCCGTCCTGGACGAAGAAGACATTGGCTCCGGTGGCCTCGGCGACATAGCCGCGCCAGTCCAGCATCATGGCGTCGGCGAAGCCGCGCTTCTCGGCCGCCGTCTTCGACATGGTGCAGATCATGTACAGGCCGGCCGCCTTGGCCGCCGAAGGGGCCGTGGCCGGATCGGGCCGGCGCCATTTGGCCCATTCCATCCGGATGCCCTTCGCCTTGGCCTCGGCGTCGAAATAGCTCGGCCACTCCCAGGCCGCGATGGCCACATGCGGCTTGCTGTTCTTCGCGGTGACGCTGACCTGTTCGGCGCCGAGGAAGGCCACCGGCCGGACATAGCAGTCCTCGAGGCCCATCTTCTCGCACGTCGCCTTGCAGGCCGCATCGATCTCGGCCACGCTGTACGGAAGGTCGAAATCCAGCAGGTTTGCAGAACGCTTCAGGCGTTCGCTATGCGGGGTCAGCTTGAAGATTTCGCCGCCATACATACGCTCACCCTCGAAGACCGACGAGCCGTAGTGAAGGGCATGGGTCAGAACGTGCGTTTTCGCGTCCCGCCAGGGCACGAAATCGCCGTCAAACCAGATCCAGCCGTCACGATCGTCGAAAGGAACGAAGGCCATTGAATAACGTCTCCCGCGTCTATCCCCGGGTTAGAGCCCCCCGGACCGTCGAGGTCAACGCCTCCACAGCCCGCAAGGTCGCCTCCGCATGAGCGACGTGCGTTCCAATGGCCGCTCCGGCCCGATCGCCGGTCCCGGCGCCGGCCGCCACCTGCTGGTCGTCGACGACGACGACCGCATCCGTGAATTGCTCAAGGAATTCCTCGCCCGCGAAGGCTACCGCGTCACCGGCGCGGCCCACGCCGCCGCGGCCAAACGGATGATGGAGCTGATCGAGTTCGACCTCGTCGTCCTCGATGTCATGATGCCCGGCGAGAGCGGCTTCGACCTGACCACTTGGGTGCGGTCCAAGGCCGAGACCTCGAAGACGCCGGTCCTGCTGCTGACCGCGCGCGGCGATCCCGACGACCGCATCGAGGGTCTGTCGCGCGGCGCCGACGACTATATGTCCAAGCCGTTCGACCCGCGCGAACTGGCCCTGCGCGTCGACGCCATCCTGCGCCGCACCGGCGGCAAGCCGCTGACCCCGCGCGAGATCAAGCTCGGCCCCGCCGTGTTCGACATGGAGCGGCTGGAGCTGTCGAAGGACGGCAAGCCGCAGCGCCTGACAGAGGCCGAGGCCCAGTTGCTCAAGACCCTCGCCATCCACGCCCACGCCCCGGTCGAGCGCATGAGCCTGTCGCCCGACACCGCCGACATCACCGGCCGCGCCGTCGACGTCCAGGTCACCCGCCTGCGCCGCAAGCTGGAGGCCGACCCCAAGAACCCGCGCTACCTCCAGACCGTGCGCGGCGTCGGCTATATGCTGGCCCCGGACTGAGCCGCCGGTGCGATGGCTCCCCGCAAACGTCTGGGCGCGGGTGCTGAAGCGGCGCCTGCCGACCTCGCTGTGGGGCCGGTCGCTGCTGATCATCGTCCTGCCGGTGCTGGTGATGCAGGTGGCCGTCACCTGGGCCTTCTTCGACATGCACTGGCAGACGGTGACCGCCCGCCTGTCCGAAGGCCTCGCCGGGGACATCGCCTGGGCCTCGGAAAGCTATGCCGACGACCCGACGCCGCGGAATCTGGCGATCATCGCCGATCGCGCCCAGCGCTCGATGTCCCTGTCGGTCGACCTGCGCGAGGACGACGTCCTGCCGGCCGAGCAGGATCGCGGGCCGATCGGCGTGGTCGACCGCACGCTCGAGAAGGCGCTGCAGGCGCGGATCGACCGACCGGTGTGGTTCTCGACCACCCGCTACCCCGCCTATGTAGACATCCGGGTCCAGCAGCCGGACGGCGTGCTGCGCGTCATCGCCCCGCGCGAACGGGCCGTCGCCACCCAGGCGCACATCTTCGTCCTGTGGCTGTTCCTCGCCACCGTCCTGCTGATGGGCGTCGCCATCCTGTTCATCCGCAACCAGGTCCGCGCCATTGAGCGCCTGGCCGAGGCGGCGGAGGCCTTCGGGCGCGGCGAGTCGCGCGAACGGTTCAAGCCGCATGGGGCCAGGGAGGTGCGCGCCGCCGCCCGGGCCTTCATGGACATGCGCGACCGGATCCAGCGCCATATCGACCAGCGCACCGCCCTGCTCGCCTCGGTCAGTCACGACCTGCGCACGCCGCTGACCCGCCTGCGGCTGGAACTGGCCCTCGCCCCGCCGTTCAAGCGCGCCAGCGCCATGCAGGGCGATCTCGACGAGATGGAGCACATGATCGACGAATACCTCGCCTTCGCCCGCGGCGAGGCTGGCGAGGCGGCGCAGACCGTTCCGGTCGCCGACCTGCTGGCGGTCGCCGCCGACAACGCCCGCCGCGTCGGCGCCGAGGTCGAGGTCACGGCGCCGCAGACCCTGACCGCCAGCCTGCGCCCGCTCGCCCTCAAGCGCGCCCTGGCCAATCTCGCCGGCAATGCGGCCGCGCACGGCGACCACGTCCGGCTGGGCGCCCGCGCCCTGCCGTCTGGCGGGCTGGAGATCACCATCGAGGACGACGGCCCCGGCATTCCAGACGACATGCACGAGGAGGCGTTCCGGCCGTTCTCGCGACTCGACGCGTCGCGCAACCAGAACCGCAAGGGCGTCGGCCTCGGCCTCGCCATCGCCCGCGACGTCGCCCGCAGTCATGGCGGCGACATCACCTTGGGGCGCAGCGACCTCGGCGGGCTGCGCGCCACCATCCGCCTGCCCGGCTGATCACAAACGGCGCCGCCCACTGGCGAAACGGAGCGGCGAGGCGCATCTTTTCAGCGACGGGGAAACCGGAGAACCATGATGCGCAAACTCGCCTTCCTCGCGCCCCTCGGCGCCATTCTCGCCATCGCCGGCCCGGCCATGGCGGATCCGGCCTCGGTCACCGTGACCCTCGGTCCAGACCTTCAGGACAAGGTCGAGGAACTGGGCGAACGCGACGTCCGGCAACAGTCCGACCGCCTCGCGGAGATCGTCCGCCAGGGTATCGCCGACAGCGCCCGTCTGGACGGCGCGCGGATCGAACTGGTGCTGACCGATCTCAAGCCGAACCGGCCGACGTTCGAACAGACGGCCGCCACGCCGGGCCTCGACCCCTTCCGCAGCATCTCCATCGGCGGGGCCGCCATCGAGGGCGTGATCACCACCGCGGAGGGCGAGGTGCTGCCGGTCAAATACGACTGGTTCTCGCACAATCTCGCCGACGTGCGCGGCTACGGGACCTGGCAGGACGCCGAACGGGCCTACCGGCGGCTCGCCGGCCATCTGGGCGAAGGGCGCTACGTCAGCCGCTGATCGCCCGGGCGCGCTGAACGGCGGCCTCGACCGCGGCGCGGGCCGCGCCGTCGAGGTCGTCGCCTGCCTCCATGGCGTCCAGTCCGGCGCGGGTTGTGCCGCCCGGCGAGGCGATGCGCGTGACCAGATCCTCCAGCGCGGCGCCGGTCTCGGCCCCGGCCCCGGCCGAGCGCAGGGCCCCGCGCGCCAGCCGCGCGGCGGCGTCCGGAGCCAGACCCTGGGCTGCCCCCGCCCGGGCCAGCGCCTGGACGAAGGCGTAGATGAAGGCCGGGGCCGAACCGGCCACCCCGGTGGCCACGTCCATCACGGACTCCTCGTCCAGGTCCACCACGTCGGCGATCTGGTCGAACAGTCCCCGCGCCGTCTCGCGCGCGGCCGGATCCGACGACCACAGGGCGGCGACGCCGCGGGCCTGGGCCACGGCCGTGGTCGGCATCACCCGGACGACCGGCCGCTCCGCCACGGCCGCGATGTCGGCCGAGCCGACCCCGGCCATGACCGAGACGATGGGTGTGTCCTGCGGAAGGCCGGCGACCAATGGCCCGAGGGCCTCGCGCCAGCTCGCCGGCTTGACCGCCAGCACGAGCGCCCGGGCCCCGGACAGGGCATCCGAGGGCGGATTGACCCGCGCGCCCAGCGCCCGGGCCGCCTCGGCGGCCGGCGCTTCCGAGCGGCTCAGAATGATCAGATCGGACGGCGCGACCGTCCCTGTCGCCAGCCAGCCCTCAAGAATGGCGGAACCCAGCCGCCCGCAGCCGAGCAGGACGACGGGACCGGAAGAAGAGAAGTCTGTCATGGCGTCACGCCGTGCCGACGGTCTCGAACAGGCAGGAGTCGATCGCCTCCTGCGGCTTCTTGTTGCCGCGGATCATGAAGTCGAAGGCGGGGTAGTAGCGGTCCGCCGCCTCGACCGCCGCGTCGATCATCGACGCCGCCTGGCCAAGCGTCGGCCGCTCGCCCATCGGCAGGGCCAGCGAGTGGCGGAAGACGATCTCGCCGTCCTCGGCCCAGACCTCGAAATGGCCCATCCAGGTGCGCTGGTTGATCAGGCCGACCAGCTCATAGGCCGCGGCCCGGCGCGACTTTGAGGCCTGCAGGTCGAGGGCGCAGCACAGCTGCAGGCAGTCGCCCTCCGGACGCCAGGCGAACCACAGCTCATAGTCCTTCCAGTCGCCCGCCAGGGCGAAGGCGAGGTCGCCCTCGTCAGTGCGGTCGAACGGCAGATTCTCGGCCACCAGGACGTGTTCCACGACATCCAGCGGATCGTAGGGAACCTCAACTTCTTCGGGCCGGGCAGTGTCCATCAAGGCGTCTCCGGGCGCGACTCACGCCCTCTGCGGGAACGGTAGGCGGGTTCGCAGATTCGGCTCAACCGGCTGCGTCCTGTGCGGGAGAAGCCGCTGTGGACGTTCCCTTTTGAGGCTTCTTCGCCGCCGTCAGCGCCGCCACCTCGGCCCGCAGGACCGCGATCTCGGCCTTCAGCGCGTCGAACTCGTCGCGGCGGACCAGGTCCATCTCGGCGGTGAAGCGGTCGGCCTGAGCGCGAAAGGCGGTCTTCGCCTCCTCGCCGGCGGCCTGGGCCAGCCCCATGGCGCCGGTGGTGAGCTTGGCGAACTCGTCGAGAATAGGGTTTCGCGTCTGCATGGGAAATCTCCGACTCGGACAGGCGAGCGTCGTTAAGGGATGGTTGCCTGATATGGTAAACGAAACCTTGATGTCGATGCGACCTGTGGCCCGATTGCGGCGCGCGCCCGCGGCCGTTGCGGAAATTTCAGGGACGCGGATGGCGCCGCTTGCTAAACCGCCAGCCAGACCTGCCCACAGGAGCGCCCGTGCCTTTTTTCGACATCAAGCCCGTATGGTTCAGCATCGGTCCGCTGGACATCCGCTGGTACGCCCTCGCCTATGTGGCGGGCATCGTCCTCGGCTGGTGGTACGCCAACCGGCTAGCGCGCAACAATTCGATCTGGCAGCCGGGCAAGCCGCCGGTCTCCTCCCCCCAGCTCGATGATCTGGTGCTGTGGATCACCCTCGGCATCATCCTCGGCGGCCGCTTCGGCTATGCCCTGTTCTACAAGCCCGAACTCTACGCCAATCTGTTCACCGGCGCCGACTGGGGCGAGCGACTCGGACTGTTCCGCCTGTGGGACGGCGGCATGTCGTTCCACGGCGGCCTGATCGGCGTGTCGCTGGCGATCGTCTGGTACGCCTGGAAGAACAGGATCCGCCTGCTCAGCCTCGGCGATCTGATCGCCCCGGTCGCGCCGATCGGCCTGTTCTTCGGCCGCATCGCCAACTTCATCAACGGCGAGCTGTGGGGCCGTCCGACCGACGCCCCGTGGGGCATGGTGTTCTGCAACCGCACCATCGAGACGATGTACGGCTACTGCCCCGCCGGCCTGGTCCCGCGCCATCCCAGCCAGCTCTATGAAGCCGCGCTGGAGGGGATCGCCCTGGCGGTCATCCTGTGGCTGGCCGTGTTCAAGGGGCGTCTGCTCGCCAAGCCCGGCTATGTCACCGGCCTGTTCCTGTTCGGCTACGGCCTCGTCCGCGCTTCGCTGGAGACCGTGCGCCAGCCCGACGTCGGCCTCGAGAACCTGCCGCTGGGCCTCACCATGGGCATGATGCTGTCGATCCCGATGATGATCGTCGGCACCTGGCTGATCTGGCGCGCCTGGAGCCGGCCGCCGGTGGTCGCGGAGGCCTGATGGCCGCCCCGGCCAGCGACCTGCGCGACCGTCTGGCGCGCGAGATCGCCCTGACCGGGCCGATGACGGTCGCCGACTACGTCACCCGCTGCCTGCACGACCCGAAAGGCGGCTACTACGCCACCCGGCCGTCGATCGGCGCGACCGGCGACTTCATCACCGCGCCGATGGTCAGCCAGATGTTCGGCGAGCTGCTCGGCCTGTGGGCGGTCGAGCTGTGGGAACGGCTGGGCGCGCCCGAGCGGGTGCGGCTGGTCGAGGTCGGCCCCGGCGACGGCACATTGATGGCCGACGCCCTGCGCGCCGCCCGCCTCGCCCCGGAGTTCCTCCGGGCGGTCGATCTGGTCCTGATCGAGCCCAGCCCGCCCCTGCGCGAGGCCCAGGCCCGCATGCTGGCCGACAGCGACGTGCACCCGCGCTGGGTCGCCGCCCTCGACCGTATCGAGACCGACGCCCCGGTCATCCTGATCGCTAATGAGGTGCTCGACTGCCTCCCCGCCCGCCAGTTCGTGAAGACGGAAGACGGCTGGGCCGAACGCTGCGTCGGCGTCACCGAAGACGGCGCCCTGACCTTCGGCCTGAAGACGATCACCGGCGGCTTCAAACGCCCCGCGTTCGAGGTCGAGCCCGGCCAGACGGTGGAGATGTCCGAGCAGCAGGCCGTGTTCGGACGCGAGGTCGCGGCCCTGATCAAGGCCGCCTCCGGGGCCGCCCTGCTGATCGACTACGGCCGCGCCCGGCCCGAGGCCGGCGACACCCTGCAGGCCCTGCGCCGGCACCAGAAGGTCGATCCGCTGGCCACGCCGGGCGAGGCCGACCTGACGCAATGGGCCGACTTCCCGACCGTGCTGGAGGCCGCCGTCCACGCCGGCGCCGATGTCACCGGAACCCTGGGTCAGGGCGAGTTCCTCGGCCTGCTCGGCATCGAGGCCAGGGCCGACCGGCTCAGGGACGGCCGCCCCGACGCCGCCCCGGTCATCGACCGCCAGCTGGCCCGCCTGACCGCCGACGACCAGATGGGAAGCCTGTTCAAGGTCTGCGCGATCTTTTCGCCGCGCAGTCTGGTTGTACCGGGTTTCGAGGATTGACCATGTCGCTGGTCCCCATCACCCACCCCCTGCTGGCCCGCGCCGGCCTCCGCCACGGCTTCTTCACGCGCGAGGGCGGCGCCTCCACCGGCCTTTATGAAGGCCTCAACACCGGCGTCGGCTCGAACGACGATCCCGCCGCCGTGGCCGAGAACCGCCGCCGCGTCGCGGCCCATCTGGGCGGCGCCGCCGACGACATCGCCGCCTGCTACCAGATCCATTCCGCCGTCGCCCGCGTCGCCGAGGCCGGCTGGAAGGGCGAGCGGCCCGAGGGCGACGCCGTCGTCTCGGCCGCGCCCGGCGTGATCTGCGCCGTCCTGACCGCCGACTGCGCCCCGGTGCTGCTGGCCGACGCCGAAGCCGGCGTCGTCGGCGCCGCTCATGCCGGCTGGAAGGGCGCCCTGGGGGGCATCGTCCATTCGACCGTGGCGGCCATGCAGGCGCTCGGGGCCCGCCCCGACCGCATCGTCGCCGTCGTCGGCCCGTGCATCGCCCAGGCCTCCTACGAGGTCGACGCCGCCTTCCACGACCGCTTCGACCACCACAACGCCGGCAGCGGCCGCTTCTTCGCCCCGGGCGCGACCGCCGACAAACGGCTGTTCGACCTGCCCGGCTATATCCTGTGGCGGCTGGAGCAGGCCGGCGTCGGCGACGCCGCCTGGACCGGCGACGACACGCGCACCGACGCGACGCGCTTCTATTCGAACCGCCGGGCGTATCTGAGCGGAGAGCCGGACTTCGGCCGGCTGATGAGCGCGATCAGCGTCGGCTGATCAGGGGCGGATCAGCCCGCCATCGCCATTTCCGGCACGCGCGTCGTCTCGCGCCACGCCTGCGGATTGGCCAGCAGTTCGCGGACCAGCAGGTTGTTGATCGCGTGGCCCGCCTTGACGCCCTCGTAGCGGCCCAGCAGCGGCGCGCCGAGCACATACAGGTCGCCGATAGCATCCAGCGCCTTGTGCTTGACGAACTCGCGCTCCATCCGCAGCCCGCCCGGGTTCAGGATCTGGTCGCCGTCGATGACCACGGCGTTCTCCAGCGAGCCGCCGCGGGCCAGGCCGGCCTTGCGCAGGGCCTCGACCTCATGGGCGAAGCCGAAGGTGCGGGCGGCCATGATCTCGTCGCGGAAGGTCTGTTCGTCGACGACGAAGTCGATCACCTGATTGCCGATCACCGGCGTCGGGAAGTCGATCTCGAAGCGCATCTCATAGCGGTCGCACGGCAGCAGGGCCGCGCTCTTGTCGCCGTCCTGCACCCGGATCGGCTCGAGGATCTCGATATAGCGGACCGGCGCTTCCTGCGGACGAAAGCCGGCGCGGTCCAGCAGCTTGACGAACGGCAGGGCCGAACCGTCGAGGATCGGCAGCTCAGGACCGTCCACCTCGACCACGGCATTCGACACGCCCAGGGCGGCGAAGGCCGCCATCAGATGCTCGATGGTCGACAGCCGCACGCCGGCGGCGTTCTCGATCATGGTGTTCAGGCGGGCGTCGACGACGGCCTCGCCCGAGACCGGAATGCGGTTGTCACGGTCCTTGATGTCGGTGCGGACGAAGACGATGCCCGTGCCGACCGGCGCCGGACGCACCGCCAGACGCACCCGGTCGCCCGTGTGCACGCCCACGCCGGCGATGATCGCCGGCGCGACGGTGGTCTTCTGGTGATGGTCGTGACGGACCGGCAATTGCAGAAACTCGCTTCAACTTGCGCCCCGCCTCTACGTGCGGAGTTCGCCCCAGAAACCGTCTAGCGGGGGTGTCGCAAGACTGAAATGAAAGTCGGGTTTCCGATTGTTTCGTTAACGGGGAGGTAGCCGGCAGCAGGCAGCCGGTGTGTGGCAGGCCGCTCCCCCGGCAAAGCGAAAGGGCGGCCCTGCGACCGCCCTTCCCTGCTGCCTGCTGCCTGCTGCCTGAACCCTAGTTGGCCAACCGCCGCAGGAACGACGGGATTTCCAGATCGTCCTCCGCCTGGCCCTGGTCGAGCTCCGGCGTCGGCTGAACCTGGCTGGTCGAACGCATCTCGGTCGTGCGTTGCGGCGCATAGGCCGGCTGGGCCGGCTGACGCTTGCCGCGGCCGAACAGGCTCCAGCCCGACTTGCGGTGATCCCGGTCGTCGTGGTCGTCATAGGCCGGCTCTTCGCGGCGCTGCATCGGCTCGGCGGCAGGGCGCTCGGCGCGGTCGCCGGTGCGGTCCATATACAGGTCGCCCTGGGCCACCGGCGCCGCCTGGGCGGCGGTGCGCGGGGCGGACTCATATTCCTCGACCCACGGATCGACGATCGGCTCGAGGGCGCGGTCCTCGGCGACGTGGATCACCGGCTCCGGACGCGGCTCGGGGGCCCGGGCCACGGCGCCATAGGTCGGCTGGCTGGACTGAAAGGTCGGGACGATGGGGGCGGGCTCGGCCTGACGCGGGGCCTCGGCGCGGCCGAAGTCACGGCCCAGATCGCGGGCCGGTTCGCGCACCGCTTCCTGACGCACCGGCTCGGCGCGCGAGGCGGCGTAGGACGGGGCGGGCCGGCGGGTGTCGAACGGCGCGGTCGAGGTCGAGGTCGGCGACTGGGCCGCGGCCAGGTCTTCCATGCCGGTGGCCACGACCGATACGCGGATCTTGCCGTCCAGCGCCGGGTCGAAGGCGGCCCCGAAGATGATGTTGGCGTCGGCGTCCACCTCGCCGGCGATGGCGTTGGCGGCCTCGTCGACTTCCAGCAGGGTCATGTCCATGCCGCCGGTGATGTTCACCAGCACGGCCTTGGCGCCCTTCAGAGAGGTCTCGTCCAGCAGCGGATTGGCGATGGCGTTCTGGGCCGCCTGCAGGGCACGGTCCTCGCCCGAGGCCTCGCCCGTGCCCATCATCGCCTTGCCCATCTCGGACATGACGGCGCGGACGTCGGCGAAGTCGAGGTTGATCAGACCCGGCAGGATCATCAGGTCGGTGATCGAGCGCACGCCCGAGTGCAGCACCTGGTCGGCCATGCCGAAGGCGTCGGCGAAGGTGGTGCGCTCATTGGCGACGCGGAACAGGTTCTGGTTCGGAATGACGATCAGGGTGTCGACGTAGCGCTGCAGCTCGGCGATGCCGGCATCGGCCAGACGCATGCGGTGACGGCCTTCGAAGGTGAAGGGCTTGGTCACCACGCCGACCGTCAGGATGCCGCGGTCGCGGGCGCATTTGGCGATGACCGGCGCGGCGCCGGTGCCGGTGCCGCCGCCCATGCCGGCGGTGATGAAGACCATGTGGGCGCCATCGAGGTGCCCGTAGATTTCCTCGGCCGACTCCTCGGCCGCGTTCATGCCGACCTCGGGGTGGGCGCCCGCGCCCAGGCCTTGCGTGATGGTCTCGCCCAGCTGGACGCGGCGGTCGGTCTTGGCGAACGACAGATGCTGCGCATCGGTGTTGGCGACGACGAACTCGACCCCTTCGAGGCCGGCGTCGATCATGTTGTTGACGGCGTTGCCGCCCGCGCCGCCGACGCCGAAGACGACGATGCGGGGCTTCAGTTCCGTGTGTTGCGGACGCACAAGCGAGAGAGACATTCTAATTCCGACCTTAGGTTCGACCCTGCCCGTCTGCCCCGATGCGAAACCCCCGCCGATTCGCATTGGTTATGAGCGCGTTAAGGAAACACCCTATCTGCTTAAGGGAGTGTTACCGGATAGGGTGAGTCGGGCCGGGGGCCACGGAATTCGTTAACCTTCGCCGCAGTTTTCCACTGTGGACAGCGTGGGGACAACCGCCCCCGCCGCCGACCGGCGCTACAGGTTCTCGCGCAGCCAGCCCGCGGCCCGGGCGACCAGACCGCCTTGATGGATACGCGGCGCGTCGGCGGCGGTGATCTGGCGCGACATCAGCTTGCGCGCCGACACCGCCTCACGCGGCCCATAGGCGGCGCGCAGCAGCACGCCGGCGGCCGAGCAGAAGGCCGGCCCCGAGGCGGCGTCGGCGAGGTGCGGCGCCCGTTGCGGCTTGCCCAGCCGCACCGGCCGGTCGAACACCCGCACCGCCAGCTCGCGCACGCCGTTCAGCTGGCTCGCCCCGCCGGTCAGCACCAGGCCGGCGCCCGGCTCCAGCCCGACCCCGGCGTTGCGCAGCCGGTCGCGCAGCAGCTCCAGCGTCTCCTCGACGCGCGGCGCGATGACCGTCTTCAGCATGGCGCGCGGCACCACCACCGGACCGGCCGAGGGATCCTCGCCGCGCGGCGGGGCCTCCAACATCTCGCGGTCCTCATTGGCGCTGGCCATGGCCGAGCCGTGCAGGGTCTTCAGCCGCTCGGCCCCGGCGCGCGAGGTCGACAGCCCCCGGGCGATATCGGCCGTCACATGATCGCCGCCGACGTTGAGGCTCTCGATATGCAGCAGGGAGCGCCCGCCCCAGACCGCGGCCGAGGTCGCGCCGCCGCCCATGTCGATGCAGACGCAGCCCAGATCCATCTCGTCGTCTTCCAGCGCCGCCAGCGACGAGGCCACCGGCGCCGCCACCACGCCCTGCAGGTCGAGGTGGGCCAGCTCCAGACAGTGGCTCAGGGCGTTGAAGGCGCTCTCGGCCATCGACACCACCAGCAGGTCCAGCCCCAGCGAATGCCCCTTCATCGAGCGCGGGTCGTGCACCCCGCGCGCACCGTCGACCGACCAGGCGATCGGCAGCACATGGATCGGACGGCGGTTCGGCAGGCGGATCTGGGCCAAGGCCATGGCGATGGCGCGCGCCAGATCGGCGTCGCCGACCGGATTGGCCCCGAGCGAAACGCGGGCCTGGACCCGGTGGCTGGCCATCTGGCCGATGGCGGTGGTCACCACCACGCCCGAGACCGGCGAGCCGGCGGCCCGCTCGGCCCGCTCGACCGCATGGCCGATGGCCTGGGCCGCCTCGTCCATATTGACGATGCCGCCGCCGCGGATGCCGCGCGACTGGACGTGCCCCGCCCCCGCCACCCGGATGGTGCGGTCGGCATGGCGCACGCCGTCGGGCTTCATGATGAAGCAGCCGACCTTGGACTGGCCGAGATCCAGCGCCGCCACGACGGGCGCGCGGCCGGCGGCGGATTTTCCGCCATCCACAGACTTGTCCACAAGACGTCCAGCCATACTACAAATCCAGCCCTATGCGTCGCCGGCGGAGGGCCGGACAGCGACCTCCTCGGGCGTCCTCAGATCGATGCGGGCGAACCCGAGTTCCAGCAGCCGTTCGCGCTGGTCCAGCGCGTCCAGCTGGATCAGGGCCGCGTCCTGATCGGCGGCGGGCAGCTGAATCAGGCTGCCGTCCTTCAGCCGCAGGTCCCAGCGGCGCTCGTCGACGCGCACCAGCGCCTCCAGACGGGCCATCAGCCGGGGCCGCTGGGCGATCAGCGGCAGCACCTCGGCGGCGGCCTGTTCGGCCCCCTTGCCGACCACCAGCGGCAGGTTCGGATAGCGGCCGGCGTCGGCCCCGCGGATCACCTGGCCGTGGCTGTCGATCACCATATTGCGTCCGCCGGCCTGCCAGATGGCCAGCCGGTCATGCTCGACGACGTGGACGATCAGGGTGTTGGGCAGCAGGCGCACGATCCGCGCCTCCTTGACCCAGCCCACCCCCTCGACCCGCTCGCGCACCGCGTCGAGGTCGATCGAGGTCATGGCCTGGCCGCCGTTCAGCTGCACCGCCCGCTGGATGGCGGCGCTGGCCTCGGCGGACTCGCCCTCGATGAACACCTTGTCCAGCTTCAGCCCCATGCCGACGGCCATGCCGTCGACGCCGTCGCTGATCGAGGCGCCGATGCGGTCGGCGCGCGCCCCGGTCGCCAGCACGCCGGCCAGCACCACGACGCCGGCGACGATCGAGATGACGACGGCGCGGGGCGACAGGTCCAGCCGGCCGATCGCCGCCACCTTGCCCGGCGTGGCCGGGGCGTTGCGGGGCGAACGGCCCCGGCCTCCCCCCCTGGGAGCCGCGGACCGCTTGACGGGCTGTTTCGAACTCTGTCGCCGACCGCCGCGAACTACCGCGGGCATGAGGCGTCCTCCACCATCCACCGGACCAGGTCTTTATATCCCATCCCGGCGAACGCGGCCTGCTCGGGCACGAGCGAGGTCGGCGTCATGCCGGGCTGGGTATTGACCTCCAGAAGAACGAGAACGTCCTTAAGATCGTCATAACGAAAGTCGGATCGTGATACTCCGCGGCAGCCCAGAGCCGCATGCGCCCGCTCGGATTCCCGCATCGCCGCCTCGAATACATGGGGCGGCAGATCGGCCGGAAGTTTGTGCACCGAGCCGCCCGGGGCGTATTTGGCTTCGTAGTCGTAGAAGCCTTTGACCGGGGTGATGTCGGTCACCGTCAGGGCGCGTGGGCCGGTCGCCTCGCCGATCACGGCGACGGCCAGCTCCTTGCCGCGGATATAGGGCTCGACCATCACCTGGTCGCCATAGGCCCAGTCGTCGGCCCCGACCTCGGCCTGGGGCGGCGCCCCCTCGGCCACCAGATAGACCCCGACCGACGAGCCCTCGGCATTCGGCTTGACGATATAGGGCGGCGGAATGACGTGGCCGCGCGCCACCGCGTGCCGGTCGAACAGGCCGCCGCCGGGCACCAGGACGCCGGCCGCGCGCAGGATCGACTTGGTCTTGTCCTTGTCCATGGTGATGGCCGAGGCCAGCACGCCGGAGTGGGTGTAGGGAACCTGCAGCGTCTCGAGGATGCCCTGGACGCAGCCGTCCTCGCCCCATTCGCCATGCAGGGCGTTCAGCACCACGTCCGGCTTCAGCGCCGCCAGCACCTGGGCGATGTCGCGTCCGGCGTCGACCCGGCTGACCCGCGCCACCTGCCCCTCGAGGGCGTCGGCGCACTCCTTGCCCGAGCTCAGCGACACCGCGCGCTCCGACGACAGCCCGCCCATCAGGACGGCGACGTGCAGGTCTGCGAAGGGGCGGGTCATGCGAAGCTCCGGAACAGTCACCGCAATGCGGCGCACGTCCTTAACAGCCGGTCAACCAATCGCGCCCGCGCGCACAAAAGCCTTCGATGAAGGCAGCGGCCGTGCCTATCCCGCTCGCCCGATGCGCTTGATCTCCCAGTCCAGCGGCACGCCGGTTTTCGACAGCACATCCGCCCGCACCGCCTCGCCCAGCCCCTCGATATCGGCCGCCGTCGCCTCGCCGGGATTGATCATGAAGTTGCTGTGCAGTTCGCTGAACATGGCCCCGCCGCCGGTGGCCTTGAACAGCTTGCCGCGCCACCCCGCCTCGTCGACCAGCTTCCACGACGACTGGCCCGGCGGGTTCTTGAACGTCGAGCCGCCGGTCTTCTCGCGGATCGGCTGGGTCAGTTCGCGGCGCGAGGTGATCTCGGCGATGCGGCCGGCGACCGCCTCGGGATCGTCGGGCGTCCCGCGATAGGTCGCCTCGATCCAGATGATGTCCGCCGGGGCCTGCGAATGGCGATAGGTGTAGCCGAAGTCGGCCAGCGAATATTCGACCCTCTCCCCCGCCCGCGTGAGCCCCCAGGCGGAAACGAGAATGTCCTTCGTCTCGGCGCCATAGCAGCCGGCGTTCATGGTTAGCGCCCCGCCGATGGTGCCCGGGATGCCCGCATAGAACTCCAACCCCGCCAGCCCCGCCTTGGCCGAGGCCCGCGCCACCATCGCGTCCAGCGCCCCCGCTCCTGCGGTGATCGTCTCGCCCTCGGTCGTGATCCCGGCGAACGGCCGTCCGGCCAGCCGGATCACGACCCCCTCGACCCCGCCGTCACGCACGATGACGTTCGAGCCGACGCCCAGCACGGTAACCGGTACGGCCGGGTCCAGCGCCTTCAAAAAGTCGGCCAGATCGTCAGCGTCAGCCGGAATGAACAGCGCGTCCGCATTTCCGCCGACGCGGAACCAGGTGAACGGGCCCAACGGTTCGTCGCGCAACAACTTACCGCGCACGGGGGGAAGAGATACGATGGAGGTCATGTGGTGTGGGTCGCCGCATAGCGATCGGCCGCATCCCAGAAGCCGCCGGCTTCGGACTCGAGCAGCTTGGAAAACCGATCCTCGATAGTCCTGGGCAGGGTCACCTGCTCGCCCGTCTTGCGCTCCCGCGGATACGGGTCACCGAACAACCTCATAACGTCCGCCAGGGCCGCCGCCGCCTCTGGCATTCCCAGCGTCCGAAATCCTTCCACCGCCTCGGGCGCGAGAATGCCGGCGCCGTTGTCAAAAAACTGACCGAGTCCCCCATTCTGCACTTCACTTTGCGTCCAATGGGTTGCGTAGAGATGCTGGGAAGCCCGCGGCAATGCGGCAAACTGCTGGGTGAATTTATCCGCCCCGACATGGATGCTCACCGCATTCCAATAGGGTTCGACGAGTTCCCGATAATTCAACCCAGCGCCTCCAGCTGCCCCGGCAGCGCATAAGCCCACTGCGTAATGTCCCCCGCCCCCAGCAGCACCACCAGATCGCCCGCCCTCGCCTCCGCCGCGATCACGCCGGGCAGAGCCTCGACGCTCTCCAGCGCGTGCACCGACCGGTGCCCGAACCGCCGGATGCCCTCGACCAGGGCGTCCTTGTCGACCCCCGTGATCGGCGGCTCGCCGGCCGCATAGACGTCGGCCACGAACACCGCGTCGGCGTCCGAGAAACAGGTCGAGAACTCCTCCATCAGCGATTCCAGCCGGGTGAAGCGGTGCGGCTGGACCACGGCGATGACCCGGCCCTCGGCCACCTGACGCGCGGCCTTCAGCACCGCCGCGATCTCGACCGGATGGTGGCCGTAGTCGTCGACGATCCGCACCCCGCCGACGATGCCCGTGGTGGTGAACCGCCGCCGGACCCCGCCGAACCCGGCCAGCCCCGCCGTGATCGCCTCGTCCGACACGTCCAGCTCGCGCGCCACGGCGATGGCCGCCAGCGCATTGGACACATTGTGCCAGCCGGCCATCGGCAGATGCAGCCCCTCGATCCGCGTCGGCTCGTCCAGGGCGGCCAGCCCCGGCTGCTGGATCACCACGTCGAAGCGGCAGCCGTCCGGCTTCATCTCGACATTGTCGGCCCGCACCATGGCCTGGGGATTGACGCCATAGGTCACCAGCCGCCGGTTATCGATCGAGGCCACCAGACGCTGCACCTCGGGATGGTCGAGGCAGACGGCGGCGAAGCCGTAGAAGGGAATGTTCTCGACGAAGTCGACGAACGCCTTCCGCACCCCGTCGAAGTCGCCGTAGTGATCGAGGTGTTCGGGGTCGATATTGGTGACGATGGCCACCGTCGACTTGAGCCGCAGGAAGCTGCCGTCGCTCTCGTCGGCCTCGACCACGATCCAGTCGCCGTCGCCAACCTTGGCGTTGGTGCCATAGGCGTTGATGATGCCGCCGTTGACCACTGTCGGGTCCAGCCCGCCGGCGTCCAGAATGGCCGCGACCATCGAAGTCGTCGTCGTCTTGCCATGCGTCCCGCCGACCGCGATCGAGAACTGCAGCCGCATCAGCTCGGCCAGCATCTCGGCCCGCCGCACCAGCGGAATGCGCCGCTCGCGCGCCGACATCATCTCCGGGTTGGTCGCCCTGACCGCGGTCGAATAGACCACCGCCGAAACGCTGTCCCCGACATGGGCCGCGTCATGGCCGATGAAGATGCGCGCGCCCAGCTTCTCCAGCCGCTCGGTGTTGGCGCTGGCCCTGGCGTCCGAGCCCTGCACCGAATAGCCGATCTTGAGCATGATCTCGGCGATGCCGCTCATGCCGATGCCGCCTATGCCGACGAAATGCACGGGACCGAGGTCGAAGGGTACGGGACGAAGGCGAGCGATCATCGGAAGCGATTAGCAAGGGTTCGGGCGGAATGCGACACCACATTCCTCCCCCTTTGGGGGAGGGGGACCATGCGCAGCATGGTGGAGGGGGCCTTGCTCCGGACACCGGCGGATCAGGTCAGCCCCCTCCCCCCCTTCGGGCGGTCCCCCTCCCCCTGCGGGGGAGGAATACTCAGTCTTCCTGGACGAAATCCTGCGCGAACTCCGGCGAGTCCTCCTCGCCCGGCAGCAGCGGCGTCTCGTCGTCGTCCCCCGCCCGCGACGGATCGGGAACCTCGAAGCCGACCGGGATCGACAGGTCCAGCAGCCCCGCCGCCTTCATCTCCTGCACCCCCGGCAGGTCGTACAGGCTCGACAGGCTGAAATGTTCGAGGAATTTGTCCGCCGTGGCATAGGTCACCGGCCGCCCCGGCGTCCGCCGCCGCCCCTTCAGCCGCACGAACCCCATCTCCAGCAGCAGGTCCAGCGTCCCCTTCGACAGCGACACCCCCCGCACGCTCTCGATCTCGGCGCGGGTGCAGGGCTGGTGGTAGGCGATGATGGCCAGGGTCTCCAGCGCCGCCTTCGACAGCCGCCGCGGCTCCTCGCGCTCCTCGGTCATCAGGAACGACAGGTCCGGCGCCGTCCTGAACCGCCAGCGATCCGCCACGCACTCCAGCTCGACCCCGCGTCCCTCATACCGCTCCCGCAGCGCCGAAATCGCCCCGCCGACATCCGCCCCCTCGGGCAGCCGCCGTGCGATCTCCGCCGCCGACAGCGGCCCGGCGGCGGCGAACAACAGGGCCTCGACCCGGCGCTCGATCTCTCCGTGATCGGGGGCGAACTGAATCACGGAACCAGCTCCATCGCCTGCCCGATCGCGCGCCGCTTCAGATACAGTTCGGCGAAGGCCTCGGCCTGTTTGACCTCCATCGCCCCCTCCTTGACCAGCTCCAGACTGGCCGACAGGGTCGAGGCGGTGAAGCTGGACTGCGACGGCCCCTCATCGCCCTGCCGCGCCGGCGCCACCCGCTCCAGCGGCGTCCACTGATCCAGCCGCGGCAGGACATCGCGCAGCCAGTCCCGCGCCGCCTCCAGGGCGAAGGCCTCGACCCGCTGGCCGGGGTTGTAGTGCCGCTGCTCCTCGCGCCGCCGCTGCGTCACATAGGCGGCCATCAGCTCGTACAGGCTGGCGTCGATGCGGTCCGACGGGATGATCACCAGCGCCTCGGGGTCGCCGCGCGTGAACACGTCGCGCTTCAGCCGCGGCCGCGCGGTGATGGCCTCGACCGCCCTGCGCATCGCCTCCAGCTTCTGCAGCCGGAAGGCGAGAGCCGCCGCCATCTCCTCGGCCGGCATATCCTCGCCGGCCTTCTCGGTGCGCGGCAGCAGCAGGCGCGACTTCAGATAGGCCAGCCACGAAGCCATCACCAGATAGTCGGCCGCCAGCGCGAAATTGCGCCGCCGCGCCTCGTGCACGAAGGCCAGATACTGTTCCGCCAGCCGGGTGATCGACAGCTTCAGCAGATCGACCTTCTGCGTCCGCGCCAGCGCCAGCAGCACATGCAGCGGCCCCTCATAGCCGTCCAGATCGACCACGAAGGCCTCGCCCGCATCGGCCTGTTCGACCGCGGCGAAATCCAGATTCGGCTGGAAGGCGTCGGTCACTGAACGATCTCCTTCCCCCCTTGCGGGGGAAGGTGGCAGGCGGAGCCTGACGGATGGGGGGTGAAACACCCATGCTTACGGTTAGCGGACAGCTCGCGGAAAGAGCCCCCCCATCCGAGCTGCTCCGCGGCCCACCTTCCCCCGCAAGGGGGGAAGGACATCAACGGGCCCGTCCTCACGCCTGCCCCTCCCCCACGTCCGGCCCCTCCGCCGCCTCCAGCCGTCCGGCCATCAGGGCGTCGAACCGGTCGCGCGCCGCGAACAGCTCCAGCGGCTCCGGCTCGCGCACGATCCGCGCCAGCGCCGCCGCCGCCCGCTTGCCGGCCTTGCCCTTCAGCTTGCCGACGCCCGCCGCGACCTGGCGCATCTCGTCCAGATCGCCGTTGCAGTGCAGGACCACGTCGCAGCCGGCCTTCAGCGCCGCCGCCGCCCGCTCGTCCAGGCCGCCCGTCAGCGCTTTCATCGACAGGTCGTCGCTGATGATCAGTCCGCCGAACCCCAGCCGGTGGCGCATCAGCTTCAGCGCCTTTTTCGAGGTCGTCGCCGGCCGCTTCGGATCGATCGCGTCGAACACCACATGCGCCGTCATCGCCAGCGGCATGTCCGACAGCGCTTTGAACGGGGCGAAATCCCAGCCGTCCAGCGTCGCCAGATCGGCATGCACCACCGGCAGACTGTGATGGCTGTCGGCGAAGGCCCGGCCATGCCCCGGCATGTGTTTGATCACCGGCAATACGCCGCCGGCCAGCAGCCCCTCGGCCGCCGCCCGGCCCAGCACCGCCACCGTCTCCGGATCGCGCGCATACGCCCGGTCGCCGATGATGTCGTGGGCCCCGGGCACCGGAACATCCAGCACCGGGGCGCAGTCGACGGTTATCCCGACCGACTTCAGATCATGCGCCATCAGCCGCGCGCCCAGCCGCGCCAGCTCGCGCGCCCGCAGCAGGCCGTCGGCCGCCTCCAGATAGGCCCCGGCCGGCGGATATTTGGCCCAGTGCGGCGGTCCCATCCGCTGCACCCGACCGCCCTCCTGATCGATCAGCACCGGCGCGTCGGGATCGTCGACGCAGTGGCGCATCTCGTCGGTCAGGGCGCGCAGCTGGTCCGGGCTGTCGACATTGCGGCGAAACAGGATGAAGCCCCACGGCCGGACCTCGGCGAAGAAGGCTTTCTCCGCCTCCGTCAGCCGGTGGCCGCTGCAGCCATAGATCGCCGCCGAACGCGTCACCGGACGATGCAGTCGCCGCCCGAGGCCTTGATCGCGTTGCACAGGCCGCTGGCCTGCTCGCGGCTCAGGCCGTTGACGGTGGTGCGATAGACGGTCGAACCGTTCGAGGCCGTGACCTCCTGCACCCGCCGCGCGCCGCCCTGCGTGAACTGCGGATAGCGGCCGACGACGGCGTTGTATTCGCGCTCGGCCAGGTTGGGGGTCGAGAAGGCGCCGATCTGCACGCTGGAGGTCCCGCCGGCGGCCGGGGCCGGAGCCGGGGCGGCCTTCTTCACCGGCGCGGCCGGGGCCGGGGCCGGAGCGGGCGCGGTCTCGACCGGCGCCGGCGCGGGGCGCGGCTGCACCGCTTCCGGCGGCGGCGTGAAGGTCGGGGCCGCCTCGGGAGCGTCCGTCTCGGCATACACCTCGATGCCGGCGGTCGGATCGACCGGCTGGGCGTCGACCGGGGCGGCCGAGGTCATCTCGCCGACCGGCGTGCCGACGGCCGGCGGGGCGTCCTCGGACGAGCGCGGCCCCGCGCGGTAATAGACCACCACGGCGATGATGAGCACCAGCAGCACCACCGCCGAGATGATCAGCGTCATCGGCGGAGCCTTGCCGCCGCCACCTCCCCCGCCGCCGCCGCGTCGCGGGTCATAGCCCTGACGGTTGAACGGCAGGTCGTCGTCGGTCGGCGGCGTATAGGCGCCCCGGTCGCGGCCGGGGTCCCGGCTCGGGTTCGGGCGATAGGGATCTTCATGGGACATGGCCGCGCCTTCCGTCGTGCCGCACGAATCGCGCGCGGAAAGACCACTGTATCCCGGTCCGAGTCCTTTTTCAGGCCGTGTGTTCCCCTCCCCCCGTCATCCTCGGGCTTGACCCGAGGATCGGACCGTCCGGTGCTCCGTCAGATGCCCCACGGTCACGGTCGCGGGGCCGTCACCGCCGCACAGCTTGCCGATTGCCTCTGATCCTCGGATCAAGTCCGAGGATGACGGCGGTGAACGAGGTTCAAAGATCCAGTCCCACATCCAGACTGAACAGCTTGCGGTGCTCCTCGATCGCATAGCGGTCGGTCATGCCGGCGATGTAGTCGCACACCGCCCGCGCCCGCCGCGCCTCATCCTCCGTCCCGGCCTTGCCCGACCATTCCGGCGGCAGGGTGCCCGGATCGGCCATGAACAGCTCGAACATCTCGCCCAGCAGCCGCCGCGCCTGGCTGCGCGTCCGGTTGACCCGGTAATGGCGGTACATCCGCTCGAACAGAAAGGCCCGCAGCACGCCCAGATCGGCCAGCATGGCGTGCGAAAAACCGACCAGCGGCCGTCGCGCCCGGCGCACATCCTCGGTCGAGCGGATGTTGTCGGCCTCGAGCCGCGCCTCGGTCTCGGCCAGCACGTCCTCGACCATGACGCCGATCATCCGCCGCACCGCCTCGATCCGCACCATCCGCTCGTCGATATCCGGCCAGTCCGCCCGCACGCCCCGTAGCACCGGCCCGATCAGCGGCACCTCCGTCAGGTCCTCGAGGCTGAACAGCCCCGCCTGCACCCCGTCGTCGACGTCGTGATTGTTGTAGGCGATGTCGTCGGCGATCGCCGCCGCCTGGGCCTCCAGCGAGGCGAAACTGTCCAGCCGCAGATCCCAGGCCGGGGCGTAGTCGGCGATCGCCTTCCACGCCGGCTCGTCCAGCCGGTGCGACACCGGGCCGTTGTGCTTGACCACCCCCTCGACCGTCTCCCAGCTCAGGTTCAGCCCCTCGAACTGCGGATAGCGATGCTCCAGCCGGGTCACGACGCGGAAGGTCTGGACGTTGTGGTCGAAGCCGCCCCACGGCTCCATCCGCGCCTGCAGCTCGTCCTCGCCGGCGTGGCCGAACGGCGGATGGCCGAGGTCATGCGCCAGCGCCACCGTCTCGGCCAGGTCGGTGTCCAGCCGCAGGGCATGGGCGATCGACCGCGCGATCTGCGCCACCTCCAGCGAATGGGTCAGGCGCGTGCGATAGTGGTCGCCCTCGTGCGCCACGAAGACCTGGGTCTTCTCCTTCAGCCGGCGGAAGGCGGTGGCGTGGATGATGCGGTCGCGGTCGCGGGCATAGGCGTTGCGCGTGCGGCTGATCGGCTCCGGGGTCAGCCGGCCGCGGCTGTGTTCGGGATATTCGGCGTATGCGGCGCGTTCAGGCATCAACACGGCGGCTCATTTCGCTGGCCGGGCCTTTGCGATCGCCCGTGCGCGCCTCATATAGAGCCCCGTGAGCAGCGTCCAATCCGTCCCCGCCTTCCAGATCACGCCCCACGCCGGCGGTCACGGCCTCAGCCTGTCCGAAAGCGCGGCCCGCCGTCTGGCGACCCTGGCCGCGGCCGAGGGTCACCCGGTGCTGCTGCGCGTCGCCGTCGACGGCGGCGGCTGCTCCGGCTTCCAGTACCGGATGGAGCTGGTCGAGACCGCCGAGTCCGACGACATCCGCATCGAGGCCGACGGCCAGGCCGCCCTCGTCGACCCCGTCTCCCTGCCCTTCCTCAAGGGCTCCGAGATCGCCTTCGTCGACGACCTAGCCGGGGCCCAGTTCGTCGTCCGCAACCCGAACGCGGCGTCCAGCTGCGGCTGCGGCGTCAGCTTCTCGATCTGAGGCTCCGTCAGCGCGGCGTCACAGGGTTGCGCGCTGCCCAATCAGTTCCCGGGCGTCGGCCACATCAAGAGCTCTTTACACTTGGACGGTCCGACTCTCGGGGGACCGACCAGCGCGAGGCTGTCGGGAGCGCCGTTGTCCGCGAGCACTGTCACAGGCCGTTGAGCGCTTACCTCCCCACAATGGGAGAAGGAACACGGAGCTATTACCCGCCGCCGACCCGGCCGGTCTGCGCGGAGAAAGAGGAACCCTGAGGGGGTGGGAGCGTCCTACTGCACCGATTGGCGCGGGCGGTCCGGGGTGGCGGCGGCCTCGGCGGCCGGGGCCTGGTAGGGGCGTTCGCCGGCGGGCTCGGCCGGGGTGGGAGCGGGCGCGGCGGCACGGGCGGCGGGGCGGGGCGC
>NZ_JBKBMX010000018.1:0-78622 GCF_046295595.1 Brevundimonas sp. | reverse complement strand
CGGCTCGATCAGCCGCCACTCCACCTCGCTCAGATCGTATCGCGCCATGCCAAGGCTCCTTCCGGAATCCTTGAATCAGCGAGACCGGGTCACCGCAAGCTTTATGGGTTCAGAACCTAGCCCGCCGCCTTCACCGCCGCCGCCACCTCCGCGACGACGGACTTGACCAGCTTCTCGTCGTCGCCCTCGGCCATGACACGGATCAGCTTTTCGGTGCCCGACGGGCGGACCAGCAGGCGGCCCTGGCCGGCGAGCCGCGCCTCGGCCTCGGCGATGGCGGCCTTGACTTTCGGGTCGTCCAGCGGCTGGCCGGCGGTGTAGCGAACGTTCTCGAGCTTCTGCGGGACGGTGTCGAACTGGCGCGCCAGTTCGCTCATCGGCCTGCCGCTTTCGACCAGCACGGAGAGCACCTGCAGGGCCGCCAGCAGGCCGTCGCCGGTGGTGGCGTGGTCGTGCAGGATGATGTGGCCCGACTGTTCGCCGCCGAGATTGAAGCCGCCTTCACGCATCCGCTCCATGACATAGCGGTCGCCGACCCTGGTCCGCTCCAGCGTCAGGCCCTCGGTCTGCAGCCGGCGTTCGAGGCCGAGGTTGGACATGACGGTGGCGACGATGCCGCCGCCTTTCAGCAGCCCGCGTCGCGCCCAGTCCAGCGACACCAGGGCCATGATCTGGTCGCCGTCGACGACCTGGCCCTTCTCGTCGCAGATGATCAGCCGGTCCGCGTCCCCGTCGAAGGCGATGCCGATGTCGGCGCGATAGGTGCGCACCGCCTCGGCCAGGGTCTCGGGATGGGTCGAGCCGCAGTCGGCGTTGATGTTCAGGCCGTTTGGCTCGACGCCGACGGCGCAGACTTCTGCGCCCAGCTCGTAGAGGGCCGTCGGGGCGACCTTGTAGCCGGCGCCGTTGGCGCAATCGACGGCGATGCGCAGGCCCTGCAGGCTCAGGCCCTTCGGGAAGCTGGCCTTGGCGATCTCGACATAGCGGGCCTGGGCGTCGTCGATGCGTTTGACCCGGCCGAGGGCGTCGGGCGGGGCGAGGTCGGAGTCGAGCGCCTGGTCCATCATCGATTCGATCTTCAGCTCGACCGTGTCGGACAACTTGTAGCCGTCGGGACCGAACAGCTTGATGCCGTTGTCGAGATAGGCGTTGTGCGAGGCCGAGATCATCACCCCGATGTCGGCGCGCATCGAACGGGTCATCATGGCCACGCCCGGCGTCGGGAGCGGCCCGAAGGTGCGCACGTCCATGCCCGCGGCCGAGAAGCCGGCGACGAGGGCCGGCTCGATCATATAGCCCGACAGGCGGGTGTCCTTGCCGATCACCACGAGGTGGCGGCGGTCGTCGGCGGACATGAACAGGCGGCCGGCGGCGAGGCCGACGCGCAGGGCCACCTCGGCGGTCATCGGGTGGGTGTTGGCGCGGCCGCGGATGCCGTCGGTGCCGAAATAGCGTCTCTCGCCCAAGCGTCGTCTTCCTCGCTGGCGGTCGCGGAAACCTTGCGAAACCGCTTTTTAGGTGCAAACCGGACGGCCTGTCGCCTACACCGGCGTCCGACAGTCCGGGTCGGCTTAGACCGTTCCCCGTTCGCGCGCAAAGCGCGGAACTCCAGATTTTCCGAGGGTCTTCTTCATGTGCGGCATCATCGGCGTGACCGGGACGGGCCCGGCGGTTCCCCGTCTGATCGACAGTCTCAGGCGACTGGAGTACCGCGGCTATGACTCCGCCGGCGTCGCGGCCCTGGTCGACGGCCGCATCGAACGCCGACGCGCGAAGGGTAAGATCCGCGAGCTGGAAGCCGTGCTGGCGGCCGAGCCGCTTGCGGCCACTGTCGGCATCGGCCACACCCGCTGGGCCACCCACGGCGCGCCGACCACCGAGAACGCGCACCCGCACAAGGCCGGGCGGGTGACGCTTGTGCACAACGGCATCATCGAGAATTTCGCCGAGCTCAAGGCCGAGCTGGCGGCCGAGGGCCATGTGTTCGAGAGCCAGACCGACACCGAGGTGGTGGCGCATTTGCTGGACCGCGAACTGTCGCGCGGCGACGATCCGCTGGCGGCCTTCAAGACGGTGCTGGACCGGCTGACCGGGGCCTATGCCCTGGCCGTGCTGGTCGAGGGCGAGGACGGGCTGATCATGGGCGCGCGGCGCGGCAGCCCGTTGGTGGTCGGCTGGGGCGAGGGCGAGATGTATCTCGGCTCCGACGCTCTGGCGGTCGGGCCGTTCACCCAGAAAATCTCGTATCTGGAAGAGGGCGACTATGTCGGCCTCGACCGTTCGGGCGCGCGGATGTTCGACGCCGGCGGAAACGCTGTCGAGCGGCCGATCGTGCAGGTCTCGGCCTCCTCGGCCCTGGTCGAGAAGGGCGAGTACCGGCATTTCATGGAGAAGGAGATCCATGAGCAACCGGACAGCGTCCAGCACACCCTGTCGCACTACCTCGACTTCGTGAACGCCAAGGCCAAGACCGACGGCACCGACTTCACCGCCATCGACCGGATTCAGATCGTCGCCTGCGGCACGGCCTTTTACGCCGGCCAGATCGGCCGCTATGCGTTCGAGAAGCTGGCCGGCCTGCCGTGCGACGTCGAGATCGCCTCGGAGTTCCGCTATCGCCAGCCGGCGCTGACGCCGGGCACGCTGGCGGTGGCGGTCAGCCAGTCGGGCGAGACCGCCGACACCTTGGCCAGCCTGTCGTGGTGCAAGGCGGCGGGGCTGCAGACGACGGCCCTCGTCAATGTGCATTCCTCGTCGATGGCGCGCGAGGCCGGGACGCTGTGGCCGACCCACGCGGGGCCCGAGATCGGCGTCGCCTCGACCAAGGCCTTCACCGCCCAGGTCGCCGCCCTGCTGGCGCTGGCCGTGTCGGCCGGGGTGCAGCGTGGCAGGATCGACGCGGCGAAGGAGGCCGAGCTGGTCAAGGCGCTGTTCGAGGCGCCGCGCCTGATCGCCGAGGCCATGCTGATGGTCGAGGACCTCAAGGCGGTGGCGCATGACGTGGCCAAGGCCACCGACGTGCTGTTCCTCGGCCGCGGGGCGATGTTCCCGCTGGCGATGGAGGGGGCGCTGAAGCTGAAGGAGATCAGCTATATCCACGCCGAGGGCTATGCCGCCGGCGAGCTCAAGCACGGGCCGATCGCCCTGGTCGACGAACTGACCCCGATCGTGGCCCTGGCCCCGATGGACGAGGTGTTCGAGAAGACGGCGTCGAATCTGCAGGAGGTGGCGGCGCGCGGCGGACCGGTTATCATGATCGCCCCGGCCTCGGCCCCCGATCCGCACGGGGCCGGCATCCGGCGGGTCGACGCGCCCGAGTGCCACTCGCTGATCGCACCGCTGGTCTATGCCGTGCCGGTGCAGCTGCTGGCCTATTATGTGGCGGTGCAGAAGGGCACGGACGTCGATCAGCCGCGCAACCTGGCCAAATCCGTGACGGTGGAGTGATCGCACGGCCTCGCTTATGCGTTAGGCTGTCCGACCCCGCCGTTCAGGAATTCGCATGACCGACCAGACCCGCCGCCTTCGCAAGGCCGTTCTCCCCGTCGCCGGCCTCGGCACCCGGGTGCTGCCCGGCACCAAGACCACGCCCAAGGAACTGCTGAACGTCGTCGACCGCCCGATCCTGAGCTATATCGTCGAGGAGGCGCGCGAGGCCGGGATCGAGCACATCGTCTTCGTCACCGGCCGCTCGAAGGGGGCGATCGAGGACTATTTCGATCACCAGATCGAGCTGGAGGCCCAGCTGCTGGCCAAGGGCAAGACCGAGATCCTCGACGCCATGATCGCCGAACTGGCCACGGCGGGCGAGATGAGCTTCACCCGCCAGATGCAGCCCCTGGGGCTGGGCCACGCGGTTTGGTGCGCCCGCGACATCATCGGCGACGAGCCGTTCGCCGTGCTGCTGCCCGACGTGATCGTCGACTCCCGGCCCGGCGCGCTGAAGCAGCTGGCCGAGGTCTATGCCGAGGTCGGCGGCAATGTCATCGGCGTCGAGGCCGTGCCCGAGAGCGAGACCCACAAATACGGCATCGTCGACCCGGAAAACCGCGACGGCCGCCACATCCGCATGAAGGGGATGGTCGAGAAGCCGGCGCGCGGCGAAGCGCCGTCGAACCTGTCGATTTCGGGCCGCTACATCCTGCAGCCGGAGATCTTCGGCATTCTGGAAAACCAGAAGCGCGGCGCGGGCGGCGAGATCCAGCTGACCGACGGCATGGCCCGGCTGATGAAGGACCAGAGCTTCACCGCCGTCGAATACGACGGCGTGACCCACGATTGCGGCGACAAGATCGGCCTGCTGCGCGCCAATGTCGCCCTGGCCCTGAAGCGGGCGGACCTGGGCGAACAGGCGCGGGCCGCGATCACCGCCCTGCTGTAGCCGCCCCGGCGTCCGCCTGGCGCATCGCCTCGACCGCCTCGACCAGGCGGGCGAGGTCGGCGGGCGCGGACAGGCGGTGGTCGCCGCCCTCGATCAGGTCCAGCCGCACATCGCCGCCGGTCAGGCGCCCGACCAGCTCGATCTGGCGGCGCCACGGCACCACGTCGTCGGCCCGGCCCTGCAGGATGTGGACGGGCGCCGCGACGGGCAGCGGCCCGCGCAGCACCAGCCAGCCGCGCGCCTCCTCGAACATGCGGCGGGTCAGGACGTATTCGCCGATCCCGTCCTCGACGACGCGGGTCTCGCCCTCGCGCAGGATGGCCTGACGCTCGTGGTCGGCGAGGCCGGGCCACATCAGGTCCTCGGTGAAGTCCGGCGCCGGATTGACCAGCAGCAGGCCGGCGAGCCTCCCGGGACGGGCGACGGCCAGCAGCAGGGCGACCCAGCCGCCCATCGACGAGCCGACCGGTATGATGGGCCCTTCAAGGCTGTCGATCAGGGCGATGGCGTCGTCGCGCCAGCGGCCGATGGTCGCCTGGCGCCAGTCGCCGCTCGACCGGCCGTGGGCGAAATGGTCGTAGCGGAGATAGGCCCAGCCGCGATCGCGGGCGGCGGCGTCGAGCGCCAGCGACTTGGTCCCCTCCATGTCGGAGCGGAAGCCGCCGATCCAGACCACCGTCGGCCCGGCGCCCGCGACCCGTTTGAGGGCGAGGCTCTCCCCGTCGGGGCTGTCGAGGCGTTGCAGGTCGTCCATCGGCGGGCCCTCTCGCGAAATCGTTCACGGACTGATAGCGAACGACGGCAAGCGAAGCGAAGGCCAAACCGCCTGTCCGCATCGAGGGGCCCGTTCCGATGTCGCTACCGCCAGACTTCACCGTGCTGCAGGTGACGCCGGAGTTGAACTCGGGCGGCGTCGAACAGGCGACGCTCGACATCAACCGGGCCCTCGCCGCCGCCGGCGCGCGTTCGGTGGTGGCCAGCGAGGGCGGGCGGCTGGAGCAGCGGGTCGGCGACGACGGCGGCCTGCTGGTGCGGATCCCGGTCGCGTCCAAGAACCCGCTGACCATCCTCGCCAACGCGGGGCGGCTGGCGGACATCGCCCGGCGCAAGGGCGTCTACGTGATCCATGTCCGCTCGCGGGCCCCGGCGCTGAGCGCCCTGATGGCGGCGCGGCGCACCGGCCTGCCGCTGGTCTCGACCTATCACGGCATCTATTCGGCCCGGAACGGGCTCAAGCGGGCCTATAATTCGCTCATGACCCGGGCCGATCTGGTGATCGCCAACTCGGGTTTCACGCGCGATCACATCCTCGCCGAGCATGGCGTCGACCCGGCCCGGGTGGCGCTCGTCCCCGAGGCGGTCGACGCCGGCCGCTTCAACCCCGGGGCGCCGGACCCGGGACGGGTCGCGGCCCTGCGCGCCGCCTGGGGCCTGGCGCCCGACGACGACCGTCGGATCGTGCTGCTGCCCGGGCGTCTGACCGGCTGGAAGGGGCAACGGGTCCTGATCGAGGCCTGGGCCGCGGTGCGGCCGCCGAAGGTGCTGATCCTCGCCGGCGACGACCAGGGCCGGACCGCCTACCGCGCCGACCTGGAGGCGATGATCGCCGCGAACGGCCTGGGGGACTCCGTGCGCATCGTCGGCGAGGTGGCCGACATGCCGGCCGCCTATCTGGCCGCGGACGTGATCTGCACCCCCTCGCTGGAGGCGGAGAGCTTCGGCCGCACGGCGGTCGAGGCCCAGATGGTGGGCCGCCCGGTCTGGGCCTCGGACCTCGGCGCCTCAAGGGAGACGGTCGATCCGGCCGTTGGCGGAGACCTGATCGCGCCGGGAGACGTGGCGGCCTGGACCCGGGCGTTGCAACGGATCGCGCTAACCCCGACGGCGGAGCTCAGAGCCATGGGCGAGCGCGCTGGGGACCGGGCGCGCCGGCTCTACGCGTTCGACGCCATGGTGGCGGCCACCTTCGAGGTCTACCGCCGCGCCGTTGATCGCCCCGCTTCATGAGGCGCCGGCCCGGCAAACCTTGAAGAGACGGGCGTTCGCGGTCATATAGGGCGGCTTGAGGGGAACGCCGTGATCCGTCGCGCGCTCCATCCCGTCAGATCGCCTTCTTCGTCCACTTAAAGGAAACGACGCCCATTCGCCGTCCGATGAACCAGCCGCCCGTCAAGGACGGGCCGCCCATGAACCAAGATATCCGCGCGCCGCGCGTTCTGCTCATCGATCAGAACGGCGAGAAGCAGGGCGTCATGCCCACGTCCGCCGCGCTGGAGGCCGCCGAAGAGGCCGGCATGGATCTGGTTCAGATCGTTTCCACCTCCGAACCGCCGGTCTGCAAGATTCTGGACTACGGCAAATTCCGCTTCCAGGAGCAGAAGAAGAAGGCCGAGGCGCGCAAGCGTCAGAAGGTCGTCGAGCTCAAGGAAATCAAGCTCCGTCCGAACATCGACGTGCACGACTACGATGTGAAGTCGCGGGCCATGCACCGGTTCTTCGAGGAGGGCGACAAGGTCAAGGTGACCCTGCGCTTCCGCGGCCGTGAGATGGCGCACCCGGAACTGGGCATGAAGCTGCTCAACAAGGTGCAGGCCGATTTCGACGAGATCGCCAAGGTCGAATACGCGCCGCGTATGGAAGGCCGCCAGATGATCATGATCCTCGCGCCGAAGTAGGCTCCCAATCGACGGATATGGACGCCCCGACCGGAGACGGTCGGGGCGTTTTTTCGTTGACGACCCCGCCCGCCGGCCCTTGCCGGGTGACCACTGTCTGACCACCGCCGCACACCGTGCACGTGGTCGCGGTTGCCCCCGGCGCGCGTATCCAATTAGGATCAGCGCATTCGGGGGGATGATTGATGTTGAAAGTGACTTGCGCGCTGCTGGCGGCGATGGCGCTGGCTGTATCGGGCGCCGGCGCCGCGGCGCAGACGGCGGCTCCGCCGCCGCTGTCGGCCTATTCCCAGCTTCCGGCGGTGCAGTCGGTCCAGCTGTCGCCCGATGGCGCGAACATCGCGTCCATTCGGCGCGAGGCGGGGGTTGTCCGTGTCCTCGTCACGTCCCGCGGCGGCGACGTGCTCGCGTCGGTCAATGTAGGCGACAGCCAGGTCCGCGGCCTCATGTGGGCGTCGAACGACCATGTGCTGATCCTGTCGACCTCGAACCAGCAGGCGGGAGGCTTCCGGGGTCGCAATGTCTTCACCATCGGCGACATTCTTAACATCCGCACCAACCGCCTGGTCCGGGCCCTGAACGACGCCGACATCCCGGTCTACAACTTCCTCATGAGCTACGACCGGGTTGTCCGCGGCGGCGAGCCGGCGCTGGTCGTCACCGGGTTGACGACCCATCTCGGTGAATACACCGGCGATCTTTATGTGGTGGACCTCGACAACGGCCGCGGACGGCGCATCGGCAAGGGCCAGAGCGACACCCGGTTCAACCTCGTCGGCCTCGACGGCGAATCGATGGCGCGCACCGCCTATGACGGCGAGTCGGGTCGCTGGCGGTTGTCGGTTCCGGGTCCGCTGGGCTGGCGGGACATCCGCAGCACCACCGCCCTGCTGGACACGCCCGGCCTGATGGGGATCGGGCGCACCCATGGCACACTGTTGATCGCCGACCGTGACGAAGAGGGCCGTGAACGGCTGATGGAGATCGACACGACGACCCAGGAGGAGGTCGAGATCGACCTGCCCGGCTCCAGCGCCAGCACCCTGTCGGGACCCGACGGCCGGCTGGTCGGACTCGGCTATGTCGAGGACTTCCAGAAATACCAGCTGTTCGAGCCCAAGCTGGAGCGAGCCTGGACCACTATTTCGGAAGCGCTGCCCGGCCGGCAACTGTCGATCACCTCGTTCAGCGACAGCTTCGATCAGGTCGTCTTCCATGTGCAGGGCTCGGGCGAGCCGGGCGGCTACTATCTGTACGACGGCGTGGCCAACAGCCTGTCGCTGGTGCGCCGCGAGTTTCCCGGGGTTACGGCGGCGCAAATGGCGCCGGTCCGCCTGATCAACTACACCGCCGGCGACGGTCTGGAGATGCATGGCTATCTGACCCTGCCGCCGGGCCGCGAAGCGCGTGACCTGCCTCTGATCATGTTCCCGCATGGCGGCCCCGCGGCGCGCGACTACGCCGGGTTCGACTGGCAGGCGCAGGCCATGGCTTCGCGCGGCTATGCGGTGTTCCAGCCGAATTTCCGCGGCTCCGACGGCATCAGCCAGAGCTTCCTTGAGGCTGGGTATGGCGAATGGGGCGGCAAGATGCAGAGCGACCTCAGCGATGGCGTAAAGGCGCTGGTCGATGCCGGTCTTGTCGACCCGGCGCGCGTCTGCATCGTCGGCGCCAGCTACGGCGGTTACGCCGCCATGGCCGGCATGACCCTGGACGCGGGGACCTACCGTTGCGGCGTGGCCACCGCGGGGGTGTCCGATCTCGCCGTCATGGTGCGCAGTGAGGAAGCGCCGGGCGCGCGCGGCCGGCGGAACCCGACGGTGCGCTACTGGCAGCGGTTCATGGGGTTTACCGACTACCGGGACCCGTCCCTCGCCGCGCGATCGCCAGCGCTGCAGGCCAGCCGTCTGCAGGGGCCGTTGCTGCTCATCCACGGTCGCAACGACACGGTGGTGCCGTTTGAACAGAGCGAGTTGATGCTTCGCGCCGCCGAGGCCGCGGGCAAGACGGACGTCAGGCTGGTGCCCCTTGCCGACGAAGACCACTGGCTGTCCACCGCCACGGGCCGGGCCCGGCAGCTGGAGGAAATGATGGCCTTCCTGCTGGAGCACAATCCGCCGGACTGATCGCGGCCTTGCCTCCGGCCCGGCTTTCGACTAGAAGCCGCGCCTTCGCGTACCGAACCGCCGGGCGAACAGGCATGCCTGGGCGGTTCTTAATCAGGGTCACCATTCCCGAGGGCTTCGCAGCCCGAAGGACGGCGACCCACTCATTATGAGATTGAAAATGCCCAAACTGAAGACGAAGTCTGGCGCCAAAAAGCGCTTCAAATTCACGGCGACTGGCAAGGTCAAAGCCGGCGTGGCAGGCAAGCGGCACCGCTTGATCAGCCACAACAGCAAATACATCCGCCAGAACCGCGGCACCTCGGTCATGGCTGACGCCGACGCCAAGAAGATCAAGTCCTACATGCCGTACGCCTGATCGGCGCGCGCATCGACGACCTGATTTTCCCATCGAATTTGAAAGGATAGCGACATGGCTCGCGTCAAACGGGGCGTAACGTCCCACGCCAAGCACAAGAAGGTTCTCAAGCAGGCCAAGGGTTTCTACGGCCGCCGCAAGAACACCATCCGTACGGCCAAGGCCGCGGTCGACCGCGCCGGCCAGTACGCCTACCGCGACCGCCGCACCAAGAAGCGCAACTTCCGCGCCCTGTGGATCCAGCGCATCAACGCCGCCGCGCGTCTGGAAGGCTTCACCTATTCGCAGTTCATCCACGGCCTCGGCGAGGCCGGCATCGAGCTGGATCGCAAGGTCCTGGCCGCGATGGCCGCCGACGAGGGCGCCTTCAAGGCGATCGCCGACAAGGTCCGGGACGCGCTGAAGGTCGCCTGATCGCTGCTCTCAAGCCTGCTTCGAAACGCCCGCCCCGGTCTCCCGGGGCGGGCGTTTTCGTTTCCGCGCCGAACGGTTAGGCTGGGCGGATGACCAGTCGCCTTGTCCTCGCCATGAGCCTCCTGTGCCTCTGGTCCGCGCCTGCCGGGGCGCAGGACCGCGCCGTCGCCGTGACCTTCGACGACCTGCCGTACCAGGCCGCCGAGGCCGTGCTGTGTGATCCGGCCCAGGCCATGGCCCTGACGGCGGACTTCGTCGCCATGCTGCGGCCGCTGGACACGCGGGCGGCGGTCTTCGTCAACGAGGGCAAGGTGTGCGAGGCGCAACGGGCGGAGTTGCTGCCGGCGCTACTGAACGTCTGGCTCGAAGCCGGGCTGGACATGGGCAACCACACCTTCAGCCACATCAACATCCACCGGAACACGGTCGGGGCGTATCTGGCCGACGTCGACGACGGCGCGCCGGTGACTCGGTCGGTGCTGGAGGCAAGGGGCCGGCCGCTGGTATTCTTCCGCCACCCCTATCTGTTCACCGGCGAGACGCCGGAAAAGAAGGCCGCCATCGCCGCCGGTCTGGCGGAGCGGGGCTATACGATCGCGCCGGTGACGATCGACAACAACGACTGGATGTTCGCCGCGGTCTATCGCCAGGCCGAGGGCTCCGGCGACGCGGCGCTGAAGGTCCGGATCGGCGACGCCTATGTGGCGCATATGACGGCGGTGCTGGATCACTGGGAGCCGTACAGCGCCGAGTTGACCGGCGGCCGGGAACCGGCCCAGGTGCTGCTGCTGCACGCCAACAGCCTGAACCGGGATTGGTATCCGCAGATCCACGCCCTGTATCTGGCGCGCGGCTATCGCTTCGTAACGCTGGGCGAGGCGCTGGCCGATCCGGTCTACGCCCATGGGGACGACTATGTGCGGGCCAACGGCGTGTCGTGGCTGCACCGCTGGACCTTCACCGATGGCCGCCCGATCCGCTGGGAGCCCGATCCGCCGGCGTGGATCGTCGCGGCCTATGAGGCCGTGAACTGATCAAGCGACGCCTGACCGGGTGACGAAACCGCTCCGGCCCGCTAGACGACTGCGACCATGACCGACCTGAACCAGCTCGAACTCGACCTGATCAACGCCATCGGCGGCGCGGAGACCGCGGCCGCGGTCGAGGCGCTGCGCGTCGCGGCCCTCGGCAAGTCGGGCTCGATCTCGGGCCTGCTCAAGGGCATGGGGGCGATGAGCCCCGACGAGCGGCGCGAGCGGGGGCCGATGATCAATGGCCTGCGCGACCGGGTGTCGGCGGCGCTGGCGGCGAGGAAGGCCGAGCTGGAGGCGGCCGAACTGGACGTCCGGCTCAAGGCCGAGCATCTCGACCTGACCCTGCCGCCGCGTCCGCGCCGCAGGGGCGGGGTGCATCCGACCATGCAGGTGATGGACGAGATGGTCGTCCTGTTCGCCGAGATGGGCTTCGCCGTCGCCGAAGGCCCGGACATCGAGGACGATTTCCACAATTTCACCGCCCTGAACTTCCCGCCCAAACACCCGGCGCGGGAGATGCACGACACCTTCTTCCTGCGGCCCGATCCCGAGACGGGCGAGCGCAAGGTGCTGCGCACCCACACCAGCCCGGTGCAGGTGCGCACCATGATGACCCAGACGCCGCCGATCCGGATCATCGCCCCGGGCCGGACCTTCCGGAAGGACAGCGACGCCACTCACACGCCGATGTTCCACCAGGTCGAGGGTCTGGTGATCGACAAGGGCATCCATATGGGCCACCTGAAGTGGACGCTGGAGACCTTCGTCGCCCGTTTCTTCGAGGTGGACGACGTCGATGCGCGCTTCCGGCCGCACCATTTCCCCTTCACCGAGCCGTCGGCCGAGATGGACATCCGCTGTGACCGCTCGGGCGGCGAGCTGAAGCTGAACCAGGGCGACAGCTGGATGGAGATCCTCGGCTGCGGCATGGTCCATCCGAACGTGCTGCGGAACTGCGGCATCGATCCCGACGAATACCAGGGCTTCGCCTTCGGCATGGGCGTCGACCGTCTGGCGATGCTGAAATACGGCATCCCCGATCTGCGCCCGATGTTCGAGGCCGATACCCGGTGGCTCGCCCACTACGGCTTCTCCGCCTTCGCGGCGCCCAACCCTGCAACCGGCCTGAGCTAAGGACGCCCCATGACCCAGACCCCCACCCGCGTGAATCCGACGCCGGAAGACCTGGTCACGCCGACGGTCTTCGACGGTGTGCTGATCCCGCTTTCCGCCCTTGTCGAGGCGCGGCGGACCACCGACCGGCCTCGGATCGAGGGGCTGACCTTCCGCAATTGCGTGATCCAGGGACCGGCCGTGCTGGTGCCGAACTCCACCACAACCTTCGAGAGCTGCAACCTCGGCGAAGCTGCGGGCGATAGACGCAACCTGTTCCTGAAGGCGGTCGGTCCGATGATCATCGGCGGCCTGTCGGCGGCCGGATGTCAATTCGAGTCCTGCGTGTTTTTGGGCGTCGGCTTCGCCGGCAATGAGGCCATGATCGAACAGTTCGTCGGGCATCTGGCGGCCGGCGGAGCGCAGGCGTGAAATTCACGCTCTCCTGGCTGAGGGACCATCTCGAGACGGACGCCGACGCGGCGGCCGTGGCCGAGGCCATGACCATGGCGGGGCTGGAAGTCGAGGCGGTGCACGATCCGATCGCGGCCCTGGCGCCGTTCACGGTCGCCCGCATCGTCTCGGCCGAACGCCATCCCAACGCCGACCGGCTGCAGGTCTGTCAGGTCGACACCGTCGACGGGATGAAGGAAATCGTCTGCGGCGCGCCGAACGCCCGCGCCGGCCTGACCACCATCTACGCCCCCATCGGCGCCTGGGTGCCGGGGCTGGGCGTCACCCTCGTCGAGAAGCCGGTGCGGGGCGTGGTCTCGAACGGCATGCTGTGTTCCGCGTCAGAGCTGGAGCTTTCGGACGAGAGCGACGGCATTCTGGAGCTGGCCGACGATCTGGCCGTCGGAACCCCGGCGGCCGGGGTGTTCGGGGCCGAGCCGGTGATCGATTTCGAGGTTACACCCAACCGCCCCGACTGGCTGGGCGTGGCCGGCATCGCCCGCGATCTGGCGGCGGCCAGCCTCGGCCAGCTGCGGACGCCGTCGATCGTTCCCGTGCCGGGAGCCTTCGCGTCGCCCATCAGCGTGCGCATTGAAGCGCCGGAGATGTGTCCGGTGTTCGCCGGCCGCCTGATCCGGGGCGTGAAGAACGGCCCCTCACCCGACTGGCTGCAACGGCGGCTGACAGCCATCGGCCTGCGCTCGATCAACCGGCTGGTCGATGTCACCAATCTGATCGCCTACGACCGCTGCCGGCCGCTGCACGTCTACGACATGGCCAAGCTGGTTGGCGCCGAGATCGTCGTGCGCGGCGGTCAGCAGTCCGAAGGCGCCGAGGGCATCGCCGCCGGGACGCACGAACATCTGATCGCCCTCGACGGCAAGACCTACGCCGTGGACGCCAATATGTGCGTCATCGCCGACGCCGGCGGCGAGCGCCCGATCGGCCTCGGCGGCGTCATGGGCGGCGAGTCGACCGGCTGTTCCGACGCGACCACGGACGTCTTCCTCGAATGCGCCTGGTTTGACCCGCTGGTCACGGCCCAGACCGGCCGGACCCTGAGCCTGAACTCCGACGCCCAGTACCGCTTCGCCCGTGGCGTCGATCCGGCCTCGGCGGTTCCGGGGCTGGAGCTGGCGACGCGGCTGATCCTCGACCTGTGCGGCGGTGAGCCGTCGGACATCGTGCTGGCGGGACAGCCCCCGGCGAATCCGTCGGCCTTCGCCTTCGACCCGGCCCGCGTCGGGGCCCTGACCGGGCTGTCGCTGGACGACGACCGCATCGCCGAAATCCTGACCCGGCTCGGCTTCGAGGTCGCGCGCGGCTCCCCCTGGAGCGTGACCCCGCCTTCGTGGCGGCGCGACGTCGAGGGTCCGGCCGATCTGGTCGAGGAGGTCGCCCGCATCGAGGGCTATGACGCCCTGCCGTCGACGCCCCTGCCGGACCTCGGGGCGCCGTCGAAGGGGGTGCTGAACCCGCGTCAGGCGCGGGTGCGTGCGGCGCGGCGGGCGCTCGCCGCCATGGGCTATGCCGAGGCCGTCACCTGGTCCTTCACCAAACAGTCGACGGCGGCCCTGTTCGGCGGCGGCGACGACGCCCTGCGGGTCGAGAATCCGATCGCCGCCGACCTCGACTGCATGCGGCCCTCGGCCCTTCCCAATCTGATCCAGGCCGCCGCCCGCAACGCCGCCCGTGGCCATCCGGACGCCGCCCTGTTCGAGATCGGCCCGATCTATCTGGACGACAGCCCGACCGGCCAGCGCACGGTCATCGCTGGCCTCGTGGCGCCGCGCTCCGCCCGGCATTGGGGCGCGCCCCCGGAGGACGCCCTGTTCGCGATGAAGGGCGATCTGCTGGCCTTGCTGGACGAGCTGGGCGCGCCGACGGCCTCGCTGCAGCTGGTCCAGGGCCAGAACCGCGACTGGTGGCATCCTGGCCGCTCGGCCCGGCTGCAACTGGGTCCGAAGAATGTCATGGTCGAGTTCGGCGCCTTGCACCCGCGCGTGCTCAAGGCGCTGGACGCCGACGCGCCGATGTTGGCCTTCGAGATCGTGCTCGACGCCGTGCCCGAGCCGCGCGGCAAGGCCACCAAGACGCGCGGCCCCGCCGCCCTGGCGCCGCTTCAGCCCCTGACCCGCGACTTCGCCTTCGTCATGGAAGAGGGCAAGCCGACCGGCGACCTCGTCCGCGCCGTGGCCGGGGCCGACAAGGCGCTGATCGTCGAGGTGCGGGTGTTCGACATCTATCGCGGCGCCGGCGTCGTCGAGGGCATGAAGTCGGTGGCGCTGGAAGTCGTCATCCAGCCGCGCGAGGCGACCCTGACCGAGGCCGAGATCGAGGCCCTGTCGGCGAAGGTCGTGGCGGCGGCGGACAAGGTCGGCGGCGTGCTGCGCGGCTGACGCCGTTCAGCCGCCGGTCGGCGTCCGTGACCGGGCGGGCGCCGGAGAGAGGTTCACGGCGACGGCGGCGCGGATCAGCGCCTTGAACGCCGCCTCGTCGATGACCTCGCCCTCGCGGATATCGATGGCGCGCCGGGTCGAACCCTCGAGGCTGGAATTGAACAGACCGGTCGCGTCCTCGAGCGAGGCGCCTTTGGCGAAGGTGAGTTTCACCACGGCCTTGTAAGTCTCTCCCGTGGTGATGATCCCGGCGTGCGACCAGACCGGCGTGCCGCCCCATTTCACCTCCTCGACCACCTCGGGATCGGCCTCATGGATCAGGGCCCTGAGGCGCGCGAGGGTGCGGCCCCGCCAGTCGTCCAGCCCGGCGATCCGGGCGTCGATCCAGTCGGAGGGTGGGGTTCCGGCGTCGAGGGCCGGGAGGTCGCCCTTGCGGTTCATTTCGTAAGTCCTTCGCGACTACATCCGTTCACCGGGCAGGGCGCTGGCCTGCCGCACCCAGTCGGCGAACCGCGCCTCGTCGAAGGCGTCGTCCTCGTGGATGTGGAAATAGCGCACGTCCTTCTGCGTCGAGCCGACCGGCGGGACCGGCTCGAGCGCCGCACCGCGGAAGAAGGCGACCTTCACATAGGTGTTGAAGCAATGGAGGCTGAGGAACCAGACATGGTCCTCGGCCCCGTACAGCGGCGAGTTCCATTTGACCGCCTTGCGGACGCCGGGGACCGTGCGCTCGACGATGGCGTCGATCCGGCGACCGACCCCGCTTTTCCAGCCCGGCGCGGCGGCGATCCAGGCCTGGACCGGGGCGTCGCCATAGCCCTTGGCGATCTGTGGATTGCCGCCCGACAGCAGGGTCGGCTTCGCGCTCTTCGTCATGACGCCGCCCCGGCGTTGCGGTGTTTCCGGATGTGGGGCAGGGCGAACATGTACAGGCCCGAGGCCGTCATCAGGGCCAGCGGAAACAGCGGCAGGAAATAGATCCATTCCGCCGGCTTCTGGCCCAGTCCGAGGGCGAGGAAGATGCCGGCGACGACCACGGTGAAGAGGATCGACAGCCAGCGGTGAGCCTGTCGGATCAAGGCGCTCCAGTTCATTCTGATATCTCCTTCAAGGTTGGGCGGCGATCAGGCCGCCGCGTCGGCCTGCGCCAGCGTCTGCTCCAGTTTTTCGAGGAAGGTCCGCCATCCGGCGCCGGCGCCGCCGAAAGCCTGCCGCTGGTCGGGCCGGAAGCCGGCCTGTTCCATGCGCAGATGCGTGCCCATTCCGGTCGGGGTCAGGGTGAAGGTGACCACGCTTTCAAGTGCATAGGCCGGGTCGTCGTGGACGTAGTTCCATGTGTAGCTGAGCGTCCGGTCGGGCTCGACGGCGAGGACCTCGCAGTCCAGCACCCCGCCCCAGTCGCCGCTGAGGTGGAAGCGGTGGCCGACCTCGGGGCTGAAGTCGTTCTTCATCAGCCAGGCCTCGATCAGATGCGGCTGGGTCAGGGCCCGCCACAGCCGGTCCGGCGGGTAGGGAAACTCCCGCTCGACGACGACCGAACGGGTCTGGGTCGCGGCTTCGGTCATTGATCCATCCTCTTCATCAGGTCCTCGAGGTCGTCGAGTTTCGCTTCCCAGAATCCGGCCATCTGCCGGGTCCAGTCGGTCAGCGGGGTCAGGGCGCCGGGCAGGGCGCTGTAGTGGGTCAGGCGGCCTTCGGGGCGGTCGCGCACCAGACCCGCCTGTTTCAGCACGCCGAGATGTTTGGACACCGCCGGCTGGGAGACACCGGCCTGGACGGTCAGCGCCCCGACCGTCTGCTCGCCCTCACGACACAGCTGTTCGAAGATCCCCCGCCGGGTCGGATCGGCGAGCGTTCGGAACAGGATTTCATGAGTGTCGGACATCAAACGGATAACCGGTGAGCTATGCATTGAGCTATAACCACCGGATTATGTATGAGTCAAGCGACAGGCCCGCCACGCCCCCTCGAGGAGCGCGCGACGGCCGGCTAGCCTGCGTAAGCCATGACCAACGGCATCGCCGTCTCCGCCGCCGGCTGTACCTCGGCCAGGGCCTCGAACAGGGCCGGCGCGCTCATCGGCTTGGGCAGATGCAGGTCCGCGCCCGCCTGCAGACTGGCCTCGACATGCTGCGGCAGGGTGTTGGCGGTCAGCATGATGATCGGGGTGCGGGCCAGTCCGCGCTCGCTTTCGAGATCGCGGATCGCTCGGGTCGCCGCCATGCCGTCCATGACCGGCATCATCATGTCCATCAGGATAGCGTCATACCGGTTGGCCAGGAACGCCTCGAGGGCCTGCTGCCCCTCCTCGGCGCAGTCGACCTCGACGCCGATGGTTTGCAGGATCAGCTCGGCGACGCGGCGGTTGGTGGCGTTGTCATCGACCACCAGGACGCGGCCAAGGCTGGGCGGCGGCGGCGCCTCCGGCCCCGTGGCGGTCGCGGATTCGCCGGACACGTCCCGCAACGGCAGGGTGAACCAGAAGGTCGCCCCCTTGCCGGGTTCGCCACGGCAGTCCAGGTCCCCGCCCATGGCGACGGCGAGCTCGCGCGAGATGGAGAGGCCGAGGCCCGATCCGCCGAAACGACGGGTGATGGTGCCGTCCGCCTGCTGAAAACGCCCGAAAATGACGGCGCGCTGCTCATTGTCGAACCCGGGACCGGTGTCGCGCACCTCGAACCTGTGCCGGTCGCCGTCCCGGCTGACATGCAGGGAGACCGAGCCGCGATCGGTGAATTTGACGGCGTTGGAGACCAGATTGGTCAGAACCTGTTTCAGACGCAGCGGGTCGCCCATGACCTCGACGGCGACGTCAGGGGCCAGTTCCGCGAACAGGGCCAGGCCCTTTTCCTGCGCCGCCAGGTCCGAAAGGCTCAGGACCGCCTCGACGATATCCGCCAGGACCATGGGGGCATCGCTCAGGACCAGTTCGCCGGCCTCGATGCGGGCAAGGTCAAGAATGTCGCCGATCAGCCGTCCCAGCTGATCGGATGAGGCGCGGATCAGGTCGGTCAGTTCGCGCTGGTGGGCGGACTGCTCGGTCCCCGCGAGAAGGTCGGCGACGCCGATCACGCCGTTCAGCGGCGTGCGCAGCTCGTGGCTCATATTGGTCAGGAAGACGGTTTTCGCCTCATTGGCGGCCTCGGCCTCGGCGGTCGCCCGGCGCAGGGCCGCCGCCTGCGCCTTGCGCTCCGAAATGTCGCGGATGTGGGCGTGGATGTGGGGAACGCCCTGCTCATGGGCGACCGACATCCACAGTTCGATGTCGACGCGGCTCTGGTCCTTGCGGCAGGCCACCAGTTCGATCCTGCGCTCGACGCGGGCCCCGCCGCTGTGACGCCATTGTTCGAGGCCGCGCCGGTGCCGAGCCTTCAGGTCGCCGGGGACGATCATGTCGACGTTCCCGCCCAGCGCCTCCGCCCCCGAATAGCCGAACAGCTGTTCGGCGCCTTCGGACCAGTCCGTGATCGTTCCCTGATCGTCGCATTCGATCAGGGCGTCCGCCGAGGCCAGCAGGGCCGCGTACCATGACCGGGCCCGGTGACGCGCGGCGAGGTCTTCGGCGACGACGAAGGCGAGGCGCGAGAGGGACGAGGCCAGCGAGGGGTCGAAGGCCTTCGGCTCCGTGTCGAACACGCAGACCACGCCGACGGCGTGGTCGTTCACCAGCACGGGCGCGCCGGCGTAGAAGCGAAGGTTCGGCGCCCCGACGACGTGCGGATTCCGGGCGAAGCGAAAATCCTCCCGGGCATCGGCGACCCACATGACGCGATCGGGCTCGGCGATGACATGGGTGCAGAAGGACGACCAGCGACATCCGTCGGCCGGGGCGTAGTCGCGCCCGCCCGAATACCAGTTGCGTTCAGCCTCGACCAGGCTGACCAGGGCCCAGCGGGTCCCGGCCAGGTCGCCGGCCAGGGCGGCGATCTCGTTGTGCTGAGGCGCCCGGGGCTGGTCCACCAGGCCGAACGAACGGACCATATCCAGCCTTACGGCTTCGTGCTCGGTCGTCGGTAGCGTAATCATACTCGAACAAAACCCTGCTTGAGGTCTGACTATACCCCGGATGGGTTAAGTTTTTGCAGAATATGCTCTGTGTGGTGACCAGGCGACCAGTCTACAGGGCAAGCGTGGCTGTAACCTCCCATCCAGTTGCGAACGACTTTCAGCGGTTGTCTGTTTTACCTGAACATTCGTCTCCCGATGCAAGTAATGTCGGACAGCGCAACAGCGATGGACTGATCGACCGCCCGGGCGTCGCGCCACACCCCGACGGGGATGGCAATCCCGCGTTAACCTTGCCGCCGCAAGGCTGACGCAAACGCCGGTGACGGTGTGATCCAGCGCCCGCGCGAGTCGGGCGAGCCGTCCCCGCCTTCGGAGCCAAAGCCATGCATCGTCGCCAGCTGATCCTTTCCGGTCTCGCCGCCACCGCCGGCGCCTCGGGCCTGTCCGCCTGCGCCACCGCGCCGGCGGCCGATCCCAACTATCCGATCCGCTCGGACCAGGAGGCGCAGGCCTATAGCGCGGACGAATTGATCGCCGCCGGTTCGCGCGAGCTGGGCATCGCCGCCGAAGCCATCGGCGCCGCCATCGAACGCATCTTCGCCGACCAGGGCGACCGCCCGACCGCCTATATCGCCGGCGAGGAGGGCTCGGGCGCGGCCGGCGTCGGCCTGCGCTACGGCCGCGGGGCCCTGCACATGAAGGACCTGTCGGCCTCGCAGGAGGTGTTCTGGCAGGGCATTTCGATCGGCTGGGACGTTGGCGGCAACGCCAGCCGGGTCTTCACCCTGGTCTACGGCCTCTATCACCCCGACATGATCTACCGCCGCTACCCCGGCGTGGAGGGCTCGGCCTATCTGGTCGGCGGCGTGGGCGTGAACTACCAGCGCGCCGACGGCATCGTCCTGGCCCCGATCCGCACCGGAGTCGGCCTGCGACTCGGCGCCAATGTCGGCACCATGGCCTACAGCCGCCAGCGCAATCTGCTGCCGTTCTGAGGCGACGAGTGGCTGGTGGCTAGTGGCTAGTGGCTAGTGATTAGTGATTAGTGCGCAGCTTCGGCTGCCGGCGGAAGGGCGGTGCGGACCGCGCCGTCGCACAGGCGTCGGCCAGCCACTAGCCACTAGCCACTAACCACCCCTTTCAGCTCCGATGTCACCCTTGTCCCGGCTATCGCCCCTGTCCCGGGCGGCGATGTCGCGCATGTCCCGCCCGAATTGTCCCGGGTGATTGTCGCCTATGTCCCGCCGTCGGCGAGCATGGCCTCCAACCCCTCGCGCCACGTCGGATAGGTCGGCCGCCAGCCCAGTTCGGCCTTGGCGCGAGCATTCGAAAGGCGTTTGGAGTCGCGATAGAAGCGGCGCATCGCCTCGGACACCGACGGGTCGTCGAGATCGACCTCGGGCGGCCGCGGCACGCCCAGACGTTTCGCCGCCCCCTCCATGACCACGTCCGCGGGCGTCGGTTCGTCGTCGCACAGGGTGTAGGCGGCGCCGGGGCGGGGCCGGGCCATGGAGGCGAACAGACCGGCGACGGCGTCCTCGACATGGATGCGGTTGAATACCTGACCGGGTTTGCGGACGATCCGGGCGGTGCCCTCGCGCAGCTTGTCCAACGGCGAGCGGCCGGGGCCATACAGGGCCGGCAGGCGGAAGATCTGCACCGTCAGACCCATGCCCTGACCCGCGTCCAGCCAGTCGCGTTCGGCCCGGACCCGGCGTGCGCCCTCCAGAGAGGCGGCGTTGAGCGGGTCGTCCTCGAAGGCCCAGCCGCCAGCCCGGTCGCCGTACACCGCCGTCGAGGAGACATAGCCGATCCAGCCCGGCCAAGCGCCGGTGCGCGTGATGGCGGGGATCAGACGCTTCAGACCGGGGCAGCCGTCGGCTTCGGGCGGCGCGGTGATCAGAATGGCCGGCGTCTCGAGGACGGAGGCGTCGAGGGCGTCGTCATCGGCCGGATCGAGGGCGTTGAAGCCCTCGGCCAGCAAACTCCGGCGGGTGTCAGGATCGCGGCTGGTCAGGTCGGCGGCGCCGCGGCGGCGCACCGTTTCCCGCGCCGCCGCCTGTCCCAGCCAGCCGCCGCCGAAGACCAGCAGGGCGGCGGGCGTCGCATCGACCGGCATGGCGAACTCAGGCCGAGCGGGCGTGGGCGGGGCCGACCGGGGCGACGGTGACCGGTTCGGCCTTGACCGCCGCGGCCCGCTTGCTGTTCCACGTCGAGACGCACGGCACCTTGGTCAGGTCGGCGCGATGGGCGTAGCGGCGGGCGATTTCCGTGACGTCCTGCATCAGCCCCTCGGCGAGGGTGATCGGCTTGAGGCCCAGTTCGCGGAACTGATCGTTGGCGACCACCAGTTCGTTCTCGTCGGCTTCCTGACGCGGGTTGGGGACGTTGTGCACCTCCGCGCCGGTCATGCCGGCGATCAGGGCGGCGAGGTCGCGGACCCGGCGGCTCTCGGTCATCTGGTTGAGGATCTTGACCCGTTCGCCCGTCTTCGGCGGGTTTTTCAGCGCCAGTTCGACGCAGCGCACCGTATCCTGAATGTGGATGAAGGCCCGCGTCTGGCCGCCCGTGCCGTGCACGGTCAGCGGATAGCCGACCGCCGCCTGCATCAGGAAGCGGTTCAGCACCGTGCCGTAGTCGCCGTCATAGTCGAAGCGGTTGATCAGACGCTCGTCCTGGCGGGTTTCTTCGGTCTGGGCTCCCCAGACGATGCCCTGGTGCAGGTCGGTGATCCGGACGCCGTCGTTCTTGGCGTAGAACTGGAACAGCAGGGCGTCCTGGGTCTTGGTCATGTGATAGATCGAGCCCGGGTTGGGCGGGAACAGGATCTCCTGCTCGGCCGGGCCGAAGTCGGTGTCGACCGTGACCTTCAGATAGCCCTCGGGAATGCGCAGGCCGGCGGTGGTGTAGCCATAGACGCCCATGGTCCCGAGGTGGGCGAGATGCACATCCAGCCCGCTCTCGACGATCGCGGCGAGCAAGTGATTGGTTGCATTGAGGTTGTTATCGACCGTGTACAGCTTGTGCCGCGCCGACTTCATCGAATAGGGCGCTGCCCGTTGTTCGGCGAAGTGGACAACGCTGTCCGGCTTCCAGTCCTTGAGCAAGGCGACGAGGCGGTCGAATTCCTTGCCGACCGTCATGTTGACGAACTCGATCGTCTTGCCCGAGACCTCGTTCCAGGCGGCGATGCGCTCGCCCATGGTCCTGATCGGGGTGAGGGACTGGACCTCCAGCTCGTTGTCGATATTGCGCCGACTCAGATTGTCGACGACCAGCACGTCCCAGCCTCTCGCCGACAGGTGCAGGGCCGTCGGCCAGCCGCAGAATCCATCGCCGCCAAGAACCAGTACGCGCATCCGTTCATCCCTCGTATGAGTCGCTTCCTGCCTAGCCGATGGCGGCGACGGGTCAAAGCTCAGGCGTCCAACGCGCGAGCGCGTGTTTCGGGCTCAGGTGCGCGGTCGGGCGCGCCACTGGACCCGGCTCTGGCCCCAGCGGTCGACCGGCACGCCGTCGAATGGCGGCGGCAGTTGCGTCGGACCGAGGTTGCGCGAGCCCAAGCGTTCGGCGAGCCGTTGCGACGGCGTATTGTCCGGGTCGATGCAGTGGATGACGTCGGTCCAGCCGAGCGTGTCGAAGGCGTAGTCGATCGTGGCGGTGGCCGCCTCGACGCCATAGCCCTTGCCCTGGGCGTCGGGATGCAGGCCCCAGCCGACCTCGGTCCCCGGCCATCCCAGCGGCGTCCACGGCCCGATCCGGCCCAGCCACAGACCCGTGTCGCGCTCGATCAGGGAGAACATGGCCACGCCGGTCAGGGACCAGGCTCCCGCCATGGTCATGAAGCCGCGCCAGGCGGCCTCGGCCGGCTGCGGCCCGCCGAGGAATTTCGACGCCTCCGGATCGGCCATCATCTCCGCCCAGCGCGGGAAATCCTCCATCGTCTGCGGGCGCAGCGTCAGGCGGGCGGTCTCGATCACCGGTCCGGTCACAGCGGATACTCCTGCTCGAGCTGATAATGGCTGCCGTCCTGGGTCAGGACGCTGGACCACAGGCCGAAGCTGCGGGCGCGGATCGGCGGCGAATGCAGCAGATTGTGCCCGACGATCCAGGCCCCGATCCGGTTCGGATTGGTCTGGGGCTTGAGGTAGGCCAGGGTCACATGCGGGCGGTAGTCGCGCCGCTCCATCACCACCCCCGCCCGCTCGCCGGCGGCGCGGCAGCGGCCGGCCAGCACCGACAGCCGCTCATTGGCCTCGACCCCGGCCCACAGGGTGTGGCTGCGATGGGAATCGCCAAAGGCGCCGACGCCGCGCAGGGTGAAGTCGAACGGCCCGCCGGCGGCGGCGCGGTTGAGTTCGGCGGCCAGGTCGTCGGCCCGGCGCTCCTCGATTTCGCCGTAGAAGGCCAGGGTGAGGTGCAGCTGGTCGCGCGCCCGCCATCTGGCCCCCGGCAGGCCGGATTGACGCCGCTCCAGGGTGTCGGCGACGTCGTCGGGGATCGGCAGGGCGGCGAACAGGCGGATCATGCGACCGTTCGTAGCGGCTGAAACCCGACCGCCCAAGTCCGGTTTTCCTTGCGTCAACGGGACTCGACCCCGATATTTGACCGGACAGCCGGGATCATCCCGGCGAACAAGGAGAACGAACTCGCGATGAGCGACTTCAACAACGGCTATGCCCGGCCGCTTCCCCAGTCAGCCGACATGTCGGTGGACGCGGGTCTGCGCAGCTTCATGCTGGGCGTCTACAACAAGGTGGCGCTGGGTCTGCTGGTGTCGGCGGTCCTCGCCTATGTCACCGGCTCGGTGCCGGCGGTGCGCGATCTGCTGTTCGCGACCCAGGTGTTCCCCGACGGCGTTACCCGCCTGACCGGCTACACAATGCTGGGCATGATCGTGGCCTTCTCGCCGCTGGTCGTGCTGCTGGGGTCCAACTTCGTGATGAAGAACCCGAGCGCGGGCGGCGCGAGCGGCCTGTACTGGTTGATCGTCGCCCTGATCGGCGCCTCGATGGGCACGGTGGTGCTGATTTATACCGGCGCTTCGGTGGTTCAGACCTTCCTGATCACGGCCGCGGCCTTCGGCGGTCTGAGTCTGTTCGGCTACACGACCAAGAAGGACCTGACCGGCATCGGCAGCTTCCTGATCATGGGCGTCATCGGCCTGATCATCGCCTCGGTGGTGAACATGTTCCTGCAGAGCGGCATGATGCAGATGATCATCAGCGTCGCCGGCGTCCTGATCTTCGCCGGGCTGACCGCCTATGACACCCAGCGGCTGAAGATGACCTACTATGCCCTCGGCGGAAACCAGACCGCCATGAGCGTGGCCACCAGCTACGGCGCGCTGAGCCTGTACATCAACTTCATCAACATGTTCCAGTTTCTGCTGATGCTGTTCGGCGGCAGGCGTTAAGCGGGGGCTATCGGGCGGGACGCGGTCCGCCCTGCTTGAGCGCCCCGGCCTCAAGTAGCCCGAAGGGCGACAGGCCAAAAAGAAGGGCCCCGGCGGAGACGCCGGGGCCTTTTTCTATTCGACGATGCTGAACCGGCGGCTGTCGAAGATGCGCAGGACCTGGGGCAGTTCGCGGCCGCGTCGCAGCACCACGCCGCCCTCGCCGATGACCGCCCACTGCCCTTGTTTGAGGCGCAGGGCCGGGCGTTTTTCGATGCGGTAGGCCGGGGCGTCGCCGGATCGGCGGAAGACAGCGAACTCGGCCACTTCGCGATGACCGACCATGGCGTAGTCCCGCCAATCTCCGGCCGCCACCATCCGACCATAGACCCTCAGGATCAGGTCCAGTTCGCGCCGGTCAAAGAAGACCGGACCGGACTGCGGCTGCAAATCGGCGGCGTCGCTCATGCGTCGAAGGTAGGCCGACCGTACGGAAACGCCAGAGTTTTCACCGGCGCGGCACAGCGACCGCCGTGCCCCGAACGCCACTCTTCGAAGAAATCGTCGGGGCCATGAAAACGCCGCCGTTCCGCCCATCGTCCGCCCCCTTGGGGGCCGACACCGGATGGATCGGCCTGTCGGAGTTCGGAGCGGTCCCGGATTCTGAACAGCCCCCCCAGCCCCCCTGGATCATTCCACCAAGGGCTCCGGCGGGTCGATGCTTCCTCCAAGCGAGACGCCCGCTCCGCCACCCTCCCCCCTCCGGCCGAGCGGGCGTTTTGCTGTCCGGCGTCCGGGCGCCGCGATCAGGGCAGGGTGATCTCGACCGGCTCGTCGTCCCGCATCACCGACAGAATGCGCTGACCCGTCCCTTCGAGGGCGGCGGCGAGGGCGTCCAGCCCGGCCACGGGGCTGTCGTCAACCAGACGGATCAGGTCGCCGGCCTGCAGGCCCGCGCCGGCCGCGACCGAGCCGCCCTCGACCGCGAACACCAGCAGGCCGTCGGTCCCGAGCCGGGCGCTCAGGCCGCGCGCGACCACGACCTCGGCGCCCAGCACGACCGCCCTGTCGCCCGGGGCCTCGACGGTCAGGGTCGCCCGGCCTTCGCGACCATCGCGGAGGTAGACGACCTGGACCTCGGCGCCGGGCTGGGCGATGCCGATCGTCGCCGCCACCGTGCCGGCGTTCGACACCGGCCGGTTCTGGATACGGGTGACGATGTCGCCGCGCTTGAGGCCGGCCGCCTCGGCGGACGAGCCGGGGGCGACGCTTTCGACCACCGCGCCGCGCACGATGCCGAGACCGAGGTCGCGCGATCGTTCCGCGTTCAGCGAGCCGAGAATGGCTCCGGTCGAGCCGCGCTTGACCTCGCCCGCGGTGCGCAGCTGATCGACCACATACATCAGGATGCGGCTGGGCACGGCGAAGGCGATGCCGTCGTTGCCGCCGCCGCCGCCGGACAGGATCGAGGTGTTGATCCCGATCAGCCGGCCGCGGCTGTCGAGCAGCGGGCCGCCGGAGTTGCCGGAGTTCACCGCCGCGTCGGTCTGGATATAGTCCTCGATCCGGTCGCCCATCCCGGAGCGACCGAGACCGGAGATCACTCCCATGGTCAGGGTCTGGTCGAGGCCCAGCGGATAGCCGACGGCGAAGGCCAGATCGCCCGTTCGCAGCTGGTCGGAATCGACCACCTCGATCTGGGACAGGCCGCTGGCGTCGAATTTGAGCACGGCCAGGTCGGTGGCCTTGTCGGCGCCCACCAGGACGGCGTCGAAGATGCGGCCGTCGGTCAGGTCGACGGTGAATTTCCGCCCGCCCTCGACCACGTGGTTGTTCGTCACGACGATGCCCTCGCGAGCGTCGATGATGGCGCCGGAGCCGCTGGAGAAGGCGCGGGGCTCGTTCTCGCCCGAGCTGGGGCCTTCCGACTGGCCGAGGGTGGTGACCTGGACTACGGCCGGCAGGGCCGCTTCCAGGCCCTCGGCGAAGCTGAACACGCCCCGGCGGGCGTCGTAGGGAATCGGACCTTGGGGCGTCGACTGGGCCATGGCCCCGGTCGCGCCCAGCAGGGGAGCAGCCATGGCCAGCGCCAGTATCGACAGGCCCTGGGCCCGGTGGGTGGAACGCCGCATAAACAAATCCTCTGTGCTCGTGCGATCCTAGCGCGAGAAGAAGGCCGTGACGACCGCGCCCGGACGACCGTCATCGATGGTCATTGAGGCGCCATGCCGCTTCAGGATCGCCCGCACGAAGGCGAGGCCCATGCCGTGGCTGTCGGGTCCACCACCCAATGCGCCGCCGCGCGGCTGTATCGCGGTGAAGCCGGGACCCTGGTCGGCGACGATCAGGACGGGCCGGCCGTCACGCCGGCCGACCGTCAGGGTCACCACGCCGCCGTCCGGCGAGAATTTGACCGCGTTGTCGACCAGATTGGTCACCGCCCGCTGCAGCAGGGAGTGAACCCCGAGCACCGACACGGCCTCGCCCTCCACCCGGATGGAGACGCCGCGTTCCTCGGCGAGCGGCTGGTAGAGGTCGGCCGCCAGCGCCGCCAGTTCGTCCAGCCGCACACTGTCGAACACCCAGGCCTCGCCGTCGCGCAGGGCCATGGCCTCGTTCATCGAGCGGGTGATCCGCGCCAGATCGGACAGGGCCTCGTCGATCAGGGTGTGCGCCTCGGGCGTGGCCGCCGTCGCGCGAAGCCGCTCGAGGCGGACGGAGGCGCGGGCAAGCGGCGTGCGGAAGTCGTGCGCCAGCTGATCGGCCGAATCCCTGAGCCAGCTGAGAAGCTCGTCGAGCCGGTCGAGGGTGCGGTTCACATGGCCGGTCAGTTCTGTCAGTTCGGGGGCCACCGCGGTCTCGGGCGCGCGCACGGAGAAGTCGCCGACCGCGGCGCGGTCGAGAACCCGGCTGACCCCGGTGACCGCTTCGGTCAGGCGGCGGCGGGACATGGCGGCGGCGGCGAGACCCATGACCAGAAGCAGCAGTCCGGTGGCGACGACGGCGGCGACCGCCCAGCCCCAGGCCTCGCCCGAACGGTCGACGACCCGACCGACGGCGATGTCGAGCGCGCCGAACGGCCGCCGCACCACCACCACCTCGACCGCCCGCGACGGACACAGGACGCCCGGGCCGAGGCGCACGACATGCACGTCCTCGCCCAGCCGCCCGAGGCGTTGCCCCGGCACCGACGCCAGCGCCGCCAGACCGGCCGGCTTGCCGACCGGGGCTCGGATGAAGCGCACCCCGGCCCCGCCGCGGCCGGTGCGGCATGTCTCTTCGAGCGTGCTCGCCTCGCGGGCGGGTCCGCTCTGGAAGGCGCTGAGCCAGGCCGACAGCCAGGCCGCGTCGGCCCCGGTCAGGGCCTCGGCCGATAGACTGGCTTCGGAGCCCAGTTTCGAGACCATGGCGCCGTAGTCGTGCAGCGCCGCCAGCGCCGCCTTTTCGCGCTGGTCCATGCGCACGGCGGCGCCGGTGACCAGCAGGGAGCCGGACAGGGCCAGCGCGGCCAGCACGCCCATGACGGCTGCCAGTTGGCTCGAGCTGCGCCGGGCCAGCCAGCCTCCCGGGCCCGGGCGGGGTCCGGCCATGCGGTTCAGCCCGCCGCCGAAAGGTCGCGGAACACCAGGCTCTGGCTGCGCGCCGGGACGATCAGCGGATGCAGGTCCTCGCCGAGTTCGGGGGTCTGCTCCCTGAGCCGGCGCCGCAGGGCGCTGATCCGCGCGTCGATGACATTGACGAAATTGTCGGGCAGGAATTTCCACTCCACCCAGCAGCGGTCCCACAGCATGGTCTTGGTCACGGGTTGGCCGCGCGCGCCCATCAACTCGGCGACGATGGCGAACTCCAGCGGCGACAGGTCGATCAGTCGGCTTTCGCCCTCGGCCAGGTCCAGTTTCAGGGTGCGGGCGCCGGGCGACAGGCGGAAGGGGCCGTTGACCAGCTCGGCGCCCGCCGGACGGGCCCGGCGCGCGGCGCGGCGCAGCTGGGCGGCGATGCGCGCCAGAAGCTCCTCGTCGCCGACCGGCTTGGCCAGATAGTCGTCGGCGCCGCCCAGCAGGCCCTCGACCTTCTGCCGCTCGCCGCCGAGGGCGGTCAGCATCAGGGCCGGCGCGTCCGAGGATGTCCCTCGTCCGGCGCGCAGCCGCTTCAGCATCTCCAGCCCGTCCATGCCGGCCGTGAGCCGGTCGAGGATCAGGATGTCGTAGGGTGTGTGGCCGGTGGCTTCGAGCGCGGCCTCGCCGGCTTCGAACCGGTCGACGGTTTCGAAGCCCGCGGCGGTCAGCCTTTCCGCTACATGGTCGGCGAGGGCCGGGTCATCCTCGAGCAGCAGGGCTCGCCGGCCGGCGAACACCGGGCCGAGGCGGGCGAAAGGATCGTCGTCCTGGGTCGTCATGTCTACGCCTGCACTCCGCCGTCGCCCCACGTTACGGCGCCGATGCCGGATGACAACGCCGCCGCAGGGCTGCTTTTAGGCTGAAGGAAGAGGGACGGGGGCTGACCGTTCCTGACGGTCAGCCCCGGGTGCTCAGTGGTCGCCGTGGCCGTGCGAGTCGCTGTCGGAGGTCTGGGCCGCCCAGCCTTCGCCACCGGCTCCCGCGAACCAGAACGGCGCCCGCGGTCGCTGGCGCGGCGCGATCTCGTTCATGCCGGAATCGTAAACCCGGCCGTTGAGCACGGTGTAGGCGACCGAGCTGGTGTTGCGGATGTTCTCCAGCGGGTTGGCGTCCAGCACCACCATGTCGGCCAGCTTGCCGACTTCCAGCGAGCCGATGTCGCCATCCATGCCCAGCGCCTTCGCGCCGTTCAGGGTGCCGGCGCGGATCGCCTCCAGCGGCGACATCCCGCCCTGGGCCAGGCTCCACACCTCCCAGTGCGCCGCCAGACCCTCGCGCTGGCCATGGGCGCCGATCTGGACGGTGACGCCCTCGTTCGCCAGACGCGTCGCCTCGCGAGCCACCGAGATGTGGTTCCACTCATTGTCCGGCAGGGTCACGGGCCGGCGGGCGCGGGCGTCGAGGATGCGGCGGGGGACGTACTGGGTCAGGATCGGGTCGTTCCAGACCTCGCTCTCCTGATACCAGTAGTTCTCGCCATAGCTGCCGCCATAGGCCACCGACAGGGTCGGGTTGTAGGCGACGCCGGTCTGGCGCCATAGCTGGTGGACGTCGTCGTACAGCCGGGCCAGCGGGATGGCGTGTTCGATGGTGGTGTGGCCGTCGACGATCATCGACATATTGTGCTGGAACAGCGACCCGCCCTCGGGGACGACCATCATGTTCAGCTGGCGCGCCGCCTCGATGACCTGCTGGCGCTGGTCGCGGCGCGGCTGGTTGTAGCTCTTGACGCTCCAGGCCCCGGCGGCCTGCATCCTACGCAGGGTCGACAGGGCGTCGTCGAGGTCCTCGACCTGGGCCGTGAACGGCGTGGCGGCCCCGTACAGGATGGTGCCGGTCGAGAAGATGCGCGGGGCCACGACGCGGCCGGTCCGGGCCAGTTCGCTGTGGGCGAAGATCTCGCTGGTGTCGGCCGACGGGTTGTGGATCGTCGTCACCCCGAAGGCCAGCGAGGCGTAGTTGACCCAGCTCTGCTGCGGGATGATCTCGTCCGAGCCCATGGCCCCGTGCCAGTGGGTGTCGACGAGACCGGGCATGATGGTCTTGCCGGTCATGTCGAGGGTCGGGATGCCCGCCGGAAGGGTCATGCTGGCGGTCGAGCCGATCGCCTCGATGCGATTGCCGTCGACGACGATGGTCCCGTTCTCGATCACCTCGGCGCCGTTCATGGTGATGAGCCGCGCCCCGACCAGGGCCATGCGGCCCTGCGGACGATCGGCCTCGACGCTGAAGCCGAGATTGATCCCGTGTTCGTCGGGCTTGGGCAGCTCTTCGGGCGCGCCGTCGACGAAGGCGAAGGACTGGTTCAGGTCGCGGGTGAACAACTCCGGGCCCTGCGACCAGTGCAGGCGGCGGGAATCGCCGGACCAGCTGAGCCACTCGCCGGAGTCGCGGGTGACCCGGGCCTGGGGCAGGGATTTGCCGTCGGCAGCGACGGTGATCGGCCGCCCGGCGGCCACGAACGGCGCGACGTAAGCGTTGAACCGCTCGGTCCAGCCGATCCAGTTCCCGTCCGGCGAGACGGCGAATTCGCTGGCCCATTCGGAGGTCAGATGGGTGCGCTCGTCCTCGCCGTTCAGGTCGACCGAGGTCAGGGTGCGTTTGTCGCCGTCGCGGCCGGACAGGAAGATGCGCTGGCCGTCGGGCCCGAACTGGGGCGCCGAGCCCTCGTCGGTGATGAACACCGGCTCTCCGCCGCCGGCGGGGATGCGGTAGATTCCCGGGTCGCGACTCCACAGGGCGGTGGTCAGGAAACCGTCGCTGGCGGTGCGATAGACGATGGTCCCGCCGTCCGGCGAGAAGACGGGCTCCAGATAGTGGCCGGGCTTTTCGGTCACCACGCGGCCGGCGCCGCCCGAGGCCGGGACCACCCGGATCGAGCCCAGGTCCTCGTCGTCCCAGGTCGTGTAGACGATCGAGCGGCCGTCGCGCGACCAGTTGGGATAGAGTTCGAAATGGTCGCCTTGGCGGGTCAGGCGGCGGGCGGTTCCGCTCGGCAGGTCACGGATCCACAGTTGGCCGAGCGCCTCGAACACGACCTTCGACCCGTCCGGCGATGGCCGGGCCCAGCGGACCATCTTCACATCGAATCGATCGGGCGCGACCTCGACGGGGAAGCGGACGGCGTCCTGCACCCGACGGGTGTCGGCGACGTGGAAGGGGATGTCGGTCACGGCCTGCGAGGCCACGTCGACCTTCTGGATGCGGCCGTCGGCCCAGAAGACGATGGAGCGGTTGTCGGGCGTCCAGCTGATCGCCGGATAGACGCCGTGGACGGCCCAGGTCTCCTGCAGGTCGCGGTCGAGGCCCGAGAAGACCGGCGTCTCGCGTCCGGACTCGATGTCCATCACATACAGCACGGACTGGTAGCGGACGCGGCGGATGAAGGCGATCGACCTGCCGTCGGGCGAGGGCGTCGGTCGGATCGAACCGCCCGGGCCGGTGATATAGGGGTCGATCTCGCCGGTCTCGCGATCCAGCCGGCGGATGATGTAGATCTGGCCGTTGACGTCCTTGGAGTATTCGAAGGTGGCGCCCGGCGTGGCGTCATCGCTGAAATACAGATAGCGGCCGTCGGGCGAGAAGGCCGGTTCGCCGGTGTCCTTCTGCTGCGTGCGGCGCTCGGTCATCTGCACGCCGCCGCCGCCCGATCGGTGGTACATCCACAGCTCGCCGGCCCCCAGCGAGCGGGCCGAGGTGAAGTGTTTGCGGGCGACGATGAACTGGCCGTCGGGCGTCCATTCCGGCTGGTTCAAGAGGCGGAAGGTCTCCTTCGACACCTGCACCGGATTGGAGCCATCGGCCTCCATGATCCAGATGTTGTCGCCGCTGGCGCGGTCCGAGGTGAAGGCGATGTGGCGGCCGTCGGGCGACCATTTCGGCTGCATGTCCCAGGCCACGCCGCTGGCGATGGCGCGCGCCTCGCCGCCGGAGACGGGCATGACATAGATGTCGCCCAGCATGTCGAAGGCGAGGGTGCGACCGTCCGGGCTGACGTCGACCGACATCCAGGTGCCGCGGGTCACATCGATCGGTATGTCGCGCGACGGTCCGGGCGGAGCCTGGACATCCCATTTCGGTTCTTCCGCCTCGTCGGCCTCCGGCCCGGGGGCTTCGGCGGAGGCCGCGACGGCGACGGGCGCCGGCTCCGGCGTCTGGGCCCAGGCGGGGGTGGCAAGCGCCAGCAGGGCGGCCGTGGCCAGCAGTTCACGCTTCATGGTTTCATCCCCGAACAGACGGACGTCTTGCGCCGCCCGCCGGCTGTCGCGTCCTCCCGCAAGGACTAGAGGAGGATCGGTCGCGACGGCAAGTCCGGCCGGAAGGCGCGGGTCGATCCGTGGGCGCGGCCGGACCGACATGACGGGCTGACCTCGGGCGTCTCAGCCTCTATCTAGCGTGCCGGGCCGCTCTCTTCCGCGGCCTGCGCCCCTGTCGAGGACCGGCCATGACCGAGACGATCGAACTGTCCCACTGGATCGATGGCGAGAAGGTCGCCAGCGACCGGCCCTCGGAGAGCCTGAACCCGTCCGATACGCGCGATGTGGTGGCGCGCAGCCCCGACGCCGGCGTGGAGGAGGTCAATGCGGCGGTGGCGGCGGCGAAGGCGGCCTTCCCGGCCTGGTCCGAGGCCTCGCCCGAGGTGCGCTCGGATATCCTCGACAGGGCGGGGACCCTGATCATGGAACGGCGCGAACCGCTGGGTCGCCTGCTGTCGCGGGAGGAGGGCAAGACTCTGCCCGAGGGCATCGGCGAGACCGTTCGCGCCGGCCGCATCCTGAAATATTTCGCCGGCGAGGCACTGCGCGTCCATGGCCAGAACCTCGCCTCGGTGCGGCCGGGGGTGGAGATCCAGACCTATCGCCAGGCGGTCGGGGTGTATGGCCTGATCACGCCGTGGAATTTCCCGGTGGCGATCCCGGCGTGGAAGGCGGCCCCGGCCCTGGCCTTCGGCAATACGGTGGTGATGAAGCCGGCCGGCCCGACCCCGGCGACGGCCGAGGCCATGGTCGCAATCCTGCATGAGGCCGGCCTGCCCAAGGGGGTGCTGAATCTGGTCATCGGCCGCGGCGGCGTCGGCCAGGCCATCGTCGACCACAAGGACGTGGACGGCGTCTCCTTCACCGGCTCGCAGGGCGTCGGCGCCGGGGTGGCCGCGGGCGCGGTCAGGCGTCAGGCCCGGGTGCAACTGGAAATGGGCGGCAAGAACCCGCTGATCGTGCTGGACGACGCCGATCTGGACCGCGCCGTGATGATCGCCCTCGACGGCTCCTTCTACGCCACGGGCCAGCGGTGCACCGCCTCCAGCCGGCTGATCGTCCAGGACGGCATCCATGACCGCTTCGTCGCCGCCCTCGCCGAGAAGGTCTCCGCCCTGCGCGTCGGACCGGCGCTGGACCCGAACACCCAGATCGGCCCGGCGGTCAGCGAGGACCAGCGCGAGACCTCCTACCGCTATATCGAGATCGCGCGCGGCGAGGGCGGCCGCATCGTCGCCGGCGGCGACCGGATGCAGCTCGAGACGCCCGGCTGGTATGTGCAGCCGACGCTGATCGTCGACACCGATCCGGATGGCCGGATCAACAACGAAGAGGTCTTCGGCCCGGTCGCCTCGACCATCCGCGTCAAGGACTATGAGGAGGCCCTGGCCATCGCCAATGGCGTCGAGTTCGGCCTGTCGGCGGGCATCGTCACCAGCTCGCTGAAGCACGCCCGGGACTTCCAGCGGCGGGCGAAAGCGGGCATGACGATGGTCAACCTCCCGACGGCGGGGGTCGACTACCACGTGCCGTTCGGGGGTTCGAAATCCTCCAGCTACGGCGCCCGCGAACAGGGCTTCGCGGCGGTCGAATTCTTCACCCAGACCAAGACCTCCTATTCGGCGAGCTGATCGATGAACGGAACCGTGGACCTCATCTGGGACGTGAAGGCCGAGCTGGGCGAGGGCCCGGTCTGGGACGCGGCCCGCGCCTGTCTGTGGTTCGTCGACATCAAGGGCCGCAAGCTGCACCGCTATGAGCCGGCCAGCGACGGCAGGACCTCGTGGGACACGCCGGACCAGACCGGTTTCGCCCTGCCGGCCGAGGACGGCTCGCTGGTCTGCGGCGTGCGCGGCGGCCTGCACCGGTTCGACCCCGAAAGCGGCGCCTTCACCCTGATCCAGCGGGTCGAGGCGGACAGGCCGCAGAACCGGCTGAACGACGGCTTCGTGGCTCCCGACGGAACCCTGTGGTTCGGCTCGATGGACGACAGCGAGGAGACTATATCTGGCGCCCTCTACCGCTGGCGGGGCGGCGAACTGACCCGTCACGACGACGGCTATCGCGTCACCAACGGTCCGGCGCTGAGCCCCGACGGGCGGATCATGTACCACCACGACACCACCGAGCGACGCATCTACGCCTTCGATCACGCCGACGGCTTCCTGACCAACAAGCGGCTGTTCGCCATCACCGAGGACGGTTTCGCCGACGGCCCGAGCGTGGACGTGGACGGGGTGCTGCAGGTCGGGCTGTTCAACGGCTGGGGCGTGGCCCGCTTCTCGCCCTCGGGCCAGCGGATCGGCACCATCCGCCTGCCGGTGCAGACGGTGACCAAGGCGGCCTTCGGCGGCGCCGACCGGCGCGACCTGTATTGCACCACCGCCTGGCTGGGCAATGCCGACAAACGGGCGGAGCAGCCGACCCTCGGCGGGCTGTACCGTGTCCGGGTCGAAACCCCCGGTCTGCCGCAGGCCCTGATCCGCTCGTGATCGTGCTCGAGCAGGGCGGCTGGCGACTGGCCGTCCGGCCGGAGCTGGGCTGTTCGATCGCCAGCCTGACCTGCGGCGGGCGCGATGTTCTGCGGCCGACGCCCGAGGGGGCGATGGACATTCTGCAGACCGCCTTCTTCCCGCTGGTCCCCTATGCCAACCGCATCGCCGGAGGCCGGTTCAGCTTTGGCGGACAGGCCGTCGCCCTGCCGGTGCACGACCGGTTCGCTCCTCACGCCCTGCACGGCGACGGCTGGCTGGCCTCGTGGGCGTTGCTGGAGCGGTCGGCGACCTCGGCCAGCTTCGTCTATCGCCATGACGCCGACGGCTGGCCGTGGCCGTATGAGGCGGTGCAGACCTTCACCCTGAGCGCCTCGGGACTGCGCATCGACCTGTCGGTTCTGAACGTCGCCGGCACGCCGGCCCCGGCCGGGCTGGGGCTGCATCCCTATTTTCCGGTGGGCGATCAGACCCGTCTGCAACTGAGGGCCGAGGCCGTCTGCTCGGTCGATGCCGGTCTGATCCCGACCGCGCCGGTTTCTCCGGCGCACGTCTTCGACTGGTCCGCCGGTCCGCGCGTCGCGGACGCGCCCTTCGTGGATAGTTGCTACATCGGCTGGGGCGGGACGGCGCGGCTGATCGAGCCCGACCGGACGATAACGGTCACCGGATCGCCCAACGCCGGATGGGCCCATATCTATGCGCCGGGGCTGGGCTATTGCTGCGTCGAGCCCGTCACCCACCGGCCCGACGCCGTTCATGCGCCGGAGGGCGAGGCCAGCGGCCTGGTCGTGCTGGAGCCCGGCCGCGCCCTGTCGATGTGGATGGAGATCGCCGTCGCCGACGCCTGAGAGAGGCTAGTGGTTGTCCCGCGCCTCGCCGAACCGGTCGATGATGCGGTGGTATTTGACCGCCGGCTCCAGCACCGCGCCGGTGTCCAGCTGGCTGACCATGCCGCGCTGGATCTCCTGCCACGGCGTCTGCGAGGCGGGATAGGCGTAGCCGCCGGCCGCCTCCAGCGCGGCGCGCCGCTCGGCCAGTTCGGCGTCGGAGATCAGGATGTCGGCCCGGCCGGTGTTGAGGTCGATCCGCACCCGGTCGCCGGTCTTCAGCAGGGCGATATTGCCGCCCGCCGCCGCCTCTGGCGAGGCGTTCAGGATCGAGGCCGAGCCCGAGGTGCCGGACTGCCGCCCGTCGCCGATGCAGGCGAGGGCGTGGACGCCGCGTTTGATCAGATAGTCGGGCGGCCGCATGTTCACGACCTCCGCCGCGCCGGGATAGCCGATCGGCCCGGCCCCGCGCATGAACAGCAGGGTCTGTTCGGTGATCGCCAGGCTCTCGTCGTCGATGCGACGGTGATAGTCCTCGGGCCCGTCGAACACGACGGCGGGGCCTTCGAAGGCGTTGAGGTCGTCGGGGTTGGACAGGTAGCGCTCGCGGAACTCGGGGCTGATCACGCTCAGCTTCATGACCGCGGCGTCGAACAGATTGCCGCTGAATACGACGAAACCGGCGTCTGTCTTCATCGGCGCGTCGAACGGCTTGATGACATCGGGCAGGATGACCTCGCTGCCGCGGCAGTTGTCGCCGATGGTGCGGCCGGTGACGGTCAGGGCGTTCTCGTGGATCAGGCCCTGTTTCATCAGTTCATTGACCACGGCCGGCACGCCGCCGGCATGGAAATAGTCCTCGCCCAGATACTCGCCGGCGGGCTGCAGGTTGACCAGCAGCGGCACATGCAGGCCGTGCGTCTGCCAGTCCTTCAGCGGCACGTCGACATGGGCGTGGCGGGCCAGGGCGGTCAGGTGGATCGGCGCGTTGGTCGAGCCGCCGATGGCCGAGTTGACGACGATGGCGTTGTGGAAGGCCTCGCGCGTCAGGATGTCCGACGGCTTGAGGTCCTCGCGCACCATGTCGACGATGCGCAGGCCGGTCTCATAGGCGACCTGGGCGCGCTCGCGGTAGGGGGCCGGGATGGCGGCCGAGCCGGGCAGGGACATGCCCAGGGCCTCGGCCAGCGAGTTCATCGTCGTCGCCGTGCCCATGGTGTTGCAATAGCCGACCGAGGGCGCCGACGATGCGACCAGCTCGATGAAGCCGTCGTAGTCGATCTCGCCGGCGGCCATCATCTGCCGCGCCTTCCAGATGATGGTGCCCGAGCCGGTGCGTTCGCCCTTGTGCCAGCCGTTCAGCATCGGCCCGACCGACAGGGCGATGGCCGGAATGTCGACCGTCGCCGCCGCCATCAGACAGGCCGGGGTGGTCTTGTCGCAGCCGATCGTCAGCACGACGCCGTCCAGCGGATAGCCGTACAGGCTCTCGACGAGGCCGAGGTAGGCGAGGTTGCGGTCCAGTCCGGCGGTGGGGCGCTTGCCGGTCTCTTGGATCGGATGGACCGGGAATTCCATGGCGATGCCGCCGGCCTCGCGGATGCCCTCGCGGAGCCGTTCGGCCAGCACCAGATGGTGGCGGTTGCAGGGGCTGAGGTCCGAGCCGGTCTGGGCGATGCCGATGATCGGCCGGTCCGACTGCAGCTCCTTCCGCGTCAGGCCATAGTTCAGATACCGCTCCAGATAGAGGGCGGTCATGTCCGGGTTGTCGGGGTTGTTGAACCAGGCGCGCGAACGGAGCGGCTTCTTCGGGCGGTCTGTCATGCGCGTCAGTTCCAGCCGCCGTCGACGATATAGTGCTGATTGGTGATGGCCCCGGCCTCGTCGGAAGCCATGAAGACGATGACCCGGGCGATGTCGTCGGGGACCAGCCGGCGCTTGAGGCACTGCCGCTCGTAGATCTCCTTCTCGCTCTCGGGCGTGACCCACAGTTCGAGCTGGCGTTCGGTCATGATCCAGCCCGGGGCGACCGCGTTGACCCGGATACCGAACTCGCCGAAGTCGCGGGCCAGCGAGCGGGTCAGGCCCAGCACCGCCGACTTGGACGCCGTATAGGCCGCCATGCCGCCCTGGCCGATGACCCAGGACGTCGAGCCCAGATTGACGATGGCGCCCTTGCCCGCGGCCTGCATGTCAGGGAGGACGGCCTGGGCGGCGAAGAACTGGTGTTTCAGATTCACCGCGATGCGGCCGTCCCAATAGGCCTCGGTGACCTCCAGGGTGGCGTGGCGCTCGTCATGGGCGGCGTTGTTGATCAGCACCCCGATCGGACCGAAACGGTCGCGGACCGTCTGCACCGCCGCCTTGAGGGCGGGGATGTCGGTCAGGTCGCAGGGGACGAACAGCAGGCTGTCGCCGAACTCCGTCTCCAGCTTCGCGCCGCGGGCGGCGTCGATGTCGAGAACGCCGACGCGTGCGCCCTGGGCGATGAAGGCGCGGGTGATCGCCTCGCCAATGCCGCCGGCGCCCCCGGTGACGATGACGACAGCCCCTGCGAGGTCGGAATAGATGGCGGCCATACGCTCCCCAACGGTTGTCCGGCGGGTCCTCGCGCCCGCGTCGACCCGAAGGACGACCTTTCATTCATGAAAGCGATATTCGTCGGCGAAAATGCTCGCGCGGCTGGATGAAGTCAACGCGAGCGTGCGCGCGGGCCTGAATTTTCAGCGTGACGGGGCGTCAGGCCTGGGAAACGGCGCTCATCTCTGACGAGAGGGACGCGGCGGCGCGACGCAGATGGCTGACGACGACGTCGATGTCCGACGTCGGCGGGGTGCGTTCGATATAGGGGGTGATCAGGGTGGCGATCACGCCGTCAGCGCCGATGATCGGGGCGACCAGATCGGTGACCCCCTTCACGAAGTCGCTGGGGCGCTCGACGTGGCCCAGCGCGCCCGCCTCCTCGGCCGCCTTGATGAAGCGGTTGGTGCGCGCCGCGCCGAAGCGGGCGACCAGCCGATCGCGCAGCTCGGCCTTTTCGGCGGCCGGAGCGCAGCCGTAGAACATCAGGCCGGAGGTCGCGTCGATGATGTTGCGGCGGTAGCCGACGCGGACCGAGAAGCCGAGATCGCCCGGGCCCTCGATGCGGGCGATGACCACGATCTGCTCGCCGGACAGCACCACCAGATGGCAGGACTGCACCGTCGCCTCGGCCAGTTCGCGCATCACCGGCAGGGCGGTCTCGACCAGCGACCGCACCGGCGCCTGGGCCATGCCGAGGGTGAACAGCCGGTTCGTGAGTCGATATCCCTGGGGCGACTGCTCGATATAGCCCCGGAACTCCAGCACTTGGATCATGCGGAACAGCTCGCTGACCGAGCGGCCGAGGACGGCCGACATCTGCGACGGCGTCATCGGCTCGCCGTGCGACGACAGCAGTTCGAGGACGTCGAGCCCCTTCTCCAGCGCCGGCGCGCGGTATTTGCGGTCGTCCGTCTCGTCCTGAAGCGTCATGGGCGCCGGGGTTCCTTGTGGGCGGCGGAAACTAGCGAGCGGGGCGGCTTTGGCAAATCGCCGGAAGAGCGGTCACCTATGAAGCATCACGTCAGATATGAAAACGGGCTTGCCCGCCGTCGTCGCCTCACCTAGCGTTGCGCAGAGCCCGAACGGGCCGGCCCCGGGGAGGCACTCATGACGCTTTCGACCATCGACCTTGTCATTCTGGCGATCTACGCCGTGGCGATCTTCGGTCTGGCGCAGTGGGTCTCGCGCGACAAGGCCGGGGTGACCAAGACCTCGACCGACTATTTCCTCGCCTCGAAGAACCTGCCCTGGTGGGCCATCGGGGCGTCGCTGATCGCGGCCAATATCTCGGCCGAGCAGATCATCGGCATGAGCGGCTCGGGCTATGTCATCGGCCTCGGCATCGCCTCCTACGAATGGATGGCGGCGCTGACGCTGCTGATCGTCGGCAAGTATTTCCTGCCGATCTTCCTGCGCAACGACATCATGACCATGCCGCAGTTCCTGCAGCAGCGGTACGGTCCGACCATCCGCAACGTCATGGCCGTGTTCTGGCTGCTGCTCTACGTCTTCGTCAATGTGACCTCGATCCTGTGGCTGGGGTCCATCGCCGTCTCGACCGTTACCGGTCTGGACCAGATGTACGCCATCGTCGCCATCGGCGCCTTCGCCCTGCTGTACCAGCTGTGGGGCGGCCTCAAGGCCGTGGCCCTGACCGACATTGTGCAGGTCACCCTGCTGGTCGCCGGCGGCCTGATCATCGGCTTTGTGGCGCTGGACCAGATCGGCGGGGCCGGCGGTCCGGTCGCCGGCTTCCAGACCCTGCTGACCGAATTCCCCGACAAGTTCGACATGATCCTGTCGCCCGACAATCCGAACTTCAAGGAACTGCCGGGCATCGCCGTCCTGCTGGGCGGATTGTGGATCATGAACATCAGCTACTGGGGCTTCAACCAGTACATCATCCAGCGGGCGCTGGCCGCCAAGTCCATCGCCGAGGCCCAGAAGGGCATCGCCTTCGCCGCCTATCTGAAGCTGCTGATGCCGGTGATCGTGGTGCTGCCGGGCATGGCGGCGCTGGTGCTGGCGCCGACGCTGATCGCGCCGGACCAGGCCTATCCGACGATGATGAACCTGCTGCCCGCCGGTCTTAAGGGGCTGGTGTTCGCGGCCCTGATCGCCGCCATCATCGCCTCGCTGGCGTCCAAGGTGAACTCGATCGCGACCATCTTCACCCTCGACCTCTATATGAAGGTCAACAAGACCGCGTCGGAGCGGCATCAGGTCATGGTCGGGCGCATCGCCGCCGTGACCGCCATGGTCATCGGCATCCTGGTGGCGCGTCCGCTTCTCGGTGGCTTCTCGCAGGCCTTCCAGTTCATCCAGGATTTCACCGGCTTCTTCACGCCGTCGATCGTGGTGATCTTCATCCTTGGCCTGTTCTGGAAGCGCGCCTCGGAAGCCGGCGCCCTGACCGCGGCCATCGGCGGCGTCGCCCTGTCCGGCGTCATGTGGTGGCTGGATCGCGAGGGGATCTTCACCCTGCCGTTCATGAACCGCGTCGGCGTGGTCTTCCTCGTGGCCCTGGCGGCGGCGATCATCGTCTCGCTGCTGTCCCCGCCCAAGGAAGGCACGATGCAGATCCGGCTGGACGGCGTCAGCTACAAGACCTCGCTGGGCTTCAATCTCGCCGGGGTGGGGGTGATTCTGTTCCTCATCGCCGTCTACGCCATCTGGTGGTGACCGCCGCGACGGCTCTGATCGGCGTAGACTGGGGCTCCAGCAATCTGCGGGTCCTGCGGATCGCCGCCGGCGGCGCGGTGGTGGAGCGCCGCGCCGATCCGCGTGGTGCGGCGGGACTCGCGTCCGGCGATTTCCCCGGCGTGCTGGAGGCGGTCGCCGGGGACTGGCTGGCCGATGGGGCGCCGGTGCTGGTCTGCGGCATGGCGGGCGCGCGGCAGGGCTGGGTCGAGGTTCCCTATTGTCCGTGTCCCGCGGGGGTCGCCGACATCGCCGCCGGGCTGGTTCGCCCCGATCCGGCGCGTCCCCTGGCCATCGTACCCGGCGTCGCCTTCAACCCCGGCGGCGTCCTGACCGACGTCATGCGGGGCGAGGAGACCCAGGCGCTCGGTCTCGCCGTGGACGGTCTGGTCGTGGCCCCCGGCACCCACAGCAAATGGATCGCCCTCGACGCCGGCCGCATCGTCGCGGTCCAGACCTGCATGACCGGCGAATTGTTCTCGGCCCTGCGCAAGGCGACCATGCTGGGCGTCGGCATGGGGGATCCGGGGGGCGACACGGACGCCTTCCGCCGGGGGGTCGGGCGCGGTCTGGAGGACCGCAATCTGGGCGCCGCCCTGTTCTCGGTGCGGGTCGAGGGTCTCGCCGGCCGGCTGGGACCGACGGGGGCGGCCGACTATCTGTCCGGCCTGCTGATCGGCGCCGAGATCGCCGGGCAGGACCCGGACCGGCTCTCCGGCCCCCTGACCCTGATCGGAGACGCGGCCCTGTCGGCGCGATACAGGGAAGCGCTGGAGATGGCCGGCGGGCGCGACGTGCGCGTCGCCGATGTCGAGCAGGCCACGGCGGCCGGTCTGTGGCGCATATGGGAGGCGGGTCAATGACGGCGGACATCATCGCGAGGCTGGACGCCCTGCCCCTGGTCGCCATCCTGCGCGGCCTCAAGCCGGACGAGGCGGTCGAGGTCGGGGAGGCGCTCCTGGCGGCCGGCCTGACCTGTCTCGAGGTGCCGCTGAACTCGCCGCAGCCGCTGGAGAGCATCCGCCGCCTGCGTACTGCGCTGGGCGACCGCGCCGTCGTCGGCGCCGGCACGGTGCTAACGCCGGCGGCGGTGCATGAGGTCGCCGCGGCGGGCGGCCAGATCGTCATCGCGCCCAACACCGACCCGGCGGTGATCCAGGCCACCCGGGCGGCCGGCCTGCTGTCCATGCCCGGCTTCTTCACCCCGTCGGAGGCCTTCTCCGCGATCGGCGCCGGGGCCCAGGTGCTGAAGCTGTTTCCCGCCGAGGTCGCCGGCGCAGCCGGTCTCAAGGCGGTGCGCGCCGTGCTTCCCGCGGACCAGCGGGTCTATGCCGTCGGCGGGGTCGAGCCGGACAGCGTCGCGGCCTGGCGCTCGGCGGGCGCTTCGGGCTTCGGCATCGGCTCCGCCATCTATCGCGCGGGCCGATCCGCCCGTGAGACCGGCGACCGCGCGGCGGCCTTTGTCGCGGCCTGGAAGGCGTCCGACGCCGGCTCCTAGATAGGGGCGGCCCGCCCCCACGCGCGCAGCGGTGGCGGACGACATGGATGCTGCAGGCGCGAACGGCAGGGCGCCACAATCAGACACGTTTGGCGGATAATATGCCCTTTGTCACATGATTGTTGCGCATCTGCGACCCTTCCTTGCCCAGTCTGGAAGAATCTTCCACCAAACACTGTCCGCCCACTTGCCTATTTCGCAAATGCGGTAAACATTTCGCAAATGCGTAATGCTGTTCAGGGGGATCAGAACCATGCGACTTTGTATTGGAATTGCGGGGACTCTCATCCTCGCTTCGATCGGACTGGCGACGACCGCTTCCGCGGCCGTGGCGCCCGAGGCGCCGGCCTTCGTGGGTCTGGCGCACCAGACGACCCTCGCGCTTGATGGCGCGGCCTCGAGCTGGATCCTGACCTCGACGGCGCTGGTCCTGCTCATGACCCTCCCGGGCCTGGCCCTGTTCTACGGCGGCATGGTCCGACGCAAGAACGTCATCGCCACCATAACCCAGTCACTCGGCGTGGCGGCGGTCGTCACCCTGGCCTGGTTCATCGCCGGCTACTCCCTGTCCTTTGGCGTCGGCCAGCCGATGGCCGGCTACTCCGGCGAGACCGTCAACGCCTACATCGGCAGTCTCGAGGCCCTGTTCCTGAACGGGGTGACGCCAACCACGGCCCACAGCCTGACGCCCGGCCTGCCGGAATATCTGTGGATCGCCTATCAGCTGACCTTCGCCATCATCACCCCGGCCCTGATCGCCGGCGCCTTCGCTGAGCGGATCAAATACTCGGGCCTGCTGCTGTTCACCGGCCTCTGGACCCTGCTCGTCTATGCCCCGATCTGCCACTGGGTCTGGGGCGGCGGCTTCCTCGGAGCGGCGGGCGTGCTCGACTTCGCGGGCGGAGCGGTGGTGCACGTCAACGCCGGCGTGGCCGGCCTCGTCTGCGCCGTCTTCCTCGGGGCCCGGAAGGGCTACGGCCAGACGCCCATCGTCGCGCACAATCCGGTGCTGACCATGATCGGCGCCTGTCTGCTGCTGGTCGGCTGGATCGGCTTCAACGCCGGCTCGGCCTGGACGCCGGACTCGATCGCCTCCGTGGCCCTGCTGAACACCCTGCTCGCCGCCATGGCCGGGTCGCTGACCTGGAAGATCGTCGAGGTCATGGAGAAGCGGAAGCCCTCCCTGATCGGCGCGCTGTCCGGCCTGATCGCCGGCCTCGTCGCCATCACCCCGGCGGCCGGTCTGGTCGATCCCAAGGGGGCGGCGATCATCGGCCTCGCCTCCGGCCCGGTCTGCTATGCGGCCTCGGTCTGGATCAAGAAGCTGCTGCGTTACGACGACAGCCTCGACGCCTTCGGCATCCATGGAGCCGGCGGCATCCTCGGCGCCCTGCTGACCGGGGTGTTCGCCTCGGCCGCCGTCAACAGCGTGGGGGAGGGCGCCACCCTCGTCAAACAGGCCTGGGGCCTGGGCGTGACCATCGGCTGGAGCGCCCTGGCCACCTTCGTCATCCTGATCGTGTGCAAATTCACCACCGGCCTGCGCGTCAGCGCGGAGCAGGAATCGGAGGGCCTCGACGGCCATCTTCACGGCGAGGTGCTGGAGCCCGCCTGAGGGCCGGATCGGCACAAGAGCGGCGCGGAGCCTCCCCTCCGCGCCGCTGTCAGTAAGCGTGATTGCGTCTCGACTGCCATTGAAAAACAAGGGGATACAATGATGAGAACCGCTCTCGCCTGCGCCGCAACGGCGGCCGCCCTGCTGGCCGCGTCCAGCGCCTCCGCCCAGGACGGGCCCCAGATCGCCTGGAACGTCGGCCTGTTCAGCGACTATGTGTTCCGCGGTTTCAGCCAGACCGACGAAGAAGCCGCCATCCAGGGCGGGGTGGATCTGACGGCGGGGTCGTTCTACGCCGGCGCCTGGGCCTCCAATGTCGATTTCGGCGACGACACCGAGGCCGAGGTGGACCTGTACGGCGGCTTCCGCACGGAAACGGGCGGCTTCGCCGTCGACGTGGGGGTCGTCGCCTATCTGTATGTCGAAGCCCCCGACGGCGCCGACTATGACTACGTTGAGTTCAAGGCCGCGGCCTCGCGGGCCATCGGCCCGGTGACCGCGGGCGCCGTGGTCTTCTACTCGCCCGACTTTTTCGGTCTGGACGAGGAGGCGACCTATGTCGAAGGCAATCTGGCCTTCACCCCGGCCGACAAATGGACCGTGTCGGGGGCGGTCGGTTACCAGGCGCTCGACGTGAACGACGACTACACGACCTGGAACGCCGGCGTGGCCTACGCCCTGACCGAAAATGTCGCCATCGACGTGCGGTACCACGACACGGACGTCGACGGCCCCCTGTCCGAGGACCGGTTCGTCGGGGCGCTGAAGTTCTTCTTCTAGCGCTGCGCTGCCCAATCGGACCGGCAAGACCTTGCGCATTCAAGGTCTTTGCCGGTCCATTTTCGTTCCGTGCACCGCCCTTCCCGCATAAGCCGCACGGAAGTTGCGCAAATGGCCTTGGCCTCCTAGACCTGTGTGCAGGTGCGAAGGAGTAGCCGTGGCGTCCGCCAACCAGACATTCGTTGTGACTCCCAGGGTCGGGCCCGCGAAAACCCCGGCGGGCGAACGCGTGCGCGATTTCGACGAAATCCTCGCCCGCTTCACCCCGCCGGCCGGCGCGGTCCAGTCCAGCCGCTGCGCCCAGTGCGGCGTGCCGTTCTGCCAGAGCGGCTGCCCGCTGGAGAACAACATTCCCGACTGGCTGCGACTGGCCGCCGAGGGCCGGTTCGAGGAGGCGTGGCGCCAGTCCGAGGCGACCTCGACCCTGCCCGAGATCTGCGGCCGCATCTGTCCGCAGGACCGGCTGTGCGAGGGCGCCTGCACCCTCGAACAGTCGGGCTGGGAGACGGTCACGATCGGCTCGGTCGAACGCTTTCTCGGCGACATGGCGTTCGAGAACGGATGGGTCGCGCCGGTCGCCCCGCTGACCGAGCGGGGTCGCTCGGTGGGGATCGTCGGCGCCGGGCCGGCGGGCCTTGCGGCCGCCGACCGGCTGCGCAGCGCCGGCTATGCCGTGACGATCTACGACCGGCACGACCGCGCCGGCGGCCTGCTGACCTATGGCATCCCCGGCTTCAAGCTGGAGAAGCCGGTGGTCCAGCGCCGGCTTGACCGCCTCGTCGACGGCGGCGTGACCTTCCGCCTCGGCGTCGATGTCGGCGACGATCTGCCCTTCGCCGAAGTCCGGGCCGCGCATGACGCCGTGCTGATCGCCACCGGCGTCTACCAGGCGCGGCGGCTGACCGCCCCCGGGTGCGGCTCGGACGGCGTGGTTGCGGCGCTGGACTATCTGATCGCCTCCAACCGCAAGAGCTTCGGCGACGCCGTGCCCGCCTACGACAGCGGCGCCCTGAACGCCGAGGGCAAGCGCGTCGTCGTCATCGGCGGCGGCGACACGGCCATGGACTGCGTCCGCACCGCGGTGCGACAGGGCGCCAGTTCCGTGACCTGCCTCTACCGCCGCGACCGCGACAACATGCCGGGCAGCGCCCGCGAAGTCGCCAACGCCGAGGAAGAAGGCGTGGTGTTCGAATGGCTGGCCGCCCCGCGCGCCGTGCTCGGCGAGGCCGGCCGCGCCAGCGGCGTGAGGGCCCAGCGCATGGCCCTGTCGGCGCGGTCGGCGGAGGGCCGCTGGAGCGTCGAGCCCGTGCCCGGCGGCGAGTTCGACCTGCCCGCCGATCTGGTCATCGAGGCGCTCGGCTTCGAGCCCGAGGACATGCCGGGGCTGTTCGCCGAGCCGGACCTGGCCCTGACCGACTGGCGCACCATCCGCACGGCCGGCCACACCAAGGCGACGACGCTGGAGGGGGTGTTCGCGGCCGGCGACATCGTCCGCGGCGCCTCCCTCGTCGTCTGGGCCGTGCGGGACGGCCAGGACGCGGCGGCCGAGATCGACGCCTGGCTGACCGCGCGCGAACAGGTGGCGGCATGAATTTCGATCCCCTCCAGTATGAATCCGACCGCCAGGCGCTGGTCGACGGCCACGCCTACGACCCCGCCTCGGAGCGGGACGCCTGCGGCGTCGGCCTGATCGCCGCCATCGACGGCCGACCCCGGCGAGAGGTGGTCGACCTGGCGCTGAAATCGCTGAAGGCCATCTGGCACCGCGGCGCCGTCGACGCCGACGGCAAGTCGGGCGACGGCGCGGGCCTGCTGATCGGTCTGCCGCGCGCCTTCTTCGAGGCCCAGGTTCGTGACGCGGGGCATGAGCCCGGCGCCGGGCCGCTCGCCGTCGGCATGATCTTCCTGCCGCGCGCCGACCTCGGAGCCCAGGAACGGGCCCGCACCATCGTCGAACGCGAGGTGCTGGCCGCCGGCTTCTGGCTGTACGGCTGGCGTCAGGTGCCGACCCGGGTCGAGGTTCTGGGGCAGCGCGCCGCCGCCACCCGGCCCGAGATCGAGCAGATCATGCTCAGCGTGCCCGAGGGCCTGACGGGCGAGGAACTGGAACGCGCCCTCTATCTGCTGCGCCGGCGCATCGAGGCGCGGGCCACGGCGGCGGGGCTGCAGCATTTCTACATCTGCTCCCTGTCGGCCCGGTCGGTGATCTACAAGGGGATGATGCTGGCCGAGGCCCTGGCCGACTTCTATCCGGACCTCAACGACCCGCGGGTCGAAGCCAATGTCGCCCTGTTCCACCAGCGCTATTCGACCAACACCTTCCCCGAGTGGCGGCTCGCCCAGCCGTTCCGGATGCTGGCCCACAACGGCGAGATCAACACCCTGCGCGGCAACGCCAACTGGATGCGCAGCCACGAGATCCGCATGACCGCCGAGGCCTTCGGCACCGACGACGCCACGGTCAAGCCGGTGATCCAGCCCGGCGCGTCGGATTCGGCGGCGCTGGACAATGTCTTCGAGGTGCTGGTTCACGCCGGCCGGCCGGCGCCCATGGTCAAGGCGCTGCTGATGCCCGAAGCCCCGATCGAGGGGCTGATCTCCGACGATCACCGGGCGCTCTATGCCTACTGCAACGCGGTGATGGAGCCGTGGGACGGCCCCGCCGCCGTCTGCGCCACCGACGGCCGCTGGGTCGTGGCCGGCAAGGATCGCAACGGCCTGCGGCCGCTGCGCGCCGCCGAGACCACCGACGGCCTGCTGATCTGCGGCTCCGAGGCGGGTATGACGGGCGTGCCGGACGAGCGGATCGCGCGGCGGCTGCATATCGGCGGCGGGCGGATGATCTCGGTCGATCTGGAGGCGGGGCAGCTCTACGACGAGGCCGAGACCATCGACCGGCTGGCGGCGAAACACCCGTACCGCGACTGGCTGTCGAACATGATCCAGCTGGATCCGAAGATCGGCCCCGGGCCCGAGCCCCGCCGCCTTTCGGGCGAGGCCCTGACCCGGCATCAGGCCGCCATCGGCTGGACCCAGGAGGATATCGAGGCCCTGCTCGACCCCATGGCCGGCGAGGGCAAGGAGGCGGTCGCCAGCATGGGCGACGACGCCCCGCCGGCGGTGCTGTCGGAGCAGACCCGGCCCTTCGCCCACTATTTCCGTCAGGCCTTCGCACAGGTCACCAACCCGCCGATCGATTCCCTGCGCGAAGCCGGGGCGATGAGCCTGCGCACCCGGTTCAAGAACCTCGGCAACATCCTGGCGCAGGACGAGACCCAGACCCAAGTCTTCGTGCTGGACAGCCCGGTGCTGACCACCGGCATGTACGAGCGGATGCTGGACGTGGTGGGGGCCGGGGCGACAACGGTCATCGACTGCACCTTCCCCGCGCCGGCGCCGGACGCCCGGCCGGGGCAGGCCCTCAAGGCGGCGCTCGATCGCATCCGCGACGAGGCCGTCGCCGCCGCGCGCGGCGGCGCCGCCCTGATCGTGCTGACCGACGAACAGGCGGCCGCGGACCGGCCGCTGATCCCGATGATCCTGGCCACCGCCGCCGTGCACGGCCGGCTGGTCGACGAGGGTCTGCGCACCTTCTGTTCGCTGGTGGTGCGCTCGGCCGAGGCCATCGACGCCCACGCCTTCGCCGTGCTGGTCGGCTGCGGCGCCACGGCGGTCAACGCCTGGCTGGCGCAGGAGAGCTTCCTCGAACGCCTCGACAACGGCCGCTATCCGGGCCTGAGCCTGCGCGACGCCTGCCTGAACCACAAGGCGGCGGTCGAGGCGGGCCTCATGAAGATCCTCGCCAAGAAGGGCATCTCGGTTATCTCGGCCTATCGCGGCGCCTGTGAATTCGAGGCCCTCGGTCTCAGCCGCGCCCTGACGGCGGAGTTCTTCCCCGGCATGACTTCGCGCATCTCGGGCATCGGCCTGGCCGGCCTCGAGGCCGGGGCGGTGGCCCGCGTGGCCCGCGGTTTCGCCGCGCCCCGGCCGGGCCTGCGCATCGGCGGCGCCCACCGCATCCGCGCCGGCGAGGAGACCCACGCCTGGGACGCCGAGATGATCCATCGGCTGCAGGACGCCACCACGCGCGGCGATTACAAACGCTTCAAGGCCTACAGCCGCCGCGCCCGCGAACTGCCGGCCGTGGCTCTGCGCGACCTGCTCGATTTCCGCGAGGCGATCCCGATCCCGGTCGAGGAGGTCGAGAGCGTCAACGAGATCCGCAAGCGGTTCGTCACCCCCGGCATGTCGCTGGGGGCCCTGTCGCCCGAGGCGCACGAGACGCTGAACATCGCCATGAACCGCATCGGCGCCCGCTCCGTGTCGGGCGAAGGCGGCGAGGATCCCGAGCGCTACCAGCCGCGCGCCAACGGCGACAATCCGAACAGCGCGGTCAAGCAGATCGCCTCCGGCCGGTTCGGCGTGACGGCCGAATACCTGAACCAGTGCCGCGAGATCGAGATCAAGGTGGCCCAGGGCGCCAAGCCCGGCGAGGGCGGCCAGCTGCCCGGCTTCAAGGTCACCGAATTCATCGCCCGCATGCGGCATTCGACGCCGGGCGTCGGCCTGATCTCGCCGCCGCCGCACCACGACATCTATTCGATCGAGGATCTGGCCCAGCTGATCTACGATCTGAAGCAGATCAATCCGGACGCCCGGGTGACGGTCAAGCTGGTGGCCCAGTCGGGCATCGGCGCGGTCGCCGCCGGCGTCGCCAAGGCCCGGGCCGACATCATCCTGATCGCCGGCCACAACGGCGGCACCGGGGCCTCCGCCCTCGGCTCGATCAAACACGCCGGCCTGCCGTGGGAACTGGGCCTGTCCGAGGCGCATCAGGTGCTGAGCCTCAACAACCTGCGCGGTCACGTCCGCCTGCGCACCGACGGCGGCCTGCGCACCGGGCGCGACATCGTCGTCGCCGCCATGCTGGGGGCCGAGGAGTTCGGCATCGGCACCGCCTCCCTGATCGCCGTCGGCTGTCTGATGGTGCGTCAGTGCCATTCGAACACCTGCCCGGTCGGGGTCTGCGTCCAGGACGAGCGGCTGCGCGCCATGTTCACCGGCACGGCCGACAAGGTGGTCAACCTGTTCAGCTTCATCGCCGAGGAGACGCGCGAGGTTCTGGCCTCGATGGGCCTGCGCTCGCTGGACGAGGCCGTGGGCCGCACCGACCTGCTGCGTCAGGTCTCGCGCGGCTCGCCCCTGCTGGACGACCTCGACCTCAATCCGCTGCTGGTCCGGGTCGGGGAGGGCGACGGGCGCCGCCCGGCCGACGCGCCCCGCAACGCCGTCCCGGACGCCCTCGACGCGCAGATCGAACGCGACGCCACGCCCTTCCTTGACCGTCGCGAGAAGATGCAGCTGACCTATGCGGTGGCCAACACCCAGAGGGCCATCGGCACGCGGATGTCCTCTCACATCGTGCGGCGGTTCGGCGGCGACCTGCCGGACGGCCACCTGACCCTCAATCTGCGCGGCGCCGCCGGCCAGTCGCTGGCGGCCTGGGGCATGAAGGGGCTGCGCATCGTGCTGGACGGCGAGGCCAACGACTATGTCGGCAAGGGCCTGTCGGGGGCCGAAATCGTCGTCCGTCCCCCGGCATGGGCGGCCGGAGCGGCCCTGATCGGCAACACCTGCCTCTACGGCGCCACCTCGGGCGCCCTGTTCGCGGCGGGCGCAGCGGGCGAGCGGTTCGCCGTCCGGAACTCCGGGGCGATCGCCGTGGTCGAGGGCTGCGGCGCCCATGGCTGCGAATATATGACCGGCGGCGTGGTGGTGATCCTCGGCCCGACCGGCTGGAATTTCGGCGCCGGCATGTCCGGGGGCGAAGCCTTCATCCACGACCCCGAAGGCGCCGCGCACGATCGCCTCAACACCGCCTCCGTGGTGGCGGGCAAGGTGATGGGCGAGGCCGCCCTTCGTCTGCAGGCCCTGGTCGAGCGCCACGCGGCCGAGACCGGCTCACCCGTCGCCCAGCGCCTGCTGGAGAGATGGCCGGTGGCGCTCGGTCAGTTCAGCCATGTGCTGCCGGTGGCCGAGGGTGGATCGTCAGTGAACGCCCGGCGCGCCTGACGGGGCGATCGTCGGGCGGGACTGGCCGTGCCGGCCCGGCATGCCGGATATCAGGTCGCCCGGGAGGGGAGGGGCCCCGACCGCGCCGTCCGGCGCGGCCTTCAGGCCGGTGCGGATCAGTTCCGACAGGGTTTCCGCCTCCATCTTCTCCATCACCCTGGCGCGGAAAATCTCCACCGTCCGGGGGCTGATCTGCAGCTCATTGGCGATGTGCTTGTTCGTCCGCCCCTGAACCAGGGCGTGAAACACCTCCCGTTCCCGGGGCGTCAGGCGGGCCATTCGCCGGATCGCCCTGTCGGTCTCGGCCCTCTGCAGCAGCAGATTGTCCATATGGGCGAAACTGCCCCGCACCACCTCGACCAGCCGGTTCGGCTCGAACGGCTTCTCGATATAGTCGACCACCCCGGCCTTCATCAGCTGCACGGCCAACGGCACCTCGGCGTGGCCGGTGATGACGACGATGGGCCAGGCGTCGCCCTTCAGAGCCCGCAGTCGCCGGACCACCTCGGCCCCGTCCATGCCCGGCATGCGGACATCGGTAATAACGCAGGCCGAAGGCGCCTCGGGCAAATTCTCGAAGAACTGGACGCCGCTCACGAAGCCCCGCGCCCTCACCCCTTGCGCGCGCAGGAGGCAGAGGATCGAATCCCTGACGTCATCGTCGTCATCAATCACGAAGACGGAATGGTCGCTCATGCTTCCTCAAGCTCCTGTTCCCGCAGCAGGGTGAACGAAAAGGCGGCCCCGCCAAGATCACTCTCCTCGACCTTGAGGAAGCCGCCGTGGCTCTCGACAATGGTCCGGGTGACGGAGAGCCCGAGTCCCATTCCGCCGGTCTTGGTGGTCATCAGCGGGCGGAAGATGGTCTCGAGTTCGTGGGCCGGAATGCCGGGGCCGTTGTCCTCGACCCGAACCTCATAGAGCGCGTCGGATACCGCGCGCCCCATGATCGCGACGCGGGCGTCCGGCCGGTCCGAGGCGGCCTCGGCCGCGTTGCGCACCAGATTGACCATCGCCTGCTGAAACTGGATCCGCTCCGCCCTGACCTCGTCGGTCGTGTCGTCCAGATTGATCTCGACGCGCACCGCGCCGTTGCGTTCGATCATGCCGAACACGCCCTTGAGGCCTTCGACCATCGAGGATACCCGCTCGACGCCGAGGCTCCGGCTCTCGTGGGCCAGAAGCTCGCGCATGCGCCGAATGATACTCCCGGCGCGGAGCAGTTGGGCCTTGGCGAGGTCGATCGTCCGCGCGGCGCTCTTGCCCATCAAGCCGGCCTTCTCGACATCGACCTTGCTGGCCTCGAGATAGGTGGCGGCGGCCGAGAGCGGCTGGTTGAGCTCATGGGCGAGGGAGGCGGCCATTTCGCCGAGGGAGTTCAGACGCCACACCCGGTTGAGCTGGGTGTGGAGGTCGCGCGCCCGCTCGTCGGCCAGATGGGCCTGGGTCAGGTCCGCCAGGCACAGCACGGCGTGGCTGTTCGGATAGTCTCCCGGCAGGAAGCCGGCCTGGATGCTGAGCGGAACGGTCCCGCCGGCGCGGCGGCAGGTCCAGGCGCGGTCGCTATCACCGGCGAGGGCTTCCCGCCCGCTCTGGAAGTCGGCGAGATCAAAATCGTCGACGATCGAACCGAAGGGCCGTCCGATCCCGTCCTGTTCCGCGATCCCCAGCAGGTCGCAGGCGAACGGGGTCAGGAAGCGAATCTTGCCGCCGCGATCCAGCACGACCACGGGCATGGAGGCGAGGATGGTCTCCAGCATCTCCTCGCGGTGGGCCAGGCGATGCGACAGCTCTCCGGCCCGTTGCCGATAGGCGCGCAGACTCCAGCACAGTTCGGCGATCAACCACGTCACCAGGGTGAACAGGGCGGCGTTGACGGCGGCGTCCAGCGCGCTCACCCGATCGACGTGAACGACGTTGGCGGTGATCGAAAGGACGATGGCCAGAGCCGTCGCCCAGCGGCCGGCGACCGCCGCCGTCGCCACGACCGCCGGCACCATCGGCAGATAGTAGAACTCGCCGACCAGCTCGAGCGTCGTGCGCAGCAGGATGGCGGCCGCGACCGCTGCCACCGCGACGACCAGACCCGCCCCGCGCCATCGCAAGGTGGTCAGAAGGGGCGGCCACAACGTCGGGACTGCGGGATACAAGGACGTCAACGGGTAAGCCTGCAAGCGCGCTCGCGCGGTTCCGCCATAGAATCCGAGTCTGGTTAACCAATCATGGTTACCGGGCGACGGCGGTCCGCCGCCATAGGTATTGCTACGTATTCTCCGGTTCAGGAATTATATTCAGCGTTCGATCAATACCCTGCGGATGAACTTCGCAGAGAGATCGATGCCCTCCATGTCCGCCCGCCTCCGTGACCAAATCCGCCGCCGCCTGACGCTCTTCGGCGGACTGGTCGCAGTCTGCCTCACCCCGACCCTCGCCCACGCCCAGTCGTTCAGCGGCCAGGTCGGTGTGGCCAGCGAATATGTCGGCAAGGGCGCTGGCAAGAGCGACGGAAATCCGAGCCTGTTCGGCTCGGTCGAGATCGAAAGCGGCGCCTTCTACGCCAGCGCCTTCGCCTCCAGTGCGGATCTGAGCTCGGGGGCCCACGCCGAGATCGTCACCGCCATCGGCTACAGGCCCGAGGTCGCCGGCTTCGAGTTCGACGTCTCGGTGGTCAACCGCGACCTGCCCGGCAGCAATCCTGGCTACGACGGAAATTATTGGGAATACCAGGCCGACGCGTCGCGCAAGCTGGGCCCGGTCAGCACCCGTCTGCGGGTGAACTACACCCCGGACGGCGCGGGCGGCACCCAGGAGGCCTGGTGGGTCGAGCTGCAGGGCGGCGTCGCCATCGACGGCAAGACGAAGTTCACCGCCGCCGTGGCCGACCGCTCGGCGGACGGTGGCGCTGAATACGTCGCCTGGAACGCCGGTGTGAAACGCAAGCTCACCGACAATCTCGCCCTCGACGTCCGCTGGTACGACACCGACGGACACAGCCTTGGCGAGCCCTATGAGGGCCGCCTGGTCGGCTCCATCGCCCTCTCGTTCTGATCATACTTCCGCTGCGCTCGCCCTCAGGCCTTCGAAGGAAACCTCCCGTGTTCACCAACCTCTCCGTCAGCCGCAAGCTCACCGTCGCCTTCGCGGCGGTGCTGCTCGCCATCGTCGCCATGGGCGGCGTCATCTTCTACAACCTTCAGGCGCTGGAGCGCGCCGGCGTCTTCCGCGCCGACGTCAACCAGGCGGTGCGGGACACCGCCCTGGCCGAGCTGAAGGTGGTGCGGCAGGAGAACAGCATGCGTGGCTATCTCCTCTCCGGCGACAGCTACTATCTCGAACGTCTCGACGTTCACCGGGCCGATTTCAAGAAGGCGCTGGCCGACCTGAAGAATGTCCCCGGCATGGACGCCGAGGCCGAGGTCGCGGTGGTCGAAGCCGCCGCGGACGAATGGTTCGAGAAGGTTGTCGTCGCCGGCAACGCCCTCGCCGCCAATCCGGAGACCCGGGCCCAGGCCGTGGCGATGGTCGGTCGCGACGGCTCGGCGGATGCCTATATCGGCAAGGTCGAGGAGTCGCTGGAAGCGATCAAGACCATCAACGCCCAACACATTGAGAAGGCGGTGCAGGCCCAGACCGGGGCCGCCCGCACGGCCCTGATCGCCCTGCTCATCGGCCTGATCGCCGCGACCATGATCGCGGTCAGCTCGGGCTGGATGCTGACCCGGGCCCTCGTTCGGCCGATCCAGAATTTGATCGGTGACATGAAGAAGCTGATGCAGGGCGACACCGCCATCGAAGTGCCCAGCGCCCAGCGCAAGGACGAGTTCGGCCAGTTCGGCGTCGCCGTCATCGCCTTCCGCGACGCCGCCGTGGACAAGCTGCGCGTGGAAGCCGAGGCCGTGGCCAGCCGCGAGGCGGCCGAGGCCGAGCGGGCCCGCAACCAGCGTCAGGCCGACGCCGCCGCCGAGGAGCAGGCGATCGTCGTCGAGGCGCTCGGCGAGGGTCTCGACCACCTGATGCGCGGCGACCTGACCTACACCCTGACCCAGTCCTTCCCCGCCGACTACGCCAAGCTGCAGGCCGACTTCAACGCCGCCATCGGCCAGCTGAAAGAGGCCATGTCGGTGGTCGCCGGCAACGTCTCGGCCATCCGCTCGGGCGCCGGCGAGATCGCTCAGGCCTCCGACGACCTGTCGCGCCGCACCGAACAGCAGGCGGCCAGCCTCGAGGAGACCGCCGCCGCGCTGGACGAGATCACCGCCACGGTGAACCGCACCGCCTCGGGCGCGCGTCAGGCCTCGGAGACGGTCCAGGCCGCCAAGGGCGACGCCGAGACCAGCGGCAATGTCGTGCGCGACGCCGTCGGGGCCATGGGCGCGATCGAGAAATCGGCCCAGGAGATCAGCCAGATCATCGGCGTGATCGACGAGATCGCCTTCCAGACCAATCTGCTGGCGCTCAACGCCGGGGTCGAGGCGGCCCGGGCCGGCGACGCCGGCCGCGGCTTCGCCGTGGTCGCCTCCGAGGTGCGGGCCCTGGCCCAGCGCTCGGCCGAGGCGGCCAAGGAGATCAAGGTGCTGATCTCGGCCTCGACCAGCCAGGTCAACGCCGGCGTCAGCCTGGTGGGTCAGACCGGCGAGGCGCTGCAACGCATCGTCAGCCGCGTCGCCGAGATCGACGGCCTGGTGTCGGAGATCGCCGCCTCGGCCCAGGAACAGGCCACCGGGCTCCAACAGGTCAACACCGCGGTCAACCAGATGGACCAGGTGACGCAGCAGAACGCGGCGATGGTCGAGCAATCGACCGCCGCCAGCCACTCGCTGTCGCAGGAGGCCGAGACCCTGGCCGGCTCGGTGTCGCGCTTCCAGATCGGGGTCGACGCCGGCGCCGCCCCGGTCCGCGCCGCCCCGCGCCCGGTCCACCGCACGGTCACCGCCATGAAGACGGTCGGCCGCGGCGGCGCCGCCCGCAAACCCGCCCCGGTCGCCGCCGAAGACGGCTGGGAAGAGTTCTGATGACCGCGGCGCTCACCCTGCCGGCCGTCCTGGACATCCAGTCGGCCGAGGCCCTGCGGGCCGAGCTGCTGGAGCACCGCGGCCAGCCCCTGGCGGTGGACGCGGCCGGGGTCGAGCGCCTCGGCGGTCTCTGCCTCCAGGTCCTGATGTCCGCCATGCGGACGTGGGCTGCGGACGGCCACGCCTTCGTGGTCAGTCCGGCGTCCGGGGCCTTCGTCGATCAATGGAACGCGTTCGGGGCGCCCGCGATGGCCGCCGGACCGTCGGGAGACTTCGCGTGATCAAGACAGTCCTGACCATCGACGACTCACGCACCATGCGGGACATGCTCCTGCTGGCGTTGGTCGAGGCGGGCTACCGGGTGATCCAGGCCGTCGACGGTGTCGATGGTCTCGAGACCCTGGCGGCAGAGGGCGCCGATGTCGTCATCACCGACATCAACATGCCGCGCCTCGACGGCTTCGGCTTCATCGAGGGCATGCGCGCCGATCCCAACCACCGCGCCACCCCTGTGCTGGTGCTGACGACCGAGAGCGACGCGGCCAAGAAGCAGCGCGCACGCGACGCCGGCGCCACCGGCTGGATCGTCAAGCCGTTCGATCCGGCCAAGCTCATCGAAGCCGTGCGGCGAGTGGCGGCCTGACCATGACAGACGATCCGTTCGAAGCGATCAAGGTCACCTTCTTCCAGGAGTGCGACGAACTGCTGGGCGATCTCGAGGCCGGTCTGCTGGCCATCGAGAGCGGCGAGGGCGATGACGAGACCGTCAACGCCGTGTTCCGCGCCGTTCATTCGGTGAAGGGCGGGGCCGGGGCCTTTGGCCTGGAAGACCTGGTCCGCTTCGCCCACGTCTTCGAAACCCTGATGGACGAGATCCGCTCGGGCCGGAAGCCGTGCGACGATCCCACGGTCAAGACCCTGCTGCGCGCGGCCGACCTGCTGGCCGACCATATCGCCGCCGCCCGCGGCCACGCGCCCCCCGTTGACGAGCCCCGCTCCGCCGCCCTGGTCGCCGAGCTCGAAATGCTGACTCACGGCGAGGCGAGCGCGCCCGCCGCCCCGGCCCCGGTCGCTGCGCCCGTCGTCGCGGCCGCCGCTACGGACGACGAAGACGACTTCGGCTTCCGTCCGATCGCCTTCGACATGTCCAGCCTCGAGGCGCCGTCGGCGCCGGTGGAGGCGGCGGGCGAGACCTGGCGGGTGGTCTTCCGTCCGCATGCCCGGATGTACGCCAACGCCAACGAGACCGGACTGCTGTTGCGCGAACTGTCGCGATTGGGTCCGATCACCGTCGCCCTCGACGATTCGGCCCTGCCCGGCCTCGACGATCTGGTCGCCGAGGAAAGCTATCTGACCTGGACCGTCGACATCGAGACCCCGGCGGGAGAGGCCGGCATTCGCGAAGTGTTCGACTTCGTCGAGTCCGATTGCGAACTGACCGTCTCGCCCGCCGCCGATGCGGACGACGCCGCCGCGCCGGAAGCCACGGACGATTTCGACATCGCCGCCCTGTTGGCCAAAGCCATGGTCGATCCGGCGGCCGCCGCCCCGGAACCCACCCCCGTGACGCCCGAGCCCGCCAGGATGGCGCCGGCCGCTCCCGCGGCGCCCGTCGCCGCAGCCCCCGCGCCCATCACTGCGCCGGCCACCCCGGCCTCCTCGGCGATCACCATCCGCGTCGACCTGGACCGTGTCGACCGGTTGATCAACGTCGTCGGCGAACTGGTCATCCAGCAGGCCATGCTGGCCCAGCGCGTGGTCGAAAGCGGGCTGGCCCGCTCCTCCGGCATCTCCGTCGGCCTCGAGGACCTCGAGCTGCTGACGCGCGAGATCCAGGACAGCGTCATGGCCATCCGGGCGCAGCCGGTGAAGTCGGTGTTCCAGCGCATGCCGCGTCTGGTCCGCGAAGTCGCCGAGATGACCGGCAAGCGCGTTCGCCTCGTCACCGAGGGCGAAGCGACCGAGGTCGACAAGACCGTCGTCGAACGCCTCGCCGAGCCGATCACCCACATGCTGCGCAATGCGATCGACCACGGCCTCGAAAGCCCCGACGATCGCGTCGCCGCCGGCAAGCCGGCGGAGGGCACGGTCCGGATGGTCGCGCTGCACCGTTCCGGCCGCATCGTCATCGAGATCAGCGACGACGGCCGCGGCATCAACCGCGACCGGGTGCGGGGCATCGCCGTCGACAAGGGCCTGATCGAGGCCGACGCCGTCCTGACCGACGAGGAGATCGACAACCTGATCTTCCTGCCCGGCTTCTCGACCGCCGAGACCATTTCCGACGTCTCGGGCCGCGGCGTGGGCATGGATGTGGTGCGCCGGTCGATCCAGGCCCTCGGCGGCCGGATCAGCATCGCCTCAACGCCCGGCAAGGGCTCGACCTTCACCCTCAGCCTGCCCCTGACCCTGGCCGTGCTGGACGGCATGGTGGTCAGCGCCGCCGACCAGACCCTGGTGGCGCCACTGACGGCGATCGTCGAAAGCCTGACGCCGCGGCCGCAGGACATTCACCATGTGGGCGGGCATGACGCCGTGATCCGCTTCCGCGAGGAGTTCGTCCCGCTGATCGACGTGGCCATGGTGATGGGCTTCCGCGCTGAACCCGCGGTCCCCGCCTCGGGCGTGGCCGTGGTCATCGAGACCGAGGCCGGCTTCCGCGCCGCCCTGCTGGTCGACGCCATCCAGGGCCAGCGCCAGGTCGTCATCAAGAGCCTCGAGACCAACTACCAGCAGGTCGAGGGCGTCGCCGCCGCCACCATCCTGGGTGACGGGCGGGTGGCCCTGATCCTCGACGTCGACGCCATCGTGGCCAACGCCCGCCGCCGCTCGGCGCGTCCTGAACTCAAACTCGCGAGCTGATCATGACCGACACCCTTTCCGCCGCCGCCGCGACCTCGCGCGAACTGATCGCCTTCCGCATCGGCGAGCAGGAGTTCTGCGTCGACATCATGTCGGTGCGCGAGATCCGCGGCTGGACCCCGGCCACCCCCCTGCCGCGCGCCCCGGGCTTCATGAAGGGGGTGATCAACCTGCGCGGCGCCGTGCTGCCGATCATCGACCTGGGCGCCCGCTTCGGCCTGCGCACCTCCGAGCCGACGGCGCGCCACGTCATCATGGTGGCGCGGATCGGCGACCGGACCGTCGGCCTGCTGGTCGACGCCGTGTCGGACATCATCCAGCTGACCGACGAACAGGTGCAGCCGACGCCCGACGTCGCCAGCGATCATGTGAAGACCTTCGTCAAGGGCATCTTCGCCCTCGACGGCCGCATGATCAGCCTGATCGAGCTGGACCGGATCGTCCCCGAGACCGAAGCCGAGGCCGCATGAGCTCCGCCGCCGGCCGCTCCTCCCTCGTCGAGGGCGAGTTCGTCTTCACCGCCGAGGACTTTCGCCACATCGCCGAAATCCTGCACAGCTACGCGGGCATTTCCCTGAACGAGGGCAAGGCCGCCCTGGTCTATTCGCGGCTGGCCAAGCGGCTGCGCGTGCTCGGACTGCGCAGCTTCCGGGACTATTGCGCTCTGGTCCAGGGCGTCGACGGCGTCGACGAGCGGCAGGTCATGACCGCCGCCCTGACCACCAATGTCACCCGGTTCTACCGCGAGCCGCACCATTTCGATCATCTGCGCGACGAGGTCATGCCGGCCCTGATCGAGCGGGCCCGGGCCGGCGGGCGGGTGCGCCTGTGGTCGGCCGCCTGTTCGAACGGGCAGGAGCCCTATTCGATGGCCATGACGGTGCTGTCGGTCCTGCCCGAGGCGGCCGATCTGGATGTGCGCATCCTCGCCACCGACATCGATCCCAACATGGTCGCCGAGGGCGCCGCCGGCGTCTATACGGCCGAGGCGCTCGAGGCCGCGCCGGCCCTGCTGCGCCATCGCTTCTTCGACAAGGCCCCGGGCCACGGCGCCGACCGGCTCAGCGCCGGCCCGCTGCTGCGGCGGCTGGTGTCGTTCAAGGAGCTGAATCTGATCGGCGACTGGCCGATGCGCGGCAAGTTCGACGTCATCTTCTGCCGCAACGTCGTGATCTATTTCGACGACGCCACCCAGGAGCGGGTGTGGAGCCGCTTCACGCCGCTGATGACGCCCGGCGCCACCCTCTACATCGGCCATTCGGAACGGGTCACCGGCCCGGCTGTCAAACAACTGCAGACCAGCGGCCTGACCACCTACAGGCTGGCGTCATGACGGTCCGCGTTCTCGTCGTCGACGACTCCCCCACGATGCGCGGCCTGATCACCGCCGCCCTGCGCCGCGATCCGGAGATCGAGGTCATCGGCTCGGCCGCCGACCCGCTGGAAGCGCGCGAGGCGATCAAGCGGCTGAACCCGGACGTCATCACGCTCGACATCGAGATGCCCAATATGAACGGGCTGGAGTTCCTCGAGAAGATCATGCGCCTGCGGCCGATGCCGGTGGTGATGGTCTCGACCCTGACCCAGGCGGGCGCCGGCATCACCCTCGCCGCGTTGGAGCTCGGCGCCGTGGACGCCGTCGGCAAGCCCTCGGCCGGGGTCACCGCCATGGAGGCTTTCGCCGATCTCGCCGCCAAGGTGAAGGTCGCCGCCCGCTCGCGCGTCCGCGCCGGCGGCGCCGCGCCGACCGCGCGGCCCGACGCCGACTATCGCGCCAACAAGGATCTGGTGCTGGCCATCGGCGCCTCGACCGGCGGCGTCGAGGCCCTGCTGACGATCCTGTCGTCCTTCCCGGCCGACTGCCCGGCGACGGTCGTGACCCAGCACATGCCCGCCACCTTCACCAGCAGCTTCGCCGCGCGACTGAACAAGTCCTCGGCGGCGACGGTCGAGGAGGCCTCGGACGGCGCGCCATTGACCCCCGGCCATATCTACATCGCGCCGGGGGGCGAGGCGCATCTGGAAGTCTCGGGGACCACGCCGCGGTGCCGGCTGGTCAAGTCCGACACCGTCAGCGGCCACCGCCCGTCCGTCGACGTCCTGTTCCGCTCGGTGGCCCGCCTGCGCCGGCCGACAGCGGGCCTGATCCTCACCGGCATGGGCCGTGACGGGGCCCAGGGCCTGCTGGAAATCCGCCAGGCCGGCGGGCGCACCCTCGGCCAGGACGAGTCCAGCTGCGTCGTCTACGGCATGCCCAAGGCCGCCTTCGAGATCGGCGCCGTCGAGCGCCAGCTGCCCCTGAACCGTCTGTCCGCCGCCATTCTCGACGTCTGCGCCGACCACCCGCGCGACGCCGTCCCTGTATCAGTCTGAGGATTACGCATGCCCGCCGCCTCCGCCATCCACACCCTCATCGTTGATGACCAGGCCTCCATGCGCTCGCTCGTTCGCACCAGCCTGCAACAGCTGGGCTTCCGCGAATTCCGCGAGGCGGCGGACGGCGAGGCGGGTCTGCGCCAGCTGATCGCCCAGCCCGCCCACCTGATCATCTCCGACTTCAACATGCCGAATCTCGACGGTCTGGGTCTGCTGCGCGCGGTTCGCGCCCACCCGCCGATCGCCGGCGCCGCCTTCATCATGCTGACCGGCCGCGCCGACCGCGAGCTGGTGGCGCGCGCGGTCCAGTTCGGGGTCAACAACTATCTGGTCAAGCCGTTCACCGTCGCCCAGCTGAAAGAGAAGGTCGAAACGGTCTTCGGCGTCCTGACATGACGGCGGCCGTGCGGGAATCGCCCGTCACCCATCGTGTCCATGTCGGTCAGGGCGAGCACTATGTGACCCGCGACCCGGGGATCATGCTGACCACCATTCTGGGCAGCTGCGTCGCCATGTGCCTGCGCGACCCGGTCGCGGGGGTCGGCGGCATGAATCACTTCCTGCTTCCGGAAGGTTCCGGGCCCGGTCCGGACGCGGGGCGCCGCTACGGCGCCTACGCCATGGAGGTGCTGATCAACGACTGCCTCAAACAGGGCGCGCGCCGCGACCGGATGGAGGCCAAGCTGTTCGGCGGCGGCCGGATGTTCAACTCGCTGCAGGACGTCGGTCTGGCCAATGCCGACTTCGCCGAACGCTTCCTGCGCGACGAGGGGATCGCCCTGGTGGGCGGCAGCCTGCGGGGATCCGGGGGACGCCGCGTGCAGTACTGGCCGGTCACCGGCCGGGCGCTGCAGCGTCCGGTCACCGATCACAGCCCGACGCCCCCGCTCGTCCCCCCGGTCATCGCGCCCGACGCCGGCGCCGTGGAGCTGTTCTGATGAGCCCGTCGCAAACCCGCGCCCTGTTCTCGGGTCTTTCGACCGAACTGGCGGCCATGATGGAGACGGTGGACGGCCTGACCGACCTCGTCACCGAGCACGCCCGCCTGACCCCGCCGGATCTTCGCTCGGGCGTGCTGGTCAAGGCCCAGGCGATCGACGACCTGCACCAGACGCTGGACGCGCTGCGGGCCCTGTCCGGAGCCCTGTCGAGCGGGGCGCCGGTCGAGGACGCGCTCGCCGACCTCCCCCTCGCGGCCCTCGCCGGGCGGCTGCAGTCGGCGGTCACCCCGACGCTCACACGTCTGACGCCGGCCACGCAGTCCGGCGACTTCGTGCTGTTCGAGTGAGCCGATGGCCCGCGCTTCCCGCCAGTCCGATCGGGTCAATCTGGAGCAGGTCTCGGTCCTTCTGATCGACGACAACCCCCAGGCGCTCGATATCCTGAGCTCGGTCTGCCAGGGCTTCGGCGTGAAAGAACAGATTCGTTGCAACTCCGCGCTCGAGGCCACCGAGATCATCAAGCGGAGGCCGGTCGACCTGATCCTGGTCGACTGCGCCATGCCCGAGATGGACGGCTATGATTTCATTCACTGGCTGCGCCGGGAATCGCCGGCGGCGACGCGGCGGATTCCCGTCGTCATGTTGACCAGCCACGCCGCCGCCTCGCGGATAAACAAGAGCCGGGATTGCGGCGCCAGTTTCGTCGTCACCAAGCCGCTGACCCCCACCGTCCTGCTGCAGCGAATCGTCTGGCTGTCGACCGACGAGCGCGAGTTCATCGAATCGGAGTCCTATGTCGGGCCGGATCGCCGGGTTCGGAACATGGGGCCGCCGCTCAATGTCCCCGGCCGCCGCAGCGGCGATCTTTCAACGCACGTCGGCGCCGCCGTGGAGGCCAATATGGATCAGTCGGATATCGACAGCATGTTCAAGCCGCGGCGGGTGGCCCTGTGATCGTCGTTCGAAAGACGGGCGCACGCAGCACCCTGGCCAGCAAGATGGCCCGGCCGGGCGGGCGCACCGTCGCGGAGGCGGTCCAGGCGGCCGAGGCGGGTCTGGACAGCCACCGCGAAGAAGGCATGCGGTCCCTTGCGGTGATCCTCGGCCAGCTGGAAGCGGTCTGCGCGGCCCGTGAAGAGGGCGCCGGGCCGCGGGTCTATGAACTGGCCTCGGCCTTCGCCGACATGGCCGGCTTCTTCGACACCGGCCCGCTCTACGCGGCCGCCTTCAGCCTGTGCGAAACCAGCGACCGGATGATCACCGGCGCCTGCTGGCGGTGGCCCGCGGTCGAGGTCCATGTCCATGCCTTGCGGCTGATCCTCGCCGCCGGCTGCCAGCCCACCGAAGAGTCGCGCCTCCTGCTGGGAGGCCTTGCCTCGGTCGTCGCCCGACTGCCGAAACAGACCGGCTAGCGCCGCGTCCGGCCTTACCCCGCCGCCCGCCGGCTGCGCGGCGTGATCTTCAACACCAGGGTGCGGCCGCCGTCGACGATGCGCGCCCGGGCCGGGGAGCGCTGCCGGCTCTCCGCCATGTCCGGCAGACGGGCCCCGCTCCCGTTGACGTGATAGATCAGGCGGTAGCGCTCGCTGTCGTCGGCCAGGCGCACCGGTCTGGCGGTCTTGTTGTCGAGGATCCAGGTGTCGCCGCCGGCGCGGACCAGCAGCACCGCGTGCTCCTCGAGGTCCCGCCGATCCCATACTATGGCGATCCGCATGGCGTCGTCGCGAACGCCGAGCTCGCGCAGGGCGAAATATTTTGTCAGGGCGAAGCCTTCGCAGTCGCCGCCGCGCGTAAACATCTCCTCGGGCGTCTCCCAGTAGTCCGCCACGCCCCAGTTGCGGCTGTCAGCGACGTACGGCAGAGCGTTCACCGCCCGGTCCACCGCCATCATCCGGTCGATGGTGGAGCCCCCCCGGGCGACGTCCACCGCTTTTTGAAAGTCGCGGCGGGTGCAGGCTGCGCGCACCTTGGCCGGCCGAATATCCTTGCCGGACTTTGGCGGCGGCGCGTTCTTGCAGGCTTTCGTCAGCTTGGCGGGGGCCGGGACGGCGCGCTGGCTGGCGCGGGCCTGAACGTCGGTCCAGCGCGGCGTCTGCTCCCGGCTCAGGTGACCCCCGGCCGCGTGGGCGAAGGCCTGCTCCAGATCGTCCGCGGTCGCGGCCCCGGCGATTCCAAGCGCCAGGGTCGCAGCCGCGACGGCGGCATAGCGGGTCCACATCTGCTGAGCCTCTCAAGTCGATTGCTTGAGAAGGCTACGCCCCGAGCCCTGAAAACTCGGAAAATGACAGTGGTTAAATATCCATCAATGCAGTATTGAGTAGAGCATATTATGTAAACCTTAATAACCAGATGTGGGTATTTTGGTCTGAGCTTGAAGAAGGGTGTCGTATGTCTCGAGATGTTCAATGATGACATTGGTTTCTGATACATTTACAGGTCATCGGTTGCTTGATGTGGGCCCACTCGCCTAAACAGATGTGTATTAACGGCGTTCGGCGATTCTCGATTTTCGACTCGCGTTATTTCGATTTACCTGATTATGGTGCGCCGCAATTTGGCGTTCCGCGAGACGGAGCGTGGCTTTCGTCGTTCGGGGGAATCGATGGGCGTGTGGAAGACACTGGGTGTGGCGGCGGTGGTCGTCGCGACGGCGGCCATCTCGACGGCGGCGCAGGCGCAGCAAACGCCGGTTGATCCGGGGCGCGTCGATGAGCGCCTGCGCGCCCGGCCGGAGGCGCCCAGCGTCCTTCCGGTCGATGTTCCGAACCTGCCCCAGCAGCAGCCGGCGCCCCAGAGCGACCTGCGCGTAACCCTCACGGATGTAGTCTTCGAGGGCGCTTCGGCCGTTCCGATGGCGGATCTGGAAGCCTTGGCCGCACCCTACATCGGTCGCGACATGGCGCTGGCCGAGGTCTTCCGCCTCGCCGAAGAGGTCACAGCCGAATACCGGCGCCGGGGTTACGTCCTGTCGCGCGCCGTGGTCGGCCCGCAGCGCATCGAAACTGGCGTCGTCACCATCCAGATCCTGGAAGGCTACGTCGCCGAGGTGAACATCCAGGGGGAGGCTGGCGGCTACCGGCCGTTCCTCGACAGCTATATGGCGCCGGTTCTGGCCGGTCGCCCCACGTCCGGTGACGCCCTGTCCCGCGCCCTGTTGCTGGCCCGGGACCTGCGCGGCGTCGATGTGCGCGCCGTCGTCGCGCCTTCACCGACCATGCCCGCCGCCGCCGACATCAGCCTGGTTGTCCAGCGCAATCCGGTCGAGGCCTTTCTGGCGCTGGACAACCGCGGCTCGCGCTGGCTCGGTCCGTGGCAGGCCTACGCCGGCTTTACGTTCAACGACGCGCTGGGGCTGGGCGAGCGCCTTTCGCTGACAGCGGTCGTGGCCCCGGAAGACGGCGAACTGGGCTTCCTGTCCCTGAACTATGAGCAGCCGGTCGGCGCTTCCGGCCTCCGCGTCAACGCCTTCGCCAGCTATGCGGCGACCGAGCCCGGCGACGAACTGGCGATCCTCGGGGTGCACGGTGAAAGCACCACCCTTGGCTTTGGCCTGACCTATCCGCTGATCCGCAGCCGGGCGTCGAATCTGCTGTTCCGCGCCAACTTCACCGCGCGAGACTCCGAATCCAGCAACGCCTTCATCGACCCGCTCTTCGACGACAGCATTCGCAGCCTGTCCGCCGAGCTGTTCGGCAACCATGCCGACACCTGGGGCGGCGTCACCACCTGGCAGTTGGGCGTGACCCAGGGGCTCGGCGGTTTCGGGGCCACCGAAGACGGCGACCCTGACAAGTCGCGCTTCACCGGCACGGCCGAGGCGAAACGGCTCAACATCGAATTCAGCCGGCTCCAGCCGCTGGCCGCGGGGCTCTATCTTCAGGTCGCCGCCGCCGCCCAGTTCAGCCCCGACAGCCTTCTCGCCTCCGAGGAGTTCGGCCTCGGCGGCGCGGCCTTCGCCCGCGCCTTCGACCCGTCCGAAGTCACCGGGGACGAGGGCGTCGCCGGCAAGGTGGAGCTGTTCTACACCCTGACGCCGCAGGCCTTCGGTTCGATCGAGCCCTATGCCTTCTATGAGGCGGGCGAGGTGCGCCAGAACGCGCCCCTTCCCGGCGAGGACGTGAGCGAGAGCCTCGAGTCCGCCGGTTTCGGCGTCCGCCTCGGCCTCGGCCAGCGCTACGCCGCCGCCCTCGAATACGCCAAGCCGCTGAACCGTGACGTCGCCGCCGAGGGGGACCGCGAAGCGCGAGTCTTCTTCACCCTGACCGCCGCCTTCTGAGACTGATGACCGAAAAGCGCGGGGCCCCCGGCCTCGTGGCTGGAGATGAGTGATGACCAAGCGCAAAATGACCGTCACCAAAGTCGCCCGGGCCCGCACGTCCGGGGTCCGAAACGCCCTGATGCTGTCCGCCGGGGCGCTCGCCCTGGTCGCGGCGGCGCCCGCGCTGGCGCAGGTGCCGGGCGTCGACGCCCTGCCGGGCGGCGGACAGATCGTCGGCGGAACCGGGACCATCCATGACCCGGCCGGCAATCACCTCCAGATCGATCAGGCCAGCGACCGTCTGCTCATCAACTGGGACAGTTTCGATATCGGCCAGAACGCCTCGGTCGACTTCGCCCAGCAGAACGGTCCCCAGTCGATCGCCGTCAACCGGGTGACCGGCTCGGGCGCGGCGCCCTCGCTGATCTTCGGCCAACTGAGCGCCGACGGCACGGTGGTCGTCATCAACGGCAATGGCGTCGTCTTCGGCGGCACGGCCAATGTCGACGTCGGCCGCCTCGTCGCCACCACCTCCGACGTGAGCGACGCGGAGTTTATGAGCGGCGGCGACCTGCGCTTCTCGGGCCTGTCGTCCGACACCGGCGCCGTCTCCATCCTCTCGGGCGCCAACATCACCGTGGCCGATGCTGGCCTGGCCGCCTTCGTGGCCCCCCGGGTGTCGAATGCGGGCGTCATCACGGCGCGGGGCGGGCGGGTCGTCCTCGCCAGCGGCGTCGACTACACCCTCGACCTCGCCGGCGACGGCCTGATCGAATTCTCCCTCGGCGCGGACTCGCCGCTGGTCACCCAGGCCGGCGAGATTCTCGCCCGCGGCGGCCTGGTCCAGATCTCCGCGGCCGCGGCGGCGGGCCTGATCAGCGACGTGATCAACGTCTCGGGCGAGATCACCGTGACCTCCATCGACCTCGACCACGGCGTGATCGTCCTGTCGGCCGGCGAGGGCGACGGCGGCGGAATCAACGTCTCGTCGGAACTGGCCATTTCCGGCGACATCGAGGTCGAGGGTCGCCGCATCCATGGCGCCGGCGACATCGAGGTCAACGACGGCGCCCTGGTCCAGAGCGTCAACGCCGGCGGCGCCGACACCACGGGCGAAACTCTGATCGCCGACGCGCTCGGCGTCATCGGCGACGTCGACGGCGGCACGACGGTCAATCTCGGGCACGGATTATACGCCGCCGGCGCCAGTGTCGCCGCCTCGAACGTCACGATTGACGGTGGCGGAGTGGCGACCATCGGGGTCGACGGCACGCCGCTGGCGGGTCTGACCATCGGCGGCGACAACGTGACGGTACGCAACCTGGCGATCGACGGCCCCGTGTCGGGCGATCATCGTGAGATCGATTGGGCCGCGGAACTCAGCACTGTCGGCATTGTGGTCAGCAACGGCGCCGAGAACGCCACGATCACGGACAATGAAATCACCAACATCCGCACCGGAATCCGCCTGCATGGCGGCGGAAACGCGGGCGCGGAAGTGGCCGGGAACTACATCGAGAACACCAAGGGCGCCATCTTGGTCCAGTACACGGACGGAGCGGGGCTCGACATTCTCGGCAACACCCAGGGTCCGCTGGGCAACGAGTGGGGCATCGTCCTCAACCTGAACACAGGCGCCCCGCTCGCCCAGCACGCCTCAGCCGGGGCCCAGTCCAACATCATGGCGTTGAGCGACGGCAACAACGGCATGGCGGTGCTGGATCGCGCCTATGCCTGGTCCAATCGCAGCCATGTCTCCGTCGACGACGACAGCAGCGTCACGCCGGCGGATGACTTCAACTACGGCAACGGCCTCGGCAACGAACGTCAGGCGTTGCACACGGTGCAGGCCGGCGTCATCGCCGTGGCCGCCGGCGGGCATGTCAACATCCGGGCCGGCGACTACGCCGGTCTGGTCTCCATCGACAAGAGCGTGACGCTGAGCGGCGCGGGCGTCGACGGGACCCACCTGACCGGCGGGATCAGCCTCAGCAACACGGCCTTCTCCGACCTGACGCTCAAGGACTTCACCCTGAGCGGCGACGGCGGCGGCAACGCCCTGGTCCGCAATGGCCGGGTCACCAACCTCACCGTCGACGGCGTGCGCTTCGACGGCGGGAACGTCGCCGGTCGCCACGGCTTCGCCGGCGGCCAGTTCGGCGGGGCCATCTCGATCACCAACTCCGAATTCCTCGACATCCGCGGCTGGTCGGCGTTCGACACCAGCACGGGCGGAACCGCCACGGCGATCACCAGCGTGGTCTTCTCCGGCAACGTGCTGGACGGCACGGTCGGACACGTCACCTTCCGCCAGGCGACGCCGACGGCCCATGTCCTGATCAGCGACAACATCGTCGGCAACGTCGGCGACACGACCGACCTGTCCAGCGGCATCTTCAAGGTGTTCGGCGCGGCGACGGTCGACTTCATCGGCAACCAGATCACCGGCATCGGCGCCAGCCCGACCAAGTTGACCGCCGGGGTCAACGACGGCGCGGCCCTGCTGGTGCGCGGCGTCGGCACGCTGAACATCACCGACAACCGCTTCACCGACAACCAGCAGGCCCTCCTGGTGGGAGCGGGCAACGCCCTGCCGACCGTCACCAACATCACCGGCAACACCTTCACCAACAACGCCCGGGACCTCTTCCTCCCGGCCAGCGCGGGCGGGACGATCAATTTCGGCGCGGGCAATGATTTCATCAGCGGCGCCGATACAGTGGCGCACCTGACCTGGGTCGGCGCGACCGCGCTGGACATGACCGGCGTCATGTTCAACGGCGAGCTCGGTTCGGCCATGAGCGACGCCGAGCTGTTCGCCCTCGAAGCCCGCATCCATCACGGCGTCGACCAGACCGGCGTCGGCCGGGTCAGCGTCGTCGACGGCCACCTGTTCGTCACCCAAGGTTCGGGCGTCGACGCCGCCCTTCGCGCCCTGGCGCTGGCGGACTCGGGCGACACCCTCAACCTGTCGGCCGGCACGCACACCCTGACCAACACCCTGTTCATCCAGGATGACAGCATCACCGTGGCGGGACAGGGGCAGGGTCAGACCATCCTCGACGCCTCGGGCCACGGCGCCTATGGCGTCCGGGTGCACGGCGACGACGTGTCCCTGAGCGGCTTCACGCTGAACGGGTCCGCCGCCGCGACCAACGCCAGCTACGGCGTCAAGGTCGAGGCCGCCTCCGGCACGGGCGCGTCGGGCCGCAACACCGGCTTCAGCATCGCCGACGTGACGATCAACGGTTCGCGCAAGACCGGCCTCGATCTGAACAGCGTGCTGGACGTGCTGATCGACGGCGTCACCGTCAGCGGCGTGATCGCCGGCAACGGCATCGCCATCACCGACAGCGCCGGCGTCACGATCCGCGACACCAGTACCTCGGGCAACGCCTGGGGCGGTCTGGCCCTGTATCAGCGCAACAATTTCAGCGACCAGCAGCTGACCGACATCACGGTCGAGGCCAGCAACAGCTTCGGCGAGGTCAACGGCGTCTATCTGCAGCAATACGCCTCGGCGCTTCACCAGGCCGACGACCTGACCATCGAAGGCTTCGACTTCGTGGTTCAGAACGGCCAGCAGGACGGCGGCGCGACGTCCTACGCCTGGTTCCAGAAGACGCAGCAGGGCGCCATCGACTTCGCCGTCAATGTCGCCAACACCAACGCCAGCATCGTCAACGGCTGGAGCGGCAGCGACGCCACCGGAACCTTCACCGTCGGCATCGGAAACCTGAACGGCGGCGGCACGCGCGCCATGTCCATCGCCGGGGCGGTGAACGCGGCGGGTGACGGCGACACCGTGCGGGTGCTCGGCGGGACCTATGCGCTCAGCTCCACCCTGAACATCGACCAGTCGCTGTCCCTGATCGGCGCCGGCCAGGGCCAGACCCTGATCGACGGCTCGGCCGTCAATAGCTACGGCATGCTGGTCAACGCCGATGACGTGTCCCTGTCCGGCTTCACCTTCCAGGGCAACAACTCCACCAGCAGCGGCCACTATGGCGTCAAGGTCCAGCCCGACACGGGCGCGGCCGGCGACCGGGTGCTCGACTTCGCCCTCTCGGACGTGACCATCCGGGGCTGGGGCGGCAGCGAGCTGGATCTGAACGGCGTCATCCGCGCGACCATCACCAATGTGACGGTCGACGGCCAGGGCACCAAGGGCGTCGGCGTCGGCATCACCGACAGCGCCGATGTGACGCTCAGCGGCGTCACCACCATCAACAACCTGTGGGGCGCGGTGGCGCTGTACCAAACGAACCGCTTCTACGATCAGCAGCTGACCGACATCCATATCGACGCCGGCGACAACAGCTTCGGCGAACTGCTGGGCGTCTTCGCCCAGAGCTATTCGGGCATCGGCCTCGAGATCGGCGACCTGTACCTGACCGGCTTCGACTTCACCGTCGTCAATCCCGATCACCGCGCCGACGGCGACGACTACACCTTCTTCCGCACCAGCCTCGACGACGCGATCGACTTCGCCGTCAACCTCAATCCGACCGAGTCCGACGCCAGCCTTGTCCAGGGCTTCGACGGCTCGGACGGCACCGGCCACTACTATGTCGGTGTCGGCGAGCTGATCGGCGGCGGGACCCAGGCCCTGTCGATCCAGACGGCCTTCGACGGCTCAACCACCGACGACACGGTTCACATCGCCGCCGGCGACTACGCCGAGACCCTGACCCTGAACGGCCGTCGCGCGGTGCAGTTCGACGCGGTCGGCGTCGACGGCCTGACGATCGCGGCCGGCGCCGGCGGCTCCTCGCTGGCCGGCGACCTGACGGCCGGCGCGGGCGGACTGGCCTTCGCCGCCGCCGTCGTTCTGGCCGGCGACCTGGGCCTGACCACCACCGACGGCGGGGTTATTGATCTGGCCCTCGTCGACGGCGCGACCGTCGGCGGCCAGTCGCTGACCCTCGTCGGCTCGGGCGACGTCACCCTGCAGGCGATCGGATCCGTCACGGGTCTGGCCTCGCTCGACGTGACGGGCGTCTCGATCACTTCGGCCGCTGCCGCCACCACGGGCGCCCAGCGGTTCAGCGCGGACGACATCCGCCTGGCCGGCGACTACCAGGCCGGCGACGCCTTCACGGCCAATGGCGCGGTCGAACTGACCGGGGACGTCTCGATCTCCGGCGCCGCTCTCGAGGTCGCCCTTGGAACCGTGGATGGCGCCCAGGACCTGTCGATCAATGCCGACAGCGTCAGTCTGGCGCGGGTTGGTGGAACCACGGCGCTGGGCGACCTGAGCATCGTCTCTGCCGCTATCCTGACGGCCGGAGCGACCACCACGGGCGACCAGACCTACAGCGGTCCCGTCACCCTGAACGGCGCTTTTCAGGCCGCCGGCTTCTCGGCCGACGCGGCGCGGCTAGGCGGCGACGTCTCGATCGCCGCGACCGATGCGAACCTCGGCGGCGTGGACGGCGCCCACGCCCTCGATATCGACGCCGACACCGTCAGCCTCGGCGCCACGGGCGCTGCCACGGCCCTGGCGTCATTGACGCTCGCGGCGTCCTCCATCGACATGGTCGAGGGCGCCGTCGTCTCCGGCGCGGCCTCCCTGACCGGCGCGGCCAACCTTGGCGGCGCGTTCGAGGCCGGCTCGCTGAACGCCGGCGCGGTCCGGTTGGCGGATGACCTCTCCATCGACGCCGACGGCGCGGTGACCCTCGGCGCGATCGACGGTGGACACGGTCTGGTCGTCAACGGCGGCGCGGTGATCCTCGGCGCGGTCGGTTCGACCGACGCCCTGACCTCGCTGGACGTCACGGGAACGACGATCCGTACCGTCGGTGCGACGACGACCGGGGGGCAGAGCTATCTCGGCGCCCTGACGCTGGCCGGGGCCTATGCCGCCTCCAACGTCGTGACGAGCGGCGCCACAACCCTGACCGGCGACACCGCGATCGGCGCCACCGGGGGAGTCGCCCTCGGCGCCGTCGATGGCGCCCATGACCTGTCGATCGACGCCGCCAACGTCAGCCTGGCGCGGGTTGGTGGAACCACGGCGCTGGGCGACCTGAGCATCGTCTCCGCCGCCATCCTGACGGCCGGAGCGACCACCACGGGCGACCAGACCTACGGCGGTCCCATCACCCTGAACGGCGCCTATCAGGCCGCCGGCTTCTCGGCCGACGCGGCGCGGCTCGGCGGCGACGTTTCGATCGCCGCGACCGGTGCGAACCTCGGCGGCGTCGACGGCGCCCACGCCCTCGACATCGACGCCGACACCGTCAGCCTCGGCGCCACGGGCGCCACGACGGCCCTGGCGTCACTGACGGTCGAGGCGTCCGCCATCGACATGGTCGACGGCGTCGTCGTCTCCGGCGCGATGTCCCTGACGGGCGCGGCGAACCTCGGCGGCGTGTTCGAGGTCGACTCGATGAACGCCGGCGCGGTCCGGCTGGCCGATGACCTGTCCATCGACGCCGACGGCGCGGTGACCCTCGGCGCGATCGACGGCGGACACGGTCTGGTCGTCAACGGCGGCGCGGTGATCCTCGGCGCGGTCGGTTCGACCGACGCCCTGACCCGCCTCGAGGGGACGGGAACCACGATCGTCACCGCCGGCGCGGCGACGACCGGAGTGCAGAGCTATCTCGGCGCCCTGACGCTGGCCGGGGCCTATGCGGCCTCCGACTTCTGGGCGACCGGGCCCGCGACCCTGGCCGGCGACGCGGCGATCGGGACCAGCGGCGACACGACCCTGGCGTCGGTCAATGGCGGTCATGACCTCTCGATCGACGCCGGCGGTCTCGCCACCCTCGGAGCGGTGGGCGCGACGGCCGCGCTCGACAGCCTGTCGGTCACCGGAGCCAGCATCCGCACCAACGGAGCCGTCACCACCGGCGGTCAGACCTACAGCGGCGCCGTCAACTTCGCGGGCGACTATCGCCTGACCGGCGCGGGTGACTTCAACGCCGCCGGAGTCGCGACCCTGACCGGGGACACCCTGATCGACACAGCGGACGGCGACATCCTGCTGGGTTCGGTCAATGGCGCCACGGCCGGGGGGCAATCCCTGACCCTCGATGCCGGCGGTGGCGACGCGACCGTGGGTGACTTCGGCGCCCAGGTCCGCCTGGGGGCCGTGTCGGTCCACGCCGCCCGGACCGTGCTGCAGGGTAGTGTCTATGCCGGCGACAGCCTCCGCTTCACCGGAGACCAAGGAGCCACCGTCCGTCTGACGCGGGCCTCCACCACCTTCGACACCACCCGGTCACCCAATGCGGCCGGCGACATCACCATCCAGCCGCATCTGATCGGCACGACATCGGGCGGGCAGGGCGTCTTCTTCATCGCCGGCAATGGACTGTCGTCCGGGGCGAGCGGCGACATCACCCTTGGCGATGCCGGGACCGACGCCGTGCGTCTGGGCGTCATGACGGTGACCGGCGACAATTTCTCGGCCGCGACCGTCAAGGTGGCCGACGACTACACCGCGCTGCTCGCCGGGGATCAGGTCTTCACCGACCAGACGCTCGACACCCGGGGCGACGTGGTGATGACCATCGGCGGCGACGAATCCGGTTCGATCGTTGCCCTCGGCTCGGTCTTCATCGATGCGGGCGGGTCGTCCACCGGCAGTCTGACCGCCGGCGGTCCGGTCAACGCCAGCTATGGCGCGGGATCGGATCGCGTCATCATCGGCGGCGGCCCGGTCAACCTGTCTTCGACCGGCGGCGTGATCGGCGGCTCCATCACCAGTGGCGGCGCGGTCAACGTCAGCGGCGGCAGTACGGTGTCGACCATCATCGTGGCCCAGGGCAATGTGGACATCACGACGAATGGCTCGATCACCTCGAACGTCACCACGCCGGATACCGTCACGCTTGACGCCGGTCAGTTGGTCCAGGTGACGGTCGACGCCGGTTCCGTCGTGGTCAACGCGCCGGGCGGAACGGTCGAGGGGGTCTTCACCGACATCAGCACGCCGGGCAACGGCACCTTCCTCGTCAACGGAGAGGCGGTCGTCGGCGACGGCGCCGCCACGGCCCGCCAGATCCTGACGGACAGCTTCCTCGCCCCGATCGGCGGCGTCGTGGGTCCGAACGGCCAGATCGAACTGCCGGTGGGCCTGGCGATCGCGCTGATCGCCCCGGCCGGCGAGGGGGCCGGGCAACGTCGCCCGATCATCGTCAACGACATCGAGCGTCTCGGCGAGCTGCTCCGCCTCGGCTACACCGCCATCGTGGTGCAGATCGAGGAGGGCGACGAGCCGGCGTTCGAACAGGAGCTGGACCTGGCCCAGGGCGAAGACGCGAGCGCCGCGGGCTAAGCCCATGGCCGGAGGCCGGTCGGCGAATATCGTCGACCGGCGCCGCCCTCTCCATCGCCGTTGCGCTGGCGAGGTCCGGCGACCTTGAGCTTGGGACACGCGACGTCCCGGGGCGGTCTCGAATCTGACCTAGACCGCTTCAGCCAGGGCTCCGGACAAGCTCGCGCGGGCGCGCCGCGTCTCCCTGAACGGCGGGGCGCCGAACATCCGGGCGTACTCGCGACTGAACTGGGACACGCTCTCGTAGCCCACCGAGAAGGCGGCCGAGCCGGCCCGTTCCCCTTCGGTCAGCATGCGCCGCCGGGCTTCCAGAAGTCGAAGGTGCTTCTGGTACTGCAGGGGCGACATCGAGGTCAGGGCCTTGAAATGCTGGTGAAAGGCCGACGGGCTCATGCCCGCGAGACCCGCCAGGGCGGCGACGCTGAGCGGCTCGTCGAAGTTTTCGCGCAGGTGGTGGATGGCCACGGCGATGCGCCGGGGCGGTCCCTCGGGCAGGACCATCCGCGCGACATTGGCGGCTGCCCGGCCGGTCATCAGCCAGTAGGTGATCTCGCGCATTACCCCCGGATAGAGGATCTCGACAGCCTCGGGTTGCTCGACCAGTTCGATCAGACGGATCATGGCCGCGCCGATCCGTTCGTCCACCGCCTCGACCACCAGGCCGAGGCCGGCGGGGCCGTTGGGACGGGTGGTCTTGTCCATGCGGGTGACCACGTCGAGAATGATGTCGGGATCGAGCGCGAGGGTCGCGCCGATGAAGGGCTTTTCCGGCGTCGCGTCGATGATCTCGCTGAGCACAGGCACCTCCACCGTGATGACCAGCGACTGCATGTGGCCATAGGTCAGGGTGCTGTCGCCGACCATCACCCGCTTGGCCGCCTGGGCGATCAGGCACAGCGACGGGCGATAGGTCATGTGCCGGGGCGGCACGCAGCCATGGGTGCGGATCAGCCGCAGCCCCGGCACCGGGGTCTCGATGCCGCCGTTCTCCACGCCTTGCCGGTCGAGGATTCCGGCGATGGCGTCGGTCAGTCGGCTGGTCATCGAAACCTCCATTGCATGACCCAAAGGGCTACGCCCTTGCGGCCAGCCCGACAAGACGAGCTGGAGTTTTAGGCAAGAAACGCGGGGCATCGGACATTCGCTTTCCCGACGCATCGCCCAAGCTGAGGGTCTCGACCGACCGCCCTGAAACCGGAACCCCCGCCATGACCCGTTGGACCGCCGCAGACATTCCCCCGCAGAAGGGCAAGACCGCCGTCGTGACCGGCTCGGCCGGTCTCGGCTTCGAGACCGCCCGCGAGCTGGCTCGCGCCGGGGCCCAGGTGATCGTCGCCAGCCGCAATCCCGCGACGGGCGCCGAGGCCATCGCCCGCATCAAGGCGGAAATTCCAGAGGCCGTCATCCGCTTCGAGACGGTCGATCTCGGCAGTCTCGCGTCGGTCTCGGCCCTGGCCGCCCGACTGCGCGGTCAGACCGACGCGCTGGACCTGCTGGTCAACAATGCGGGTGTCATGACGCCGCCTCACCGGATGGAGACGGCGGATGGCTTCGAACTTCAGTTCGGCACCAACCATCTGGCCCACTTTGCCCTGACGGGGCTCCTGTTGCCGCTGCTGGTGAACGCGGGACAGGCGCGGGTCGTGACCCTGTCGAGCATCGCGGCGCGCGGCGGCAGGATCGACTTTGCGGACCTGCAGGCACAGAAGACCTATCGCCCGATGCCCGCCTACGCCCAGTCCAAATTGGCGTGCCTGATGTTCGGGCTTGAGCTTCACCGACGCAGCCTCGCCAGCGGCTGGGGCCTGACCAGCATCCCCGTCCATCCCGGCATCTCGCGCACGGGACTGCTGTACAATACCCCAGGCGGCCCCAGCCGCGTGCGTCGCGCGATGCGCGCGATGCTGTGGTTCCTGTTCCAGCCCGTCCCCCAGGGCGCCCTGCCCAGCCTGTTCGCCGCCACGGCGCCCGAGGCCGAGGGTGGCGACTACTACGGCCCGGATGGCAGGGCCGAGTTGAGCGGATATCCCGCCGGGGCTCGCATACCGTCGCCGGCGACGGACGAGGCCGCCTGCCGGCGCCTGTGGGAGGTGTCGGAGGCTCTGACCGGGGTTCGTTTCGAGGCCGGCCGATGACCGCCGTCGATACCGCCCCGGCCGCCTATGCGACCGGCTGGAGGCTCTGGGCCCTGCTGGCGGCCTTGCTTCTGGTCAGCGCCATCAGCCAGATCGATCGCATCCTGCCCTTCATCCTGGCCGAGGCGATCAAGACCGACCTGGGGCTGAGCGACACGCAGATCGGCCTGCTGACGGGCGCCGCCTTCGCGGTCTGCTACACCCTCCTGTCCCTGCCCCTGGCGCGTCTGTCCGATCGGGGATCGCCCCGGCTTGTGCTGCTGGGGTGCCTGCTCGTCTGGAGCACCATGACGGCGTTGGGCGGACTGGCGGCCAGTTTCGTCGTCCTGGCCCTGACACGCTTCGGCGTGGCCTTCGGCGAGGCCGGCGGCATGCCGGCGGGTCACGCCCTGATCGCCCGCCAGGTGCGGCCCGAACGGCGCGGCCTGGCGCTCGGCCTCTTCTCCATGGGCATTCCGCTGGGCACGATGGTGGGTTTCGCCGCCGGCGGGGCGATGGCCGACACGGTGGGCTGGCGCACGGCCCTGGTCGGAGCGGGCGCGCTCGGCGGCCTGGCCTTCCTGCTGGCTGCGCTCGTCATCCGGCCGACGCCGCCCCGGCCACGGACCGGGGCCGATCGCACGCCCTTCGTCCGCGAGGCCCTGCGCCTGCTGTCGGCGCCGGGTTTCCGCTGGCTGTTCGTCGCTGCGCTGGCGATCGGCTTCGCCTCGGCCCCCTTCTACGCCTTCTCCGCCCCTTTTCTGATCCGCACCCATGGCTTCACGGCAGGCGAGGTCGGCCTGTCCTTCGGCCTGATGCAGGGCGGGCTGGGGGTGATCGGCGCCCTTCTGGGCGGTCGTGGCTTCGACCGGGCCGTTCGCTCGGGTCGGGGCCGTATCATCGGCCTGCCGGGCTGGTTGTTCCTGATCTCGGCCGTCACGACCGCTGCGGCCCTGTTCGCGCCGACCGGATGGATGTCGATCGTCCTGTTCGTGCCGACGATGTTCTCCTTTGCCCTCCTCCTGCCCTGGGCCTTCGGCGCGGCGCACCTGGTGGCGGGTCCCGGCAAACAGGCCATGGCCACCAGCCTGATGATGATCGGCTCGGGCCTCGTCGGTCCGGCGCTAGGCCCCGTCATCGTCGGCGCCGTCAGCGATGCGGCGGCCGTCAACGGTCTCGGCAACACCCTCGGCCTCGGCCTGCTGATCGTACCGGTCGCCAGCGCCCTGGCCGGCATCGCCACCCTGATCGCCAACAACCGCATCGCCGCTGTCCTGCGGACCCGCTGACCGCTTCCGACCCGGGGAACAAGGGGGAGGGCGGTTCATCCGCCTTCGCGAACGGCGGCGTCTTGTGACCGTTTGGCGGGGCAAACCTGGCCGTCACCACCACGACCTGAGGTCGACCAGGTCGAAGATTTGTAGCCCGGTGAAATATCGTTTCGAGTCGGGATATTACGAAGTTTCGACTGTAGAACCGATGCGCAGACCGCGTCTGTGGCTCCTCGGGTTACAGGTCGCACAAAGGACCTGACGCCATGTCTGACCGGCGCCATTGGCGGACACTGGCCGCAACCATGGAACCAGACGTTCCAGCTCACGGGTCAGCGCTCGCGCACCCCCCTCGACTGGGCGGGCCTCCGGCGGCGTGCCGGAGGCCCGTGGGCTTTCCTGTCCTAGAACCTCCAGTTCAGCGTCGCGGCCAGGGTGTTGGCGTTGAGGTCCGGGGCGAGCTGGGCTGACCAGTCGACGATGAGGCTGAGACGGTCCTTGAGGTCCAGATCGAGGCCCAGCCCGGCCACCACGGCGTCCCCGGTCACGGGCAGGCCATGGACGGTGAAGGCGGGGGTGGGGCTGGCGGCGAAGGCGTGTCGGCCGTCGCCGGCCCTGTCGTCCCAGGCGTGACGCCAGCCCAGCCGGCCCGACAGGACGGCGGTGCGGCCTGCTCCCTGATCGAAGGCCCGGCCCATG
>NZ_JBKBMX010000017.1:0-80110 GCF_046295595.1 Brevundimonas sp. | reverse complement strand
ACCCGCTTCGACAAGCTGGCCCGCAACTTCCTCGCCGCCGTCCTGCTCGCCTCAACACGCCTCTGGCTCAGGGCTTATGAGTCCAGAACCTAGCCCCTAGCCCCTAGCCCCTAGCCCCTAGCTTACGGCGTCTCCGCCGCCTCCGGCGCATCCACCGCCGCCAGGGCCGTGGCGCCGGGGGCGGTGACGACGACGCCCTCGGGGGCCGCGGCCAGCCGGGTCAGCTCACCACCGGCGCGCAGCAGGTCGAAGGCGCGCTCCAGCTGGTAGTCCTTCTCCTTGTCATAGGACTCGCCCGGGGCCTCGTGCGGGGTGTGCGGGCCCTTGCGCTCGGCGCCGATGGAGGCGTCGAGGGCGGTGGCGTAGGCGGCTTCGGAATAGATGAAGTTGGAGCGCGAGACGATGCGCGCCTCGGCCTCGGAGCGGGCCACCTCGAGGTCGGGCTCGATGCCGATCTTCTGGATCGAGGCGCCGGAGGGGGTGTAGTAGCGCGCCGTGGTGATCGACAGGGCGCCGTCGGCCCCGCCGCGCAGCGGGATGACGCTCTGCACCGACCCCTTGCCGAAGCTGGTCAGGCCGAGGACGGTGGCGCGCTGGTGGTCCTTCAGGGCCCCGGCGACGATCTCGGAGGCCGAGGCCGATCCATAGTTGATCAGCACCACCACCGGCAGGCCGCCGGTCAGGTCGCCCGGGGTCGCGGCGTAGCGCAGGATCTGCTCGGGCCGGCGGCCGCGCTGGCTGACGATCTCGCCGCGCTCGAGGAAGGCGTCGGACACGGCGATGGCCGCGTCCAGCAGGCCGCCGCCATTGTTGCGCAGGTCGAGGACATAGCCGGTCAGGGCCGGGTTCTCGGCCTTGAGCCGGGCGATGGTCTCGGTCAGTTCGCGGCCGGTGTTCTCGTTGAAGGTCGAGACGCGCAGCACGCCATGATCGCCCTCGATCCGGCCGGTGACGGATTCGATCTTGATGATCTCGCGGGTCAGGACGACCTCGCGCGGCTCCTCGCCGTCGCGCAGGAAGGTGACCTTGACCGAGGTGCCGGCGGCGCCGCGCAGTTTCTCGGAGACTTGGCTGACGGTCAGGCCGGAGGAATTCTGGCCCTCGATGGCCGAGATCACGTCGCCGGCCTGGACGCCGGCGCGGGCGGCGGGGCCGCCGTCCATCGGCGAGATGATCTTGACCATGCCGCCCTCGGACGAAATGGTCAGGCCGACGCCGGAATACTGGCCTTCGGTGCGCTCGCGCAGCTCGTTGTAGCCCTTGGCCGGCATATAGGCGGAGTGGGGGTCGAGCGCGCTCATCATGCCCTGCAGGGCGGCCTCGATCAGCTTCTTGTCGTCGACCGGCACGACGTAGTCGCGCTCGACCGTGGCGAGGGCGTCGCCGAACAGGCCGATCAGGCGGAAGGCCTCGTTGCGCGGGGTCTGGCCGGCGGTCGTGGCGGCGCCCAGTCCGACCACGGTGGCGGCGGCGGCGCCGATCATCAGCAACTTGCGCATACGGTCTTGTTTCCGGCGGGCCGCGGAGACGGCCCGAATGTCTGCAATTACGAGGCTTCCGGCGACCAAATCGTGGCCGATCGCCGGTTCCCCGATAAAATCAGCGTCATCGGGGGATGGGAAGGGGATTCGCGTGGGGGGTGGAGGAGTGGCTAGTGGCTAGTGGCTGGCCACCGCCTGTGCGACGGCGCGTTCCGCGTCGCCCTTCCGCAGGTGGGGAAGCGGCCATCACCAGCCACTAGCCACTAATCACCCCTTCCCAACCACGGCCCCGGATCGATCGGCCGTTCCTCGCGGCGCAGTTCGAAGCCGATCTCCCCGTCGGGGCCGGCGCGGCCCAGGGGCTGGCCGTCGGCGACGCGGTCGCCCGTCCCGACCGTGACCTCGTCGAGGCCGGAGACGACGGCGCGCCAGCCGGGGCCGAGGTCGAGGATCACCACCTGGCCCCAGCCGCTGAGCGGGCCGGTCCAGGCGACGCGGCCGGCGGCGGGGGCGCGGACCTCGAGGCCGTCGGCGCGCCAGCGCCAGCCGCTGGAGCCGGAGCCGTAGCGGATCGACGGCGCGCCTTCGACCGGGGCGGTCAGGCGGTCCCGGCCGGCCGGGCGCGGGGCGGTGGCCGACGGGGCCTCGACGTCGGCCGCGGGCACGGTTCCGCCGAGGGCGCGCAGACGGGTCTCGAGCGCCCGGGTCGCGCCTTCGGCGGCGGCGGCCTCGGCGCGCAGGATCGAGCGCAGCCGGGTCTGGCGCGCCATCAGGGCCTCGGCGCGGGCGCGGCGGTCGCCTTGGGCGCTTTCGGCGGTGAACAGGGCCTCGCTGCCGAGGGCGGCGAGGCGGCGGACGCGGACGATCTCGGCCTGGCGGTCCATCAGCGGGCGGGCGCGGGCCTCCAGCTCGGGGGCGATGGCGCGCATCAGGATGGCGGCGCGGACCGTGTCGACCGCCTTGTCGGCGGGGACCAGCAGCGGCGGCGGCGGGCGACGGCTCATCATCTGCAGCGCCGACAGCAACCGGGCCTGACGCCCGCGCGCCTGCGACAGGCGGGCGACGAGGCCGGCCTCGCGCTCGCTCAGGCCGCGCAGGCGGGCGCGCTGGGCGGCGATGGCCTGGTCGCCGACGGCGACGTCGGTCCCGAGGGCGGCCAGTTCGCGCTCGATGCGGGCGATCTCGGCCCCGGCGTCGGCGGCCTCGGCGCGCAGGCGCAGGGCGCGGGCGCGCTCGTCGCGGACCTCGGCCTGCAGCCGGGCGACCTCGGCAGACTGCGGCGCGGCGGCGGCCACCGGCACGGCGGTCAGGACGAACAGCAGGGCGAGGGCGGCCTTACGCATCAGTCCCGATGATAGGGCGATCCGGCCAGGATGGTCACGGCGCGATACAGCTGCTCGGCCAGCATGGCCCGGGCGAGGGCGTGCGGCCAGGTCTGGGGGCCGAAGGCGAGGGTCGAGGCGGCGGCGGCGCGGACGCTGTCGTCCAGCCCGTCGGCCCCGCCGATGGCGAAGGCCAGCCGCCGCTCGCCGCCGTCGCGCAGGGCGGCGATGTGGTCGGCGAAGGCGCGGCTGGAGAAGGTCTTGCCGCGCTCGTCGCAGGCGATCAGATGGGCCCCCTCGGCGGCCTTGAGGATCAGTTCGGCCTCGGCCGCCTTGCCCGGCTTGCGGGCCTCAAGGTCGATCAGCTCCAGCGGGCCGAGGCCGAGCGCGCGGCCGGCGAGGGTCGCGCGGCCGGCGTAGTCGGCGGCGAGTTCGGCTTCAGGCCCGCGCCCCGGCTTGCCGATGGCGATGACGGCCAGCTTCACCGGTCAGGTCAGGCGCGGGCGTCGACGCGGTGGCCGCTGTCGACCGACCAGATCTTCTCGATGTTGTAGAAGGCGCGGACTTCCGGACGGAACAGGTGGACGATGACGTCGCCGGCGTCGAGCAGCACCCAGTCGCAGTGCGGCAGGCCCGAGACCTTGACCTTGCCCAGACCCTGTTCCTTCAGCGTGCGCTGCAGGTGGTCGGCGAGGGCGCCGACGTGGCGGTGCGAGCGGCCCGAGGCGATGATCATGGTGTCGGCCATCGGGCTTTTGCCCTTCAGGTCGATCAGGACGATGTCCTGGGCCTTGTCCTCGTCGAGGCGGGTCAGAACGGCCTGTTCCAGGGCGTTGGCGCCGACGGGAAGGGGGCCCTCGTGACCGCTCTGCGGACCGTCTTCGGAATGGATGGGCGCGATCGGGTCCATCTCATGCGCGGTGTTCGAGACGGCGCTGTCTTGCGCATCGTGCGCGGGCGAGGGGGTCAGCGGAGGGCTCCGGGGAGATTACTAAAGGGGCAGTCTAGCACAGACGGGCCCGGGCGTCACGCATCCTGCCCGGACGGCGGCGCCCCGGCCGCTGCACCGGCCCGGATGGCGGTCGAGGAGCGGTGGTTCAGCGGCGCCGTCAGATAGGTCCAGGCAGGGGCTTCCAGATGGGGCAGCAGCCGCGCCTTCGAGGCCGGGACGCGGGCGTCGGCGAAGCGGGCGGCGGCGGGGGCGGTGCGGCTGTCCAGCTCGGAGCCGGGCCGGGCGATCACCGCCACCGGCATCATGCGAAGGATGTCGGTCCAGCCGCGCCAGCGGTGGAAGGTGGCCAGATTGTCGGAGCCCATCAGCCAGATGAAGCGCACGCCCGGATGGCGGGCGGTCAGGGCGCGCAGGCTGTCGACGGTCCATTGCGTGCCGATGCGGGTCTCGAAATCGGAGACGACCATGGACGGGCCGGAGGCGGCGCGGGCGGCGGCGCGGGCCGAGGCCATGCGTTCGTCGAGGGGGGCGCTGTCGCGGGCGTCCTTGAGCGGGTTCTGCGGCGAGACCAGCCAGATCACCCGGTCCAGATCAAGCCGGCGCAGGGCGGTCTCGGCGACGTGGGAATGGCCGTCATGGGCCGGATTGAACGAGCCGCCGAAGACGCCGACCTTCATGCCGGGCTGGAGGCCGAGGCCGTCGCGAAGGCCGCCGGGGCGGGGGCCGAACGCCCTCGGCGCGGGACCGGCGTGGAAGAAGGACAAGGCGGGGGGCTCGCGGGGCTTTTGCTCAGGCGTGAGCTAACACGCGGGCGCCACCCTGTCGCGGCCGATCAGCCGGGCTGTTTCTTGAAGGTGTCGCCGACCTCGGCGCCGTCCGGGCCGTCGGGGCCGGCGCTGCGGCGCTCGCGCTCGCCATTGCTCTTCACGGCAGCGTCGGAGGTCGAGGCGTCGGGCTTGCCCGGGGGAATGGCGCCGTTGGCGTTGCGGCCCTCGGTCTGGTGTTTGTCGGTCATGGGAGGCTCCTTTGCAGGGAGAAAGGGCCGGGAGCCGCGCGGCGTTCCCTCGCCCGCCTCCGGGACCCGCCTCCGGGACCCGCCTCAGGGCCGGGTCTGGCCCTTGCCGCGGATGACGTATTTGAAGCTGGTCAGCTGTTCGGCGCCGACCGGGCCACGGGCGTGCAGGCGGTCGGTGGAGATGCCGATCTCGCCGCCGAAGCCGAACTCGCCGCCGTCGGCGAACTGGGTCGAGGCGTTGGCGAGGACGATGCCGGCGTCGGCCTCGGCGAGGAAGCGTTCGATCGCGGTCTCGTCGGCGGCAACGATCGACTCGGTGTGGCCGGAGCCGTAGCGGGCGACGTGGTCGAGGGCGGCGTCGAGGCCATCGACCACCTTCACCGCGAGGATCGGCTGCAGGTATTCGGTCGACCAGTCGTCGTCATTGGCGGCTGTCGCGGCGGGGATCAGGGCGCGGCCGGCGGGATCGGCGCGCAGTTCGCAGCCGGCTTCGGTCAGATCGCCGGCGATCAGCGGCAGCAGGGCGTCGGCCACGGCCCGGTCGATCAGCAGGGTCTCGGCCGCGCCGCAGACCGAGACGCGGCGCATCTTGGCGTTGACGACCACGGCGCGGGCCATGTCGGGGTCGGCGCTGGCGTGGACATAGACGTGGTTGACGCCCTCGAGATGGCCGAGGACGGCGACGCGGGCCTCGCGCTTGACCCGTTCGACAAGGGAGCGGCCGCCGCGCGGGATCAGCAGGTCGATCGAGCCGTCGAGGCCGGTCAGGATATGGCCGACGGCGGCGCGGTCGCGGGTCGTGACGATCTGCACCGTGTCGGGCGACAGGCCGGCGCCCTGCAACCCTTCGACGAGGGCGGCGTGGATAGCGAGGTTGGAGCGCAGGCATTCCGAGCCGCCGCGCAGGATGACGGCGTTGCCGGCGCGGACGGCGAGGGCGGCGGCGTCGGCGGTGACGTTGGGGCGGCTCTCATAGATGATGGCCAGCACGCCGATGGGGGTGCGGACGCGGGCGATGTCGAGGCCGTTGGCGGGCGTCCAACGGGCGGTTTCGACGCCGACCGGGTCGGGGATGGCGGCGATCGACTCCAGCGCGGCGATGACGCCGTCCAGCCGTTTCGGGTCGAGGGCGAGGCGGTCCATCATGGCCGAGGCCATGCCTCTGGCGCGGGCGTCGTCCAGATCGGCGACATTGGCGGCCAGAACCTGATCGGCGCGGGCGCGCAGGGCCGCGGCCATGCCGGCGAGGGCCCTTGTCCGGGCGTCAGGTCCGGCCAGCGCCAGGGCGCGGGCGGCGGCCCGGGCGCGGCGGCCGAGGGCGAGCATGTCGGTCTCGAGAGCGGGACCGCCCGGGGTCACGGGGCCCAGCCGCCGGGGGTTTCGACGACGGTCTCGTCGGTCTCGGCGGGGGCGACCTCGCCGCGGTCCCGGCGCACCTCGGTCCAGGCGGCGCGGAGCAGGTCGGTGACGCCCTCGCCCGAGACGCCGGAGACCAGCATCGGCCGACGGCCGGCGGCGGCCTCCAGCTCGGCGGCCTTCTCCTCGCGCGCCTCGGGGGTCAGGGCGTCGATCTTGTTCAGCGCCAGCACCTCGGGCTTGTCGGCGAGGCCGGCGCCATAGGCCTCGAGCTCGTGGCGGATGATGCGGTAGGCCTTGACCACATCCTCATGCGTGCCGTCGATCAGGTGGATCAGACAGCCCGAGCGTTCGACGTGGCCGAGGAAGCGGGTGCCGATGCCGGCCCCCTCATGGGCGCCCTCGATCAGGCCGGGGATGTCGGCGATGACGAACCGCTCGGTGGTCGACAGGTCGACGACGCCGAGGTTGGGCACCAGGGTGGTGAAGGGATAGTCGGCGATCTTGGGCCGGGCGGCGCTGGCGGCGGCGAGGAAGGTCGACTTGCCGGCGTTGGGCAGGCCGGCGAGGCCGACGTCGGCGATCAGTTTCAGTCGCAGCCAGATCCAGCGCTCCTGGCCTTCCTGGCCGGGGTTGGCGTAGGTCGGGGCCTGGTTGGACGGGCCCTTGAAGCGGACATTGCCCCAGCCGCCGTTGCCGCCCTTGAGCAGCAGTTCGGTCTTGCCGGCGACATCCATGTCGAGCAGCACCGTCTCCTTGTCGTCGTCCAGCACCTGGGTGCCGACCGGGACCTTGAGGATCACGTCCTCGCCCTTGGCCCCGTGCATCTGCCGCCCCATGCCGTGAATGCCGGTCTGGGCCTTGAAATGCTGCTGGTAGCGGTAGTCGATCAGGGTGTTCAGCCCCTCGACGGCGGTGATCCAGACGTTGCCGCCATTGCCGCCGTCGCCGCCGTCCGGGCCGCCGTTGGGAATGAATTTCTCGCGCCGGAAGGAGACGGCGCCGCCGCCGCCGTTGCCGGAGCGGATGTAGATCTTGGCCTGGTCGAGGAACTTCATCGCGGGCTTATGCCGCAATAGAGAGGCGATTTACAGGCGCGTGCTATCCCTTCCCCTGCAAGGCGGTCCTGACCGGCGGCCATGCGCTCTTGCAGGCAATGGTTCGGGATCAGCTATGACGTCAAAACGCCGGGTGGTTGTCGGGATCCTCGCTTTCCTGCTCCTCGCCACGGGCGGCTATTTCGCCTTCGAACGGCTGAATCGTCCGCCGCCCGACGAAATGCATTTCTTCGCCGGCGTCCGCGGCCCGCGTGAGGCGTCGCGGATCATCGAGCCGACGCCGACCCGGATTTCGGCCTTCGAACGCGGCGGTCCGCACCGTCTGGCCATTCTCGTGACCGATCCCGAGTCCGGCTGGCTCGGCCTGGTGCGCGGCTTCAGGGCGCTGGGCGTGCCGATCACCGTCACCGGCGACGTGAACCGCGCCCTGCGTCACAAGGTGGTGCTGGTCTATCCCATCGTCTCGGGCCGGACGCTGGAGGGCCCGCAGATCCGCGCCCTGGCGGACCATGTGCGGGGCGGCGGAACGGTCGTCGCCTTCAATCTGGCCGGGGGCGGGCTGGAAGAGCTGTTCGGGGTCGTCCCCGGCCCCGAGGCGACGACCCGGACGCGCCTGCGCTGGACCCGGACCACCGGCGAGGCCGAGACGGACGAGATCGTCGTCTCCGGCGCCGGCGAGGTGCGCGTCGGCAGTATCGGCTACCAGGCGACCTCCGCCGAGGTGCTGGGCCGGTTCGAGGACGGCTCCGCCGCTGTCACCTGCCGCACGGTCGGGGGGCGGGCCTGCCTCGTCGGCATCGACCTGGGCTCACTGGCCCAGCGGTCCATGAACGGCCGCGCCGAAGCCATCGCGCGGCGCTATGTCAACGGTTACGACCCGTCGCTCGACAGCCTGTTCCGCTGGGTGCGCGACATCTATGTGGCCGGCGAACCGATGCCGTGGCTGGTGTCGAGCGCGCCGGCGGGCCGCGAGGTCTCCATCCTGTTCACCCACGATGTGGACTTCGGCGAGTCGGTGCGGAATGCGCCCGCCTTCGCCGCAGCCCTCGCGGCGCGGGGCGTCCGGGGCACCTTCTTTGTCCAGACCAAATATCTGAAGGACTACAACGACAGCATCTTCTTCGATGACACGACCGTCCCGCTCCTGTCCGCCCTGGTTCGGGACGGGCACGAGATCGGCAGCCACACGGTGGCCCACTCGGGCCGGTTCGAGGTCATGGAGCTGGGCTCGGGCCGCGAGCGATACCCGGCCTACCGGCCAAGGGTGACCAGCGTCGACGGCGTGGAGGGGGCCAGCATCCTCGGCGAGCTCAGGGTGTCGAAATTCCTGCTCGAGCGGCTCACCGGCGCCGCCGTGTCCAGCTTCCGGCCCGGGCGGCTGTCCTACCCCTTCAGCCTGCCGCAGGCGATGCAGGCGACGGGCTACCGCTATTCCTCCTCGGTCACCGCCAACGTCGTCATGACGCATCTCCCGTTCCAGATGACCGATGGCCGGGCCGACGGCGCCCTGCAGCCGATCTACGAGTTTCCGGTCACCATCGAGGACGAGCTGCCGCCGCGCATGGGCGACCGGCTCGACGCCGGCAACGCCCTGATCGAGCGTATCGCGCGGGACCGGGGCGTGGCCGTGATCCTGACCCACCCCAACATCACCGACCACAAGCTGCGTTTCGTCGAGGGCGTGGCCGACTACTGGCGCGGGCGGGCGTGGATGGGCACGGTCGATGCGTTCGGCGACTGGTGGGCGGCGCGCGATGCGCTGGAGACCGACATCGTCGCGCGGGACGGGCGATGGGTCCTGGTGTCGGCGGCGGGCGCCGAGGTCCGGGATGTCGCCGTGCTCCTGCCCAAGGCCGGCAGGCGCAGCTTCACCCTGCGGCAGGCCGCGGGAACGCGGCGGGAGACGGTGTTGTAGCGCCGCGCGGTCCCGACCCTCCCGTCGGAGAGGGCCGGGACAGACGCGTCAGGACTTGGCCCAGACGCCGTACGGATCACTCCACGGCATCTCGAGCGCCTCGGCCACGGCCGGATAGGTGATCTCGCCCTTGAGCACGTTCAGGCCGCGGGCGAGGTGGGGGTTGGCCTTGAGGGCGTCGAGGCCCTTGTCGGCGAGGGCCAGGCCGAACGGCAGGGTGGCGTTGTTGAGGGCTTCCGACGAGGTGCGCGGGGCGGCGCCGGGCATGTTGGCGACGCAGTAGTGGACCACGCCGTCGATGACATAGGTCGGGTCCTCATGGGTGGTGGCGTGGCTGGTCTCGAAACAGCCGCCCTGGTCGATGGCGACGTCGACCAGCACCGAGCCGGGCTTCATCTGCTTGAGGTGTTCGCGCTTGATCAGCTTCGGAGCTTCCGCACCAGGCACCAGAACGGCGCCGATGATCACGTCGGCCTTGACCATCTCTTCCTCGACCGCGCCGATGGAGGAGTAGCGGGTGATGACGCGGCCGTTGGTGACCTCGTCGATATAGGCCATGCGCGGGATGGAGCGTTCCAGCACCACCACCTCGGCGCCGAGACCCATGGCCATCCGGGCCGAATTCAGGCCGACGACGCCGCCGCCCAGCACCAGCACGCGGGCCGGAGCCACGCCCGGGACGCCGCAGAACAGCAGGCCCATGCCGCCGTTGTGCTTCAGCAGGGTCTCGGCGGCCGAGAAGACGGCGATCCGGCCGGCGACTTCCGACATCGGGGCCAGCAGCGGCAGGCCCTTGCGGTCGTCGGTGACGGTCTCATAGGCGATGGCGGCGCATTTCGAGGCCAGCAGACCCTTGGTCTGTTCCGGATCGGGCGCGAGGTGCAGGTAGGTGAACAGGATCTGGTCCTCGCGGAGCATTTCCCACTCGACCTTCTGCGGTTCCTTGACCTTCACGATCATGTCGTTGGCGGCGAAGATTTCGGCGGCGGTGGCGACGATCTTCGCCCCGGCCTTCTGGTAGTCGGCGTCGGTGAAGCCGGCGCCGAGGCCGGCGCCCTGCTGCACCGAGACGGTGTGGCCGTGGGCCACATATTCGCGCACGGCGGTCGGCGTCAGGCCGATGCGGTGTTCGTTCTTCTTGATTTCAGTGGGGACGCCGACGCGCATGGGAGTTCCTCTTCCAACGGGTGCGGGCGCGCTCTGCGGCGGCCTCGCCTCAGGCGCAATCTAGCGAGGGTCCGCGCGCAGGTTCCTGTTCTTTTCGTCGGGTGAACGGCGTAAAGTCGCAGACTCTGCGAATGAGGCTCTCCATGAAGACCGTTTCTGCTGTCACCCTCGATGAGACCGATCGCAAGATGATCCGCGCCCTGCAGGGGGACGGACGGATGACCAACGCCGATCTGGCCAAGGCGGTCAATCTGTCGGAGAGCGCCTGCCTGCGCCGGCTGCGGGCGCTGGAGGCGGCGGAGGTGATCAGCCGCTACACCGCCATCATCAACGAGCGCGCGGTGGGCCTGCCGATCAGCGTGTTCGTGACGGTGACGCTGTCGTCCCAGGCCGAGGCGTCGCTGACCGCCTTCGAGACCGCCATCGCCACCGTGCCCGAGGTGGTGGAATGCTATCTGATGACTGGCGGCTCGGACTATCTGCTGCGGCTGGTGGTGCGCGACGTCGACGATCTGGAGCGGGTGCACTCGCGCGAGCTGACGCGGATCCCGGGGGTGACGCGGGTGTCGTCGAGCGTGGCCATGCGGACGGTGGTCAAGCGCGGGGCGCTGCCGGTGTGAGCGGGTAGGTACTGGCCGTCGGCGCGTTCCGGTTGCAACCGTTTGACACCGGCGCCTCCAAAGGCGCTCAATCCCCGCCGTGAGCATGCACGACAACATCGCCGTCTGGACCGACCGTGATCCGACCCTCGATGAGGAGATCGCCGCGCTGGACGATGAGGACGTCTTCGACATGGCCAATCTGGTTGAGTCGCAGACCGGCATGCCCGGGATCGTCACCATCACGACGGTGATGGGCAAACATGGGCCGCGGGTGAAATACCTGATCAAGCCCGGACGCCATCAACCCAGCTTCTCCGTCACCATCGAGGCCGCACCTCGTGTCGTCGCCAGCAGCCTCGACGAGCGCGATCTGCGCCGGATGGCCGAGACGGTCATCGCCTGGGTGGCGCTGAACCATGAATCCCTGGCCGCCTTCTGGTGGGACGGCGCCGACTGGACCGCACCGGACGTGCAGACCTTCATCGCCGGCCTGAAGAAGGTCTGACGTTATGAACAGGATCGTGGCGGTGTGGCTCGCCCTCGCGGGGCTGACCGGATGGTGGAGCCTCATGGCCGTCGGGGCGGGTGAAAGCGCATTCCTGCCCGGCCTGCTGGCGGTCGTCGCCCTGGGCTGCGCCCTCGACGCCGGGGTTCGGGAGCGGGTCATGGCGGGGACGCTGTGGGCCTTTTCCGGCTCGGGGCTGCGTCTCGTCGTGATCGTGTTGGGGGCGGCGTTTCTCTGGCAACTGGTCGGCGTCGAGCTGGCGCTGCTGATGGCCGGGGACGTCCTCGCCTATATCGAGGTGGTCACCGCCGTCAGCCTGATGGCGGCCAGAACCCGGCTCGCCCCCGTCAAGGCGGCGCTGGTCGTGCGGATGCGGCAGGCGGTGGCGATCCTGCGGACGTGGCCGGCCGTGCTGGCGAGATCGGCGCGCGCGGCGCGGCCGGTTCGTCGCCGACCGCCTCCGGCCGACGATGGCGACGGGGCGCTGCCGGACTGGGCCCTCGCCTGACGATCGGATCAGCGCAGCGCCAGGGTCACCTGTTTGACGTCGACATATTCGTCGATGCCGTGGATCGAGCCCTCGCGGCCGTAGCCGGACTGTTTGACCCCGCCGAACGGGGCGACGGCGGTGGAGATCAGGCCGGTGTTGACGCCGATCATGCCCGCCTCGATGCGGCGGCCGATGCGCAGGGCGCGATCGAGATCGCGGGTGAAGAGGTAGGAGGCGAGGCCGAACTCGCTGTCGTTGGCCTTGGCCAGCACCTCCTCCTCGGTGTCGAAGGGGAAGACCGGGATCAGCGGGCCGAAGGTCTCCTCGCGGCGGAACAGGGCGTCGTCGCCGCCGAAGGTCACGGTCGGCTGGAAGAAGCGGCCGCCCAGCGCATGGGGCTCGCCGCCGGTCAGCACGGCGCCGCCCGAGGCCTTGGTCAGGGCGAGGTGATCCTGGACCTTGCGAATGGCCTTGTCCTCGATCAGCGGCCCGACCTTGACGCCCGGCTCGAAGGCGCCGCCGACCGGGATTTTCGACACGGCCTCGGCCAGTTTGCGGGCGTAGTCGTCGGCGACGGACCGTTCGACATAGACGCGGTTCGGGCAGACGCAGGTCTGGCCCGAGTTGCGGAACTTGCCCTTGATGGTCTCGGCCACGGCGTGGTCGAGATCGGCGTCGGCGAAGACGATCAGCGGCGCGGCGCCGCCCAGCTCCATCGACACCCGCTTCAGGGTCGGGGCGCACTGCTCGGCCAGCTTGCGGCCGATCGGGGTCGAGCCAGTGAAGGACAGTTTGCGGATCAGGGGGGAGGCGGTCAGCACCCCGCCAATGGTCGCGGCGTCGCCGGTGACGACGCTGAGCACGCCCTGGGGCAGGCCCGCCCGCTGCGCCAGTTCGGCCAGGACGATGGCGGTGAAGGGCGTCTGGCTGGCCGGCTTGACCACGGCGGTGCAGCCGGCGGCGAGGGCCGGGCCCAGCTTGCGGGTCAACATGGCGGCGGGGAAGTTCCACGGGGTGATCAGGGCGCACGGACCGACCGCCTCCCGGAAGGTCAGGATGACGTGGCCCAGCGGGCTGTCCTGGGTCTCGCCGATCAGCCGCTCGGCCTCGCCGGCGAACCATTTGAGGAAGCTGTTGGCATAGGCGACCTCGCCCTTGGCCTCCTCGAACGGCTTGCCGTTCTCGAGCGCCATCAGCGCCCCGAGCCCCTGCGTGTTCTCGTCGATCAGCCGGGCCCATTCGCGCAGGACGGCGGCCCGTTTGTGCGGATCAGAGCGCGACCAGGCGGGGAAGGCGTCGTGGGCCGCATGGACGGCGCGTTCGGTCTCGACCACGCCGAGCTCGGGCACATGGCCGAGGATCTCGCCAGTGGCGGGATCGTCGACGGCGATCCGCTTCGTCGAGGTCACCGGCTCGCCGGCGATCAGGGCGTGTTCCCGCAGAAGGGCGAGGCCGGCCTCGCGGCCCGTCGTGTCGGTCATGATCGTCTTCCGGCTGTGAGGTCTCGAGGAGCGTAACGCCTCAGGTCCCGATCGTATGCAGGTCGCGTCCGCGTGTCTCCGGCAGCCACAGCAGGCTGACGATGACCGCGACAAGGGTGAAGGCGACGGAATACCACAGGCCGAAATAGATATTCCCCGACGCCGCCACCAGGGCGAAGCTGGCGGCCGGCAGCAGACCCCCGACCCAGCCGGTGCCGATGTTGTAGGGCAGGCTCATCGCCGTGTAGCGCACCCGGGTGGGGAAGAGCTCGACCAGGGCTGCCGCCTGCGGGCCGTACAGGGCCGTGGCGGCGACGATGAAGATCATCAGAATGGCGAACATCAGCGGCAGGTTCATCCGCGCCGGATCGGCCCTGTCGGGATAGCCGGCGGCAGTCAGGGCGGCCTGCACGCGGGTCTCGACGTCGGCGCGCGCGACCTTCAGGGCGGCCGGCGACAGGCCGCCGCCCTCGACGGAGGCGACGTCGACGCCGCCGACGCGGACGGTGGCGAGGCTGCCGGGCAGGGCCGCGGCGTTGATGTAGGAGACGCCGGCGTTGGACAGGACGCTCTTGGCGAGGTCGCGGCTGCTGGCGAAGGCGGCCTTGCCGACCGGATCGAACTGCAGGGCGCAGGACGCGGGGTCGGCGACCACCGTCACCGGGGCCGAGGCCTGGGCTTCGGCCAGGGCCGGATTGGCGGCCTTCGTCAGGGCGTGGAAGCCGGGGAAGAAGGCGACGAGGGCGAGGATCATGCCGAACAGCATCACCGGCTTGCGCCCGACCTTGTCGGACAGCCAGCCGAAGAAGACATAGAGGCCGGCCGAGGCGACCGTCAGCCACAGCATGATCATGTCGACGGTCGCCACCTCGACCCTGAGAATCCGCTCCATGAAGAAGCGGGTGTAGAAATAGCCGCAGTACCAGACCGCGCCCTGGGCGATCATGATCCCGAACAGAGCCAGCAGGACGAAGCGGCCGTTGCTCCAGGACAGGAACGCTTCGCGGTAGGGCGCTCGCCGTTCGCCGCCTTCTTCCTCCATGCGGCGGTAAGCCGGGCTTTCATCGAGGCGCAGGCGGATCCAAAGCGAGATGCCCAGCAGGAAGGCCGAGAGCAGGAACGGGATGCGCCAGCCCCATTCATCGAAGGCCTCGGCCCCGACGATCTGGCGGGTGATGAGGATGACGCTGAGGGCGCCGATCAGGCCGAGCGCCGCGGTGGTCTGAATCCAGCCCGTCAGGAAGCCGCGCGTCTTCGCCGGCGCGTGTTCGGCGACATAGATGGCGGCCCCGCCGTACTCGCCACCGAGGGCGAAGCCCTGCAACACCCGCATCAGAATCAGCAGAATCGGCGCGGCGACGCCGATGGCCTCGTAGTCGGGCAACAGGCCGATGGCGACGGTGGCCAGGCCCATGATGGTGATGGTGACGAGGAAGGTGGTCTTGCGCCCGGTCCGATCACCGAACCAGCCGAACACCAGGGCGCCCAGCGGGCGGACGACGAAGCCGACGCCGAAGGTCAGCAGGGCGAGGATGTATCCGGTCGTCTCATTGACCTCGGCGTAGAAATGCCGGGCGATGACCGCGGCCAGCGAGCCGAAGATGAAGAAGTCATACCATTCGAAGGCCGTGCCCGCGGCGGAGGCGATGACCACCGTCCTCAGGCTCGGGCCGGATTCAGCCTCGACGGTCTTGTCGGTCATCTTGCTCCCCCGGTCGTCGTCTGGCGGACGGCCTGAGGCGATGCTAGCGCGGCCGCGTCCGCGTGCAAGCGGCGGGGCGCGGACAAACGAAGGCCCGCCGGCGGGGGAGCCAGGCGGGCCTTCTTCAACCGAACCGCGTGTTGGGGGGAGACCGCGGCCGGGAAGCGTATCAGTTCTTGGCGTCTTCCGCGGCGCCGCTGACGGCGTTGCCGGCGGCCGAGGCGTCCTGGCCAGCGCCGGAGATCGTGTTGCAGGCGGCGGCGGTCAGGGCGGCGGCGGCGGCGAACAGAACAAAAATCTTACGCATCACAAATTCTCCTGAAGGCCCTGGGGCGGGGCCTGTGACTCATGAACGTCGCGACGTCCCGCCGGTTCCAAGGTCGGCTGGATCCGTCGGCGTCACGGCCTCGGGCGTGGCGAAGGTCATGCGCGCGATGGCGCCGCCGCCCGGCGCCGGGGCGATCTCGACCTCGCCGCGCAGCTGTTTGGCGAAGGCGCCCATCAGGGTCCGGCCGACGCCGGCGCGGAAGGTTTCGCTGACGCCCGGTCCGTCATCCTCGACCTCGAGCACGCTGGTGTCGCCATTGACGCGGAAGCGAACCGTCAGGGCGCCGCCGCGGCCGGCGAAAGCGTGCTTCTGGGCGTTGGTCACGGCTTCGACCAGCCACAGGGCCAGCGGAGCCAGCTTGTCCGGATCGACCACGAGGGAGTCCGCCTCGACCGAAGAGGTCACAAGCGGTCCGCGCGCGGCCTCGCTGGCGACCAGCTGCCCGACCAGTTCGGTCAGGAAGATGCGGGCGTCGGCGTAGCGCAGATCGGCGCTCTGATAGAGGGTGCGGTAAATCAGGGCGAGGGCCGAGATGCGCTGGCGCGTGTCGCCGACGGCGGTCTTGGCCTGGGGGTCGGTGAGGGCGCGCTGCTGCATAGACAGCAGGGAGGAGATGATCTGCAGGTTGTTCTTCACCCGGTGATGGATCTCCCGCATCAGGGCGTCCTTCTCCTCGAGGGAGGCGTGCAGGGCGGCGTCTCGGGTGGTGATGGTCTCGGCCAGTTCGTCGAGGGTGCGGGCGAGAACGCGGATTTCGGCCGGAGCGTTCATGGCCTGCACGGGGCGAACAGAGAAACGGCCACGGGCATAGATCGCCGCCACCCGTTCGAGATAGACGAGCCAGCGGACCACGATCCTTTCGGACACCCACATCACCGCCAGGAAGGCGATCAGCCACGCCAGCAGCGGGATCAGCAGGGCCCCCACCGGGTTGAGCTGCGCCCATGACAGCAGGCTGGGGGCGGGCGCCGAGAGCAGGGCGTAGACGTCCCGCCCCGCCAGGGCCGCGCCGGCATAGACGCGAGGGCGACCGCGCGCGTCATCGGCTTCAAATATGGCGGAGGCGTCGCGGCGGGCGCGGTCCACCCAGCCCTCGACGCCGCCGCCGTCCGCCAGCTGGAAGGCTTCGGAGTCGGTGGCGGTAAGGATATGGCCATCCCCATCGGTCAGGGCCGCTTGCGAACCTTCGGGCAGGGCGCGGTCGGCGATGTCCGGCTGCAGCGCGGCGAGGGGGATGACGGCCACCATGGCCCCGTCGAACGCGCCGAGGGGCCGCTCCAGACGGATCGCGACGATCAGGCCGGTTGACTCTCCGGTCCGGAGCGGGGCCCGCGCCAGAACCGTGTCCTCGCCGTCACGCAAACGCTGGAACCAGGCCGAGTCGCGGGCCTTGACCAGCCAGACGGGAGAGGCGGCGTTCAACTGTTGCGAGGCGCACGCCGTCTGGCCGGTCGAGCTCAGGCGCGCCAAGCCTTCCAGTCCCTCGATCCGCTGCACCAGGGCGGTGAGGCGGGGTTCGCAGAACAGCTCGAGCGCCTCCGGGCGAAGCGCCTGAAGCAGGACGGTGGTGCTGTCCAGCCGGCCTCTGACGCTGGCGGCGGTCCGCTCGGCCGCCAGCTGCAGGTCGTCGCGGCGTTGCAGATCCTGGACGCGGAACTGGGCGTTGGTCTGGAAGAGGCCCAGGGCCAGGATCGGCAACAGGGCGAGGGCGAGCGCCGTTCCGAGGCGGAAGCGAATGCCCTGGAACTGCGGCCTGCCCAGACCCCGACCGAACGCTCGCCCGAGGCGGATCACCTCAGCCCCGGACGCTGCTCAGGCGGTCGGCGTCGGCGAGGATGGAGCGCATGGCGTCGCCGGCGGCCCGACCATCGCGGGCGTAGCCGCCGCGTTCCAGCGTGGCCTGCAGGGCCTTGCGGGCGCGGGACACCCGGCTCTTCACCGTACCCACCGCGCACTGGCAGATATCCGCCGCCTCTTCATAGGCGAAGCCGCCGGCGCCGACGAGAATCAGGGCCTCCCGCTGCTCTTCGGGCAGGGTGGCGAGGGCCAGACGAAGTTCATCGAGAGCGACCGGCGATTCCGGATCGTCGACGGCGACCAGGGTGCGCTCGGCCGCTTCCTGGTCGAGTTGGGACTGACGCCACGAGCGGCGCTTTTCCGAATAGAACTGGTTGCGCAGGATCATGAAGGTCCAAGCCTTCATGTTGGTGCCCATCTGATAGCTTGCGCGGGCATCCCACGCCTTCATCATGGCGTCCTGCGCCAGGTCGTCGGCCGCGGTCGGATCGCCCGTCAAGGTACGGGCGAACGCCCGCAGATGCGGGATCAACGCGACCAGCTCCCTCTTGAAGGCGTTGTCGTCTGCAGAGGGAGGCTTGGGCGGTGGGCTGGTGTCGCCCCTCATGAGCCGCCCTCGCCCGAGCGCCCGTCGGCGCGACGCAGGATGTCGAGGAATTCGTCAGGGACCGGCTCGTTGACGACTTCGTCGAACATATGCCGAAGCTTGACCCCGATCGCCTGCTGGCGAAGACGTGCCTCCTCAAGGGCGGGACCGCTGGTCGGCGCCGCCTTGCGGGAAGGGTTCGAATTGTCTGTCATAGAATGAACGGCCGCCACCCTGAGCCTGTTACTGCGATAGCCGGAAACGCGAGCCCCGATAGACGGTTCCGGCATTACGAGGGTTTAATGCTGAAGCTTTCGGCGGGCTTTGGGAACCGTGGCCGATTTGATACGTTGACGGGGCCTGCAAAGGTTCCAGTCTGATGGGACCGCCTTCTGTCGGGGATTTTCTACATGAGCCTGCTGGCCCGTCTCGCGCCGCATCTGCCCTATGTGCGTCGTTACGCCCGTGCGTTGACCGGGGACCAGACCACGGGCGACAACTACGTCCGCGTCGCCCTGGAGGCGCTGGCCGCCGGCGAGCGCCAACTGCCGCCGGAAATGACGCCGCGCGTCGCCCTGTATCACGTGTTCCACACCATCTGGGCTTCGACCGGCGCCCAGCTGGAAGACACCAGCGGCATGGAGGGGCGCGACGACGCCTCGCGTCGCCTGATGCAGATCGCCCCGCGTTCGCGTCAGGCCTTCCTGCTGACCGCGCTGGAGGGTTTCACCCCGTCCGAGGCGGCCCAGATCCTCGACGCCGACGCCATGGACGTCGAGCGGCTGATCGCCGAGGCCCAGTCCGACATCGACGCCGAATTGGCCACGGACGTGCTGATCATCGAGGACGAGGCCATCATCTCGGCGGACATCGAGAGCCTGGTGAAGGAACTGGGTCATCGCGTCACCGGCACCGCCACCACCCATGACGAGGCCGTCGACGCCGTCGCGCGTCACCGCCCGGGTCTGGTGCTGGCCGACATCCAGCTGGCCGACGGTTCGTCGGGCATCGACGCGGTCAAGGACATCCTCAAGCGGATCGATGTGCCGGTGATCTTCATCACCGCCTTCCCGGAACGTCTGCTGACCGGCGAGCGGCCCGAGCCGACCTTCCTGATCACCAAGCCGTTCCAACCGGAGACGGTCAAGGCGGCGATCAGCCAGGCGTTGTTCTTCCACCCGTCGCGGCAACGTGAAGCGGCCTGAGGACTCCTCGAACGTGGAAAAGCCCCGGTCCTGCGACCGGGACTTTTTTATTGGGCGGCGACAGCGGGATCAGGTCGAGGGTTCGGCGGCCACCGTCGGAGCATTGACGTTCGGCGCCTCGCCGGTCGGGGGCGCGGTCGGCTCGCCTGTCGCCGTCGTCGGGGCGTCGGCGGCCGGGACCTCGACTGTATCGGTCTGGAAGGCGGCGGCGTCGACCGCCTGATCGCCGTCATTGGCGTTGGTCTGGGCGAAGCCGCCCTGACTGATGAACCAAATGCCGAGCAGCAGGATGGCTACGGCGGCGAGGGAGATGACCAGCAGGGTCAGGATGCGACGGCCGCCACGGCCGCCGCGGACATACTGCGCCTCCACCGGCCGGCCTTCGTGGACCGCGTCCGCGGCCTTGTCGTGAGGGGATTCGTGGGTCATGCGCGGTTCTCCGGCGGTCATTGCGATATGAGGCATCAACGCCCCCCGGCGTGGAGCCGTTCCGACGGCGCGCGGGGGCGAAAAAAGTTCGCACGGCGAGGAACCGGTTCGCCGTAGCCCTGTTACCTGAATGCGGAGGCGGCGACGCCCCCCCGACTTGGACTGGTGCAAACCAGTCTGTCGCCTCCGCGCCTCATTCTCGATGATGCCACTCCAGGCGGGCCCGCGCGGCCCGCCTTTTTCTTGGCCCCGCGCTGGACAGGCGCCGCCGCCTCGTCATGATGGGTCCACAAAGAAAACCTGCGCTGTTGCTCAAGGCGGCGCCCGGAAGGAGACAGCCATGGCTCGCGTCAATCGTCAGTGGGTGCTGCGCCAGCGGCCGAAGGGTCTGGTCAAGCCGGGCGATCTGGAGCTGGTCGAAGCGCCGGTCCCGGCGCTGAACGAGTCGGAGGTGCTGGTCCGCACCATCTATCTGTCGCTGGACCCGACCAACCGCACCTGGATGAACGACGCCGAAGGCTATCTGCCGCCGGTGCCGCTGGGCGGGGTGATGCGGGGACTGACCCTCGGCGTGGTCGAGGAGAGCCGGTCCAGCCGGTTCCGCGCTGGCGACATCGTCACGCCGCTGTCCGGCGGCTGGGCCGACTATGCGGTGGTTGCGGAGATGGAGCTGCGTCCGGTGCACCGCGCGGCGGGTCTGCCGCTGACCGCCAATCTGTCGGTGCTGGGCATGACCGGCCTGACGGCCTATTTCGGCGTCACCGACGTGCTGGCGCCGAAGCCCGGTGAGACGATCGTGATCTCGGCCGCGGCCGGGGCCGTCGGCTCGATCGCCGGCCAGGTGGCGAAGGCCCGCGGCGCGCGGGTCATCGGCATCGCCGGCGGGCCGGAGAAATGCCGTTGGCTGACCGAGGAACTCGGCTTCGACGCGGCCATCGACTACAAGAACGAGGACGTCGGCGAGGCGCTGGACCGGCTGGCCCCGGATGGCGTCGAGATGAATTTCGAGAATGTCGGCGGCGACATCATGATCGCCGTCTTCAATCGCCTGAAGACCCACGGGCGAATGGCGGTGTGCGGTCTGATCTCGGCCTATAACGCCACCAAGGCGCCGCCGTCGCCGAACTTCTCGCGCATCATCACCCACCGGTTGACGGTCAAGGGTTTCCTCGTGCTGGACTACGCCCCGCGCGCCCGTGAGATGGTCAGCGAGATGGGGCCGTGGCTGCAGGACGGCACGGTCAAGTGGAAGGTGCACGTCGACGACGGGCTGGAGAATGCGCTCGGTTCGCTGAACCGCCTGTTCACCGGCGACCATGACGGCAAGCTTCTGGTCCGGGTCTCCGAAGAACCCGCCGGCTGAGGGCGAGCCAATGAGCGAACCGCTCCACGTCCACTTCGAGGATCTCGCCGTCGGCGAGGTCGTGACGCTCGGCGCCTGCATGGTCGACGGGGCCTCGATGGAGGTGTTCGTCGAGCGCTTTTCGCCGGGCTGGGACGTCTCCTACGGCGCGCCTGACGCCATGGTCTACGCCCTGTGGAGCCGGCTGTTCGCCGACAAGGTCTCGAACTGGGCCCAGTCGAAGATCCTCGCCGTCGACGGCCTGCGCTACATGCGCAACCCGCCGGCGGGGGAACTGATGCGCGGGCGGGTGACCATCATGGGCAAGGACCCGGTGGGCGACGAGAAGGGCATCGTCATCGCCCAGCACGACCTGCTGGACGAGGCTGGCCGGCTGGTCTTCTCCTGCCTGACCCGGGCGCTGCTGGCGCGAAGGTAGGCGCACGTAAAAGCCCCGCCCGGCGAACCGGACGGGGCATTTCCATCAGAGCATCAGGCGATGCGCGACAGGCGCGTCAGCCTCAGGCGTTTCCGGCGGCCGGCTGGCTCGCCGCGGCCTTGTGGAAGGCCATGGCGATGAGGCGGTCCCAGCCGAGCAGCGACACCAGGTGGGCGTAGATCTGGCCCAGGGCGCCGTTGTCGCGCAGCTCGGCCAGCTTCTTGGCCGGCAGGGCCTTCAGCTTGTCTTCCGAGACGGCGAAATATTCGGCGATCTTCTGCGGCGCGCCGGCCGTGCCGTCGGGGTTGCGCGGGGTGAAGACGGCCTCGCGGGTTTCCAGCAGCTCGAGCTCGGTCAGAAGTTTGACGAAGGCCTCGGTGCGCTGACGCTCCTGCTCGAAATTGTTGCAGAACTCCATCGCCTGCTGGGTGTAGGGCGAGGGCTTGCCGTCGACGAACAGCGGGGTCGCCCCGCCCTCCTTGATGAAGGCGGCGGACCGGTCGACGCACAGGATCATGCGCTTCTGCACGTCGTCATTGGCGAAGACGAACGGATAGCGGCGCACATAGGCCGGGATATAGGCCTCGGGCTTGAAGGCGCCGGCCTCGCTCACGAACAGGTTCTCGCCCTGACGCAGGCCCATGACGGCGACCGGCTGACGCGCCTCGCCGACGAAGATCACCGGATAGGTCAGGGCCGCCGGGGCGAATTCCGTGACCGTCAGCGGGACGATGTTGGCCTCGGCGACGAAGGCGTACGGCTGTTCGACAGGGTCGACGCCCAGCTTGGCGTGGGCCTCGATCGAGAGCGGCTCCGGCTGGCCGTAGAACAGGACGTTGCCCGAAAGCGGGCTTGCGTTGGCGGTGGTGTCGGTCATGGACGCGAAACGAGCTCTGGATGGGAAAAGGGAAGCCCGCTTCTAGCCCAGTCGGGTCCGGGCGGCAAACGGGGTTCCCCTCGTGGGGGCGCCGGCGTCAGAAGCGCCAGGTGACCCCGGCCCGCAGGCTGCGTCCCGGCATCGGCGCGATGTCCTTCTGGAAGCTGGCGTGTTCGCGCGCCTCTTCGTCGGTCAGGTTGGAGGCCTCGGCGAAGACGGTGACGTTGCGGTCGGCGAACGGCCGGATCGCGCCCCTGAGGCTGACCAAGGTGTAGCTGTCGGTCGGCAGTTCGAAGCCGGCGGTGCGGTCCTGCTCGGCGACGTGACGCACCTCCAGACCGGCGTCGAACCGGCGCGAGACCCACTCCAGACCAGCCGTGGCGGACCAGGGCGGAATGCGCGCGGCGGGGCCGAGGTCGGTCGAGGCCCGGACCCAGTCGGCGGCGCCGGTCAGCGTCAGGCTGCGCTGACCCGACTCCCACAGCCGGTAGTCGGCCTCGGCCTCGAAGCCGCGGAATTGAGCGTCGGTCTGGACGTATTCGAAGATCGGGAGGCCGGAGTCCGCGTCTTCCAGTCCGGTCGGCCGCAGGTCGATGAAGCCGTCGTAGTCGGCGTAATAGGCGTGCAGGTCGAACTCCAGGGGACCGGAGGCGAAATGCAAGGTCGCCTCGATCGACGTAGCAACCTCGCTGTCGAGATCGACATCGCCGACCTCGAAGGCGCCGGTGGCGACGTGGGCGCCCTCGGCGAACAGTTCGACCTCGCTGGGGGCGCGCTCGTTGCGCGCGACGCTGAGGCCGAGGAACAGCGGCTCAGAGGGGCGGAAGAAGGCGCCGGCCGAGGCCGAGACATTGGAGAAGTCACGGTCGGCGGCGACGCTTTCCAGCGAACGCTCGTCGAGCCGCAGCCCGCCTTCGAAGCCGAGGCCGCCGCGGTCGAAGCGCTGCACCGTATAGACGCCCTGCTCGCTGATCTCGGTGCGCGGGACATAGGCCTCGTCGCCGACGGCGTCGAAGGTGCGCTCCAGCAGTTGCAGGCCGACGACGCCCTGCCAGCCGTTGCGTTCGCGCTGGATAAGCTCCAGCCGGCCTTCCTGGCCTTCCGAGAAGAATTGGGTGCCGACCTCGTCGCCCTCGAACTCGGTGTGCTCATAGTCGGCCCAGCCGGCCGAGAGGCGGGCGGCGCTGAACGGTCCGGCGTCGAATGTCAGCTCGCCGCGCAGGTCGTAGCGGGTCTGCTCGAGGCCGATGGATACACCTTCCTCTCCGTGGTCGTCGTGATCCTCATCCTCGTGATCCTCATCCTCGTCGTCGTGGTCTTCGTGTTCATGCTCGTGCCCGGGCACGCCATAGGTCGTCTCGACGTGCTTGACCGACAGGCCGAGATAGCCGCGCGAACCGATCCAGCTGACGCCCGCGCCATACTGGTCGAGCTCGACGAAGGTGTTCTCGACGGTGCGTTCGTCGCCGGCCTCCTCGCCCTCGGCCTCCAGCTGGCGCCGGGATTCCGGGAAGACCGGGACGTCATAGTCGGAGGCGGAGCGGGTGAAGGCGTCGGCGGTGAACACCAGCGGGCCGGCGTTGGCTTTCAGCCGCCCGCCGAAACTGGTCCCGTCGTCGACGGTCGAGGTCTGGGCGCTGAGGTGGCCGTCCAGCCCGCCTTCGGCCGGCTCGGTCGGGATGCGATCGTCGATGATGTTGACCACCCCGCCGATGGCCGAGCCGCCGAACACCAGGGTCGAGGAGCCGCGGACGATCTCGATGCGTCGCGCCTCGGCCGGGTCGACCGCGACCTGGTGGTCGGGCGAGACCGAGCTGGCGTCGATCAGGCCGAGGCCGTTGGTCAGGACCTGGACGCGCGGGCCGGACAGGCCGCGGATCACCGGACGGCTGGCGCCGGGGGCGAAATTGGTGCTGCGCACGCCGGGCAGGCCGTTGACCAGATCGCCGAGGGTGGCGGCCGGGGCGACGGCGAGTTCTTCCTCGTCCAGCACGGCGACGGCCAGCAGGCTGGCCCGGTCGGTGACGCCGAACGGGGCGCCGGTGACGATGACGTCGTCGACGACGATCGCCCGCTCGCGCGGCGGAGTCTGGGCGGCGGCGGTTCCGCCGACGGCGGTGCAGCCGACAACGGCGAGGAGAAGGGCGCGGTGCGAAATCATGGGACAGCCTTGGGGGAGGAGGCTTAGTGTTATGAGATAACATCACAGCCGGTCAACCCCGCCCGTTGCGGCGCGGCGGTCGAGCGACTAGCTGTGGCGCATGGGCGACGCCTGCCAGCATCATCACGCCGACGGCCCGCCCGGACAGGCCGAGGTCGAACGCGCGCTGTCGGCCGCGGGCGAGCGGCTGACCGCCGAGGGGGAGCGGCTGACGGCGGCGCGCACCCGAGTGCTCGGCCTGCTGCTGGAGGCCGGGGAGCCGGTCAAGGCCTATGACCTGATCGCCCGCTTCGGCGAGGACGGACAGCCGGCCAAGCCGCCGACGGTGTACCGGGCGCTGGAGTTTCTCGAGCGCAAGGGGCTGGCCCACCGCATCGCCTCCATCAGCGCCTATGTCGCCTGCACCTCGGGCAGCATAGAACACGCCGCGGCCTTCCTGATCTGCGACTGCTGCGGCGCGACACAGGAGGTGTCGGCCCCGGTCGCCGGCGATCTGGGCCGGGCCGCCGAGACGGCCGGCTACGCCATCGTCCGCACCACCATCGAGGCGCACGGCCGCTGTCCGGCCTGCCGCGTCGCCGCCTGAGCGGGATTGTCTGGCGCCGGGCGCCCGTGAAGCCTATCTGGACCCCATGGACGCCATCCGGCTCTCCCCGCCCCGTCGCCTGAGCCTGCCGGTCGACAACCGGTGGGGCGCCGGAGAAATGAGCGTGCTGGACTTCGGCGATCCCAAGCGGCCGGTCGATCTGGTCTTCGTCCACGCCAACGGCTTCAACGCCCGGACCTATCGGAGCCTGCTGGCCCCGTTGTCGGGCACCCTGCGGATCTGGGCCCCCGATCTGCGCGGTCACGGTCTGACGACCCTGCCCGCCGATCCGGCCGGCCGCCGCGGCTGGACCGATCACCGCGATGATCTGGTCGCCCTGCTGGATCTGCTGGACGGGCCCCCGGCGGTGTTGGCCGGCCATTCGATGGGCGGCACCTCGGCCCTGCTGGCGGCCGCCGAACGCCCCGACCGGGTGTCGAAACTGGTATTGCTGGATCCGGTGATCTGGCGGCGCTGGGTGGTGGCCGCCTTCCATCTGCCGCTGCTGGACCGGCTGGCCTCGCGCATCCCGCTGGTCAAGGGCGCGCTGCGCCGGCGGTCCCGGTTCGACAGCCGCGACCAGGCGATGGCGGCCTATAGCGGGCGGGGCGCCTTTCGCGGCTGGCCCGAGATCATGCTGGCCGACTATCTGGCCGATGGGCTGATCGAGTCGGACCCGGGTCTGACGCTGGCCTGCCCGCCCGAATGGGAGGCCTCCAACTACGCCGCCCAGAGCCATGATCCGTGGCGGGCGCTGAAACGGCTGGACCGGCCCGTGCACATCCTCAAGGGCGAGACCGGCTCGACCTGCAGCGTGCCGGAACAGCCGCGCGGCCTGCCGCATGTCACCGTCGAGACCGTGTCCGGCGGCACCCATTTCTTCCCCATGGTGAAGGCCGACGTCGCCCGCGACGCCCTGTTCGACGCGGCGGTCTGACGCCGGACCAGGCTTGGGCGAGCACTGGCGCGCCGGCGGCGCGCGGGCTAAACCGCCGCCAACCAGAACAAGCCGACATCCAGGGAAACGCACAGTCATGCGCGACATCAACCACTTCATCGACGGCGCCGCCTTCACCGGCGCCTCGGGCCGCTTCTCCGACGTGTTCGATCCGAACACCGGCGCGGTCCAGGCGCGGGTGCAGCTGGCCTCGGTGGCCGAGATGGATCGCGCCGTCCAGGCGGCCCAGAACGCCTTCGACGGCTGGTCCTCGACCAATCCCCAGCGCCGGGCGCGGGTGATGTTCGAGTTCAAACGCCTCGTTGAGGCCAATATGGACGAGCTGGCCGAGCTGCTGAGCTCGGAACACGGCAAGGTCGTCGCCGACTCGAAGGGCGACATCCAGCGCGGGCTGGAGGTGATCGAATTCGCCTGCGGCATCCCGCATGCGCTGAAGGGCGAATACACCTGGGGCGCGGGTCCCGGCATCGACGTCTATTCGATGCGTCAGCCGCTGGGCGTGGTCGCGGGCATCACCCCGTTCAACTTCCCGGCCATGATCCCGATGTGGATGTTCGGCGTCGCCATCGCCGTCGGCAACACCTTCATCCTCAAGCCGTCGGAGCGCGATCCGTCGGTGCCGGTGCGGCTGGCCGAGCTGATGATGGAGGCGGGCGCCCCCGCCGGGGTGCTGAACGTGGTGCACGGCGACAAGGCGGCGGTCGACGCCATCCTGACCCACCCGCAGGTGCACGCGATCAGCTTCGTCGGCTCGTCCGACATCGCCAACTATGTCTACCAGACCGGGGCGACGCACGGGAAACGCGTCCAGGCCATGGGCGGGGCCAAGAACCACGGCATCGTCCTGCCCGACGCCGACATGGACCAGGTGATCAAGGACCTGTCGGGCGCGGCCTACGGCTCGGCCGGTGAACGCTGCATGGCCCTGCCGGTGGTCGTGCCGGTGGGCCAGAAGACCGCCGACGAACTGCGCGAGCGGATGGTCGCCGAGATCCCGAAGATGCGGGTCGGCGTCTCGACCGACGGCGGGGCCCACTACGGTCCGGTCGTGACGGCCCAGCACAAGGCGCGGGTCGAGGGCTGGATCGAGAAGGGCGTGCAGGAGGGGGCCGAACTGGTCGTCGACGGCCGCGGCTTCAGCCTTCAGGGGCACGAGAAGGGCTACTTCATCGGCCCGTCGCTGTTCGACCACGTCACCCCGGAGATGGAATCCTACAAGGAGGAGATCTTCGGCCCGGTGCTGCAGATCGTCCGCGCGAACAGCTTTGAAGAAGCGCTCTCCCTCCCGTCGAGGCACCAGTACGGCAACGGCGTCGCCATCTTCACCCAGAACGGCCGCGCGGCGCGCGACTTCGCCGCCCGGGTCAATGTCGGCATGGTCGGGATCAACGTCCCGATCCCGGTGCCGGTCGCCTATCACACCTTCGGCGGCTGGAAGCGCTCGGCCTTCGGCGACACGAACCAGCACGGCATGGAGGGGGTGAAATTCTGGACCAAGGTCAAGACCGTCACCGCCCGCTGGCCCGACAGCGATCTGGAACACGCGGATTCCAGCTTCGTCATTCCGACGATGGGGTAGGGGTTCGCCTCTCCGACGTTCGTCGCATCGCAATTCGGTGCTAGGCGTTAATCTCCAACCACAGTGAAGCTGGAGCGCTCCCGCATGCGTCGCTTTTTCGTCTGGTCGGCTCTCGCGGCCCTGATCGGTCTGATCCTCGCGATCGGCGGGTTCTGGGCCTATCAGCATTTCTATGCCCGGTTCCAGCCGGTCACCGTGACCCGCAACCAGGCCGAGGTGCAGCGGCTGCTGGACGAGTCATCCTGGCTGTCGGCCGGCGGCGGCGGGGAGCCGGTTTACATAGTCGGCTATCGCGACTCGGCGGCGATGCAGCGCTATGAGCGCGAGGAGGCGCCCAAGCTGCGCGCCGCCGGGGTCGAGGTGCGATTCATCGTCTTCGTGCGGCCCGATCGCGAGGGGCTGACCCAGTCGACCGCGGCCGAGCGGGCGACGGTGGCCGAGCTGTGGCTGACGCGCGACTGGACCCTGTACCAGCGCTGGACCGCCACGCCGTCGAACAACTGGACTGCGGCGGGCATCCCGGCCGCCGACGGTAATCTGGCGCGGGGCGCGGTGGTCGAGGCCGGTCGGGACTTCGCCGAACAGCTGACCGGGGCATTGGCCGGCGAGGGGCTGGGCGTCGGCTATCCGCTGGTCATCTGGCGCGACGCCCAAGGCTATATGAAGGCCTGCGCCTGTTCCGACAGCCGGTCGTGGGCCTTTGTGCGCGACGATCTGGACGCACCCGACCGGATCGGCGCGACGGCGCCCCCGGCCGAGGGCGTTGCGCCTCCGGCGGCGGTTCCCGGCGATGGCAGCCCCGAGAGCCTGCCCTATCCGACCCTCGGGCCGGTTCCGCCGGTCGAGGGCGCGCCCTTGCCCGCTCCGGGCGCGACGCCGGCCCCCACTGCTCCGACCGCTCCGGCGCGACCGGCGGCCCCGCCGGCGCCCCGCAAGGCCCCGGAACCCAAGCAGTCGGACGACACCACCTTCTTCTGACGCCGGGCCGGCGGGTCAGAGCGCCCGTTTGCAGACCTCGATCAGCCGTTCGACGTCGGCCTCGTCCTGATACAGGCCGAAGCCGAAGCGCAGGGTGTCCTCGCGCACGTCGGTGACCACATTGGCGTCGATCAGCCTCGCCCGCCACGCCTGGGCGTCGGGGTGGCGGAAGGCGAGGAAGCGGGCCCGCGCGGTCTCGCCGTCGACGGGATTGATCAGTTCGGCCTTGTCCAGCCGCCCGGCCTCACCGGCCGCGACCGCGTTCTGGAAGCGGCGCATCAGGCCGCGCGCGTGGTCGGCGACCCCGGCGGTGATCAGGCCCGCCTCGTCCAGCATGCGGCGCACGCCGTTAAACCGGTACAGCGGGGTGGCGTCGAAGGTGGCCCCCCAGAAGCGGCCGGCGTCGGCGCGGTACTGGACGTCCTCGGGCCGGCCCATCAGCTCGCCGAATTCGGCGAACCAGCCGGTGGCGACGGGCCGGGGGCAGAAGCCATCGGGGGCATGCAGAAGGCCCGCCCCCTCGCCCGACATGGCGTATTTATAGCCGCCGGAGACGTAGAAGATCCGGTCGGCCACGCCTGACAGGTCGGTCGGCGTGGCCATGAAGCCGTGGTAGCCGTCGATCAGCACCCACGGCCCGGCCGGGTCGGCGAGGGCCGCCAGATCGGCCATCCGGCCGAACACCTGGCCGGTCTTGAAGAAGACCTGGCTGACCACGATCCAGTCGAAGCCGCCGGTCCGCGCCGCCTCGACGAAGCGGTCGTCGAAGGTCTCGAACGGATGCAGCGGGATGCGGGTGACCACGGCCTCGCCGGCCTCCTCCCAGCGCTCGCCCTGACGACGGAACGAATGGAATTCGCCGTCGGTCGACAGGATGCGGACCGGCTTTGACTCGAAGCCCGAGAAGATGCGCAGCAGGAAGTCGTGGGTGCTGGGGGCGAACACCACCGTGTCGGGCGAGGGCAGGTTCAGCTCGCGCGCGACATGGCCCTGGGCCTCGGGCACGACGTCGCCGAACACCAGATCCCATTTGCGGTCGGCGAATTTGTTGGCTTCGACCCAGGCCCGCACCTGGCCGTCGAACGAGGCGTCCGGCCACAGGTGGTGGCTGTGGGCGGCGAAATGCAGACGCTCGGGGTCGAGCGACACGGCGCGGGAGAACAGGCTCTTGTGGGTCATGCGCCCGATGTCGCACGGCTGACCCGGCGCCGCCAGTCGCCTCAGGCGGTCGCCGTGACCAGCCAGCAGGCGGCGATCATCGGCACGCGTCCGTTCTCGACATAGCGGTCGAGCCGGGCCGCGACGGCTTCGGCGACGCGCTTTCGCACGGCCTCGTCGTGGCGGGGCAGGACGGTTCCGAGCAGGCCCAGCCGCAGGCTCAGGACCATCAGTTCGTCGAACGACACGGGCGTGGCGACGTCGAGCGGCTCGATCTCCACGCCCTGCCAGCCGCAGCGATCGAGAATGCCCCGGACCCGGTCCGGATCGGCGAAGGCGAACCGCCCCGGGCCGTCGGTCGACATCCGCGGCGGCTCGGGCAGGAAAGGCGCGGCGGCCTCGAGCGGCGCGAGCGATAGAGGGTTTTCGGCCGGGCTGCGCCAGCAGGCGAAGGTGAGGCCGCCGCCGGACCGGACAGCGCGGCGCAGGTTGGCGAAGGCGGCGTCGGGGTCGTCGAAGAACATGACGCCGTAGCGGGAGATGGCGGCGTCGAAGGCCGGCGCGCCGAACGCATGGGTCGCGGAGTCGGCCCGGACGAAATCGATATTGCCGACCGCTTCGGCGCGCGCCCGCTCGCGAGCCAGCGCCAGCAGGGCCTCCGAGACGTCGACGCCGACTCACAGACCGTCCGGGCCGACGCGTCGCGCCATGTCGAGCGTGGTCGCCCCGGCGCCGCATCCGATATCCAGCACCCTCGCTCCCGAGCCCGGGTCAGCGCGGTCGGCGACGCTGTCGCCGACCGGCTGGTTGATCCGGTCCAGCAGGCCCTGATGCTCGACCCAGGCGTTGCCCCCGGCGTCGTTCCAGTAGGCCTCGGTAAGGACGCCCGGAGCGGCGGTCGGTGTCATGTCGGGCTCCGTGGGATCGGGGCGCTCAGCGACGGCGCCCCTAGATCAGGCTGCCGTGGCAGTGTTTGAACTTGCGCCCCGAGCCGCACGGGCAGTCGGCGTTGCGCGGCGTCCGTTCCCATTGAGCCGGCAGGGTGTCGACCGGCAGGCGGGCGCGATCATCGCCGGTCAGCTGGCCTTCCGGGTTCTGGGCCGAGGGATTGGCCATTTCGTTCTCGCCGGTGCCCGGGTTCAGGTGGATTTCCTGGAACTCGGGCAGCTCCATGGGCGGCGGAGCCTCGAAGCGGAACTCGACCGTCATCAGCCAGCGGGTGACGTTGTGGCGCAGCTCATAGAGCAGCGTCTCGAACAGGTTGAAGGCCTCGGTCTTGTACTCGTTCAGCGGATCGCGCTGGCCATAGCCGCGCAGGCCGATGACGCCGCGCAGGTGGTCGAGGTGAACCAGGTGCTCGCGCCAGTTCATGTCGATCATCTGCAGCATGAACTGCTTCTCGAGACCGCGGGTCTGGTCGGCGCCGATCATCTCCAGCCGTTCAGCGGCGCGGGCGTCGGCGGCGGACACCAGCCGCTCCTCGATCTCCTCGTTGGAGACGCCTTCCTCGGCGGCCCAGTCGTGCAGCGGCAGGTCGAGGCCGAGGGTCGACTTCACCTTCTCGTCGAGGCCGTCGATGTCCCACTGCTCGGCATAGGCCTTGGGCGGCATGTGGCGTTCGATCAGGTCGCTGATCACGTCGTTACGGAACTCGGCTACCAGTTCCGACAGGTCCGTGGCGTCCATGAACTCCTGACGCTGCTCGAACACCGCCTTGCGCTGGTCGTTCACGACGTCGTCGTATTTCAACAGATTCTTGCGGATGTCGTAGTTGCGCGTCTCGACGCGCTTCTGGGCGGTCTCGACGGCGCGGTTCAGCCACGGGTGGCTGATGGCCTCGCCCTCGGCCACGCCGAAGCTGCGCATGATGCCGTCCAGACGATCGCCGGCGAAGATCCGCAGCAGGTCGTCCTCGCACGAGAGGAAGAATTTCGAGGTGCCGGGGTCGCCCTGACGGCCGGTGCGGCCGCGCAGCTGGTTGTCGATCCGGCGGCTCTCATGGCGCTCGGTGCCGAGCACGAACAGACCGCCGGCGGCCAGAGACTTCTGCTTCTGCACGGCGATGTCGGCCTTGAGGCGCGCCTCTTCGGCCGCCTCGAGCTCGGGCGTGATCTCCTGCGCCATGTTGCGCAGCTCCTGGCGCCATTTCTGGAGACGCATTTCCAGGTTGCCGCCCAGCTGGATGTCGGTGCCGCGGCCGGCCATGTTGGTGGCGATGGTCACCGCGCCGGGCAGGCCGGCGTCGGCGACGATGAAGGCTTCCTGCTCGTGCTGGCGGGCGTTCAGCACGCTGTGCGGAATGCCCTTGCCGGTCTTGATCTCGATGTCGAAATCTTCGTCCTTCAGCGCGGCATAGGCCTTCCGGGCGTCGCGGCGGACCTTTTCGTCGTCGCTGGCGACCTGTTCGAGCAGATGCTGGTGCTGCGGCTTCAGCGTCTTGACCGGGACCTCGTAGGCGAAGGTCTTGAGCACTTCGGACAGGGTCTCGGACTTTTCGATCGAGACGGTGCCGACGAGGATCGGCTGACCCCGCACATGGCATTCGGCGATCAGGGCGGCGATCGCCTGGTTCTTCTCGGCGTTGGTGCGGAAGATCTCGTCGTCGTGGTCGATACGTTTGACGGGGCGGTTGGTCGGCACCTCGAGGACGTCCATCTTGTAGATGTCGAGGAATTCCTGGGCCTCGGTGGCGGCAGTGCCGGTCATGCCGGACAGTTTTTCGTAGAGGCGGAAATAGTTCTGGATGGTGACCGAGGCCAGGGTCTGGTTCTCGGGCATGATCTTCACGCCCTCCTTGGCCTCGATGGCCTGGTGCAGACCCTCGGACAGGCGGCGGCCCTGCATCATCCGGCCGGTGAACTCATCGATGAGCATCACTTCGCCGGCCTTGATGATGTAGTCCTTGTCCTTCTGATACAGGGTGTTGGCGCGCAGGGCCTGGTTGATGTGGTGGACCAGGCTGATGTTGGCGGCGTCGTACAGGCCGGTCGTGTCGGCGGCGAACAGGCCGCGAGCCTCCATGACCTCCTCGATCTTCTCGGAGCCTTCCTCGGTCAGCAGGGCCTGGCGCTGCTTTTCGTCGAGGTCGTAGGTCGACTTGTCCTGGATCAGGTCCTTGATGATCTCGTCGACGGTCAGATACAGGTCCGACCGGTCCTCGGTCGGGCCCGAGATGATCAGCGGCGTGCGCGCCTCGTCGATCAGGATCGAGTCGACCTCGTCGACGATGGCGAAATGGTGCGGACGCTGGACCATCTCGCGCCGGTCATAGACCAGGTTGTCGCGCAGATAGTCGAAGCCGAACTCGTTGTTGGTGCCGTAGGTGATGTCGGCCGCGTAGGCGGCCTGACGCTGGCCCGAGGACAGGCCGTTGACGATCACGCCCACGTCCATGCCGAGGAAGCGGTAGACGCGGCCCATCCACTCGGCGTCGCGCCGGGCCAGATAGTCGTTGACGGTGATGACGTGCACGCCCTTGCCGGCGAGGGCGTTCAGATAGACCGGGGCCACGGCGACCAGGGTCTTGCCCTCGCCGGTGCGCATCTCGGCGATGCCGCCGTCGTGCAGGATCATGCCGCCGGTCAGCTGGACGTCATACTGGCGCTGGCCGAGCACCCGCTTGGAGGCCTCCCGGGCGACGGCGAAGGCCTCGTTCAGGATCTTGTCCAGCGTCTCCCCGCCGGCGATCCGGTCGCGGAAGGCGTCGGTCATCATCCGCAGCTCGTCGTCCGACAGGGCGGCGAACTTGCCCTCCAGGTCGTTGATCTTCTGAACCCGGCTCATGAAGTCCTTGACCTTGCGGTCATTGGAGGAGCCGAAAAACTTCTTGGCAATGCCGAGCATGAATGATCCGAAGGCGGGCGAGCGGCTGGGGCTCTGGTATAGAACGGTCCCGAAGGAGCGGGGGCGATGTTGCACCGGGCGAGGCCCCGGCGGCGGCGACCCGGCGCCCTGTCTCAGGCGCGCGCAAGGGTCGCGCGAACGTTCGAAAATCCCTCGACTTGGGCGCAGGCGGGACTTAAGCACCGGCCTTATCCCTGTCAACGCGAGGGCCTTTGCCGCCCGTGACGGAGCTTGCCCCGAAATGCGCCTGACCCAGCCCCGGATTCTGGCCCGAGCCCTGTTCCCGGCGGTGCTTGCTGTCGTGCTCGCCGTGTCCGCCTGCGGCCGGGGCGGCGGCTCTGACCGGGCCCCGGAGCCGGGCGACCGCGCGGTGGCCGAGGTCGAGAGCGAGACCATCTGGGCCTCCGACGTCAAACGCGAGGCCGTGGCCCAGGGCCTGGTGGGCGAGGGCGAGCCGCTGGACGTGACCTCGGACCTGTTCCGGCGGGTGCTGGACGAGGTCATCGACCAGAAGCTGCTGGCGCGCGAGGCCGAACGGCGCGGGCTCGACAATTCGGCGCTGGCGCAGCGGCGGCTGGCGGCGACGCGCGAGCGCATTCTCGGCGACATGCTGGTCGAGACGGTCGTCAACGGCACCATCGACGACAAGGCGGTGGAGACGATCTATCGCGAACAGGTCCGGCTGGCCGAGACCTCGGAAGAAATTCGCAGCCGCCTGATCCTGTCGCGCACTCGCGAGGAGGCCGACGCGGTCATCGGCCTGCTGGCCCAGGGCGCGGCGTTCGAGGCAGTGGCGCAGCAGCGGTCGATCGACGAGGCGACGCGCTTCTCGGGCGGCGACCTCGGCTATGCGACGCTGGACGTCCTGCCCCAGACCTACGCCGACGCCCTGCGCGACCGGCCGGCCGGCTCGACGGTCGGCCCGTTCCAGACCGAGGGCGGCTGGGCCGTGCTGCGGGTCGAGGACCGCCGCAAGGAGACGCCGCCGACGCTGGAGCAGGCGCGGCCGCAGATCGTCCGCTATCTGACCTATGAGGGCGTGCGCCAGTTGCTGGAGCAGTTGCGCGGCAAGGCCGAGGTCGAGGTGTTGCTGAACGGCGCCACGGCGTCGCCGGAGCCGGCCTCGGCCCCGCAGAAGGCGCCCGCCGCCCGCCCCGCCGCGCCGGCGCCCGCCGCCGCCGCGCCGGCGAAGGCCTCATGAGCCGCGGGCCCGAGGCCGGCCGCGGTTCGGCCGGCCAGAAGATCGAACAGGCGCTGGAAAAGGCGCTGGACCCGCTGGCCACGGCGCTGAAACGCGCCACGACCCCGACGCGCCCCGCCGCCCCGGCCGCGCCCGGCAAGCCGGGTCTGGAGATTTCTCCACTGGCCGTGCCCTTTCCGGTCATTCCGCCGATCGCGGGGGTCGAGATCGCCACCGCCCGGGCCGGCTTCTACAAGCATGAGCGCGACGACCTGGTGGTGTTCAGCTTCGCCCGCGGCACCAGCTGCGCCGGGGTGTTCACCCGGCACAAGGTCGGCTCGGCCCCGGTGGACTGGTGCCGTCGCCATCTGGACGCGCCCGACGGCGGTTCGGAGGTGCGGGCGCTGGTGGTCAACGCCGGCTGCGCCAACGCCTTCACCGGCAAGGCCGGGGCCGACGCGGCCCGGCGCACCGCCTCCGAGGTGGCCAAGCGCTTCGGCTGTCGTCAGCGCGACGTCATGCTGGCCTCGACCGGGGTGATCGGGGTGGTGCTGGACGACCGCAAGATCGCCGCCCGGCTGAACGACATCGAGGCGCGGCTGGACCCGGACGCTTGGCTGAAGGCCGGTCTGGGGATCATGACCACCGACACCTTCCCCAAGGGGTCTTTCGCCGAGTGCGAGATCGACGGCCACAAGGTGCGCATCGCCGGCATCGCCAAGGGGTCGGGCATGATCGCGCCGGACATGGCAACGATGCTGGCCTTCATCGTCACCGACGCCGACATCCATCCGAACGTGCTGCGCGCCATGCTGGGCCTGCACGTGCGGACCACCTTCAACAGCGTCACCGTCGACGGCGACACCTCGACCAATGACACCTGCCTGCTGTTCGCCACCGGGGCGTCGGGCGCGCCGCGCATCGGCCGGGTTGGCGACCGTCGGCTGAAGGACTTCTCGCGCGCCCTCGACCGGGTGATGCTGGATCTCGCCCACCAGCTGGTGCGCGACGGCGAGGGGGCGACCAAATTCGTCAAGATCACCGTCGACGGCGCGGCCAGCCCCGCCTCGGCGCGCAAGCTGGCCAAGTCGATCGCCGACAGCCCGCTGGTCAAGACGGCGCTGGCCGGCGAGGACGCCAACTGGGGCCGGGTGGTGATGGCCGTCGGCAAGACCGAGGAGCCGGTCGACCGCGACCGTCTGGCGATCCGCTTCGGCCCCCATGTCGCGGCGATCGAGGGGGCTCCCTCGCCGCACTACGACGAGGCGAAGATGAGCGCCTATATGAAGAACGCCGAGATCGACATCACCGTCGACGTCGGCGCGGGCCGGGCCTCGGCGACGGTCTGGACCTGCGATCTGACCAAGCGCTACGTCGAGATCAACGGAGAATATCGCAGCTGATTGTGATAGTTTCGCGCCATGTCTCAAGATCCTGCCCGACCTGATGTTTGTCTGAGCGACGCCGAGTTCGAAGCCCTGTCGCGCGGCGAGCTGGGGAACGACGCGCTGGATCGCTTGCGGGCCCAGGTTCAGGCCGTTCTGGACGATCCGGCGGACGGCGTCAGTCACGACGTCGTCTGGTCGCGCCTCGAACAGCGCATGAAGCGTGCCGCCCGCGCCGCTTGACCTGATCTACCGGCGCGAGGCGATCCGGGATCTCGACGACCTGTTCGACTACATCGCCGCCGACCGGCCGCTCGCCGCGGAGCGCTTCCTGCTGGAGATCAAGCGGGCGTGCGAAGGCCTGCGCTGGTTCCCGATGATCGGACGCAGCCTCGATCCCGACGACGACCGGGTGCGGGTTCTGACGGTGCGGCGTCGCGCGGCAATCAAATTCTTCGTCCACGACGGCGCCGTGCACATCCTCGGAATCAGCTACTGGGGAAGGGACCTTGCAACCTTCTTCGCCGGACGAGAGCCTTGACCACACCCACCGTCCTCGTCGTCGCCGTGGCCCTGATCGATGCGGGCGGCCGGGTGCTGATCGCGCAGCGGCCCGAAGGCAAGCAACTGGCCGGGCTGTGGGAGTTTCCGGGCGGCAAGGTGGAGCCGGGCGAGCGGCCGGAGGGGGCGCTGATCCGCGAACTGAAGGAAGAGCTGGACATCGATGTGAACGAGGCCTGCCTGGCGCCGTTCGTTTTCGCCAGCCACGCTTACGAATCCTTTCACCTGTTGATGCCACTGTATCTGTGCCGACGCTGGTCGGGCGCCGTTCAGAACCGCGAGCACGCGGCGCTGAAATGGGTGCGGCCGAACCAGCTGGCCGACTATCCGATGCCGCCGGCCGACGAACCCCTGGTCGCCTGGCTGCGCGACCTGCTCTAGCCGCCAAGGGAGGGGGCCATGCGAGGTTTCATCCCCCGCTTTCTCGCCGATCAGCGCGGCGCGACCTCGCTCGAGTACGGCCTGATCGCCGCTCTGGTCTTTCTGGTCGCCCTCGGGGCCATCACCGCCTTCGCCGACACCGGAAGCGGCACGTTCAATGCGGCGATGAACGGGCTCACGGCGGCAATGCGCGGCCGCTGAGCCGGCTCAGTCCTCTTCGCCGGTCCATTCCTTGACGCCCAGGGCGTCGGCCAGGCGGACCTTGGCCGAGCCGCGGGGCAACGGCTTCTGCTGACTTTCGTGCGGGGCCCAGCCGGCCAGATGGATGATCTCGAAGGTGGCCGGAATGCGCCCGTCAGCCTCGCCATGGCGTTCGGCGTAGATCTCGGCCGCCCGCGCCAGCATGCCGCGGGTCATAGGCCGGACGGGGCCGGCCAGGGCGTTGGTCTCGCCCATGGCGCGCAGGTCGCGCACGAGGGCGTACAGGTCGGGGTAGCGAACGGTCAGCCGGTCCACGTCGGCCACCGGCAGGGCGAAGCCGGCCCGCTGCAGCAGGGCGGCGCCGTCGAAGCCGTCGGCGAAGGGCGAGACCCGCGCCTGGGCCCCGCCGCGCACCTCGAGCTCGGCCTGGGTCAGGACCCCGCGCAGCTCCTTCAGCGTCCCGGCGCCCAGCAGCGTGCCGAGGAACAGGCCGTCGGGCCGCAGGGCGCGGCGGATCTGGGCCAGGGCGCCGGGCAGGTCGTTGGCCCAGTGCAGACTCATCAGCGAGACGATCAGGTCGCGGGACTGGTCCGGTAGTTCGAGGGGGGCTGCCCCCGGGTCCGCTCCGTCGCTGACAACCTGCACCGCGCCGACCCGCCCGGCCGTCGCGCTGTCGGCCAGCAGGCGCGCGAACGGCCCCGGGCGGGCCGACAGGTCGACGACCTCCGGAAAGTCGCGCAGGATGACCTCGAGGCTGTGCACCGCATTCTCGGCGGCCCGGACGTGAAGGAAGTCGGCGGCGGCGAAGGAGGACTCGCTCCGCGCCAGCTTCGCCGCGCGGCGTCGGCTGTCGAAGATTTCGGGCGGACCGGGGGAGGCGTTCATGACGCATCAGGATGGGGGCTGGCGCGACCGATTGGAAGCGGGGCGATCGCGGATCGAGCTGGGCCTGCGCGGACTGGGCCGCGGCGCCGCTGACCTGCTGATGCCGCCGCTGGCCCATGACAGCCCGGAGGCGACGGCCTCGGCCGGGCTGACGGCGGACGCCTGGAGCCGGGTGATCTTCCTCGAGGATCCCGTCTGCGACGGCTGTGGGGCGGGGTTCGAGATGGACGGGGGCGCTTTCGCCGCGGTCCGGTGCGCGGCCTGTCTGGCGCAGCCCTACGCCTTCGAGCGGGCGCGGGCGGCCTGCGTCTATGACGAGGCCTCGCGGGGCCTGATCCTCAAGTTCAAGCATGGCGACCACCAGCCGTTTGCGCCGCTGTTCGCGCGCTGGCTGAGCCGCTCAGCCGCGCCCTTGCTGGAGACGGCCGACGCCGTCGCGCCCGTGCCGCTGCACCGGTTCCGGCTGCTTTCGCGGCGGTTCAACCAGGCCGCCGAGATCGCCCGGCCGTTGGCGCGCGGGGCGGGGTTGGACTATCTGCCGGACGCCCTGATCCGGCAGACCCATACGACGACCCAGGGCGGCAAGTCGGCGCGGGGGCGGCGGCTCAATGTCAAAAAGGCCTTCGCCGTCAGTGAGGACGGGCGACGCCGGATCAAGGGGCGCCGCATCCTTCTGGTGGACGATGTGTTGACCACGGGCGCCACCGCCGAGGCCTGCGCCCGCGCGCTGACAGAGGCCGGTGCCCGCGCCGTCGACCTGGCCGTCATCGCCCGGGTGCGGACGGCGCGCGAAATGCCTACATAACGGTTACAGAAACTGGAGTTCCCCTTGGCCGACATCGTCATCTACACCAAACCCGGTTGCCCCTACTGCTCCGCCGCCAAGTCACTGCTGGACAAGAAGGGCGCCGAATTCACCGAGATCGTCGCCTCGAACGACCCGCAGAAGAAGCAGGAGATGATCCAGCGCTCTGGCGGCCGCATGACCTTCCCGCAGATCTTCATCGACGAAAAGCACGTCGGCGGTTCCGACGAGCTGCACGCGCTTGACCGCAAGGGCGAGCTGGATCCATTGCTGGCGGCATGACGACGAGCGTCCCGATCGCCCTGATCCAGACCCGGACGCCGGCGGGGCCGGCGGCGGCCTTCGCCCATGTCGAGCCGATGATCCGCGAGGCCGCCGCCGGCGGGGCGAAACTGGTCCTGACGCCCGAGGCGACCAATTTTCTGATCAAGGATCGGGGGCGTCGGGACGCCGTTCTGGAGACCCAGGATGGCGACGCGGTCATCGGCAAGCTGCGCGACCTCGCCCGCGAGCTGGGCGTCTGGCTGCTGATCGGCTCGGCCATCGTCAAATCGGGGCACGACGGCGACGACCGGGCGGCCAACCGGTCGCTCCTGGTCGACGACCAGGGCGGCGTGGTTGCAACCTATGACAAGCTGCACGTCTATGACGTCGACCTGCCGACCGGCGAGCGCTGGCGCGAGAGCGCCGCGATCCGCCCGGGCGACAGCGCGGTTATCGCCGACACGCCGTGGGGCCGGCTGGGCCTGACCATCTGCTACGACATCCGCTTTCCGCAGCTGTATCGCGCCCTGGCCAAGACCGGGGCGGTGATGATCGCCGTGCCCGCCGCCTTCACCGTGCCGACCGGGGAGGCGCATTGGGAGACCTTGCTGCGCGCCCGGGCCATCGAAACCGGCTGCTATGTGCTGGCCCCGGCCCAGGCCGGCGAGCACGAGGACGGCCGCCGCACCTGGGGCCGTTCGATGGTCGTGGCCCCGTGGGGCGAGGTGCTGGCCCGGCTGGATGACGACGAGCCCGGCGTGCTGTTCGCCACGCTCGATCTCGAGGCGGTGGCGAAGGCGCGGGCGGCCGTGCCGCAACTGACCCACGACCGCGATTTCGCGGCCCCGGCATGATCCGCTACGCCCTGCAGTGCGACGACGGCCACGGATTCGAAGCGTGGTTCGGGGCCTCGGCCGACTATGACGACCAGGCCGCGCGGGGGCTGGTCGAATGCCCGGTGTGCGGCTCGCACGCCGTCAGCAAGCAGATCATGGCTCCGGCCGTGGCGGGGACGCGCAAGGCCGATGCCGCCCCGGACCTCGCCCGGATGCAGACCATGGTCATGCAGGCGGCCCGCGAGGTGCGCAGCCATGTCGAGCGGAATTTCGACTATGTCGGCGACGCCTTCGCCCGCGAGGCCCGCGACATCCATGAGGGCCGGTCCGAGAAGCGCGAGATCTATGGCGAGGCGACGCCGGCCGAGGTGCGCAAGCTGAAGGACGACGGCGTGCCCTGCGCGGCCCTGCCGCCGCTGCCGCCCGATCCCGCCAAGCTGAACTGAGCGCCGATGCCGGGGCAGGGGGAGCGCTACGAGGAGTTCGAACCGCCGGCGTCGCTGCGCCCGTTCGTGCGCACCCTTTGGACCTATGCGGCCCCCTCGCCCGAACCGACGGTGCAGCGGATCGCGCCCGACGGCTGCCCCGAACTGGTCGTCGATATCGGGGCCCCCTACGAGGAGCATGGTCCGGACGGGGTCTTTCGACTCCAGCCGCGCGCCCTGTTCGCCGGCCAGATGACGAAGCCCCTTGCGATGCGGCCGGTCGGCGCCGTCGAGCTCGTGGCCGTGCGCTTCGAGCCGGACGGCGCCCGCGACTGGCTGGGTCAGCCGCTGGCGCAGGCGACCGACCGGCGGCTGGACATGGTCGAACGCCTGTCCGGACTCCAGCCTCCGGCGGGCGATCCGGTGGCGCAGGTCGAGCTCCTGACGCGCTGGCTGGAGGCGCAACGGCGGGCCGGGGCGTGGCGCATCGATCCGGCGGTCCGGGCCGAGGTCGAGGCCGTGGAACGGGACAGGCCCTCGCCCGTCCGTTCTCCCGCCGAACACCGCGCCCTGCAGCGCCGGTTCCGCGACCGGGTCGGCGTCCCGCCGCGCCTGCTGCGATCCATCGTCCGTTTTCGCCGGGTGTTCGACCATACCAGCGGCCCGGAAGCCCTCGGGTGGCTGGAGGCCGGGCTTGAGGCGGGCTTCTTCGATCAGCCGCAGATGGCGCGGGACTTCCGCCGCTTTCTCGGCTGCACCGCCACCGAATGGGCGCGGGAGCAGGTCGGGCTGGCGCGGGCGATCGCGTCGCAATCCTACAAGCCGGGGCCGCTGTCGCAGGCCTAGGGTCCGGTCATCAACCCGAGGGGAATTGACCGATGCCGACCGCCGTCATCTTCGCCGCCATGCTAATGCAGACCGCGCCCGCGCCCGCGCCCGACCTTTCGTGGATGGCCGGCTACTGGCTGGACTGTTCCCGGGGGCGCGAGGCCTCCGAAGCGTGGAGCGATCCGCGCGCCGGTCTCAGCGTCGGCCATGCCGTGACCGTGTCCGGCGGCGAGGTCTCGTTCGAGGTCTCGCACATCGGCCCGACGCCGGGCGGCTTCGCCTATGTCGCCCAGCCGGGCGGGGCGCCGCCGACCGCTTTTCTGCTGGTCGAAAGCGGTCCGCGCCGGGCCGTCTTCGCCAATCCGGAAAACGACTTTCCGACGCGGGTCATCTATGAACGCGACGGCGACGCCCTGACGGCCCGGATCGAGGGCGAGATCGACGGGCGGGCCCGGAGCATGGAATGGAATTTCGCGGCCGCCCCGCTGAACACCCGCTGCCCCCTCTGAGCAATCGCCTGAGCTGGCGGCCGATGCTGGCTGGCGATCTCGACGCCGTTGTGGAGATCGCCGGCCTCGGCTTCCCCGACCATTTCGAGGGGCGGGACTGTTTCGAGAACCGACTGGCGCTGAGCCCCGACGGTTGTTTCGTGCTGGCCGGGGCCGACGGAGCCGTGAAGGGCTACCTCGTCGCCTATCCGTGGCGGGCGCAGGACGCGCCGGCGCTGGATACCCTGATCGAGGCGATCCCGGCCGACGCCGACGTCCTCTACCTGCACGATCTCGCCCTGCACCCCGACGCGCGCGGCGGGGGCTGGACGGGACCGATCATCGAGCAGCTGGCGCGATCGGCGAAGGCGGCCGGCTGGCCCGCGATCGCGCTCGTCGCCGTGAACGACGCCGCGCCCTTCTGGGAAAAGCGCGGCTTCACCGTGGTGAAAACGGCGGAGATGGCGACGAAGCTGGCCGGCTATGGGCCGGCCCCGCCCGCTACATGGTCCGCCGGCTGTGACGGCCTAGCTGCGGGTCCAGCCCTTACCGGCCATGCAGTCGCGGAAGGCGTCGCTGTGCTGGCCCTTGCCGGTGGAGGCGCGGCAGGCGTCGCGGGCGGCGTCGAACGGCTGGGCGTTTTCGCCGTGCCAGGACAGGTCGTCGCTGTCGGCGTCGATGACGGTGACGCAGGCCGAGGCCATCAGGCTGGCGGCGACGGCGGCGAGAATGATGAGACGTTTCATGGAACAGCTCCCGAGGAGTGGAGGTGGAGGACGCCCCCTCATCTCACCCTCAAGCTTGGCTGTCCCGTTACTTCGACGTCAGGTCGATGAACGCCCGGTGAACCGCGTTCAGTCGCGCGTGGCGACCATCATATAGTTGATGCCCGCGTCGTCGCTCTCGCTCCAGCGGTCGGTCAGCGGGTTGTAGACCAGGCCGTAAGGGCCGCTGACGGCAACGGGCTCGGCGGACAGCATCAGCCGGATCTCGTCGGGCTTGAGGAACTGGCGCCAGTCGTGGGTGCCGGCCGGCACCCAGCGCAGCACATATTCGGCCGCGACCTTGCCGAGGGCGAGGGATTTGAGGGTCCGGTTCAGGGTGGCGACGATCATCATCCCGCCGGGCTTCACCAGCCGGGCGCAGGTGCGCACGAAGGCTTCGGGATCGGCGACGTGCTCGATCACCTCCATGGTGAGGACGACGTCGAAGGGCCCGGCGCCCTCGGCTTCGAGCTGTTCCACGGTGACGGCGCGGTAGGCGATGTCGAGGCCCATCTGGTCGGCGTGAACCCGCGCCGTGCCGATGTTCTCGGCCGAGGCGTCGAGGGCGGTGACGGCGAAACCCATGCGCCGCATCGGTTCGGCGATCAGGCCGCCGCCGCAGCCGACGTCCAGCAGGCTGAGGCCCGCGAAGGGCTCGCGGCCCCGGGCGTCGCGACCGAAGCGTTCGGCGACCCGGTCGCGGACGAAGGCGAGGCGGGCCGGATTGAAACGGTGCAGGGGGGCGAACGGGCCGCGCGCGTCCCACCACTCCGCGGCCTGGGCCGAGAAACGCGCCACGTCGGCGGGATCGATCGACGGACCCGCGGCGCGCTCGCCGGAGTCGCCGCCGCTTTGGGGCCCCGCGCTTTGGGGTTTGCGCGCTGATACCGTGTCGTTAGAAGCGACCATGGGCCGAGGGATGAACCCGCGCGGCCTTCCACGCAAGATGGGGCGAAACGCCACGATGACGCGGCCTGCTACCACGCGACTGGTGATGAAGTTCGGCGGCACCTCGATGGGCGACCTCGAGCGCATCCGCCGCGCCGCCCGCATCGTCGCCGCCGAGGCTGCGACGGGCAAGACGATCGCCGTGGTGGTCTCGGCCATGGCCGGCAAGACCAATGAGCTGGTGGCCTGGACCGACGGCGCCGGGCGGCCCGCTCCGGGGATGGCCCTGTCGGACGACGAATACGACGTCGTCGTGGCCTCGGGCGAGCAGGTGACGTCGGGTCTGCTGGCCCTGACCCTGCGCAACATGGGGCTGAACGCGCGCAGCTGGATGGGCTGGCAAATTCCGATTCTGACCGACGACGCCCACGGCCGCGCGCGTATCGAGGATGTCCCGGGTGACGTTCTGGGCGCCGCGCTCGACAAGGGCGAGATCGCCGTGGTGCCGGGCTTCCAGGGCGTGACCCGCGATGGGCGCATCACGACGCTGGGCCGGGGCGGCTCGGACACCTCGGCGGTGGCGGTGGCCGCCGCGCTGGACTGCCCGTGCGACATCTATACCGACGTGGACGGGGTCTATACCACCGACCCGCGCATCGAATCCCGCGCCCGCCGCCTCGAAAAGGTCTCCTATGAGGAGATGTTGGAGATGGCCTCGCTGGGCGCCAAGGTGCTGCAGACGCGCTCGGTGGAACTGGCCATGGCGAAACGGGTCCCGGTGCGGGTCCTGTCCAGCTTCATCGAACCCGATGAACACGGGCGTCTGCCCGCCGGCGCCGGCACCCTGATCTGCGACGAGGAGGAAATCGTGGAAAAACGCATCGTATCCGGGGTCACCATGAGCCGTGACGAGGCCCGCATCACCCTGCTGGGCCTGTCCGACCGGGTCGAGGCGCCCGCCGACGTCTTCACCCGACTGGCCGAGGCGAACGTCAATGTCGACATGATCGTGCAGAGCCAGGCGCGCAGCGAGGGGGCTGTCAACCTGACCTTCACCACCGGCCGGCGCGACGCCCAGCGGGCGGCCGAGCTGATGCGCGCGGCGCAGGGCGAGATCGGCTTCGAGGAGCTGCGCGTCGACGAGGACGTGGCCAAGGTCTCGGTCGTCGGCGTCGGCATGCGCAGCCATGCCGGCGTGGCCCAGACCATGTTCCGCGCCCTCGCCGACAAGGGGGTCAAGTTCCAGGCCATCTCGACGTCGGAGATCAAGATCAGCGTATTGATCGACGCGGCCTATGCGGAACTGGCCGTCCGCGCGCTTCATTCGGCCTACGGGCTGGAAGCGGTCTAGAATACAAGCGTGACGGCGCCCATCTGGGGCGCTGATCAGTTGGAGGGGCCATGCCGGTTGGCGGATTGACGACGAGGGGTCCGCGGAACCTCCTTCGCCAGATCCGCGAGGCTATGGCGGGGGCGGCGCCGGCTCAGCAACGCCTCGACGAGGTCGTCCGCATCATCGCCCAGTCGATGGTGGCCGAGGTCTGTTCGATCTATCTGCGCCGCGCCTCGGGCGAGCTGGAGCTGTTCGCCACCCAGGGCCTGAAGCCGGAAGCGGTCCACACCACCCGCCTGCGGCCCGGCGAGGGCCTGGTCGGCGAGGTGGCGCGGACGGCCGAGCCGATCAGCCTGTCCGACGCCCCGTCGCATCCGAGCTTCGCCTACCGCCCCGAAACGGGCGAGGATCCCTACCACGCCTTCCTCGGCGCGCCGCTGCTGCGCGGCGGCCGGGCCATCGGCGTGCTGGTCGTCCAGAACCGCTCCGAGCGGCGCTATGACGACGAGGAAGTCGAGGACATCCAGACCATCGCCATGGTCCTGGCCGAGACCGTGGCCTCGGGCGAGCTGCTGGCCCAGGACGAGCTGCGCGACATCGAGGTGGCGCCGCACCGACCCGAGCGGCTCAAGGGCCAGAGATTCGCGGAAGGGTTGGCCTATGGCCATGTCGTCCTGCACGAGGCGCCGGTGCCGCCGGAGAATCTGCTGGCCGAGAACCAGCAGGTCGAGGAAATCCGTCTGCGCGAGGCGCTGATCGGGCTGAAGGCCAATATCGACTCCATGCTGGAAGGCGGCCCCGGCAAGCTGGCCGGCCAGTCGTTCGAGGTGCTGGAGACCTACCGCATGTTCGCCGACGACCGGGGCTGGAACCGGTCGCTGGAAGAGGCGGTGCGGACCGGCCTTACCGCCGAGGCCGCCGTCGACCGGGTCCGCAACGAGCACCGCGCCCGCTTCGCCACGGCGCGGGATCCCTATATCCGCGAGCGGCTGCACGACTTCGAGGATCTGGCCAACCGGCTGCTCCGGGTGCTGGCCGGCGACCGGCCCGGCGAGCGCGACCTGCCCGACGACGCCATCCTCGTGGCGCGCAACCTCGGCCCGGCCGACCTGCTGGAATATCCCCGGCACAAGATCCGCGGCCTGTTGCTCGAGGAGGGCTCGGCCGCCAGCCATGCCGCCATCGTCGCCCGGGCGCTGCAGATCCCCTGCGTCGGCCGCATCATGGGCCTGCGCGACCGCCTGTCAGAAGGCGACCTGGTCATCGTCGACGGCGAGAGCGGCGAGACCTATCTGCGTCCCCGCCCCGACATGCTGGCGGCGGTCCAGTCGCGGATGGAGGTGCGCAGCGAGCGCCAGGCTGAGTTCACCCGTCTGCGCGACGTCGCCGCGGTCACCCGCGATGGCGCGCGGATCACCCTGCTGACCAACGCCGGCCTCGCCGTCGACCTCGAGAATCTGGACGCCACCGGGGCCGAGGGCATTGGCCTGTTCCGCACAGAGTTCCAGTTTATGGTGTCGGAGGAGCTGCCGCGGCTCGACGCCCAGACGGCCCTGTACAAGCTGGTGCTGGACACGGCGGGCGACCGCCCCGTCACCTTCCGCACCCTCGATATCGGCGGCGACAAGGTGCTGCCCTATCTGGAGACCGAGCGGGAGGAGAATCCCGCCCTCGGACGCCGCGCCATCCGCCTCGGTCTCGATCGGCCGGGCCTGCTGCGGCTGCAGCTGCGCGCCCTGCTGGCGGCCGCGGCCGGGCGCGAGCTGCGCGTCATGTTTCCGATGATCGCCACGGTCGACGAGTTCCGCGCCGCGCGCGAGCTGGTCGATGTCGAATGCGACTGGGCGCGGCGGCGGGGGCGGGCCCTGCCGGCCCTGCTGCGGGTCGGGGCGATGATCGAATGCCCGTCGCTGTTGTGGCACCTCGACGCCCTGCTGCCGCTGACGGACTTCGTCTCCGTCGGCACCAACGACCTGTTCCAGTATATGTTCGCCGCCGACCGGACCAATCCGCTGGTCTCGGATCGCTATGATCCGCTGTCGCCGCCCCTGCTCAGGGCTCTGGCCGAGATCCAGAAGAAATGCGTCGACACCGGCACGCCGGTCTCGGTCTGCGGCGAGCTGGCGGGCCGGCCGCTGGAGGCCTTCGCCCTGCTGACGCTGGGCTACACCCGCCTGTCGGCCCCGGCCGGGGGGGTCGGACCGGTCAAGCGGATGATCCTGTCGACCGACCTGCCCGCCGCGCGGCGCGGCATGGCCAACCTGTTGGGATCCTCGTCCGGCTCGATCCGGGGCGAGCTGGAATCCCTGGCCCGGAAATTGAACGTCGCGATCTGAAACCTCACGGCCGGAAACGGCCGGATGGCTAACAAATCGTTGATCGGTCAACTCTAATGAGTTATCCACAAGCCGGAGCCGGGTGGTCCTGGGGCGCAGCCGCGAACTGTCATCCCGATATGGTACAGGCCGCTGGTTCGAGTACGGCGCGCATGGAACTTCCGGGCGCGCCGAGTATGGGGTCAGGCCAAATGGCGCGGGACACGGGGAGCACCCCGAAGGAGCTTCGGGACCATCCCGACTGGAAGGACGTGGTTCCTTCCGTCACGGATGCGCCGACTCTCGGCGACGGCCTGCGCCTCGCCCGCACCCATTCCGGCCGCTCGCTGGCCGAGTTGTCCAGCGTCACCCGGGTGCCGTCGCGCTATCTGACCGCGCTGGAGCAGAACGATTTCTCGGTGCTGCCCAATCGCGTCTTTTCGATCGGCTATGTCCGCGCCTACGCCGCCGCCCTCGGCCTCGACGAACAGCTGGCGGTCGAGCGGTTCAAGCGCGAGAGCCCCGATCCCTCGGTGCCGCTGCAGCCGCCGGTCGGCGTCGCCTTCGAGGAGGTGAAACGGTATTCGCCGCGTCTGATCGCCGCCGGACTGGCGCTGGTTCTGGCGGTGGTCGGCTGGAACGTGTTCCAGCGCGTCAGCCTGATGCGCGCGCCAGAGCCGTCCGATATCGCCACCGTGCCGGAAAGCTGGACCCTCGGCGCCGTGCCGGGACAGGCCCAGGCCATGCGCCTGACCGCGCCGCATCCGGCCCCGCCCGACCAGACGGTGCCGGCCCTCTACATCACGCCGGGCCTCGAGGCCGAGCTGACCGGTCTCGACCCGGCCTCGCCGGAAGGCATCGCCGCGGCGGCCGCCAGCGCGCCGCCGGTGCAGAAGGCGTTCAATCCGCGCGGCGCCATCCACGGCGCGGCGGCGAGCGCCTCGGACGTGGTGCTGCAGGCGCGCAAGTCCGCCTATCTGATCGTCCGCATGGGCGACGGGCGGGTGCTGTTCGCCCGGCAACTGGCCGCCGGCGACGCCTGGCGCGCACCGATGGGCGTCGCGGCCACGGTCGAGGTGCAGGACGTCTCGGCCTTCGACGTCTATCTGAACGGCGAACACGGCGGCGCGCTGGAAGCGGCCCAGACGCCGCTGGAACGGCTGAACGCCCGGGCGCAGACGCTGGGCCGGCAGGCCGCCGCGGCGGCCACGGCACGCACGGAGGCGGCGCGCACCGCCGCCGTCCGGGCCCAGGCCGAGGCCCAGCTTCAGACCACGACCCCGGTGCAGACCGCCGTCGCCGGCGCGACCGGAGGCTGAGCCGCGACGCCTGCGTCGTGGCCATGCCGCAATCGCGAGCCTATGTTGTCCCTGACATGAGCCTTGATCACACCCACGTCCGTCCGTGGCGCCATATCGAGCGCCGCAAGAGCCGCCAGATCATGGTCGGCGCCGTGCCCGTCGGCGGGGACGCGCCGATCAGCGTCCAGTCGATGACCAATACGCCGACTTCGGACGCGGCGGCGACGATCGACCAGATCCGCCAGCTGGAAGAGGCCGGGGCCGATATCGTCCGCGTCTCCTGCCCCGACGAGGAGTCGACCGCCGCCTTCCGCCAGATCGCGCGCGAGGCCCGCGTACCGCTCGTGGCCGACATCCATTTCCACTACAAGCGCGGCATCGAGGCGGCCCAAGCGGGGGCCGCCTGCCTGCGCATCAATCCCGGCAACATCGGCTCGCCCGACCGGGTCCGCGAAGTGGTCCAGGCGGCCAGGGACCACGGCTGCTCGATGCGCATCGGCGTCAACGCCGGCTCGCTGGAGCGCGAGCTGCTCGAGAAATACGGCGAGCCCTGCCCCGAGGCCATGGTCGAGAGCGCCCTCAACCACGCCCGCATCCTGCAGGACCACGACTTCCACGAATTCAAGATTTCGGTGAAGGCGTCCGACCCCTTCCTGACCGTCGCCGCCTATCAGCAACTGGCCGAGGCCATCGACTGCCCGCTGCATCTGGGCGTCACCGAGGCGGGGCCGCTGCGCTCGGGCACGATCAAATCCGCTATCGGCATGGGCAATATGCTCTGGGCCGGCATCGGCGACACCATCCGCGTCTCCCTCGCCGCCGATCCGGTGGAAGAGATCAAGGTCGGGTTCGACATCCTCAAGTCGCTGGGCCTGCGCCATCGCGGCGTCAACATCATCGCCTGCCCATCGTGCGCGCGGCAGGGCTTCAACGTCATCGAGACCGTCGGCGTGCTGGAAGAGAAGCTGGCCCATGTGACCACGCCGATGTCGCTGTCGATCATCGGCTGCGTCGTCAACGGCCCGGGAGAGGCGCTGTACACCGACGTCGGCTTCACCGGCGGCGGCAAGGGGGCCGGCATGGTCTATCTGAACGGCAAGATGGCGCACAAACTGGCCAATGACGGGATGGTCGACCACATCGTCGCCCTCGTCGAGGCCAAGGCCGCCGAACTGACCGCCGCCCGCATCGCCGCCCTCGAAGCCGCGGAATAGCATCAGGGTTTGTCGGCGCGGCCGGCTCCGGGTTACGAAGGGTCTCCCTCGCCGCCGGATGCGCGCCATGACCCGTCTATCGATCCTTCGACGCCTCGCCCTTTCGCTCGTCCTGTCCCTGGCCATGGCGCCCGCGGGGCCCGTTCTGGCCCGGTCCGCCGTCCAGACTCCGGCCGTCCAGACTGCGGCGGCGCCGACGCAGGTCGCCCTCTCGGCGCCCGACCGCCGCGCCATCGACGTCAGCGTGTGGAAGGCGGCTGACGAGCGGGCCGTGATCGTCTTCAGCCATGGTTTCAACGGCCATCCCGCCGCCTATGACGGCATCATCGCCGCGTGGGTCGAGGCCGGCTTCACCGTCGTCGCCCCGCTCCACATCGACTCCCTGCGTCATCCGCTCAACGCCCAGGCGGACGGTCCCTCGGCTTTCATGACCCGGATCATCGACCTGGCGACGGTGCGCGCCTTCGTCACCGCGGAGCATGCGGGCCAGCCGATCGTCGCCGCCGGCCATTCCTTCGGCTCGCTGATGTCGATGATCGCCGGCGGGGCCGTCACCCTGGCCGGGCCGCAGGGCGATCCGGCAGTCAAGGCGGTCGTCGCCCTGTCCTCGGCGGGCGACCTCAAGGGCGTGGTCACGCCGGAAAGCTACGCCGGCCTGACCACCCCGACGTTGATGATCACGGGCGACGAAGACCTCGTGCCGCAATACGTCGACGACTGGCGCGCCCACCGCAGCGGGTTCGACCGCAGCCCCGCGGGCGGCAAGATGCTGCTGGTCTTCGAAGGCGGCGACCACAGCCTGATCCGCAACGCCGACGCGGCCGATTTCGATCTGATCGCCCGCGCCTCGGTAGCGTTCATCGAGGCCCATGTGCTCGGCGAGCCCCGGGCGCTTGAGGCCCTGACCGCGCCCGAGGGCGTGACCATCGAAAGGCGCTGAGCATGAAGCTGTACATCACCGGGCCCTCGCCCTTCGCCCGCAAATGCCGGATCGTCGCTCGCGAGAAGGGGCTGGCCGACCGGATCGAGGAAATCCCCGTCGACCCCTACGCCAATGCGCCCGAACTGCTGGCCTCCAATCCGCTGGTTCAGGTTCCGACCCTGATCGCCGAGGATGGCCTGCCGCTGAACGATAGCCCGGTGATCTGTGAATACCTCGACGCAATCGGGTCCGGGCCGCGGCTGCTGCCCGAGGGCGGGCCGGAGCGGTTGCGGGTGCGGCGGCTGGAGACCCTCGCCAATGGCGCGCTGGAGATGGGCGTCAAACTGGTGCTGGAGAAGCGCCGGCCGGAACACGAACGCTCACCGTCATGGATCGCGCGCTGGACGACCAATATGGGTCGGGCGCTCGACGGGCTGGACGCCGCCGGACCTGACGCCGCCCGCCTCGACATGGGGGTGATCACCGCCGGGGTGGCCGTCAGCTGGATCGGCTTCCGCCATCCGGACGTCGACTGGCGGACCGGACGGCCGGGGCTGGTCGCGCTGCAGGCGGCGCTGGAGACGCGACCCAGCTTCCGGGACACGGCCCCGACCTAGGGGGCGACCCCGGCCAGCTGCAGCGCCTGATACCCGGCCAGAAGAATGATCAGGCCGCCCACCCCATAGGTCAGAACCCGCGCCGGCACCCGTTTGGTGATCCAGCCGGCGAACGGCGCGGCGATCAGACCGCCGACGATCAGGCCGGCGACCGCCCAGCCGTGCTGTTCCAGCGCCCCGCCGTCCCACCGGCCGGTCATCAGGGCGATCAGGAAGGCCCCGGATATCGCGCTGGTGACCAGCAGTTCGGCCGTATTGACGGTGCCGATGGCGCAGCGGGGCTCGGCGCCCGCGCCGACGAGGGTCGAGGTCACGGTCGGCCCCCAGCCCCCGCCGCCGATGGAGTCGAGGAAACCGCCGACGAGACCCAGCGGGCCGCAATAGCGCGGCGGGAAGTCCCGCGTCGCCCGGTCGTGACGGGCGCGCCACAGCACCCAGACGCCGATCAGCAGCAGATAGGCGAGGATGAAGGGTTTGATTGTCTCGCCCGGTACGCCGGTCAGCACATAGGCGCCGACCACCCCGCCGACGACCCCGCCGGCCGCGAGGGGCCAGAACAGCCGCCAAACGATATTCCGGTGCATGACGTGGGAGACGGCGGAAGCCCCGCCGGTGAAAATTTTGGCTACATGGACGCTGGCGGAGGCCGTCGCCGGCGGCACCCCGAAGGCCAGCAGCACGGTGTTGGCGATGACGCCATAGGCCATGCCCATCGCCCCGTCGACGATCTGGGCCAGCAGTCCGACCAGCAGGAAGAGCAGAAAGGTGTCCATGCGCCTCCAGGCGTTGCCGAAGCCTGCTTCTCCGATGAAAGGCGAGGCCGTGCAATTGGTTGCGGCCGCCTCCATCGACAGATCACCGGCCCTCGCGCTAAGGCTCCCCTCCTTTCCATCCGAGGACATCCTTCTCTTGCGACTGCCCCAGGCCCGGCTCGATCAGGTGCTCGACCGCTTCCACCAGGTGGAGGCGCGGATGGGCGCGGCCAGCGACGGTCAGGAGATCGTGCGCCTGTCCAAGGAACACGCCGAGATGAAGCCCGTCGCCGACGCCGTCATGGCGCTGGCGAAGACCCGGGCCGAGATGGCCGACCTCGAGGCCATGGCCAGCGATCCGGAAATGGCCGAGATGGCCGCCGACGAGCTGCAGACGCTGCGCGAGACCCTGCCGGACATGGAACGCGACGTCGCCCTGCTGCTGGCTCCGCGCGACGCCGACGAGAACGCCTCGGCCGTGCTGGAAGTGCGAGCCGGCACGGGTGGTGACGAGGCCGCCCTGTTCGCCGGCGACCTGTTCCGCATGTACTCGCGCTACGCCTCGACGCGCGGCTGGAAGGTCGAGGTCGACAGCGCCACCGAGGGCGACGCCGGCGGCTACAAGGAGATCATCGCCACGGTCAGCGGCGACGGCGTGTTCGGCCGGCTGAAGTTCGAGAGCGGCGTGCACCGGGTCCAGCGCGTGCCGACCACCGAGGCCGGCGGCCGCATCCACACCTCGGCCGCCACGGTCGCCGTCCTGCCCGAGGTCGAGGACGTCGAGATCGAGATCCACGACAAGGACATCCGCATCGACACCTTCCGCGCCTCCGGCTCGGGCGGCCAGCACGTCAACAAGACCGACTCGGCGGTGCGTATCACTCACTTCCCGTCGGGGATCGTGGTGACCTCGTCGGAGAAGTCGCAGCATGTGAACCGCGACAAGGCGATGAGAAACCTGCGGGTCCGGCTGTACGACATGCAGCGGCAGGAGAAGGATCTCGCCCGCTCCGACGCGCGCAAGTCGCAGGTCGGCTCGGGCGACCGCTCCGAGCGCATCCGCACCTACAACTTCCCGCAGGGCCGCGTCACCGACCACCGCATCGGCCTGACCCTGCACAGCCTGCCGCAGATCCTCGAGGGCGACATCGACCCGCTGCTCAACGCCCTGATCGCCGAGGACCAGGCCGCGCGCCTGTCCGATCTGGAAGCGGAGTTCGGCTGAGCCGTCAGCCCTCGACGGTCAGCGTTCCGCCCTCGACCCGGACGAACTGCGCCCGCCTGCGCATTGGCTCGAACAGCTCGGCCTCGGTGCCGGTCATGAAGGCCTGCAGGCCCAGGGCGTGGATCTCGTCGAACAGGGCGGCGCGGCGGCGCGTGTCGAGGTGGGCCGGGGCCTCGTCCAGCAGCAGGATCGGCGCGGCGGGTTGATCGGCCAGCCGGGCGATCTGGGCCAGGATCAGGTTCAGCACCAGCGCCTTCTGCTCGCCCGACGAGCCCTCGGCGGCGGGGCGGTTCTTCTCGCGGTGCAGGGCGGTCAGGTCGGAACGGTGCGGGCCGTACAGCGAGCGCCCGGCGGCGGCGTCGCGTAGTCGAATTCCCGCAAACCCCTCGCGCAGCGTCGCCGAAATCGTCGCCTTATCCGCCCCGGCCGTCGCCAAATTCTCCGCCTCTCCGGACAGGCCCAGATCGGCCTGGGGGAAGGGGCGGTCGCCGCGCGCGTCGATGGCCGACTGGAGGGTTTTCAGGGCCTCGGCGCGGGCCATGGCGGCGGCCGCGCCGGCGTCGCCGAGCCGGATCTCCAGCGCATCCAGCCACAGGGGATCTGCGGGCCGGCCCTCGGCCCCGTCGGTCAGCAGCCGCAGTCGCTCGCGCAGGGCCTTGTCATAGGCCGAGACCGAGGCGGCGTGGTCCGGATTGGCCGCGAACACCAGCCGGTCGAAGAATTTCAGCCGTTCTGCCCGCGCGTCGGAGAACAGCCGGTCCTGCTCGGGCGTGGCCCAGACCGGGCGCAGATGGTCCAGCAGCCGGCCCGGCTGGGCCGTCTCGCCGTCGATGCGGACGATGCGGCGGGCGGCGCCGGGCGACTGGACTCCGGTGCCGAGCTTCGTCTCGTCGTCTCCGTCGGTCAGCACCGCCGCGACCGCCCAGGCCCGGCCGCCGGCCTCGCCCGGCTCGCGCCGCCCCATTTCGGGCGCGGTGGCCCCGCGCAGCCCCCGGCCGGGGGTGAACAGGCTCAGCGCCTCCAGCAGATTGGTCTTCCCCGCCCCGTTCGGCCCATGCAGCACCACCGTCCCCGCCGCGACGGGCAGGGTGGCGGCCGCATAGGAGCGGAAGTCGGTGAGGGTCAGGGAGGTGATCATCGGCGTCCGAGGCATAGAGGCAAGGGCGCCGATTGGTAAGAGTCCGGTGTCATCGTGTCGGGATGACACGGATGCGCTGGTTCGGCCGTCAAGCCGACGGAACACTACACTGGAAACAGAAGGTGGCGTTGATGTTGGCGGCGGTCGTGATGATCGTGCCTGCCGGACTTTATCACGGCCTCGTCCTTCAGCCTCGATCGCAGGCGGAAGAGATCGTGGAAAGCGTGACGGGGCCGCAGGGCCAGTATCGGGCCGTCAAGGTCTTCAACTCCCTGTATCAGTTTCCCGACACGCCTTCGCGGCTGGGCCGGCACCACCTGATGTGCGGAACCGCGGTGTTCGACGGCGTGCGCAAGCCTGTGGCTGTCCTTGCCCGGTCGGGCCGGCGCGGCCGGATATTTGAGCCTGAGGTATTCACGCCCGACCAAACCATCGGACGGGTCTATCCCGGGGCAGGACCCGTAGTTATGGCGGCTTGCGAAACCGCGATCCTCAAGGCCGGCGAGCCGAACGATTGACCGGCGGGCTTAAACCCGCAGCGGCATCAGCACATACTGCACGCCGGGATCGCCCGGATCGAGCACCAGGGTCGGGCTGGCCGGGTCGGCGAACTTGAAGTGCGCTGTCTCGCCGGTGATCTGGCCGGCGACGTCCAGCAGATAGCGGGCGTTGAAGCCGATCTCGAACGGCTCTTCGGAATAGCCGATCTCGACCTCCTCGACGCCCTGGCCGGCCTCCATGTTGCGCACCGTCAGGGTAACGCGGTCGAGGTCGAAGGCCAGTTTGACGCTGCGGCTCTTCTCGGCCGAGATGGTGGCGACGCGGTCGACGGCCGAGGCGAAGACGGCGTTGTCGATGTCGGCCTGCTTGTCGTTCCCCTTGGGGATGACACGCATATAGTCGGGGAAGGCGCCGTCGATGACCTTGGAGGTCAGGCTGGCCTGGCCGAACTCGAAGCGGATCTTCTGCGGGCTGACCATGACCTCGACCGGGCCGGAGCCGTCATCGAGCAGGCGGCGGACCTGGTCGATGGTCTTGCGCGGGACGATGACGCCGGGACCGCCGGCGGCGCCCTCAGGCGCCGGCGTCTCGGCGAGGGCGAGGCGGTGGCCGTCGGTGGCCACGGCGCGCAGCAGCGGAATGCCGGCCTCGGCCACGGTGTGCAGATACAGGCCGTTCAGATAGTAGCGCGTCTCCTCGGTCGAGACCGCGAACCGTGTCTTGTCGATCAGCCGCGCCAGGTCTTCCTTGGGCAGGGCGAAGCGCGTGCCCGAGGTGTCGGTCGACATGACCGGGAAGTCGCCGGCCGGCAGCACCGGCAGGTTGAATTTAGAACGCCCGGCCTGGACCACCAGCCGGGGGTCGTCGCCATTGTAGCTGAGCGAGACCTCGGCCCCCTCGGGCAGTTTGCGGACGATCTCGTACAGGGTGTGGGCCGGGGCGGTGATCTGGCCCTCGACATTCACCTGGGCCTCGGCCTCGTCGACCATCTCCATGTCGAGGTCGGTGGCGGCGAACGACAGCTTGTCGCGGCCGGCGCTGAGCAGGACGTTCGACAGGATCGGAATGGTGTTGCGGCGCTCGACGACGCTCTGCACATGCCCGAGGGCCTTGAGGAGCGCGGATCGTTCGATGGTCAGCTGCATGTGGTCTCGCCCGCCAGCGACGACTCACAAGCCGTCGCAAAGAGTTAGGGCTACCGACACTAGCGGATTGGCCGGGCGGGGCAAGGAAGGGACTGGGGATGAGGGATGGGGGATTAGGGATGCCGCCACATCGATGTGTGGATAATCCCCGGCGACCGAATCTCCGCCCAATCCCTTGTCCCTAATCCCGCATCCCTAACCTCTGAGCTTCCGCGTCAGAGCCTCGACGTCCCGGGCGATCTGGTCGTCGAGCGCCATCAGCTCCTCGATCTTGCGCACTCCGTGCAGCACCGTGGTGTGATCGCGTCCGCCGAAACGGCGACCGATGTCGGGATAGGAGCGGGTGGTGTGCTGTTTGCAGAGCCACATGGCGATCTGGCGCGGGCGGGCCACGGCGCGGGTGCGGCGCTCGCTCAGCAGGTCGGCCTGTTTGAGGGTGAAATGCTCGGCGACGGTCTTCTGGATTTCGTCGACGGTGATGCGGCGCTCGGGCCCGCCGCGCAGGGCCGAGCCGAGCAGGGTCTGGGTCTCGTCGACGGTCAGGGCCGACAGCCGGGCGCCGGCGACGGCGGCGAGGGTGTTCACCGCCCCTTCCAGCTCGCGCATCGAGCCGGGGGTGCGGTCGACGAGGTGCTCCAGCACGTCCGGACGGGCCTCGCCGGAGACGACGCCGAGATTGGCGAGGGCGGCGATGCGGCTGCGCGCGACGGCCAGTTTGAGGGCGCGATCGGCCGGCTCGACAGGGCAGGTCAGGCCCGAGGCCAGATGGCTGCGCAGGCGCGGCTCGACCTCGGTCAGGGCCATGGGCGGGCGGTCGGCCGACAGGATAATGCGTTTGCCGTCCTCGATCAGGGCGGTCAGGGTCGACAGCAGCTCTTCCTGGGTCGAGGCCTTGCCGCCGACGAACTGGACGTCGTCGATCAGCAGCATGTCGGCGCCGCGCAGGCTTTCCTTGAAGGCCGCGGTCGAACGGTCCTGCATGGCGCGCACGAAGGTCGACAGGAAGCGTTCGGCCGTCAGGTAGACGACCTTGGCGTCCGGACGCAGGCGCTGGGCCTCCCAGGCGATGGCGTTGAGCAGATGGGTCTTGCCGTAGCCATAGGGGCCGCAGAAGAAGATCGGGTTGAAATGACCGTCGGCCCAGCAGGCGGCCTGGCGGGCGATGGCGAGGGCGAAGGCGTTGCCCTGGCCTTCGACGAAGCTGTCGAAGTTGAGGCGTTCCTGCAGTCCGGCGGCGCGCACGGCGCGGGCGCCGTCGGCGACGGGACCGACGGTCGCCATGGGCACGACATTGGTCGCGACCGGGGCCTCGGCGCGGCCGGCGGCGACCTGGGAGGCCGGGGCGACCGAACCCATCTCGGCGCGGCAACGAACCTCGAGATGGCGCGCCAGGCCGTCGAGGCCCAGCCACAGTTCGTTCATCCGCCGCAGGGCGTTCTTGCGCACCCAGTCACGGGCATAGGCGGTCGGGGTGACGAGGATGAGCTGGCCGGCGCTGTCGGCCCGCACCGCCGAGGGGGCGATATAGGAGCTGAACGCGCCCTCGCCGATCTCGCTGCGCAGTCGACCCGCCGCCTCGGTCCAGATACGATCCGGATCGGTCATCCCCGCCATTTGCGCGCCCCCTGCCATAGTCAGCCACCCGTACTGGAAATCCATCACCTGACGCCCTTCGAGCGGCCTGGATCCGGGACGACTTCTCCTGTCCCGTGCGGCTGGTGGCCGCCCGGGCTGGGGTCGTTCTCTCGATCAGACATCTCACGCCGACGCGAAACAGGTCCCGCGCCGTGTTCATCCGTGTGGGGATGGAAGTGCGTTAGAGGCCCAAACTTACGCCGGGAGCGGGGTGCGTCAACGCTGATTCGAATCGCGATTTGCAGTTAAATTGTTTGACTCCGCTAAAGCCAAACAACGCCAGCGGAATCCTCGATTTCGTCACCGGGGCGAGTACGAATTCCTCGTCGGCCGCTTAGCGCCGCACGTGCAAACGGCGAGGGAGCGGTTGCGCCCTCGCCGTTGAATTCGTTGATCTTAACCATGACAGACCTGTGAAAGGCCGTCAGGGCCGCGCTATGTCACGCGGCGGACATTTTCTTCAGTTGGGCGGCCAGACGGGACACCTTGCGCGAGCCCGTGTTCTTGTGAACCACGCCCTTGGTCACGGCGCGCATCAGCTCGGATTGCGCCTCGACGAAAGCGGTCTTCGCGGCGCCGGCGTCGCCGCCCGTCACGGCTTCCTGGAACTTGCGCAGGAAGGTGCGGACACGCGTGCGGCGCGCTTTGTTCACTTCGGTGCGGGCAGCGATCTTGCGGATCGCTTTCTTGGCGCCGGCATTGTTGGCCATCAGTCAAACCTTCGAACGGAAAACGCCGCGGAGCACACGTCCACGGCGCGGAAATCTCAAGAGCGCGCGGCTATAGCGGAAAGAGACGGGGGGTTCAAGCGCTCCCGGCGGGCTTCTCGATCCGGGGAACGAACCGGGGGCGGGGCCGGTTGGCGACCGGAAAGGGAGCCGCCATGTCAGATCACCCGATGTCGACCGACGCCGAGGTCGAGTCCACCGCCTTCACCGACAAGGATCGCGTCGAGGGCGAGCACGAGGCCGCCAGCGTGCGGGCCGTGATGATCAACCGCCCGCGTCAGGAGCTGTACGACTTCTGGCGCGACTTCACCAACCTCCCGGCCTTCATGGAAAATGTGAAGTCGGTCGAGATCACCGGCGAGGCCTCGAGCTGGCTCATCGCCGGTCCCGCCGGCGTCGAGATCGAGCTGGTCAGCGAGATCACCGAGGACCGGCCGGGAGAATACATCGCCTGGCGGTCGCTGGAAGAGAGCGACATCGACCACGAGGGCTGGGTCGAGTTCCGCGACAATGCCTTCGGCCGCGGCACCGAGGTGCGGGTCTTCATCAGCTACGACCCGCCGGCCGGGACCGTCGGCAAGGTCGTCGCCAAGGTGATGCAGCGCGAGCCGCGGGTCCAGGCCCGCCGCGAACTGCGGCGCTTCAAACAGCTGATGGAGACGGGCGAGATCCCGACCTCGAAGGTGCCCGACGCCGCCCCGCGCGCTGACCGCCATTTCTGATCCGACCTCAAAGCGAAAGAGAACTACATGCGCGCCCTGACCTGGCACGGAAAACACAATGTGCAGGTGGACACCGTCCCCGACCCGCAGATCGTCAATCCCCGCGACGCCATCATCAAGATCACCGCCACCGCCATCTGCGGCTCGGACCTGCATCTCTACGACAGCGTGATCCCCGGCATGTCCAACGGCGACATCCTCGGCCATGAGTTCATGGGCGTGGTCGAGGAGGTGGGCCCCCGCTCGACGCTGGAGATCGGACAGAGGGTGGTGGTGCCCTTCACCATCGCCTGCGGCAACTGCTTCCACTGCGGCAAGCAGCAGTTCTCGGCCTGCGACAATTCCAATCCGGCGGACAAGTCGGACGCCTCTGAGATCGCCTACGGCTATCCGGTCGCCGGCCTGTACGGCTATTCGCACCTGACCGGCGGCTACGCCGGCGGCCAGGCCGAGTATGCGCGGCTGCCCTATTCCGACACCGGGCCGATCGTGATCCCCGACGGACTGGAGGACGAGCGGGTCCTGTTCCTGTCGGACATCTTCCCGACCGGCTGGATGGCGGCCGAGAACGCCCAGATCGAGCCCGGCGATACGGTGGCCATCTGGGGCTGCGGCCCGGTCGGCCTGTTCGCCATCAAGAGCGCGATCCTGATGGGCGCCGGGCGGGTCATCGCCATCGATCACCTGCCGCAACGGCTGGCGCTGGCGAAAGCCAACGGAGCCGAGGTGCTGAACTACCACGAGGTCAAGGTGCGCGAGGCGCTGATGGAGATGACCGCCGGCATCGGCCCGGACGCCTGTATCGACGCGGTCGGCATGGAGGCGCACGGCTTCTCGCCCGACAACATCATCGACGCGGTCAAGCAGGAGACCCGGCTGGGCACCGACCGCCAGCATGTGCTGCGCGAGACCATCATGGCCTGCCGCAAGGGCGGTCGGGTGTCAGTGCCGGGCGTCTATGGCGGCATCGGCGACAAGCTGCCGATCGGCGCCTTCATGCAGAAGGGGCTGACCATCAAGACCGGCCAGACGCATGTGCAGAAATACCTGCCGCAGCTGCTGGAGCTGATCATGGAGGGCCGGATCGACACCACCGACCTGATCAGCCACCGGCTGCCGCTGGAACAGGCGGCGGAGGGCTACAAGAATTTTCACGACAATCCGAACGAGTGGACCAAGGTCGTGCTCAAGCCCTGAGCGGGTCGCCTCGATCAAGGACAAGGAGACTGAGATATGCGGGTTTATCGCGTCACCGTGGGCGTCGAAGGCGGGCCGACCCGGGTGCTGAAGGTACCGTCGAAGACCGATGTGCAGGCCGGCGACGCGGCCGTGACGCAGATGGCCGAGACCGAGTCGATCCTCTCCCTCGAGGAGACCGACGATCCGTATCAGGAGGTCGATGCCCTGCCCGCCGGCACCCAGACCCATCCCGACCGGATTGTCTGAAGACCTCAGCAACCGGTGAAGTGCGGCTTCCGCTTCTCGACGAAAGCGGCCATGCCTTCCTTCTGGTCCTCGAAGGCGAACAGGGAGTGGAACAGGCGGCGTTCGAACTGGACGCCTTGGGTCAGGGTCGTCTCGAGGGCAGCGTTGACCATCTCCTTGTTGGCCATGACGGCCAGGGGGCTCTGCGAGGCGATCTTCGCGGCGATCTTGCGGACCTCGTCCAGCAGGGTGTCGTGCGGGACGACGCGGGAGGCGAGGCCGGCGCGTTCGGCTTCGGCGGCGTCCATCATGCGGGCGGTCAGCACCATGTCCATGGCCTTGGCCTTGCCCACCAGACGGGTCAGGCGCTGCGAACCGCCGATGCCGGGGGCGACGCCGAGGTTGATCTCCGGCTGGCCGAACTTCGCCTTGTCGCTGGCGACGATGAAATCGCACAGCATGGCCAGCTCGCAACCGCCGCCGAGGGCGAAGCCGTTGACCGCGGCGATGATCGGCTTGCGGAAGCGGGTGATGCGGTCGTGGCCGAGCGAGAAGAAATTGGCCTTGTACATGTCGGCGTAGGACTGGTCGGACATCTCCTTGATGTCGGCGCCGGCGGCGAAGGCCTTGTCGCCCGCGCCGGTCAGGATCAGGCAGCGGACGCTGTCGTCATGCTCGACCGCGTCGAGGAAGTCGGACAGGTCCCTGAACAGCGCCGAGTTGAGCGCGTTCAGCGCCTCGGGCCGGTTCAGGGTCACCACCGCATAGCCGTTGGCGTGGCGCTCGATGAGCAGGGTGGAATAGGTGTCGGCCATGGGAAACTCCGTGTCTGGTCGCCTTCTAGCGGGCGACGGCGGGCGGCGGAAGCTCAGCGGCGCGGCAGCAGGGCCAACGTCAGACCGGCCCGGAGCAGCTCGGCCGCCACCACCATGGCCAGCAGGGCGTTGGCGGCGATGACCTGACCCCGCGCGCCCGACAGGTCGAGGCTCCAGCCGAACCGGGAGGCGAGGGCGAGGGCCACGGCGGCGGCGAGGGCGAGGACGATCAGCAGCATCAGGGCGACATGGCTGGCCTTGAGCGCCGCCTGCAGGGTCGGGCCTTCGTCCAGCGCGCGGGCGCGGCGGCGGAACAGCCAGGCGATCAGGCTGGTCGCCACGGTCTCGGCCAGGACGATGACGACCAGGGCGCCGAGGAACCACAGGACCAGACCGCCGGTCTCGCCGCGCCGCATCTGCTGCAGGAAATGGACGAAATAGGCGCCCCAGACGGCGAGGCCGACGAGGAGGCTGATCCAGAGATGGGTCCGGCGATGGGTCATGGCCGCTCCTCTACCGTGTCAGCCCGACCATGTCCGTCAGCTTCAGCACCGTGTTCCAGTTGCGGCCGGTTCCCATGCCCAGCAGGCGGGGCGTGGCCTTTTTGAAGATGGCGGATTCGCCCTGGCCGTTGGGGAACCAGAAATAGAGCACGTCTTCGATCGCCTCGACCCGCTCCCCGCCCTCGGCGAGGGCGCGGCAGGCCGCCAGCGCGCCGTCCTTGACACCGGCCTTCATGACCATGGCCAGCACCCTGGAAGGGTGGGCGGCGGTCTCTTCCGGAAACGGGTTGGCGGCGATCAGGGCCGCCCACTGCTCGGGCGTACGGACCATGGCCGCGACCTTGAGGTCGAAGCGCCGCTCCATGGCGGCTTCGATGTCCTGTTCGAGAGTCGCGGCGGCCCTGTCGCTCTCGACCACCAGATTGCCGCTGGCGGCGAGGGTGCGCGGGTTCTTCAGCCCCATGGCTTCGGCCATTTCGCGCTGCTCGCTGACCGGGGCGCGCACGCCGCCGGTGTTCATGCCACGAAACAGGATGATGCGATGGCTCATGGGATCACCGCTTCTGGCAGGCGGGACAGTAGAAGGTCGAGCGCCCGCCCTGGACGATGCGTTTGACCACGCCGTGGCAGCCGTCTCCGGCGCAGGGCTTCCCCTCGCGGCCATAGACGTCGAAGCGATGCTGGAAATAGCCCTGGCCGCCCTCCGCGTTGGCGAAGTCGCGCAGGGTCGAACCGCCGGCGGCGATGGCGTCATTGAGTACGTCGCGGACCTTGGCGGCGAGGGTTTCGAGGCGCGGCTTGGACACCTTGCCGGCCAGGGCGAGGGGCGAGATGCGGGCGCGGAACAGGGCCTCGGAGACGTAGATATTGCCGAGGCCGGCGACGATGCGCTGGTCCAGCAGGCTGACCTTGATGTTCTGCTTCTTGCCGGCGAAGGCCTCGGCCAGATGGGAGCCGGAAAAGGCGTTGCCGAGCGGCTCGGGACCGAGGCCGGAGAACCACGGGTGGGCCTCGACCGCCTCCGTGGCGATCAGGCCCATGAAGCCGAAGCGGCGGGAGTCGGCGAAGCCGATGCGGGTGGTGGTTTTTCCTTTCACCGCACACAGGCTGAGGTGCTCATGCTTGCCGGCGAGCGGGGCCGCCTCCTCGAACTCGCCGACCGCGTCGCCGTCGAGGGTGAAGCGGCCGGTCATCCCCAGATGGGTTACCCAGGTCTCGCCGGTCGACAGCGGCATCAGCAGATATTTGGCGCGGCGGTCGATGCGCTCGACGACGGCGCCGTCCAGCCTTTCGGGGAAGCGGTCGGGGAACGGGAAGCGCAGGTCGGGGCGGTTCTGGCGCACGCGGGTCAGGCGCGCGCCGGTCAGGACGGGCTCAAGGCCGCGACGGACGGTTTCCACCTCAGGGAGTTCGGGCATGGGACAGGTTTAGAGCGGCGGACCGCAGGTGGCGAGGGGCGGCTCCCTCTAGCCACTGAGGCCGTTTCCGGCTTACCTCGTCGCAACGGGGAGAGGGACGATGACGGACACGACTGCAAAGGCGCCGATGGGTGTGGTCAAGCGTTTCGAACTGACGCTGCGGGCGCTGGTGCTGGGCTGTCTGCTGGCGGTCGTGTTCACCGCGGCCAACACCTATATGGGCCTGAGAGTCGGGCTGACCTTCGCCTCGGCCATTCCGGCGGCGGTCATCTCAATGGCCATCCTGCGGATGTTCAAGGACTCGACCATCTGGGAGAACATGACGGTCCAGACCGTCGCCTCGGTCGGCGGGGCGATGAGTTCGATCGTCTTCGTCCTGCCCGGTCTCGTCATGGTCGGCTGGTGGCTGGAGTTCCCGTTCTGGGAGTCGGTGCTCATCTGCGTCTTCGGCGGCGTGCTGGGGGTGACCTTCTCCATCCCGCTGCGCCGCGCGCTCGTGGTCGAGGCGAACCTGCCCTACCCCGAGGGCGTGGCCGCGGCCGAGGTTTTGACCGTCGGGTCGCGTGGCGCGGAACAGACCGAAGCCGCCGTGCGTGAGAACGCCTCCGGACTGTGGGTGGTGATCACCGGGGCGGTGGTCTCGGCCGGCTACGCCCTGCTGGTCGCCGGACGGGTGTTCGCGGCGGAGGCGGCGCGGTTCATCAATCTGCCGGCCTCGCTCGGCGGCGGGGCCACGGGCATCGGCTTCAGCATGCAGTTCGCCCTGCTGGGAGCCGGCCATCTGATCGGCCTCGCCGTCGGCCTGGCCCAGTTGTTTGGCCTGATCCTCGCCTGGGGCATCGCGGTGCCGATCCTGACGGCGCCGGACACCATCGCCTGGATGACCGCCAACGGCATTCCGTCGATCGCCGCGACCCTGGCGCCCGGCGCGCCGGCCGAGGAGCTGGCCGGAACGGTCTGGGGCCGCGAGGTGCGGCTGATGGGGGCCGGCGTGATCGGCGTGGCCGCCATCTGGACCCTGATCAAACTGGCCGGCCCTCTGATCGGTGGTCTGACCTCGGCCCTCGCCGCCAACCGTCGCCGTCAGGGCGGCGAGGTGCTGGACCGGACCGAACAGGACATTCCGATCAATATCGTCGCCGGCCTGTCGGTCGCCTGTCTGGTCGGCATTGGCGGCCTGCTGGCCTGGTTCGCCCAGGGCAATCCGACGCTGGCGGGCTCGACCGCCCTGCTGGTCGGCGGCGGCCTGATCTATGTGATCTTCATCGGCTTCGCCGTGGCGGCGATCTGCGGCTATATGGCCGGGTTGATCGGCTCGTCGAACAGCCCGGTTTCGGGCGTCGGCATTCTGGCCATCGTCATCGCCTCGGTGCTGATGCTGGGCGTGCTGGCGCTGGCCGGCCTGCCGGCCGACCCGTCCGTGATCGCCTTCGCCCTGATCGTCACGGCGGTGGTGTTCGCCGTGGCGGTCATAGCCAACGACAATCTGCAGGACCTGAAGACCGGCCAGCTGGTCGAGGCGACGCCCTGGCGGCAACAGACCGCCCTGATCGTCGGCGTCGTCGCCGGCGCCCTGGTCATTCCGCTGATCCTCAACCTGCTGAACAAGGCCTTCGGCTTCGCCGGCGGGCCGGCCGGCATCGCCGACGAGCCGCTGGCGGCGCCCCAGGCGACACTGATCTCGGCCCTCGCCCGCGGCGTCATCGGCGGCGATCTGCGCTGGGACCTGATCGGCCTGGGCGCGGCGATCGGGGTGGTCATCATTGTGCTGGACGCCGTGCTGAGCGGCGCCACCAAGGGCAGGATGAAACTGCCGCCGCTGGCCGTCGGTATCGGCTTCTACCTGCCGGCCGCGGTGACCACCATGCTGGTGATCGGAGCGGTCTGCGGCTGGATCTACGACAAGGCGATCAAGACCACCCGGTTCGCCGACGTGGGCCGCCGCATGGGAGTGCTGCTGGCCTCGGGCCTGATCGTCGGCGAGAGTCTGTTCCTCGTTATGACCGCGGGCGTCATCGTCTCAACCAACAATGAGGCGCCCTTCGCCATGCTGCCTGAAGGCTCAACCTGGCCAGCCATGTTGGCGGGGCTCGTGGTCTTCGTGGGCCTGACCGTCATCCTCTACGGCTGGGTGCGGAGCCGCTCGGCCAGGGTCTGATCCCGCCCTCTGCTCGCCGCTTTCATCAGCGACAAGGCCGATCGTTACGCCGGTGCGTGTTCGTCGCGCACTGGCGTTTCGTCGTTCGCCCCTGTATGAGGCGCGCGCCTTCCCGCAATCACGCCTCTCCCTGCAGCGGCGCGGACCTTCCGCGACCGAACACAGTCCGCCCGAGTCCGAAATGAATCTCCGCAACGTCGCCATCATCGCCCACGTCGACCACGGCAAGACCACCCTGGTGGACCAACTTCTGGCCCAGTCGGGCGTCTTCCGAGCCAATGAGGCGACCACCGAGCGCGCCATGGACTCCAACGACCAGGAGCGCGAGCGCGGCATCACCATCCTGGCCAAATGCACCAGCGTGTTGTGGAATGGCGAGGCGGGCGAGACCCGCATCAACATCATCGACACCCCCGGCCACGCCGACTTCGGCGGCGAGGTGGAGCGCATCCTCGGCATGGTGGACGGCTGCGTCCTGCTCGTCGACGCCGAAGAGGGCGTCATGCCCCAGACCAAATTCGTGCTGACCAAGGCGCTGAAGATGGGCCTGAAGCCGATCCTGTGCATCAACAAGGTCGACCGCGCCCACGCCGACCCGGACCGCGTCCACAACGCCGCCTTCGACCTGTTCGCGGCCATCGGCGCGACCGACGAGCAGCTGGACTTTCCGCACATCTACGCCTCGGGCCGCGCTGGCTGGGCGACGATGGATCTGAACGTCCCCAACGACAACCTCGCCCCGCTGTTCGACCTGATCGTCAAGCATGTGCCGGAGCCCAAGGTCGTCGCCAACAAGGACAAGCCGTTCCAGATCCTGAACGTGCTGATCGAGAGCGATCCCTTCCTCGGCCGTCTGCTGACCGGCCGGATCGAGAGCGGCAAGGCCGTTCCCGGCATGGCCATCAAGGCGCTTGACCGCGAAGGCAAGATCATCGAGCAGGGCCGGATCACCAAGGTGCTGGCCTTCCGCGGCCTGAAGCGCCAGCCTGTGGACGAGTCGGAAGCAGGCGACATCGTCGCCATCGCCGGCATGTCCAAGGCCACCGTGGCCGATACCCTGTGCGCCCTGGAAGTCACCGAGGCCCTGCCGGCCCAGCCGATCGATCCGCCGACCATCTCCATGACCGTCTCGGTCAACGACAGCCCGCTGGCCGGCCGCGAAGGCGACAAGGTCCAGTCGCGCGTGATCCGCGACCGCCTGCTGAAAGAGGCCGAGGCCAACGTCGCCATCCGCGTCACCGAGACGGGCGGCAAGGACGCCTTCGAAGTGGCCGGTCGCGGCGAACTGCAACTGGGCGTGCTGATCGAGAACATGCGCCGCGAAGGCTTCGAACTGTCCATTTCGCGTCCGCGCGTGGTCTATCAGACCGGCGAAAACGGCGAGCGGCTGGAGCCGATCGAGGACGTCGTCATCGACGTCGACGACGAATACACCGGCGTGGTCATCGAGAAGCTGTCGGCCCGCAAGGCCGAGCTGAAGGACATGGGCCCGTCGGGCGCCGGCAAGACGCGTCTGACGCTGAAGTCGCCGTCGCGCTCGCTGATCGGCTACCAGGGCGAATTCCTGACCGACACGCGCGGTTCGGGCGTGCTGAACCGCGTGTTCAGCCACTATGAGCCGCACAAGGGCGCCATCGAGGGCCGCCTGAAGGGCGTGCTGGTCTCGAACGGCGACGGCGAGACCGCCGCCTTCGCCCTGTGGAACCTCGAGGAGCGCGGCGTGATGTTCGTCGGCGCCGGCGAAAAGACCTACCAGGGCATGATCATCGGCGAGAACGCCCGCTGGGACGACCTCGACGTCAACCCGATGAAGGCCAAGCAGCTGAACAATATCCGCGCCTCCGGCAAGGACGAGGCCGTTCGCCTGACACCCCCGCGTCGCCCGTCGCTCGAACAGGCTATCGCCTATATCGAGGAGGACGAGCTGGTCGAGGTGACGCCGAAATCGATCCGCCTGCGCAAACAGGTGCTGAACCCGTCGTTCCGCAAAAAACGTGTGCGCGAGGAGTAATCGCGGCCTTCCGCGAGCCAAAAACGGCCAATTCTGGCCGGGACGGGGTGATTTGGGGGCGGGTGGAACGTCGCCCCTCTCCACCGGTTGCCAGATCGGTGCGGGCCCCACGCCCGCGTAGATCAAGGCAGTTTCCCATGCGAAAGACCGCGCTTCTCACCGGTGTCGCCGGCCTGTTCCTTCTGTCTGCTCCGGCGTTCGCCCAAGACGGCGCCGCCCCGCAGACGCCGCCTGCCGCCCCGCCGACGGCGGCGACCGAGGCTCCCGCGGCTGAAGCCCCGACCCTCTCCCTCCAGCCCGGCATGACCGTGCGCGGCGCGGACGGCGAACTGGGGGTTCTGGTGGGCGCGCGAACGCACGCTGGCGCCCAGCAGCTGACAGTCCAGGGCGCTGACGGCAGCGTGCGCGCCGTCCCCATCGATGGCATCCGTCAGGACGGCGAGGACGTGGTGGTCGATTTCACCGTCGAACAGTATGCCACCGCCGAGGCCGTGACCCCCGCGGCCGCCCCCGCGGATCCGGCGGCCGACACGACGGCCGAGCCCGAGGCGGCCCCCGATGCGGTCACACCGCCGGCTGAGGCCGGCGAACCGATGACCGCCCCGGTTCCGGACCCGACGGTCACACCGCCGGCCCCGACTCCGCCGACCCTGCCGCCCGAGGATACGGCCACGCCGGCTCCCGGCGAAGGTGAGGACGACCCCACCGACCCGTTGGGCTGATCGCATACGAAAAAAGGGCGGCTCCTCGCGGAGCCGCCCTTCCTTCTAGCGTTTGATCAGTCGATCAGCCGCGACGCTTCACCAGTCCCACCAGGAACAGCAGGAGGCAGGCGCCGAGGAAGGCGACCAGCAGGGTGATCAGGTTGAAGCCGCCCACGTCGATGCCCAGAAGGCTGCCGGCGATGAAGCCGCCGAGCAGGGCGCCGACGACGCCGACGATCAAATTGGTCAGCAGGCCGTGATTGCGGCCCATGACCTGTTCAGCCAGCCAGCCGGCGACGATGCCGATTACGATCCAGCCAATGATACCCATGTGGTTCTCCTTCCAAGCCCATTGCTCTGGCGGGGTAATGCGTAGCGGCGGGAACGGTTGCTAAGCTTGGCGCAGAACATCGGTCGATGACTCTCCCCCGTCACGCGAGCCCGGCATGGTGTTTGCCGCGTGGAGGGCGAGCCGTCCCGCATCGGGACAGGCCGGGAACAAGGGGAACTGGGGCCATGGCCACCGACATCGACCTTCATCTCGGACGCCGCCTGCGTCGCCGTCGCCGCCTGCTGGGCCTGACCCAGCAGCAGCTGGCCACCCAGGTCGGCATCCGCTTTCAGCAGATCCAGAAATACGAGTGCGGCGCGAACCGGATCTCGGCCGCCCGCCTGTGGCAGCTGTCCGAGGCGCTGGAGTCGCCGGTCAGCTATTTCTACGACGGGCTCGAAGAAGCCATCGAGCGCCGCGAGGCCGCCAACCAGGGCGGCGAGATGTTTTCCCGCAAGGAAACGCTCGACCTGATACAGGCCTATTATCAGCTGGATGAAAAGCCGCGCCGCCGGCTGCTGGATCTCGCCAAGTCACTGCACACCGACGGCCAGGTCGCCTGAGCCTGACTGCAAATGGCACGGTGACATGAGGGCGGGGCGTGAGTATCCCGCCTGCATGACCGAGTATGAACTGTTCGCCATCGAACTGGCCCGCGAGGCCGCCCGCGTGTCGCTGCCGTATTTTCGCGGGGCGTATGAGCAGATGGACAAGGGCGGAGCCGGCGGCTTCGATCCTGTCACACAGGCGGATCGGGAGGCCGAGGCTGCGATCCGACGGCTGATCGCCGGGCGCTATCCCGATCACGGGGTCATCGGCGAGGAATATGGCGAGGACCGCCCCGACGCAGAGCAGGTCTGGATCCTCGACCCGATCGACGGCACCCGCGCCTTCATCGCCGGCCTGCCGCTGTGGACCAATCTGATCGCGCTGCGGTCGGAGGGTCGTCCGGCCGTGGGGGTGATCGGCCAGCCCTGTCTGGATGAGGTGTTTCTGGGCGGGCCGTCCGGCGCCCGCCTGCTGAAGGGTGGTCATGAGACTCCCCTCGCGGTCCGCGAGTGCGCCCATCTCAATGAGGCCGTTATCGCCACCACCGACCCCGACCTGTTCACCGGCGCTGAGCTGGGGGCCTGGACCCAGGTGCGCGCGGCCGCCCGTCTGGCCCGGCTGGGTTGCGACGCCTATGCCTACGCCATGGTGGCGGCCGGGCGGATCGATCTGGTGGCCGAGAGCGCGCTGAAGGTCTGGGACTGGTCCGCCCTGGTCCCCGTGATCGAGGCCGCGGGGGGGCATGTCAGCAATTGGCGCGGCGGGGCCCCGGACGGGACCGGCCAGATCCTGGCGGTGGGCGACGCCCGGCTGAAGGATCAGGCCTTGGTCGCCTTCCGGCGGGCGGCCCTCTAGGTCGCCGCGATCGGTTCGGTCGTCGGCGGTCCGGGGATCGGCGACAGGTCCTCAATCGGGGAGACATAGGCGCCCATGGCGTCGAACTCCTCGAGGAAGACCCCGCGCAGCTCGTCGGTCTCCATGATGACCTCGTGTTTGGCCCCCGGGATTTCGACATAGCGACCGCGTCCCAATCGGCGGGCGGCCCATTTGCCGGACTGTTTCCAGACCCGGTCGTCCTCGCTGGCCTGGACGATGGCCACGGGCACGCGCACGGATTTCAGGGCCTTGGGCTTCAACGCCCGCTCGCCCGCGTCGAGGGCGAAGGCGAGCCAGCCCCAGGTCGGGCCGCCGACCGCCAGATGGGGGCAGGCGTAGAGCTGCTGCCGCCACTGTTCGTAGCGGCTCTCGTCCGTGGTCAGGGCGTCCTTCTCGAAGGTGTGGTCGAACGGGTCGTCCGGATTGTCGAGGACATAGTCGCCGGCCTTGCCGTGGCGCAGGTTCCAGCGCACCGCCAGTTTGACCGACCACATCGAACGCTTGCCGGTCCGGATGCGCAGCATGGGGCTGGTCAGCAGGGCGCCGGAGAATCGGTCCTCTCCGGCCTGCAAGGTCATCAGGTTCAGCACCCCGCCCATCGAGTGCCCAACCATCACCCAAGGTTTGGGCGCGCGGGCCTCCCAGGCGTCCAGCAGGCGGGCGTAATCGTCGAGAAACTCCTCGACCGCGCGGGCGTGGCCCTTCAATCGATCGGGCAGGAGGCGGGCCGACAGGCCCTGACCGCGCCAATCGTGCGCCAGAACGCACCAGCCGCGGGCGAGGAAATTGCCGATGACCTCGAAATATTTCTCGATCGGCTCGGTGCGACCGGGGCTGAGGATGACGGTTCCGCGCGGCTTGCGGGTGACGAGGGTCGAGGGAGCCCAGAAGGCGGCGCGCAGGCGCAGGCCGCCGGCCCCGCGGAACCACTCGCCGGTCCCGCCCGGAGGCGCGGCGGCGCCCGGGACCCCCATCAGCGGGGCGTTGGCGGCGTAGGCGGCGGCTCGGCTCACTCGGGCTTCCTGAATCTCAAGGTCATGCGGTCACTCTCGCCGATCTCGTCGTACTTCGTCCGGTCGAAGCTCGGGTCCGGCGGCGATCCGCGCGGCGCGGTCAGACCCATGGGCGGCAGGGTCTCAACGCCGAACGGATGATCCTTGGTATCCCTTTCATTCGCGTTGATTTCCGAGGCCGCGACGAAGGCAAAGCCGGCCTCGGCCGCGAGCTGTTTGACGAAGGCTTCCTGGACATAGCCGTTGGCGGCGGTCGGGTCCTGGTCCTTGTCGGGGCCGAGCCGATGCTGTTCGACGCCGAGAGCGCCGCCGGGCCGCAGGGCGGCATAGGCGTCAGCGAAGGCCTTTTCGGCGATCCCGGCCGCCATCCAGGCGTGGATGTTGCGCATGAACAGGACCAGATCGACCGTCCCGGCCTCGGCGACCGGGCCGGAGGTGGGACCGAATTCCGACAATTCGATCTCGCCGTACAGTCGACGATCATTGGTGAATCGCTTCTGGAAGGCGCCGGTCAGCTGGCTCTGGGCCGGGTCGGCGCCCGGGCCGGTCTGGAAGCCGGCGGCGATGTAGCGGCCTTTGCCTTCGGCGAGATAGGGGGCCAGGATCTCGGTCCACCAGCCGCTTCCAGGCCAGAATTCGAGCACCGACATGCGGGGCTGAAGGCCGAAGAAGCGCAAGGTCTCCATCGGATGGCGCCATGGGTCGCGGAGTCGATCCTGGGCGCGCCACGGACCCGCGACGGCCCATTCCAGCGACCCCTTGGGCGGACCGTCGGGCTGGGGCGGGGGCTCGGCCGTCTTCTCGCGGCCGCAGCCCGAGAGGGCCAGCAGGGCGGTCGCGCCGAAAAGCACGCTCCGGCGCGACGCTAGCGGTCGCCAGACCTCGGTTCGTTCAGCCATTCACGTCCCCCGCGGCGCGTCGGCGCCGTACGGTTCGTCCCCGTTCTCGACGGGCTTAACCTTGTTCCGGTATGCGGTCAAAGCGGTTGCGGCCTCAGCCGGCATCAGGCCGGCTTGCGGAAACGCAGGGTCATCCGGTCGCTTTCGCCGATCGCGTCGAAGGCGGCGCGCTCGTCTTCTGTCAGCGGCGTCGGCCGGTCGATGGTATTGCCCTCGCGCGGCGCGCTGACCCGGGTCGGCGGCAGCGTCCAGACCCCAAACGGATGCTCGTGATCATCCGCGGGGTTGGCGTTCAGCTCGCTGCGGGCGTCGAGCACAAAGCCCGCAGCGACGGCGGCGCGAATGACGTGGCTCTCCGGCACATAGCCGGTCGGCGCGGTCTGGTCCGGGTTCAGCCCCTCGCCGCTGCGATGCTGTTCCACCGTCAGGACGCCGCCCGGCTTCAGCGCCTTGAAGAAGGCGGCGAGATAGGGCCCCGTCCGTCCGGCGCGATGCCAGTTGTGGAAGGCGCGAGCGACGACGACCATGTCGGCTGTGCCGTCGGCGACGCCCATGCCTTCGAGCGGGCGATTGACAGGAACATAGGTTCCGCCGGTCGCGGCGGCATAGGGCTCGAGGATGTTGCGCCACCAGCCTGCGCGGCCCGGTTCGATCTCGACCACCGTAGATCCGGGGGTCAGGCCCCAGAAGGTCAGGGTCTCGAATGGATGGCGATAGACGTCGCGCGCCACATCGGCGGCCGGCCGGGCGGGGGAGGCGACGGCGGTCTGGAGGGCGACATCCTCCTGCGGTACGGGCGGCGTCATCGCGGCCCGGCGGGCGGTGCGTTGTCCGGGGGTCTCATCCAGCGCGGGCAGGGCGGGGAAGGTCTGGGCGGCGGCCATGGCCGGCAGGGCCAGGGCGGCGGTCATGGCGAGAACGAGCAGGCGCAAGGGGCGTCTCCATGGATTGGGCGAGCCGGCAAACCCTGCGGGGTTCGGCCCGGGGCCGCAAGTCACGATGCCGGGCAGGCGACAGATTGAAGCGGGAATAATCCCCGGCCTCGACCTCTTGACGGCCGTTCCAGCCATCCCACATCTGCTCCCGAGGACGCCGATATCGGGTCCTCCAGACCGGCGGGGCCGACCTCGGGCCGCCGGGGCTGATCTCCCACCACCGGTCCGGGCATCAAACCGCGGGACCGGTTCAACCTTGCTGATCCCCAGGAGGATGACCCATGCGTACCTATGATTTCACCCCGCTGTACCGTTCCGCCGTCGGCTTCGACCGTCTGGCCGGCCTGCTGGAAAGCGCCGCGCGCACCAGCCAGGAGAACGGCTGGCCGCCCTACAACATCGAGACCACGGGCGAGAACGCCTATCGCATCGAGATCGCCGTCGCCGGCTTCCGGCCCGACGAACTGACGCTGGAGGTGAAGGAAAACCTGCTCACCGTCACCGGCCGCAAGACCGCCAATGACGACGGCGAGGGGCGGAACTTCCTGCACCGCGGCCTCGCCGAGCGCGATTTCGAGCGCCGCTTCCAGCTGGCCGACTATGTCATCGTCAAGACCGCCGATCTGGTCAACGGCCTGCTGTCGATCGAACTGGAGCGCGAGCTGCCGGAAGCGCTGAAGCCCCGCCGCATCGAGATCGGCTCGGGTCAGACGCTGATCGAAGGCAAGAAGGGCAAGGCCGCCTAGGCGGCGAAGTTCTTGAACACCGCGAAGGGGGTGGCGTCCGCGCCGCCCCCTTTTCCGCATCAGGCGACAGCGTCGATGTCCATGCCCTGCGCCCCGGCGACGATGGCCCCGGTCAGATCGGCCTGGCGCAGACAGGCCCCGCGCAGGATGGCGCGGCTCAGGTCGGCGTCGGTCAGATTGGCCTGTTTCAGATCGGCGCCGGACAGGTCGGTTCCCTTCAGACAGGCGCCGGTCAGGTCGGCGGGCAGCAGGCGATCGGCGGCGATCATCAGCGGGCCGAGCTGGGCCTGACGCAGGTCCGCCCCGTTGAGCCGCGCCCCGGCCAGGCGGGCGCCGCGCAGATCGGCCCCCCTGAGATTGACCGACCGCAGGTCGGCCCCCTCCAGATGGGCGCCCTGAAGCTGGACGCCCTCCATGTCGAGGCCGTAGAAGACCGCGCCCTTGGCCGACAGGGCGGTCAGATTGTAGCCGGTGATCGACCGCAGGGCCCGCAGGTCAACGCCGTCGAACACCGAGGGCTGACCCGCGCCCCCGCCGGTCTCGCACCAGAGGGCGTGTTCGGCCAGCATGTCGGCGGCGGGCATCTTGTCGACCGGGCTGCCGGCGGAGCGGTTGTCGGTCAGGGCTCCGGCCATGTCCGCGCCGTCTGTGCGCCACATGGCGGTCCGTGCGCCGACCAGCACGGCGTCGCGCAGGTCCGCCCCGGTCAGATCGGCCCCGGACAGGTCGGCGCCGGCGAGGTCCGCGCCGCGGAAGCTGGCCTGCTTCAGATTGGCCCGGACCAGCTTGCAGTCCTTCATGATGGCGTCGGAGAAGTCGGCGGCGACGGCGACGATGCCGGTCAGCTTGGAGCGCTGGAGATTGGCGCCGGCCAGACAGGCTCCTGTCGCCTGGGTGTCGCTGCGGTGACGGGCCTCGATGACGCGAAAGCCGAGACGGGAGTCGGCGGCGGCGATGGTGCCTTCGCGCAGGTCGGCCTCGAACAGGTCGGCCCCGGTCAGGTTGGCGCCGCGCAGACAGGCGCCGCGCAGGTCGGCGCGCCGCAGGCTGGCGTCAACGAAGGTCGCATCCTGCATGTCCGCGCCAAAGAAGGTGGCGTTGTCGAGGCGTGAGCCTGTCAGGTCGGCGCCGATCAGGCAGGCGGCGGCGAAGTCGGCGTCGGCGAGGTTGCGGCCGGCCAGCGACAGGCCCGACAGGTCGAGCCAGGCGAAGACGGCGCGGGCGCCCCCGGGCTTGGCCTGCCAGAGGCGGTCGTGCCGGGCGCAGATCGCGTCCAGTTCCTTCTGATCGATCCGTCTCCGGACAACTGGCGCGGCGGCTGCTGACATTGTCCCGCTATGGCACGCGCCGCTTAAGGAAGACTGAAATGGTTACCGGGGTCAGGGCGTCAACAGACCCTGGTCGGCGAGGGCGTCGGCCAGTTCGCCCGGACCGACCCAGACGCGGGTGTAGCCGGCCTCGCCGAGCCGCTTCAGTTCGGTGGTCAGATCGGCCTTGGGCGAGGCGGCGAAGCGGGCGTCGAAGCCTTCGCCGTCGTCGCTCACCCGGACCATCGGGCGGCCGGTCTCGACACGGTGCAGATAGCCTTCGTAGAGCACGGCGGCGTCCTGGGCGAGCAGGCCGGTCTCGACCTCCAGCCCCGCCTTGCGCAGCCGTTCGACGCCGCGGCCCGAGGCGAAGGGCGAGGGGTCGACGGCGGCGACGACGACGCGCGCGACGCCCGACTCCATCAGGAAGTGCGAGCAGGAGGTGCGGCCCGACGAGCGGGCGCCGCAGGGCTCCATGGTGACATAGGCGGTGGCGCCCTTCGCCCGGTCGCCGGCGGCGGGGACGGCCTGTTCCTCGGCGTGGGGCCGGCCGCCGGGGGCGGTCGCCGCCTCGGCGACGACCTCGCCGTCTCTGACGATGACGCAGCCGACCGCGGGATTCGGCCAGGTCTGGCCCATTTGTCCCCGGGCCAGGGCGATGGCCCGGCCCATGAAGCGGATGTCGTCGGAGGCGGCCCGGGCGTCGCTCATGGCTCAGGCTCCCGGCAGGGGCGGCAGGTCGGTCGCCCGGTCCGCGTCGAGGTAGCGGGCGGCGGTCGGCTTGAGGTCGGCGTCGAGCTCGATCTCCAGCGGGTTGCCGGTGGGGATTTCGACGCCGACGATCCGGTCGTCCGGCACGGCGAACAGCAGTTTGACGATGGCCCGGAGGGAGTTGCCGTGCGCGGCGATCAGCAGGTCCTCGCCGGCCCTGAGGCGCGGGGCGATCTCGGCGTCCCAATAGGGGCCGACCCGCTCGAGCGTGGTCTTCAGGCTCTCGGTGTCGGGGATGGCTTGGCCGGCGTAGCGGGGGTCGGCGGTGAAGTCGTACTCGCCGCCGGGGGCCAGCGGCGGCGGCGGCACGTCATAGCTGCGACGCCAGATCCTGACCTGGTCCTCGCCGTGCTTCGCGGCGGTCTCGGCCTTGTTCAGCCCGGTCAGGCCGCCGTAGTGGCGCTCGTTGAGGCGCCAGTCCTCGACCACCGGCACATCCTTCAGATCGGCCGAGGCGAGGGCCAGGGCGCCGGTGCGTCTGGCGCGCTTCAGGACCGAGGTGAACATGGCGTCGGGGATGAAGCCGGCATCGGCGATCAGTTCGCCGCCGCGCCGCGCCTCGGCCTCGCCCTGTTCGGTCAGGTCGACGTCGACCCAGCCGGTGAAGCGGTTCTCGAGGTTCCACTGGCTCTGGCCGTGGCGCAGCAGGATCAGGCGGGGCATTCAGGTCTCCGTCGGGCGTCGTCCGGGGGTAGGCCCGGGGCTGTAACCGGTCAAGGTTGGAAGGTTTGTCGGCAACGCCGCGCCCATACCGCCGTTCCCGTTTGTTGTGACGGCCCGGTCGCCTGTCTATACCGGGCGCCCGTCAGCAAGGACCCCGTCATGACCAAGCCCCGCCAGGATCTTCGCCCCAACACGGCCGAGTATGAGACCGTGCCGCTGGTGAAGCCGACGGGCTTCCGCGAGTACGACGCGCGCTGGATCCTCGAGACGGAGATCAACCTGCTGGGCCTGCAGGCCCTGGGACTGGGGCTGGCGACCTATGTCCACGAGGTCGGCCAGCGCCCGCGCATCGTCGTCGGCCACGACTACCGGGCCTATTCGCTGTCGGTGAAGCAGGCGCTGACCCTGGGCTTGCTGGAGGGCGGGATGGAGGTGGTCGACATCGGCCTGGCCCTGTCGCCGATGGCCTATTTCGCCCAGTTCGAGCTGGACTGTCCGTGCGTCGCCATGGTCACCGCCAGCCACAACGAGAACGGCTGGACCGGGGTCAAGATGGGGGCGCAGCCGCCGCTGACCTTCGGCCCGGACGAGATCGGCCGGCTGAAGGCCATCGTGCTGAACGGCGAGGGCGTGAGCCGCGACGGCGGCCGGCTGATCCGGGTCGAGGACTTCCGCGAGCGCTATATCGCCGACATCGTCTCGAAGACGAAACTGACCCGCAAGATCAAGGTGGTGGCGGCCTGCGGCAACGGCACGGCCGGCGCCTTCGCCCCCGAGGCCCTGCGCCGCATGGGCGCCGAGGTGATCGAGATGGACACCGAGCTGGACTACACCTTCCCCAAATACAACCCGAACCCCGAAGACCACGCCATGCTGATGCAGATGGCGGCCAGGGTGCGCGAGACGGGGGCCGATCTGGCGCTGGGCTTCGACGGCGACGGCGACCGCTGCGGCGTGGTCGACGATACGGGCGAGGAGATCTTCGCCGACAAGATCGGCCTGATGCTGGGCCGCGATCTGTCGGCCCTGCACCCCAACGCGACCTTCGTCGTCGATGTGAAATCGACCGGCCTGTACAAGACCGACGCGGTGCTGAAGGCCAATGGCGCGACCACCGTCTACTGGAAGACCGGCCACAGCTATATCAAGCGCAAGACGGCCGAGCTGGGCGCGCTGGCCGGGTTCGAGAAGTCGGGCCATTTCTTCTTCAATGCCCCGCTGGGGCACGGTTATGACGACGGCATCGTCGCGGCCGGAGCGGTGCTGGCGATGCTGGACCGCAATCCGGGCAAGACGCTGAGCGAGCTGAAGGCGGCCCTGCCGGACGCCTGGACCAGCCTGACGATGTCGCCGCACTGCGACGACGAGCTCAAATACGAGGTGCTGGAGCGGATCGTCGCCGAGTATCAGGCGCTGGCCGATGCGGGCGGCTCGATCCTTGGGCGTCGGATCGTCGAGGCGATCACCGTCAACGGGGTGCGCGTGCATCTGGAGGACGGATCGTGGGTGCTGGTGCGGGCCTCGTCGAACAAGCCGGAGCTGGTCGTGGTGGTCGAGAGCATGCGGTCGGAAGACGACATGCGGGCCCTGTTCCGCGACGAGGTGAAGCCGCGGCTGGCGAAATACCCCGAGATCGGCGCCTACAACCAGGAAATCTGAGACCCTGTGACAGGGTCGGCGAAAAATGGCCAAACCCTGCCATCCCGACACTCTGAGACGGCCCGGCGATCGGGCGCCTGGCCCGCATGAAGACGGAACGGAGCCGGTTCCTGACGCGGAAACGGCGGCGACTGACTGTCAAAGACCCTCCCCGTGGAGACGAGGGCATTCAAGCACGGCGATACGTCAGATGCGGACGCATCCCGGAGAGGCCGCTGGCGCCGGGCGCCCGGGATGACAGGGTCTGACCGGGTTTGACCGGAATGGCAGGGTAGCGGAGGATCGGGTTCGATCCCGGCGATCACGCCACCGCGAGCAGTCCGATCAGGCCGAGGGCCAGGCCGATCAGGGCCAGCAGCGACAGGGTGACGACGGCGGCGATGCGCGGGCCCGAGCGGACCACGGCGCGGGCGTCGGTGCTGAGGCCCAGCGCGGCCATGGCCAGCACCGTCAGGGCGGTGGTGATCCAGCGGAGGACCGGCAGAACGTCGGCCGGGATCAGTCCGAGAGAGCGCGCACCCATCATCAGCAGGAAGCCGACGATGAACCACGGCAGCAGATGGCCGAGCGGCAGGCGGCGCGGCGGGGCCCCGGCGCTTGCGCCCGCCTGTGACCGCCCGCGCAGGGCGACGATGACGGCGAGGGCGAGGCAGACCGGGCCCAGCATCAGCACCCGGACCAGCTTGATCAGGGTCCCGGCCTGGTTGGCCACGGCGCCGACGGGCACGGTCGCGGCCAGAACCTGGGGCACGGCGTAGACCGTCAGGCCGGCGAGGGTGCCGTACTGCACCTCGCTCATCGCCAGGGCGTCGCCGAGCAGCGGCAGGGTCAGGACGACGACGATCCCCAGAACGGCGGTGAAGGCGATCGCCGCCGAGACATCCTCGGCGTCGGCGTCGATCACCGGAGCCACGGCGGCGATGGCCGAGTTGCCGCAGATGGCGTTGCCGCAAGCGATCAGCACCGCCATGCGACGCGGCAGGCGCAGCAGTCGGCCGATGCCGTAGCTGACGCCGATGGCAAGGGTGACGACCACCGCCGTGCCCAGCAGCAGTCCCGGCCCGATGGCGATTACGGTGGCGGCGCTGACCGAGGCGCCGAGCAGGACGACGGCGACCTCCAGCAGGGTGCGGGCGCTGAACTCGATCCCCGGGCGGAGAGCGGCCGGGGGCGTCCAAAGCGAACGGACCACGGCGCCGATTAATATGGCCAGCACGACGGCGTCGACCCAGCCGCGCCCCAACAGCCGCAGCTCAAGCGCCTGCACGGCGACGGCCGCCACGGCGACGGCGACGCAGGCGAGAAGGCCGGGGATCAGGGACAGGACGCCGGACGGTCGGGCGAGAATCATCGGGTCAGACTGCGCCGGACCGGCGCCGGGTTCCATGCCCCAATTTCAGCGGCCATGGGCCTGTCGTCGGTGTGGCACGGAAACGGCCTGTTCGCGTTGTTTGACGATGTCCCGTATCCCGCCTGCCTTCGCCGCCAGCATCATCGAGCACATGCGCGGCTACGCCATCGCCTCGCTGACGGAAGATGGGGTCGTCACCACCTGGCTGGCGGACGCAGAGACCATCACGGGTTTCAGCCGTCGGGAGGCCGAGGGCATGAATATTGCGGCCCTGTTTACCGAGGCGGATCGGGCTGCAGGAGCGCATCTCGTTGAAATCCGGCAGGCGCTGGAGACCGGACGGTACGAGGACTCGCGTTGGCATCTGCGCAAGGACGGCAGCCGCTTCTGGGCCAACGGCCTGACCCTGCCCCTCCTGGATGGCGAGGCGGCGGTCATGAAGGTCTTCCGCGACGAGACCCCGCTGAAGGAGGCGGACGATCAGCGCATCCTGCTGCTCAATGAGCTGAACCACCGCGTCAAGAATTCGCTGGCCACGGTGCAGTCGGTGGTCGAGCAGACCCTGCGGTCCGCGGGCGTCGACGCCTCGGTGCGCAACGAACTGGTCAACCGCATCCTGGCGCTGTCGAGGGCGCACAATGTGCTGGTGGACCAGAACTGGGCCGGCGCCGACCTTGAAGTCATCATCCGCGACGTGATCCGCGCCCACGAGAGGCCGTCGCCCCGGTTCCACCTTGAGGGAGCCAGGGTCCAACTGCATCCTTCGCAAGCCGTCACCCTGTCGCTTGTGCTGCACGAACTGGTGACGAACGCGGTCAAGTATGGCGCCCTGTCGGTCATGGACGGGCGCGTCGACATCGACTGGAACCTGGCCCACGACTCGGCGGGGGTCCGCTTCCTCACCCTGCTGTGGCAGGAGCGTGGAGGCCCTGCAGTGACCCCGCCCACGCGAAAGGGCTTCGGGACGCGCCTGCTGGCCAGCGCCTTCAGCCAGCAGAGCGGCAAGGCTGTGGTCCATTTCGAACCGGACGGCGTGAGAGCCGTCTTCTCCCTCCGCCTGCTCGACGAGACGCCCGCCATCCCGATGGCTGTGGGGGAGGGGCCGGCGCTCTAGGTTCTGGACTCATAAGCCCTGAGCCAGAGGCGTGTTGAGGCGAGCAGGACGGCGGCGAGGAAGTTGCGGGCCAGCTTGTCGAAGCGGGTGGCGATGCGGCGGAAGTGCTTG
>NZ_JBKBMX010000016.1:0-81390 GCF_046295595.1 Brevundimonas sp. | reverse complement strand
TCGCGGAGCGAGACGGATGGGGGGTGAGACACCCATCTGTCCGATTGGTGCCGCCGCCATCCAGTCAGCAACCGGAACCAGCCCCCCCATCCGTCTCGCTCCGCCGGCCACCTTCCCCCGCAAGGGGGGAAGGAAGACGTCTCGCCATCCGGACGAGAGATCGCTAAACCCCGTCCCCATGAAACTCTTCCTCGACACAGCCGACGTCGCCGTCATCAAGGACATGGTCCCCACCGGCATGGTGGACGGCGTCACCACCAATCCCTCGCTGATCGCCAAATCCGGTCGCAACATCGCCGAGGTCATCGCCGAGATTTGCGCCCTCGTCGAGGGCCCGATCTCCGCCGAGGCCGTGGCGACCGATTTCGAGACCATGGTCAAGGAGGGCGACAAGCTCGCCGCCATCGCCCCGAACGTCGTGGTGAAACTGCCCCTGACCTGGGACGGGCTGCGCGCCACCCGCGCCTTCAGCGACAAGGGCATCAAGACCAACGTCACCCTGTGCTTCTCGGCCGCCCAGGCCATGCTCGCCGCCAAGGCCGGCGCCACCTTCGTCTCGCCCTTCGTCGGCCGGCTGGAAGATCACGGCGCCGACGGAATCGGCCTGCTCGAGGAAATCCGCGTCCTCTATGACGTGCACGGCTTCGACACCCAGATTCTCGCCGCCAGCCTGCGCAATACGGCCCACGTCAGCGCCGCCGCCGTCGCCGGCGCCGACGCCGCGACCTTCCCGGCCGACGTTTTCAAGGCCCTGGTCAAACACCCGTTAACCGACAAGGGGCTTGATGCCTTCCTCGCCGACTGGGGCAAGACCGGCCAGTCCATTCTCTAGCCCGCCTCGAGGAGAGGTCTGTGAGCGTATCGCCTGACCTCTCCCCGGACGCCGCCGAGCCGCACTGGCCGGACATCCGCGCCTGGCTTCAGGCCCATCCGCAGACCCTGCTCGACGACCGCTCGCTGCTGGAAGAGATCGGTCTCAAGCCGCACGGCCGCAACGTCGTCGAATTCGGCCGCGCCGCCCTGACCCGTCTCGAAGCCGCCGCCGAACGCGAGGCCGACGCCCGCAAGCGCATCGAGGCCATCGCCCGCGCCAATTTCGCCGCCCAGACCCAGACCCACGTCGCCGCCCTCGACCTGATGGAGGCGCGCAACCCATCCGACCTCGCCCGCCGCCTCGACGCCGTGGCCCAGGGCCGGTTCGGCCTCGCCGGCGCCGCCATCGCCCTCGAAAAACCCGGCGCCGTGCCGTTCGGCTGGAAATCGCTTGAGGCCGGCGGCGTCGACGCCCTGCTCGGCGAGCACGGCCTGACCTGGCTGGGCCCCAATTTCGACGGCCTCAACCTGTTCGGCGCCGCCGAGACCGAGGTCCGCTCCGTCGCCCTGATCCGCATGGCCCCGGTCTTCCCCGGCGCCGAGGCCGCCGCCCGCCCGGCGATCTGCGCCTTCGGCTCGCCGGAAGCGGACGGCTTCACCCGGACCATGGGCTGCGAACTGGTCGCCTTCATCGCCCGGGTGGTCGAACGCACGGCCGAACGATGGCCCATTCTCAGCTAAGCGCAGACGAGGCGCTGGCCGCCTGGCTCGAACATCTGGCCCACGAGCGCCGCCTGTCCCCGCGCACGCTCGAGGCCTATGGCCACATCGGCCGCCAGTATCTCGCCTTCCTCCAGCGCCACCGCGGCGAGGCCCCGACCCTCGCCGATCTGGGAGCCGTCGCCCCGGCCGAACTGCGCGCCCATCTCGCCGAGCGCCGCTCCGGCGACCGCCCCCTGAACGCCCGTTCGATCAGCCAGACCCTGTCGGCGATCCGCACCTTCCACGTCTTCCTCGACCGCCGCTGCGGCGTCCCCGCCCCCCAGCTCGCCCTCGTCCGCGGCCCCCGGGTCAAGGCCTCCCTGCCCCGCCCGGTCACCGAGGACCAGGCCCGCGGCCTGATGCAGGAGTCGCAGGCCGACCCCGACGCCGAACCGTGGGAGGCCGCCCGCGACCGCGCCGTCCTGACCCTGCTCTACGGCTGTGGCCTGCGCATCTCCGAGGGCCTGTCCCTGACCCGCGCCGACGCCCCCCTGCCCGAGGCCCTGCGCATCACCGGCAAGGGCGGCAAGACCCGGCTCAGCCCCGTCCTGCCCGCCGTGCGCGACGCCGTCGACGCCTACCTTGCCCTGCAGCCCTTCCCGCTGGCCCCGGGCGACGCCCTGTTCCGCGCCCGCCGCGGCGGCCCGCTCAGCCCGCGCCACGTCCAGGCCACGGTGCAGCGGCTGCGCGGCCGGCTCGGCCTGCCGACCAGCGCCACGCCGCACGCCCTGCGCCACAGCTTCGCCACCCACCTGCTCGGAGCCGGGGCCGACCTGCGCTCGATCCAGGAACTGCTGGGCCACGCCAGCCTGTCGACGACCCAGAAATACACCGAGGTCGACGCCGCCCGCCTCCTCGACGCCTACGCCGCGGCCCATCCGAGGGCGTGACGCCGGGGCTGGATCAGGCCTGCATGGTCCAGCCATCGACGCCCATGGCCGCCTGTTTGACGGCTTCCGAGCGGGTCGGGTGCGGGTGGCAGATGCGGGCGATGTCCTCGGACGAGCCGCCGAAGGCCATGGCCACGCAGGCCTCGCCGATCATCTCGCCGGCCTGCGGACCGACGATGTGGACGCCGAGAATCCGGTCGGTCTTCGCGTCGGCCAGCACCTTGGCGAAACCCTCGGTCTCGTGGTTGATCTTGGCCCGGCTATTGGCGCTGAATGGGAATTTGCCCGACTTGTAGGCCACCCCGTCCGCCTTCAGCTGGTCCTCGGTCTGGCCGACCCAGGCCACTTCCGGAACGGTGTAGACCACGCTCGGCACCAGATTGTAGTCGACGTGCCCGGCCTTGCCGGCGATCAACTCGATCGCCGCCACGGCGTCCTCTTCCGCCTTGTGCGCCAACATCGGCCCATAGGTGACGTCGCCGATCACCCAGACCCCGTCGGCGATCCTGAAGTGATCGTTGGCGAGGAAGCCGCGCTTGTCGGTCTCGATCCCGACCGTCTCCAGCCCCAGCCCCTCGGTGTAGGGACGGCGGCCGATGGCGACCAGAACGACATCGCCCTTCAGCGTCTCGGCGGCCCCGCCGGCGGCCGGCTCCACGGTCAGTTCGACCCCGTCCTTCGTGGTCTTCGCCCCGGTGACCTTGGAGCCGAGCTTGAAGCTCATGCCCTGTTTCGTCAGGGCGCGCTGGAAGGCCTTGGCGACGTCGCTGTCCATCCCCGGGGTGATGCGGTCCAGATATTCGACCACCGTCACCTGGGCGCCCAGCCGGCGCCAGACCGAACCGAGTTCGAGGCCGATGATGCCGGCCCCGACCACGATCAGGTGCTTCGGCACGGCCGGAAGCGACAGGGCGCCGGTGGAATCGACCACCTTGCCGGCCTCGAAGGCCACGCCGGGCAGCGGCGTCGGCTCCGAGCCGGTAGCGATGACGATGTCCTTCGCCGTCAGCACCGTCTTCGAGCCGTCGGCCGCGGTGACCTCGACCTGACCCTTGCCGATGATCCGGCCGCGGCCCTTGATCCAGTCAGCCTTGTTTTTCTTGAAGAGGAATTCGATGCCCTTGGTCAGGGCCGTGACGCTGTCAGCCTTCTGGCCCATCATCTGGCCGAGGTTCAGCTTCGGCGCGCCGATCTCGATGCCGAGATGGGGGAAATCCGTTGTCGCCGTCTCGAACAGTTCCGAGGCGTGCAGCAGAGCCTTGGACGGCATGCAGCCGACGTTCAGGCAGGTGCCGCCCAGCGTCTCGCGCATCTCGATACAGGCGACCTTCAGCCCCAGCTGGCCGGCGCGAATGGCGGCGTTATAGCCGCCCGGCCCGCCCCCGATGATGACGACGTCATACGCGGTGCTGGGGGAGGCGGCTTCGGCCATGGGGTCTCTCGTTTCGATGGGCGCGGGGGGAGCGCGCGGAACCTAGCGGCGCGCCGGGGCGCGTCAACCGTTGCGCTCCATATAGGCGCTCCCGCCCGTCAGGCGAGCCCCGCCGGTCCTAGTAGGCCAGCTGTCCCGGCGTCCGCGCCCGCGGGCTGCGGCGGCTGGCGATCACGACCAGGGCGCCGAGCAGCAGCAGGGCGCCCAGCAGCCACCACAGCGGCTCAACCGGCAGGCTGGAGAGCGCCCCGGGCGCCGCCATCGTCGCCGGCCCGGAAGCCGCCGCCTCCCCGCCCTGCCGGTCCAGCGCCAGCCGCAGGCCAGCGTCGGCGAGGAAGGCGAGGAAATAGGCCGCGGCGGCTTTCGCGTTGCCAGCTCCCAGCATCAGGGCCGAGATCACATAAAGTCCGATGGCCCCGGCCCACAGCGACCAGGCCGGAAGGACGCCGAACAGTTCGCCCCCCGCCTGCGCCTCGGCCCCGGCGCGCGTGGCGGCCGCTTCCGGCCCGGCGCCTTCAATCAATGGAGACAGAAACGGCCAGGCCAGCCAACCGGCATAGGCCAGGACCGCCAGCACGACGACGAGACGCAACAGCTTCATGATCAACCCTCCCACAGGCGTTAACCATTCTACACCGTGACGCTTGCGGCGCCAGCGGCCGACGATCAGTCGACGGCGGCGGCCGGCAGGGTGATCGACACCTCCGCGCCCTGTCCGGGCTGGCTGTCGATCGACAGCACCCCGCCGGACTGGCGCGCGAAGGCATAGGCCTGCGACAGGCCAAGGCCCGCCGCCCCCTCGCGCGTGGTGAAGAAGGGCTCGATGGCGCGGGCGGCGAGGTCGCGGTCCATGCCGGGACCGCTGTCGCGGACGCTGAGGCGCAGGCCGCCCTCCATCAGGGTCTCGAGGCGGACGGCCACCGATCCCTGCCCGTCAACCGCCTCGACCGCATTGCGCGTCAGGGCCTTGACCGCCCCCTCGAACGCCACCGGATCGAGCCGCGCCGGCGCCTGGCCGGCCGGCCCCTCGATCATCAGATCAATCCCGGACCCGGCCAGGTCGCGCAGCCGGCTTTCCATGCCGCGCAGCAGCACGCCCGCGTCCATGACCCGCAGCACCGGCTCGTCGTCGCCCTGCGAGAAGGCCGCCAGCCGCCGCGTCAGCAGTTCGCCCTTCTGGCCCGCCGCCAGCGCGGCCTCGCCGATCCGCCGCACCCGGGCCGGGTCGTCGGCCTGCCTCAGCATCATGTCCAGGGCCCCGGTCATGACGCCCAGCATGGCGTTGAAATCGTGCGCCAGCCCGCCGGTCAGACGGCCGACGCTCTCCATCCGCCGCCCGCCCTGAAGCTCAAGCTCCGCTTCGGCGCGGACCTGACCGGCGGCGGCGCGGGCCGCGTCGGCCTCGGCGCGCGCGGCTGCGGCCGCAGCCAGCGCCTCGGCGGCGGCGGCGCGGGCCGCGGCCACTTCCTCGCGCAGCGCCTCGTCGGCCACCAGGTCCGGCCCGTCGGACGCGGCCGCCGGTTCTTCGACCTCGACCTCGGCGGGCGCCGGGTCGGCGCGCTCGCCGGCCAGCAGCAGGGCGTCGATCCGCCCCTCCGCATCGGTCAGCGGCAGCATCGACCAGCGGATGCCCTCGGCGGCCCCGCGCCGCGAGACGATTGCCCCGGCCTCGCCGGCGGGGCCGGCCAGGGCGGCGCGCAGGGACTGACGGCCCTCCACCCGCTCGTCCTCGTCGAGGAACAGGTCGGCGAAATCGCCCTCGGCCTCCTCCCGACCCAAAACCGCCAGCGCCGTACGGTTGGCCTCGCGCACCAGCCCGTCCGCGCCGACCACGACCAGGGCGCTGGAAGCGGCGTCGAACACCCGGCGGGTCAGGTCGTCGCCAGCCGACACAGTTTCGGCCACCACCGGCTCGGGCGTGATCAGGCCTTCGGTCTCGACGATGGCGGCGGTCGAGCCCGTGATCTGGCCCAGCTCGTTCTCGATCGGCATGGCCGTGACCGAGACCAGCATCTTGCGACGCGTGGCGGGATTGGCCAGCAGATGTTGGAAGCCCTTGACCGTCTGGCCCCTCAGGGCGCGGGCGCTGGGCAGCAGGTCGGGCGGAATCGGCCGCCCGTCCGGGAAGGTGATGCCCCAGGTGGCCGAGTGAAAGCGCAGGCCGATAAGCTCGGCGTCACGCCGCCCCAGCAGATGGTGCGCGGCGCGGTTGGCGAAGACGAATTTGCCCTGTCGGTCGGTTTCGACCAGCGGCACCGGAATGGCGTTCAGGGTCTCGAACAGCCGCTTCTGGGAATCCTCCGCGACCCTTTGCACCAGGTCCAGCTGCCCGGAGGCGTCGACATGCCGCGAACGGTTGGCGGCGGCCAGCCAAAGGCCGATCAGGCCGATGACCCAGCCGACGACCGCCAGACCGCCGAGAATCCACACCCAGTTGACCTGGCCCTCGAGAAACATGCGCCCCGACTGTCCCGTTCTGGCGCCCCGCGGCGCCGCTCGGGAGACACCCTGCAAACGGCGAACCGGACCGGCCCGGTTTCCCCGCCAGCGCGACTAGCGCGTCGGCGTCGGCGGGTCCAGCGGAGGCCGCCGATCAGCCGGCCGAAACGCCGTCCGTCTCCACCGCCGGGGCCCTGCGGTGGTCGAGGGCGGCGAGGCTCCAGATGCCCAGCGGAATGATCCAATAGGTCATCCCCGGGAGCCATGGCGCGACCGGCAGAAGAGGGCTCAGCGCCGTCAGGGATGACAGCACGCCCGCGCCGGCGGCCAGAAGCCAGGTTCGCATCCACGACCGGGCGTCGGCGCGACCCGGATCGCCGGCGCCCATGCCGGACCAGGCGTGACGAAACAGCAGGGCGTACAGCACCGACAGGATCGAAAATCCCAGCCCGTAGATCACATAGATCGAACCCAACTGGCCGAAGCTGGTGATCAGCTCGCCGCCCGGCAGCCGGCCGCCCGACATGAAATGCACCGCCGTCTCGGTCAGGAGCCGGAGCGGGAAGACGAACACCAGCACCGAGAACACCACCGCCAGGCTCAGAAGGGTGGCGGTTCCATCCCGCTTCGGTCCCAGCGCCGACCACGCCCTGTGCGCCAGCCAAAACAGGATGATCAGGGCGAACCCGGCCAGAAACGCGGGAATGCGCGTCAGGGCGCGCAACAGATCGTCATACGACCGCAGCGGCTCGCCGCCGGCGATGATCAACAACGACACGGCGAAGGCGAAGGCGGCGTCGACGAAGGCGTCCAGCCGGTTCGCCGCCCCGAAGCGCGATCTTCCCACGCTCGTCCCGTCATCCATGCCTCGACCCTCCCGCCCCGACAAACGGTGATCGATTCCGGCGGCCAGATCAACGGCCGCGCTTGTCGGCCGACGGATCAGGTGAAGGAAAGCGAGGGGCCGGAAAGCAAGAAAGCCCGGTCGCGGGGACCGGGCTTCTTGGGTCGACTGGAGCGGGCGAAGAGATTCGAACTCTCGACCCCAACCTTGGCAAGGTTGTGCTCTACCACTGAGCTACGCCCGCACTTCAGTCGGAGGCGGGCGTATAGCGGGAAGCTCCGATCTCTCGCAAGCCCCCTCGCTAAAATTACCCCCAAATCGCGCTCAAGCAGCGAGCGACCGCGTCGCGAGCGGTAGCGCCCCGCTCGGCGCGTCAGCGCGGCGCCAGGCGAATGGCGCCATCAAGCCGGATGCATTCGCCGTTGATGTAGACGTTGCGGGCCAGCTCCAGCACCAGCGAGGCGTAGTCCGCGGGGGTGCCGAGGCGGCTGGGGAAGGGGATGGCGGCGGCGAGGGCGTCCTGGATCTTCTGGTCCATGCCGGCCATCATCGGCGTCCACATGATGCCGGGCAGGATGGTGTTGCAGCGGACGCCTTCCTGGGCGAGGTCGCGGGCGACCGGCAGGGTCATGGCGTAGACCCCGCCCTTGGAAGCCGAATAGGCCGCCTGGCCGATCTGGCCGTCCTGGGCCGCCACCGAGGCGGTGTTGACGATCAGGCCGCGCTCGCCGTCGGCCATCGGCTCCAGGGTGACCATGCCGGCCGCCGACTGCGACAGGACGCGGAAGGTGCCGAACAGATTGACCCGCACGGTGCGCTCGAAGGCGGCCATGTCGTGCGCGCGGATCTCGCCGGTGTCCTTCTTGCGCGAGACGGTCTTCTGGCCGGTGGCGATGCCGGCGCAGTTGACGGTCAGCCGCTCCTGGCCGTGGGCGGCGCGGGCCTTGTCGAAGGCCGCGGCGACGCAGGCGTCGTCGGTGACGTCGACCTTGCAGAAGACCCCGCCGATTTCGGCCGCGATGCGCTCGCCGGCCTCCTCATTGAGGTCGAACAGGGCGACCTTGGCGCCGGTGGCGGCGATGGCGCGGGCGGTGCCTTCGCCGAGGCCCGAGGCCCCGCCGGTGACCACTGCGGCGATGCTGCTGTCGAGTTTCATGGCGCGAGCCCCTATCTTGTCTGAACCTGAGTTTCGGCCGGGGGTTTAACCGCCATGTCCAGCAAAGCCAATCACGCCTCCGGGCCGATCACACCCGAACAGGCGCTCGATCCGTCCCGCGCCCTCGTGCCCGCGGTCCAACGGGTCAATGAGGTGCGGGTCAGCAAGGGCTTCTGGCCCAAGATCCGGCGCACGGCCTCGAAGATTCCGTTCGCCGGTCAGGCCCTGTCGGTCTGGTTCGCCGCCCGCGACCCCGAGACGCCGACGGCGGCCAAGGGGCTGATGCTGGGCGGGCTGGCCTATTTCGTCCTGCCCATCGACGCCATTCCCGACATCTTCGCCGGCATCGGCTTCACCGACGACGCGGCGGTGATCGCCGCCCTGGTCGCCACTCTCGGCGCCAATATCCGCAAGCGCCACAAGGACCAGGCGGCGCGGGCGCTGGAGCGGTTGCGGCAGGACTAGCTCTCGACCGTCACCACCACCTTGCCCATCACCGAGCGCTCGCCCAGCGCCTTGATCGCCTCATGGGCGCGTTCCAGCGGGAAGGTCTGGCTGACGCGAGGCTTGATCTTGCCCTCGCTCCAGAAGCGGAACAGGTCGGCCATGTTGGCGGCGTGGGCGGCCGGGTCGCGCATCACCGCCGCGCCCCAGAACACGCCGATCACCGACACCGACTTGAGCAGGGTCAGGTTCAGCGGCAGGGCCGGGATGCCGGCCGGGAAGCCGACCACCAGATAGCGGCCGTTCCAGTCCATGGCCCGCAGCGCCGGCTCGCAATAGTCGCCGCCGACCGCGTCATAGACGACGTCGGCGCCGTCGCGGCCCGAGGCCAGTTTGAACTCCCCGGACAGCTCCTTCTGCGCCGCCTTGTCCATCTTGCCGGTGGGGTAGATCAGGCCGTTGTCGGCGCCCGCCTCCAGGGCGAACTGGACCTTGTCGTTGGTCGAGGCGGCGGCGATGACGTGCGCCCCCATGGCCTTGCCCAGCTCGACCGCGGCGACGCCGACCCCGCCGGCGGCGCCCAGCACCAGCAAGCTCTCGCCGGCTTTCAGCGCGGCCCGGTCCTTGAGCGCGTAGTAGGAGGTGCCGTAGGTCATCACCAGGGCGGCGGCGGTGTTGAAATCCATCTCCTCGGGGATCTTCATCACCGAGGCGGCGGGGACGGCCAGACGCTCGACCATGCCGCCCCAGCCGGGCACGGCGATGACCCGGTCGCCCTTGCGCACCGTCGTCACGCCCTCGCCGATGGCCTCGACCACGCCGGCGACCTCGCCGCCGGGCGAGAACGGCCGCTGCGGTTTGAACTGGTATTTGTCCTCGATGATCAGGGTGTCGGGGAAGTTGACGCCGACGGCGCGGACCTCGATCACCACCTCGCCCTTGCCCGGCGTCGGGTCGAGCACCTCCTCGACGACGAGGGTTTCGGGGCCGCCGGGGGCCGTGGACAGGACTGCGCGCATGAGGGGTTTTCCTGGGGAGGGGTGGCGCGCGCCGCGTGGCGCTCGCGTTCGGGGAAGGCTAAGCAGCGCCACGCCCGTTGAAAAGGGGCGATCCGGAGACGACCCCCCATGACGGCCCTCATCCTTCACGGCGGCGCGGGCGCGCGGCGCGCGCGCGACTACACCCGCGAGGTCGCGCACATGCGCGCGGTGGTCGAGGCGATGAAGGCGCGGCTGGACGCCGGGGCGTCGGCGCTGGACGTGGCTGTCGAGGCGACCGTGTTGCTGGAGGACTCCGGCCTCTATGTCGCCGGGCGCGGGGCCAGCCCCAATCTGGCCGGGGCCTATGAGCTGGACGCCAGCCTGATGGACGGCGCGACGCGCAAGGCCGGGGCGGTGGCGGCCCTGCAGGGGTTCCGCAATCCCGTGGTCGCGGCCCGCGCCGTCATGGACCACACGCCGCATGTGATGCTGGCCGGCGAGGGGGCGGCCCTTTTCGCCCACGACCGGGGGTTGGAGCCGATCGGCGACGAGGCGGCCTGGTTCACCCGCGCCGGCCAGGGCGAGGACAACCATCCGCCGGGGACGCTGAGCCACGGCACGGTCGGCTGCTGCGTGCTGGACCGCGACGGGCGGCTGGCGGCGGCGACCTCGACGGCGGGGGTGTTCGGCAAGATGCCGGGTCGGGTCGGCGACACCCCCATCCCGGGCGCCGGCAGCTGGGCCGACGGCCGGGTCGCGGTCTCGGCCACCGGCCAGGGCGAATACTTCATCCGCGTCGTGGCCTGCGCCCAGATCGGCTGGCGGGTCGAGGCGGGGCAGTCGCTGGCCGAAGCGGGCGCGGCGGTGATCGACCAGATCGGCGAGATGGGCGGCGACGGCGGCCTGATCGCCCTGGACCGCGACGGGACCATCACCGCCCCGTTCAACAGCCAGGGCATGAAGCGGGCCTGGCTGACCCCGGACGGCGAGATCGGCGTCGAGGTGTTCGGCGGCTGAGGCGGATTTTACCCGGGTATAATCCGAAAAACACCGTCCGAATCGTCCAGACCGTCCGGACCGTCCGGACCGTCCGGACGCGCCCTCCGTTCCTGTTCGCGCGCCTGTCATGCCCTCTCCCTCCCAACGAAGACGAGTCTAACCCGGCCCTGCGTCAGGATCGGACGTAGGCAGGACGGTGCCTGCATTGCCGGAGCTTACGGCGAATTAATCCGCGGCCGAACGCGGTTCATCCAGGGTTCACAGCGGGAGCGGCCTAAGCTTCACGGGAAACCACAGAGGCCTGTCATGAAGTCGTTCCTCGCCGCCGCGGCCGTCGCCGCCGTGTTCGCCGCCACCGCCTGCGCCCCGGTCATCGAGGGCGGCCCGCCGATGGACCTGCCGCCGGGGCTGCAGGAAACCGCCCAGGTCGGCTCGATCACCGTCTCCAGCGCCTGGCTGGATGCCGAGGAGGATTTCTCCGAGACCTTTTCGGAAGAGGTGCGCGAGGAGCTGACCCGTTGCATGCACGGCACGGCGCCGATCGACGTGCGCATCCATGTCGAGCGCCTGGAGCGCGCCGGGCGGGCCGAGATGCTGTTGAACGGCGAGGGGATGCACGCCCTCGGCGGCACGGTCGAGTTCGTCGATCCGGGCCGCGGCAACCTCGTCGTCGGCCGCTTCCCGATCACGGTGGCGACGACGGCGGGCGGTCGGTTCGCGGGTTTGTTCGGCGACCGCCAGGTGATGGTCTCGGAAGAGTTCGGCCGCTCCCTGTGCGACCAGGCCTTCGGGCGGAACCCGCGCGATCGCGGGCCGCACAACGCGACGCGGGGGTAGGGAGGGCGAGGGTTGCCGACACGCTAGGGGGCGCGCTGGGCGCTTCTTCTGCAAAGCAACTCGTCACGCTCGAAGCTGGCGCGATCCTCGGCCGTTGATGGGAGCCGATCAAACCAGCTACGGGCTTCGTCGCAGCGCTTCGTCACCAAGAGCCAGGCCGCCCACCGATCAATCGCAGCCGCGTCACCCGTTTCCGCGGCGAGCTCGATCCAATGTTCCGCGCGCTGTCTTGAGTCGGGCGTTCCGCCGGAGGCGAACTCGTAGTGCATCGCGAGCCTCAACAGAGCCTCCCGGTCACCGGCGCTTGCGCGCCGCTCCAGCGACGCGACCTCGGCGGCCGGGAGCACCGGCTTTGCAATAACATCCACCCCCTGGGGCCTTGGTTCGCATGCCATGAGCGCCAGCACGGCGAATACCAGCAGGAGGCCAGCTACTGAAAGTGCGCCGCCTCGGTGTCCTGTCATGTGGGCCATTTCTCGCACTACAACACCCGATCCTGTCCGGCCCTTACACGGTCTCGGTCTGCGCCAAGGCATAGGCTTCGCGCATCCGGGTCTCGCGATCCCGCACGCCGACATCGATTATGACCACATTGCTGAGCGGCACGGTCGGGTGAACGGCCGCGTGCCCGGCAAACCAGAACGTCGCTGCCAGCGGCTCGTCATCATGCCAGGTCGTCAACACGAACTGATCGTCCGACATGTCGCCGAAATCCGTCGCCGACAGATTCGCATAGTCCACGCTGTCGTCCCACGAACTGCAGCCTGTCCCCCACGCCATCATGTAGAGGCAGCCGCTTTTGACGAGCCAGTCACTGACCCGGCCCTGCCATTCCTCGGACACGGCCTGATCGAGGACCAACACGGCCTTGAACGGTCTCAAGGCATCTATCGCGGGTGGCTCCTCGCCGGGAGGCAGGTGAAGATAGGTGACGCTCATCTGCCGAGCCTATCACAGGGCGGTTTGGGCCGGTCCGTCTGTCGAGCCTGCCCCGTTGCCCACAGGGCGGAGCACAGGCAATCTTGGCCACGCGGGATGCGAGGACATGCGATGACGGCGCTCTACCGGGTCGGCGCGTACAAGCTCACCGAACTCGTTCTGGTCGGTGCGATCTGCGCCGTCCTCTCGTTCTTCCCATACCCGACCCTCTGCACCCTTGAGCACTGCGGGCCCGTCGAAACGTTTGGCGGCATGGCGCTGGGCTACGGTTTCTACAGCCTCGTGACTGGCTACCTGTTCCTCAGCGGGACCGCATTTCACCTCACCCGGGCAATGACGGTTCCCTTGCAGGGTCTGACCATGTCGGCGTTTTCCGCCGGATATGTCCTGGTCGCCGTCCAAGCGGGGCTGGCGGGTATGGGCGAGTTCCAATGGCTGGCCGCCAGCTGTGTCGGACTGGCGGCATTGGTCGCAACGATGCTGACCCGGCGGATGACGCCCGCATTTCTCGCTTCATTCTACGCTCGCGGCTGAAGCTTTCCGCAGGCGCCTCGGGCGGTCGTCTGCGGTGAGCCCCGCCCCAACAAAAAAGGGCCGGAGGATCGCTCCGCCGGCCCCTTCATCTGTTCAACCGCTGAGGCCTACTCCGCCGCGATCGCTTCCGGCCCGCGGGCGAGGTTGCGCAGGACGTAGGGCATGACCCCGCCGGCCTTGAAGTAGTCCAGCTCGGTCTGGTTATCGATGCGGCAGCGGACCGGGAAGCGGGCCATCTTGCCGTCCGAGGGACGGAACAGCTCGACCCACAGGTCCTGACGCGGGCGCAGCTTGCCGATGTTGATGTCGGTCAGGCCGCGGATCGTGACGATCTCTTCGCCCGTCAGGCCCAGACGGACCCAGCCCTCGGTCTTGAACTGCAGCGGCACCACGCCCATCCCGACCAGGTTGGAGCGGTGGATGCGCTCATAGCTCTCGGCGATGACGGCGCGGACGCCCAGCAGGCGGGTGCCCTTGGCCGCCCAGTCGCGCGACGAGCCGGTGCCGTATTCCTTGCCGGCGAAGACGACCAGCGGCCGGCCCTCGGCCTGGTAGCGCATGGCCGCGTCGTAGATCGACATCGTGTCCTGCGACGGGAAGTGTTTGGTCACCCCGCCCTCGATCTCCGGCGTGATCTTGTTGCGGATGCGGATGTTGGCGAAGGTACCGCGCATCATGACTTCATGATTCCCGCGGCGCGCGCCGTAGGAGTTGAAATCCAGCGCGTCGACGCCGTGCTCGGTCAGCCAGGCGCCGGCCGGCGAGCTCTTCTTGATCGAACCGGCCGGGCTGATGTGGTCGGTGGTGATCGAGTCGCCGAAGATGGCGAGGACGCGGGCCTCGACGATGTCGGTGACCGGAGCCGGCTCCATCGACATGCCCTCGAAATAGGGCGGGTTCTGCACATAGGTCGAGCTGTCGTCCCAGGCGTAGGTCTGGCCGCCGGCGACGTCGATGCCCTGCCAGTGCTTGTCGCCCTTGAAGACGTCGGCGTAGCGTTTGGCGAACATCGCCGGGGTGACCGACTTCTTCTGGATGGCGGCGATCTCGGCCGAGGTCGGCCAGACGTCCTTGAGGAAGACGTCCTTGCCCTTCTTGTCCTGACCGATCGGATCCTTCGAGATGTCGATCCGCATCGAGCCGGCCAGGGCATAGGCGACGACCAGCGGCGGCGAGGCCAGGTAGTTGGCCTGGACGTCGGGGTTCACCCGGCCTTCAAAGTTGCGGTTGCCGGACAGCACCGAGGTGGCGACCAGGCCGTTGTCGTTGATCGCCTTCGAGATCGCCGGATCCAGCGGGCCCGAGTTGCCGATGCAGGTGGTGCAGCCGTAGCCGACGAGGTTGAAGCCCATGGCGTCGAGGTCGGCCTGCAGGCCGGCGGCGGTCAGATAGTCGGTGACCACCTGCGAGCCGGGGGCCAGCGAGGTCTTGACCCACGGCTTGACGGTCATACCGAGTTTGCGGGCCTTGCGCGCCACCAGGCCGGCGGCGATCAGCACCGACGGGTTGGAGGTGTTGGTGCAGGAGGTGATGGCGGCGATGACGACGTCGCCGTCGCCGAGGTCGAACTTCTCGCCCTCGACGGCGACGCGGGCGGCGTCGGCCGGGCGGTTGAACACCTCGCCGAGCGCCGTTTCGAACGACGGGGCGGCGACGGTCAGCTCGACCTTGTCCTGCGGACGCTTGGGACCGGCCAGCGACGGCACGACCGTGCCCATGTCCAGCTCGAGGATGTCGGTGAAGACCGGGTCTTCCGAGCTCTCGTCGATCCACAGGCCCTGGGCCTTGGCATAGGCTTCGACGAGGGCGACGCGGGCCTTGTCGCGGCCGGTGGCGGTCAGATAGCCGATGGTCGCCGCCGAGACGGGGAAGAAGCCGCAGGTCGCGCCGTATTCCGGGGCCATGTTGGCGATGGTGGCCTGGTCCTCGATGGTCAGGCTGATGACGCCGGGGCCGAAGAACTCGACGAACTTGCCGACCACGCCCTTGCGACGCAGCATCTGGGTGACGGTCAGCACCAGGTCGGTGGCGGTGGCGCCTTCCGGCAGGGCGCCGGTCAGGCGGAAGCCGATGACCTCGGGGATCAGCATCGGGATCGGCTGGCCCAGCATGGCCGCCTCGGCCTCGATGCCGCCGACGCCCCAGCCCAGAACGGCCAGGCCGTTGATCATGGTGGTGTGGCTGTCGGTGCCGACGACGGTGTCGGGATAGGCCAGGGTGGCCTTGCCCTCGGGCGCGGTCCAGACGGTCTGGGCCAGGTTCTCGAGGTTGACCTGGTGGCAGATGCCGGTGCCGGGGGGCACGACGCGGAAATTGTTGAACGAGGTCGAACCCCAGCGGAGGAATTTATAGCGCTCGATGTTGCGCTCATACTCGCGCTCGACGTTCTGCTCGAAGGCGCCCGGGGTGCCGAAATGGTCGACCATGACCGAGTGGTCGATGACGAGGTCGACGGGGTTGAGCGGATTGATCCTGGCCGGATCGGCGCCCAGGGCGCCCATGGCGTCGCGCATGGCGGCCAGGTCGACCACGGCGGGAACGCCGGTGAAGTCCTGCATCAGCACGCGGGCCGGGCGGAAGGCGATCTCGTGCTCGACCGAGCCCTTGTTGTCGACCCAGGCGGCGACGGCGCGCAGGTCGGCCTCGGTGACCGAGACGCCGTCCTCGTTGCGCAGCAGGTTCTCCAGCAGCACCTTCATCGAGCGCGGCAGGCGGGAAATCCCGGCCAGACCGGCTTCCTCGGCGGCCGGAAGGCTGTAATAGGCGTATTTCTTGCGCCCGACGGAAAGGTCCTGACGGGTCTTGAAGCTGTCGTTCGACGGCATGGAGAGGCTTCCTCTGGTCAACGCCGCCCGACAATCCGGTTGCACGATCGCGCGGTCGACGGCGGGGCGCACAGGTCCCCGACGCGCGCGGCGAACGCCTGCTGCGGCGTGCCGGGATATAGCGAGGGTTGTCCGCTGCGTCCATGTATCCACGTCGGGCGTGGGGTCATTGAGAACGACTATCAATCCGGATCGCGCTTCCTTCCCCCCTTGCGGGGGAAGGTGGCTCGCGGAGCGAGACGGATGGGGGGTGAGACACCGGGCCATCCAGGTCGCCGCTGATTACTCCGCAGCCTGCCGGCCGAAGCAGCCCCCCCATCCGACCGGCTCCGCCGGCCACCTTCCCCCGCGAAGGGGGAAGGGATGATTACGGTGGAGTCCCTGACCCTGTCCCGCGGCGAGCGCGTGCTGTTCCGCGACCTGTCCTTCTCACTGGCCGCCGGCGAGGCGGTGGCGCTGACGGGGGCCAATGGCGCGGGCAAGACCAGCCTGTTGCGCGCCCTCGCCGGCTTCCTGCGCCCCGACGCCGGGACCATCGGCTTTGGCGACGCCGACCCGGCCGAGGCGCGGCGGCGGCTTCTGCACTGGCTGGGTCATCTGGACGGGCTCAAGGGCGCGCGCCGGGCGCGGGAGGAGCTGGCGTTTCAGGCCGGCTGGCACGGCGCCGACGCGGCCGGGATCGCCGCCGCGGTCGATGTGCTGGCGCTCGAGCCGTTGCTGGATCTGGAGGTGCGCCAGCTGTCGGCCGGGCAGCGCCGCCGGCTGGCCTTCGCCCGGCTGATCGCCGCGCCGCGGCCGGTCTGGCTGCTGGACGAGCCGTTCGCGCCGCTGGACGCCCGCTGGCGCGCGGCGCTGGGGCTGCTGATGCAGGCGCATCTGGACAAGGGCGGGGCCATCCTCGCCGCCGTGCACGATCCGCTACCGGTGCCGGCGCGGGCGCTAGACATCGGAGCCGGGCGGTGAGCGCCCTGACCATCCTGTGGCGGCGCGAGCTGGCCCTGGCCTGGTCGGGCGGGGGCGGGCCGTTGCTGGCCTGCGGCTTCTTCCTGTGCCTGACGGTGCTGGCGCCGCTGGCGGCGGGCGGGGATCCGGCCGGGCTGAAGCCGGTCGCCCGCGGGATCGCCTGGCTGGCCCTCGCCCTGTCGTCGATCCTGTCGCTGGAGCGGCTGTTCGAGCGCGATCACGAGGACGGGGCGCTGGACCTGATCGCGCTGGGCCCCGCGCCGCTGGAGCTGGTGGTGCTGGCCAAGGCCAAGGCCCAGTGGCTGGCCGTCGGCGTACCGCTGGCCCTGACCGCGCCGGTCGCCGCCATCACCCTCGGCCTTGCGCCCGAGCAGGCGCCGCTGGTCGCCCTGTCGGCCCTGATCGGGGCACTGGGGTTCGCCCTGACCGGGGCGCTGGGCGCGGCGCTGGCGCTCGGCTCGAAGCGCGGCGGCCTGCTGATCGCGGTGGTGGTGCTGCCGCTGTTCATCCCGCCGGTGGTATTCGGCGCGGGGGCGCTGGAGCGGGCGGCGAACGGGCTGTCGCCGACGCCGGCGCTGGCCTTCCTCGCGGCTTACGTGCTGTTCGCGATGGTGGTCACGCCGTTCGCCGGGGCGGCGGCGATCAGGAACGCGCAGGGCTGAGCCAATCAGGCCTTCTTGACGAACTCGGTCCTGAGCACGAGGCCGCGGACCTTGTCGACATTGGCCTCGATCTCGTCCGTGTCGCCGGTCAGGCGGATGTTCTTGACCAGGGTCCCGCGCTTCAGCGTCACCCCGCCCGAGCCCTTGACCTTGAGGTCCTTGATCAGGGTCACGCTGTCGCCATCGGCGAGGACGGCGCCGTTGCTGTCTTTGGTGACGTCTTCGCTCATCGTACGGCTCCGCCTTGACGGCGCTGCTGTGCCACGGGGCGGGGGGCGGCGACAAGCCGCGCCGCCTCCGCAATGCCCCGAAGTAGCGCTGGAGGCGATCAGCCCCTAAAGAGCGATTCCCATGTTCGGCCTCGCCAATCCCGACCGCTTCCTGCGCTTCACCCGCCCGCTGACGCCGGTGGTCTGGGGGCTGGCCGTCGTGCTGCTGGCCGTGGCCACCTGGCTGTCGTTCGCCGCGCCCGAGGATTACCAGCAGGGCGACACGGTGCGGATCATGTTCGTCCATGTGCCGGCCGCCTCGGTCGGGCTGGCGGCCTATGCGGCGCTGGGCGCAGCCAGCTTCTTCGCCCTGGTGTTCCGCCATCCGCTGGCCGACGCCGCCGCCCGCGCCGCCGCACTCCCCGGCGCCGCCTTCACCGCCCTGGCCCTGATCACCGGCAGCCTGTGGGGCAAGCCGATGTGGGGGGCCTGGTGGGCCTGGGGCGACGCGCGGCTGATGTCGGTGCTGATCCTGTTCCTGTTCTACCTCGGCTATATGGCCCTGCGCGCCTCGATCGACGACGAGACCAGGGCGGCCCGCGCCGCCGCCGTGCTGGGCCTCGTCGGGCTGATCAATCTGCCGATCGTCAAATTCTCGGTCGACTGGTGGAACACCCTGCACCAGCCGGCCTCGCTGCTGCGCGCCGACGGCCCGGCCATGCCGCCGGTCTATCTGACCCCGCTGCTGACCATGATGGCGGCGTGGAGTCTGTTGTTCCTCGCCCTCTGGCTGACCGCCATCCGCACCGAGATCGTGCGCCGCCGGGTGCTGTCGATCCGCGCCCGCCGCGCCCTGGAGGCCTGACGACATGATCGACCTCGACATGAGCCCCTATGGCGCCTTCGTCTGGCCGGCCTGGGCGATCAGCGCCGCGGTGCTGGCCGCCCTCGCCGTCCGCGCCGGCCTGGCGGCGCGCCGCTGGTCGGCCGAGCTGAAGCGGCTGGAAGCCGACCGGCCGGAGGCCTGAGGATGAACCGCTGGTTCGCCATCATCCCGCTGGTCGCCCTCGTCGCCCTGGTGGTCTTCGCCGCCGTGCGGCTGGGCGACTTTTCCGGCCGGTCGCTGGCCCAGCGCGGCAGCGAATACCGGCCCGAGGCGCTCGTCGGACAGCCCGTGCCCGAGACCGTCCTGCCGATGCTGACCGGGTCGACGGCCGGGCCGGGCGTGCTGGACCTGAAGACCGCCGGCGTCGGCAAGCCGATGCTGATCAATGTCTTCGCCAGCTGGTGCGCCCCCTGCCGCATCGAACACCCGCAGCTGATGGCGCTGGAAGAACGCGGCGTGGCCGTCGTCGGGGTGGCGTGGAAGGACGATCCGGTCGCCACCCGCGCCTTCCTCGACGAACTGGGCGACCCCTATTCGATGGTGCTGGTCGACCGGGAGGGCCGCGCCGGTCTGGATCTGGGCATCACCGGGGCGCCGGAGACCTTCGCCGTCGACGCCATGGGCCGGGTCGTGGCCAAGGTTTCGGGACCGCTGACAGACGCGGCCGAGATCGACCGTCTGGTCGACGCCATCCAGGCCCCGCCGCGCCCGCTGCCGACCGCCACCACGCGCTGATCCCGGCCAGCTGGGCGTTAACCCTTTTCCGACGGTTTTCATTAACCCTGTCGGCATGAGCGCGATTCGCCTTCCCGTCCTCTCGCCCCTGTTCCCGGCGCAAAGCCCGCCGTCGCCGGTGCGCGCCTCGCGCTCGGACTTCTTCCGCTCGGCCCTCGACGGGGTCGCGGCCCCGGCCGCAGCCGCCCCCGCGACGCCGGCGACCATCGCCCAGCCGGCCGCCATCCTGTCCCGCGCCGCCGAAGACCGGCCGCAACGCCCCGGCGCCCTGCTAGACATCCGGGTCTGATCGCTCACGCGAAAATGAGGCGCGCGCCGTTCCGGACCGTGGTTATGGTGCCCGCCATGCGCACGAGGGGCTGGATCATTCCCGCGGCGGTCCTTGTGGCCGCCTCCATCGCGGCCGGGACCAGCGCCCAGCCGGCCGGCCCGCGCGCGCCCGCGGCCGACGTCCGGCCCGAGCCGGTGATCGTCGAACTGTTCACCGCCCAAGGCTGCACCGGCTGTCCCGAGGCCAACGCCCGGGTCGAGGCCCTGGCCGATCAGCCCGGCGTCATCGCCCTGACCTACGCCGTCGACTACTGGGACTATCTGGGCTGGGAAGACACCTTCGCCCGCCCCGAATTCGCCCAGCGCCAGCGCGCCTATCGCCGCCCGCTGAAGCTGCGCGCCGTCGGCACGCCGCAGGTGGTCATCGACGGCCGCCGCCAGGTCGCCGGCGCGGCGGAAGAGGCGCTCAAGGTCGCCGTCGAGGAAGAGTCCCTGCGCCGGATCTTCCCGCCGGAGATCGAATTCCGCGAGGCCGGCGACCACGTCGGCGTCGGCTCGGGCCGCGCCCCGGCCGGCGGCGCCGAGGTCGTGGCCGTGATCTATCGGCCCGGCCCCCAGACGGTCGAGATCGGCGGCGGCGACAACCGCGGCCAGACCGTGCGCCAGGTCAATGTCGTCAGCGCGGTCCGCAGCCTCGGGGCCTGGGACGGCCGCCCGGCCCTGTACGCCCTGCCGACCGGCCTCGATCCGCATGAGGCGGTCGCCGTGCTGGTCCAGGCCCGGGCGGACCGCAGCATTCTGAACGGCGCCGTGCTGCCGCCGCGCTGACCGCGTCAGCTTTCGTCACTCGCCGCGCTTGTCCCGTCCGGATGACAGTGCGAGCCTGACCGTCCGCCAGCCCGGGCGGGGACCACAGGTGACCGCATGACCGCCGCGTTCCGCCTTCTCATCGCCTTCGGCGTCGCCTTGGCCTGCGCAGCCCCGGGGCCGGCGGCGATTGCCCGGCAGACGCCGCTGGCGGCGGACCCGCCCGAGGCGCGCGGCGTCGCCCAGTGGGTGACCGCCGCCCGGCTGGCCGCCTGGGCCCGTGAGCGGCGCGACGCCGACGGCCTGCTGGTCGCCGCCCGGATGCTGGACGAGGTCCCGTCACGGGTCGGCGACGCCAGCGAACCCGGGATCGCGCCCGTTCTGAGCGCCGCGGCGCTCAGACAGGAGGCGGCGGCGCTGCGTCCGACCCCCGCGACCGAGGAGGTGGTCGTCTCCGCCCACCGGCGCGAAACGGCGCGGGAGCAGGCGCGACGCGAGCGCGCCGAGCGGGACAGGGCCGAGCGGGAAGACCGGGCGCAGCGCCAGCCGGCGCCGGCCTATGCGCCCCCGCCTCCGCCACCTCCGCCGCCGCCGCCGCCCCCGCCTGCCGCCATGGCCGGGGTCCGTTCATCGCCGTTCGGGGCGGGGCCGGTGTCGACCGTCCGGCGGCTGGCCTCGCTGGAGAGCTGGAGTTTCGAGATCGACGCCCGCGGGGCCGAAATCCTGCGCGTGGCCGCGATCGGCGACGGCGACACCGATGTCGATCTGACGGTGCGCGACGCGGCGGGCCGGGTGCTGTGCGCCGACGGCCTCGGCGACCACTATCCGGTCTGCACCCTCGCCCCCGAGGCGCCGGCGCGGCTGCGGGTCCATGTCGTCAATCGCGGGGCGCTGTGGACCCGGGTCCAGGTCCTGACCAACTAGAGGCGGTTCAGGCCCCGGCCTTCTTCGCGAACGCCAGCGCGCCCTCGGCCAGCATCGGCACCTGGGCCGCCATGGTCTTCGCATGGGCCGAGGCGGCCGTGCCGTCGCGCACCCGGCCGGCGATGCCCTGGCAGATGGCCGCCAGCCGGAACAGATTATAGGCGAACAGCCAGTCGAGGTTCGCCGGCCGCGCCCCGGTCAGGCCGGCGTAGCGCTCGACCATCTGCTCGACCGTGGGAATGCCCAGCGCCGCGATGTCGGCCCCGGCGAGACCGTTGCGGGCCGTCGCCGGGATCACCCAGGCGATCAGCAGATAGGAGAAGTCGGCCATCGGATCGCCCAGCGTCGACAGCTCCCAGTCCAGCACCGCCCGCACCTCCGGGGTCTCCGGGGCGAGGATCAGATTGTCGAGGCGGAAGTCGCCGTGGACGATGCGCGTCGGCCCTTCGGGCGGCAGGGTCGCCGGAAGGAATTCGATCAACCGGTCCATCGCCGCGATCGGCTCGATCTCGGAGGCGCGATACTGTTTGGTCCAGCGCCCGACCTGGCGCTCGAAATAGTTGCCCGGCCGTCCGTAGTCGCCGAGCCCGATCACCGCCGGATCGAAGGCGTGCAGGGCCGCCAGCGTATCGACCTGGGCGTCATAGATGGCGCGGCGCTGGTCGGGCGTCAGGCCGGGCAGTTTCAGGTCCCACAGCACCCGGCCCTCGACCCTGTCCATGACGTAGAACATCGAGCCGATGACCGCCTCGTCGGCGCACAGGGCCCATGGCCGCGCCACCGGATAGCCGTGGGCGTGCAGGGCCGAGATGACCTTGAACTCGCGATCCACGGCATGGGCCGAGGCCAGCAGGGTCCCGGGCGGCTTGCGGCGCAGCACATAGGTGCGGGCCGGGGTGGTCAGCTCATAGGTCGGGTTCGACTGGCCGCCCTTGAACTGGCGGATGGTCAGTGGGCCGGCGTAGCCGTCGACGTTGGCGGCCAGCCAGTCGCCCAGCCGGGCCTCGTCGAGGGCATGGCGGGAGTCGACCTCGCGCGTGCCGGAATAGGTTGATTGGGCGTCTTCGGGAACAGGCTGGCTCATTGCGCGGCGATGATGGCGGCCTTCACCGCGCCGCGCCAGCCCTTGAGCAGCCGCTCGCGCTCGTCGGGCCCCATGCGCGGGGTCCAGCGCGCCGGGGCCTCGACCGGATGGTCCTCCAGATCGCCGATCAGGCCGACGCCGAGCGCCGCCAGCTTGGCCGCGCCGAGCGCCGTCATCTCCTGGAAGGCCGGGCGTTCGACCACCACCTCGCAGATGTCGGCGACGAACTGCATGGCGAAGGCGTTGGCGGTGACGCCGCCGTCGACCTTGAGCACCTTCCGCCTCGGCGCCCCGTCCTTCTCAAGCGCGTCCAGCAGGTCGCGGGTCTGGTAGGCCAGAGACTCCAGCGCCGCCCGCACCATCTGCGCCGGGCCGCTGTCGCGGGTCAGGCCGGTGATGGCGCCGCGCGCCTCCGGCTCCCACCAAGGCGCGCCGAGGCCGGTGAAGCCGGGCACCAGATAGACGCCGCCGTTGTCGGCCAGGCCCTGGGCCATGGCCTCGGACTGGCGCGATTCCGAGATCACCCCGAGACCGTCGCGCAGCCACTGGATCGCCGAGCCGGCAGAGAAGATCGACCCCTCCAGCGCCCAGGCCGCCTGTCCGCCGACCGCATAGCCGAGCGTGCCCAGCAACCGGCTGGTCGAGGCCACCGGCGCGGCGCCGACATTGGCGACGAGGAAGGCGCCGGTGCCATAGGTGATCTTGGCGTCGCCGGCCTTGAGCGCGCCATGTCCCACCAGCGCGGCCTGCTGGTCCCCGGCCGAACCGTGGATCGGCAGGGCGGCGCCGAACAGGACCGGGTCGCAGTCGCCGAAATGATCAGCGCAATCGCGGATCTCCGGCAGTCCCTGCATCGGGACATTGAACAGTTCGGCCAGATCGGGCCGCCACTGGCGCGTGGCCAGGTCCATCAGCGAGGTGCGGCTGGCGTTGGTGGCGTCGGTGACGTGACTGGCGCCGCCCGTCAGCTTCCAGATCAGCCAGGTCTCGATCGTGCCGAGCTTGACCTCGCCGCGCGTCGTCCGCTCGCGCGCGCTGGGCACGGCGTCCAGCAGCCAGGCGAATTTCGAGGCCGAGAAATAGGGGTCGAGGATCAGGCCGGTGGCGCCCTGAACCATCGGCTCATGGCCCGCCGCCGCCAGTTTCGCCGTGGCCGCCGCCGTGCGCCGGTCCTGCCAGACGATGGCGCGATGCAGCGGCTCGCCGGTCGCGGCGTCCCAGATCACCGAGGTCTCGCGCTGGTTGGTGATGCCGATGGCGGCGAAGCGGCCGACGCCGCCGGCCTTGCGGATCACCTCGCGGCAGGTCTGCAGCGTCGCGGTCCAGATCTCGGCCGCATCATGCTCGACCCAGCCGGGTTTGGGAAAATGCTGCGCCAGCTCGATCTGGCTGACCGCGACGGGGCGCAGCCCGCCCTCCGGGGCGCATTCGAAAGCGATGGTCCGGGTCGAGGTGGTGCCCTGGTCGATGGCGAGGATGAGTCTTTCCATAGACCCACCTTACGCGGACCAAAGCGATGCGGTTAAGTGGCTTCCATGCACATCGCCTCCTTCGCCGGCGTTCAGGACGCCGCCCGCCAGATCGCCGGCCGCGCCGTGCGCACGCCGCTGATCGAGAGCCCGGCGCTGAACGCCCAGGTCGGCGGGCGGGTGCTGCTCAAGGCCGAGAATCTGCAGCGCGCCGGGGCCTTCAAATTCCGCGGCGCCTGGAACCGCATGAGCCGGCTGACGGCCGAGGAACGGGCGCGCGGCGTGGTCGCCTATTCATCGGGCAACCACGCCCAGGCCGTCGCCGCCGCCGCGCAGATGCTGGGCATAGAGGCCGTCATCGTCATGCCCGCCGACAGCCCGACAGTGAAGGTCGAGGGGGTCCGCGCCTTCGGCGGCGAGGTGCGCATGTACGACCGCTACGCCGAAAGCCGCGAGGCCATCGGCGAGGAGATCGCCGCCTCGAAGGGCTCGGTGCTGGTGCGCCCGTTCGACGATCCGTTCGTCATCGAGGGTCAGGGCACCACCGGGCTGGAGATCGTCGAACAGGCCCGCGACCTCGGCGCCGCCCCACTGGACCAGCTGGTCTGCGGCGCCTCGGGCGGCGGGCTGATCGCCGGCATCAACCTGGCCATGGCCGCCCAGTCGCCGCACACTGCGGTGATCGCCGTCGAGCCGCGCGACTACAACGACTTCCAGCTGTCGATCGCCGCCGGCGAGCGGCTGACCCACGCCCCGGCGCGCGGCACCATCTGCGACGCCCTGATGACCGACCGGCCGGGCGAGCTGACCTTCCCGATCAACCGCCGCGTCGAGCGGGTCGAGACCGTCTCCGACGCCGAGGTCGCGGCGGCGGTGCGCTACGCCTTCCGAGTGCTGAAGCTGGTGGTCGAGCCGGGCGGCGCCGTGTCGCTGGCCGCCCTGCTGGCCGGCAGGATCGAGGCCCGCGACCGCACCACCGCCGTCGTCCTGTCCGGCGGCAATGTCGACCCGGCCCTGTTCGCCGCCATCATCGAAGACCGTTTCACCCCGATCGCCTGAGGAGGCCGACACCATGACCGAACGCCAGGGAACGCCCACCCCCGTCGCCGACCTGCCCGGCCTGGTCGGACAGGAGGTCGGCGTCAGCCGCTGGATCACCGTCGACCAGGCCCGCATCGACGCCTTCGCCGAGGTCACCGAGGATCGCCAGTTCATCCACATCGATCCGGAGGCGGCGAAGGCCACCCCGTTCGGCGGCACCATCGCCCACGGCTTCCTGACCCTCAGCCTGCTGTCGGCCATGACCTACGATGCTGTTCCCCCGTTGGAAGGGGTGGTGATGGGCGTCAACTACGGCTTCGACAAGATCCGTTTCCTCGCCCCGGTCCGCGCCGGCTCGAACGTCCGCGGCCGCTTCAAACTGCTCTCGGTCGAGGACAAGGGCGGCGGCCGCTGGCTGCTGAAACACGAGGTCACCGTCGAGATCGACGGGGCCGACAAGCCGGCCTTGGTGGCGGAATGGCTGGGGATGCAGGTGGTGGGGTGACGTTGAAATGGACCATCGATTGGTCCATATTTCTTCCATGACCCATGTCGCCATCTCTGAAGCCAAGACTCACCTGACCGACCTGGTTCGTCGCGCGGAAGGCGGGGAAGACGTGGTCCTGACGCGCCATGGCAAGGAGGTCGTTCGCCTGGTGCCCGTTCGGCGCCCCGGCAAGCTGCGCGAACATCGGGCGGCGGCGATCCGCGCCGCCCAGGCCCTCGTGGGCGATCTGCCGCCGGACTTCGACGCCGCCCGTAGTCAGGACTTCCTCTATGACGATGAGGGTCTGCCGGCTTGATCGCCGTCGACACCTCGGCCCTGATCGAGGTCCTGGCGCGCCAGCCGCTGGGGCCGCGCTGCATGGATGTGCTGCTGGACAACCGGCTGATCATCTCGGCGGCGACCTTGACGGAAACTCTGATCGTCGGCTCTCGCGAGGAGTTCAGATCGGCGATCCGGCCGTTCCTCGCGGAACTGAACCTCGAAGTGATCCCCGTGGATCAGGTCTTCGCCGAGCGCGCCGCCGACGCCTATCGTCGCTGGGGCAAGGGATTCCACGCCGCCTACCTGAACTATGGCGACAGCTTCAGCTATGCGCTGGCGGAGATGTACGGCTGCCCGTTGCTCTACGTCGGTAACGACTTTGCGCAGACCGATGTGGTCAGCGCATTGGCCTGAGCCGTCACCCCTCCCCCAGACACCGCAGCGCCACCTCGAGATTCCGCAGTCCGTCCTCGCCCGTCACCGCCGGCGGCTCGCCCGTGCGGATCGCGTGGGCGAAGGCTTCGAGCTCCTTCTTCAGCGGCTCGGCGGGCCAGCTGTTGACGGCGCGGGTCTGGTAGGAGCCGTCGGCCTGCTGGCCGAAATATTCGGTGACCTGGCGGGTGATCAGATCGGCGACCACGAACTTGTTCCGCGTCGCCACCTGCAGGGTGCGGACCTTGTAGGGGGTGACCCAGTTGGTGGTGATGTGGGCGATGACCCCGTTGGCCAGCCGGAACTGCAGCAGGGCGGTGTCCTCACGATCGGCGCGGGTGCGGGCCAGCTGCGGCTGGACCTCGACGATCTCGCTGTCGGTCAGGTGGCGGATGATGTCGATGTCGTGCACCGCCAGGTCGATGACCACCCCGACCTCGCCCATGCGCGGCGGGAAGGGGCCGACGCGGGTGATCTGGATCGAGATGATGTCGTCGCCGTCGATGGCCTGCTTGACCGCGCCCACCGCCGGATTGAAGCGCTCGACCTGGCCGACCATCAGCACCCGGTCGTTCGCCTTCGCCGCGTCGATGATGCGCTGGGCGTCGGCGACGGTGGCGGCGATCGGCTTTTCGACCAGCACATGGACCCCCGCCTCCAGCAGGGCGACGCCGAGGTCGGCGTGGTGCCGGTTGGGCGTGGCCACCACGGCGGCCTCGAGGCCCGAGGCGACGAAGGCCTCGGCCGTGGTGAAGGCCGTGGCGTCGTACAGACCGGCGACCCCCTCGGCCGTGGCCGCGTCGGGGTCGAACACGGCGGTCAGCTGGAAGTCGCGGATGTCGGTCAGAACGCGGGCGTGGTTGCGGCCCATGACGCCGACGCCGGCGACGCCGGCCCTGAGCGGGGGAAGGGATTGAGTCATACGCGAACCCTTAGCGGAAGCCGGCGACCGCCGCGATGATCCTGTCCTGGGTCGCCTCGTCGAGGTCGGCGTGCATCGGCAGGCTGATCACCCGGTCCTTGAGCCGCTCGGTCACCGGCAGGCCCTGCGGTCCGCGCGGGTACATGTCATAGGCCGGCTGGAGGTGCAGCGGGATCGGATAATAGACCGCCGTCGGCACGCCCTGTTCCTTCAGATGCGCCGCCAGGCCGTCCCGGTCGTCATGCTCGATGGTGTACTGGGCCCAGTTGGAGACATTGCCGGCGGGCACGTCCGGCACCGCGGCGACATGGGCGCGCAGGCCGTCGTTGTAGCGGGCGGCGATGCGGTTGCGCCATTCGATCTCCTGACCGAACACCTTCAGCTTCTCTATCAGGACGGCGGCCTGGATGGTGTCCAGACGGCTGTTCAGCCCGATGCGCATGTTCAGATATTTGGGATCGTGGTCGAAAGTCTGGCCCTCCAGATCGCGCGCCACCGCCTTGCCGTGCACGCGGAGGGAGTCGATCAGCTGGGCCAGGTCGTCGTCATCGGTCAACACCGCTCCGCCATCGCCGTAACAGCCCAGCGGCTTGGCCGGGAAGAAGCTGGTGGTGGTGATGTCGGCCCATGTCAGCGGATGGTCGCCGTCGATGGTGCAGCCGAAGCCCTGGGCCGAATCGGCGATCAGCTTGAGGCCATGTTTGTCGCAGATCGCCTTGATCGCCGGATAGTCGGCCGGCTGGCCGAACAGGTCGACGGCGATGACCACGCGCGGCTTGAGCCGGCCTTCCTTCAGCGTCGCCTCGATGGTCGCCTCGAGATGGCCGGGATCCATGTTGTAGGTCTTCGCATCGACATCGATGAACACCGGCTCGGCGTCGAACCACGGCACGATCTCGGCCGTGGCGGCGAAGGTGAAGCTGGGCGTGAAGACCGCGTCGCCCCGGCCCACGCCCCAGGCCATCAGCGGCAGGGCCAGGGCGTCGGTGCCGTTGGCGCAGCCCAGCGCGTGTTTCGCCTGACCGAAGGCGGCCAGATCGGCCTCGAACTGGCGCACCTGCGGCCCCATCACCCAGGCGCCGCCGACCACCGCCGCCTGCACCGCCGCCTCGATGGCGCCGTCCAGTCGCAGCCGCTGGGCCTGAAGATCGATGAAGGGGATGGTCATGCCGGACAGTCTCCGTTCGCGCGGTCACGTCGCGCCGGGGCAGGCCTCCCTACCAAATCGTCCGCGGCAACGCCAAATCGGGCGGAGTCACTTCCCGTGACGGCTTGCAACCACTGTGTACGGCGCCGTATGCCCGGGCATCATGACATCCGGCGTTCCCGCCGTCTTCCTCGATCGCGACGGCGTGCTGATCGAGGACGCCGGCTATCCCCATCTGGAAGAGCATTTGCGCCTGCTACCCGGCGCGCCCGAGGCCGTGCGCCGGCTGACCGGCCTCGGCTATCTGTGCGTCATCGTCACCAACCAGCCCGGCGTCGCCCGCGGCCTGTTCACCGAGGCGCAGCTGACGGCGTTCAACGCCCTGCTGGTGCGTCGGCTGGCGGCCAACGGGGCGGTGATCGGGGCGGTCTATGCCTGCCCCTTCCATCCCGAGGCGATCGACGAACGCTATCGCCACCCCGACCATCCCGACCGCAAGCCCAATCCCGGCATGATCCTGCGCGCCATCGCCGAGCACAGCATCGATCCCGCCCGATCCTTCCTGATCAGCGACCAGGCCGCCGGGATCGAGGCGGCGCGCCGCGCCGGCGTCCCCGGCTTCCGCTTCGAGGGCGGAAACCTCGATCATTTCGTCAAAGACCTGCTCGGCCACTGAAGCAATTCGTCCGGTGATGAATTAAGCTCCGGACGCCTTCCCGGAGCCGCCGCATGACCCAGACCTTCGCCGATCGCCGCTGGACCAGTCCCGACGGGCTTTCCCTCTACGCGCGCGACTACGCCGCCGCCGCCGGGCCGGCGAAACTGCCGGTCATCGCCATCCACGGCCTGACCCGCAACTCGGCCGATTTCGGCGCCATCGCCCCGCTGATCGCCCAGAGCGGCCGCCGGGTGCTGGCGCTCGACGTGCGCGGTCGCGGCCTGTCTGACCGCGCCCCCGATCCGATGACCTACCAGCCGCTCAACTACGCCCAGGACGTGCTGGCGCTGATGGAGCAGGCCGGGATCGCCCGCGCCGTATTCCTCGGCACCTCGATGGGCGGGCTGATCACCATGGCCTTGGCGGCGATCCGCCCCAAGGCCGTCGCCGCCGCCATCCTCAACGACATCGGCCCGGAGGTGGCGAAGGAGGGTCTGGCGCGCATCGCCGCCTATTCCGGCCAGCCGGTCGACACCCCCGGCTGGGCCGAGGCCGCCGCCTATGTGAAGCTGCACAACGCCGTCGCCTTCCCGCACTACACCGACGCCGACTGGGACGCCTTCGCCCGCCGCGTCTTCCGCATCGGCACCGAGGGGTCGCCGGTGCTGGACTATGATCCCGACATCGCCGTGCCGATCCGCGCCGCCGGGACCCGGGCCCTGGTCCCCAATCTGTGGCCGATGTTCGGGCGGCTGGCCCGGGCCCGTCCCGTGTTGCTGGTGCGCGGCGAGACCTCCGACCTGCTCAGCGCGGCCATCGCCGCGAAGATGAAGAAGCGCGCGCCGAAGATGGACCATGTCGAGGTCCCCGGCGTCGGCCACGCGCCCATGCTGGACGAGCCCGAGGCCAAGGCGGCGATCTTTCCGTTTCTGGGGGAGGTGGACTGAAGTGATTAGTGGTTAGTGGTTAGTGGTTGCCGCCTCGCCGCCTGCGGAAGGGCGTCGCCGACCGCGCCACCGCACAGGCGCCGGCCAGCCACTAATCACTAACCACTAATCACTCGCCCGGAACATTCCCCTCCAGCTCATCCAGCCACACCCGCGCCGTGGCGTCCGACGGCGCCCGCCAGTCGCCGCGCGGCGACAGCGAGCCGCCGGTGACCACCTTGGGCCCGTTCGGCATGGCCGAACGCTTGAACTGCGAGGTCTGGAAGAAGCGCACCAGAAACTTCCGCAGCCAGTGTTTGATCGTCGCGAGGTCATATTCGACCTTCTCGTCGTCCGGCGTGCCGGCCGGCCAGTGGCCCACCCCGGCATCCTTCCACGCCTGATGCGCCAGATACGCCACCTTCGACGGCTTGAGGCCGAAGCGGGTGACGTAGAACAGGAAGAAGTCGTTCAGCGGATAGGGCCCGACCGTCCCCTGCGTCGACTGGATCACCCCATCCTTCGCCGGCACCAATTCCGGGGAAATCTCGGTGCCGAGGATGTCCCGCAGCACCGGCGCGGCCTCGGCCCCGACCAGCTCGCGGTCGGCGACCCAGCGGATCAGGTGGCGGATCAGCGTCTTCGCCACCCCGCCGTTGACGTTGTAGTGGCTCATATGGTCGCCGACACCATAGGTCGACCAGCCCAGCGCCAGCTCCGACAGGTCGCCGGTGCCCAGCACGAAGGCCCCGTTCTGGTTGGCCAGCCGGAACAGATAGTCGGTGCGCAGCCCCGCCTGGACGTTCTCGAAGGTGATGTCGTGCACCGGCTCGCCCTGGGCGAACGGATGGTCGATCGTCTCCAGCATGGTCAGGGCGGTCGGCCTGATGTCGATCTCGGCGCCCGTGACGCCCAGCGCCTGCATCAGCGCCCAGGCGTTCGACTTGGTCCCGTCCGAGGTGGCGAAGCCCGGCAGGGTGTAGCCGAGGATGCCGGTGCGCGGCAGCCCGAGGCGGTCGAAGGCGCGGCAGGCGACCAGCAGGGCCTGGGTCGAATCCAGCCCGCCCGAGACGCCGATGACGATCCGCTCGCCATTGGTCGCCTTCATCCGCCGCATCAGCCCCTGCACCTGGATGTTGAAGGCCTCGTAGCAGTCCTGGTCCAGCCGGGCGGGGTCGTCGGGCACGAAGGGGAAGCGGTCGAGAGGGCGGATCAGGTCTGCGGCCGGGGCGGCGTCGCGGGCTTCGAACAGGACCCGTTCGAACAGGTATCCGTCCAGCTCGTCGCGGGCGCAGTCGGCGAAGGTGCCGTTGCGCAGCCGGTCCAGGCCGATCCGCTCGACGTCGACATCGGCGACGGTCAGATGGCTTTCCATCGAGAACCGCTCGCCGCTCGCCAGACAGACGCCCAGTTCGTGGATGGTCGCCTGTCCATCCCACGCCAGGTCGGTAGTGCTCTCGCCCCAGCCCGAGGCGGCGAAGACATAGGCCGCCATCGCCCGGGCCGACTGGCTGGCGCACAGCAGGGCCCTTTCATCAGCCTTGCCGATGACGATGTTGGACGCCGACAGGTTCAGCAGGATGCGGGCGCCCGACAGCGCCTGCCGCGTCGAGGGCGGCAGGGGGGCCCAGTAGTCCTCGCAGATTTCGGCTGCGAAGACGAAGCCCGGCCGGTTCGGGGCCTCGAATATCAGATCGGTCCCGAACGGGACCTCCTCCCCGGCCAGCGTCAGGTCGCCGTCCCGGCTCGATACATCGCCGCCCGCCGAGAACCAGCGCTTCTCATAATATTCCCGATAGTTGGGCAGATAGGTCTTGGGCACGATCCCCAGCACACGGCCGTTACCCACCACAACGGCGCAGTTGTAGAGCCGGTCCTCGCGCCGCAACGGGGCCCCGATCACGGCGACGACGCCGCTTTCGGCGGTCAGCGGGGCCAGCCGCCCGATCTGCCGCTCCACCTCGTCCAGCAGTGCGCCCTGCATCATCAGGTCGTCGATGGCGTAGGCGCTGAGGCTCAGCTCCGGAAAGACGATCAGGTCGATGCCCTGTTCGCCCGCCTGCCGGATCAGGGCGATGTGCTCGTCGGCGTTGGCGACCGGGTCGGCGGTGTGCACCACCGGCGTGGCCGCGGCGACGCGGACGAAGCCGTGGGTGGTCGGGCTGTGAAAGGCGTGGGTCTTGGGCATCAAACTTTCCGCTCATCCCCGCGAAGGCGGGGATCCAGTGCTGTCCAGCATGGCACGGTCGGGCCGTGACTTATGCTCATATAGGCCTGAACGGCTCATCCAGAGAACTGGCTCCCCGCCTTCACGGGGATGAGCGGTGATTTGGGGGCCGCGCGAACTTTCTCAGATCGCGTGATTTTGCCCGGCGAACCCGCTAAGCCCGCTGAATGAACGACACGCCGAAAAAGGGCTGGCTATCGCGCCTGAGCGAGGGCCTCTCCCGCTCCTCGAAACAGATGACCGAGCAGGTCGTCGCCACCTTCGTCAGGGAACCGCTCAGCGAGGCCGCGCTCGACGGGCTGGAGGAGCATCTGCTGGAGAGCGATCTCGGCCCGGCCGCGACCGACCGCATCGTCGCCCGCTTCCGCGAGCTGCGCTTCGGCGCCGGCGCCAATGAGCGCGAGGTCAAGGAGGCCCTGGCCGAGGCCGTCGCCGCCGAACTGGTCAATCACGAAGCCCGCTACGAGCCGCTGAACGGGCCGAAGCCATTCGTCACCCTGTTCGTCGGCGTCAACGGCTCGGGCAAGACCACCACCCTGGGCAAGATCGCGTCGGACCTGACCGGTCAGGGGGCGAAGGTGATGATCGTCGCCTGCGACACCTTCCGCGCCGCCGCCCGCGAACAGCTCAAGGTCTGGGCCGAGCGCGCCGGGGCGACCTTCGAGAGCCGCCGCGACGGGGCCGATCCCGCGGGCCTCGCCTTCGACGCCTACACCCGGGCGAAGGCGGAAGGCTATGACGTGGTCCTGATCGACACCGCGGGGCGGCTGCAGAACAAGTCAGCCCTGATGGACGAACTCCTCAAGATCGTGCGGGTGCTGAAGAAGATCGATCCGGAGGCCCCGCACGAGACCCTGCTGGTGCTGGACGCCACCGTCGGCCGCAACGCCCTGGCCCAGGAACAGATCTTCGGCCGCACCGCCTATGTCTCCGGCCTCGTCATGACCAAGCTGGACGGCACGGCCCGCGGCGGCGTTCTGGTGCCCGTCGCCCAGGCCTCCGACGCCCCGATCAAGCTGATCGGCGTCGGCGAGGGCGTCGACGACCTGCAACCCTTCGACGCCCGGGCCTTTTCACGGTCTCTGGTGGGACTTGAGGACTGACGCATGAGTGATCCGACCCCGGAGCCGAAACCCGCGCCCGAGGCGAAGAAGGCGTCGAACCTTCGCCAGCTGGTCGATTTCAGCGGCCTGCTGGCCTTCGGCCTCGCCTTCCTGTTCTTCCGCCTGCGCGGGCTCGAGGGCGACGCCGCCCTCGTCAATGCCACCTGGTTCCTCGTCGCCGGCTCCGCCGTCGGCGTCGCCGTCGGCCTGATCGTCGAGAAGCGGCTGGCGCTGATGCCGCTGCTGGTCGGCGGCTTCGCCCTCGTCTTCGGCCTGCTGACCCTGCTCACCGGCGACGGCCTGTGGGTCAAGGTCAAGGTCTCGGTGCTCAACGCCTCCCTCGCCATCGCCCTGCTGGGCGGACTGGCCATGGGCAAACAGCCGCTGCGGGCCCTGCTCGGCACGGTCATTCCGATCAACGACCGGGCGTGGCGCACCCTGACCTTCCGCTACGGCCTGTTCTTCCTCTCCGTGGCCATCGTCAACGAACTGGTGCGCAGCGAGGCCCTGGTGGGCTGGGCGGCGACGCGGATGGGCCGCGGCGACGTCGACCCGGCCGACGTCTGGGTCAGCTTCCGCGGCGTGCTGTGGATCGCCTCCTCCGTGTTCGGCCTGTCGCAGATCCCCCTGATCATGCGCAACCTGATCTCCACCGATGCGCCGGTCGATCCGATGGCCCCGGCCGAGCCCGACCGGGCCCCCTGATCCGCGACCTTGGCCGCATTCGGATCGTCCGTCGTCAAACCGTAAAACGCGGCTGCTAGCTATGCCGGGCAGACGAGGGGATAGGTCGATGGTCAAGTCCGGCAACAAGGCCAAACGCGGCGGTCTCGCCGCCTCGCCCAGCCACCTGATGCACCGCGCCCTGCAGCTGGCGCTCGACATCTACACCGATGAGGCGGGCCCGGACGGTCTGACCCAGCGCCAGTTCGCCGTGCTGGAGGCGGTGTCGCACAAGTCCGGCCTGACCCAGACCGATCTGGTCCGCGCCACCGGCATCGACCGCTCGACCCTGGCCGACCTGGTCTCGCGCATGACCACCAAGGGGCTGCTGGACCGCGAGCGCTCGACCATCGACGCCCGCGCCAAGGCGGTGCGCCTGTCCGAGGCCGGCCAGGCCGCGCTGGACGCCGCCCGCCCCCGCGTCGAGGCCGCCGACAAACGCATCCTCGCCCTGCTGCCCAAGGCCCGGCGCGACAGCTTCCTGATCATGCTGGCGGAACTGGCCGGCGAGGCCGACGCCGCCCCGGTCAAGGCCAAGGCCGACCTCAAGGCCGCCAAGAAGGCCGCCCGCGACGCGAAGAAGGCCGAGAAGCTGGCCAAGAAATCCGCCAAGGCCGAAAAGCCGCCCAAGGCCGCCAAGCTCAAGCTGGTGGAGCCGGCCTGAGTCTTCCTTCTCCCCTTGGGGGAGAAGGTGGCCCGGAGGGCCGGATGAGGGGTAAGCCCGCTCCGGACCGGCTGCCCGTCAGCCTGACCGGACCATCCCCCTCATCCGGACGGCTCCGCCGCCCACCTTCTCCCCCGGAGGAGAGAAGGACGCTGATCCTCAATCCATCAGCTGCTGGCTCAGATACACATAATGCCGCGCCCAGCGCCGCGCGTTGGCGACCGGATCGGCGTCGTTGGAATGCCCGCCCGAGGTCTCTTCATAATACAGGTGGTCGTGCCCCTGCGCCCCCAGCCGCGCCGCGAATTTGCGCGCATGGCCCGGATGCACCCGGTCGTCGCGGGTGTTCGTCGTGATGTAGACGCGCGGATATTCCGCCTCCGGACGCAGCTGCTGATAGGCGGAATAGCGGGCGATGAAGGCCGCTTCCTCGGGAATGCGCGGATCGCCGTATTCGCCGATCCAAGACGCCCCGGCGGGCAGCTCGTGATAGCGCAGCATGTCGATCAGCGGGCTCTCGATCACCGCCGCATTGATCAGCTCCGGATGCTGGGTCATCACCACCGAGGTCAGGACGCCGCCGTTCGAGCGGCCATAGATGCCGGTCCGGCGCGGAGAGCTGATCCCGCGCCGGTGCAGGTCGCGCGCCACCGCGGCGAAGTCGTCGAACGCCAGCTGGCGGTTCTCCTTCAGCACCGACTGGTGCCACTCCGGCCCGAACTCGCCGCCGCCGCGGATATTGGCCTGGACGAAGACCCCGCCGTTCTCGAGCCAGAGTTTGCCCATCTCGGGCTTGTAGGCGGGCGGGAAGCTGACCTGAAAGCCGCCGTAGCCGAACAGGATCGCCGGCGCCGACCCGTCCATCGCCATCTCGCGCGGCCGGGTGACGAAATAGGGAATCTTCGTCCCGTCGGACGACGTCGCCTCGAACTGCTCGACCACATGGGTCGAGGCGTCGAACTTGGCCGGGGCGGCGCGCAGCGCGGCGATCGAGCCGGCGTCGACATTGGCGAGGCTGAGGGTCGGCGGCGTCAGGAAGCCTTGGGTCGAGACGAAGACCTCGCCGCGCGATTTTGAGCTGTCGCCCAGACCGACGGCGCTGTTGGCCGGGACGGCGATAGCGGTCGCGCCCCAGCCGCCGGGGCCCGGATCGAAGCGTTTCAAGGTCCCGACGACATTGTCCGACACCACCGCCAGTATGCTGTCCGGCATCACCCGCACGCTGTCGATGGACTGCCGCTCGCCCGGCGCGAACACCACCTCGACGCCGCCCACATCCGCCTCGGAGAGCCCGTCCAGGTCGGCTGTGACCAGCGCTCCGGCCGGCAGGGCGGCGCCGGAGACGATCCAGGCCTCATCCAGCGAGAGGACCAGCCGGTCGCCCATGGTCCCCTGGACCCCGACCCGCTCGGGCAGGTTCAGCCGGACCGTCTCGCCATCGACCCAGCGCCAGGTCTCGGCGCGGAAGGTGTCGAGCGGCCGATGGAACAGCACCGCCTCGATCCGTCCGTCCTTGTCGCGATAGACCGCCGGGCTGACCCCATACCCCCCGTCCCCGATGTCGCCGCGATAGACCTCCGTCGCCTGCGCCAGGGTCTGGCCGCGCTGGAGCGACTTGACGATGAAGGGGTAGCCGCTCTCGGTCAGCGTGCCCTCCCCGAAGTCCGTGGCCACCAGCAGCGTGTCCCGGTCCAGCCATTCCAGCCGGTGCTTGCCCTCGGGCAGGACGAAGCCGCCGTCGACGAACGATTTCGAGGGAATGTCGAACTCGCGCACCACGACCGCGTCCTTGCCGCCGTCGGACAGGCTGATCAGGCAGCGGGTCTCGTCGGGCGCGAGGCAGTCGGCCCCCTTCCACACCCAGTCCCGGCCCTCGGCCTTCGCCAGGGCGTCGATGTCCAGCAGCGTCTCCCACCGGGTCGCGTCCGAGCGATAGGACTCCAGCGTCGTCCGCCGCCACAGCCCCTTGGGATTGGCCGCGTCCTGCCAGAAATTCCCGATCCCCTCGCCGAGGAAGGACGGCCCCGGAATCCGGTCGGTCGCCGACAGGATGTCGAACGCCTGCTGCCGGAACCGCTCATACCGGGGGTCGCTCTCCAGCGCCGCCAGCGCCTTGCGGTTGGACTCCGCCACGAAAGCCATGGCCTCGGCGCCCTCGACCTGTTCCAGCGCCAGATGGTCGTCGGCGGCGCGCACGCCGGCCGGGGTCAGATCGGTCGGCAGATGCGGCGGGGCAGCGGCGACCGGCGTCGTCGGCTCCAGCGGCCCCTGCACCCGATCCGGCGCGAGGCCGTAGAGGGCGTCCTCCGTGGGCCCTGACGCGCAGGCGGCCAGCAACAGGGCCGGGATCGAAACGGACAGGATGAGGTGACGCATTTTCAGCTCCGCACTTCAAAATCATTCCTCCCCGCAGGGGGAGGGGGACCAGCCGAAGGCCGGTGGACGGGGCTCGCAGGGCGGCGGCGGGAGGGCCCCTCCACCGCGCTGCGCGCGGTTCCCCTCCCCCGTGGGGGGAGGAATGGTTCGGCCCTACTCCGGCGCCGCCGCCGGCTCATCCATCAGCCGCCGCGTCAGATAGGTGTATTCCAGCGCGATCCGCCGCGCCGTCTCGCGCAGGTTCGCCCCCGCCGCGTGACCGCCGTCGGTGTTCTCGTAGAACAGCACCGGATAGCCCAGATCCTCGAGCCGCGCCGCCGCCTTGCGCGCATGCCCCGGATGCACCCGGTCGTCCTTGGTCGAGGTGTGGATGAAGACCTCGGGATAGGGCTGGCCCGCCTCGAGCCGTTGATAGGGCGAATAGGCCTCGATCCACGCCCGCTCTTCCGCCACGTCCGGATTGCCGTATTCGGCCATCCACGAGGCCCCGGCCAGCAGCTTGTGGAAACGCAGCATGTCGAACAGCGGCACCTGGATCACCGCCGCGTTGATCAGGTCCGGCCGCTGGGTCAGCATCGCCCCCATGAACAGCCCGCCCTGCGAGCCGCCCATGACCCCCAGCCGCGGCTGCGAGGTGATGTCGCGCGCGATCAGGTCCTGCGCCACCGCCTGGAAGTCCTCGTGCGCCCGCTGGCGGTTCTGCTGCAGCGCCGCCTGGTGCCAGCGCGGCCCGAACTCGCCGCCGCCGCGCGTATTGGCGATGACATAGACCCCGCCCCGCTCCAGCCACAGCTTGCCGACCGTCGGCGAATAGCCGGGCAGCAGCGACGACTGGAAGCCGCCATAGCCGTACAGCAGGGTCGGGTTCGATCCGTCCATCGGCATGTCGCCCTTGTGAACGACGAAATAGGGAATCCGCGTCCCGTCGGCCGAGGTCGCCTCGAACTGTTCGACGACCATGCCCGTGGCGTCGAACTTGGCCGGCAGCGACTTGACCACCTCGGCAGAGCCGGCCGCCGCGTCGGCCAGATACAGGCTGGACGGGTTCAGATAGCCGGCGACGCTGACGAACACCCGGTCGTCGCGCTCGCTGGCCGAACCGACGCCGACGGTGACGTTCTGCGGCAGGTCCAGCCGGCTGCGGCTCCAGTCGCCGGGCTCATAGACATAGACCGAGCCGCGCACGTTCTCGTACAGGGCCACGACCAGTTTGTTGCGGGTGCTGGAGATGCCTTCCACGGCCTCGCGCTCGCCCGGCCGGATGACCAGCTGCGCCGGCGTCGCCGGATCGGCCAGCCAGCGGGCGAGGTCCCAGGCGATGACGTCGCCGGTCTTCCAGTCCTGCCCCGACGGCGCGGTCCAGTCCTGATCGGTGGTCACCACCAGCTGGCCGCGCACCAGGGCGTTGATGCTGGACTTGGCCGGCAGCGCCAGCTTCGTCGTCACGCCATCGGCGCCGAGAAGGTGCGTCTCGCCTTCGTAGAAGCTGACGCCGCGATTGATCAGCGTCGCCTGGATGACCCCGTCGGCGTCGCGCAGCGTGTAGGCCGAGACCGAGACGTCGGTCGGCTGGCCGGTGAACACCGTCGTCGCCTGGTCAAGCGTCTGGCCCCGCTTCAGCTGTTTGACGATCATCGGATAGCCCGAGCTGGTCAGGCTGCCCGGACCGAAGTCGCGCGAGATCAGCAGGGTGTCCCGGTCGATCCACGTCGCGTCGCCCTTGGACTCCGGCAGGGTGAAGCCGTCGGCGACGAAGGTCTTCGTCGCCCGGTCGAACTCGCGCACCGTCACCGCGTCCTTGCCGCCGTCCGACAGATTGACGAGGCAGCGGGTCTCTTCCGGCGGCAGGCAGGACGCGCCCTTCCAGACCCAGTTCTTGCCCTCGGCCGTCGACAGGGCGTCGATGTCCAGCACCGTCTCCCACTGCGGCTCGGCCTCGCCATAGCTGTCCAGGGTCGTCGTCCGCCACAGGCCGCGCACATGCTCGGCGTCCTGCCAGAAATTGTCGATCGTGCCGTCGCGGTTGAAGCCCGGGGCCGGGATGCGGTCGCGCGACTGGACGATCTCCAGCGCCTGTTGATGCAGGGCCTCGAAGCGGGGATCGCCGCGCAGCACGCCCAGCGAATGGTCATTGTGCTGCTCGACCCAGGCCATGGCCCGCTCGCCGTCGATCTCCTCCAGCCACAGATACGGGTCGGTCGCGTCCGAGCTGGCGAAGGCGCCGGGCGCGGACGTCGGGGTCGTGGGGCTCTGGGCCATGGCGGCGCTCGAAAGGGCGGTGGAGGCGAAAAGCGCGGCGAGCGCGGCGGTGCGGATCATTCTGGACAGGTCCCCGACAGTTGGTCGGGCGGCACCTTACCGGCCGCCGGGCCTGTCACAAGCGGAAGGGGCGACAGGTTACGGCTTTGTCATCCTGGCGGGTGCGAGCGCGAGTGGCGAGTGGCTAGTGGCTAGTGGCTGGCCAGCGCCGGGGAGTCCGCACTGGCGGCGCCGCCCTTCCGCCGTCAGGGACGCGGCAATCACTAGCCACTAATCACTAGCCACTAGCCACTTCACCTCTGCCCCTCATCCGGAATGCACAACAGATTCCCGCACGCCTTGCAGTGGACCGCGTCCGGGTCGTGCACCAGCAGGCCGCACTGGTCGCAGGGGAAACGCACCTTGTTCGGCCGCAGCAGGGTCTGACCCAGCCGCACGAACAGGGTCACCCCCACCAGCATGATGACGATGGAGACGATCCGCCCCCAGGCCCCGGGCAGCAGGATGTCGCCATAGCCGGTCGTGGTCAGGCTGGTGACGGTGAAATACAGGGCGTCGATATAGCCGGAGATGCCCTCATAGCGGCCCATGAAGCTGGTGTAGACGAAGCCCGTGGCGACGAAGATGAAGGTCACCAGCGCCACGATCGCCTTGGTGATCTCCTCGACCCGCGTATCGTCATAGCGCCGGCCGATGGTGCGCCAGAAGAAGTCGGAATTGATCAGCGTCCACAGCCTCAGCACCCGCAGGAAGCCGAGGTTGAACAGCCAGGCGGGGAACAACAGGGTCGCGAGCACGAACAGGTCGACCCAGACGATCGGCTTCTTCAGCCAGTCCCGCACGTCGGAATAGGCCCAGGCCCGCGCCGCCAAGTCGGCGGCCAGCAGGGCGGCGATGACATAGTCGATGATATAGAAGACCAGGGCGTCGGCCTTGAGCAGCGGCGCGGCGACGAAGAAGACGATGATGATCAGGTCGATGACCAGCACCGCCATCCGGAACCGGACCGCCGTGACCGACGAGCCGTGATACAGCGCCCGCAGCCGCGCCCGCAGGCGCAGGCCCCCGTTCCGGTCTTCGGGTTCGGCGGGGGCGGGGCGGGTCCGACTCATCATCCAGCGATAACGCGCCTCGCTCGCGCAAGGAACCGGCAACCTCTATATCGGTCGCCATGACACGCCCCTTCGTCCGCATGAACGGCGCCGGCAACGACTTCGTCGTCGTCAATGCGCTGGAGACGCCGTTCGCCCCGACGCCCGATCAGGCGCGGGCCATCGCCGACCGCGAGACGGGTCAGGGCTGCGACCAGCTGATCGCCATCGAGCCCTCCCCGACCGCCGACGCCTTCATGCGGGTGTGGAACGCCGACGGCGGCCAGGTCGAGACCTGCGGCAACGCCCTGCGCTGCGTCGGCTGGCTGCTGATGCAGTCGACCGGCAAGGATTCGGTGGTCATCGACACCCTCGCCGGGCCGACGACGGCGAGCCGGGCGGGGGACCCAGGCCGCGTCGGGTCGGGAGGTCCCGAAGGGCCGACGACCGCGGCCCAGACAAAATTCGTGACGGTCGACATGGGCGCGCCCGGCCTCGACTGGACCGAGGTGCCGCTGGCCGAGGAGATGGACACCCGCGGCATCGAGCTTCAGGTCGGGCCGATCGACGCGCCGGTCCTGCACACCCCCGGCGCGGTCTCGATGGGCAATCCGCATGTGGTCTTCTTCACCGACCGCCAGGACGACGCCTTCGTGCGCGGCTCCGGCTCTCTGGTCGAGCACCATCCGTTGTTCCCGCAAGGCGTCAACGTCGGCTTCGCCCAGGTCCTCGCCCCGGACCGCATCCGCCTGCGCGTGTGGGAGCGCGGCGCCGGCCTGACGAAGGCCTGCGGCACCGGCGCCTGCGCCGCCCTGGTGGCCACGGCCCGCCGCGGCCTGACCGGCCGCCACGCCGTCATCGAGGCCGACGGCGGCGAGCTGACGATCGACTGGGACGAGGCCTCCGGCCACGTCTTCATGACCGGCCCGGTGGAGATCGAGGGGACGGGAGTGCTGGCGGTCTGAACTCCCGTTCACCTCCCCATCGGCGAAGGCCGATGGGGAGGACAGACCGCGAAGCGGTCAGGAGGGGGCGGCTCCGGCCGATGTTGGTTCGCGCCGGACTCACTCACCACCTGCGCCGCCCCCACCTGATCGTCGCTGGCGCGCCGATCTCGTCGTCCGGCCGCCTCCGGCGACCGGTCCTCCACCCCATTGGCCTTCGCGAATGGAGAGGTGAGGGCCATGACAGTGTTCACCTCCCCATCGGCGAAGGCCGATGGGGAGGACAGATCGCGAAGCGATCAGGAGGGGGCGGCTCCGTCAGATGTTGGTTCGCGCCGGACTCCCTGACCGCCGGCGCCGCCCCCCTCCTGATCGTCGCTGGCGCGCCGATCTGTCCTCCCCATTCGCCTTCGCGAATGGAGAGGTGACCCCGTGGCAGCGTTCACCTCCCCATCGGCGAAGGCCGATGGGGAGGACAGATCGCGTAGCGATCAGGAGGGGGCGGCTCCGTCAGATGTTGGTTCGCGCCGGACTCCCTGACCGCCGGCGCCGCCCCCTCCTGATCGTCGCTGGCGCGCCGATCTGTCCTCCCCATTCGCCTTCGCGAATGGAGAGGTGACCCCGTGACGCTGTGCTTACATTCCGCGAAATTATAGTCTAGTTATCAAAATATTCCCCAGCACAATCAGCCACATAACCTTTTCTCAAACCGTTTTGTCTGTACTAGGGCCGGCCTCCCTTACAATGCCCTTCATCCCGTCGCGGGGGAGGGCGTCTGGCGCCAGGGCCAACCGCGTGCGGCGGGTGTGATCGTTGCGGGACGCCGGGCGTCGCCTTCACGGGCGCGCACGGCGGAACTGGACCATCCTGCGGGACGGGTTGCTCCCCCCTGCGGCATGGAAAGGGACTGTCCTCCGGTTTGAAACGGAGGAGCCCAGGGGCCTTGGCCGCTCCTGCCCGCCCGGGCTTAGTTTCGAAAGGGCCTAAAGGGTGAAGGCCGCGGGGCCGAAAATTGGCAAGACCCGCACCGCCCTGAGATGCCCGCCCTGAAGCGCTCGGAAGCCACGATCACGGCGGAGCGCAGGCGTTCAGCCGAAAACACATCACGGTCCCCGTAACGCGAAAGCAGGGGACCACATCGGTTCCGGGCCGAACGCCCGCGCTCCGCCGTCCTCCCCAACCGTTTGGCGACAAGCGGCGCAGAGTCGTGCCCGCTTGTCCCCCCGCCGGTTGTCCCCTTGCCTCCCACGGCCTAGGAACAACCCCGACCCGACCCCTGCGGAAACCTTCGCCGACCATGCCCGACCTGACCGACAAACAGACCTTCTCCGACGAGGACGCGCTGGAATTCCACCGCACCCCGACGCCGGGGAAGATCTCCATGGCCCCGACCAAGCCGATGGCGACCCAGCGCGACCTGTCGCTGGCCTATTCGCCGGGCGTGGCCGTGCCGGTCCTCGCCATCGCCGCCGATATCGACAAGGCCTATGACTATACGTCCAAGGGCAATCTGGTCGCCGTCATCTCCAACGGCACCGCCATCCTCGGCCTCGGCGACCTCGGCCACATGGCCTCCAAGCCGGTGATGGAGGGCAAATGCGTCCTCTTCAAACGCTTCGCCGACGTCGACAGCTTCGACGTCGAGGTCAAGACCACCGACCCGGACGAGTTCGTCACCGTGGTCAAGAACATCGGCGACACCTGGGGCGGCATCAATCTGGAGGACATCAAGTCCCCCGAGTGCTTCGAGATCGAGGCGCAGCTGCAGGATCTGCTGGACATCCCGGTCTTTCACGACGACCAGCACGGCACGGCCATCATCTCGACCGCCGCCCTGATCAACGCCGCCCATATCGCCGGCAAGAAGCTGGAGGATCTGCGGGTCGTCCTGTCGGGCGCCGGCGCCGCCGGCCTGAGCTCGATCGCCCTGATGAAGGCCGCCGGCGTCCGGCTCGAAAACACCATCATCTGCGATCGCCAGGGCGTCATCTATCACGGCCGCGACAACGTCTCCCAGTGGCAGGCCGCCCACGCCGTCGACACCCCGCTGCGCACCCTGGCCGAGGCCATGGTCGGCGCCGACGTGGTGCTGGGCCTGTCGGCCAAGGGCGCCATCACGAAGGAGATGGTCGCCTCCATGGCGCCCGATCCGATCATCTTCGCCATGGCCAACCCCGACCCGGAGATCACCCCGGAAGACGTGGCCTCGGTCCGCTCCGACGCCATCATGGCCACCGGCCGGTCGGACTACGTCAACCAGGTCAACAACGTCCTCGGCTTCCCCTACATCTTCCGCGGCGCCCTCGACGTGCGCGCCCGTCGCGTCAATCACGAGATGAAGATCGCCTGCGCCCGGGCCCTGGCCGCCCTCGCCCGCGAGGACGTGCCGGACGAGGTCGCCGCCGCCTATCGCGGCCGCAAGCTGAAATTCGGCCGCGACTACATCATCCCGACGCCCTTCGACCCGCGCCTGATCTGGTACATCCCGCCCTTCGTCGCCCAGGCGGCGATGGACACCGGCGTGGCCCGCAAGCCGATCGAGGACATGGACGCCTACCGCACCGAGTTGCGCTCGCGGCTCGATCCGTCCGCCGCCCTGATGCAGAACATCTCGGGCGCCGTGCGCGCCGCCCCCAACAAGCGGGTGGTGTTCGCCGAGGGCGAGGAAACCGCCGTGATCCGCGCGGCCTGGGGCTTCAAACAGGCCGAGCTGGGCACGCCGATCCTGCTGGGCCGCGAGGATCTGATCCGTCAGAACGCCGCCGAGGCCGGTCTCAACTTCGACGAAATGGCTATCGAGATCGTCAACGCCCGCGTCAGCGAACACAATGACGACTACACCGACTGGCTGTACGCCCGGCTGCAACGGCGCGGCTATCTGCGCCGCGACGTGCAGCGGATGATCAACCAGGACCGCAACTATTTCGGCGCCGCCCTCGTCGCCCGCGGTCAGGCCGACGCCATGGTCACCGGCGTCACCCGCAATTTCAACATGGTGCTGAAGGAGGTCCGCCGCGTCCTCGACGTCAAAGAGCGGATGATCGGGCTGTCGATCCTGCTGGCCAAGGGCCGCACCCTGTTCGTCGCCGACACCTCGATCCACGAACTGCCGAACGCCGAGGAGCTGGCCGAGATCGCCATCCAGGCCGCCGCCACCGTGCGCAATCTGGGCAAGACGCCGCGCGTCGCCTTCCTCAGCTATTCGACCTTCGGCAACCCCCCGGGCGACCGCGGCGAGAAGGTGCGCGAGGCCATCCGCATCCTCGACCAGCGCGGCGTCGATTTCGAGTACGAGGGCGAGATGCCGCCCGAACTGGCGCTCGATCCCGAGGCCCGCTCGGCCTATCCCTTCATGCGCCTGACCGGCCACGCCAACGTCCTGGTCATGCCGGCGATCCATTCCGCCGTCATCTCGACGCGGCTGGTGCAGCAGCTGGGCGGCGCGACGGTCATCGGCCCGCTGCTGGTCGGGCTCGAGAAGTCGGTCCAGATCGTCTCGCTCGGCGCCTCGGTCAGCGAAATCATCACCGCCGCCACCTTCGCCGCCTATGACGAGGGGGCGATCGGCGAGGAGGGGTGATCTGTCGGGTCTTTGACATTGTAGACGATCAGGACGGCTGGGCCTCGGTCGCCTCGATCTCGGCTTCCGCCTTCTGACGCGCCTGCAACCCGGTCTGCTTGCGCGCCACGATGAAGGCGAGGACCACGGCGAAGACGCCGATCACGGTCGAGTAGAGGAAGAAGACGACATAGCCCGCCCCCAGCGCCGCCGGCGTCACCCCGCTGGCCGCCGCGCCCTCGACCAGCGACCCTGCCGGCAAGTCGCCGAACAGGCCTCTGAGGGAGCCGAACAGGCCGCCGCCTTCGGCGGCGCGGGCCGATCCCTCGACGATCCGCCCCGACTGCGAGGCGATCAGCTTCCCGGGCAGGCCGTAAAGGGAGCTGAACAGCGCGTACTGGGTCGCCGTGAACCCGAGCGACGTCAGGCTGGACATGTAGGCGATCAGCGCGGTGCCGGCGAAACCGGTCGCGGCATTGTCGATGCCGATGGCGACGAACAGGGCGCCGAGGTCCGGGCCCTGAACCGCCAGCCAGGCGAACACCAGATTTGACAGCGGGCTCATGAAGGCCCCGATGACCATGGTGCGGATCAGCCCCAGCTTGGCCACAGCCCACCCGGCGAGAAAGACGCCGAAGGTCGTGGCGAAGACGCCGAACACCTTGCGCACCTCGGCCACTTCGGTCTTGTCGAAGCCGAGGTCGAGGTAGAACGGGTTCATGATGTTGAGCACGAAATCAGCGAGGCGGTAGACGCAGATCAGGGCCAGGATCAGCGTCGCCACCCCGGCGAAGCGGCGGTAGAAATCCTTCAGCGGCTCGCCGAACGATCCGGCCAGATAGGCCCCCGGGCGGGTCGGCGCCCGCGGGATCGGCCAGCAAGCCAGCACCAGCAGCGCCAGCCCGCCGAAGGTCGCGGCGACCTGGATATAGACCCCTTCCGGCTTGGCCGCCCAGACGGCCTTCAGCGCCTCGGCGCCGGCCTCGGACAGGCCCACCAGACGCAGACCGCCCGCCAGCATGTCGGCCGCGCCGGTCAGGCCCGAGCCGATGATCAGGGCCGCGACGATGATGATCACCAGTCTGACGATCCACTCCAGCACCTCGAGCGGCGGGCGCGACGGCACGTCGCCGACCGGGATGGCCCGGATGGCGTGAGCCTTCTCCCGCGGTGCGAACAGGGCGGCGGCGATGCCGATGCCCATCAACGCCGCCATCACGGCGTAGGAGACATTCCAGTTGTAGAGGTCGGCGAGGATCAGGGGCAGGGCCCCGGCCAGGATCTGGGCGAAGCGGTAGCCCAGCTGGTAGGCCGCCGCCATGGCGCCGTGGCGGGTGTCGTCGGCGACCTCGATCCGCCATGCATCGATGACGATGTCCTGGGTGGCGCCGAACACGCCGGTCATCACCGCGAACAGCGCCACCGACCCCAAAGAGCTGGACGGGTTCTGGCCCGAGATCGACCAGAGGCCAAACACGACCATCGCCTGGGTCACCACCATCCACGATCGACGATGGCCCAGCCATTTGGTCAGCACCGGAATCGTCGTCCGGTCGACCAGCGGGGCCCAGATGAATTTGAGCGTATAGCTCAGGGTCGCCAGACCGAAGAAGCCGATGACTTCCAGCGACAGGCCGTCCTCGCGGAGCCACGCCGACAGGGTGTCGAAGATGAGCAGGAACGGCAGGCCGGCCGAAAAGCCGAGCAGCAGCATGATGAACACGCGCCGCTCGCCATAGACGGCGAGACCTCCGAGCCCTCGCGCAGGTTTGGCGGGCGGTGTGCTGTCGGTCATGGGCGTCTCTCGTGCGACGCCCCCCGGCGTCCGTCTATGCGACGGCGACCTTGGCGCGGTCCGCGCTCTTCGTCCAGCGGGCCAGTGAGGCGCGCAGGGCGTCCAGCTCCAGCGGCTTGACCAGATGATCGTCCATCCCCGCCTCCAGACAGGCGCGGCGGTCCTCGGCGAAGGCGTTGGCGGTCAGGGCCACGATCGGCGTCTCGTCGCCGCGGGCGCGGATGGCGCGGGCGGCGCTGGGCCCGTCCATGCCCGGCATCCGCATATCCATGAAGACCAGGTCATAGCGGGCCCGCTTCAGCGCATCCAGCGCCTCATGGCCGCTGGCGGCGGTCTCGACCGCGCAGCCCTCGCGCTTCAGCAGGGTCGAGGCCAGCAGGGCGCCGACCGGATTGTCCTCGACCAGCAGCACGCGGATGCCCGAAAACCGGGTCAGGGCGACGCGGTCGTCCTCGGGCGGCGGCGGCGGCGGTCCGGGCTGCATCGTCAACTGGGCGCCCGAGGCGGCCAGCACCCGCTCGGCCACGGAGGCGCGTCGCAGCGGCTTGATCAGATAGCCGTGGAAGCCGGCCGAGCGGTAGCGGGCGATCAGGTCGCGTTCCGACGGCTTCAGCAGCACGATGGCGCGGCCGTGCCCCGACCGGGGCACGAGGCCATGACCGGCCGGGCGGGCGGCGGGGGCGGTCAGCACCACCGGCGCCTTGTCGGCGATCGAGCCGCCCGAGGCCTCGACCTGGGCGACGGCGGCGGCGCGCACGAACGGATCCGGACTGACCACCGCGACGGTTTGGCCGGTCAACGACCGTGAGCCGCGCTCGGGCGCGTCCTTGACCGCCGGGAAGGCGGCCTCGAAGCGGAAGCGGGCGCCGGGGCCGTCGGGGCGATCGCCGACGCTGACCGCGCCGCCCATGGCGTGGGCCAGCTTGCGCACCACCGCCAGCCCCAGACCGGCGCCACCGAAGCGGCTGGCGTCGGTGGCGTCGACGTGGCCGAACTCCTCGAAGATGCGGCCGCGAGCCTCGACCGGCACGCCCGGCCCGGTGTCGTCGACGATGAAGGCCAGCCTCGGCGCCTTCACCGAGCCGCCCGAACGCTCGACCGAGATGCGGACGCCGCCAGTCTCGACGAATTTAACCGCATTGCCAGCCAGGTTGAACAGCACCTGCCGCAGCCGGCCCTCGTCGGCCATGATGTCGACAGCCTCGGGCGCGACCGACCAGGCGATCTCCAGCCCCTTGTCGTGCGCCTTCGGGCTCAGCAGTTCGGCGACCCCGCGCACCAGAGCCTCCAAATCGACCGGTGAGGAGTCGAACTCCAGCCGGTCGGCCTCGAGCCGGGCGTAGTCGAGCAGGTCATTGACCAGACCCAGCAGGTGTTCGGCGGAGGACCGGGCGGCCTCGGCATAGGCCCTCTGGGCGCCGTCCAGCCGCGTCCGCGACAACAGGCCCAGCATGCCGATGACGCCGTTCAGCGGCGTGCGCATCTCGTGGCTCATCAGGCGGAGGAACTGATGCTCGGCGCCCTCGGGGACAGGGCCCTCAGCGGGGGTCGTTTCCGGAACCGCCTTCGTCTTGCGCGTCATCGTCGTTCCCTCTGGAAGGGCGATCATGGCGCACGAGGTCTTAAGGCTGTTTCAAGCGGGTCGGTTAAGGAAGTCTGGCCGTCACCAGGCCGGGGTCTCACTGCGCTGACCGGCCTGCCGGTCGAAATCTGCATGGGCCCCGATGGTCGAGCGGCGGTGCACCAAGGCCTCGGCGATATGCCGGCGCAGCACCCCGTCGCAACCGTCGAGGTCGGCGATGGTGCGGGCCAACCGCAGGGTGCGCGTCCAGCCCCGGGCGGTCAGGCCGCCGGCCTCCCCGGCCCGCATCAGCAAAGCGCGCCCGGCCTCGTCCGGGGTGGCGAAGCGATCCAGGGTCTCGCCCGAGGCGCGGGCGTTGACGGCCTGGTCACGGGCCGTGTCGGGGTCGATGCCGGCCGCGCGCAAGCGATCCTCCTGCAGGGCCCGGGCGGCGAACACCCGGGCCGAGGCCTCGGCCGTACCCTCGGCCGGGGGTGGCAGGGCCATGTCGGACGCGGTGACCGGCGGCGTCTCCACCGTCAGGTCGATGCGGTCGAACATCGGACCGGAGATGCGGTTCTGATAGTCGCGCTGGCAGCGCGGGGCCTTGCCGCACGCGCCCTTGCCGCCGCCGCCGAGGCCGCAACGGCACGGGTTCATCGCCGCCACCAGCTGGAACCGGGCCGGATAGCGGACGTGGGCGTTGGCCCGGGCGACCACGATCTCGCCGGTCTCGAGCGGCTGACGCAGGGAGTCGAGGGCCTGGGCGCTGTACTCGGGCAGTTCGTCGAGGAACAGCACGCCATTGTGCGCCAGCGAGGCCTCGCCCGGCTTGGCCCTCAGGCCGCCGCCGGTCAGGGCCGCCATGGAGGCCGAGTGGTGCGGCGAGCGGAACGGCCGGTCGCGGGTCAGGGCCCCGCGCTCGATCAGCCCCGCCACCGACCAGACCATCGAGGTCTCGAGCAACTCCTTGGGCGTCAGCGGCGGCAGCAGGCCCGGCAGGCGAGCGGCCATCATCGACTTGCCCGAGCCGGGCGGGCCGACGAACAGCAGATTGTGCCCGCCAGCCGCGGCGATCTCCAGCGCCCGCTTGGCGCTTTCCTGTCCCTTGACCTCGCGCAGGTCCGGCACGCGCTCGCCGGAGCGCATCGCCCCGGGCTCGGGCCGGCGCAACACCTGGACGCCCCTGAAGTGATTGACCAGGCCGATCAGCGAGCGCGGCGCGAGCACCGCCACCTCGCCTGCCCACGCCGCCTCGGGCCCGTTGGCCTCGGGGCAGATCAGCCCCAGACCCATGGCGTCGACCGCCACGGCGGCCGGCAGGGTCCCGCCGACCGGCGCGATCTGCCCGTCCAGCCCCAGCTCGCCGACGGCGGCCCAGCCGGCAAGGGCGTCGGCCGGGATGACCCCCATCGAGGCCAGCAGAGCGAGGGCGATCGGCAGGTCGAAATGGCTGCCTTCCTTGGGCAGGTCGGCCGGGGCGAGATTGGCGATGATCCGCTTGGACGGCATGGCCAGGCCGATGCCGGCGAAGGCCCCGCGCACCCGTTCCCGGCTCTCGGCCACCGCCTTGTCGGCGAGGCCGACGATGGTGAAGGACGGCTGGTCACTGGACAGCTGCTGGACCTGGACGTCGACGCGCCGGGCGTCGACGCCCTCGAACGCCACCGTGACGACGCTGGCCACCATCGACCCCTCCCGCTATCCGCGAGAGAACGAACCATGAACCGACAACTTTTGCAAGAGCGTCGTTATCCGGCGGCGGTCACCGCCCGCTTGCGCTCAATCACGTCCCACATCAACGCCGCCGCATCGACGCCGGTGAACCGCTTCAGCTGCTGCGCGCCGGTCGGCGAGGTGACGTTGATCTCTGTCAGCCAGTCGCCGATCACGTCGATACCGACGAAGATGAGGCCGCGCCGCTTCAGCTCGGGGCCGATGGCGGCGCAGATTTCACGGTCCCGCTCGGTCAGTTCGACCGGCGCCGCGGTGCCGCCGACGTGCAGGTTCGAACGCACCGCGCCCTCGGCCGGCACGCGGTTGATCGCCCCGACCGGCTCGCCGTCGACCAGCAGGATGCGCTTGTCGCCCTTCGACACCGCGGGGAGGAATTTCTGGATCACCAGCGGGTCGCGCGAACCGACGGCGTGGATCTCGACCAGGGCCTCGAGGTTGGGGTCGTCGGCCTTCAGCCGCACCACGCCCGAGCCGCCGGCGCCGTGCAGCGGCTTGAGCACGACATCGCCGTGGCGACGGTGGAAGTCGGCGAGGGCGACCACGTCCGAACTGATCAGCGTCGGCGGGGTCAGGCCGGGGAAGCGGGTGACCAGCAGCTTCTCGGGCGCCGAGCGCACCTCGGCCGGGTCGTTCACCACCAGTGTCCCGGGATGCACCAGTTCGAGCAGATAGGTGGCGGTGACATAGGCCATGTCGAACGGCGGGTCCTGCCGCATCAGGATGACGTCGACATCCCCGGCCAGGTCCAGCTTGATCTCATCGCCAAAGCTGACGTGGTCGCCGGCGTTGCGACGCAGGGTGATGGGCCGGGCGCGGCAGAACAGCCGCCCGTCCTCCAGCGCCAGGGTCCGGAAGTCATAGACCCACACCGGATAGCCCCGGTTCTGGGCCTCCAGGGCTTGCAGGAAGGTGGTGTCGGATTCGATGTCGACCGCCTCGATGGGGTCCATCTGGATCGCGACTCTGAGCATGCCTTGTCCTTCCGCGTGGGGGAGCCTTGGCTAATGGGCAGTGGCGCGGGCCAGCGCAAGCCTGCGGGGCGGACCGCCTAGTTCAGCTGCAGCCGCACCCGGTCGACCGAAATCCGGCGATGCGCCTCGGTCGGATCGTCCAGAGAGCGGGCGCGCGACAGGGCTTCGAGCGCCCCGGCGAGCGCCCCCTGTTTCTCGCGCGCGGCGGCGACGTCCAGCCACGGACGGTGGTCCTCGGGATCGAGCAGGGCGCGGCGCAGGGCCGAGCGTTCGGCGCCCTCGAAATCCTGGGCGCGGATGGCGCGGCTGAACAGCACGTTCTGCAGCCGGACGAGGGCTTGCCGGTCGCTGACGGGGGCCATCAGCACATCGAGGCGGTCCGCCACGTGCGGGGTCAGCCCGGCCCGCAGCGCCCGCCGGGTCAGTTCGGAGGGCAGCACCAGCCGGCCCTGGCTGAACGGATCCAGCGCCACCGGCCCCTCGGACGTCTCGACCCGCAGCAGGAAATGGCCCGGGAAGTCGACGCCCTGGGCCTTCACCCCGGCCCGCCGCGCCGCGTCCAGATAGAAGATGGCCAGGGTCGCCGACAGGCCGCGCCGGCGCTCGGCCACATCGATGACATCGGTGTTGCCGGGGTGGTCATAGTTCAGAAGGTCGCCGTTCAACCTCAGATCGGAGGCCATGGTCTCGGCCAGGGCCTCGTCGGGCCCCTCGCCGCTGACGCGCTCCGCCAGTCGTTCGGCCGCGTTATTGGCCAGGGTCCGCGCCGGTTCGGGGTCGCGGAACGGATAGTCATGGATGGCGCAGGCGATCGCCGCCTCGAGCAGGGGAAAGTCCCCGTCGCCGGCCTGGCCCGCCTCCGTCAGCACGCTTTCGGCATCGTCACGAGTCACGCCCGCTCCCTCCCGAACGGCCAATGCCGCGACGATGGCGCGGAAGTCGGCCCGGGGCCAGCGCCACCATGTCGATCCGCAGCAGATGCCCGGCCAAGCTGGGTCTTTGGCGCAACACCGCCCGACCGGCGGCCAGCAGCCGGTCGTACTGTTTCGCCGTGAGGGCGGTGAGCGCGAGTTCGAGGGTGGCGCGGTGTTTGACCTCGACCACCGCCAGAGTGCGACCGCGCCGGGCGAGGATGTCGATCTCCCCGGCCCGGGTCTTCAGCCGGAACCCCAGCACCTGATAGCCGCGGCTCATCAGCAGGGCTGCGGCGATCCATTCGGACCGATGACCCAGCCGATGCGACAGGGCCCCGAGCGCCACCCGCCAGCCGCGCTTGGCCACCACGACCCTCGGCGCCTTCACGCGGGCCGGGGGCGGGGCCCGGGTCACCGGCCCTGCAGCTCCAGCGCCCGCCTGTACAGCGGCTTGCGCGGCAGGTTCAGCGCCTTCGACACCTCGGCCGCCGCCTCGCCGGGCGGCAACCGGGTCATGGCCTCGGCCAAGGCCGCGTCGGCGTCGGCCTCCGAGGCCGCCTCCGCCTCGCCCGGGCCGATCACGACGACGATTTCGCCCTTCGGACCCTGACAGCGCGGATCGACGGCCAGTTCGGCCAGCGTGCCGCGCACGCACTCCTCGTACATCTTGGTCAGCTCGCGGGCGACCGCGGCGGGGCGCGGTCCCAGCACGGCGGCCATGTCGGCGAGGCTGTCGGCGAGGCGGGGGCCGCTTTCGAAGAAGACCAGAGTCTGGCGGCCGGTGCGCAGCTCCTCCAGCGCCGTCCGCCGCGCGCCAGACTTCGGCGGCAGGAAGCCGGCGAACAGCACCCGGTCCGCCGGCAGGCCGGCGATGCAAAGCGCCGCCAGCAGGCTGGACGCGCCCGGGATCGGATGGACCGGCAGGCCCTCGGCGATCACCGCCCGGGCGACGACGAAACCGGGATCGCTGACCAGCGGCGTGCCGGCGTCGGACACCAGCGCCACCACCGCCCCCTCGCGCAGCCGCGCGATGGCCAGCTCCGCCGCCCGAGCCGAGGCGTGGTCGTCGCACCGCTCCAGCTTCGCCTTGAGCCCATAGGCCGACAGAAGCTTGCCGGTCACGCGGGTATCCTCGGCCAGCACCAGATCGGCGGCGGCCAGCACGTCCAGCGCCCGCAGCGTCATGTCGCGCAGATTTCCGATCGGCGTCGCCACCAGATAGAGGCCGGACGCGACCGGGCGCGGCGGCGGGGCGGTCGGGGGAAAGGCGGACGGATCGGGCATCGGCGGGACCGTGCCAGCCGGGCGGGGCGCACTCAAGGCCGGATGGCGCACGCCGGCGCCGCCGGGTCCCGGAACCCGGCGCCCCCGCTGGGTGTTCAGCGGCCATGTCAGACAAGACGCCGAATCCCCAAGATCCCCGCCAAGGCCCCCTGGACCCCGCAGCCGGGGACGGCGTCGTGATCGTCAAGGACCCGCCGAACGCCGAGATGCAGATGACGCCGGACGAGGCCGACATATCCGGCATCCGCATGCTCGACGCGGCGGAGGAGGCTCGCAAGCCGCGACATGCCCGCAACGCCAAACCGGAAATCCCCCCGGCCTCAGACCAGTAGGGCCTTCAGCACGCTGTCCAACACGGGGCGACCTCTCGCGGTGGCGATGATCCGTCCCCCCTTTGGCTGAAGGAAACCGCCGTCGATCAGCTCGGCGAGCGGCCCTTGTTCAACGGACCGGTCCAGCGTCGACAGATCCGCGACCCCGGCGCCCTCCACGGTGCGCAGACCCAGCAGCACACGCTCTTCGGCCGCCGCGCCCGGGTCTTGCCCCACCCGCTCGACCCAGGGAGCCCCCGCCTCCACGCCGGCGATATAGGTCGCGATCCCCCGGTGGGCGACCGTCGCCGTGCGCACGCCTTCCAGCGTCAGGCGCCCATGCGCGCCCGGGCCGACGCCGACATAGTCGTCGCCGCGCCAGACATGGAGGTTGTGGGTCGACCGCGCCGCCACGCCCCGGGCGTGGTTGGACACTTCATAGGCCTCAAACCCCGCCGTCTCGAGCACCGCCTGGGTGGTCTCGTACAGGGCGGCGCCGGCGTCTTCGTCGGGCGGCGTCCAGACGCCCCGCGCCACGGCCCGGCCGAAGGCGGTCGCCGGCTCTATGGTCAGCTGATAGGGCGAGATGTGCTCGAAGCCGAGCTCCAGCGCCTCGGTCAGCTCGGCGGTCCAGCCCCGGACCGTCTGGCCCGGGCGGGCGTAGATCAGGTCGATCGACAGGCGGCCGAACGCCCGACCCGCCACGGAGACGGCCCGGCGCGCCTCGTCCGCCGAATGGTTGCGACCGAGGAAGGCCAGCGCCGCATCGTCGAGCGCTTGCACCCCCATCGACAGCCGGTTGACCCCGGCGGCGGCGAGGGCCGCGAACCGGTCGGCCTCGGCGTCGGTGGGGTTTGCCTCGAGCGAAATCTCTACCGGACCGGCGACCGGGAACAGGGCGTGCGCCCGCTCGATCACCGCCGCCACCGCCCCGGGAGCCATCAGCGACGGGGTGCCGCCGCCGAAGAAGATCGACGCCAGCCGACGGGGCCCCGTCAGCGCCGCCTGCGCCTCCATGTCCCGGAGGATTGCCTCGACCAGCGCCGCCTGCTCCTGGCCCCGCCCCCGGTCGCGCACGACGTTGAAGTCGCAATAGGGGCAGATCCGGGCGCAATAGGGCCAGTGGACGTAGAGGGCGACGTCCGTCCCGGGATCGGGGACCGGGTCAGTCAATCAGCGCCGCCTTGAGCTTTTCGAACGCCCGGGCGCGGTGGCTGATCGAATCCTTCAGCTTCGGATCCAGTTCGCCGAAGGTCTGGTCATAGCCGTCGGGGATGAAGATCGGGTCGTAGCCGAAACCGCGGTCGCCCCGAGGCGGGAAGGTCAGCCGGCCCTCGACCCGGCCCTCGACCACCACCGCCGGCCCGTCCGGCCAGGCCACCGCCAGGGCGGAGGTGAACCACGCCCGGCGATCGTCCGAGCCGATCTCCTCCAAACGTTCCTCGACCTTGCGCATGGCGAGGGCGAAATCCTTCTCCGGCCCGGCCCAGCGGGCGGAAAATATGCCGGGCGCGCCGTCCAACGCCGCCACCGACAGGCCGGAGTCGTCGGCGAGGGCGACCTCCCCCGACCGGTCGGCCGCATGCCGCGCCTTGAGCAGGGCGTTGCCGACGAAGGTGGTCTCGGTCTCCTCCGGCTCGGGCAGACCGAGCGCGGCCGCCGTGACCACCACGTAATGTCCGCCCAGCAGGGCCTCGATTTCCGGCACCTTGCCCGGATTATGGGTCGCCGCCAGCAGCCGCATCCCCTTGATAAGTCTCAGCTTCATACCGATCACGCGCCCTGTAATGATCTATTGCCAAAGTTTAATATCGTTAAACGATATGTAACATGACTTACCGCAACGCACGGTCTATCTATTATCTCAAGAACGGAGGTCGCAACGTTCCCCGATACGCGCCAGACCGGCAAGATCGATGCAGCGGTACAACGAACAAGGGGCAAAAAGGCCCTCACTCAGGATCAAGAGAGAACGATAATGAACACCATGAACGCTTCCTACTTCCTCGAAAAGGTCGGCCACGGCATCCTTAACGCCTTCCTGCTCGCCGCCCTGCCGACCGCCCTGGTCACCACGCTCGTCCAAGCCCTGTGATACAGCCCTGGCCTACGGTCGCCGAGGCGACCCGGCCAACAGAATGTCTCACCGGAGCTTTGACGATCCGCATGACAAACGCGATGAATAAGACCGCGCGTGGGTTCGCCGGACCCCGCGCGGCAGTCGCGCCTGGACCTCCGGCCTGAACGAGGCCCTCATGCGATTCCCGAAGACGCCCTCGCTCGGGATCCGCGCGCCCTCCCTTCCCCGTCTGAATCTGGTCTCGATCTCGAGCGTGGCCGGCACCGCCTGCGCCGTCGCCTTCTGGGTCCTGACCATCGGCGCCCTGCTGATCCCCGCCGCCGTGATCGGTCTGAAGCTGCTGTCGCCCGACGCCATGCTGACCGCCGGCGAGGGCGCGGACGCCATCCAGTTCTCCCTGCCGTGGGCCTATGTGCTGCTCGTGGCCACCGCGGCCTTCGCCTATCTCGCCATTTCGGCGCTGATCTTCCGGCTGCTGATCCGCATCGTCGCGACCCTGCGCGTCGGCGATCCCTTCCATCCATTGAACGTCCGCCGGCTGCACCAGATCGGCGCCGCCTTCGCCTCGGTCACGCTCGGCGTCTGGGCCGGCCAGTTCCTCGTCGCCCGCTTCGTGCGCGGGGCCATGCCGGAGCCCAGCCTGTTCGACCTGATCACCCCCTCGTTCGCGGTCATTATCATCGTCGTCATCGCCGAGGTCTTCCGCGAGGGCGCGCGGCTGCGTCGCGAATCCGAGTTGACCGTCTGATGGCCGCGCGCTCACCAGATCCCACCCTTTTCGACACCCCGCGCGGCGGGTAGGAACACCCATGGCCATCCGCGTACAGCTTGACCGCATCCTGCTCGAACGGCGCATGTCGCTGACCGAGCTGGCCGACCGCGTCGGCGTCACCTTGGCCAATCTGTCGATCCTCAAGACCGGCAAGGCGCGCGCCATCCGCTTCACCACCCTGGACGCCCTGTGCCGCGAGCTGAACTGCCAGCCGGGCGACCTGCTGGTGCAGACGCCGGGCCCGCAGGACGCCGGCGCCGACGAGGACGCCGACGGGACCGCCGCCGGCGCGACATGAGCCGGCGCGACGACCTGAGCCCCGAGGACCGCCGCATCTGGGCGCGGGTCGCGGGCTCGGTGACGCCGGCTAAACCGAAGAAGGCCGTCCGCATCATTCCGGGGGCCGGCGTGACCGATCCCCCGGCCGCGCCCCTGCCGAAGGGGCCGGTGAAGGCGCGGAGCGTCCCGGTCCACTACACCCCGCCCGTCGCCGCCCCGGCCCGCCCGCGCGGCCATCCCGAGGCGCTGGAGCCGCGCCGGCAGCGCCGGCTGTCGCGCGAGCGCGATCCGATCGAGGCGCGGATCGACCTGCACGGCTATGGCCGCTTCCAGGCCCAGGACGCCCTGACCGCCTTCCTGATCGGAGCCCAGGCGCGCGGCTATCGCTCGGTGCTGGTGATCACCGGTCAGGGGCGGCGCGGCGGCAGCGGCGTGATCCGCGCCTCGGTGCATGAATGGCTGCAGGCCCCGGCCCTGCGCGGCGTGGTCTCGGGCTTCGCCGCGGCCGCCCGCCATCACGGCGGCGACGGTGCCCTGTATGTCACGATCCGGCGGCTCTAGAGGCGCAGCCCCGCCTCTTTCGCCAACACCTCCAGCGATGTCATCGGGCGCGGGCCCCAGTGGGCGATGACCTCGGCCGCCGCCAGCGAGCCGAGCTTGCCGGCGTCCTCCAGCGGCAGGCCGCGGGCGAGGCCGAGCAGGAAGCCGGCGGCGTACTGGTCGCCGGCGCCGGTGGTGTCGACCACCTTTTCGACCGGGCAGGCGGCGACCTCGACGCGTTCGGCGCCCCCCTTGCCGAACACCACCGAGCCGGCGGCGCCGCGGGTGACGGCGGCGATGTCGACAATGCGGCCCAGATGGGCGGCGGCGGCGTCAAAGTCTTCGGTCTCGAACAGGGCGGCGAGCTCGGCCTCGTTGGCGAGGACGATGTCGGCCGAGGCCTCGATGAAGGCCAGCAGTTCGGCCCGCCAGCGGTGCACCACGAAACTGTCCGACAAGGTGATGGCGACCTTGCGCCCGGCGGCGTGGGCGGCGGCGGCGGCGGCCTCGAAGGCGGCGCGGGCCGGGGCCGGATCGAACAGATAGCCCTCCAGATAGACGATGGCCGAGGCCCCGATCAGATCGGCGTCAATGTCGGCGACCGACAGCTGGTTGGCGGCGCCGAGGAAGGTGCACATGGTGCGCTGGCCGTCGGGGGTGACGTTGATCATGCAGACGCCGGTGGCGAGGCCCGAGGCGGCGCCGTCGGCCAGCGGCGGGGTCTCGAAATGGACCCCGACGGCGCGGATGTCGTGGGTGAAGACCCCGCCCAGCTGGTCGTCGGCGACCTTGCCGATATAGGCCGCGCGGCCGCCGAACGACCCGACGCCGGCGACCGTATTGCCGGCCGAGCCGCCCGAGGCCTCGACCCCGGCCTGCATCGCCGCATAGAGGGCGGCGCTGCGGTCGGCGTCGACCAGCTGCATCGAGCCGGCGGTCAGGCCTTCGGCCTCGAGGAACGAGGGATCGCACGGGGCGAGGACGTCGACGATGGCGTTGCCGACGGCGCAGACGTCATAGGTGGGGTTCTGGGTCATGGGCGTGGCCATAGCGGGCGGGGGCCGCGAAGACCAGTGCGGCAGGACCCCGGCGGCAACCTTGCGGAAGGTTCACTTGAGCGACGCGCCGGGCGGGAGCAGATGGACGGACCGCCGCGCTGGAGACCGCCATGCTGAGCCTTCTGTTCGCCCTCGCCCCCGCCCTGTTGCAGGACCCGGCCGCCGTCCCCGACGGGACGCGACTGGCGGAAGGGGGAACCTGTTACACCCTGAGCATGACGCGCGGCGAGGTCACCCGTCCGATCGGGGTCACCTGGCAAAGCGTCGCGCGGACGACGCGGGACGGTCGGCCGGTGCTGGACATCGTCGTGCACCAGTCGGTCAACGGCGGCGCCTTCGACATGCGCGACGAGTTCGTGCTCGACGCCGCGACCCTGCGGCCGATTTCGCTGACGAACCGTCGCAAGGGCGAGGTGCATGTGCGCGCCGCCTATGGCGCGGACCGCATCACCGGCGAGCGAACCGAAGAGGGGGGCGCCGTCACGCCGATCGACGTGCCGGTCGAGGGCCCGGTGTGGGAAGGCAATCTGTTCGGCCTGACCTTCGCCGCCCTGCCGCTGGCCGACGGCGCGACGTTCAGCCTGCCGTACTGGCAGTACGACAAGGGCTTCGGCCGATTCTCGGTCCGGGTGACCGGTTCCGAAACCGTCGAAACCCCTTCGGGCGCGGTCGAGGCCTGGGTGGTCGAGGCGGCCCCCGGCGAGGGCCCACCCATCAAATATCTGATCGGCAAGGCGGATCATCGCGAACTGGCCTACCGCGCCGCGCAAGGGTCGCAGACCCTCGGCGGCGACTGCTCGGGGCTGGAGCCGACGCCGTGAGCCGAGTCGCGGTCCTGACTCCCGACCCCGCCGACCCTTCCTACGCCAGCCAGTGGCCGGGCGTGCTGGAGCGGCTGGCCGGGGCGCTGGCCGGCGTGGGGATCACCGCCGAGCCGACGCCATGGACCGATCATGTCGAGGACGCCTCGGGCCTGACCGGCTATCCGCTGGTCCTGCCGCTGATCGTCTGGGGCTATCACCGCGACCATGAGCGATGGATGCGGGCCTGCGCCACATGGGCCGAGGCCCGGATGCGGATGCTCAATCCGGCCGAAGTGATCGCGTGGAATTCCGACAAATCCTATCTCGGCCGGCTGGCCGACCACGGCGTGGCCCTCCCCGAGACCGTCTGGGTCGAGGGCGTCACCCAGGCCGACGTCGACGCCGCCTTCGACCGGTTTGGGACCGATGTGATCGTCGTCAAGCCGCGGGTGTCCGGCGGGGCGTGGAAGACGCTGCGGCTGTCGCGCGGCGAGGCGCTGGCCGGCCCCCCCGAGGGCCCGGCGATGATCCAGCCCTATCTGCCGTCGATCGAGACCGACGGGGAGACTTCCCTGCTGTGGTTCGGCGGCCGGCTCAGCCACGTCGTCAACAAGCGGCCGGTCGCCGGTGATTTCCGCATCCAGGTCCAGTTCGGCGGCCAGTACGTCCTGCTGCCCGAACCGCCGCCGGCCGCCCTGGCGCTGGCGCAAAAGACCCTCGCCGCCATCGACGAGGACCTGTTGTACGCCCGCATCGACATGGCCCGGGGCGCGGACGGCGAGTGGCTGCTGATGGAGGCCGAGCTGATCGAGCCGGATTTCTATCTCGACTCGGCACCCGAGGGCGGGCGGCGCTTCGCGGAGGCGGTGAAGGCGCGGCTCTGATCGCCGGAAAAGTGTCCGGTGGTCGGCGAAAATTCGTGGGACACTTTCGGACACTTCGGAGATTTCGCCTTCCCTCCTCGCACCGGGACGCAGTGTATGCCGGCCCGCCCCTGCGGCGGGTACTGGACGCTGGGGGCGCGGTCAGGGTCAGGAATTTCAACGGGATAGGCCGAAAGATTGTGGAGGCTGAGGGCGGATTGTCAGCACCGGGCGGCGGCTTGCGCCGACTGAAACAGCCGACCCTCATCCGACGGGGCTTCGCCCCGCCACCTTCTCCCATCGGGAGAAGGAATTAACCGGCCTCGCCCAGCGCCCGCAGGCCCGCGCGCGAAGGGCACAGGTCGCTGATCACGCAGGCCGAGCATTTGGGCCGGCGGGCGGTGCAGGTGTAGCGGCCGTGCAGGATCAACCAGTGGTGCGCCTTGGGCAGCCAGGCCTCCGGGACGATCCGGTGCAGCTGGGCCTCGACCTTGTCGGGCGTGCCGGCGTTGGCGAGGCCGAGCCGGTGCGAGACGCGGAAGACATGGGTGTCGACGGCGATGGCCGGCTCGATCCCCAGTTCGTTCAGCACCACGCTGGCGGTCTTGCGGCCGACGCCGGGCAGGGCTTGCAGCGCGTCGCGGTTCAGCGGCACCTCGCCGCCATGCTGCTCCAGCACGATGCGGCTCAGGGCGATCACATTGCGGGCCTTGCCGCGATACAGGCCGATCGAGGCGATGTAGGGGACTAGCCCCTCCTCGCCCAGCGCCAGCATCTTCGCCGGGGTGTCGGCGACGGCGAACAGCCGGTCGGTGGCCTTGTTGACCGAGACGTCGGTGGCCTGGGCCGACAGGGCGACCGCGACGACCAGCGTATAGGGGCTGGAGAAATTCAGCTCGGTCTTCGGCTCAGGCATGGTCCGGGCCAGCCGATCGAAGATGGCCTCGACCCGGTCCTCGTCGGGCGGCCAGCCGAGCACGGGCACCATGGCCCCGGTCATCACGGCGGGGCGTTTGGAGGCGGCTTTCGGGGACTTGGGTCTGGCCATGGAGTGTGGTCGGGCCAAGGTCAGGTTTCGGACGCGACGGTCAAGTCCGCCGACCGCCGGCGATCAGCATTTGCCGATCCGCTTCGCCTTCACCTCGTGCCGCAGGATGTGCCCGAAGAGCGGCATGTCGACGGTCAGGCCGACGGTGGTAACGGCATAGCGCCCGGCGACCGGCTCTTCGTGGGCGGAAAAGCTGTAGTACTCGGGGCATTGCAGCGCGCCGCTGATCTGACCGTCAGCGATGACGATCCTGTCGGCCTCGCAGCTGTCGCGCGCGATCAGCTCAAGCACGATCTCGCGGGTCGGGTCGTCCTGCCTCGAGCGGAGGCAGCGCTTCGTGACGGATCGATTGATCCGGCCTCCGTTCGGCGCACCGGTCGTGCTCGTGATCTCCCATTCGCCGGGCTGGACGGGTCCCGCCGTTTCGCCGCCGCATCCCGTCAACGCCAGGACGGACAGCAAGGTGAACGGTATCCCAAGCCTGAACATGATCCGCCCCCCGGTCTTCAGCGCATCTGAGCCGAAGGACCTTTAGATAGTCCTAGTCATCCTTCGCCGGGTCGAGTCCCAGCGAGGCTGCCGCGCGGCCGCGATCCCGGCGGCGCCCGGGCCGATCACGGCGACATCGACGGAAGACGGCGGCGCGGGGATGATGCCTGTTTCGGCGCAGCGAAGGGCGGCCGCCAGACGGCGAGGCTTGGCGGGTGGGACATGACCGGTCTAAGGACGCGGCGTCCTGCTGCGGAGCGCCCCCATGCTGATCCACCTGTCGTCCTGGCCCGAGATCGACGCGCGGCTGAAGACCGTCAAGACGGTGGTGGTTCCGATCGGCTCGAACGAGCAGCACGGGCCGACCGGCCTGCTGGGCACCGACTGGCTGTGTCCCGAGATCATCGCCCACGCGGCCGAGAAGAGCGACGAACAGCTGGTCGTGGCCCCGACCTTCAACATCGGCATGGCCCAGCATCACCTCGCCTTCGCCGGCACCATCAGCCTGCGGCCGACCACCTTCATGGCGGCGATCACCGACTGGGTGTCGTCGCTGAACCGGCATGGTTTCGAGCGGATCTATTTCCTCAACGGCCACGGCGGCAATGTCGCCACCATCGAGGCGACCTTCGCCGAGATCTATGCGGAGTGGAGCTTCGTCGAAGAGCAGCCGCCCTTCGTGCTGAAGCTGCGCAACTGGTGGGACCTGCCCGGCGTCATGGGGCTGTGCAACCGCCTGTTCCCGGTCGGCCACGGCATGCACGCCACCCCGTCGGAGATCGCCGTGACCCAGGCCGCCTATCCCGAGCGGATCAAGACCGCCGCCCTCGACCCGAAGATCGCGCCGGTCGGGCCGATCCGTGACGCGCTCGACTATCGCGCCCGCTTCCCCGACGGGCGGATCGGCTCCGACCCGCTGCTGGCCAGTCCGGAGAAGGGTCAGGAGATCATCGACGCGGCCGTGCCGGCGCTGTTGAAGGACGTCGCCGACTTCGCGAACGAGGTCTTGCCGTAGCCGCGATTACCGCCCAAGGCTCGGCGCATGACCCAGTTCGATGAAGCCCTCAAGACCGGCCGCCGCCTCAACAGCGACGGGGCCCGCGCCGCCCGCACGGCCCGGTCCAGCGGGGAGATGCTGCAGGCCGCCGGCGATGTGATCACCGCCCGGATGGAGATCATGGCCGCCGGCCTGACCGATCCGCGCAAGATCGACCTGAAGGAACTCTCGCTGATGAGCTCGGAGAAGACCGAGGCCCTGTCGGCCTCGGCCGCCGCCTTGACGCGCACCTTCGGCGATATCGGCGGCCGGGTCGGCTCCAGCCTGATGACCGAGGCCGATCTGGTTGCCAAGGCGGCCACGGCCGTGGCCTCGGCCGCCACGCCGGGGGCGGCGATGCAGGCGCAATACAGCTACGCCCTCGGGTGGTGGAGCCGGGCGGCCAGCCAGATGCTGACCCTCAACAGCGAACTTCTGAAGGGCCAGGCCGACGCCCTGCGGCCGATCCACGCCACCGCCGTGGCCAATGCGAAGCGGCTGAAGAAGTAGGGCGAACGGTCTCCCTCCCCTTCATGGGGAGGGATGTCGGCGCGTCGCGACGACAGGGTGGGGTGCGTCTGGACAATTCCCCACCCGGTCGCTTCGCGACCACCCTCCCCACAAGGGGGAGGGAGAAGGCGGCCCCCTACCGGAACGGCGGCTCGTCGAAGGCGCGCAGCTTGCGCGAATGCAGGCGGCTACCCTCGGCGCGAAGCAGGTCGACGGCCTGGATGCCGATCTGCAGATGCTCCGAGATCGATCCCTCGTAGAAGCGGTTGGCCTGGCCCGGCAGCTTGATCTCGCCGTGTAGCGGCCGGTCCGAGACGCACAGCAGGGTGCCGTAGGGCACGCGGAAGCGGTAGCCCTGGGCGGCGATGGTGGCGCTTTCCATGTCGATGGCCACGGCCCGGCTCTGGTTGAAGCGCTGGGCCGACTTCGAATAGCGCAGCTCCCAATTGCGGTCGTCGGTGGTGACCACCGTGCCGGTGCGCAGGCGCCGCTTGACCTCCTCGCCGGGGGCGCCGGAGACCATTTTGGCGGCGTCATAGAGGGCGCGCTGGACCTCGGCGATCGACGGGATCGGGATGTCGGGCGGCAGCACCGCGTCCAGCACATGGTCGTCGCGCAGATAGGCGTGGGCCAGGACATAGTCGCCGATGATCTGGCTGTCGCGCAGGCCGCCGCAGTGACCGATCATCATCCAGGCGTGGGGACGCGTGACCGCCAGGTGGTCGCAGATGGTCTTGGCGTTGGACGGGCCGACGCCGATGTTGACCAGGGTGATGCCGTTCCAGCCCGGGGCGGTCAGGTGGTAGGCCGGCATCTGATGCTTCTTCCACGCCGCATCCATCACCGCCTGTTCGGGATTGGGCGTGTCGCGGGTGATGATCACCCCGCCGGCGCAGGACAGGGTCTCATACGGGCTGTCCGGATCGGCCAGCTGTTCGCAGGCCCAGCGCACGAATTCGTCGACGTAGCGGTTGTAGTTGGTGAACAGGATGTAGCTCTGCACATCCTCGACCGGGGTGCCGGTGTAGTGGCGCAGCCGGGCGAGGGAGAAGTCGGTGCGCAGGCCGTCGAACTGGGACAGGGGGAAATCCTCCCCCAGATTGAACAGGCCGTCCGAGATCTCGTCGCCGATATGGGCCAGGTCGGTGGTCGGGAAATAGCGCGCCACGGCCGCGGTCTGGCTGCGGTCGAGGGCCACGTCCGAGCCGTCCAGTACATAGGGGAAGGGAATCTCCTGCTCCGACGGGCCGACGTCGAAGGTGGCGCCGTAGTCGGCTTCCAGCAGGCCCAGCTGCTCGGCCAGATAGGGGCGGAACAGGTCGGGGCGGGTGATGGTGGTGGAATAGACGCCGGGCCGCGACAGGCGGGCGTAGGCGCGGCTGGCCATGGTGGCGGGGCGCTCGCCGAACCAGCTGACGCGCAGCCGGGGATAGGAGAACAGGCCGCGGGCGCGGGCCGCGGCGTCCGGCCGCTCGCCGGTGGCGAGAAAGGTCCGCACCGCTTCGCGCAGGTTGCTGACGGCTTCGTCGTAGAGGGTCTGGAGGCGGTCCAGCGCCTCGGGGCCGCTGAGGGCCGATGTGTTCGTGTCTGTCATGGCCTCCGATAACGGAAGATGATGACAATGGCGAGGCTTGGGGCGCGAGGCTTTTGGGGCGGGGCCTGACCCGGGTCAGGCCAGTTCGCGCTGCAGGAAGGCGGTCACGTCCTGAAGCACGGGCGCCTTCTTGCGGAACAGGGGGGAGAAGGTCGCGATCAGATCGGCGTGGTCGAGGCCGGGGTAGAGTTTGGCCTCGCAGCGGCCGCCGGCCGCGGTCATCCGCTGGCACAGGATGGTGGTGTCCTCGGCGTGGACCACCTGGTCGTCGGTTCCATGGCCCAGCCACAGCGGCGGGGCGTCGGGACGGACGAAGGTGACCGGCTGGGTCAGGGTCGGGTCCGGGGCCCGGCCGAAGGCGTTGATCGAGGAGGCGACGTCCAGCGGCAGGAAGTCATAGGGTCCGGCCAGCCCCGCCGCCGCCCGGATCAGCGCCGGGGCCCCGGCGGCGGCCATGTAGCGCCGGTCGAGGGCGATCATCATCGCCAGATGGGCCCCGGCCGAATGGCCGACGACGCCCAGCCGGTGCGGATCGCCGCCATATTCGCCGGCCAGCTGTCCCGCGCGGGCGGTCGCCGCCGCCGCGTCCTCGATGAAGGCGGGAAAACGGACGGTCGGCACGATGCGATAGTCGGGCATGGCGACCACGAAGCCGCGCGCCGCGAGGGCATGGGCGGCCCAGCGATACTGGCCGCGCTCGCCGGAGTCCCAGCCGCCGCCGTAGAAGAAGACCAGCACCGGCCAGGGCCGGTCCGGCGTCCGTGTCGGCGCGAGGATGTCCATGCGCTGGCGCGGGTCGTCGCCATAGGCCACGCCCGTGGCGAGGCGGCGGACGCCGCTGTCGCGCGGGCCGAGGGCGTTCAGGGCGCCGAGCGGCGAACAGGCGGCGGCCAGCACGGCCGCGGCGGGGGCGAGAAGTCCTCTACGGGTCATGACGTAGAATACGCACGAACGGGCGGCCTGGCCCAATCATCGCGCCGAGGAGATCAGGGCGCCGCAGTTCGCGTCTTCGGCCAGACCCGGATCGACGAAGGCGACGAGGGCCGCGAAGGGGTTGACCAAGGCCGCCAGCAGCCCGCCGGCGCCGGCCTGGGCCAGCACCGCGCCGCGGTCGACATCGACCTGCGGACCGGTCAGCGGCCCCTGCACGGTGATCGGCGCCCAAAGGCGGACCAGCCGGGCCTCCTTGGTCTCGCCGTCGATGCGCAGGTTCAGGGTCTCGCCGCCGAGATCGATCGTGCCGCTGCCCGAGGCGAGCACCGGGGTGGTGTCGATGACGAAGGTTCGCGCGGTCGCCGTGCCGCCGCTGACCGTGAAATCGGCCACGGCGCAGCGGATCTCGGCGGTCGAATCGTCATCGCTGAGCAGTTTGGACAGGCCGGCCGTGACATTGACCCCCATCAGTTCGGCGAAGGCGGCGCGCATCCGGCCCTGGGGCACGACGAGGCTGAGCGTGCCCTTTGAACTGGCGGCGAAGTCGTGGACCGAGGCCCCGGGCCCCTCAAGCCGCGCCCGGCCCAGGGCCGCGCCCGTCACCGTCGCCACGCCGTCGCGGGCGGGGATGATCGATTCCAGCGGATAGCCGCGCAGGCGGAAGTCGATGGCGCTGTAGGGCCGGTCGCGGGTGGCGTTGATCTTCGCCGTGCCGTTGAGCTCGCCGCGGTTGAAGGTGAAGGCCACCGGGTCGAGGTTGAGAATGCCAGTCTTGAGGTCAGCGCCGATGTCGACCTTCCTGACGTCGAGGTCGTTGCGCTTCACACGCGCCGCCCGGTAGCGCAGCGTGCCGTCCATCACCCGCAGGCGGTCGACGTCGAGCGGGGCATCGGGCAACAATCGGCCGGGCGCGCCCGAGGTGACCACCGTGTCGCCAGAGACAATCCGCGGCTCGGCGCCCAGCACCGCCATCAGATCGTCGATGTCGAGCTGGCGCGAGCTGAGTTCGGCGTCGACCCGGAGCCGGTCGTCGACCCGGTCCACCACCATGTCGCCGGACAGGTCGGACGATCCGACGCGGCCGTCGAAATCGGCGAAGGTGTATTTGGCCTCGTCCCGCGTCAGCTTCCCGGCCAGCTGGTAGGGCGGGGTGTTGGGCGTGGCTATGCCGGTCAGCAGATAGATGTCGGCCAGGTCGCGTCCCTGCAACTTCAGATCGGCGTTGAAATGTCCGAGGTCGAACGGGCGGGTGATCGAGCCGTCGGCGATCAGCCGCGAACCGACGCCGGCGATCTCGCCATGGAATTCATAGGGCCGGTTGCGGCGGATGTTGATGAAGGGGCCGCCGCGGACCTCGACGGTCAGGGGCGTGCCATTGACCGTGCCCTCGCCGTCCAGATGGAAGCCGGCGCGTTCGTCCGAGCCCTCCCGGGCGTTGATCGTGGCCTCCAGCTTGATGCCGCGACCCTGCTCGTCGAAGGACAGTCGGCCGTCCTCGATCAGCAGCCGGTTGATCGGCGGAATTTTCATCGGCCCCGTGTCGGGCTTGTCCGGATTGAGCTGCCAGCTCTGCCGCCCGTCTTCGGTCGAGATCAGCACGGCGCGCGGGCGGGTGATGGCCAGCAACGGCATTTCCACCTGACCGGCCAGCAAGGGGCCGAGTCGCACGGCGGCGCGCAGGCTTTCGACCGTCAGCGTGTCCTGCTCCCGCGCCCAGTCGGGGCCGCCGATCCGCAGGCCGCGGACATGGGCCGACGGCGTCCAGCTGAACAGATTGACGTCGAGATCGCCGTTGAGCTGAATTTCCCGGTCGTATTCGGCCGAGGCCCAGCGGCCGATTGGTCCGCGCAGCATGTTCCAGTCGAACAGGATCAGGAACAGCACCACCGCGGCGACCAGCAGCAGGGTGACCGAGGCGGCGACCTTTTCCGGCAGCCCCGGTCGGCGCGCGGCGGCGTAGACGGGATCATTGGCCACGACCCAGTCGCGCCAGCCGCGCATGCGCGCGCCGGCCGGGACCAGGGCGCGCTCGCGCACGACCAGCCAATGACGATGATCTTTCAAAGGGTTGGACAAGCCGGCGCTCTCCGTCGAGCCGTGACAACGCGCGAGAACGGGGAAGGCTCAAAACAAGCGTCACGGCCCGTTTGTAAAATTTCATACTTCGATCTGTCGTATAATCTTTACATTGTCGGGAAGGCGCGCATTATTCGCTCCGCGCCCTGAACATATTTCGGGCAATGGAGGTTCGAATGCGTACCCGCCGTCCCCTTGTCGCCGCCGCCCTGATGGCCGGCATGGCCGTCTCAACCGCCGCCGTGGCCCAGTCGCCCGGCCAGGCGCGAAGCCCGGCGCCCGACCAGCGGTCGGCCCGCGCCGTGCTCATCTGTGACAGCGACGCCGCCAGCCGCCGCGCCTTTGCACGCGAATACGGCGCCACGCCGGTCTTCATCACCGCGCGCGAAGCCGTAGGCGTGCGTCCGTCCGAACCGGCCTGGAGCGCCCCGCGCTGCATGACCGAGGTCGAGCACGGCAAGTTGCGCGACGCGAGCCGCCAACAATCCCGGGCGCCAGCCGCGCCGCAGTCCTGATCCGAAGGCCTGACAACGGGCCGGAACGAAAAAGGCGCGCTCCCGGTCCCGGGAGCGCGCCTTCGTGTCAGTATGACGTGATCAGTCGACCGGCTTCAGCTGTTTGTCGAGCCAGCCGAACACCTCGGTATGCCACTGCGCGCTGTTGGCCGGCTTCAGCACCCAGTGGTTCTCGTCCGGGAAGACCACCAGCCGGCTCTCGATCCCGCGCCGCTGCAAGGCGGTGAAAGTGGACAGGCTCTGGGCCGTCGGGATGCGGAAATCGAGATCGCCCTGGATCACCAGCATCGGGTCGCGCCAGTTTTGCACGTGGTTGGCGGGGTTGAATTCCTGGTAGCCGCGCGGGTTCTCCCACGGCGTGCCGCCATATTCCCATTCGGTGAACCACAGCTCCTCGGTCGAATAACCCATGCCGAAGGTGTCGAAGACGCCGTCGTGGTTGACGAGGCAGTCGAACTCGCCGGCCCAGGCGCCAGCGATCCAGTTGATCATATAGCCGCCGTACGAGGCGCCGAGGGCGCAGGCCTTGTCACCGTCGAGGAAGCTGTAGCGCTGCTGCGCGGCGGCCCAGCCCTTCTGCAGATCCTCCAGCGGGCGATCGCCCCAGTGCCGGCTGATCGAGTCGGTGAAGGCTTGGCCGTAGCCGGTCGAGCCGTGGAAATCGATCATCACCACCGCATAGCCGGCCCCGGCGTAGGTCGAGGGGTTCCAGCGGTACGACCAGCTGTTGCCGAACGAGCCCTGCGGCCCGCCGTGGATCAGGAAGGCGACCGGATATTTTCGGCCCTCGACATGGTTCGCCGGCTTGATGACGTAGCCGTGCACCGTCTCGCCGTTCCAACCCGGGAAGTTGAACTGCTCGGCCTCGCCGAAGGCCTTGTCGTCCAGCTGCGGGTTCACATCGGTGATGCGGCGCGGCATTTCGCGTCCGCGGAAGGTCTTGACGAACAGCTCGCTGGGCCGGGTCAGGCTGTCCTGGGCGAAGACGAAGCCGGACGGGGTCTGCTGGAAGGCCGAGACATGGCCCTCGCCGGTGATCGGCACGACCGAGCCGCTGGTCACGCCGATGGCGAACAGCCGCGTCTGACCGACGTCGCCGGCCGTGGTGTAGAGGGTGGCGCCGTCGGCCGACCACTGCAGGCTGTCGGCCGAGCGGTCCCAGTTGGCGGCGATCTGGCGCACCCGGCCAGACGCCACGTCGCGCAGAAAGATGGCGTATTTGTCGGCCTCGAAGCCCGGCCGGGCCATGGCGCGGTAGGCCAGGGTGCGGCCGTCTGGCGAGAACACCGGGCCGGTATCCCAGGCGTCATTGTCGTCGGTCAGATTCTCGAACGTGCCGTCGCCGCTCAGGCCGTTGCTGCGCCAGAGGTCGAAATTGGTGCTCCACGGTTCGCTCTGGCCGGCCAGCCGGGCCGAGAAGACCACGGCGTCGCCTTCGGGCGTGAAGGTGAATTCGCTCTCGTCGCCAAACGGCTTGGAGGGCGTGTCGCCGTCGAAGCCCTTCGTCACCCAGACCGGTTTGCCCGAGCCGTCCGTGTTGACGACGAACAGATGGTTCTGGGTCCCGTCGTTCCACGTATCCCAGTGGCGCACGAACATCCGGTCATAGACCTGGCCGGTGCTCTTGCGATCGGCTTCGGCCTTCCGGCGGTCGACAGTGCAGGCGAGGTCGGCGCAGGACGGGAAGACCGCCAGTGAGACGACCACCTTGCCGGCGTCGCGGCTTAGCCGGTAGGCGTTGACGTCGACCGGCAGGTCGGTGACCTGCACCGGCCCGGTCCCGTCGGCGGCGGCGCGCCAGACCTGACTCGAGCCCGAACGGCCCGACAGGAAATACAGCTTGCCATCGGAGCCCCAGCGCGCGGTGTTGGCGCCGCCCTCGCTGATCGCCAGCCGCCGGCCCGCGCCGTCCGCGGCCTGCAGATCGAGGATGTAGAGCGAGCCGGAGCGACGGTTGGCCTCCACATCGGTGGTGGTCACAGAATAGACCACCCAGCGGCCGTCCGGCGACACCTGCGGATCGCCCAGGCGGTTGGCGCGGATCATGTCCTGCCAGGTGAAGGGCTCGGCGGCCTGGGCCGGCGCGGCGGTCGCGGGGGCGGACGCGGCGGGCGTATCCGCCAGGGCGGGCAGGGCGGCGCCGGCGAGCAGGGCGGCGGCGCTGAGGCCGATCAGGAGGCGGGTCACGGACGTCATACGCGGGTGTCCTCGGCGTTGCATGGATTTCATGGCGCGAAGGGGTGGCGCCGCGCGGGTCGCGCGTCAATGCCGGCCCCTGTCTCCCGGCTTGCGGAGCGCTCCGCAACCGGCGACAACCGCGCCAATGACCGCGACCGCCCTGACCTCGCCCGGAGCGTCCGCCCCCCGCCACGAGGGGCCGCACATCTGCGACGTGCTGATCGCCGAGCGCGCGCCACGCCTGACCGGATCGCCGGTCTGGCCGCTGGTCCGGCCGTTTCTCTACCGGCTGTTGAACTATCATCACGCCGTGCGCATGGCCGATGCGGTCAGGCCGCTGTCCGGGGCCGAGGCGCTCGACTATGTCAGCGACCTGCTGGACCTGAAGGTCGCGGCGATGAATCCGGAGCGGATTCCGGCGACGGGGCGCTGCATCATCGTCGCCAACCATCCGACCGGCATCGCCGACGGCATCGCCGTCTTCGACGCCATCCGGGCGCGGCGCGGCGACGCCGTCTTCTTCGCCAACGCCGACGCCGTGCGGGTCTCGCCGCGGCTGGGCGAGGCGGTCATCCCGGTCGAATGGGTGGTCGAGAAGCGGACGCGCGACAAGACCCGGGCCACCCTGCAGGCGGCGAAGGCGGCGTTCGAGGCCGAACGCTGCCTGGTGATGTTCCCGGCCGGGCGGCTTGCGCGGGTGGCGAAGGACGGGTCGGTGACCGATCCCGAATGGGCCCCGACCGCGGCGTCCCTGGCGCGCAAATACGGCGCTCCGATCATACCGATCCATCTGGCCGGGCCGCACTCGCGGCTGTTCCACTGGTTCAACCGGATCTCGCCCGAGCTGCGCGACATCACCCTGTTTCACGAGTTGTTGAACAAGAAGCGCCAGCGGTATTTCCTCAAGGTCGGCAAGCCGGTTCCGCCGGGCCGCGTCGATATCGACGCCGGACGCGCGACCTACGCCCTCAAGGCCTTCACCGAACGGGTTCTGCCGAGCCAGCCGGACGCGGATTTTGCCTGAGGCGGGCGTGACCCTGGCGCTGGAAGACGCCGCCGCGACGGCGCGGCTGGGCGCGGCGATCGCCCCGCTGCTGGCGCCGGGCGAGACGGTGCTGCTGTACGGGCCGCTGGGCATGGGCAAGTCGACCCTGGCGCGCGGCCTGATCCGGGCCCTCCTCGCGCTCTCGGCCCGGCCCGACGAGGACGTGCCGTCGCCGACCTTCACCCTGGTCCAGTTCTATCAGAGCGATCCGCCGGTGGCCCATTTCGACCTGTATCGCCTGACCCGCCCGGAAGAGGCGGTCGAGATCGGCCTCGACGAGGCGCTGGACGAGGGCTGCGCCGTAATCGAATGGCCCGAACGGCTGGGCGACGATCCCTCGGTCTGGCTCGGCCCCGACCGACTCACCGTAGTGTTGGCCGAACTGGCCGCCGGCTCTGGCCGGGTGGCGACCGTCTCCGGCGCCGGGGGGTGGGAGAGCAAGCTGAAGAACCTCCATGTCTGACCGCGAACACCAGCGTCTTGATTTCCTCCGGTCGGCCGGCCTCGCCGACGCCGTCCGCGCCCCCCTGCCCGGCGATGCCTCGACGCGGCGTTATGAGCGGCTGACGACCCGCGCCGGCACGACGCTGATGCTGATGGATCAGGCGGCCTCGGCCGAGAGCCCGCCGGCCGACCCGTCGTGGACGCCCGAGCAGCGCCGGGCCTCGGGCTGGAACGCCACCGCCCGACTGTCGGCGGGGCGGATCGAGGCCTTCGCCGCGGTCGCCGCCCACCTGCGCTCGCTCGGCCTGTCGGCGCCCGAGATCGTCGCCATCGACGCCGCCGCCGGCCTCGCCGTGCTTGAGGATTTCGGCGACGACCTGTTCGCCCGGGTGATCGAGGCGGGCGAGGCCGAGGAACTGTTGTATCTCGCCGCCGTCGAGGCCCTCGCCGCCCTGCACGAGGCCGGAACGCCGGAGGTGCTGGCGGGCGCGGCCGGGGACTGGCCGCTGCAGACCTATGACGCCGTGGCGCTGAAAGGCGGGGCGGACCTGTTCGTCGAATGGATGCCGAAGCTGGAGCCACGGCTGCAGTTCTCCGACGAGGCGTTGGCCGAATGGGATGACGCGTGGACGCCCATCGTCCAGTACGCTGAGCGCCACGCGTCGGTGGTGGCGCACCGGGACTATCACGCCGAGAACCTGATCTGGTTGCCGGACCGGGCCGGCGCGGCGCGGGTCGGCATGATTGATTTCCAGGACGCGGTGCGGGCGCACCCCTCGTGGGACCTGCATTCCCTGCTGCAGGACGCCCGGCGCGACGTGTCGCCGGTGCTGGAAGACAAGGCGCTCGACCACTATTTCCGCCTGCGGCCGACGATCGACCGGGCGGCGTTCATGCAGACCTACGTCGCGCTCGCCGCCCTGAACGAGGCGAGGATTCTGGGCGTCTTCGCCCGGCTCGTGGTGCGGGACGGCAAGCCCCGCTACCGCGCTTTCATGCCCCGCATGTGGGACCACCTCGAACGCAATCTGCCGCTCGTGGGACAGGCGGTCCAGACGTGGTTCGACCGCCACGTCCCGGCGGAGCTTCGCCGATGAGCGCGCCGACGACCGCCATGGTGCTGGCCGCCGGCCTCGGCACCCGAATGCGGCCGCTGACCGACGACCGGCCCAAGGCGCTGGTCGAGGTGGCGGGCCGGCCGCTGATCGATCACGTGCTGGACCGGCTGGCCGAGGTCGGGGTCGGGCGGGCGGTGGTCAACGTCCACTGGTTCGCCGACCGGCTGGAGCGCCATCTGGTCGCGCGCGGGCGTGGGCCGGACATCGTCATTTCCGACGAGCGGGACGAACTGCTGGAAACCGGCGGCGGACTGAAGAAGGCCGCGCCGCTGCTGGACCCCGATCCGGTGTTCGTAGCCAATATCGACAGCGTCTGGACCGACCGCGGCCGCGAGGGGAATTCAGCGCTGAATCAACTCGCGCGCCTGTGGAATCCGTCAATCATGGATGCGGCCCTGTTGCTGGCGCGACGCGAGGGCTCGATCGGCTTCGAAGGCTCGGGCGATGTCTTCCTCGGCGAAGACGGTCGCCTGACCTTCCGCGGCGACGCCCCCGAAGCCCCGTTCGCCTATATGGGCGTCCACATCTGCCGCCCGGACTATGTCGCCGACGGGCCGGAAGGGCCGTTCTCGCTGAGCGGATACTGGCGCCGGTCCGCCGCCGCTGGGCGGCTGTACGGCTGCGTGCTGGACGGCGACTGGATGCACGTCGGCGATCCGCTGGCGCGGGACGAGGCCGAGGCGAGACTGGCCCAATCGAGACTGGCCGGGACCGGGTGACCGCCCGCTTCGACCCGTTCGCGCCGCAAGGACCCCGCTGGTACGCGATCGAGGCGCGGCGGCCGTTCCTCGAGGATCTGGCCGCGGGGGTGCTCGACTGGCTCGGCGAACACCCGCCGGAGGCCCTGTCCGACGCCGTCATCCTGCTGCCCAACCGCCGCGCCGCCCGCGCCTTCACCAGCGCCCTGACGACGCTGTCCGGCGACCGGCCGGTGCTGTTGCCGCAGGTCCGGCCGCTGGGCGACCTCGAGGAGGACGAACCGCCGTTCGCGCCCGGCGAACTGGGCCTCGACCTGCCGCCGGCCATCGCCCCCCTGACCCGCCGGTTCGAGATGGCGCGGATGATCGTCGAGGATTTTCGTCCCGGCCTCGCCCCGCTCCGGGCGCTGGAGATGGCCGATGCCCTGGGCGGCTTTCTCGACTCCTGCCAGCTGGAGGAGGTCGAGGACCTCGCGCGCGTGGCGACCCTGGTCGAGGGCGACCTGGCCGAGCACTGGCAGGAGTCGGCGCGTTTCCTCGGTCTCGCCGTCGAGGCCTGGCCGAAGCGGCTGGCGGCGATGGGGCTGGTCGATCCGGCGTGGCGCCGCGCCCGGCTGCTGCGGCTGCTGGCCGACGCCTGGAGCGAACGGCCGCCGACCCAACCGGTCATCGCCGCCGGCTCGACCGGCACCGCTCCGGCCGCCGCCGATGTGCTCGCCGCCGTCGCTCGTGCGCCGCGGGGCTGCGTCGTCCTGCCAGGGCTCGACCGCGACCTCGCCGCCGGCGTCTGGTCCCAGCTGGGGGACAATGAGCAGCATCCGCAGAACGCCCTGTGGCGTCTGCTGAACCGGCACGAGATCGAGCGCGGGGCCGTGCGGCCGTGGTTCGAGCCAGCGTCCGATCCCGCCGCCGGGACACGCGGCCGCGCCCGGCAGCGGCTCCTCAATGAGGCCCTGCGGCCGGCCGAGGCCACGGACGACTGGCGCGCCCTGATCCGCGACCTGCGGGCCGACGCCTTCAGGGGTCAGTCGGGCGACCCGATCGCCCAAGGCCTGGAGGGGCTGTCGGTGATCACGGTCCGGGCCGAGGAGGACGCCGCCGCCACCCTCGCCCTGATGATGCGCGAGACGCTGGAGACGCCGGGCAAGACCTGCGCCCTCGTCACCCCCGACCTGGCGCTGGGCCGGCGCGTCGCCGCGCGGCTGGAGCGCTGGAACGTGGTCGCCGACAGCTCTTCGGGCCAGCCGCTGTCGCGCATGCTGGCGGGCCGGCTGGTCGACCTCGCCGCCCGCTTCCTCCATCAACCGCTCGACCCGCACGCCCTGCTGGGACTGCTCAAACACCCGCTGGTCCGCCTCGACCTCGACGGCGTGGACCCGGCGACGGCAATCAGGGCGCTGGAGGAACACGCCCTGCGCGGACCGCGCCTGCGCGACTGGGCCCGGGCCCGCCGCGCCCTGCTCAAGGCGGGCGAACCGCGCGACGACGGCCGGCCGCGGTCGGCGGGCGCGGTCGAGCGGGTCGCCGCCCCGCGCGCCCTGCTGGACCGGCTGGAGCGGCTGTCCGACGCGGCCCGGGCGCCCTTCGTCCCCGATGCGCCGCTGGACGCCGCCGCCCGCGCCCTGACCGGGCTGGTCGAGGCCCTGGCGGGCCACGACGTCTGGGCCGGGCCGGATGGCGAGGCCGCCGCCGCCCTTCTGGCGGGATTGATCGAGGGCGGAGCCTCGCTGGGCGCGGTCTCGCGCGCCGACTTCGCCGAACTGGTCCGCACCCTGCTGGGCGAGGAGACGGTGCGCACCGGCGGGGCCAACCAGCCGCGCCTGCGCATTCTCGGGGCTATCGAGGCGCGGCTGGTGCGCGCCGACCGGATGATCCTCGCCGGGCTGGAGGAGGGCGTCTGGCCCAACGCCGCCCCGACGGACCCCTTCCTGTCGCGGCCGATGCGCAAGGCCCTGAGCCTCCCGCCGCCCGAACGGCGTCTCGGCCAGACCGCCCAGGACTTCGTCCAGGCCGCCTGCGCCGACGAGGCCATACTGGTCCATTCCGAACGCCGCGGCGGTCAGCCGGCGGTCAAGTCGCGCTGGCTTTGGCGGCTGGAAATGCTGACCCGCGGGGCCCACGCCGAGGACACTCCGGTCGAACTGGAGCGGCCGTCAATCCAGCTTGATCAGGCCCGGGCGCTGGACGCCCCGGCCCGCTCCACGCCCGACTACGCCCGCCGTCCGGCACCGCGGCCGCCCGTCGAACGCCGCCCGCGCGAACTGCCGGTCACCGGCGTCGAACGCTGGGTGCGCGACCCTTACGCCATCTACGCCCGCTATGTCCTGAACCTGAGACAGATGGACCGCCCCGGCCAGTCGGCCGAGGCGATGGCGCGGGGCAACGCCGTGCACAAGGCGGTCGAGCGGCTGACCCTGTCCTGGCCCGAGACCCTGCCCGACGACTGCGCCGACCAGCTGGAGACCCTGTTGCTGGAGGAGCTGGGCCACCACGGCTTCGAGGACGCGGCCATGGCGCGCGAGACGCCGCTGGCCCGCAACTGCGCCCGCTGGCTGTCCGCCTGGGAGGCCGAGCGCCGCGCCCGCGGCGTCGAGATCCGGGTTGAGGAGAAGGTCGAGATGCTGATCCCCGCCCCGGCCGGACCCTTCAAATTGACCGCCAAGGCCGACCGCATCGAGCTGTCAGCCACGGGGGCGGCGGTGCTCGACTTCAAGACCGGCCAGATCCCGTCGGCGAAACAGGTCAAGTCCGGCTTCTCACCGCAACTGACCCTGACGGGAGCGATCCTCGCCGAGGCGGGGCTGGGGGACGTCGGCCCGATTCCGCCCGAAGAGCTGACCTATGTCCGGGTGGTGGGACGCAAGGTTCCGGGTCAGGCGGTGCGCGCGCTCGGCGAGGAGGCCGTGGCCCTGTCGGAGGCGGCGTTGGCCGGGCTGGAGACCCGCATCGCCCGCTTCGACGACGCCGACACCCCCTATCTGTCGTGGGTGGCGCCGCAGTTCATGGGCTCGTTCGGCGGAAACTACGACCACCTCGCCCGGGTCTGGGAATGGCATGTGGTCGGCGGCGAAGACGGCGGAGACGTCGAATGAGCGCCCGCATCCTGCCCGACCCGCACCAGATCGCCGCCGCGGATCCGCGCCGCTCGGTGTTCGTCACCGCCAACGCCGGCTCGGGCAAGACCTCGACGCTGGTCGACCGCGTGGCCCGGCTGCTGCTCGAGGAGGTCCAGCCCGGCGAGATCCTGTGCGTCACCTACACAAAGGCCGCGGCCGCCGAGATGCAGGCGCGGCTGTTCGACCGGCTCGGCGAATGGGCGGTGATGAGCGACGACGGCCTGGCCCGGTCGCTGGCCGACCTCGACACCCGCGATCCCGACACCCTGACTCCCGCCGACCTGTCCAAGGCCCGCCGCCTGTTCGCCAAGGCGCTGGAGACCCCGGGCGGGCTGAAGATCCAGACCATCCACGCCTTCTGCGAAAAGCTGCTGCGCCGCTTCCCGCTGGAGGCCGACGTAACCCCCGGCTTCACCGTGCTGGAGAATGAAGCGGCCCTGGCTCTGTCGCACGAGGCCCGCGAAGAGCTGGCTCGGCACGCCTTGGCCGACACCGACGGCCCGATTGGACAGGCCTACAGCCACTTTGCCGTTGAGCTGGATTGGGGCGCCTTCCAGTCGCTTCTGGCGATGGTCGAGGCCGACCGCGCCAAGCTGACCGACTACACGGCCCGCGTCGCCGACGGCCGCGCTCCCGGGCCGCACAAGCTGGCCGGGGCCCACCCGGACGAGACGCCGGAGTCGATCGAGGCCGACTTCATGCGCTGGCTCGACCGCGGCCAGTGGCTGGAGACCGCCGCCGCCATGGCCACCGGCTCAACCAACGACCAGAAATGCGCCGACCGGATGCGCGCCGCGGCATGGACCTTCGCCGGCCTCGGCGAGGTCTTCCTGACCGGCGGCGAGCCGCGCAAAGCCATGGCCACGGCCAAGGCCCCGCCGGCCGCGGGCGCTGCGCTCGCCGACCTTCAGCTCAAATACCTTTCGGCGCTGGAGACGATGCGCAAGGCGCGGGTCGCCGCCGACACCGTCCATGTCCTGACCCTGGCCGAGGCCCACGCCCACCTCTACGACCAGGCCAAGGCGGCCAGGGGGGCGCTCGACTTCGGCGACCTGGTGGCCCGCACCGTCGATCTGCTGACCGAAAAGGCCTCGGCCGCCTGGGTGCTATACAAGCTGGACGGCGGCATCGAGCATGTGCTCGTCGACGAAGCCCAGGACACAGCGCCGCAGCAATGGGACATCCTGCGCGCCCTGACTGAAGGTTTTTTCGCCGGCGAGGGCAGCCAGCGTTTCACCCCCATTCCGGCCTCGGGACAAAGGCTCGACCGCACCGTCTTCGCCGTTGGTGACGAGAAACAATCGATCTACTCCTTCCAGGGCGCCCGGCCCGAGCGGCTGCGACAGGAGTCGCAGCGCTACGACGCCCTCGTCACTGGATCGGGCGCCCGGTTCGAAGGTGTTGAGCTGTCGACCTCTTTCCGCTCGACGCCCGAGGTCCTCAATTTCGTCGACGCCGTGTTCGAGGGCCCCGAACGCACCGCCGCCCTCGTCGGCGAGCAGATCGCCGCCATCCCGCCGCACCTCGCCAGGCGCGAGGGCCAACAGGGCAGCATCGACCTGTGGCCCCTGTTCGAGGACATCAAGCCGCCCGAGCCCGACGTCTGGGACCCGGTCGATCAGGAGCCCGGCACGAGCGGCCGCAAACAGCTGGCCGCCCGACTCGCCGCGGAGATCCGGCGTCAGGTCGAGACCGGCGCGGCGGTGTACGACCGCAAGTCGCGCGAACAGCGACCCCGCGGCTATGGCGACTTCCTCATTCTGGTGCGCAGGCGCGACGCCACCTTCGAAGAGATCATCCGCGCCCTGAAGACCGCCGGCGTGCCGGTGGCGGGCGCCGACCGGCTCAAGCTGTCATCGCACATCGTCTTCGACGATCTGATCGCCCTCGCCCGGTTCGCCCTGTTCCCCGACGACGACCTCAGCCTCGCCGGCGTGCTGCGCAGCCCGTTCTGCGATGTCGACGAGGACAGTCTGTTCGCCCTCGCCGGCGGCAAGGACCGCAAGAAGCTGTGGCGCGAGCTGCGCGAACGGGCGGCGGAGCGGGCGGAGTGGTCCCATGCGCGGGACCTGCTGGCCTTCGTCCTCGACAGCCGCGACCGCGACCCGTTCGCCTTCTTCTCGGGCCTGCTCAACCGCGTTGACGCCGCGGGGCTGTCGGGCCGGGCCCGCGTCCTGCGCCGGCTGGGCCGCGAGGCGGAGGAGGCGATCGACGAGACGCTCAACCAGGTGCTGGCGGCCGAGGACCGGGGCGGCGTCGACCTCGAGACCTGCCTCGCCCTGCTCGAGGCCGCCGATGTCGAGGTCAAGCGCGAGATGGAGGGGGCCCGCAACGAGGTCCGGGTCATGACCGTCCACGGCGCCAAGGGGCTTGAGGCCCCGATCGTCATCCTGCCGGACACAACCTCGCGCGCCAAGGCGCAGGGCCCCACCCTGATGCCGGTGACGCTGGGGGACGGCTCGGAGGCCTGGCTGATGTGCCCGGGCTCGTCGAAGGAGGACTGCGAGGCTTCAAAGGCCGCGCGCGAGGCGCGGCAGGCGCGCACCGACGCCGAGACCCTGCGCCTGCTCTATGTCGCCCTGACGCGCGCCCGCGACCGGCTGATCCTGCTCGGCCGCGCCTGCGGCAATTCGAAACAGGGCTATGACGACGGCAGCTGGTGGTCGGTTCTGGCGGAAACCTTCGACCGGCTCGGCGACGCGGTCCGCGAGATCGACGGCGGGGTGCGACGGTTCGGCGCCGATCCGGCCCGGCTCGCGCCCGGCCTTGCCGACGCCGCGACGGGGACCCTCCTGCCGGCCTGGGCCCTCTCGCCGCCGGTCCACGACCGCGCCGCCCGCTATGTCGCGCCGTCGCAGATGGAGGGGGCTGTGCGCATTCCCGCCCCCTCGCCGCTGGCCGTCGCCGGGCCGGGCGCGCCGCTCGGACGGTTCCGGCGCGGCGATCTGATCCACCGGCTGCTGGAGCGCCTGCCCGAAATCGACCCGGCCGACCGGGCGTCCGCCGCCGTCCGCCTGCTGTCCCGCGAACGCGACTTGGGTGACGGCCAGCGATCGGAGATGATCGCCGCCGCCTTCTCGGTGCTGGACGACGCCCGCTTCGCCCCGGTGTTCGGCCCCGGCTCGCGGGCCGAGATCGCCCTGTCCGGCGGCGCGCCGGAGCTGCCGCCGGGCGTCGCCGTCTCGGGCCGGATCGACCGGTTGGTGATCACGCCGGAGCGGGTGCTGGTCGTCGACTACAAGACCAACCGTCCGGCCCCGGACCGGATCGAGGACGCCGACCCGGCGTATGTGATGCAGCTGGCGGTCTATGTCGCGGTGCTGAGGCGTCTGTACCCCGACCGGCCGGTCGAGGCGGCCCTGGTCTGGACCGACGGGCCGAAGCTGATGCCGGTACCGCAGGCGATGATGGATGCGGCGCTCGGAACTACGCGTTGATTTGATCGCCGACGCGCCCCACATCGGTGCCCAAGGGCCGGAATCATCGCAGGATGGCCGGCTGAAGCAAACCGCGCCGCCCCGGCGCCAAGGAGAGCCCATGGCCACCGTCAAGGTCACCGACGACAGCTTCGACGCCGACGTCCTGAAATCGTCCACCCCCGTGCTGGTCGACTTCTGGGCCGAGTGGTGCGGCCCCTGCAAACAGATTGGCCCGGCGCTGGAGCAGATCGCCGACGAACTGTCCGGTCAGGTGGTCATCGCCAAGGTCAATATCGACGACAGCCCGATGATCCCGTCGAAGCTGGGCGTGAAGGGCATTCCGACGCTGATGCTGTTCAAGGACGGCCAGATGGCCTCGATGAAGGTCGGCGCCATGCCCAAGGGCAAGATCGTCGAATGGCTGGCCGAGGCCGGTATCAGCGCGGCCGCCTGAAGCAGGAGCTGGGGCCAGGGGCTAGGACGAATCGACATTCAGCGCATCCAGACCATGGCGGCGGCCAGTTGGACGAAGCTGAGGAAGTGGGCGGCCAGTCTGTCGTAACGGGTGGCGAGGCGGCGGAAATGCTTGAGCTTTGCGAAGCACCGCTCGATGCGGTTGCGCAGGCGATAGAGGGCGCGGTCGTGCGGGATCGGGGTCTTGCGTGAGCGGGTCGACGGGATGACGGCCTCGGCGCCGATCCCGGCGAGGTGGTCGCGCAGGGCCATGGAATCGTAGGCGCGATCGGCCATGACGGCGGTCGGGCGGAAGCCGTCGATCAGGGCAGGAGCGGCCTGGACGTCGCTGGACTGGCCCGGCGCGAGCAGGAGGCGGACGGGCCGGCCAAGGCTGTCGCAGGCCATGTGGATCTTGGTCGTCAGTCCACCTCGGGAACGCCCCACAGCCGGATCGAGGCCCCCCTTTTTGGGCCGGAGCCCCGACCGGTCGTCGCCTGCTGGTGCGCCCGCACCAAGGTGGAATCGAGCATCAGATACTGGTTGTCCCGGTCCTTGATCAGGTCGGCGAACACCCGCTCCCAGACGCCGGCCCGCGACCAGCGGCTGAACCGCTGGTGCGCTGTCTTCCACTTGCCGTAGCGCTCCGGCAGGTCGCGCCAGTGCGCGCCCGACCTCAGAACCCACAGCACCCCGTTCACGAAGAGCCGGTTGTCCGAGCCGGTCCGGCCCGGATCGCCCGCCTTGCCCGGCAGCAGCGCCGCAATCCGCTCCCACTGCGCATCGCTCAGTTCGTACCGGCTCACACCCATCCCGACCTCCGCAAAAGCGGAGACCTATGAATCACGCATTCAGGCCGACGTGAATCCCTGAATGTCGATTGGACCTAGGTTCTGAACCCATAAAGCTTGCGGTGACCCGGTCTCGCTGATTCAAGGATTCCGGAAGGAGCCTTGGCATGGCGCGATACGATCTGAGCGAGGTGGAGTGGCGGCTGATCGAGCCG
>NZ_JBKBMX010000015.1:0-81720 GCF_046295595.1 Brevundimonas sp. | reverse complement strand
CGGCGGCCGCGGCCACCGGAGCCTCGGCGGCGGCGGCGGCGCGGGCGGCCAGCTGGCGCTGGGCGGCGAAGCGGCCGGCCAGTTTCTCGGTCAGCTCGCGCGCCGCGGCCGGCTCCATCTGGGCCATGACGGCGGCGAGGGCGCGGGGACGCATGGCGGCGGCCACCGGCAGGCGCACGTCGTCGTTAAGGCTGGCGAACACCGCCGCGGCGTCGCGCGGGCGCATGGCGGAGTAGACGGCGACGAGGCGGTCGACCTCGGCCTTCTCGCGCTCGCCGACCTGGCCGAGCAGGGCCTGGACCTCGCCCTTGACGGCCTCGAGAGCGGCGACCTTGGCGTCCAGCTTCTGTTCGGCGGCGGTCATCAGCGGCAGCATGGAGGCGAGGTCGGCGTCGCGCGCGTCCAGCTCCGTGCGGCGCGCGGACAGCGACTGGATGATGCGCAGCTCCGCCGGCGAAATGCCGGCCTGCTGGGCCAGCTGTTCCGGCGTGAGGGCGCAGATGGCGGCGGCGGGGACGGCCGGGGCCGCCGCCGGGACGACCTCCTCGGCCCAGGCCTTGGCCCCCTCGAACAGGCCGGGGGCGACGCCGGCGGCGCGGACCACCACCACCCCGCCGATGGCGACGGCGATCAGGGGCAGCAGGCGCGGGATCTTGCTCATGGTCGGCTAGCTCCAGCCCGCAAGCCCTCGGCGCCGGGCGCCGGGGTTGGGGCGACATCAAGGTTCAGGCGGCGAACAGGTCTTCGTCCAGACTGCGCCGGGCCCGGTTGAGGCTTTGCTTCGCAGATTGGTTAGCGGTCATGGCGCCGAGGATGGCGGCGACATTGCTTCCGCCGGGGGCGCGGGCCTTCGCCGGCGTGGCGAGGCCCTGGATGCGCTCGGCCAGGGCGGCCATGCGCAGGGCGCGCTCGTCGTCGGCGGAGGCGGCGACAGGCGCGGTCGCCGGGGCAGCGGGGGCGGCGCGGGCCGGAGCGGGCTCGCGCGCCGGTTCGGCGACGGCGGGGCCGCGGGCGATCAGGGATTCGAGCTGGGCCTTGACCTCGCGCGCCTTGATGATGCGGTCGTGCAGCAGATCGGTCTCCTGCCCTGAGGCGCGCAGCGAGGCCAGGGCGGCCTCGGCGCGGCCCGCGGCGGCGTTCAGCTCGGTGACGGCGGAGGCGAAGGCCTGCTGGCCCTCGCGCAGGGCGGTCAGCTTGCGTTCCAGCCGCACGCCGTAGCCGAGAGCGGCGACCAGCAGCAGCATCAGCACGCCGTCCAGAATCAGGCCGGTCATGAGCGTCTTCCCTTTGCGAGGCTTGAGGCGGTCTCGACGTCCACGGGGGCCTCGACGCGGACGGCGATGTGCTGGCCCTTGCGGCCCATGCGGCCGGTGGTCAGCGGGATCGAGCCGGCGCGGATCGAGATCTCCGAATCCGGGGTGGCGTTGAGCATCAGGGTGTCGCCGACCTTAAAGGCCAGCACCTGGGAGAGGGGCAGCTGCTGCTCGTCGAGCACGGCGCGGACCTCGGTGCCGGTGGTCCAGAGCTCGGTGGCGAGGTGGCCTTCCCAGATGTTGTCGCGGCCGAATTTCTCACCCATGAACTGCTGCAGCAGCATCTTCCGGATCGGTTCGAGGGTGGCGTAGGGCAGCAGCAGCTCGATGCGGCCGCCGCGGTCTTCCATGTCGATGCGCAGCTTGACGAGGATGGCGGCGTTGGCCGGCCGGGCGATGGCGGCGAAGCGCGGATTGGTCTCCAGCCGGTCGAGATTGAAATGCACCGGGGTCAGGGGCTCGAAGGCGGCGCGGGCGTCGGCCAGCACGACCTCGACCATCCGCTGGACCAGAACCCGCTCGATGGTGGTGTAGGGCCGGCCCTCGATGCGCAACGCCGCCGTGCCGCGACGCCCGCCCAGCAGCACGTCGACGATGGAGTAAATCAGGTTGGAGTCGACCGTCAGCAGGCCGTAGTTGTCGAGCTCCTCGGCGCGGAAGACGGCGAGGATGGCCGGCAGGGGGATGGAGTTCAGATAGTCGCCGAAACGGATCGAGGAGATGTTGTCGAGGCTGACCTCGACATTGTCGCTGGTGAAGTTGCGCAGGGAGGTCGTCATCAGCCGCACGAGGCGGTCGAAGACGATCTCGAGCATCGGCAGGCGCTCGTAGGAGACGAGGGCCGAGTTGATGATGGCGCGGATGCCGGACCGTTCGGAGCCGTCGTCCTCGCCGAGGTCGAAGCCCAGCAGACTGTCGATCTCGTCCTGGTTCAGCACCCGCTCGGAAAGGACGGCGGCCTCGGCCTCGGCCAGGGCGTCGCCCTCGGCCAGCGGATCCGGATCGTCGGCGAAGGCCGCGTCGGTCATCCTAATTCACCAGCATTTCTTCGATGAGCACGGCGTCGACCTTGCCCGGGGCGGCGATCAGATTGACCCGGCGCAGGATTTCGGCGCGCAGCTGGAAGCTGCCGGCCGAGCCGGCGAGATCCTCGGGCCGCAGCTCGCGCAGGAAGCTCTGGAACATGTCCTGCATCCGCGGCATCTCGGACTGCAGGTGCTCGGCGAGGGCGTAGTCCTTCATCTCGAGGGTCAGCTTGAGCTTGAGGAAGGTCGGACGGCCGTCGGGGGACTGGATGTTCACCACCATGTCCGGGAGGGTGTAGAAGGTGACGCCGTCGGGTCCCTCGGCGATGACCCCGAGCGCCGGATTGGCCTCGCCTTCGGCGGCGGCCCCGTGATCCCCGCCCTTCTTCTCGGCCTTGCCGTGGCTGTCCTTCTTTTCCGCCGCATGATCGCCCTCGGCCGCTTCGGCCTTGGGCTGCATCAGGAAGAAGGCGGCGCCCCCGCCCCCGCCCAGCACCAGCACGGCGGCCGGGATGATGATGAACAGGAGCGGCAGCTTCTTCTTCTTGGGGGCCCCGTCCTCGCCATCGACGGGCTGGCCGTCGGTGACGGCCGGCAGGGCGTCGTCGCCGGAGGCCGCGCCCTTCTTCTTGCCGAATTTGAACATGCGCGCGCCCCGAGAATCTCTCGGACCATTCGAGACGTTTTTGGTTAACGAGGCGCTAAGAACCGGCAAATCCTGCCGGGCGCCAAGGCCGGCTTTACGGCGGAAACCCCCGCCCTCGCTGATTAACCCTGCTGGCACGACCGTTGCGAGGACCGGGGCGAAAGGAGCCGCCCCGTGGAAAACGCCGCCTATGTCGCCCTGTCCCGCCAGATGACGCTGCGCCGCGAGCTCGACATCGTGGCCAACAACATCGCCAATGCCGACACGACCGGCTTCAAGGTCGAGCAGTTGCTGCTGGGCGAAGAGGTCGGCGAGCGGGCCCGCAACGCCTTCGTGCGTCCCGGCGTCAGTTTCGTGCTGGACAATGGCGTCGGCCGCGACTTCGGCCAGGGCGCGCTGGCCCAGACCGGCCGCACCCTCGATTTCGCCATCGAGGGCGAAGGGGCCTTCTTCACCGTGATCGACGGAGCCGGCGACGCCTACACCCGCGACGGCGCCTTCACGCTGGACCCCGAAGGCCGACTGACCACCGAGGGCGGCGCGGCCGTCCAGGGCGAAGCCGGCGACATCATTCTGGACCCGGCCCTCGGCCAGGTCACGGTGGCCGCCGACGGCACCATCAGCCAGAACGACCAGCGTGTCGGGCGGCTGAACGTCGTCCGTTTCGACACCCTGGCGGTCCTCGAAAAGGGCGGCGACGGCCTGTACCGCAACGCCTCGAACCTCGCCCCGGTCGAGGCCAACGACGTCCAGGTGCGTCAGGCCATGCTGGAAGGCTCGAACGTCAATCCGATCATCGAAATCACCAATCTGATCGAGATCCAGCGCGCCTACGAGAGCGTGACCCGGATGATCGAAAACAGCAACGACCTGTCCCGTCGCGCCGTCGAGCGCCTCGGGCGGGCCGCGTAAGGAGAACCGGATATGAGAGCGCTGAGAACCGCCGCCTCGGGCATGGCCGCCCAGCAGCTGAACGTGGAGGTCATCTCCAACAACATCGCCAACATGAACACGGTCGGCTTCAAGCGGCAGCGGGCCGAGTTCCAGGACCTGCTGTACCAGAACGTCGAGCGGATGGGCGCGCAGTCCTCGGCCCAGGGCACCGTCGTGCCGACCGGCATCCAGATCGGGGCGGGCGTCAAGGCCGGCTCGGTCTATCGCGTCACCGAACAGGGCACCCCGACCCAGACCGGCAGCACCTACGACATCGCCATCGACGGCCGGGGCTATTTCCAGATCCTGATGCCGTCGGGCGAGACCGCTTACACCCGGGCCGGCAACTTCTCGCTGAATGGCGAGGGCCAGCTGGTCACCGACGACGGCTATGCGGTGCAGCCGAACATCAACATCCCGGAGGATGCGATCGACGTCTCGATCTCCAAGGCCGGGCAGGTGCAGGTGACAACCCAGGGCCAGACCGAGCCCCAGATCGTCGGCCAGATCGAACTGGCCTCCTTCTTCAACGAGGCCGGCCTCGAAGCCATCGGCGACAACCTGCTGCTGGAGACCGCCGCCTCGGGCCCGGCCAATGTCGGCGCGCCCGCGGATGTCGGCTTCGGCGAGCTACTGCAGGGCTATACCGAGGCGTCGAACGTCGATGCCGTGTCCGAGATCAGCTATCTGATCATCGCCCAGCGCGCCTATGAGATGAACTCCAAGGTCATCACCACGGCCGACCAGATGCTGTCGGTCGCCGGGCAGGTGAAATCATGAGGACGCTGATCCTTGCCGCGACGGCGCTGTTGCTGGCGGGGCCCGCCCTCGCCCAGTCGGTGACGCTCAAGGCCAATCCGGTCGACGGGGACGGCCGGGTCACCTTGGGCGATGTGTTCGACGGCTCCGGATCGGCCGCCGGCGTGGTGATCGGCGCCCGTTCGGGCCCCTCGGTGGTGTTCGAGGCCGGCGCCCTGCAGTCGCTGGCGCGCCAGTCAGGCCTGGACTGGACCAACCCGTACGGCCTGCGCCGGGTCGTGGTGCGCCACGCCGCCGCAGCCCCCGCCGCCGCGGAACCCGTCATGCGCGCCGAAGCGGGCCCGGTCGCCGCTCCGGTGCGGGCCGCCCCCGCGCGCACAGCCCAGGGCGAGCGCATCATCAGCCGCAACGACATCGTCGAGGTGCTGTATGTGGCGAGCGGCGTCCGTCTGGCCATCACCGGCCAGGCCCAGGGCAACGCCACGGCGGGCCAGCGCTTCGCCATCCGCAACCTGCAGTCGGGCCGCATCATCGACGCCGTGGCCACGGCCCCGGGCCAGGCCGTCGCCGGTCCGGCCAGCCAGAACCTTCGCCCCCAACAATTCGCCGCCCGCTAGAGGGAAGAGACCCGCCATGCGCACCGCCCTGATCGTCTCCGCCGCCGCCCTGTCGCTGGCCGCCTGCTCCACCGCCGTCGAGGCCGTGCGCGGCCCCGAGCTGGCCCCGATCGGCTATCCGGCCGCCCTGGTGCCGACCAGCCAGGTCTATCTGCCGACGCCCGAGCAACAGCAGGCCGCCCGCGCGGCCAGCGCCAACAGCCTGTGGCGCACCGGGGCCCGCACCTTCTTCGGCGACCAGCGCGCCCGGCGCGTCGGCGACATCCTGACCGTCAACATCGATATCGACGATCGCGCCCAGACGCAGAATTCGACCGCGCGCAGCCGCAGCAACGAGATGTCGGGCGGGGTGACCAACTTCTTCGGCCTCGAGAACAGCCTCGGCCGCGCCTTCCCCGGCGGGTTCGACCCGGCCAATCTGGTCGGACTGGAAGGCGGATCCACCGCCAACGGCTCGGGCTCGGTCAATCGCTCGGAAAAGGTCAGCCTGACCATCGCCGCCGTCGTCACCGACGTGCTGGCCAACGGCAATATGGTCATCCAGGGTCGGCAGGAAGTGCGCACCAACCGCGAGGTGCGCGAGCTGACCGTCGCCGGCATCGTCCGGCCGGAAGACATCAGCTCGGCCAACACCATCGCCCACACCCAGATCGCCGAGGCCCGCATCAGCTACGGCGGCCGCGGCGACATCAGCCGGGTCCAGGCGACGCCGGCGGCGCAGTCGCTGGTCGAGCGGTTCAGCCCGTTCTGAGGCAAGGCGCGTCCCGGCTCTGCGCTTCGCTTCGGCCGGGATAACAACAGCCCGGGAGTCGGTTTCTTGAAGCGGAGCCGTGAACCGTTAACGAGAACCCGCGTTTGTCTGTCAGACGCGAGTATCGTTTGCATGTTCAAATTCGCCATCCCTGCTGTCGCCGCCCTCGGCCTGATCGCCGTCGCCGCCCAGTCCCGCGCCACCGACGCCGCTCCCGAGTACACGTCGGAGGCCGCCGTCGCCTCGCCTATGGGATGGCACCTGAGCCACGAAGGTCGGATGGCCAAGCTGGCCTATGGCGTCGCCAATTCCGACCAGCTGGCGCTGATGATCACCTGCGAGCCCGGCCAGGCCCAAGCCGTCGTCTATGGCGCCGTTCAGCCGGCCACCCCCCGCCTGATCAGGGCCTCGATCACCAGCGCGGCGATCGATCCGCTGAGCGGCGGCATGGCCGACGAGGCGCGCATCTCCCTGCGCGACCCCGCCCTGCAGAAGCTCGCCACGCGCGGCCGGCTGACGGTCGAAGGCGACGCGGGTCAGTTCGAATTGACAGCCGGGCCGGAAGAGCGCCGTCTGGTCAGCGCGTTTTTCGCCTATTGCGGAACCGAAACGGCCTGACCACATCCCGGGACGGACCACCAGCGGGGGCTGAGCCATGATCGCCACATTCGCCGGCCTCGCCTTCCTGGCGATGCAATCAACGCCGCCCGAGGCCGCCTGGACCTGGACCCTCTATGCCGACGAGGCCCGGGTGGCCTTGGCGAATGAGGTGCCAGATTCGCCGAATTTACGCTTCACCCTCGAGTGCGAGCCCGCATCGGGCGTCGCCCGCGTCGCCTTCTATGGCGGCGCGGCGGAGACCGGCATGGCCCGGGTGACGGCGGGCGAGGCCTCGGCCGTCACCGAGGCCACGGCCGAGCGGGGTGCGTTCAAATTGGCGCTGCGCACCGATCACCCGGTGTTCGCGGCCTTCGCCGCCAGCGGGCGGCTGACCGCCGCGGTCGGCGATCACCGCCGCGCCGTCGAGGTGCCGCGGCCGCATCTTGCCAAACTGCGCCGCTTCACCGAACTGTGCTCGGGCTGACCACCCGGAGACTGTCGATGCGCGCCCCTGCCCTGCTGGCCCTGTCGGGTCTGGCCCTGTCCGCCGCGGCCTGCGCCAAGGTCGAGGCGCCGCCGCCCGCCCTGCTGACCGACGCCGTCGGCGCCGGGCCGGCTCCCGTCGAAGGCTATGACTGGTTCTTCCACACCGACGACGCCAGCGCCCGCCTGGCCTATGGCCTGGCCGAAAGCGACGATCTGAAGCTGGGCCTCGATTGCCAGCGCGGGGCCGGGCGGCTGGAACTGTCGGCGATCGCCGACAAGGGCGCCAAGCCGGAGATCTACGTCGAATCGGGCGGCGATACGGAGCGGTTCCCGGCACGGGCCGAGCCGTCGCAACTGCATGACGGCCTCTTCCTCAGCGCCGAGGCGTCCGCGGCCGAGCCGGTGTTCCAGCGCTTCCGCCGGATCGGCTGGCTGGCCCAGTGGCGCGACGGGGCGCGCGAGGCCTATGCGGCGCAGCCCGGGTCGGCGGCCAATATCGAGCGCTTCTTCGCCTTCTGCGGTTGACGGGCGGTCGGGCCTCCGGTGCAGTCCCCGGCCAGCCGGAGGGACGCCCATGAAGACCGTGATCGCCATCGGGGCCGCCGCCCTGCTCGCCGCCGCCACCCCGGTTGTGGCCGGGCCGCAGACGCCCCCGGCGGCCGCGCGGGACGCCGACAACCCGGCCCTCGCCGCCATCCTCGCCGACTACGAAGCGTATCTGCGAGCCCATGACCCGATCACCGCCGGGATGGAGGGCGACCGCGCGGCCCTGCCGCGCCTGCCCGACGTCTCGCGCGCCTTCGAGCGGGCCCAGGAACCGGTGCTCAAGGGGTTCGCCGACCGGCTGGCGGCGATCGATCCGGCGGCCCTGACCGAGGACGAGCGGCTGAACCACGCCCTGCTGAGCTGGGTCGTCCAGCGCTCGCGCGACCGCATTCCGCTCGATGTCGACCGCATCGGGACGTTCAACTCGGAGGGCGGGCCGGGGCAGTCGATGGCCTATGTCGCCAGCGTCACCCGCATCGCCAGTCGCGCCGACGCCGAGGCGTGGATCGCGCGGCTGGAGGCCATGGACAAATTCTACCTCGACCAGCTGGACAGCGCCCGGCGCGGTCTGGACAGCGGCCTGGTGCAGCCGCGCCCGGTGGTCGAGGCGGCGCTGGGCCTGATGGAGCCCGAGGCGGCCTACAGCGCGGAGACCGACCCGCTGCTGAAGCCCTTCGCCGCCCTGCCCGGCTCGATCCCGGCCGCGGACCAGGCCGCCCTGCGGGCGCGGGCCGCCGCCGCCATCGCCGACGGAGTCAAACCGGCGCGCGAAGACTGGGTGCGGTTCCTGCGCGACGACTATCTGCCGCGCGCGCCGGAGAGCCTCGGCCTCGTCCACCGGCCGGGCGGACGCGACCTCTACGCCTTCCTCGTGCAAGGCTACACCACCACCGACCTGACCCCCGATCAGGTGCACCAGATCGGACGGGAAGAGGTCGCGCGCATCCGCGCCCGGATGGAGACCGAGATGCGGGCCGCGGGCTGGACCGGCGACTTCGCCGCCTTCCTCCACTTCCTGCGCAGCGACCCGGAGTTCTACGCCACCACGCGCGAGGGCCTGCTGGAGAAGGCGTCGGAGATGGCCAAGCGGGCCGACGACGGTCTGCCGGCCCTGTTCGCGACCCTGCCGCGCACCCCCTATGGCGTGCGCCCGGTGCCGGCCGAGATCGAGGCCAACTACACGACCGGCCGCTATTTCCAGGGCTCGATGGAGACCGGCGTCGCCGGCGGCTATATGGTCAACACCTCGCGGCTGGACCAGCGGCCGCTGTATGAGCTGCCGGCCCTGACGTTGCACGAGGCCGTGCCCGGCCACCACCTGCAGATCGCCCTGCAGCAGGAGGCCGAGGAAGGGCCGTATTTCCGCAAGAGCGTCGACGTCACCGCCTTCACCGAGGGCTGGGGGCTGTATGCGGAATTCCTCGGCGAGGAGATGGGCTTCTACCGCACGCCGTACGAGCGGTTCGGGCGGCTCAGCTATGAGATGTGGCGGGCATGCCGACTGGTCGCCGACACCGGTCTGCACTGGCTGGGCTGGGACATCGAACAGGCGCGCGCCTGCTTCCAGGACAACTCGGCTCTCGCCCCGCACAATATCGAGACCGAGCTGCAGCGCTATATCGGCTGGCCCGGTCAGGCGACGGCCTACAAGATCGGCGAGATCCGGCTGCGGGCGATCCGCGAGCGGGCCGAGCAGGCGCTGGGCGAGCGGTTCGACGTGCGCCGTTTCCACGACGCCCTGCTGGTCGACGGGCCGCTGCCGCTGGGGCTGCTGGACGAGCGGATGGACCGGTGGATCGCGGAGGAGGCGGGGCGCTAGGTCAGGCCCAACGCCGCCCGCGCCTTCTTCGTCAGCTTCGCCGCCACGATTCCGTGGGCGATGGCCAGATGGTCGGCGACCTCGTCGTCGGGCCAGTCGTCGATCCGCGGCAGGTTCACCCATTTCGCCCGCGCCAGATACGGCGCCGGCCTGGCGTGGCCGGACTCCGTCAGCACCTCGTAAGCGATATCCGAGACCTTGAAGGAAACGCCGCCTTCGCCCCCGACCATGGCGAACATCTTGCCGCCGACCCGGTAGGCGTCATGGTCGTCGCCGAACGGATGGTCCAGCGTGGCCCCGGGCAGGGCCAGGCAGACCTTGCCGACCCCCGCCCGGTCCATGCTCAGGCCTCCGCGGCCGCGGGGACGCCGACGCCGATCGGGCAGACCACGCCGGTCCCGCCGATGCCGCAATAGCCGGCCGGATTCTTGGCCAGATAGCCCTGGTGGTAGCCCTCGGCGAAATAGTAGGGGCCGGCCGGGGCGATCTCGGTGGTGATGTCGCCGCGCCCGGCCTTCGACAGGGCCGCCTGATAGGCGTCGCGCGAGGCCTCGGCCGCGGCCCGCTGTTCGTCGTTCAGCCAATAGATCGCCGAACGGTAGGTGGTGCCGATGTCATTGCCCTGGCGCATGCCTTGGGTCGGGTCGTGGTTCTCCCAGAAGGCCTTGAGCAGGTCGCCGTAGCTGATCTCGTTCGGATTGAAGACCACCTGGACCACCTCGGCGTGGCCGGTCTTGCCGGTGCAGGTCTCCTCATAGGTCGGATTGGGCGTGATGCCGCCCATATAGCCGACCGAGGTCACCCAGACCCCCGGCAGCTGCCAGAAGATGCGCTCGACGCCCCAGAAGCAGCCCATGCCGAAGACGGCGGTCTGGAAGCCCTCCGGATGCGGCCCCCTCAGCGGGCGGCCGGTGACATAGTGCACCTCGTCGGTGGGCAGCGGCGTCGACCGTCCGGGCAGGGCCTCGGCGGCGGTCGGCATCTCGGGGGTTTTCTTGAACAGCATGGCGGGAGCTCCGGTCGGAATGTCTGACGCCTATATGGGATGCGTTCAGGCGCTTGCCGAGGGGGTCCGGGTGTTCTATCAGCCTCGCCTCGCGCCGGATCGACCTCCGGCGTCCTGCGAAGGCCTTCGGGCGACGTCGTGTAAACGGACAGGTGGCGGAGTGGTCGATCGCGCACGCTTGGAAAGCGTGTGTAGGTGAAAGCCTACCGAGGGTTCGAATCCCTCTCTGTCCGCCACCACGCTAATTTTATGGCACATTTTCAACCTCTTATTTGTTGTTTCGTCTAACCTCGCGTCTGCGGTTAGACAGCGCGATTGGGCCTTCCGATCATCTGATCCGGCTCAGCGCCGCGTCAGCCAGATCCCTTCGCCCCGCCGCGCGCGTGTAGCGCTCGACCTCTTTCAAGCTCTGGTGACCCGTGACTGCTGCGATCTCGTGGGTGGTGCAGCCGGCCTCCGCCAATCGACGAGACGCGGATTTGCGCAAGCCGTGGGCGGAGCAGTGGGGCAACCCTGCGGCCGTAGCGGCCTTCTTAATCCAGTTGCCGAAGCTCTTCTCGCCATAGGGCGCGCCGTGGACCGTCAGAACGATGATCCCGTCACGACGGCCAATGGCCTCCAGTGAGCGCCGAAGGCGGGGGTGCATCGGAATATCGACGAGTTGCCCGCTCTTCTCCTGGCGCACATGAACACGGCCGGCATGAATCTGCGCGAACGTCATCTGGCGGACATCCGCGGACCGTTGCGCCGTATAGAGGAGGAGGTCGAATGCCAGCCGCTGCCTGGTGCCGACGGGCCAGCTGTTTTCGAATGCCGCGACCTCTTCTTCCGACCAGGTGTGAAAGCCCTCTGATCGGTACTTCAACATCCTCACCGCGACCGTAGGATCGGTCCGGAGGAGACCTCGATCGATGCTGAACCTCACGAGTGCTCGAAGAACCTTGAGCATGTTGTTGGCCGCCGCCGGGGTCTCCGACATCTGGTCCATCTGCTTTCGGATATGGATCGCTTCTAGGAGCGCGGCCGGCTTGGAGCCATGCCTCTCGCGATAGCGCTCCAGGATTCCTCGATACGTTCGTTGCGTGGCGGGCCGGAGGCCTTTGAAATCCGCGGAAGCGTAATAGGCGACAATGAGAGCGGTCATTGATCCGGGCACGGTTCTCGCCGCGCCGACCGGCGCCGGCGTCCCGTTCAGGGCCGCGTTGTACCAGGACCACCAAGCCTCACTGCCAAAGGACTCGCGGGTCTGGCTCTCGGGCAATCCGGTACGGCGAAAACGCCAGCGAAGCTTCTTGTGGCGATCAAGGTAGTAGGAGACGTACGGCGGCTTGGGCTTCAAGCTGCGACGTCCCACGGATTGTCGTCGTGAGAAGGCCCGTCTTCAGGTAGCGCGTTGAACGCGAGGTCAAGCGCGTCTCGATCCCACAGCTTCCTGCTGCCGATCCGCTTCGGTTGCGGCATCTGCCCCTGCCGAACCAGCTCATCGAACTTGGTCGGGCTGATGCCGCCGATGTACTTGCACGCCCGCTCGCGGCTGAGACCGCGAGGCGGGAGGCTCAAGGGCAGGTCGGCTTTCAGGCGCGCGATGAGTGCCTCCAACTCTGCCCGCATCGCGTCAGGATGCCGGTCTCGCTGAGTCACCGCTGCACCACCTTCCAGTCGAAAATGCCGATGTTGGCGAGTTCGCGCTGAGCTTCGAGATTCCCGGCGCTCGCTCGGTTCAGCGCGGCCATCAACTCGGCCGGGTCAGGACCAAGCTTGACCTTCCAGAGGGCCTCACCTGTTCGCGTCGCAATTTGGAGACCCAACGCTTTGAGGTCGATCAGAACGACACCGTCCAGCGGCTCACAGTGGATGGCCGGCTCCAGGTCACCCAGGCTGGGGAGCAACGTCAGTTCAAGTTCGCTCTTCCACGGGAAACTTGCACACGCATATCGCGCCCTCGGTGGGTCCATCGGAAAGTCACCGACCGGATCCAGTCCGTCTTCGAACGCCACCGCTCCCGGCACCGTGGCGGCCCAAGCCTGAGCCTGCAGGACTGCTTCGTGCAGGTCCAAAGACGGCTCGACGTGGGGCATCCCCATCTCGCCCATCGTTCTCCGAAGCGCGACCTCGATCAGACCCAACGAGATGAATTTGGCCCACCCCTCCGTCTTCGGAAGGGCGCCGCGCCGCCTCCAGTCTCGCTGCGCACCCTGCTGGACGCCCGTGATGGCGGCGGCTTCCGCCGGAGTGAATGATCTAAATTCGATGTGAGAGCGGGAGAGCGTCATACCCTAGGCATAACCGCCCGGCTACGATATTGCAATGCTGATTGCATTTTATCCTATGGAGGCGATTTGATGCCGGCTGCTCCCAAGCGATCTCGCAAGCTCAACAAGGACCGAGTTCACCTGAGGCTGTCCCAAGAGAGCGGAAACTTCCTGCGGAAATACGCAGAGAAGTCCGGCCTCACGACCAGCGAGCTCGCCGAGATGATCATCAACGAGTACCGCGCCACCGCGGAAAACTATTTCACCAAGAGCGCAGCCTATTTTGGTTTTGTGAGCTGCAGCCTCTCTCTCATGATCGCCTCCAAGCTCTTCGAGCCGGATCGCGCGCCCATGGCGGATTTGGGCACAATCAAGGACGACATAACGAAAGAGGCGGCAAGGCTGTTTGGGGAGCAACCACCCTCACCGTTCGCCGACTACTCCTGCACCGGAGATGAGCGTCTCTGGGGCCTGCACGAGGCCTTCGTGGCGCACTGGCTCAGGCGCCAGGGTCACCTGCCGTCGATCCACGACGTCAAATGACCTATCCGCTCATCGTGGCGACCCGAAAGGCCGACCGCTGCTTAAGAGTCGGGCTCTTCGCGCTCTGGATCTGGATCCTCATCAAGGCTGGCCCTCAAGCCTTGGGTTACGCTCTCCTGGCCTTGTTCGCGGACATCCAGGACGTCCTGTTCAGCGGCCAAATCAAGATCCCGACGCGCCATCCCGACGGGTGGACCATCGAGCTCTCGGCTGAGTCCCTGCGGGCCGCATGGTGGATAGACCCTCACCTCCGCCACGCGGACAGTCTGTTTGTCTCAGGCGGCCTCCTTTCGGTGATCCTTTGGCTGCTGCGTCTCGCTTACATGGGCCAAATCCGGTCCAGGTTTGATCCGGTTTTCAGCGCGCGTGTGGACCGCTGGATGGATGTCATAGAGGCCGGGGCACACACGATCAGATTGGCGGCTGCCGCCGCCCTTCATCGCGCAGCTCGCTCGCTAACCCGCAAGCTCCCCCACCATCGGCCAGTCTCGCCACCAAGGCTTTCACCCGCTCGCGTCCCCCTTGACACCCCGCCCTTGCAGCAGGCGCCCTCTCCTTCACCCGTGCCGACGGTCTCCTCAGTGGATGATCCATCCGGCTCCGCGGCGGACATACGCGAGGCTCCCCAGGATGGTCACCCGCCGGTGCCCGCGACCGCCACCCCCAACTCGATGGCGGACATCCCCGCCATCGCATCATCCTCCGGTTCAAATGCCGCTCCGGTCGGTACTCCACCCCCCTCTCCGCCGTCGCCACATCCGGCTTCATTTTTTACGAAGTTCTGATCCGCAAACCGGCGAAGCTGACGCCAAGTTGGCACCACCTAGGTCTTTGATGTGTATGCATTATTATAGAATTCTAGCCTGCTAGCCTTTCTGGCGGCGCCTTGGCGTCAACTCATCAACTTTATTCCCGCATAAAATCAATAACTTGCCGAACCGCAGGTGTGCGTAGGGTGTGCACGTCCAATGACGTAATTTCATCCGCTCCCTTGGAGCGTCCAGACGAGCCCTTTTTCACGGGTCTTCGGTCAAGCTGTTGGGGGCAGATCCTGCTGCGCGATGTTCGTCCTCAGAGGAAAGTTGGTCGTCCGGACGGCGACAAAAAGCACACCTCAATGGTTCAGCATTTAACTAGCTTCCTGCGCGGACTAGGAAGGAGGGCATCATCCCGGGGACCGGTCCGACCTCAATACTCGGCTAGCAGTTGGAGCGCCCGGAGCCGGCAGCCATGACGGTCAGGAACCTGCCAAACAAGGACGCTTCACCACGAAACCCACCCGTAAGTTCCCTCGATAAATCTCCTCAGCTTTCTGCGATGGAACAGCGGCCTTCGCGCAAACGGTCCCTCGCGCGCTCTAGGTCTAGGAGGGTGGTCGCTCGGTCGTATCGGTCCCGCCACTGTTCGCAGTTGGCTCGGTGCTTGGCGCCAGAGCCCCACCGTTCATTTCCGAAAATAATCCCCGCGACGAGCAGGAGTACGATGGTGCTGAACACCGCCAAGCGGGGCCGCCACTTCTCACCATATAGTCGGGCGCCGACTATCATTAGCCATGCGATCAAAGCACCAAGGAAGGCCCCCCTGCCGTAGATCGAATTCAGGTCCACCGGAACCTCCGAACTTAAGCCAGATCGCCCACCCCTGCGCGCCCGAGATTGTGAGACACGAGCCGCAGGGCCGGCTTCACCTCCTCGCCGAAAAACACACGCGACGGAAGACTGAGCGCCTGAAGCTTTGCGCGTCCTTGCGTTCGCCAGATGTGCCCGAAGGGCTCAACGTAGCCGTCCGCATCTGCGAGAAGCCCCACGACGCAGTCATAGAGATGCTCAAGCTCGGCGACTTCGTCGTGGAATGTCCAGAGATCGGCCATGGCGTCCTCGATGGCGCTGGGTTTCGTCAGCTTGCGCCGCGCCTCCCACGCCGACCTCCGGGTGCTTAGCTCGGCTATTCGCGCAACGGCTTCAGGACGCGCCGCGTCCGGCGTCGAGGGGGCATCCAGCTGTTGGTCGAGGAAATGCTTCGCCTCGGCACAGTGATCTTGAACCGAAGAGACGTGGTCGAGCAACCACAGGCGATCCAGCTCACTGAACAACCTTGAGTCGTCGAGCGGCAGCCAGGGCGACAGGTCGAACTTGACCCAGCCATGCCATTCAGCCTCCTGCATGATGGAGAGATGGACCGCGATCTCGGTCAGGGCGGCGGCCACATCGTCCACGCCCGTGTCCATCAACATCGCCATGTCGTCCGGCCGGACGGTGACCAGCCTCGGCTCAGCTTCGCCGGAGCGCCGCTGCTTCATCCAGGCCAGCACAACGTGACGGAGCGCGATCTGGCCGGCTCCGGACATCCCCACCCGTACGGCCTGAGACATTAGGTCCAGCGCGACCAGCGCGACGACGTCTTCGGCCATCTCGTCCGACAGGAAGGTTCCATGCCCGACCAGACGGCCGAACGATCCATATCCCTCGACAAACGAAATCACATACGCCTCCCAATAATCACACTGATAGTGTGTAGTTCGGCACGCGGCCGTGCCGCAAGTCAGGAGGGTGAAAGTTGACCCGGAGCTTCGAGACCTCGGCGTGCGCCTCAGGGCGTTGCGGCTGGAGGCCGGGTTGAGCCAGGAGGATCTCGCCGACCGCTCCGGCCTCCATCGGAACTACATCGGCGGGATCGAGCGCGGCGAGCGCAACGTTGGGATCAAGGCGATTTTGGCGATATGCCGAGCACTGGACTGCTCACCGGCACACTTTTTCGCCTAGCAGATAGCACTTCCGACGTGAGGCTCTTGCAAAATGTCAGTCCACACGCATTGGGCCGCTAGAGAGGCCGCAACTCGACGACGGCTCCGCGCCATGAGCGGATATCGGACAGCAGCCCTTCGATAGGGCCTATTGCGCGCCAGTTCTGCAGTGGGCAACGGCGCGGTTCTATCGGGAAAGGTCGAGGACCCGCGCTCTGGCGCTGTCGAGGTCAAGCCGGTGGGCCCCAGCGGTCAGATTCGCTTCAGCTCCAGAGTGAACAACAAACCAGTCGGTGGCACCGATCGCCTCCAAGGCGCGATAATACCCCGGACGCGGGGGCTCGTCTGGGCTGACCTTGCACTCGATCGCAACTAGCTTCCCATTGTGGGCCCGGAAGTCGAGAACAAGATCTATCTCGTCAGGGCCTTGGGGTCCCTCCTTGCGATAGAACTGTGCGATTCCAGGCCAGCCTGCGGCCTGGATCAGCGTCTCGATCGCATAGCCTTCCCAGCTCTCGCCCAATAGGCGGTGGCCCCTCAGCTGAGCCATAGTCTCGATCCCCAGGACGGCATGCAGAAGCCCGCTGTCGCGGACATGCACCTTGGGCTTTAGGGACAGACTGGCGGTGCTGCCGCCGGGATAGTTCCTAAGCTGACGAACGACGCCGAGCTGGCTCAACAAGAACAGGGCTGAGCGGGCATCAGCCTGTTTGCCTATGGGAGGTTGGGCGAGATCGAACTCGCCGCCGTTCTGGTTGACTACCCAGGTAAGGTAGTCGGTCAGCTGTAGTCCGGGTGAAATGCCCCAGCGCGCGTAATCCCGCAGCATGAGCCCGGATATCAGATCACGCCGCTTCTGGAGGCTGGCGGCGTCGCTCGCCGCCTCGAAACTTTCGGGGAGCCCGCCCCTCAGCCAGTGGCGATCCGGGTCAAAGGCGGGCCGGTTCGTGGCGCTCTCGACAAGAGCAAAATCGGCTTCAGGTCCAGACGGCTCGGCTGCCTCGAGCTCCTCGGCAAGCCACTCGTGGCGCTGCATTGGGTCGAGGACCACAAGCTGCGCGGCAGCGGTAAGTTCTTCCTGCAAGAAGCGCGTCGCCGCGAGATCGACAGGCGCGACGACAAACCGCGTCGGCCGATCAGCCTCGATGTTTCGATAGGCGTCCAAAAAGACCCCCGCCCCGCCGACATTGAGATGATCCAGCACTTGGAGCGGCGCCGTGCATGTGGCGACGTCGTCGACCTTCACTCGCTGAAGGCCGACCTGGTCCTCGCACCAGTCCGCAAGGAGCACGCTTCGGCCGACCCGCGGCAGACCGAAGAGAACTGTGACGCGGCTTTGCTCCACGGCCGCGTCCAGCCGGTCCCGAGCCTGGATCCGAGCCATCAAGCGGGGCGTTCGAAATCGAGAACGACAACGGCGACCCGCCCGGTGCCCGCCATGGCGCTCCTAGCGATCAGCGCATCTCGCAACGCCTCAGCCGTCGTCGGCTTGGGCTCGCCGGTCGGCGGAGCCTGGAGCGGCTTGGTTCCTTCGCCGAACCAGAGCACGAGATAGATGCCGGCCTCGGCCCGCCAGTCGTGGACATAGAGGCGGCCGAGCTGGGCGTCGGCCGAGACCCACAGGTCGCGATGCCACTGTCCCTTGATCTCGATCGGCATGCCGAGGTCGCCGAGTTGGCAGAAGATGTCGCATCGCTTGTCGTCGGCCAGATGGGCCTCGGGCTGGGCGTCTATACCGAACGGCAAAGGCCGCATCATCTTCAGCAGACTGTCGCGGCAGTCCTCCTCACCGCGCGGCACGCCATGGTCGATGAAGTCGCGATACCAGTCGACATCGCTGCTGCGAAGTTTGCGCTGAACCTCCTCCAGCTCTTCGAGCAGCACTGACTGCATCTGCAGGGCGGTTGTGGGCGCCGCGTCCCGGACGACCGCGCTGACCCCCTTCAGGTCAGGTGCACGCCAATTCGCCTCGACACGATTACGCTCCTGTTCGGCGGACGCCGACCGAACGAGCTCGGTGTAGGGATCTTGGGGATCGTCGCGCAGCTGGGCCATGGCCGCGACCGCCTCGTCAGAGATATCGCCGGCCAGACGTTTGATCAGGGCCGAGATGAACTCGCTCGCGTCCCAATCATTGGTGTCCCGGGTCGACACCCCCTCGGGGCGACTACGCCGGGGGAACTGGCATCTGAAGCGCCTCAACAGCCACAGCGCCAGCGCAGGCTCGAGCTCGACCTGGCGTCCCTGTTCGCGCCGGCTCCCCATCCGACTCCGCACATGCCAGAGGAGCTCGGGCGGCAGATCGCCTCTTGCCTCCAGCTCGGCCCGGGTTCTTTCGAAATCGATGAGAAGGCCGACCGTTTGCCAGATCAGACGACGTTCCGCGTCGGTGAAGGCGCGCGCCCGTCGTTTCCGGGCGATCGCACCGAGGGCCTCTCGGGCCTCGGGTACTGGCAGCAGATGATCAACCAGTTCCGCCTCGGTGGCGGGGGACATCTCCTTAAAGCGCTCCAGCCACTCCAGCGCGAACCGAGTCGCGAGGGAGGCGTCTTGGGCTTCCCGCATCAGACCATAAAGGCCGTCAACATGAGAGCGCCCGCGCTTGAGCTGGGGCTCGAAGTAGAGCCTTAGGGCCGCCTCCCAAGCACCGCGCTGGCGCAGCTCATCGCCTAGGATCTGATCGAGGTCCGGGACCCCGGCGTGATCGTCGATCCGGCTGGAGCGGATCTCCATGAGACCCGCCATGACCCGTTCGGTCGGCAGGTCTGCAAAGCCCCGACCCGTGCGGTGTCTTTCGATGAGAGCCGCCACGATCACATAGGCGGCGGCCCAACTTTTGTCGTCCGCGTGACTTTCCGCGATCTCTACTGCGCCCGGCTTGACCGGCGTGATGTTGAGAAAGGCCTCGAAGCCGGCCAAGCTGGCGTCGCGCAGTTCCGGGCCGAGCCATTCCTGCAGACGTCCGGGACCGTCGGCGGTCTCGTCGCCCATGTCGGCGAACAGCTTGAGATAGGCCTTGGCCGGGTTAACGATGAGGCGGAAGGTTCCGGCCCGCAGCTCTTCGATCTCACGGAGGAACCCGGCGCGGTGCTTCTCCCACTGGGCTATTTTCTTGGCCTCTCGAGCGCTCCGGCGATTGTCCTGATCGATCTGCCACTGCGGCGTGTCAGGCCGCTCGAGCTTGTCAAGCCACGCTTCGTCTTCGGGAGCGCCCGCAGCGAAACGCCGGGCGGCCTGGCGCACGGCCGAGCCGTCATCGGCGCTATGGCGGGCGATCGAGACCACATCGCGCCAGCGCGGATCGTCACGCGCCAGCAGGTCTAGGAGGGCGATGACGTCACCTTGGTCGGGTGCAAGGCCCGGCGAGCGCTCGCTGAGCCTGCAGGCGGCATACCAAAGATTGCCGTCCACCGGCTGGTCGATCAGCGCCCGGCGTTGTACGGCGCGTCTCAGACCGTCGTCGGCCCGCAACCGCTCGGCCACCGCATCCCTAGCGTCGCGCTGATATCCCTCATGACGGCCGAGGGGCTCCAGCCATCGCCACAGCTGTTCAGGCGTCACGGTCTGGTCGGCTAGAAGCCGGCCGAGGAGCGTCTGGGCGAGGTCCGTGTAGTGGGGCAACCGTTCGTGCGGCTCGTCCTCAACCGCGGACGCGGCGACGGATATCGCGTCGAGGAGCGGGCCGATCCGGTCGGTCGGCAACTTCCGCTGCAGCCTGTAGAGGATCCCGATGGTCCGGTTCTCAAGCCCGAGCTGAGCCGTGACAACGCCGCCGATCAGGTCGTCGCTGAATCCCGCATAGTCCGCGAGATCCAGGATTTCGACGCCCAGTCGGATCGCGTCTTCTTCGCCTTGCGTCAGGAGGCGTTCAACGATCGCGGGCCAGGACCGGGACGGGTCCAGCTCATGGAGACGGTCGGCCGCCTCGCTGCGCAGCGCGAAGGCCGTGTCAGGCGAGAGGAGCAGCGCTTCCAACTCGTCGGCGAGGATCGACAACACCGCCGTTCCCTTGACGGCCTGAAGGATCAGGAGCCGTAGTCCGAACTCGCGCTCGCCCGAGGTGATGATCGCCTTGAGTCGGGGCAGCAGTGGAAGCTGGGCGAGACCGGACAGGTGATATTCGCTCCAGTCCCGGAACCAAGGGTTCTTGACCGCTAGCGCCTCCAGCGCGTCGAGCAAACGGGTCGCCGACGCGAGGGTGAGCTTGTCCCCGTCGCCGTACTGGATGACGCCCATGGGATCGGCGGCGATGATGTCGCCCGCGAGATCAGCACTATGCCACGCGATCCAGGCGTGCAGGCCCCGCAGGCTGGCTGGCACGAGGTTGGGGGCGTTGAATAGGCCCAAGAGCCGCCGTTGCTTGCGCGGCGTGTCCGCGCAGCGCGCGAGCCAGCGGGCCCCGAGAAACTCGCCGATGGACCGGTGGGAATAGGTGAACCGGTCACTGCCGAGGGCGACGAAGAGCCGGGAGTCCAAGATGTCCCGGATGGCCCCGGCGTTCGGGAGTTCGGCGATCTCGCTGAGCGGAACGTCTTCGACATTGGTGTTGACGCGGAGCGTGACCGCTTCCTGACCCGTGAGGATCAGGGTGGCGAACGCCGCCCCGGCGGCGTCCAGGACTGCGTCCTCCCCAAGGCCTGCAAGCTTCGCCCCGATCTTCTCGTCGCGGTGCTCCTTGCGAAGTAGATTGGTCGCGGCCTCGAACAGGCCACCGCGGGAGGTGGGAAGGGAGCCGTGGCCGAGGACCTCCCGGATTAGGCTCAGGGTCTGGGGGTTGCTCCAGAGCCCGGCCAGTCCCTGATCCTCGAGAGAGATTGCGGCCTTCTCCGCCCCATCGTCGCCGAGGCGTTGGCTCAGCACCTCCACCGCATCCTGCCGGTTGAGGGGCTCCAGATAGAGTTCGACGGGGCCTTCGCCGTATAGGTCCGACAGGCCCTGCAGGGCGGTCGCGCTGCGCCAGTCCGCGACGCGGCAGGACAGGATGAAGCGCGGGTAGCCGAGGACGCCAAGCTTGTTCAGAACTAGATCGACCGCATCCCCTTGTTGCCCCGCCGACACCTCATCGAGCGCATCGACGACCAAGGTCTGGGCTCCACCAAAGCGGGCGACCGTATCGGGGGCGGTGATCAGGGCGCGGGCGGTGCAAACCTCATAGCCGACTTGTCCGCGGAGCTGGTTGAGGAGGGTCGACTTCCCCATCCCGGCTTCGCCGAGCACGACAAGCGAGCGCGGGTCCAAGGTTAGGAACGCTTGATCAACGACCTTTCGTTTTCCCCCGTCCTGGAACCACACGGTACGATTGACGAGAACTTCCGTCACGAGTCTCCGTCCTCCCCAGCGCGCAGGCCCTCCAGATGCTCTTTGCAAGAAAGGTCCGGACGACTGAAGGAGGAATTGCGCAGCACTTCGGCGACCCGCTGGAGTTCCAAGCGAATCAGCATCGGCAGGTGTCGAAACTCGTCTTCACCGCAGGAGTCTCACTAGGTCGGGTCTCCACGGCAAGGGCGAAACGACCTCGTTCGTGTCTGGTCCACTTCATTGTCGCCGCCACGTTGCTCAGATCGCTGCTTTACCTCTTCGGCCGTAACCAGCCTTAGCGGACCAAGGAAGGCCGGTGCCAACAGGCAGATTGGCTTGACGTCATTGTGCGACGCCGGTTCATGATACCCCTCGACGCTGATATGAGCGAACGGACTCGCCGCCGCCACCGCGAGCCGCCATCGAGGCGAAGTCGGGCGCGCCCTCGAGGCGGCCGCACATGGACACGGCGTTCCGACGCCCATATGCAGCAAGACGGCGAGCCTGCGTTCGGCGCAACCGCCAGTGGGGGTGATCCGTGGCTGACGACCTTCTGACCCGTCTCGAAGCCTTTGTCCGGGCCTACTACAAGGAGAAGACCCAACCCCTCCTGCTGTCGCGGTTCGGGCAACTCGACAAACCGCTGCTCGAAGAACTGAAGGCGAGTTACGGGACCTTGATGGCCGCCGTGATCGCTGCAGGTCCGCAACGACTGGCCATCGTCGACGATCGACGAGGTCGCGAAAGCATGGTGCCAGCCGAGTACGCTCAGGGCGCGGAGCTCGAACTTCAGAAGCAGTCGGCGAAAGAGACTGAGAGCAGCGCCAAGTTCTCCAGCCTTCCCGTCGCCGTTCAGGTGGCGTTCGTCGTCCGCGCCGGCGAAGGCGAACACGTCGCCGTGCGAACCACCCGCCCGTTCCACTATCAAAAGGCGATGGACCCCGAGTTCATCCGTCCGGGATTCCGACGCATTCCGGAAGAGTACCGGCGACCCGGCATCAATCTGAATAAGGCGTCGCAGCAGGACAGGGAAGCTCTCTGGGAAGGCTTTCTCGCTTGGGCGCAGAAGGAACAGCTGGACCCGGCCGCGTTCCACGAAGGTTCAGGCACAAATGCATTGGCTCGCCTCCTCGCCGCCCAGCCACCCGAGATCATGAACCGGCTAATCATCCCGGCGGACATCGCCGACCTGCTGTTGCGGCGTCCCTAACCCGTGGCCAAGGCCGCAGCTAAGGTGCTCGCGACTTCGCGCAAAGCGAGTCGGGGCGCGCCGGGCCCTTGCCCCCTGCTCGTCATCGCCGGTCTGCCGGCGAAAACGGCGGAGATCGCGGCCGCGACGATCAACAACGACGAAGAGACCCGCTGGCGCGCCATCGCCATTCCGTTTGGCGATAAAGACCCGATCTACACCGCAGAGGCAGTGGTGGACCTCATGGTTCAAACATTGGCCTTCGCGATCCGGGGCCATCCGGACCGTGTTATTTCGCCCGACCCAAGCCGGATCCTCTTGGCTCACGTCGGTGCGCCCTGCAGCGACCTTCTTCTCGACGGGTTTGGGGCCTCGGTCATGACCATTCCTTTGGCGCATCCTGAGTGGACTTGGCCGCGCGGCCAACACTGGCGATTTGACATCAAGGAGGTCATGCCGGTGGTGAGGCGCACAATCCGCCTAGCAGAAGCAGACCCCTACGAAAGCTTCCGGCTCCGGCTAGAAGCCTTCCGTCGTGACGATGCGCTGCTGCTGCCCCAGAAAAACTTCAGGCTCACCAAGACGGAGACGCTTGAGCCTCGGTTCCGCGACCTTCTCCGGGGCCAGCTCACCCCAGCCCAGATTGATGCTCAGGTCACCACACGACGGTTCGGACTGAAGGAGCTGAAACGGTTCTACGGCAAGACGGGAGGTAAGAACCAATCCTTCGCCTACGACGATCGCTCCCTAGTCTTCGCCAAGGCCCACGTCGGCCAAGACGGCAATGTACATGAGATCGCCCCCTTGGCCGAAGGTGCGCCAGATCAAGTCCGGCTAAGGCGGGAGTTGGAAGGCCGCTTCCGCTTCGGCACTCCGTTGCGGTCTCCGGGGTTCCAGCACGATGTCCAATGGACCGATGGTAAGCCGCTCGTGCGGGAGCCCTTCGTCTGCATCGACCGGACGGATATCCTCGTCAGCGCGGACCACGCCAACGTCTTCGCCAGCGACGTCGTCACAGCGGCGAAGATCGATGCCGTAGAAAAGTAAAAGGCGGACCCGGAGGCCCGCCTGATACATCGCGTGTTATCGGTCTCTTCCGCCGGTTCGGTTGGCTGCCCAACCGCGCGATCCCCAAAGCGATCGGGCCCTCGGCCTTCTCGCCCGGTTCTCGCGGATCCAATCGATCCCCGAACAACGACAGCGAGGTCGAGCCTCGGAGCCGTCGTGCACTTCCACCGCGTACGGTTCAGGTGCGAATTAGGATAACACAGACACCTTGGCCCTTTCAGACCTGACGTCCAGTTAGGCCTATTGGCTCCAATCTGCAAGAATTTCGATAGAGTCTGCGGAAATCTATCTACGCTGCATTGGATGTGTCGCTGCGCTCAGTGGCGGTCTGATCGTTGGCTTGGTCGATCACGCGGGTCACGCTTCTTTTCGCCGGCCATTCTCGTCGAAGGTGGGCGAAGACCGCCGCCAAGTGGTCAGCGGCCTCCACTTCATAAGCATCTATCATTTTGCCCAAATCGACCCTCGGGTGGCTTACCTTCTGAGCCTCACCGTCCCAGAGCTCATAGGTCATCTCTTGATAGGTCTTCTCCTGTCGCCCCATGAAGCTGCGCATCGGGCCTCTCGCGCCGGGAGACTTCAGGCCGGATGTCTTCTTGGCGGGATGACCGACCAGGAGATTTCGAAAGTCGCGAATTTCTCTCCAGGCCGCACCGCCGGACACTGCGGGAGCGCCCACGGACGCCGTCAGTTCGGCAAGCGCATCCTGCTGGATGATCACTGCCTGCACGACCCCCCAGAACTCGATGTAGGCTATCATGGGCGACGGAGAAAACTCACGCCGACGGTGCGTCCACAGGGCTTCGCCGGTGTCCTGCAGCAGAAGCATCGCCGTTTCGTACTGAGCGAACCGATCCCGGTGGCCTGGCAGGAGAAAATAGCCCTCTCGTATGTCGGAGGCATGGAAGTGATCGTAGATCGCGCTACGGATACGGAGAAGCCGATCCATCAGCCTTTGCCTCCCAGCTCAGGCCGCTCGTCATCAGCCTGACGCGTCCAGGCCTCGAACTGCTCCTCGGTCATCCAAGTGGCGTCATGCATGGCTTGTCCCCCTCGCGAAAACGCCCTGCTGGCCGCGTCGCGAAGTCGGATGAGGACATTCATCCCGGCGAGTTTGTCGACAGACCAATTGGGACCAAGGAGCGGTCCAGTGAGACGAACTAGACTGTAGGCAGTCTCAGCACCGGCCTCATGAAGCCCTGCGATGCTGGCTGCGCCGGGCGGCCCTTCACCGAACACGTCCGCCACCGAGACGGTCAGGCCTTTCGTGCCAGCGTGAACGCCGTAGCTGGCGGCCTTGTACCGAAGCCGCATCTGGGCCTGATCCGCGGCCTCCTCCAAATGCTGGAAGCTGGGCTTCTCCTTGCCCAAGGCCTCCGCCGCCCACCCATATGGCGACTTAAACGCTGGCCCATACCGGGCGACGACCTCATTATAATCCGCCAAGGTCTGCTTCAATGCTGCGGCGTTTTTCCGCTTTGCCGCGTCTTTGGGGTGGCATCGTTGGTAGACTTCGGCACCGCGCTGGGCTTCCACAAGATCGTGGTCGAGGTAGCGGATCGCCAGCGCTTCTCCGTGGTCGCCCAAGACGATCGCGACGACGGAGATCTCATGAAGCGTCCGCCATCTGGAGAACGCGGCGTCGGCGAAGCCTTCGCGCAGCAGCGCCAAGATCTCGTTGGCCACCTGGATGCCGCGGATATGAAGACGATCGAGCGCCGTGGTCACCGCAACGCGCTTCTTGGAGCGCGACGCCCGGGCCACCGCGATGGCCTGTCCGCCGACGCTCTCGGCGGTCGCGATGAGCATGTCGAGCTTGTCGAGCGCATCACCCCAGAGGAGCTGGATGGTTTCAAGGAACGCCACGCGATCCTTGTCATGTTCGGCCTTGATCGCCGGCCATCGCTTACGAATCGACCTCAGCAGCACGTCCGCAGACTTCTTTACGACCCCTTCCACAGCCCCACTCATGGCGGCCTCAATCTGGTCGGGTAACCCCCGGATCTCAGCGGCGTCTTCCGCCGTAAAGGTGAGCTTCGCCTCGGTGAGGCCGGGGCGTTCGTCGAGTGTGATCGGCCCCTTACCGCCGGCGAGAAGGTGTTTAGCCAAGGCTTCAGTCTCATGCGGATGCAATTTGATCCCTGAGGCTTCAGCGCGGCGCGCGAGGATTTTCTGGAGCTGCAGCTCGGGTAATCGCCGCGCGCTTGCTTCGAGCGCCGCCTGCATGGGCTCCAGAGGCTTGGGTCGGGTTCTCGCTCGGGGTCTTGTCGCCACGCCCGCCTCTCCTATTCGCGCCAGCACTCCACTCAGCCCGTCTTGACCGAGCAAAGAGCCCTTAACACCCTAGTATAGAGTCAGTAGCTCTATCCGCCCGGCTTCCGGCTGATACATCAAGCCCGCCCGCACCCGATATCGGGTCGCGCCCTCACCCAGCTCCAGCACGACATTGAACCGGCTCACGTTCCAGTCGCTGTCGTGGGTCATGTCGTACAGATAGTTCTGCACGATCTTGGATTTGATCAATGCCGTCAGCTCCGCCGTCGATTGCGCCTCGCCCTGTCGGACTCCATGGCCGGGCGTAGCCTGGAGGTATTCGAATCGCTCCGGGCTGGCATGGACTTCCAGATCGCTGAGCTTTAGCGGCGTGGCGTGCAAGGCGTTCAGCGAGAACTCCGTGTCCTCCTCGAACCCCTGATAAACCGGGCGCTCGATCTTGTAGGTCAGCAGCACCCCAAACGGGTTCCCCGCGATGCTGCGCAGCTGGTAGCCGAAGTCCTCGAACGGGAAGCCGGGCAAGTTCCAGTTCTCGTCGGGCGGCGCGTCGTCCTCATGCTGGCTGACGATGACATTGCGGTGCTGAATGTAAGACGTGCCGATAGTGAACGACAGGTGGGTCTTGAAGGGCGACGAGAACGTCGTGTCCACGCAGCCGACGTAGGGGTGGTAGCCGTCGAACGCCTTCGTCAGGGCGTTGACCATGGGGTCGGTCAGGTTGTTGACGTAGACGATGTAGAACTGCGTGCCGTGGTGGTAGTCGACGTCCCGAACCGGCTGGAGCACCTCGACCAGATTCTCAAACATGGCGTCCTGGTTCTTGCCGATGTAGTCGCCGTGTAAGATCGACCGACTGCTCTTGCGGTGCAGGGCCGGGAGCAGACGCTCGTGGATCGGCAACGCGTAGAAGCTCTCCTTCATGTCGAGGGTGTCGAAGATTAGGGCGATCTCGCGCCGGTTGGGTTGGGGCACGAGCGCCTTCTGCAGCTTTTTGTAGTCAATCCCTTTCTCGTCCAACAGCCGAACCGTCTGGGCGACCATGCCGCGGATTTCACGATGCATGCCGGCCGACGACACGCCGAAATAGCTCCGCATCACCTCCAGCATGATGTTGTCACGGGCGTTGATGGTGTGGATGCTCAGCTTGGTCATGGCCGCTGAAGCTTAACAGACGAAACCGACGCTGGCCCGAGGGTAGGTTTTGGGCCAGAACGGGTCTGTGAACGAGGCTCTCCTGACCCGCCTGCTGTGATATCTGGATCGCGACGAGACGGCCCAGGCTGATGAAGTCTTCCTGCGGACGGATTCGCGCCCGAGCGTAATGGACCTTCGGGCCGGATGTGTTGTTGGCGGGATGACCAGCGTGCCCCTTTCCGCACGTCAGATTGCCTGCACCGCTCAAAAAGAACTGCCATGCTGTCCATTCGCTACCCTCACCTCTTCGCGGACATCCAGCGGTTCCGCTACGGCCTCATGCCGATCCGGCTGCCCGACGAGGAGAACTTCCTGGTCGTCAAAGCCAGCAAGGAGGCGATCCTCGCAGCTCGGCTCAAGGGAGGCTTTCGGATTTATCTGATCTCCGACATCGACGGCGCAACGAGTCACCTCGGTCTGGTTACGGCCTTCTTCGATGACCACGACGAACCGATCACGATGACGACGGCGCTCTTCGACGGCGACGGGCTCACGATTGATGTCTCCGCCTTGCTCGTCCAGCCGGCGTTCGATGTCTACTTCATCGATGAGCATGATCGGGAACTGCTGAGCGTCCGGGTCGATAATCCGGGAGCACCTCGGTTCGAACGTGCGATCCGATCCGCCTCGTTCCCCCAGTATGAGCAGGACGGCTTTGCGCAAGTTATGGGTGGGCTCAATGATCGCTTCGCCACTCGCGTGGCCGCGGACGATGACGCGGCGTTGGAGCTTCGGATTGTCGATCACCTCGCTCCCGAGGATCTGGCGATCTTAGACGCACGTCCCACAGCCGCAGCATTCCAATCGGCCGCTCCCGGTCCTTCCATCGCCACACTCGTACGAGAAGATCCCGGCCCGCCACAGGAACGCGACATCGCCGTGATGTTCGGCCGTGTCTTCCCAGCGGACGCCATCTACCTGAACCCTTTCCGTTCCGACACGGGGAAGGAGTTGTGCGACGTCCTGGTAGTCACAGACACTGAAATTCTGTTCGTGGAGGCTAAGGACAGCCCGAACACCGAGGCGTCCCTCGCCCGGACGCTAGATCGCAAGCGACAGACTATCCAAAGCCAGATCGACAAGGCGACCAAGCAGTTGACCGGGGCGCTCCTGTACGCCCGAAAGGGAAACGGCGTCGTCATCAAATCGGACGCGGGCCCGATAGCGCTGTCGCTGGAGGGCCGCCAGCCCCTCGGTCTGGTCGTTGTGCGGGAGATGTTCGACGACACTCAGATCGAGAATAGCGAGCCGATCCTCGCCGCAGTGGAGACCGTTCAGATCCCCTTGATGTTGATCGACTTCCCCGGCCTGCATATGGTGACGCAGAACCTTCGAACACCGTATCAATTCATCGGTGCCCTGCAAAACCTCTTCAACATGGCCCTTGAGCATGGCCGATTTCCGCGATCGATTTGGGGTGGACCGCCACCTGAGGCCTAGCGTCAGTCAAGGTGCGTGCGGGGTTGGGCTTAGCGAGAGCTGCCAGCAGGATCTGTCAGCTTCGCGCAGAGGCTCATGTCGCAGGTCGACTTTCAAACCAGCCTCACCTCATGCCCTGAAGCGGGCCCGATTGCCGCTTTGTAAGCAACTGAACTTATCAACCTAGTTCAGAATAGGTGCACTACACTTCCGGGAAAGCCTCTGTACGATGGCAGCTGGGGGCACTATTATCTTTCAAATCTTAAGATCGAGAATTTCCGAGCTTTCGGCTTAGAAGCGGCAGGCACGTCGCTGGACCTCACCCTGTCGCAGGGATTGAACCTGCTGGTCGGTGAGAACGACGCCGGGAAGACTGCCGTCGTCGACGCCATCCGCCATCTGCTCTGGACCACGAGCCAGGATTTCCACCGCCTGACCGAGGACGACTTCCATGTCGCTGGCGACCAGCGCGCCCTGGACATGAAGATCACCGCCCGCTTCGAGGGGCTCAGCCTGCTTCAGCAGGCAGCATTCCTAGAATATCTGACGATTTCCGATGGTGCCGAGCCTTCCCTGTCCATCTCTCTGTTGGCTCGGAGACAAGATGGAGCGGGCGGACAGAAGGGCCGCGCGAGCGTCTTTTTTCGCGCCGGGGCCGACGCCAAGGGCCCACCGGTCGAGGGGGCCCTAAGGGAGTTCCTACGCTGCACCTATCTCAAGCCGCTCCGGGACGCCGAAGGGGAACTCACCGCCGGCAAAAGCTCGCGGCTGTCGCAAATCCTGAAGTCGCACCCCAACTTTGCGGCAGAGGCGAAAAGCGACTGGTCCGCCGAGGCGCCGACAATCTCTCCCGCCACCCTCGTGGGCATAATGAAGCAGGCGGAATACCTGATCCGATCCAACACCGTCGTCCAGGCGGTGCATACCAACATCAACACCCAATTCCTCGAGGACCTGTCCCTCGGGACCGAGATTCTCACCGCGGCTATCTCTGTGGCCCGCAGCGCCGATCTGCAGCAGATCCTCGAGAAGCTAGAGCTGGCGCTCGACTCCAAAGCCGGCGTTGGTCTCCCGACGCGGCGCGGCCTCGGGTTGAACAACGTTCTGTTCATGGCCACCGAACTCTTGCTCCTCCGGGCGTCGGATGGCATGCCGTTGCTGCTGATCGAGGAACCGGAGGCTCATCTTCACCCGCAGATGCAGCTCCGCCTGATGGAGATGCTCGAGACACGAGCGGCGCCTCCCGCGTCGCCCCCCTTCTCCTCGAAACTCGATCCTCAATCGGAAGGCGGTGCTGAACCGGCCCCCGCCTTGCCGCCTCCGTCGGAGCGGGTTCAGGTCATCGTCACCACCCACAGCCCCATTCTAGCCTCCAAAGCTGATGTCGAGAGGCTGACCCTGATCACCCAACACCAAGCCTTCTCCTTGGCGGCGACCTGCACCCAGCTCGACGGGAGCGACTATGCTTTCCTTCGCCGGTTCCTGGATGCGACCAAGGCCAATCTGTTCTTCGCGAAGGCGGTCGTGGTCGTCGAAGGCGACGGCGAGAACATCATCCTTCCGGCCCTCGCCAAGGCGCTAAAGCGGTCTTTCTCGAAGTACGGGGTTTCGGTCGTGAGCGTGGGCCACCGCGGCCTGTTCCGCTATTCACGGATCTTCCAGCGTAACGACGAACGTAAGATTCCGATCCGTGTCGCCTGCGTTGCGGACCGAGACGTGCCGCCCGCCGCCGCCAGGGTCTATGTTCCACAGCCTTCGAAGCCCAAAGAAGGCAAGCCGGCTGAGAGGAAATTCGCCGACGAGTTCAGTCCGAAGGAGCTTGCCGATCTCGAAAACGAGTTGAAAGAAAGGGACGGCGAGCCAGTTGTCACCTTCGTCTCCCCAAGCTGGACCCTTGAACACGATTTGGCACTTGGCGGCCTGCGCCCTCTCGTACATCGCGCGATCAGGCTGGCGCGACGCGCGAAGAACAGCGGGGCACCGCTCAAAGATGAGGTGATGGCCCAAGTTCGCACCAAGGCCGACGAAGAGCTGGCGGCCTGGATCGTCGAGAGCCTTAGCGACGCTGAGATCGCCGCCAAAATCTACGAGCCCCTGTTCGACAAGAGAGCCTCCAAGGCGGAGACGGCCCAATACCTCGCTGACGAGCTCGAGCGCGCTGACCTGTCTCCGACGGAGCTGCTCGTCCGCCTGCCAGCCTACTTGGTCAGCGCGATCGAATACGTCACGGCGCCGATCGAAATCAACGAGGCCATATGATCCCCGTCGAGATCGAGGATGTCGACATTGACGAAATCGCCGGCTTCATGGGCCGGGAGTTCGATGCTGCGGACTGCCGACAGATCCTCAAGGCGCGCGAGCCCCTTGATGTCCAAGCAGCCCCGGGCAGCGGCAAGACGACCCTGCTGGTGGCCAAGCTCGCTCTGCTGGGCGCGCGCTGGCCCCACGCAAGGCAAGGCATCTGCGTCCTCTCCCACACCAATGTGGCCCGTATGGAGGTCGAAACGAGCCTCCACGATCACCCGGCGGGCCGCGCCTTGCGGGGCTATCCGCACTTCATCGGCACGATCCAGACCTTTGCCCACCAATACTTGGCTCTGCCGTACCTACGGGGTTTGGGCATCACCCCCCGCAGCGTCGATGACGCGCGGTTCACGGCTGCTGCAAAGCGGCTGGCGAAGCTCAACACGTTCTGGCGGGTTAGAAGTCATCTCGAGAGACACCCAAACACTGCAGACCTCACTCTTGCAACGCTGACTCTCTCAGGTCCCGATCTCGATCTGGTTTGCGAGGGGCCCCTCCCCGGACCCCACACCGATACCTTCAAGAGCTTCAATGAACTCAAGACACAGCTCGTCGCGGACGGCGTCTTTCGCTTCAAGGATATGTTCGCGATCGCCCAACGCGCCCTAACGGAGGTGCCCGAACTTGCCGAGGCCGTGAGCACGCGGTTTCCCGTCGTGTTCTTCGACGAGATGCAGGACACCGACGCCCTTCAGGAAGCCTTCGCCCAAGCTGCGTTTGGCGACCGATCGACGATTCAGCGTTTCGGGGACTGCAATCAGGGTATATTCGACGGAACGGACCGCTCCGAGACACCAAGCAGCTTCCCCGCCAAAGCCGCAATCGCCCTCTCTCACAGCCGCCGCTTCGGCCCGCATATCGCCGCGGCGGCGTCTACCCTCACGGTCATCCGCTCCCAGACGATTGTTGGAAATACCAAACGAGCCGAAAAGAGGCACGCTATCTTCCTGTTCGACAAATCCTGCGTCGACCGCGTGCTGCCCGCGTTTGGCGACCATATCCTCGTGGAGTTTCCCGAGCCGCTTCCCACCGGTTTTGTCGCCAAGGCGGTTGCTCTACGAAAAACGGGGGAAGGCACATACTGGCCCCGCCACCTCGGCGACTACTGGCCAGATTTCGATGCGACCCAGACATCGCGGTCGAACGGCCTAAACGCCTTGATCGGCTATGTCCGCAGAGCTCGCGCGGTCCTCAGGGAAGACGGGGCGCTCCATGCGGCGGCACCGATCATCTGGGAGGGCGTCACCGCTTGGCTCCACAATCACGACTGCGAGCTTCCAACGGGCGAGTCGATCGGAAAGAAGTCCGTGCTCAGGGCGCTCGATGAGGCAGATTCCGAGACCTCGGCCTGTCTGCTCGCGGCTGTGCACGACTGCTGCCTCGGACCGGTGCTCGTCGAGACATCCTGGAAGACGATCATTCAGAACGTCGTCACCTCACTGAAGCCATTGATCCCGACCGCCTCGGTGACCGACGACTTCCTCCTCTGGGACCCCGACACTCCGGTGGTCGACCAGAAGGCGACCCAACGCCGAAACACCTACGAGCATCTCGGGGAAGACAGAACGGTCGCAATCGACCTCAGCACCATCGCGGGGGTCAAGGGCGAGACGCACGATGCGACGCTTGTGCTGACGTCCTCCAAGAGCAAGCTTTACGACCTGAAGGAAGCGCTGGACCCACTATCCGGCACGGCCGCCGCCAGGTCAGCGAAAACGATCCCGGCCCAGCTGATGAATCTCTTCGTCGGGATCACACGGCCCAAATCCCTGCTCTGCCTCGCCGTCGTCGGTGATCACATCACGGAAGCCCAGAAGTCCGCTTTGATCGGCAACGGATGGCTGATTCAGGACCTTCGTCCGCTGGGGTGAAGCCAGCAAGGCGAGCAGCGCACGGGTATAGCAAGCCGGAAGGCTTCTTCGAACCAGCGCCAGTCTGGCAAGCCGCTAGAGTGCGCCGCCGGCTGACTTTGGCGGAGTGGTGGGTTGGTTAATCGCTGCCTCAAGCGAGCTGAGCGCCATCAACAGAGGTCCAAGATCGGCACCGCTTGATCTGGAGCCCTCGGACATTTCTGAGAAGCCGCGAGCCTTCGAAGGTTTCCGCTGCTGCATCCTCGTGTGGTCGCCAGCTAGCGCCTGCACGGAACGCTCGTCGGCATCGCTCTCAACCCGCCATCCGCGGTAGATCGGCTGGAAGTCGAGCTCATGATTTACGGCCAAGCGAGCCGCACGATTTATATCGGCGAGTTGCGCCGCGGCCCCAATTTCGAGGAGCTCTTTCAGAACACCCTCTTCGTCGTCATCAAGATCCAAGGAGATGGCGTCTAGCGCTTTGACGACGGACTTCAGAGACACTCCCCCCGAACGGTCTCTGGGCCGCCGCTCGATCCAGATCGTATAAAGTACGGACGCTTGGCGAGGTGTCAGCGGCTCGGACGCCAAGTGTTGGCTGATGGACGCGAGGAATTTTTCCTCATACTCGTTCAGCAGGCCTGCCTGACTTAGGGCCGTCACCCGATCCGCAAACGCCCCTGCCGCTCTCCGATCGGCGACCAGTTCGGCAATCCTCCAGAACGACACGGCGACACTCCGATGGAGCCAAGCTCGAAGAACAATGTTCTGATTCCCCATCGACGCAAATCTGGCGGCATTGGCACGCGCGCATGGCACCCTTCCGAGCTCGGAAAACCAGCCGACTATGCTGCGATCTGACGCGCTCGTTTCTGCGGCGCACAGATCGAGACACCCAACCTGTTCAAAGCATCCCCGGCAATCGCCGTCAGCCTGGTGAAGCCGGTCTCGGTGCGGCAGATGACGCATTTCTCCTGATCGTCCCATCGCGATCCGTCGAGATAGCTCACCGCGGCTGCTTCGCCCCCGAGATGGCGAACAAGCAACCGAATGTCCGAACGCTCGAATGGTGGCGGCAGCCCCTTCGAGGGCACCACGGGGCGCCGCGCCCTAGCAAACTTATCAATGGAGTCTTCAAGGTATTGTCGGCCATCCAAGTCCGGTTTTCTCGTCGAACCTGTCCGGTTTCGGCCCGCTTGAGCGGACGTTGCTGACCGCATTTCCACTGGTTCAGCGGCCGCTGGCGGCCGATTATGTTTCGGCTCAGATGGTCGATCCAGCGGAAGCGTGGCACGGCAGATGTTTGTCCGCCCTCGGCCCCGCCGAACCTCAATCTGAAGGTATCCCGCTCGGGAAAGGTCATCCATAAGCCGGCGGAGTTGGCGAACGCCGATCCCAAGCCCCTCGGCCATACCCTCCTGGCCCCGCCAAGCGCAGCCTTCGCGGGCATTCAGATCATGAAGAACGAAGCCGGCGACAGCCTTTGCTTGCAGTGAGAGATCGGGATCCCGAACGATGCACTGGTGCCAAGCGAACTTGGCCGCGACGAAGTTCTCGGGATCGAGCAGTTCCCGGATCACAGGCTGCTGCTCGCATCAGTGGAGAAACCGGATCCATCGGTGATTTCCAGAGTAGCCAGAGACCCGAAAACCCATTTGCAATCAATGGCCCCAATCGACCTCGTTAGACGGGCCAAGCGTCTGTTATTTCGGCGAAATACGGCTCCCTCTCTGTCCGCCACGGCTCTTCCTGGATAACTGCCGGGTTCCTGCAAACCCGGACGTAGCCCGACAGGAACGCGCCTTCGTTCACCGGAGACAGACAGACTGTCCGTAGTTGGCTTTTCAATCCGCGCCGCCGTGACCGCGCTCGGCGGTCTCAGGGGTCGGGATGAACCCGCGCCGCGACGACGTCGTCCCGAACATGGTGAGGCCGTCGAAGACGGTAGAGCCTGACGCCGTGGTAGTGATCGAGCCGGGCCTGCAGCTCTCCGGCGGTCGCGCCACGGGAAGCGCCCCTCCAGCCGGCCGAAAAGCTTCCGCGATCATGCCGACCCCGGCGCTTGCCAAGGCGGTGCTCGATGCTGTCGAAATAGTCGCGCGCATCGCCGGGCTCCTGACATGCTCGCCTACGCCGTCCTGAAGCAGGATGCCGACATCCTCCGGCGCCGGGTGCGCCCGACAAGGTCGAACACCCGGCCCGTTCACCGGGCGGGCAGCATTCGCCATGGAAAGCCGGGCAGCCGCAGCCCCCGATGGTGTCGGTTCGGAGTCTCCGCAGGACGGCGACGCTGCACGGACGGACTGGGCGGTGGTCCAGCGTCCGGTTCGGCGTGGTTCAGGGACCTGCTCCGGATCCCGGCGCAGGGACGCGTGGCCGCCGGGCCCGCAAGAACCCGGCGGCGGATCCGTCTAGAAGCGGTAGCTCAGGCCCAGCTTGTACGAGGCCCCGTAGCGGTAATAGCCCTGCGGCAGCAGCGGATTGCCGTTGATGCTGTAGGTATTGGCCTCGTCCAGCAGGTTCTGGCCCTCGATCGAGATGTCGATATTGTCGTTGATCTTGTACGAGGCGTGGGCCGTGACCCAGGTGATCGGGTCGGACTCTTCGTTGTAGCCTTCGCCGAGCACATTGATCGCCGTGGTGAAGCCATCGGTGTGATCGGCCGAGACGCTGAGCGACAGCGGGCCGCGCTCGTAGAAGGCGCCCAGCGAATAGACCGACGGCGCGATGCCTTCGAGCGGCCGCTCCTCATCGCCGACGAAGCTCTTCGACCAGTTGCGCGTATATTGCGCGCGCAGGCCGAAGCCGTTGTCCATGAAGTGCTGCAGCCCGACCTCGACGCCATGCACCTCGGCCGTGTCACCGTTGATCGGACGGCTGACGTTGAACAGATACCCGGGGACCCCGATGTCCTGACCCGGCTCCCAGCTGGTGGTGATCTGGTCCTCGATATCCTTCTTGAACACGGCGATGTTGAAGATCGAGTCCGGGCGGAAATAGTACTCGAGCGACGCGTCGTACTGGACAGCGGAATAGGGCTTGAGCGCCGCGTTGCCGCTGTAGATCTGGGTGAACTCGCCCCAGGACACGCTTTCGGTGGTGTTGGTCGGCGCCAGGGTCTCGACCGACGGCCGGGCCATGGTCTTGGCCGCGCCCAGTCGCAGGCGCAGCTCTTCGGTGAAGCGATAGTTGAGGTTCAGCGACGGCAGGACGTAGGTGTATTCGTTCTCCTGGGTGATCTCCGTCGGGTCGTCGTAGATGGCCGTATAGTTGAAGGCGCCGTTCTCGATGATCTCAAGGATTTTCGCGTCCCAGGCCTGGGCGTTGGTGGTCGTCTGCACGACGCGCACGCCGACATTGCCGCTCCAGCGCTCGGCCTCCAGATTGGCCTGGACGAAGCCGGCCCAGGACTCCTCGCCGACCCGGTAGCTTTGCAGCGGGTTCCAGGTCGGAGCCGCGGCGGAATAGTCATAGACCCCGCCGCCCGGCCGCGGCGTGCCGTCATAGGCGGCCAGCGCCGCCTGATAGGTGGCGATATCGAAGGCGAGGAAGGTGCGCGGGAACTGGGCGTCCACCTCGCTCATGAAGTTCGGCAGGTTGAAGCTGTTCGAAATCACGCCGCCGCCGAGGTCGCCGACGTTGATCGCATAGTTGCCGGAATAGTAGTCGGCCCCGCCGGTCAGCGAGTTGTTGACCAGGTCGCGCGACTTGGTGCGGTCGGTGTAGGTGACGCCGAACTGGACATTGGCCAGCCAGCCGCGTTCGACCTCCCACTGCCCCTTGAACGAGGCGCCGGTGATCTCGTCGTCGATATTGTCGCCGGCGAGCGAGAAATAGTGGGTGTTGAAGTCGGCGTCGGTGAACTGGCCGTTGGCCAGACCGGTGGCCAGGTCGCGTCCGTCGGCGAAATTCACCGTGACGTTCGGCACCCGGGCGCCGCTCAGCTCTACGCTCGCCGTGTTGGGCTGATTCATGCGCAGCACGACATAGCTGTCCTGCCCGCCGGAGCTGCGGCTGGAGGTCGAGAGGTAGACGTCGCCGGTCAGGGTCAGGGTGTCCGACACATTCCATTCGGCGTTGACGCCATAGAGCTGGGTCTCGACGACGCGGTAGGTGGTCTGGTTGAGCAGCTCCGGATTGAGGCGCAGTTCGGGATCGGGGTTCGTCATGTCGAAGCTGGTGACGATGCCGTCATTGATCTGCATGTTCGACCAGCGGCCGGGCGCATACAGGGTGTAGAACGACTGTTGGTAGCCGACCTGCGGGGAGTCGAGCTTGGTCGACAGCCCGTCGACGACGAGGCGGAAATTGTCCGACGGCCGCCACTCCAGCTTGGCCGTATAGGCGTTGCGCTTCTTCTCCTCGAGGATCGAGCCGACGCGGAACTGTCCCGGACCGATGAGGCCGTACTCCGCCGGATCCAGCACGCCGTTGTTGTTCGGGTCGATCGCGCCGCCCCAGGTGTTGCCCCAGAGCCAGCTTTCGTCGGTCGGATCGGCGTTGCGCGACCAGCCGCCGTCATTGCCGGCGACGTCCGTGCGGTCGTCGCGCTCCTCGGCCACGATCCCGACCAGAAGGCCGAGTGTGCCGTCAAGGAAGGTGTTGCTGTACACGGCCGACAGCTTGCGGCCGTCCAGCTCGGACATCCGGTTGCGGTCGCCTTCGAGGCGGATGATGCCCTGCTGGCCCGGGGAGTCGAACGGGCTGGCCGAGCGCAGGTTGATCAGGCCGCCGATGGCGCCTTCCGTGTTCGCCGCCTCGGCGCCCTTGATCACATCGGCGCCGCTGATGACGTCGGACGGCAGCACGTCATAGGCGAAGTCGCGTCCCGCGCCGTCGGTGGCGAGGATGCGGCCGTTGAACGTCGACAGGGTGTATTCGGGACCGAGGCCCCGGACGCTGACCGACTGACCCTCGCCGCCGGCCGTCCGGGAAATCGAAACCCCGGTAATGTGGCTTAGCGAGTCGGCGACGTTGTCGTCGGGGAACATGCCCAGTTCGAGGGCGCTGATCGAGTCCTGGACCGTGGCCGCGTCCCGCTTCAGCCGGACGGCGCGGGCGACGCTGCCGCGCACGCCCATGACGATGATCTCGTCGAGCGCCTGGGCCTCCTCGGGGGATTGGGCCTCGGCGGCGCTGGTCGCGGGGTCGGGGATCGCGGGGGCGGTTTGCGCCTGGGCGGCGCCCGCGGAAAGCAGGGCGGCGATGCCGACGCCGGCCATAATGGCGCTACGGTGAGATGGACGACGTGACATGGCGAACCCCTATTCTCGCATGATCGACGATGATTACCCCGACCGCGCCCGACATTTCGGTTCGTGGCCAAAATATGATACAAAAAGTAACTACTGTTTCGCGAAACTGTCAAATCGCTACGTAACGAAAGTTCACACCACGATGACCTTCGTTGCGAAAATGTCGAGCAGGGCCAGGCGGCAAGTCTCTGGCGCGGAGGCGGAGCCCCCGGGTTTCCTTGCGCCAGACAGGCCGTCAGACCTCGACCGGCAGTTTGAGACCATGGCCGCTGAGACGCGCCGCATGGATGACAGCGCCGATCGCCGGGCTGTAGCGCGGCGTCACCAGACGATAGTCCGGCGACCAGGCTGAAAGCCGCCGCCGGAAGGGTTGGAGGATGAGCTCGCCGCTGGCGAACACCCCGCCGGAATAGGACAGGTTCACCGGCTCGCCCGGCGGGTACTGCAGCCGCCGCCGGATGGAGTCCACGACCGCCGCCAGCTCCTGACCCGCCTGGGTGAAGACGCGCCGCGCCGCCTCGTCGCCCTGCGCCGCCGCGACGGCGACCAGACGCGACAGGGCGGCGATGCGGTCCCGCTGGGCCGTCGTCCGGGAATAGACATAGGCGCACAGGTCGAGCTCGGTCTTGAGCTCAAGCTCGCGCATCAACAGGTCGTACAGCGGTCCGCGCGGCAGCCGGCCGTCGGCCATGCGCGAGAACAGGTTGAGCCCCTGAACGGCGATCCAGTAGGCCGAGCCTTCGTCGGAAAAGACCTCGCCCCAGCCGCCGCCGCGGGCGGACAGGCCCTGGCGCTCGCCATAGCCGATCGAGCCGGTGCCGGCGACGATGTTGATACCGTCCTCGCCGCCCAGCGACCCGGCCCAGCCGCAGATCATGTCATTTCCACACGCGTATCGATGATGGCCGAGCAGGGCCTCGGGGATCACATCGAGGAACGGCTGGATCTGGGAATCCTCGCCGTGGGCGGGCAGGCCGAAGAAGGCGAAGATGACGTCATCCGGCGAGGCCCCCGCCTGGCCCAACACCGCCTCGACGCCTTCCTGCAACAGGGTGTGCAGGCCTTCGACGCCGATCTGGATGTAGTAGCTGGACCCACCCTCGTGCCGGGCCAGCTCGCGCCCGGCGCGGTCGGTCAGGACGAAAGCGGTCTTGGTGCCGCCGCCGTCGACGCCCAGAAAACACCCGTCGGACCGGCCCGTCTTTCCCGTCTCCCCCTCCCCCGTCATCAACCCAGCTCGTGGATGCGCACGCCCTGCACGACACGGTTGACCGTGCCCGAGGTATTGGGTTTGTCCGGCCTCAGCCCGAGGCGCAGCGACTCGAAGAAGGCCAGGATCTGCGGCGCGACGATGAAGGGCACGAGCAGGTCGGCGTCATCCGCCGTCTCAAGTCCAGGAATGCTGATTTCGTCGCCCTTGTTCAAGCCGACGCCGTCCTGGGCCGTGATGGCGACGACCCGGGCGGCGGCGTTGTCGCGTCGAAGCTCGTCGAGAAGATCGACATCGTAGCTGCGCGTATAGGCGTTGTTGGAGAAGAAGACGACGATCAGCGTCCGGTCGTTGACGATGGTTTTTGGCCCATGGCGGAAGCCGAGCGGTGAATCGAACATGGTCACCAGGGCGCCATTGGTCAGTTCGAGAAGCTTGAGCCCCGACTCGCGCGCCAGCCCCTTGAAGATGTGGCTGCCGAGGTAGACGACGCGCTCGTAGTTTTCCGCCGCGGCCGCCTGCATGACAGACGTATAGTCGGTGATGACGGTCTGGGTCGCCCGCGCGATGGCGTCGACCCGCTCGTCCATGACCGCGATGCCGCTGAACACCGCGAGGGCGGCGTAGGTCATGGTGGTGAAACTGGACGTCATGGCGAAGCTGCGGTCATGCGTCGGTTCGGGGAGTTGCACGGTCAGGCCGCGCGCGCCCTGACCGTACGCCGCCAGGGCGCCGTCGGCGTTGCAGGTGATGACGAGGTGGCCCAGCGTCTTGACGAGCCGGTCAGCGAGCTCGATGGCCGCGACGCTCTCCGGGCTGTTGCCGGACCGCCCGAAGGAGACGAGCAGGGTCGGCGTGTCCGCCTCCAGATACAGGTGCGGTGCGGAGACGATGTCCGTCGTCGGGACGGCCTCTACCCGGCGGCCGAGACGCGTGGACAGCACCGGCGCCAGGCACTCGCCGGCGAAGGCGGACGTGCCCGCCCCCGTCAGGATGATGCGAAGATCGCGGGCGGCCAGAAGCGGGGCGAGAAAGGCCTCGATCTCAGCGCGGCGGGCCATCAGCAGCTTTTGCGTCTCGCGCAGCATGGTTGGCTGCTGGGCGATCTCGCGCGCCGTCCACAGCGCGCCGAGGCGCTCCAGTTCGGACTCTTCGAGGCCAAGGTGGGTGATGTCAGACATCGACATACTCCGGCTCAGGGGTGCAGGCCGCGCGATAGGCTTCCAGCGTCGCGCCGATATGGGCGATCGTCAGACGGGCCGGATCGGGGCTCAGGGCGCGGTCGCGCAGGGCGGCGTTGGCCCCTGGCAGATACTGGCTGACCAGCGGCAGGGGCGGCGGATTGGCGGTGAGGTTGGCGAACATCCTCTCCTGGGCGGCGGCGATCTGCGGGTCCGGCCAATAGTAGCGGATCCGGTCCGAGAAACTGTACTGGAGGTCGAACTCCAGCTCTGCGCCGGCGGCGTGATAATATTTGGCCCAGTTGCGCGGATCGGCCTTCATCCGTTCGATGGCGATGCGACGGAAGCCGGAGGCGCGGTCCTGGCCGATCCATTCGCGTTCGATGGCGTCCAGCGCCCACAGGGCCTCGCGCAGGGCGAAGGTGACGCCCGGCCCGACCTTGAGGATGGCGAAATGGTCCTCGACCAGCGCCTTCAGCGCACCCGGGGTCTGGTAGTCCGTCGAATGGGCCTCGAAGACGATATGCGGCTCGTCGTCGAGCGCGGCGCTCAGTCTGATGGCCTTCACCCGATCGTAGTCGATGACCTTGTGGTGGTCGAACTCGACGCCGGGCTGGACGACCACGGCGATAACGCGCGGCCAGGCCTGCGACAGCCCCTCCTCCGCGAAGATGGCGCGGTGGGCCTCGATGGTGGCGATCGCCGCATCGGGCGTCGTCACCTCAAGCTCGGGCAGGTCCTCGGCCGCGCCGCCGGGCACGGGCACTTCGGTGCCGATGACATAGACGCAGGGCTCGCCGCCGACCCGCTGTTGCGTCGTCTCGGCGACCTTGATCAGGCGGGCGGCGCGGCGGGCGATGACATCCTCCGGCAGCGGGACCGGATCGTCGGCGCACGACATGGAACAGTCGGCGTGGATCTTGCGGAATCCGGCCGCGACATACTGCTGGATCAGCACCTCGGCCTTCGCCATGGCGTCTTCGGCGGCGAGGCCGGTCCACGGATTGGGCCCCAGATGGTCGCCGCCCAGCAGGACGCGTTCGTCCGACAGGCCGACCTTGCGGGCGATGGCGTGGACGAAGTCGCGGAACATCTCCGGCGTCATGCCGGTGTAGCCGCCGTCCTGATTGACCTGGTTGCAGGTCGCCTCGACCAGGACCACGTCGACGCCGGCGTCGAGGGCATGGACGAAGGCCGCCTCGATCACCAGCGGATGGGCCGAGCAGACCGAATAGACGCCGCAGGCCTGACCGGACTTGTGCCGGGCGACCAGGTCGAGCATCGCCTTCATGAGAATTTCCTTCGGTAACGGACCGCTCCCTCGGTCAATATACGGTCAACCGCAATCAAAACAAGGAAACCGAAACCTCGGTTCAAAAATAACGTCCGGTTGGGCGACCTCCCGGATGCCCCGACGACAACCGACGGCGGCCTCCTTCGAAGAACGCCGAACTGCCGCCTAGGGGGCCGTGGCCAGAAGCGCCGAGGCGATAACGGCCAGCGCCAGGCCGACCATCTTCAGGTCGCCGGGCACGACGCCGATGATCAGCAGCGAGATGACCGCGGTGGCCAGCGGCCCGCCGGCGTTGGTGAGCGGCGCGACCACGATCGCCTTGCCGTAGCGAAAGGCATAGACGAGCGAGAGGGCGCCGAGGGCGTTGAGCATCTGGATTCCCGCGGCCAGCCAAGGCCCGTCCCAGCCCCAGTTGATCGGCCTTGAAAAGTCCGTCATCGCGAGGGCCACCGGCGCCAGCAACAGGCCACTCAGCATCATGTAGAAGAAGATGCTCTCGGCGCGCATGTGGGTGTTGGCCAGCTTCATGAAATAGGCCTGGACGCCCCAGCAGGCCATGATGATCAGGGCCAGCGGGAACCAGGTCGAGCCCTGGGCGAACGAAAATCCCTGGGGCGAGAAGTCGAACAGCGGCAGGGCGATCAGCGCCAGCACCACGCCGATGGCCCCCAGCCGCGACGTGCGCTCCTTCAGCAGGACGAACGACAGCAGGATGGTGATCAGCGGCGACAGGGAAATGATCGGGAAGACGAGATAGGCCGGGCCCGTCGTCACGGCATAGAACAGGATCATCTGGCCGCCGGCGCCGGTCAGGCCGATCAGCAGGCCGTAGAAGATCGACTTTGGGTCGCGGTCGAGCTTCCATTTCTCGCGCTGCATGACGATGACCGCCGGCAGGATCATGGTCACCGCCCACACGCAGTAGACCAGCGTCTCCGGGAAGCCGCGCTGGGCGGATATGCCGGCGAACGCCCCCCACACGCCCCACAGGGCGACGGTCAGGAAGGCGAAGATCAGCCAGCGCCGGGACGTGACGGCGGGCGCGGGCGGCGGGGTTGCAGGCGTCTGGGCTGCGGGCGTCGGGGCCGCGGAGGTATCGGTCATGCGCGGCCGCCTTGCACGGGAATGGCTTCAATCAGCAGGGATTTCTCGAACCGGGCGGGGATGCGGGCCATCGGCCCTGTCACCGCGCCCAGATCCACGCCGTTGACGTAGTCGGTCAGGCGATAGCCGCCCGCGCCAAGACCGCGCAGTTCGACCGGCCCGTCCCACTGCGGGGCATAGAAGGCGTAATACAGCCGGCCGTCCTTCTCGATCGCATGCGCCTCGGGCTTGTCGAAGCCTATGTCATACAGCTCCCCGAGGTACTGGCCCTTGGGCAGCATCTTCGCATTGTAGAGGTCGGCCCATTTGCGCCACACCGCTTCGCGCTCGGGCGTCAGGCGGAAATTGGCGTCCTTGCCCCGGCCCTCGTTCGGCCAGGTGAATTTGGTCGAGATGACCGCGCCGATGCCGACCGACGAGGCGAAGTCGTTCCCGCCGTCGCTGAGTTCGACGTGGTCGCCGGCATAGGCGGCGTCGCGCCCCATCAACGCCTTCAGCGACTTGCCCTTGAGCCGCACCTGCCACGACGACAGCGGATCCGACGACGGGACCTGGTTGGTGTAGGGCAGGTTGTGGAAGGCGTAGGAGGTGCCGCAGGGACAGAATTCGACGACGGCCTCGGGATTGGCCTCCCGCGCCGTGTCGTAGACCATCTTCCAGAAGTCCTGCAGCTTCTCGACCGACTCCTCCGGACGGGCGTGGTTGTGCGCCGGATTGTGGCAGGGCGCGACGCCGTTCATGTGCTGTCCGTCCAGCTTCAGTCCCTCATAACCCCATTCGCCGATGATCTTGCGGATCAGGTTCCGGGTGTAGTCGCGCGTCGGCTGATAGGCGGGGCACAGATAGAAGGCGTTCCACCAGGTCACGTCCTGCACCGCGCCGTTCTCGTCCAGCAGCAGCATGTCGGTGTGATCGTGCAGCAGGTCCGAGCCCGGATCGACCGCCAGCGGGGCCAGCCACAGTTTGGGCTTGAGGCCGGCGGCGCGGATCGCCGTGACGAAGGAGACCATCTCCGCCTCGGTGCGGAATTTGCGCGGGTCGAGGGCCCAGTCGCCCTCATTGGTCTGCCAGCCGTCGTCGAGCACGGCCCATTTGAAGCCCAGTTCCTTGACCTTGGCGTAGGTGCCCTCGACCTCGGCGACGGTGAAGTTGCGGTCATAGCCCCAGGCGCACCAGATCGCCTCGTACGACCCCTCCGGGGCCTTGGGCGCCGCCAGACCGCGGTCGGCCATGACGCGGCGATAGGCGTCAAGAGTCGCATAGTAGTCGCGCCGGTGCACGGCGACGAAAGCGTCCAGCGAACTCAGGCTGTCGCCGGCGGCCAGGGTCACCGCCCTCGCCTCCTGCAGCGCCACGGAGGCGCCGGCCGGCGAGGCGATGATCGGCAGGGAGATCAGCTTCGGCGTCAGCTCGACATGGCCGACGGCGATGCCGATGTCCGGCCGCCAGACATCAGCGACCGGCGTGCCCGACCCGTAATCGGAGGCGTTCATGCCCATGAAGTTGGGCTGCTCGAAGCCCTCCCCCACCGGCTGCACCCAGTCCCGGCGATCGGCATGGGTCGAGCCGGACCAGGACCAGAAGCCGGCGCCCGATGACTTCAGCGTATGCCCCCCGACGCGCCAGCTCTCGATGGCGACCGGCTCCCCGCGCGTGTGACGCCAGGTGACGTTCAGCAGCGGAAAGCCGGGATAGCGGTCGTAGAAGGTCAGGTTTACGGTCTTCTCCAGACCATCGGCGGAGGCGCCGCGCACCGTGTGGCGCACCCCCTGGCCGTGGCGGTCGCTGACCGGCTGCTGGCTGTGTCCGGTAAAGAAGAAGCTGTCGACGACCTGGCCGCCTTCGAGCGTCACCGTCTCGGAGGCGTCGAAATCGGTCAGGGGCGCGCCCTGTCCCTCCGGCCCGGAAATCAGCCGGCTCTTCAGGGCGGAATCAAACTCGATCGTCAGGGCGCCGTCACCCACACGCACGACGGCCGGAGCGGCCCACACCCGGCCGGCGCCGAGCGCCCCCGTGGCCAGTATGGTCCCGCCGCCGAGGGCCAGAAGGCCGCGCCGGTTCACAAGGTGTCCCGTGATCATCGCCCCACCCTTTTGTTACCTGTGTCTGGAAATGATCTTGCATAAGCCGATTTCCAAAGGCAAACAAAAAGACGCACACCGAAACGTTCAGCTTCGTTTTCGTTGCGTAGAGATATGTGTTTGGGGAATATGGAGGCGGCCATGAGGATCAACCGGCGCTTGCTACGCACTCTTGTGGCGCCCTTCGCATTACTCGCCTGCGCACTGTCGGCTTGCAGCACACCCGCCGGGGGAACCTACAGCGTGGCGGACTTCGCCACGGTGCGAAAGTTCGACTCGCACGTCCACGTCAATGTCGCCGACAGCGCCTTCCTCGAACAGGCGGCGGCCGACAATTTCGAAATCCTGTCGATCAACGTCGACTATCCGACCTTCCCGTCCGTCAGCGATCAGGCCGCCGTCGCCCATCATTTCACCCGGATCGACCCGCAGCGCTTTCACTACGCCGCCACCTTCTCGATGAAGGGCTTCGGCGACGCCGGCTGGGCCCCGGCCGCCAAGGCGTCTCTCGACTCCGAATTCCGTCAGGGCGCCGTGGCCGTGAAGGTGTGGAAGAACATCGGCATGGTCGAGCGTGACGCCGAGGGACAGCTCATCTTCATCGACGACGCGGGCCTGAACCCCGTCTTCAGCCATCTGGCGGCGCTGAACATCCCGTTGATCGCGCACCAGGGCGAGCCGCGCAATTGCTGGCTGCCGCTCGATCAGATGACGACCGAGAACGACCGGCTCTATTTCAGCAACCACCCGGAATACCACATGTATCTCCACCCCGAGATGCCCAGCTATGAAAGCCTGATGGCGAGGCGCGACGCCATGGTCGCCGCCCATCCGGACCTGCGGGTCGTCGGGGCGCACATGGCCAGTCTGGAGTGGAGCGTCGACGAGGCGGCGAAATTCCTCGACGCCCATCCGAACGCCGTCGTCGAACTGGCCGCCCGCATGGCCCAGATCCAGTATCAGTCGGTTCGCGACCACGCGAAGGTGCGCGACTTCTTCATCCGCTATCAGGACCGCATCCTCTACGGCACCGATCTGACGCTCAATCCGGGCGAGGACGCCGAAGGCTTCCGCAAGGTGGCCCACGACTACTGGCTGAAGGACTGGACTTATCTGGCGACGGCGGAAAGGCAGCGCGTCGACGACATCGACGCCGACGCCGTTGGACTGGCCCTGCCCCGGTCGGTCATCGACAAGATCTACTACAGCAATGCGAAGCGCGAGTTCTTCGCCAGCCGCAACTCCTGACGAACAGGCATCCGATGACCGTGCGCTCCCTGCTGACGTCCGCCGCCCTCTGCTGCGTCCTGGCCCTGTCGACGCCCGCCGTGGCGCAGGTCGACCCGCTGGCGGCCTCCGGCGAGTGGTCCATCCCGGAACGGTCGCAGGCGCGCACTCCGCCGATGGGCTGGAACTCGTGGAACGCCTTCCGCACCGAGGTCGATGAGGCCAAGGTCCTCGGCTCGGCGAAGGCCATGGTCGACAGCGGCCTGGCCCGGCTGGGCTACACCTATGTCAACATCGACGATGGCTGGTGGCTGAAGCGGCGGCAGACGGACGGGCGGCTGGAGATCCGCACGGGGCTGTTCCCGTCAGCGGCGGTCGAGGGCGGCGACACCAGCTTCCGGCCCTATACCGACACCCTGCACGCGATGGGACTGAAGGCCGGCATCTACACCGACATCGGCCGCAATGCCTGTTCCCAGGCCTATGACCTGCATTCCCCGAACCTGCCCGAGGGCACGACGGCGGAGCGCGAGGTCGGACTGCAGGGCCATGTCGATCAGGACATCGGCGTCTATTTCCGCGAGTGGGGCTTCGACTACATCAAGGTCGACGCCTGCGGCATCAATGTCTACGGCCCGGACACCGAACTGGTGCGCGAGCACGCCTATACGCCCGTGCCGCCGCTGATCGACCAAGCCGCGATCAATCGCACCGACGTGGACGCCGTCAAAGCCCTCTACGCCGAGGTGGCGGAGGCGCTGACGCGGCACAATCCGGACGGCGACTACATCCTCGCGATCTGCAACTGGGGTTCGGCCGACGTCCGGTCCTGGGGCAAGGACGTCGGCCATATGTGGCGCACCAGCGGCGACATCACCCCGACCTGGACGCGGATGCTGCACAATTTCGACAGCGCCTCGACCCGCGCCCTCTACGCCAAGCCGGGTGCCTGGAACGACCCCGACATCCTGTTCATCGGCCACGGCGAGTTCGATCATACCCACCTGACCGAAGCCCGGTCGCATTTCTCGCTCTGGGCCATGATCAATGCCCCGCTGCTGATCAGCTACGACCTGCGTCAGGCGCCGCAGACCCTGATGGACATCTGGGGCAACGCCGACATCGTCGGGCTCAACCAGGACCCGGGCGGGCACCAGGGCGTCATCGCCTATGCCTCGGACGACGTGCAGATCCTCGTCAAGACGCTGTCGAACGGCCGCAAGGCGGTGGCCCTGTTCAATCGCGGCCTCGGCCAGACCGACGTGACCCTGACGGCTGCGCAGATGAAGTTCGCCGGCGACGCGCCGGTGCGACTGCGCAACCTGTGGGAGCCGGGCGCGACATCGACCTTCACCGGCGAGACGAGCTTCACCCTCGAGCCGCGCCAGACCCTGGTGTTCGAGGCGTCCGGCGTCCGGCAGCTGGCCGACGGCGTCTATCTGTCCGAGATTCCCGGCGACGTGAACGTGGCGGTGGATGGCGTCATCGCGCCCGAGCCGGATCCGGTCGTGCACCGCATGCGCAATGCCTGGGGCCCGACGCGCGGCTCGGGCGAGCGTCCGACCTATACCGGCTGGGGCGGCGCCCAGGCCGATACGACGCCCTACGACCAGGCGCTGCGCATCGGCGGCGAGACCTTTGAAACCGGCATCGGCGTGCTGACCAACTCGCGTCTCGAGGTGCGCAACGCCGGACACACGCGTTTCGAAGCCCGGGTCGGCGTCGACGATTCCACGCGCAACACCCGGGACGTCGTGCGCTTCTCCGTCTATGGCGATGGCGCGCTGCTGGCGGAAACGCCGCCCATGCGCTTTGGCGAGGCCCCCCGTTCGCTCACCGCCGACATCGACGGCGTCCACCTTGTCGAGATCGTCGCCCGGTCCGAAACGCTCAGCAGCGACCTGCCGCTGGTCGTCGCCTGGGGCGACGCGGCGCTGCGCCGCTGACGGCGTCAGGCCTTGAAGAGGCCGACCCCGAGTCGGTCCGCGGCTTCGTCGATATAGGACGGCGCGGCGGTGTCGGTGACCAGCACGTCGAGGTCGCCGACATCGATGATGCGGTGCAAGCAGACCCGGCCGAATTTCGAGGCGTCGGTGACGGCGATGACCTCGCGCGCCGTCTCGACCATCCTGCGGTTCAGCTGCGCTTCCGCGTCATGATGCGTGGTGATGCCGCGCTCGATGTCGAGCCCGTCCACGCCGAGGAACAGCTTGTCCAGCAGCAGATCGTCCAGCGCCGCCACCGTCTGCGCCCCGTAGAAGGCCATGTTCTTGCGGCGCAGCTCGCCGCCCAGCATGACGATCTTGATCTTCCGCTTCTGGTTGAGAACGCCGAGCACATCGAAGTCGTTGGTGACGACGGTGATGTCCTCTTCGTCCGGCAGGAAGCGGGCGATCTGCAAGGTGGTCGTGCCGGAGTCGAGCATGATCGACTCCCCGGGATTGACCATGCCGGCGGCCAGTTTGCCGATCCGTTCCTTGGCCTCGGTATGGCTGACGCGCTTGGTCTCGATCGCCGGTTCGACATGGGCGTTGACCACCTCGGAACTGATGGCGCCGCCATAGGCGCGGGTCGCCACGCCGTGATCCTCGAGGTAGTGCAGGTCCTTGCGGATGGTCTGCATCGACACGCCGAACAGTTCGGAAAGGGCGGCGACCTGAACGCTGCCGCGCGTGCGGATCATGGTCGTGATTTCACGCCGCCGCTCGGACGTATCGCGCGTCACCACACGGGAACCATCCGCCATCGACCGCATCTCCCTGACCGGATCGCGGCTCCGCAGCCGCGCTTTCGGTATATGTTTCAACCGTTAGCGTCCGACCTCTGCAACCGTCAATAACGGAGCAAGGGGTCGCCCGACCGGGTAAGAGGACAGATTATAACGTCCTGGGTTTCAATTTCACTACAAAACGAAAGCCGCCCCAGCCCTGCTGCGGATGGTTATTGCTCGCTGCCGGACCGCCACAGATTGTTGGTCAGGGGCTCTAGCAGATAGGCCAGCGCTGTCCGCTTCCTGAGCAGGATGATCACCTGGACCGGCGCCCCCGGGCGCAGTGAACTCGCCGCCCGCCCGAGAGTCTCGAGTTCCGAGGCCGGGACCACGATCTCGGCCCGGTAGTAGGTCTCGCCCGTCTGATCCGAGGTGAAGCTGTCTGCCGATATCCGGGTGACGCGTCCGTGGATCGTCGGCGGGTTGCGCTCGCGCAGGCCGGGGAATTGCACCTCGGTCGACAGCCCGACCCTCAGGTTGTCGATGTCGTTGGGGTTGACCTGGGCGATGATGACCTGCGAGGCGTCCTGGGGCACGACCTCCATCAGCGTCTGCCCCGGCTGGATCACGCCGCCCTGGGTGAAGATCGTCAGCCCGACGACTTCCCCCGACGCCGGCGCCCGGACCTCGGTGCGGGCGATCTGGGCCCGCAGTTCGGTCATCCGCGGCCGCAGTTCGTTCAGCTGTACGTCGATCTGGCGCAGCTGGTCGGCGACATCCTCGTTCAGCTCGGTCGAGACGCCGGACATCTGCAACCGGGTCTCGCCGATGGCCTCGCGCGACCGCGCGACCTGGGACCGCAGCGAGCCCATCTCACCGTCCAGCTGCGCCGCCGTGCGCTCCAGCGCCCGGACCCGGGTCAGGGGCGCGTACCCCTGATCGGCCAGGCTGCGCATCCCGGCCAGCTCCTCCTGGATCAGGCGCTGCTGTTCCAGATTGGCGTCGATCTGGCGCTGGTAGCCGGCGATCTGCTCGTTCAACTGGGCCACCCGCTGGCTCAGCACGCCCGTCTCGGTCGAGCGGCCGCTTCGCCGGGCGCCGAACTGCAGCTGCTGGATGCGCAGGGACTCCCGCGCCAGGGCGAGGTCGTCGGCGGGCAGGTCGGCGAACTCGGGCGGGGTCGGAATGGCGCGCAGCCGGTCGCGCTCGGCGGTCAGTCGGGCGCGTTGGGCGATCAGGGCATAGACCTGGCTGGTCACGCCGCGCTCGGTCGCCCTCAGCTCGCCCGACGACAGCTGCAGCAGGATCTGGCCGCGGCGGACCGTGTCCCCCTCGGCGACATGCAGGGCGCTGACCACGCCCCCCTCGCGGTGCTGCACGGCCTGGCGGTTGCCCGAGACCGCGATCTGACCCTGGGCATAGGCGCCGGCGTCCAGCGGGGCGAGAGCCGCCCAGCCGAGGAAGAGGCCGAAGAACAGCACGATGATGCCGCCGCCCGTCACCAGCTCGCGGCGCGGGTTGTCAGGCTCCAGCGCCGGTTCGGCGCCGGGCCGCAGGGGAGTGTCGGCGTGGGTCATCGGGGTCGCCTCGAGGTCGATGCGGCACGCACCTCGGCCGGGCCCGGCTCCGGGGCGGCCGTCGGCGCCCCGGGCCGGCCGGAGGTGGCGCGCATCTTCTCCAGCACCGCCTCGCGCGGCCCTTCCAGCCGTATGGCGCCGTCCTGCATCATCAGCAGACGATCGACCCGGGCCAGCACCCCGGCCCGGTGGGCGATGACGACCACGGCGGCTCCGCGCGCAGCGGCCCCGACGATGGCCTGCATCAGGGCGGCCTCGCCCTCCTGATCGAGGTGCGAGTTGGGCTCGTCCAGCACCAGCAGGACCGGATCATTGTACAGCGCGCGCGCCAGGGCGACGCGCTGGGCCTGACCCGCCGACAGGCCCTGCCCGAACGGTCCCAGGACCGTGTCGTATCCTTGGGGCAGGCGCAGAATCATCTCGTGCGCTCCGGCGGCCACGGCGGCCGCCACGGCGGCCCGGTCGGCCGTTTCCTGATCGACCCCAGCCGAGGTCGAGAAGCGCGAGATATTCTCCTTGATCGAGCCGGCGAACAGGCTGGGAACCTGCGGCAGATAGCCGATCCAGCGCGCCAGATCGTCGCCCTCGCGGGCTTTGTACTCGGCCCCGTCCAGCCGGACCGCCCCGGCCTGCGGGTTCAGGGCGCCGGCGATCACCCGGGCCAGGGTTGTCTTCCCCGAACCACTGGGGCCGACCACGCCCAGCGTCTGCCCGGGCGCCAGGGCGAAGCTGACGCCGCGCAGCTGCGGCTGTTCGGTGTCCGGGAACCGGACCGAGACGCCCTCGACCTGCAGCCGGCCGAGCGGGTCGGGCAGCCGGGTCCGTTCGCGCTCCACCGCTGCGGTGCTGGCGAACAGATCGGACAGGGTGTTCCAGCTGGTGACGCCGTGCACCAGGCTGGGCCATACGCCGACCAGCATTTCGATGGGAGCAACGGCCCGGCTGAGCAGAACCGAGGAGGCGATGATCGCGCCCACCGAGATTTCGTTCTTGACCGCCAGCCAGGCGGCCAGACCCAGGGCGGCCGACTGAAGCACCAGGCGCAGGAATTTGATCGCACCGTTATAGCGGCCCCCGGCCAGCTGGGCGTCGGCCTGAGCCGCGGTGGCCCGGCGGCGCTGCTCGACCTGACGGGCGATCGAGGACTCGCGCATGCCGAGGGCGCGGACGACTTCGGCCTGGCCGGCCACCGCCTCCTGCGCGGCATAGGCCGAATTCTGCGACTGCATCGCCTGCTTCAGGCGCGGGCGGGTATCGCGCTCGTTCAGCCAGGCCAGACCGAACAGCACGCCGGCGCCGACGAGGGTCAGGGCGCCGATGGCCGGGTGCAGCAGGAAGCAGCACAGCAGGTAGATCGGCGTCCACGGCGCGTCGAACAGCGCCAGCATGCCCTGACCGCTGATGGCGCCCCGGACGTGGTCGAATTCACGCAGCGCCTGCGTGTTCGGCAACCGCGCCTGCAGGTCGACGACCCGACCCAGCACCTTGCCGGACAGCATGCGGTCGAGACGCAGACCGGCCCGCAGCATCAACCGCCCGCGCAGCCAGTCCAGCGCCGCCAGGGCCGCGAGCGCGAATACGGCGACCACGGTGACCAGCACCAGCGTCATCAGGCCGCCGGTCGGCACGACGCGGTCGTAGACCTGCAGCATGTACAGGGTCGGCGTCAGATACAGCAGGTTCACAAAGGCCGAGAACACCGCCGCCCACACAAAGTGCGGGCGGCAGGCCCTCAGTGCTTCGGCCAGAGGCTCGGTCCCCGGCTTGCCGGGCAGCAGGTGTTTCAACAAGGCCTCGGTCACCGATCGTTCTTCGTGTGTCGCCGGGGATGGGCAACAACAGGTCCGGGGTCAACCCGCCGGGCTGACCCTGAAGACCGCCCTACAGGTAGAAGTCGCTGGAGCGCAGGGCCGCGTTGGTCTCGACGAGGAATTGGAAGTCCGCGATCCCGTCGCCGTTCAGATCGCCGGAGACGTACTGGCCGTCCTCGCCGAATTCGAACCTCAGCTCGCCGGCCCGGCCGCTGAAGTCCCGGTCGCCGATGAAGCGGAACGACTGGTTGCCGGACCGACCGAGGTCGGCGTCCAGATCCCTCAGGTCGATCCGGTCCCCGCCGCGGCGATCGAAGTCGGTGATGACGTCCAGCGAGGTTCCGGTTCCGAAATCGTCCAGCGCGGCGAACACGAAGGTGTCGCGACCCGAACCGCCGGTCAGGGTGTCGCCACCCTCGCCGCCCAGCAGGAAGTCGTCGCCCGATCCGCCTTCCAGCACGTCCGCTCCGCCGCCGCCGATCAGGGTGTCGTCGCCGGCGCCGCCGCGCAGCACATTGGCCGCCGCATTGCCGGTGATGACGTTGTCATCGCGGTTGCCGGTTCCGTTCAGCGCGCCCTCCCCGGTCAGCACCAGGTCCTCGAGGCCCGACCCGAGCTCATAGGAGATGCTGGCCTGGACCGTGTCTGTTCCGAACAGGCCGTCTTCGATGACCAGGTCGCCGGCGTCGTCGACCACATAGGTGTCGCCGCCCCAGCCGCCGTCCATGGTGTCCGCGCCGCTGCCGCCATCAAGGAGATCGTCGCCGAGGCCGCCGTCCAGTTGGTCGGCGCCCGCCCCGCCAAACAGGCTGTCATCGCCCAGCAGGCCCGTCAGGGCGTTCGCCCCGGCATTGCCCTGGAGGATGTTGTCATCACCGTTGCCCGTGCCGGACAGATCGGCCTCCCCGGTCAGGGTGAGGTTCTCCAGCTCCGCGCCCAGCGCATAGGAAATCGAGGCCAGGACCGTATCGTTGCCGCCCTTGCGCGAACCGAACAACCACAGAAGCTTGTCCTTGAGCGCGCCGAGTCCGCCATGTCCGCCATGTCCGCCGTGTCCGCCGTGGGACTCGCTGACGCGATCCCCGGCGTTGTCGACGACGTAGGTGTCGTCGCCATCGCCGCCGTACATGACGTCCGCGCCCGCGCCGCCATCCAGAAGGTCGTCGCCGTCGCCGCCTTCCAGCCTGTCGTCGCCGGACCCGGCCCGGATGACGTTGTCGGCGCTGTTGCCGGTGAGACGCTGTCCGGTCGAGGCCGTCCCGACGAGGTTCTCGAAGTTCTGTTTGAGCGTGTAGGAGGCGAGAGAGGTGCGAACCTCATCCGTCCCGGCTCCGGAGCCCTCGACCACCTGATCCGCGACCTCATCCACGACATAGATGTCGTCGCCGGCCCCGCCGGTCATCAGATCGACGCCGACGCCGCCATCCAGCGAGTCATTGCCGTCGCCGCCGTTCAGCGTGTCGTTCCCCTCGCGCCCCACGATGACATCGTCACCGGCGTTGCCGGTCAGGATGTTGTCGACGGCGTTGCCGATGATCGCATCCGCGCCGGAGCCGCCGACGGCGTTTTCGATGGTCGTGCCGTAGGCGATGCCGACATTGTCCGTGAGGCGGCCGACGACCGGATTGGCGGTCAGGGCCGCGATATTGGCGTTGTAGGTGGCGAGCGGCACGGGCGGGAGACCCGCGGCGGCGCGATTCGCATTGGTCTCCTCGAACGTCGGGGCCGAGGCCGCGGTGACCCCGCCGATGCTGCTCAGGGCCCCGGGGGTGAGGTCGATCAGCTGGGTGGTGTCGTAGCCGGACGCGTCGAGGGTATCGATGCCGCCCGCATCATAGATGGCCATGACCGGGGCGGGCGTCACGGTGAAGTCGAAGGAGTCACGACCGGCGTTGCTGTTGAAGCCGTAGGTCGTGTCTCCGACCCGCGTCGTGGGGTCGGCGCCGTAGATCGCCTGGATGGTGGCGATGTCATGGATCAGCGGGGTCGCGGCGTAGACGGTGGTCGAGATGTTGAAGTCGAAATGCCGCGCGCCGAGCGAGGACGCATTGAAGTAGGACATCACGCTGTAGGCGCGGGTGTCCTGGGCGTACTCCGCATTGGCGGCGTAGGTGATGCTGAGACCCGGCGCCGCATTGTACGCGCCCGGATGGCTCAGGCCCAAGGCGTGGCCGGCCTCGTGGACCAGGGTGTGGATGCCATACAGGCCTTCGTCGAGCTGGAAATTGCTGGCTTGGGCGGTGCTGATCCAGACGTCGCCGCCGATCCTGACGACCTGTTCGTTGAGAGCCGGGTCCGCCGTGAGGGTCGCGGCCGGGAGTCGGGCGTAGGCCTGGGTGTTCGGCGCGTTCAGCAAGTTGCCGAAGTTTATGTCGCCGTCGTCCGCCGAGGTCTCGACGAAGGTCGTCGCTATCAGGTCGTCCCACGCGGCGATCGCCTCACGTGTCGCGTCGCGCTGCTCGGCGGTGAAGGCGGCGAAGTTGAAATACTCGCTGAAGGCGTAGAGCTGGCCACCGGACTCATAGACGTAGCCGTTGTTGAACAGCTCGTCCTGGTTTTCGAAGAAGGCGAAATTGATTACCGCGGCGCTGCCGCTGGTGGGCACGGCGTTGTTGGGTCCCGGGGTCCACGAAATCCCTGTCCGGTTCAGGTTGGCGGTGACCTGCTCGAGCGTCCAGACGGGCTTGCCGGCGACCGTCCCGCCGGTGCCGTCGATGTTGGCGTCGACGGGCGAGGTGGACATGTCCGGGCCCGGATCCGGGTTCTGGACGCAGCCCGGGCAACCGCAACCCGCCTCGCCGGTGTGAGGGAGGATGTTCTGGAAAGCCTCCAGATTGAACGTCGACCCGGAGTGGATCGAGACCTGGCCCTTGGCGCTTTGGTTCGTCTGCATGATCGTGTCCTGTTCAAGCTATCGTTCAATGAGGGGCTGGGGTCCCGACGGCGCCTCGTCGGCGCGCCAGGGCAAGGTCTCGGAAAGCACCGCATCGATGGCGGCGTCCAATGCGGCGCTATCGGCGCCGAGCGCTGCGGCGCGAGGCGGGGCGCTGAAGAGTTGCGCGGTCTGCTCGGCCGTGGCGCGGAAGGGCCGGATCGAAAACGCGACGAGCGGCGTGGGCTCCGGTCCGGCCTGGACGGACGCATGGACCAGCAGCGCGACCGTGTCCGACGCGATGACCTGAGGATCGCCATGGGCGATTTCGGTCACCGGAAGCGGTGAGTTGCGCGCCGCATTGGCGACCACGCGGCGGCAGATGTCAGATTGAAGATCGCGGTTGTCCAACAGTCGCGTCGGCGCGACGAGGCAAAGCACGGCGACCTTTTTGGCATCACGCCAAAGGAGTGTCGGCGTGGACGCCGTCACTGGCCCGCAGCCCAGGAGTAGAGCGGCGGTGGCGATAAATGTCGCGCGCAGTCTGGCCATGAACTCCTCCGCACGAACTACTCCCGACGCGAAGCCGATAACTCTGCCCGGCCCCGCATGAATGACCGGTCCGTTGGGGTACTGGAGGTTGCTGTGGGGCCTTCGTCAAGCGCCATGCGCGAATGATGACGAAATTATGTGCGTATGCACCCATTACGTCCGATGATCATTGTTCAGGTATGGGCCGACGGGCTCGTCGGGCCCTTGGCTTCAAGGGCGCGGCGACAGCAGTGGTCCATCAGCAGGAAGCTGGAGGCGAGGAATTTGCCCACCCCCTCGACCAGAGGCGGCAGCACCGTCACCGGATCGCCCTCGACCTGGCCGCGACGCAGCAACCCCTGCTGCTGGGCGTCGCACAGCACGCTGATGACTTGGGCGCGGGAGACGTGGAAGCGCCGCGCCAGCTCCGAAACCGACAGCTCCGCCACCGCCTCGCCGCCCGCGCCGCGCCGTCGGGCGGCGTACAGGCTGAACAGGATCACGATCGCCGCCTTTCGCTGACCGATCCGGCTCAACTCCGGCACATTGGCGCCGATCAGCCGGAAGCCGGCGAGGTAGTGATCGAACAGATCGCTGACCAGCGACCGGTCGAAGGCGGGGTCGCCCATGGCGGCGAGATAGCGGGTCGCATCGGGCCGGATATGGGCCAGGGCCTCGAGTACGCAGCGCCAGCGTTCCCACTGACCGTTCATCAGCCGCTCGGTCGGGATCAGCCGCCGCTCGCGACGATCGCTGGAGGCCAGGGGCGCGAGATAACCCGTCGCCCGCATCAGGCCGATGATGGCGGCGGCCCGCCCCGCGCTGCAGACACGGTGGCGTCGGCACAGGGCGATGATCCGCGCCGCCGTCAGCCCCTCCCCGCCCGAGAGGTGCAGGTAGATCGTGAACCAGCCGATCACGACCCGTCCCTGGTCGTTGATGACGAGGTTCAGCAGGCCGCTGTCGCGGTAAAGCCCGACGACGCTGAGCGCGCAGAGACGCGCGGCTTCGTCGAAGCCGGGCTCGGCCCGCATCGCCGCGATCGCCGCGGGCGAGACCACGACGAGGCCCGGATCGGCGCATCCGTCACCTGAACCCATCCCCGTCCCTCCCCGATACACCCAATTTTCTACAGTTGAGGGGGCCGGACAAGCGATATTGATTAACCGCCTTTCTCGGGAAGGGCTGCGTGACATGACTGCTTCAGGACCCCGGCGAGCGGTCGCGCCCGCGACGCGCGTCCGGCCTTCGCGGCTGCGTGGCGGCCTGCTCGCGGGGGGCGCGGGCGCCGCCGTCCTGTGCGGCTGGGCGATGCTGCCTTCCGAGGCCGCGGCGCAGGCGACCTGTTCCAGCGGGACCGCCTCGGGCGCCAACGCCACCGCCTGCGGCCCTCTGGCGACCGCCAGCGGCGGACAATCCACGGCGGTCGGCTATTCGGCCAACGCCACGCAACAGAACGCCACGGCCGTGGGCTCCAACGCCGAAGCCGCCAACACCGGCGCCACGGCCGTCGGCCTGAACAGCACCGCCGCCGGGGTCAACGCCACCGCCCTCGGCTCGGGGGCCGACGCCGGCGGCTCCGGCGCGGTCGCCCTCGGCGGCGCCCTCGCGAGCCAGCAGAACACCATCGCCATCGGCGCGGGCGCCGAGGCGGTGTCGACCAGCGCGATATCGATCGGTCACGAAAGCGCCGCCTCCGGCGTCGGCGCCCTGTCGTTCGGCGTCTCCGCCTACGTGGACGAGAGCAACGGCGTGGCGATCGGGACAGGGGCCGCTGTTGAGGCCGTCAGCGGTCTGGCCCTGGGCGCCGGCGCGAGCGTCGACGGCGCGCGCGGCACGGCCTTGGGCGCCCGCGCCCACGCCGGCGCCGAGCATGCGATCGCCCTGGGCGGCGGCCTGAACAGTTCCATCGACGGCGCCCAGGCCACCAACACCGGCGCCGTCGCCATCGGCACGGACAGCGTCTCCAGCGGCTTCAACAGCGTGGCGCTCGGCTTCGGTTCGGCGGCCAGCGCGCAGGAAAGCGTCGCCGTCGGCGAAGGCAGCGAAGCGACCGGGACCTTCGCCGCGGCCTTCGGGTCGGGGGCGACCGCCAGCGGTGCGGACTCGGTCGCCCTCGGCCATGGCGTCGCCGCCAGCGATGTCGGCGCCATAGCCCTGGGGAGAAGCGCCAGCGCTACGGCCGCCGTGGCCATGGCGCTCGGCTACCAGAGTCGCGCCACAGCCCTCTACGCGACCGCCACCGGCGCCTCCAGCCTCGCCGATGGCGAGGGCGCGCTCGCCTCCGGCTACGGAGCCCGGGCCGCCGGCACCTCCTCGGTGGCCGTCGGCCAGGATTCGCTCGGCATGGGCATAGAGTCGGTCGCCATCGGCATGGCCGCGAAGGCCGGCGGCGACGCTCTGAACGGCATCGTCAACGACGCCACCATCGCCATCGGCGCGGGCGCCCAGGCTGGAGTCACAGGCCTCAACCAGGGTCAGGCCATCGCCATAGGCGATCAGGCCTTGGCCAACGCCGCTGCGGCGACGGCGGTCGGCGCCGAGGCCGATGCCTCGGGCCTCAGCGGGGTAGCCCTCGGCGCCAGAACGACGGCGGCGGGTGTCGGCGCCATCGCCATCGGCGGCTCGGACACCGTGGGCGGCGGGGCCTATGTCGACGCCGGCGCCGACCGCGGCATGGCCCTCGGCGTCGGGGCGAGGATCGGCGCCGACGGCGACCGGTCGATCGCGATCGGCAATGTGGCGATCGCCAGCGCCGACTCGAGCGTCGCCGTCGGCGACTCCGCGCGCACGAACTTCTCCAATGGCGTGGCCGTGGGCTACCAGGCGCTCTCGAACGCCAGCCTGAGCACCGCCATAGGCCCGAGCGCCGTCGCCGGCGGCATCGCCAGCTTCGCCGGCGGCTCCGGCGCGGAGGCGGGCGGAAACTACGCCATCGCCATCGGCTTCGGCAGCGGGGCCGGAAGCGCCAATTCGATCGCCTTCGGCAACGACGCCAGCGCCAGCGCCAACCATGGCCTCGCGCTCGGCGCCAACGCCGCCGTGACCCAGGTCGGCGGTCTGGCCCTGGGCGCTAGCAGCGCTGCCGGCGGCCTGCGCGGCGTCGCGCTCGGCTTCGGCGCGAACGCCGGCGGCGAGAGCGGTCTGGCCCTGGGCTACAACAGCAACGCCAGCGCCCTCGGCGCCATCGCGCTGGGATCGGGCTCGGTCGCCAACACCGCCAACACCCTCTCAGTCGGCGCGGTCGGCAGCGAGCGGCGGATCGTCAATGTCGCCGCCGGGACCTTGGTCGCCGGGGGGACCGAGGTGGTCACCGGCGGCCAGCTCTACGACACCAACCAGTTCGCCACCGGCCTCGACACCCGTCTGGGAACGGCCGAGACCTCGCTGACCTCGCTCGGCGGGCGGATGACCACCGCCGAGACTGACATCAACGCGCTCGAGGCCTCCGTGTCCGGCGGCGCCATCGGCCTTGTACGGCAGGACGCCGGCGATCTTACCTTGAGCGTGGCCGCCTCAAGTGGGGGCTCGGTCATGAACATCTCCGGCACCGCCGGACCGCGCCGCCTGACCGGCCTCGCCGACGGGACGGTGACGGCGGGCGGGACCGAGGCGGTCAACACCGGCCAACTCTACACGACCAACCAGTTCGCCGCCGGCCTCGACGGCCGCCTGGGCGCCGCCGAGACGTCCGTGACCTCGCTCGGCGGCCGGGTCGGCGTCGCCGAGGCCGACATCGTCGACCTGCGCGGCCAGCTCGGCGCGGTCGGGGCCGGGCTGGTGGTCCAGGATCCGGGGACGGAAGAGATCAACGTCGCCGCGGCGACCGGCGGCGCCAGCGTCGACATCGAGGGGACGGCCGGCAAGCGCACGCTCCGCGGCGTCGCCGCCGCCGAAATCTCCGGAACCAGCGACGAGGCGGTGACCGGGGCCCAGCTGTTCGCCACCAACGCCACCGTGGCCGCCAACGGCCAGGCGATGGCCGCCGGCCTCGGCGGCGGCGCGGCCTACAGCGCCGCGTCCGGTGTGTTCACCGCCCCGAACTACGTTGTGCTGGGCGCTTCCCACAACAATGTCGGCGGGGCGCTGACGGCGCTGAGCGGCCGGGTCGAGACCAACACCACCGACATCGCCACGTTGCAGGCGGGCGGCGGACCCGCCGGGGGGGCGGACCAGACCGCCGAGATCGCCGCCCTGCAGGCGCAGCTGGCCGCCCTGCAAGGCATGATCGGCCCGTTGCAGGCCGAGCTGCAGCGGCTCGCCGCGGCCCAGGGGACGACCTCGGGCGCCGGAACCACAGCCGTCGGCGCGGGCGCGGTGGCCAGCCAGCCGGGCGCCACGGCCGTCGGCGCGGGGGCGCGGGCGACCGGCGATCCGACCACGGCCGTCGGCTATATGACGCTGGCCTCGGGCCAGCACGGCACCGCCATCGGCGGCAACGCCGAGGCCACAGGCGACCTGTCCACCGCGCTGGGCCAAGGCGCGATCGCCAGCGGCCAGTCCAGCACCGCCCTCGGCCAGGGGGCCAGCGCCACCCACGCCAATGGTCTGGCGATCGGTCAGGGCGCCCGGACCAGCCGCGCCAACCAGGTGGTGCTCGGCGGCGGCCAGCACACCTACACCCTGGCCGGGATCGCCTCCGCCGCCAGTCGCGAGGCCCAGAGCGGCCCGACCTGGGTCGTCACCACCGACAGCGGCGGCAACCTCGCCAGCATGGATATGAACCCGTGGTTCGACCGTGTCGAAGGCGTCGAGGCCGCGCTCGACGAGCAGTGGCGGGTGACGAGCGAGGAATTCGAGCGTCAGGCCGACGGCATCGCCATGTCCCTCGCGCTGGGCGGCGCCCAGGTGCTGCAGGCCGACCAGCGCTTCGCCCTCTCGGCCAACCTCGGTCATTTCGACGGCGCCAGCGCCGCCGGCTTCGGCGCCATCGGCCGGTTCAGCGACCGGGTCAGCTTCAATGTCGGCGCGGGCGTGGGCTTCCGCACCGGCGTTGTCGCCGGCCGCGCTGGGGTCAGCATGGCGTGGTAGCGGGCGGCAGCCCGCCTACAGACTCCAGCGCAGACCGAGGCTGAAGCCGCGTCCGGCCCGGCCCAGTTGCAGCAGGCGGCTGCGATCCCCCTCCCACGCCAGGTCGGTGGTGTCGGTCAGATTGGTCGCGGCGAGGACAAGTTGCGCCGAGGGTCCGACCGCCCACGTCGCCTGGGCGTCCAGATAGCCGGCCGGGGCGACGACGAAGGAGGCGATGCCGCCGCCCTGCATATCGGCCTCGGAGACGAAGGCCGAACGCCACGACCAGGACAGGTTCAGGCCCAGCGGCCCGCGTTCGAAATACGGGTTCACCGACCAGGCCAGGTCCGACACTCCGGCCAGATCGCGCCTCTCGCCCGTGGTGCGGTCGGTCGCTTCGGCCTCCGTCAGGGTGGCGCTGGCCCACAGGCCGAGGCCCGACGGCAGGCGATGGTTGAACCCCAGCTCCAGCCCCGTGGTGCGGGCGCGGCCGACGTTGCGCGGCCGCGACATCATCACCTCGGCGGCGACCGGCCCGCCGTCCCGGGTCTCGAACACCAGCCGTTCCGGCGCCTCGACTGTCAGGATGAAGTCGTCGATCGACTTGTGGAACACCGCCACGCTCAGCGCGCCGCGCGGGAAGCTCCACTCCCACGACAGGTCGTAATTGGTCGACAGGTAGGGCCTGAGCGTTGGGTTGCCGCCGACCCCGGTGAAGATCGTGCCCGGCTCGGGGTCGTCGATCGCCGCCTGGCCGTGATCGTAGATGGACCGCACCAGGGTGCTGGCCGGCACCGTGGCCGAGCGCAGGTCGGCGAGCGAGGGCCGGGTGATCGAGCGCGACACCGCCAGCCGCAACAGCTGGTCCTGATCCAGCTCAATGGCCAGATTGGCGCTGGGCAACCAGACCCCATGAGATCCCGAATAGGCTTCCGGCCGGACCTCGACGGCCCCCGCCGCGTCGACGCCGAGAATGGAGCCGTCGACCTCGGTCCAGGTTTCGACCCGCCGGACCCCGAAATTGCCGAAGACCGGGTGCCCGGCGAGGGCCCCGGCGATGTCGAGCCGGACAAAGGCGGCCGCGACCCGCTCACCGACGGCATAGGAGTTCTGCAGGTCGGCCCCGGTTGGGGTGAGGTCGCCCGGGCGCGGCGAGACCCCGTCGAACGCCCCCGGTATGTCGAAGGCGGCGTCGAACCAGCCGGAGTCTGCGGCGATCCACGGCCCCGGGGGCGCAGCAAGCAGGCCGGCGAACACATCGCCGGGCGTGGTCAGGGCATAGGCGGCGGCATCCATGTCGAGCCCCGGCCGCAGCAAGGCCTCGCGATCGCGTCGCTGATAGTCGCGGCTGCGGTCGCTGAGCTGGACGCCGAACTGAACCGCCGACAGGCCCGGGACGCCCTCCAGCAAGCGCCGCGCATCGACCCTCGCCGTGATGTCGTCGTCGCGGGACTCCACCGCCCGCACATGAAGGCGCGGCAGAGCGAGCAGCGTCGGGTCCAGCAGATCAAAGGCGGTGGACAACGAAGCCGCCCGACGGCTGTCGGCGGCGTCGCCGAGGTCGAAGGCGTAGGCGACGCCGTCCGGCGACGAAGCCGAGATGCGCTGCAACGGCCGGTCGAGCACCGAGCGCGCCAGCGAGCCGCTGACTCGCGGGGTGATCCGCCACGGGCCCGCCCGCCAGACCGCCCCGGCCGAGACGGCCAGGTTCAGATGCGACTGGTCGGAAAACTCGGTGTTGTTGTCGATCTCCCCGTCCGCGATCCGCCCGGCGGTCACCACGCCGTCGCGCACGGTCATCGCCGAGCCGGCCGCCCGCAGCTGTTCACCGAGACCGAACACCAGCCGGTCCTCGCGAATGGCGTTGTCGAAGGTCGAGACCAGGGCGTCGAGATCGAGCGACAGACCGGGCAATACGCGCCAGTCGGCGCCGAGGAAGGCGCTGCGCCGGCGGCGATCCTCGCGCTCGAGCGTGGTGCGCACGTCGTTCGGCACGGCCACCGTCTGGCCGTCGACGACGACGTCGCGATAGCGCTGGATCTGGAACCGGTCGTACATCACCGACCGCTCTTCCTCGGCCAGGCCGGCGACCACCCCGCGATCTCCGTCTGCCGAGACGAGCCGGCCGGCGAGCGACATGTCCGGGCTGATGCGGCCGGTGCGTTGTTCGAGGCCGGCGCCCGCCCGCAGGGTCAGGAAGGGTTCGTCGTCGAGGCCGCCCACGGTCTCGATGTCGATATTGGCGCCGATGCCGCCGTCGATCAGGTCCGGCGTCGACGACTTGGTCAGTCGGGCCCCGGCCAGCAGGTCGGCGGACAGGGCGCGAAAGCGAAACTGGCGGCCGCTCTGGGTCGAGTTGCGGATATTCTCGTTGAAGGCCACCGGCGCGCCGTTCAGCGTCACCGACTGGAACAGCGGTCCCAGCCCGCGCACGCTGACGAACTGCCCTTCCCCGACCTCGCGCTCGATGGCGACGCCGGGAACGCGCTGCAGGGCCTCGGCCAGGTTGGCGGCGGGCAGCTCGCCAATCCGGGCGGCCGAGACCCCGTCCGAGATCACATCGGCCTCGCGTTTGCGGCGCACGGACTCGTCGATCTGGTCGGACAACCGGCCCAGCACGACCACCGGCTCCAGCTCGGTTGGCGTCGCGTCCGGCATGGGAGGAAGGATGGCGGGCCGAGTCCGGGTCTCCGCCCAGACCCGTACCCCGCGCGCGCCCATGAACCGGTATCGCAGGCCCGCGCCGTCGAGCATTCGCCGCACCGCCGAGCGCCACGACATCCGTCCCCGCACCGCCTGCGTGCGCTGATCGGGCCGGGGGCCGATGAACACCAGCTCGCAGTCGGCGACGAGGCACAGCTCGACCAAGGCGGCCGAGGCTTCCTGCGCCGGAATGTCGAGGTCGCGCACCTGGGCGTCCTGGGCCGACGCCGGCGCAGCGGCCAGCGCGAGGCCGAACGCCGCCGCCACGCCGACCGGCAGCGATGGTGCAAGCGGTTTCAAGCGACGATACCCAGTCGAGACAGAGGCAGGGAGAACCCCACGCCCTTAGCGTCCGGGCGTGACAGGTCTGCGATGGCCCTATTCGGCGCGGATCAGGGTCCGCCCGTCCGGCGTGTCCTCGACCGAGATCGGCAGCAGCTCGTCCATCCGCTGGACCAGCGTCCCCTCCCCCGACAGCGGCAGCACGGCGGTGACGCGGGACCGGTTCAGGCGGCCGTCGGCGATCACCAGCGGACGGTCGGCGTAACGGCCGGCCGTGGCCACGACCTCGGACAGGGGGACGTCGCGGAACACCAGCCGCCGCTTGCGCCACGCCGTGGCCGTCTCGAGATCGGCCGGTTCGGGGCGGCCCGGGCCGTTCGCCGTCAGCCTCAGTCGCTGGCCCGGCAGCAGGCCGACGGCGCCGGCCAAGGCGTCCCTGTCAGCGGCGTCCCGCGCCCCGACCGAGACCCGGCCTTCCAGCAGGGAAACCTCGCCGCCGCCGTCAGTCAGGGCGGTGACGAACCGGGTGCCGGTGACAATCACCCGCTGCTCCATCACCGTCACCTGGAATGGCAGGGCGTCGGCGTGCGCCACGTCGAAATAGGCCGCGCCGCGCTCCAGCTCGACCCGTCGCACATCGTCGGCGAGGGCGACGCGGATCGCCGAGTCGGCGTCCAGCGTCACTCTCGATCCGTCGGCCAGCTCGACGTCGAGCACCTCGGTCGGCGGACTCTGGAACAGCTGGCCCCGGGACGGCGACGTCGGCCACAGCAGAAGGGCGGCGACGAAGGCGGTCGCGAGGGTCGCCAGCCCGCCGGCCAGGACCGGCCATGCCGGCCGGCGCGGCGCGCCGCGGGAGCGCCCGGCCCACGGCCTGATGTCGGCGAGGTCGCGGGCGAAGGCCGCGCGCAGCGGCTCCAGCGCGAGGCTGTCAGCCCTGGCCGCCTCATAGTGGTCGAGATGGGCGGGGTCGGCGTCCAGCCAGTCCATGAAGGCGGCCTGATCGCGCGCGTCGACGTCCGGCCGGCTCATGCGCGCCAGCCAGTCCTCGGCCGTCCGCGGCCGTCGGTCGAACAGGGCCGTCAGACGGTCCATCATGGGCGCTCGCATCTCCTCATCGAAGGCGCTCCCGGACGGTCGCCGCGATTCCCTTCACAAGTCACAACGATCCAGCGGCCCGACACCTCAGCGCTCCCGGGATTTTTTCAGTTGGCGGAGCGCTTCTGCGACGTATTTCTCGACCATGCTGACCGAAACCCCCAGCCGCGCGGCGATCTGGCGATAGGTCAGGGCCTCGAAACGGTGCAGCAGGAAGGCGTCGCGGCAACGCGGCGGCAGGGCCCGGATCACCGTCGCGGCGGCGGCCAGATTCTGGCGCTGGATCAGGCGGTCATCCGCCGGACTGGCCTCGCTGGCGAGGGCCCGGGGGCCGGCGTCCAGCGCGTGCACGTCGTCGTCCGTGCGCCGGCGCGACTCGCGGCTCTCGGCCTTCCAGCGGTCGTGCTGCAGATTGCGGGCGATGACGAACAGCAGCGGCCGGGCGTCCGGCGAGTCCAGCTGGTGGCCGGCGCGGTGGAAACGCAGAAAGGCGTCCTGCACCACGTCCTCAACATCCGCGGCCGCGCCGCCCTTGCGGGTCAACCAGACGATCAATTCGCGGCGCAGGTCGGCGACGACGGCTTCAGGCGACATGACGCCCTTTCCGCCGCGCCGGACATGCGAAGACGCCCCCTCGCGAGGAGGGGGCGTCCATGCAGGAGGGACTTGCGGGGATCAGAAGCTTGCCCGCAGACCGAAGGACACGCGCCGGCCCGACAGTTCGTAGGTCGTCGGGAACGACGGATCCATCGTGTAGCCGGTGGTGGCCTCGTCGGTGATGTTGATGCCCTCGACGCTCAGCTGGATGGAGTCGTTCAGATTGTAGCTGAGCGAGATGTCAGTCTGGCCATAGGCGTCGCGCCAGATCGGGTACATCTCATAGCCGATGCCTTCGACGTACTTGTCCTTGAAGTTGTAGGACGCGCGCGCCTGGAAGCGGTCGTTCTCGTAATAGAGGGTGACGTTGTAGGTCGAGTCGGCCAGGCCGACCGGCGGGGTCGGGATGTCGAGGTCCGACTCCCCCGTCAGCGAGCTGTCCAGCAGGGTGTAGTTGGCGTTGATGCCGAAGCCTTCGAGCGGCTCATAGATCAGGCCCAGCGGGACGATGGCCACCAGCTCGACGCCGCTGACCTCATACGAGCCCTCGGCGTTGACGGGCTGGTAGACCTCGAAGTCGTAGACGCCGTCAATCGTGCCGTTGGCGTTGTATTTGGTCACGTTCGGCACGACGCCGGTGAGCTCGCTGCGGACGACGCCCTCGATTTCCTTCCAGAAGTAGGAGACCGCCAGCAGACCACCGCCGCCCAGGTACCGCTCCAGACCGACTTCCCACTGTTTGGCGTAGGTCGGTTCGAGGTTCGGGTTGCCGTCGGTGAAGCGGAACGAGTTCCAGTTGGCCGTGCGCTTGTAGGCCAGGTCGGTCAGCGCCGGACGCATCAGGGTCTCCGAGGCGGCGGCGCGCAGCACCAGGCTGTCGGTCAGCTCGGCGTTGATGTTGAGGCTGGGCAGAACCTTGTCGTAGCCGCCGTCGCTCGACACCGGCTCCGGCGTATAGGTCGTGCCGCCGGTCGGGGTCTGGACCTGGTGGTAGCCCGACGAGGTGATCGAGGTGTCGACGTAACGGGCGCCGCCGTTGATCGCGACCGGGACCGGGCCGATGTCGAAGTTGAAGTCGGCCATCGCATAGAGGCTGAGCACCTCCTCCGACACTTCGTAGTACTGGCCCGGGTTGAAGGGCGTGGAGAAGCCATCGTAGCGGAAGGTCTGACGGGCGTATTCGTTGGACACCTGGCTCCAGGTCAGATCGCGGGCGCTGTAGGCGCCGCCGGGCACCAGATCGGCGATCGGCGTCAATTCGCTGTCGGCCAGGGTGCGGGTGTTGACCCACGAGGAGTCGCCCGGTCCGGGGCCCTGGATTTTAAGCTCGCCGTACTGGCGCTCCTTGGAGCGATCGGTGTAGCGGGCGCCGACCTGGACGCTGGTCAGGGCCGGGAAGGCCTCGAGGTCGAAATAGCGCGTCAGGTCGCCCTGGGCGGCGTATTTGTCGTCAGAGATCTGTTCCAGCGTGGTTTCATACGCCTCGAACAGATAGCTCGTCGGAGCGTCGTACATATCGATCGTCGCCGGGTTGGCGCTCGGGATCGTCTCCCCGCCACGCTCGGTCCAGCGAGTGCGCGACGGCGCATAGGCGACGTGCTTCAGGTTGGCGTAGTCCAGCGTCTTCTCGGCGCCCGAGTAGCCGGCCAGCGCGTGCGCCTCCCAGCCGTCGCCGCTCCAGTCCATCTCCGCGCCGAACTGGGCGTATTCGGTCTCGTTGATGCGCTCCTTGCTCAGGAACTCGTGCTGGGTCGCGGTGTAGGAGACGTCACGCAGCACGACGATGCCGTAGTCGGCCAGGGTGGTGTCGTCGTACTCGTGGATGGTCTCCAGGGTGCTGCGGCTCGAGGCGGAATAGGCCGCGGCGTCATATTCGTCCTCGACGGTGTCGTAGCCGCCCAGCATGGCGTCGAACGAAAGACTGAAGGTCGACGACGGACGGTACTGCAGCGACAGGGTGCCGCCCCACTGGTCCTGGGTGTTCAGATAGGCGCGGTCGCCGACCTTGTCCTGGAAGATGATGAGGTCGGTCTCGTCGGTGTCGGTGCGGTCCTGAACGATGATGCCGGCGTCGCGCTCCAGGACGTCCATCGCCTGTTCGCCGCGGACGCCCGTGTTCGCCGACAGGAAGCGGGTCAGCGAGCGGAAATTGATGCCCGAGTTGGAGTCGGTGCGGTTGGTCCGGCGAGCGGTCGAGAACGACGCCAGCGCGCCCCAGTCCCCCCAGGTGTTGCTGGCCAGGAACGAGACCTTGGGATCGATCTCTTCGGAGATGGAGTTGTAGGCGCCCTCTACGGCGCCGACCAGTTCATGGCCGCTGTAGTCGAACGGACGCGCGGTCGAGATGTTGACTGCGCCGGCGATGCCGCCTTCCTCGTCGGCGGCCCGCGGCGACTTCTGCACCGTGACCTGCTGGATGACTTCCGAGGCGAAGATGTCGAGTTCGACTTCACGGCCGCCGCTGCCCGAGGCGGTCGCCAGGTCGTTGATGGTGACGAAGGTGAAGTCGGCCGGCAGGCCGCGGACGCTGACCCGGCCGCCGAGGCCGCGGTTGCGTTCGATGGTCACGCCGGGGATGCGCTGCAGCGCCTCGGCGAGGTTCTGCTCGGGGAAGTTGGCGACGTCGGTGGCGACGATGGAGTCGGAGAAGCCGACGTTTTCCCGCTTGATGTCGACCGCCCGCTCGAGGCTGCGCTGATAGCTGCCGGTGACGATGACCTCGTCCAGCTGGGCCGCGTCCTCGGCCGGGGCCGGGGCGTCCTGGGCGGCGGCGGCGCCGGCGCTCATCAGGCCGGCGAGGGCGCAGCCGCCCATCAGCCAGGCCATGTTCGGACGGCGGCCCACGCCGCTGGTGTTGATCGATCTGGTCATTGGAAATCCCCGCTGGTCGATGACGTCGGCGGCCGCCGGCGTGGATCGCCGGCCTTCGCCCCCGCAGGCATCAACGACGGTCACCGGACGCCCCTCAGCGTGTGACAGCGGATTTCACCCAATCTTCACCGAGGTGTCGCGTTCGCCGCCGGCGACCGCCGGACGCGGGCCGCCTCGACCTCGGCGCGGGCCATTTCCATGTCGCGACGGAAGATCTCCGACGCCTGTTCCGCCCCATAGATCACCGCGCCCGACAGGATCCCCGCCTCGGCGGCGGTGTAGCTGTGCGACCCGCAGATGTAGCGGCTCTCGGCGAATTCGCGCCCGCGGGCGTACAGGGCGTCGGCCCGCCACGGCGCCAGTTCCGCCAGCACCATGGCCACATGCATGCCATGGGCCGCATGGCCCGACGGATAGTCCGGATTGCTGGCCAGATGATCCGACTTCGCCTCGCAGATCGGCAGGTCCGTGCCGACCCACGGCCGCCGCGTGGCCCAGTGGGTCTTGGCGTCGCCGACAACCGACCGGTCGTTGCCCGACCGGTGCAGCAGGGCCGTCAGGACCGGCGCCTCGTCCTCGCTCAGCCGCAGGCCGAGGGCCTCGGCGAAATGGTCGTACATGGAGCCGGTGACGTCATGCGCGGCCAGGGCCCAGCGCGGCGAGCCCTCCAGCGCCCGGGTCTCGCGGAACAGGTCGGCGTCGGCGCGATGGCGCGGCGAGCCCGGCTCGGGCGGAGCCGCCAGCACCGTGGTCAGGTCTGGCCGGTCCGTCGGGGCCAGATAGCCGCGCGCCGGAGCGCCTTCGGTCATCTCGACGGCGAGGTCGTCGCAACGCGCCGCGCCGCGCACCGGATTGCAGGCCGCCGCCGCCCCACCGGCCAGCCGCGCCTGATAGGTCGGAAAGCGCGGATCGGCCCACAGATAGTCGGTCGACACATACTGGGCCCCGCTGGCCATGGCGGCGCTGCGCCGGTCCGGATCGGCCTGACGCGCCTCGCGCGTGTCGGCGTCGGCGCGGGTGCGCACGACGAAGCCGGCCGCCACCGCCGCGCGGATGCGGTCCTGTTCGGCGACCGGATCGTTGAGCGTCAGATAGGCGGCGGCGGGCGAGGCCTCGTCGGTGTTGACGAACATAGCCCGGCCTTCCAGCGACGGCCGGCCGGCGGAATAGGCGGCCACCTTGGCCGGCCCCTCGTCGAGGGCGAAGAACACCTTGCCGCGCGCCCTGGCCAGGGCGGGCCAGCCGCCGGCCAGCACCGCCTCCCTGAGCGTCGGGCGATCGCCCCGGATCGCGTCCGGGGTGATCAGCCGATCGGGGCCGAACACCGAGCGGATCTCGGCGTCCAGCGCGTCCCAGGCCACAGAGTCGAAGTCCAGCAGCGCCGTCCCGTCCGGCATCGACGCCCGGCCCGTCTTGGCGTTGAGCATGATCAGGATCGGCGCATGGTCGGGATGGGCCGCCGACCAGTCGCGGACCTCGCCCAGACAGGCGACGAAGGTCAGGCACGAGCTGCGGAAATCGACATCCGGCATATGCAGGGTCTTGAAGCCCGGCCGCGCCATAGCCGCCGCGAAGGCCGGGCTGACAGGCGCGCCGCCGCCCAGCGCCGTCAGCGGCCGGGCGTAGCGGCCGCCCTCGGGGTCGTGCAGCACGTCCAGCTCCAGCTGGCGGGCGCCGGCGTCCAGCTGTTCCGCCAGCGGCCGGTGGGCGTAGTCGAGGCCCAGCGCCCCGGCGCCGCCCGCGGCGACCATGGCCGCCAGCTCGTCGGCAGGGATGGCCAGCTTGTAGCTGTTGTGGGTGCCGACGGCCTGCAGGTCGTTGAGCCGCAGGGTCCGGTCCATCCATTGGCGGGCGCAGGCGTCGCCGCCCGCGGCGCGCACATCCGCGGCCTCGGGCCGGCAATCCGGCAGATCCACGGGCGTGGACGACAGAACCAGCGACAGGAGCAGGGCGTGCATGAAGCCTCCGAAGCAGCGGCGGAGGCCTGACATCCATTCGCGACAGCGGCGTTACGGAGGGCCTCGTTCCCTACAACGGCGGCCGGCCGATCGACCTCAGTGCGTCGGCCTGCACGCCGGTCAGGTCCGGACCGTCTCCGGCCTCTCGTCCGCCTCCGGGCGCGGCGGCCCGACGTCGGGGGCGGCGGTCGTCATCAGCCGCTCGATCCGGTGCAGCGCCCCCGCCAGCTGGCCGCGCTCGGCGTCGTCCAGTTCGGCGAAGGCGGCGAGGAACCCCGGATGCAGCAGATGCGGCGCCGCCTTCAGCGCCTCGGCGCCGGCGGCCGTCAGACGGGTGTGCACCACGCGCCGGTCGATCAGCGAGCGGTCCCGGTCGACCAGCCCCTTGGCCAGCAGCCGGTCCAGCACCGCGACCACGGTCGAGGCCGACATGGCCGCCTCGCGCGACAATTCCTGGGTGGTGACCTGGCCGAGACTGCGCACCGCCTCCAGCACCATCAGCTGCGGCAGGGTCAGGCCGGTCAGTCGGGCGATCTCGCGCGACCGGACGTCGATGGCTTGGGCGATCCGGCGCATCGACCGCAGCAGGGTCGTGTCCGGATCGGTTGGATTTCCGGCCGGGGAGGGAGAACCAGCAACGCTCATTCGGGTTGTATTCCTTGGTGCACGAACCATTTGTGTACGCATCACCCACAACACAAGGCGAATTCATGTGCGGTCTGAGCGGCGAGATCAATTTCGACGGCAAGCCGGCCGACGCCGGCGCGCTGCAACGAATGACCGATACGCTCGCCCCGCGCGGACCTGACGGCTCCGGGATCATCCTCAGGGGTCCGGTTGGCTTCGGTCACCGGCGACTGAGCGTGATCGATCTGTCCGAGAAATCGCAGCAGCCGATGGCCGATTCAGAGCTGGGCCTGACCGGCGTCTTCAACGGCTGCATCTACAACTATCCGGAACTGCGGGCGGAGCTGGAGGCCGAGGGCTACCGCTTCTTCTCCACCGGCGACACCGAGGTGGTGCTCAAGGCATGGCGGGCTTGGGGCGACCGCTGCGTCGAGCGATTCCACGGCATGTTCGCCTTCGTCATCCACGAGCGCGACAGCGGGCGGACCGTGATGGCGCGCGACCGGTTCGGCATCAAGCCGCTGTACGTGGCCGAGGCCGGCCAGCGCCTGCGCTTCGCCTCCACCCTGCCGGCCCTGCTGGCCGCCGGCGATGTCGACCGCTCGATCGATCCGGTCGGGCTGCATCACTACATGAGCTTCCACGCCGTGGTGCCGCCGCCGCACACCATCCTCAACGGCGTCAAGAAATTCCCGCCGGCCACCATCCGGGTGATCGAGCCGGACGGCAGCCGCCGCGACCGGGTCTACTGGCGCCCCGAATTCACCCGCGGCCCGGACGACGAGGCGCGCTCGTTCGAGGAGTGGCGCGACCTCGTGCTGGACAGCCTGCGGGTGGCGGTCAGGCGGCGCATGGTCGCCGACGTGCCGGTCGGGGTGCTGCTGTCGGGCGGCGTCGATTCCAGCCTGGTGGTCGGCCTGCTGGCCGAACTGGGCCAGAAGGATCTGATGACCTTCTCGGTCGGCTTCGAGGCGGCGAACGGCGAGAAGGGCGACGAATTCGTCTGGTCCGACCTGATCGCGCGCCACTACGGCACCAACCACCACCAGATCTTCGTCCCGCACGACCGGCTGATGGAGGCCCTGCCCGGCACCATCGGGGCGATGTCCGAGCCGATGGTCTCCTACGACAATGTCGGCTTCTACCTGCTCAGCCAGGAGGTCTCGAAACACATCCGGGTGGTGCAGTCGGGCCAGGGCGCCGACGAGGTGTTCGCCGGCTACCACTGGTACCCGCCGATGACGGACGGGAGCGACCCGGTGGAGACCTACGCCCAGGCCTTCTTCGACCGGTCGCACGAGACCCTGTCGAAACAGCTGAACCCGCAATGGCTGGCCGACACGGACGTCAGCCGCGCCCTGGTCGAAGCCCATTTCGCCCGCCCCGGGGCGACGACGCCGGTCGACAAGGCGCTGCGGCTCGACAGTCAGGTGATGCTGGTCGACGACCCGGTGAAGCGGGTCGACAACATGACCATGGCCTTCGGACTGGAGGCCCGGGTGCCCTTCCTCGACCACGAACTGGTCGAACTGGCCGCGCGCATCCCGCCGCAGCACAAGCTGTCGCACGGCGGCAAGGGCGTGCTGAAGGAGGCGGCCCGCAAGGTCATCCCGGCCGAGGTGATCGACCGCAAGAAGGGCTATTTCCCGGTGCCGGCGCTGAAATACATCCAGGGCCCCTATCTGGAGATGGTGCGCGACACCCTGACCAGTCAGGTCGCCCGGGAACGGGGCCTGTTCCAGACGGGTTATCTGGATGCGCTGTTCGCCGATCCCACCGGACATATGACGCCCCTGCACGGTTCGGAACTGTGGCAGGCGGCCCTTCTCGAAATGTGGTTGCAGACCCATGGCGTCTGACATCAGGACCGGCCGCAACCAAGCCCACCGGCTCAAGCGCTTCCGCGACGAGGGGCTGAAACCGGTCATTTCCGGCGCCGCGGCCGGCGAGATGGCCGATCGGGCGGTGCTGGACTGCGGCTGGGGCCGGCTGCTGTTCGCCCAGACCTTCGCCGAGGCGGGGCCCCTGATCGAGGCCCTGCGCGCCGAGGGGCCAGACTGCCGCGACATCGCCTTCTACGTCCGCAACCCGCATGTCCTGCTCGCCTCCGCGCCGCAGGAGGTCTTCCTCGACCCGTCGCACAGCTTCCGCCTCGATCTGGGGACCTATCGCCCCAGCCGCAGGCAGCCCCGCGGCTTCGTCGTGCGGCGTCTGTCGTCCGAGCAGGATGCGGAGGAGATCAACCGCATCTACGCCGCGCGGAAGATGGTCCAGGCCCGGCCGGGCTTCATCTGGTCCCGTCGCGACGACCGCAGCCTGACCTATCTGGTGGCCGAGGACTCCTCGACGGGCGCTGTCATCGGCACGGTGACCGGGGTCAATCACGACCGCGCCTTCAACGATCCGGAGCGCGGCTCGTCGCTGTGGTGCCTCGCGGTCGACCCCCAGGCCGCCCAGCCAGGCGTCGGCGAGGCGCTGGTGCGCCGGCTGGCCGAACATTTCTCGACCCAGGGTCTGGCCTCGATGGACCTGTCGGTCATGCACGACAACGACCAGGCCATCGCCCTGTATGAAAAGCTCGGCTTCCGGCGCGTCAGCTTCTTCGGCGTCAAGCGCAAGAACCCGATCAATGAGTCGCTGTTCGTCGGCCCGGCCGAGGCCGACGGCCTGAACCCCTATGGCCAGATCATCGTCGCCGAGGCGCGCCGCCGGGGCATCCAGACCGATGTGATCGACGCCGCGGGCGGGCTGTTCCGCCTGACCTGGGGCGGGCGCTCGATCCGCTGCCGCGAGAGCCTGTCGGAGCTGACCTCGGCGGTGGCGCTGAGCATCTGCGACGACAAGCGGCTGACCCGGCGGATCGTCGAACAGGCCGGGGTGACGACGCCCGAACGGATCGACGCCGACGACCCGGACGCCCTGCGCGACGCCCTGACGCGCCACGACGCGCTCGTGGTCAAGCCGGCGCGGGGCGAACAGGGAAAGGGCGTCTTCGTCGGCCTCAAGACGTTCGAGGACGTCGCCGCCGCCATCGAGGCCGCCCGGGTCCAGTGCCCGGAGGTGCTGGTCGAGCAGCAGGTCCAGGGCGACGACCTACGGCTGGTGGTGATCGACTTCAAGGTCGTCGCCGCCGCCCTGCGTCGCCCCCCGCGCGTGGTCGGCGACGGTCGCTCGACCCTGCGCGCCCTGATCGAACACCAGAGCCGCCGCCGCGAGGCCGCCACCGGCGGGGAGTCGAAGATCCCCGTCGACGGCGAGACCCGGCGCACCCTCGCCGAGGCCGGCTACGACCTCGACGACATCGCCCCGGAGGGGGCGGAAATTCAGGTCCGCAAGGCCGCCAACCTGCACCTCGGCGGCACCATCCACGACGTCACCGACGAGGTCCATCCGGCCCTGATCCAGGCGGCCATCGCCGCCGCCCGGGCGATCGACATTTCCGTCACCGGCATCGATCTGATGGTGCGCAACCCGCGCGAGCCGGACTATGCCTTCATCGAGGCCAACGAACGGCCCGGCCTCGCCAACCATGAACCCCAGCCGACGGCCGAGCGGTTCATCGACCTGCTGTTCCCGCTGTCGCAATCCCCGGCGGCGCGGGCCTTCCACGCCAACGCCTGAACATTGACCAGAGGGTGATCCTGACCTTGGCCTCCATCGACGCTGGATATCTGTGCGACCGACTGCGGACCCTGCTGGCCATCGCCAGCCCCACCGGCCTGACCGACGAGGCGGTCTGGGAGGTCTGCCGCGAGCTGGACCGGCTGGGCGTGCCCTATGAGCTGACCCGGCGCGGCGCCATCCGCGCCTGCCTCAAGGGGCGCGAGACCGCCTCGGCCCGGGCCGTCGTCGCCCATCTCGACACCCTCGGCGCCCAGGTCAAACGCATCAAGGAGACCGGCCGGCTGGAAGTGGTCCCGATCGGCCACTGGTCGTCGCGCTTCGCCGAGGGCGCCCGCTGCACCATCTTCGCGGAGGACACGACCTGGCGCGGCGGCATCCTGCCGCTCAAGGCCTCCGGCCACACCTTCAACGAAGAGGTCGACGAACAGCCGGTCAGCTGGCGCCAGGTCGAGCTGCGCATCGACGCCGAGGTCCGTTCGGCCGAGGACGTGCGGCGCCTCGGGATCGACGTCGGCGACATCGTCGCCATCGATCCCCAGCCCGAGTTCCTCGACAACGGCTTCATCGTCTCGCGCCATCTGGACGACAAGGCCGGCGTCGCCGCCATGCTGGCCGCGCTCGAGGCGCTGGTCCGCGAGGGGGTCCCGCCGCCGGTCGACGTCTTCTTCCTGTTCACCATCGCCGAGGAGGTCGGCTCGGGCGCCTCGTCGGTGCTGGTGCCGGACGTCGCCTCCATGCTCACCATCGACAACGGCACCACCGCCCCGGGCCAGAACTCCGACGAGTTCGGCGTCACCATCGCCATGGCCGACCAGACCGGACCGTTTGACTGGCACCTGACGCGCAAGCTGGTCGGCTTGGCGCGGGAGCACGAGATCCCGTTCCAGAAGGACGTGTTCCGCTACTACCGCTCGGATTCGGCCTCGGCCCTGGAGTCGGGCGCGGACATCCGCACCGCCCTGATCACCTTCGGCGTCGACGCCAGCCACGGCTATGAGCGGATCCACACCCACGCGCTGGTGTCGGTGGCGCGGCTGACGGTGGCCTACGCCATGAGTCCGGTCGAGATCGGCCGCGACCGGGCCTTGCTGTCCAATCTCGACGGCTTCACCCACCAGCCGCAGGCCGACCCCGCCGGGTAAGGCGCGGCCGCTAGCGGTCGCGGAATTTCCATTTCATGGCCATTACTCCCGCCGCCATCAGCAGGGCGCAGGAATTGGCGACGGTGACCGGCCAGGCGCCGGTCATCACCCCGTACACCACCCACAGGGCGAAACAGGTGACGGTCAGGGAATAGGTCTTCAACGATACCGACGACGCGTCGCGGTTCTTCCAGATCTTCATCATCTGCGGCGCGAAACTGGTGACCGAACAGACGGCGGCGGCCGAGCCGACCACATTGGCGACGAGGCTCAAGGGGCGGTCCTTGCGAAATGGCGGCTGTCCATTGCGGCCTAACCTTCGCCCCCTGACGAAGGTTGCACGCCGAGCGGCGGGATCGTCGCGGCCGACCGCTGGTTCTGGTGGTCTGCGCCAGAACGCGCCGGTCGGTTCAGGGCTCGACCGGGGCCAGAAGCGGGGCCAGCGCCTCGCCCTCCCCGACCGACCGCAGGAAGGCCGGCGGCCGCATCGCCCGTGTCAACTGCTCGAACGCATACCCCAGCGACAGCACCCTGGCGTCCTCCCACCGGCCGGCGATGAAGCTGATCCCGACCGGCAGGCCGTCGACGAAGCCCATCGGCACGGTCAGGTGCGGATAGCCGGCGATGGCCGGCATCTGGCTGGCCGAGCCGGCATAGTGGTCGCCGTTGATGACGTCGGTGGTCCAGGCCGGTCCGGTCGTCGGCGCGATCAGGGCGACCACCCGATGCTCGCGCATGAGCCGGTCGATACCCTCGGCGCCAGCCAGCCGCAGCGACGTGGCCCGGGCCTCGACATAGGCCGGATCGTCCAGCCCGCCCTTCGACTGCGCCAGCAGGAACAGCTCCTGGCCGAACAACGCCAGTTCGCGCGGCGTCCGCTCGTTGAAGGCGATCACCTCGGCCAAGGTCCGCGTCGGCACCTGGGCCGGGTCCGTCGAGGCCAGATAGGCGTTCAGGTCATGCTTCAGCTCGTACATCAGCACCTCGAACTCGGCCCCGCCCATGGTCTCCATGTCCGGCCCCTCGGCGATGTCGACGATCACCGCCCCGGCCGCGCGCATCGCTTCGAGACTGGCCTCGAAAACCGCATCGGTCTTGGCCGAATAGCCCATGGCGAAGCGCATCACCCCGATCCGCGCCCCGGTCAGCGATCCGGCGTCCAGCGCCGCGCGATAGTCGACCTTGCGCGCGTCCGCCTCGGCTGTCGCCGCGTCCAGCGGGTCGGAGCCGGCGATGGCGGTCAGCACGATGGCGGCGTCCTCGACCGTCCGCGTCATCGGCCCGGCGGTGTCCTGCGAATGACTGATCGGCACGATATGCGTCCGGCTGACCAGCCCCACCGTCGGCTTGAAGCCGACGATGCCGTTGATCGCCGCCGGACAGGTGATCGAGCCGTCGGTCTCGGTGCCGATCGCCGCCGGCGCCAGGCCCGCCGCCACCGCCGCCCCGCTGCCCGAGGACGAGCCGCAGGTGTTGCGATCCAGCGCATGCGGATTGCGCGTCAGCCCGCCGACCGCGCTCCAGCCGCTGGTCGAGTTCGACGAGCGGATATTGGCCCACTCCGACAGATTGGTCTTGCCGAGGATCACCGCCCCGGCGTCGCGCAGACGTGCCACCAGCGGCGCGTCCCGGCCGGGGGCGTTGTTCACCAGCGCCAGCGAGCCGGCCGTGGTCGGCATGTCGGCGGTCTCGATATTGTCCTTCAGCAAGATGGGAACGCCCCGCAGCGCACCGGTCCCCGGCGTCTCCATTTCCGTGATTGCGATCGTTCTGATGACCGCGTTTGTGCCCTGTTCATACCGCGACTGCGCCTCCGCCGTCATCGCGGCGCAGCCCAGCCCGCCGAACACCTCGTCCGGACGATCGACCAGATCGGCGACCGAGTATGAGACCCGCGCGATCCCGCATGGCCCATGCGAAACAAAGGACTCCGTTGAAGCACAGCCGGCGAGGAGCAGCCCCGCCAAAGCGCTGGCGGCCAGCGCCGCTGAACGGCCGCCGCCCACGAAAGCCCTCCCCTCGAGGGGGAGGGTTGGGTGGGGTGTAGGCAGGATGCATGAGGTGGCGCTCGGATGGGCTCCGTCACCCCTGCCGACCAGCCTCTCGCGCCACGTCCTGAACATCACTGCCACCGCCCCATCCCCGGCCCCTTCCCCCTCGAGGGGAAGGGGAGTCCTTACTCAGCCCGCGACCCGATCGTCCGGTCGAGGAAGTCCAGATACGTCCGCCACTGCTGCAGCTGGCGCTCATTGCCCCGCACCCCGTGGCGCTGGCCCGGATACAGCATCATCTCGAACGGAATGCTGCGGCTCTGCAGGGCGTCGATGACGCGGGTGGTGTTCTCGAAGATGACGTTGTCGTCGGCCATGCCGTGCAACAGCAGCAGCCGCCCGGTCAGGTCGTCCAGCCGCGGAATCGCGTCCGAGGCGGCGTAGCCCTCGACGTTCAGCTCCGGCGTCGACATGAACCGCTCGGTGTAATGGGTGTCGTACAGGCTCCACTCGGTCGGCGGCGCGCCCGAAATGGCCGAGGCCAGCCCCATCTCCGGCTCGGTCAGCGCCATCAGGCTCATGAAGCCGCCATAGGACCAGCCCATCATGGCGATGCGGTCGTCATCGACGAACGGCAGCGAGCGCAGATAGTCCGCCGCCAGCACCTGATCCTCGATCTCGGGCTGGCCCATCTTCAGATACAGCGCCTGTTTGAACGCCGCCGAGCGATAGCCCTCGCCGCGGTTGTCCAGACGGAAGACGATATAGCCGGCCTCGGTCAGCAGCTGGCTGGTCGACCCCTGCCAGCCCTTCTTGACCCCGCCGCCCGACGGTCCGCCATAGACCTGCATGACCACCGGATACTGTTTCGACGCGTCGAAGCCCGGGGGCGTCGTCATCTGCCAGACCAGGGTTTCGCCATGGCTCTCCAGCGTGCCGAAGGTCACCTCGCCCCGCCGCGAGACATAGGGGAAGGCCGGGTGGTTCTCGTCCAGCCGGTTCTCCTCGATCCAGCGGACGAAGGTCCCGTCGGCGCGATACAGACCCGACTGCGACGGCGTGTCCAGGTCGGTGTAGTTGCCGACGAACGCCGTCCCCGTCCGGTTGACCGAGGCGCTCCACCAGCCGCCCGCCGGGGTCACCGCGACCGGCGTCATGTCCTCGCGCAGGCTGGCGCGGAACAGCTGCTGCTCGATCGGCAGTTCCTCGCCGTCGCGCATCGAGGCGGTGAAGAAGATCTCCCCCGTCTCCTGATTGACCCCGTCCAGCGACTTGACCGGCCAGTCGCCGCTGGTGATGGCGCGCAGGCGGCGGCCGTCACGGTCGTACAGATACAGGTGGTTCCAGCCGCTCTCCTCGGACGACCAGATGAAGGTCCCGTCGTCCAGCGCCTTGAAATTGCTGTTCAGCGGCACCCAGGCGTCGGAGCGCTGGGTGGCGATTACCCGCGACGCGCCGGTGGCGGGGTCCACGCTCAGCAGGTCCAGCGTCTTCTGGTCGCGCGACTGACGCTGCACGTACAGCGTCTCGCCGTCCGCCGACCAGTTGACCCGCGCCAGATAGATGTCGGTATTGGCGCCCAGGTCGACCTTGGTCCGCTGGCCGCTCTCGCGGTCGTGCACGTACAGCTCGACCACGGCGTTCGGCCGCCCGGCGCGCGGATAGCGCTGCTCGATCACACTCGCCCCGCCCCCGGTGATGTCCAGCCGCGGGATGACGTCGACCGTCGATTCATCCGTCCGCTGCAGGGCGATGTAGCGCTCGTCCGGGCTCCACCAGTAGCCGGTGTCGCGATCCATCTCCTCCTGGGCGATGAACTCGGCGGTGGCCCAGGTGATCAGGCCCTCGCCGTCGGTCGTCACCGCCGTCTCGCGGTTCGCCGCCAGGTCGTAGACGACCAGATCCTGATCGCGGACCCACGAGACATAGTTTCCGTCCGGCGACACCTTGGCGTCGATCTCGTCGGCCTCGGTCTCGGTCAGCCGGCGCACCGCGCCCCCCTCGCGCTCGGCGAGGAAGACGTCGCCCTCCAGCGGGGCGAGGATGTACCGGCCCTGTTCGTCCCATGAATATTCGACCACGCCGCGCGCGCTGATCCGCATCCGCTCGCGCCGCGCCTTCTCGGCCTCCGACAGCTCGCCGGCGTCCGGAACCATCGCCCGGGCGTCGATCAGCTTGAACGGCTCGCCCTCGCCGGTCGGCGCGGCCCACAGGTCCAGCACATCGACGTCGTCCTCGCGCGACCGCAGGAAGGCGACCAGCTCGCCGTCGGGCGACAGCGACACGCCCCTGGCCACGGGCCCGGACAGGGACGGATTGGCGAAGACCCGTTCCGGCGTGAGCACAGCGGGGTCCGGCGTTTGCGGCGCGCTCTGGGCGTGAGCCGCGGTGAACGGCGACTGGGCCGCGAGGAAGAGGGTGGAGGCGAGGAGAATGTTGCGCATGGTCGCGACGCTAGAGACGAATCCTCCGGCCGTCATCCCCTTGTTACACCCGCGCGACACCGCATCCCTTCCCCCTCCGGCTTCCGCCCCCTAATAAGCCCCCGATGACCGACGTCGCCGTCTCCGCCCCGCCCGCCAAGGCCTCGCCCTTCCACGAGCTGGAAGTGCTGTGGGTCCATCACTGGACCGACCAGCTGTTCAGCTTCCGCATCCGCCGGCCCGAGGATTTCCGCTTCCGCTCCGGCGAATTCGTCATGCTCGGCCTGCCGGGCGAAGACGGCGGAAAGCCGATCCTGCGCGCCTATTCCATCGCCAGCCCCAGCTGGGACGAGGCGCTGGAGTTCCTTTCGATCAAGGTCCCCGACGGCCCCCTGACCTCGCGCCTGCAGGCGATCCAGCCGGGGGACACGGTGTTGATGGGCAAGAAGCCGACCGGCACCCTGGTGCTGGACGCCCTGACCGGCGGCGAGCGGCTGTGGCTGATCGGCACCGGAACCGGCCTGGCCCCGTGGCTGTCGGTGGCCCGCGACCCGGATACCTATTCCCGCTTCGGCGAGGTGATCGTCTGCCACACGGTGCGCAACGTCGCCGACCTCGCCTACCGCGACTTCTTCACCTCGGGCATCCACGACGACCCCCTGATCGGCGACGAGGCCAAGGCCCAGCTGCGCTACTATCCGACCGTCACCCGCGAGGCCTTCGAAACGCCGGGCCGGATCACCGACCGCATCGGCTCCGGGGCCCTGTTCGCCGACCTCGGCCTTCCGGCCGGCTTCTCCCCGGCCACCGACCGCGTCATGCTGTGCGGCTCCATGGCCATGATCAAGGAAGTCGGCGAACTGCTCGAGGGCTACGGCCTCAAGGAGGGTTCGAACGCCGGGCCCGGCGACTATGTTCTGGAGCGCGCCTTTGTCGGTTGATCTGAAGGCCGCCCCGACGACCGTCGCCATCGACGCCCGCGTCGCGCCCGAGGCCTGCGTCTCGATGACCGAGGTCCGCCACGGCGTCGACGCCCTCGACCGCGCCCTCGTCGCCCTGCTGGCCGAGCGCCAGCGCTATATGGACGCCGCCGCCCGCATCAAGCCGGACCGCTCGGTCGTCCACGACGACGCCCGGATCGAGGACGTGGTGGCCAAGGTGCTGGCCGCCGCCGGTCCCGCCGGCCTGTCGCCCGCCATTGCCGAGCCGGTCTGGCGCACCCTGATCGACCGCTGCATCGCCCACGAGTTCGACAGCTACGACCGCACCCGCGGCTAGGCCGGACTGTCTCCTCCCCCGCAGGGGGGGAGGGGGACCATCCGAAGGATGGTGGAGGGGGCCCGCTACCCCCTCAATCCCCTCAGCATCAGCTCGTGCCGGAACGCCGCCACATCGGACAGGGCCAGGTCCAGCGCGTCGCGCACCCGGTCCAGCAGGGGCGGCGCCCCGGCCTTGTCCGCCGCCTCCGCCCGCTGACACGCCTCGGCCAGCGCGCTCGCCCCGATCCCCGCCGCCGCGCCGCGGATCGTATGCACCCCGTCGCGCCAGCCGGCTTCGCGCACGTCCAGCATCGGCGACCACATCGCCGCCTGCTGCACGAACAGGCCCAGCACCTCCTCGCTGATGGCGTCGTCGCCGCCGGTCATCCGCTCCAGCACGGCGAAGTCGACCGCTCCCGACAGATTCCGTCTCGCCATCGCCGTCACGCCCCTGATTCCGGCGCAGACTAGCGCGCCTCCGCGGGCCACGAAATGGACGCTTGCGCCGGAGGGTCCGAGCCAGTATCAGGAGCGCCCTTCGGAGACCGGCTCGCCGTTCCCCGAAGCCGCGTCCCGAGGGATGCGCAGACGCATGGTCCGGGTGATTAGCTCAGTTGGTAGAGCAGCTGACTCTTAATCAGCGGGTC
>NZ_JBKBMX010000014.1:0-82956 GCF_046295595.1 Brevundimonas sp. | reverse complement strand
GCGCCGATGTCGGCCCGTGATCCGCTCCTCACGCCGGGCCGGAGTCGCCCCCTCCACCCCCCGGGCTGAGTCGCCCGGGCGGTCCCCCTCCCCATTCGCGACGCTCATGGGGAGGTGAGGGGTTTTACCGGAACACGCAGTTCACCCCGGCCCACAGCGTCGTCACCGTGGCGGCGTCGTCCGTGCCGGACAGGGTGCCGGAGAGGTCGCCGGCGGAGAATTCCGGGCCCAGCGAGTCCTCGCGCACCGTCACGTCCGGATGGGCGGCGCGCAGCTCGGCGAGGGTCGAGCCGATGTGGACGCCGCCGAGGGTGGCGAAGCCGCGCGGGGCGCCCTCGCCGGCGGTCCAGCCGGCGAATTGGCCGTCGGAGAAGGCCAGCTGGAAGCCGTCGCCCCAGTCGGCGAAGGTCAGCGGCCCGGCCGGGCATTCGGCATTGGCGCTGCGCCGCGGCGGCTGGTCGCCGCGCAGGCCGGTGATGAAGTCGACGACCACGGCCTCGGCCTCGCCGAAGCTCAGCTTGCGGCCGGTGCCGCCGCCGGGGTTCGCCGGCATGAAGCCGTCGGCCTCAAGCAGGGCCTCGCCCGGCGCGGTCGGGGCCGGGTTGGCCGGGGCGGCCTCGACGGCCGGGGCGTCGGCGGGCGGGGTCGCCTCGGGCGAGCAGGCGGCGAGGAGGAGGGCGAGGGCGGCGGGGGCGAGGAGCTGTTTCATACGGTCAAGCTAACGCGGGTTTGCGACCGGGGGAAGACGGGGGGCGAGGGATGAGGGATGAGGGGCGCGTCAGCGCTCGATCCGGCCGAGGCGCAGGACGTCGACGGTCAGCTCGTCGATATGCAGGCGGCGGATCCGGCCGCGGCCGACCCTGAGCCGGCCGATGGCGAGGGCGCCGAGGGCCAGGGCGCCGATGGCGATCGCCCCGACGGCCAGCGACCCCAGCGCCATGGTTCCGACGGCCACCGCGCCGCCCGCGCCGGCGCCGAGGGCGGCGGATGGGCGGACGACGGGCGGGGCGTCGGGATGGGGCATGGGACGAGCTTAATCCTTCTCCCCTTGCGGGAGAAGACCATCCCCGGAAGGCCGGATGAGGGGGCCGGACGCGACGTCATTCCTCCCCCGCAGGGGGAGGGGGACCGCGAAGCGGTGGAGGGGGCCTTGTTCCGCGCGGGTTTCCAGGGGGTGGCCTTTCACAGGTCCGGCGCGGGCAGAGGCGTCCGGGCGGACCCCCTCCACCATCCTTCGGATGGTCCCCCTCCCCCTGCGGGGGAGGAATGGCGCCGTCGGCGGTCGTGCCCATATCCGGACCCCAGCCCCACCGGAGTTCCCCCCATGCCCCGCACCCTGTCCATCGACTTCGTCTCCGACATCGTCTGCCCGTGGTGCGTCGTCGGGCTCGGCGGGCTGACGGCGGCGCTGGAGACGCTGAAGGCCGAGGGGATCGAGGCGCAGATCCGCTTCCAGCCGTTCGAGCTGAACCCGCAGATGCCGCCCGAGGGCGAGAACATCGTCGAGCACATCGACCGCAAATACGGCTCGACCCCCGAACAGTCGGCGGCCAACCGGGCCATGATCACGGAACGGGCGGCCGAGGCCTGGCCGGGCTTCGAGATACGGATGGGCGAGGACAGCCGCATCTGGAACACCTTCGACGCCCACCGGCTGCTGCACTGGGCGGGGACGGTCGGGATGGCGGAGCAGAGGGCGCTGAAAGCGGCGCTGTTCACGGCCCATTTCACCGACGGTCGGACGATGACGGACGCCGGGGTGCTGGCCGAGGCGGCGGCGACGGCGGGGCTGGATCGCGGGGAGGCGGAGGCGGTGCTGGCGGAGGGGCGCTATGCGGCCGAGGTGCGGGCGGCGGAGGACCTGTGGCGGTCGCGGGGGATCAATGCGGTGCCGGCGGTGGTGGTGGAGGGGAAGTGGCTGATCTCGGGCGGGCAACCGGCCTCCGTCTTTGAAGAGGCTTTGCGCAAGATGGCCAGCGAACTCTGATCCCTCTCCCGGCGGGAGAGGGCTTGAGCCTCCGGGAGCGAAGCGATCGGCAAGGCGAAAGGGTGAGGGGCTAAGGGCGGCCGTCGGCGTGAGCCGTGTCCTCGTCCGTGCGGCGGCTTACGCCGACGGGATCAGCCGACCCACATCCGACGGGGCTCCGCCCCGCCACCTTCTCCCATTGGGAGAAGGATCAGGTCAGGCCGCCTTGCCGCGCGTCTTCGGGGGCTGGACGTCGTCGGCGGTGACCAGATGACCCTTCCAGCCGGGCGGCGGCAGGAAGCGGCCGGACTGCTCCTCGCGCGTGCCGTGTCTGGCGACCCAGGCGGCGCGCTTGCCGGCCTTCAGGATGGTTTCGCGGTGAGCGAGGAGGCTGAACATCCGTCGAAGCGTAGCACATGCCGCGTCACGCGTCCTCTCCCGGCGGGAGAGGGCTTGAGCCTCCGGGAGCGAAGCGATCGGCAAGGCGACCCGGAGGGCGGCGCGTAGCAGCCAAAGGGTGAGGGCTACGGTCGGCGGTCGGCGAGAGCCGTGTCCTCGTCCGTGCGGCGGCTTACGCCGACGGGATCAGCCGACCCACATCCGCCCCTCCGGGGCACCTTCTCCCAATGGGAGAAGGGCTCGGTGGTGTGGCGATCGCGGGGGATCAATGCGGCGCCGGCGGTGGAGGGGAAGGGCTGATCTCGGGCGGGCAGCCGGCGGGGTGTTTGAGGAGGCGTTGCGGGGGATGGCGGGGAGGGTGAGGACTTACTCGAGAAGTCCGGCGTTCGCGGTAACGATGTCGATCTCTTGGTCCTTCATGTCAGCGTCATCGGTTACGAGGACCAGCCCATGCAGTTTGCATATCTCGGAAATCAGCAGATCATTGAAGTCGATACCTCCACCTGAGGCGGCGACGAAGAGAGGGTCAATTTCAAACTTTGAAAACTGGTCGTCGAGCAGAGAGCAGTCATTTATGACGTGATATGCATCATCAGAGATGTCGCACATCCACTCGTTGAACCCGTCGCACTTGTGAATTTTCCCCTGTTCACGGGTCCAGCCCGATTCCCTTGCCTTAGCGTTCAGGCTGACGCCGACAAACTCAGACAGGACCGGCGAAGGAAGAAATATGGGGCACTCGTGTTCAAGGGCCTTTTTGTAGAACCAGCTGTAGGTGCGAGATCTTTTGTCTCGGGAGTCCGTGTAGTATCCCTGAACCCGTAGCCACACATTGGTGTCGAAGAGTAGCCCCTTGCATTCAAGGGATCTTTCGAGACTGTCCTCGGAAATCAGAGTCCTATTCTTCGCCATTCAAGTCTCTTATGACCTGCTCCCCGCGGCGGGGATCAGCAAAAAATTTCTTAGCATTGTCAACTACTCGCTTTATGAGCCGCAGTTGATCCTGGCTTGCCTCAGTGACGCGCAGCCCAAGCCGAATTTGATCAGCGGAATACTCATTGTAGAGTTGACCGATCGCCGCGTTCAGAAAAGCCGTTGTAAGGCGCTTTACGCCGACGAAAGAAACAACAGCAGTCTTGCCCTCTGTAAGTAGGGTGGCAATTCGATCATGAACGATATTGCCGTCGTCGATAGCAACGCAAAACGGGCTATCAACGATCCGAGCGATGTCTACCTTAGTTTCCATCGGATTTGCCGCTAGAACAACTCGGAAGGGTCGATTTCATCGTCGAGCTGATAGGAGTTTGTATCAGCGGTGTTGACGGAAATGTTAACAATGGTGCCAAGGACGGGAATGGGCAGCGCGCTGCGGAGAATACCGGATGAGGTGAGGCTCCAATAGCCCCCGCCGGAGATAACCGAAAGGCTTCCGCCGTTCAGGGAGATAAATTCTCTCAACAGCTTTAGGCCCAACCCTCCTGGTACGTCCAGTTGGCGTGTGGTGTTACGACCGGACATCGCCCAGTCGATCGCTACTTCGGGCCGCATAGGTCGCTTGAGTGCAGTCGCGACGTTGAACGGGATCCCGACCCCCATATCCGCGAGAGAGAACTCCAGCCGGTTCTTGCGTGGGTAGAGTTGTCCTGCGGCGTAGAGTCCTAAATCGCTTCGTGAGTGTATTTCAAAGTTCTGAAATATTTCATCAATTCCTTCTAGAACTTTCCCGCGAACTGCATCCGTCATCAAAGGAATGGGTTTGTTTAGAAGGTGATCGTGGGTGTATCCGGCAAATTTCCTGCTTTGGCCGCGCTCAAATAACCTCAAAGGTATATTGGAGTTCCTAGGTCGTCCTCCCATGAAAAGCCCTGCATCTTCTAGTATGGTCTTTATGTCCTGCCGCAGCTTGATAAATCTGAGGATGCGCCGATCTTGCCGTCGCAGCTTGAGCATGCAAGCGGCGAGCGCCGCGGCCATATTGGCGTCGATCCATCGCACAGCGTTGCAATTGACGGCGACAACCTCGCCGGATGCGCGACTTGCGAAATTATAAAGTTCTGCGACTTGGGCGAAGCCAGCCGCGTTCGAACTCATTGATCTCAATTCGAACGTGCCGCACGGTCTAGTCATACCTGGAGTGTGTGACAGGAAGCTTCACAATGGAAGGTGGTGACCGCTAGTTCACCTGCCCCTAAACCTTCACCTCCACCACCCCGCCCCCGGCCCGGAATTTCGCGCTCATCTCCGCCATCCCGGCCTCGGCCTCGGCCAGCGATCCCCCGGCGTCATTCTGCGCCGCCGCGTCCCTGCGGATGTCCTGGCTGATCTTCATCGAGCAGAATTTGGGGCCGCACATGCTGCAGAAATGGGCGGTCTTGTGGGCCTCTTTCGGCAGGGTGGCGTCGTGGTATTTGCGGGCGGTCTCGGGGTCGAGGCCGAGGTTGAACTGGTCTTCCCAGCGGAACTCGAACCGGGCGCGGCTGAGGGCGTCGTCGTGCAGGCGGGCGGCCGGGTGGCCCTTGGCCAGGTCGGCGGCGTGGGCGGCGATCTTGTAGGTGATGACGCCGTCCTTGACGTCCTGACGGTCGGGCAGGCCGAGGTGCTCCTTGGGCGTGACGTAGCAGAGCATGGCCGTGCCGAACCAGCCGATCATGGCCGCGCCGATGGCGCTGGTGATGTGGTCGTAGCCCGGCGCGATGTCGGTGGTCAGCGGCCCCAGCGTATAGAAGGGCGCCTCGTGGCAGTGCTTCAGCTGCTCATCCATATTGGCCTTGATCTTGTGCATCGGCACGTGGCCGGGGCCCTCGATCATGACCTGGCAGCCTTTGGCCCAGGCGATTTTGGTCAGCTCGCCGAGGGTGCGCAGCTCGGCGAACTGGGCCTCGTCATTGGCGTCGGCGATGGAGCCGGGGCGCAGGCCGTCGCCGAGGGAGAAGCTGACATCGTAGGCCCGCATGATGTCGCAGATGTCCTCGAAATGCTCGTAGAGGAAGCTCTCGCGGTGATGCGACAGGCACCATTTGGCCATGATGGAGCCGCCGCGCGAGACGATGCCGGTGACGCGTTTGGCCGTCAGGGGCACGAAGGGCAGGCGGACGCCGGCGTGGATGGTGAAATAGTCGACGCCCTGTTCGGCCTGCTCGATCAGGGTGTCGCGGAACACCTCCCAGGTCAGGTCCTCGGCGACGCCGTTGACCTTCTCGAGGGCCTGGTAGATCGGCACGGTGCCGATGGGGACCGAGCTGTTGCGGATGATCCAGTCGCGGATGTTGTGGATGTTGCGGCCGGTCGACAGGTCCATGACGTTGTCGGCGCCCCAGCGGGTGGCCCAGACCAGCTTGTCGACCTCGTCGTCGACGCTGGAGAGGACGGCGCTGTTGCCGATGTTGGCGTTGATCTTCACCAGGAAGTTGCGGCCGATGATCATCGGCTCGACCTCGGGGTGATTGATGTTGTGCGGGATGATGGCGCGGCCGCGGGCGATCTCATCGCGGACGAAAGCCGGGGTCACATAGTCGGGAAGCTCGGCGCCGAACGATTCGCCATCCCGCTCGGGGCTAACGCTCGCGACGCGGTCGCTCGCTCCTTGAGCCCCTTCGCTGGCGCCCCAGAGGTCCTTGGCCTCCGCCCGGCGCAGGTTCTCGCGGATGGCGACGTATTCCATCTCCGGGGTGATGATGCCGGCTTTGGCGTATTCGTACTGGGTGACGGGGCGGCCCTCGACGCCCTTGAAGACGCGGTGGCGGCTGGTGTCGAAACGGGGGGCGAGGTGGCGGCCGGAGGCGTGGCCGTTGTCCTCAGGCTTGACCTCGCGCGGATTGGCGACGGGGGCGATGTCGCCGCGGTCGAGCTGCCAGCTGGATTTGACCAGCGGCAGGCCCTTGGTGATGTCGATGGCGACCATCGGGTCGGTGTAGGGGCCGGAGCTGTCGTAGATGGTCACCGGCGGCTCATTGGCCGACGGGTGGACGGCGACCTCGCGGAAGGGGACGCGGATGTCGGGGTAGAGTTCGCCGGCGACATAGACCTTGCGGGAGCCGGCGCGTTCGCCGGTCGGGATGGTCCCGGTCTCCTTCATCACCTGATCGCGGGCGTCCTTGAGGGGGAGGCTATCGCTCGCGACGCGGTCGCTCGCTGCTTGAGCCTCGGACGCTTTGGGCGGGGTGACGGCGATGTTCATGGCGGCCTCTCGTTGGAGGTCCGCCGACGTCGGGCGAGGTGGTCCTTGAGCCCGAGTTGGGGGCGTGGACCGAAGCGTTACTCATCCCTTCGCCGGCATGACCCGGATCAGGTTCGACGGGTCAGGCGCTTACGCCAGTCTCAGCCGCTCGAGCGCGACCCCCCGGAGAACGGGGCGACCCTACGCCTGGTCGGCGGCGGGTTCAATCGTCAGGGCTCCGACCAGCCGGGGACGGAGAGCGCGACCGCGCCGCGCGGGTCGGCGTCGAAGGACAGGGTGACATGGCCGCGGCCGTGGGCGGGGACGTAGTCGAGCGTGGCGGAGGCGGTCTGGTCGGCCAGCCGCCCCTCGACCTCGACGGCGGCGGCGGTCTCGTCGCCGACATTGCGCACTTCGACCTCGGCCAGCCAGACGGCGCCGGCGGGGCGGACGTCGCCGAGCGAGGCTTCCAGCCGGGCCGGCTGATGCGGGCCGAAGGCGCCGGCGCCGACCACCGCCAGGACGGCCAGCACCAGTATGAGGCCGAGGGCGCCCATGGCCCATTCCAGCCAGGTGGGGGCGGGCAGGGGCGCGGGTTTCTTGCGGGCGGCCATCAGACGAGCAGCCGGGCGGCGGCGGCGCCGATGGCGCCGGGGAAGGACACGACCGCCACGGCGTCGACGATCTCGCCGAGGCCATGGCCATGGGTGCGGCCGAACACCCACAGTACGAACAGGCTGGTCAGCAGGACAAGGCCGTAGCCGGCGAGGGTGTAGTGTAGGAAGGCGGCGACGGGGCGCTCGTGCACCTCCTGTCCCGGGAAGCCGACGCTGTAGACGATGGCGTGCATCAGGCCGATCGAGACGAGCACCAGGGCGGCGACGTGGACGGGGCTCATGCGGTAGGCGATCAGGATCATCTCCTCGGTCGGGGCCATGTTGAGGGTCAGGAAGAGGGCCCCGGCGACCATCAGGAACAACTCGCCGGGATAGGAGGCCTGGTCCTCGTCGCCGACGTCCTCGTCCTCGCCGGCGCTGAGCTGGCGGCCGGCGAGCAGGGCGCCCATGGCTCCGGCGATGGCCTGCAGCATCAGCTGGCCGGCGACCTGGCGCGGCGGATCGGCGGGCTCGAACACGGCGAACAGGCCGAGGACGACGGCGGCGGTGAGGAAGCCGACGGCGAGGGCGACGAAGGTGTCGAGCAGTGCGTGACCGAGGCCCCGGTGTTGCGCGCTGAAGCCGGCGTAGTACGCCAGGCCGGTCAGCAGGGGCAGGGCGAGGATCAGGAAGACCAGCAGCTGGACGCCGTCGAGGACGAAGCCGGCCCACCACATCTCCATGGTCATCAGCAACGGCAGGGCGAACAGCAGGGCCCCGCCAAAGGCGCGGGCGAGGTCACGGGCGTAGGCGGTTTCGCGGCGGGAATCGAAGGCGAGGCTGGCGGTCATGGGTACGGCAACGCCTGACCGGGCGATCCGGCTCCCCGCCTTCGTCGGAGGTCCTGCGAGAGAGGGCGGTGTACCGCCGCTCGCCGTCATCCTCGGGTCAGCCCGAGAATAACGGCGAGATGGGGGCGATGGGGTGGGTCGCGAACCCTACTCGGGGAAAACCGCCAGCAGGGCGTCGAGGGCGGCTTCGATACGGGCCCAGCCGGCCTCGTCGAGGGCCACGCCGCCGACGCCGGGGCGGGCGCCGCCGGACAGGGCGAGGTGCTGGACCGCGGCCAGCAGCACGGCGTTGATGGCTACGGCGTCGCCGACCGGCGGGGTGCGCAGGCGCGGACGCCGCTCGCGCATCCAGGCCTGAAGGACGGCCGAACGCTCGGCCTCGATGCGGTTCAGCAGCGGCGAGGATTCGACCAGGGCCCAAGCCATCAGCCGCAGGGTCAGGGGGCTGGCGCGCAGGGCGCCGAGCCAGGCCGACAGGCTTTCGCGGGCGAAGGCGCGCAGCGACTCGGCGGTCGTGGCCGGGACGGCGTCGAGCGAGCGGACGAGGGCGGCGTGGGCGCGGCCGGCGATGCGCTCGACCACACCGTCGGCGCCGTCGAAATAGCGATAGACCAGCTTGCGGTCGCAGCCGGCCTCGGCCGCGAGGGTCTGGACATTGAGGCCGGGGAAGCCGTCGCGCAGCAGGATCCGTTCACCAGCCTCGACGATGAGGGCCTCGGTGGCGGCGCGGTCACGCAGACGGGCGGGGGCAGGCGATTCGGCCATGCGTCAGCATCACGCGGGCGGGGATTCGCGGCAAGTGAGGTTCTGGGGGCCGGGGACGAAGAGGGAAGGTGCGGCCCGGCCTGCGTCGGGGGGGCGTGGCAACAGCCGGGCCGCGGTGGACTAGTCGAGCGCGCATCGCCGCATGGTCCGAGCGATTAACCGCGGTCGGGCGGAACGGTTCCCGGGATAGATCGGCGGCGGTGAAAAAATCGTACGGGCTGTCGGGCGCGCCAGCGCAAAGGGTCGTGACAGTTATCCGGGGACTGACGGAACCGTCACGCTCCGTGACAGTTCAGCGTCAGGTTGAGTGGGTAATATGCGGTGGGTTGGGGCGTGCTTGAGCGACTGGTGTATGTGAGTACGGCCTCGAGCCGACAGGATGTGACCGGACAGGCGGCGAAGATCGCCGAAGAGGCCAAGAGCTATAATCAGGACAATGGAATCAGCGGCGCCCTGGTCGGGCACGAGGGCCATTTCATCCATGCGCTGGAAGGCGAGCCCTCGGTTCTCGACCGACTTCTGAAGCGGCTCGAGGACGATCCGCGCCACTATGACCTGGTCCTGGTGGACCGCTGGCCGGTCGATGACCGGCTGTTCGACGGCTGGGCCATGGCGGGCGTGGCGATGGACAGCGGGACCCGCGCCGATCTGGAGGCCCTGATCGCCGACCCGACCCTGAGCCCGAGGCCGCTGGTGGAATCGATGCGCAGCCGGGCCGTGCCCCACGCCTGACGGCAAGCGTCTCCGGCCGCTGACGTGGGGTTCGACGCCACCGTCGCATTCGCGGGCGGATCGGCTAGAAGTCGGGCGACAGGAGCCCGTTCATGCATCTCGCCCGTTTCCCCCGCGTCCGCCTCGCCCACCTGCCCACGCCGCTGGAGCCGCTGCCGCGGCTGTCGGAGGAACTGGGCGTCGAACTGTGGATCAAGCGCGACGACTGCACTGGCCTGGCCGGCGGCGGCAACAAGACGCGCAAACTGGAATTCCTGCTCGGCGAGGCGTTCGAACAGGGGGCCGATACGCTGGTGACCCAAGGGGCGGTGCAGTCGAACCATGTGCGCCAGACCGCGGCGGCGGCGGCGGCGCACGGCCTGGCCTGCGAGGTCATTCTGGAGGAGCGGACCGGGTCGAAGGCGCAGGACTATGTGGCCAACGGAAACGTGCTGCTGGACCGGCTGTTCGGGGCCGGGGTGCGGTTCGTCGCCGGCGGATCTGACATGCCGGCCGAGCTGGAGACGACCGCGGCGGCGGTGCGGGCGCGCGGGGGGCGGCCGTATGTGATTCCGGGCGGCGGCTCCAATGCGGTCGGGGCGCTGGGCTATGTCGACTGCGCCCGCGAGATCGTGGTTCAGGCCGACGAGCTGGACCTGCCGGTCGACCGCATCGTGACCGCCACGGGCAGCGCCGGAACCCACGCCGGGCTGGTGGCCGGACTGGCCGTGATGGGGGCGGACATCCCGGTGCTGGGCATCGGCGTGCGGGCGCCGAAGGCCAAGCAGGAGGAGAACGTCCTCAGGCTGGCGCGTGACACCGCGGCGCTGCTGGGGCGGCCCGGGGCGGTGACGGCGGCGATGGTGGTCGCCGACTGCGACCATGTCGGGGAAGGATATGGCCTCGTCGATGGCGGCGTGATCGACGCGCTGAAGCTGGCGGCCCGGACCGACGGCATCGTGCTGGACCCGGTGTACAGCGCCAAGGCGATGAAGGGACTGATCGCCCTGGCGCGGGCGGGGCGGTTCGAGGGCGAGACGGTGGTGTTCCTGCACACCGGCGGGGCGCAGGGGCTGTTCGGTTATGAGAGCGTGGTGGGGGCTGCCCTTTAGGGCTGCGCGGCGCGCGGCCCGAGCGCCCGACGGCCGTCCGGGCCTCTATCGGAGATCATGGCGCCAGGCCTTTCGGGCGGCTCCGTCGCTCTACCGCGGGGCTCGCCACGCGCCACCGGGCCGGCCTATCGCGATCCCGTGATCGCGGGAACGGGCGCGGGCGAGGCCGGTTGGCGGGGGACATCTTGAGGGAGTCCCATGACAAACACAGAACAGACGACACAGGCCGGCGGATCGTCGGCGACGCCGGCGGAAGACCTCCGCAACGCCGCCCGGGAGACCGGCGACGCGGCCAAGTCCGCCTTCTCCGACGCCAAGGCGAAACTGGGCGAGCGCGGCGACGAAAAGATCTCGGACGCCTCGTCCAATGTCGGTGAATCGCTGCGGCAGGTCGCGGACCAGTTGCGTCAGGCCGGCGACGGCCTCGGGCAGGATCAGGCGTGGGCCAAGCAGGCGTTCAGCCAGGGCGCCCAGGGTCTGGATCGCGTGTCCGGCTATCTGCGGGATGGGCGACTGGACGATTTCACCCGGGACCTGCAGTCGTTCGCCCGGACCAATCCGGCCGCCTTCCTCGCCGGCAGCGTGGCGGTCGGCTTCCTGGCCGCGCGGATGGCCAAGACGGCCGCCGAACACGTCGCGGAGACGCCTCCAGCCCCGCAACCCCAGACTCCGACAACCAGCGCCCGCCCGGCGGAAGAGCCGCGCTCGTTCGCCCCGGCGATGGATGGCGGCGCCGCCTATCAGGGAGGCCTGTAATGGACCAGCAGAACAAACCCGTCGGCTCGCTGCTGCATGACGCCGCCGGCGACATCGCCTCCATCGTCCGCAATGAGGTGCGCCTCGCCAAGACCGAGGTGCGTGACAATTTCCATCAGGCCATGACCGGCGCCCTGTCGGCCCTGCTGGGGGCGGTGGTGCTGATCCCGGCGCTGACGCTGCTGCTGCTGGCGCTGACCTATGCGCTCGCCGAATACGACGTCGCGCCGCTGTGGGTCGGAGCCCTGATCTCGGCCGTGATCGGCGCGGTCATCGGCGCGGTGCTGCTGGCCCGGGCCAAGGCGGCGCTGAAGCCGAGCGCGCTCGCGCCGACGCGGACCGCCGACAATCTGAAACAGGACAGCCAACTGGTGAAGGAGCAGGTGCGATGAGCGAAGTTGATCAACTGGAACGAGACCTCGAACACGACCGCGCGCATCTGCGGGAGACGCTGGGCGCGCTGGAGGACAAGATGTCGCCAGGCCGTCTGCTGGACGAGGCCATGGCCCATTTCAATACGGGCCCCAAGGCCTTCGCCTCTGACCTGACGAGCCAGATCCGGGACAATCCGATGCCGGCGCTGCTGACCGGAGTCGGTCTGGCCTGGCTGATGATGAGCAACGGCAAGGCGTCCGCCAGCGGTGCGAACGGCAAGGCGCCGGACGGGAAGGGATACGCCGCGGGCCTGGAGCTTGACGACTATCACGCATGGCAGGAGCACGACCGGCTGCAACAGGCCGAATGGGCGTGCGTCCGGCTGGAGAGCGAGACGCCCGAGGCGCACGCCCGCCGGCTGGACGAGGCGCGCGCCGCGGCGCTCGGCCTCGGTCGCGATCCGCAGGAGGATCATGAGGGGTTCTCCAGCCGCGTCCGCCACGCCGCCGACTCGGTCAAGCAGAAGGGCGCCTCGGCGCGCGACAAGCTGAAACACGCCGCCGGCTCGGCGATGCACGGCGTGAGCTCGGCGGCGCACCACGCCAGCGACGGCTTGAAGTCGGCGGCGAGTTCGACGAAGGGCGGCGTGGGGTCGGCCGTCTCGTCCGGACTTCAGCTGCACGAGAGCAATCCGATCGCGACGGCGGCGATCGGCGTGGCCATCGGCGCGCTGTTCGGAGCGGCGATCCCGCTGTCCCGCAAGGAGGAAGAGGTCCTCGGCGACGTCGCCGACAAGGGTCTGGCCATGGGCGCCGATCTGGGGCGCAAGGCCACCGAAGCGGTGTCGGAAAAGGTCAACCCGTCCGGCGGCAAGGAGGGCGGGCCGGATACCGGCCCGATGCCGGCCGGGAGCACGATGAACCTGTGACGAGGCGGGCCCCGGCGCGGACCTGTTCGCGCCGGGGCGGCCGCGCCTAGCCGGCCCCGGCCGCGATCTGCATCATCACCAGGCCGGTGAACCACGCCGCCGCCGTGCCGATGATGTAGCCGACCACGGCCAGCAGGACGCCGACCGGGGCGAGGCTGGGGTGGAAGGCGGCGGCGGCGACCGGGGCGCTGGCGGCGCCGCCGATATTGGCCATGGAGCCGACGCCGAGGAAGAAGCTGGGCGAACGGATCAGGAAGGCCATGCCGAACATCAGGGCGACGTGGACCAGCATCCAGACGCCGCCGATGAGGAAGTAGACGGGGCTGTCGAGGATGGCGCCGATGTTCATGTTCAGGCCGACGGTGGCGACCAGCACATAGACGAAGACCGAGCCGACCTTGGCCGCGCCGGGCCCCTGCAGCTTGCGCGCGCCGGTGAAGGACAGGAGCACGCCGATGACGGTGGCCAGAAGCACGAGCCAGAAGAAGCTGGAGTCGAACGACAGCCGCTGGGCCCAGTCGAAGCTGGCCCCGAACCAGACGGCCAGCGGGTCGGCGATGGCGTGCGCCAGTCCGACCGCGCCGAAGGCCACGGCGACGATGAAGATCAGATCCTTGAGCGAAGGGATGCGGGCGTTCTCGAGCTCATAGGCCTCGGCCTTGTCGCGGACCCGGTCGACGGCGGTGGTGTCGGCGCGGAACAGCCGGTCCATCTTCGTCTGGTTGGCGGCGATCCACAGGACCACGGCCATCCAGATGTTGGCGACGACGACGTCGACGGCGATCCAGATCGAGAAGGTGTCCGGGCCGGCCTCGAAGATCTCGTACAGGGCGGCCTGGTTGGCCGAGCCGCCGATCCAGCTGCCGGCGACGGTCGACATGCCCCGCCAGATGGCCTCGGGCCCGGCGCCCATCAGATCGGGGGCGATCCAGCTGGTCAGCAGCAGGGCGACCGGGCCGCCGATCATCACCCCGACGGTGCCGGTGACGAACATGATCAGCGCCTTGGGGCCGAGGCCGAACACCGCCGGCAGGTCGGCAGAGACGGTCAGCAGCACGAGGGCGGCGGGCAGGAGGAAGCGCGAGGCGATGAAATAGAGCTGCGACTCCTCGGGATCGACGACGCCGAAGGTGGTCAGCAGCGAGGGCAGGAAATAGCACAGCAGCAGGGCCGGGATGACGGTGAAGAACCGTTTGACCCAGGAGTGGCTCAGGCTGGAGGCCCAGAAGACGCCGCCGAGGATGACGGCGAGCAGGCCGAGGACGACGGCGTCATTGGTGATGAGGGCCGTCGCGGCCTCGACTTCGGTCTGCATTGGCGTCCCATCATGGTTTCGTCGCATAAGGGCGGCTGAACGACCGGTTGGCAAGGCGTCGATCGGCGATGGAGGCGAGATGAGCAAGGTATTGGGCGTGTTGGGCGGCATGGGGCCGGCGGCGACGGTGGCGTTTCTGGCGCGGGTGCAGGCCCTGACGCCAGCGCAGAAGGACGAGGATCACATCCGCATCCTGGCCGACATCAATCCGCAGGTGCCGGACCGGCAGCGGGCCCCCGACGCGGCGGAGATCCGGCTGGGGCAGATGGCGATGCGGCTGCGCGACGCCGGGGCCCAGGTGCTGGCCATGCCCTGCAACACAGCGCACGCCCTGACCGGGGCGGTGCGCAAGGTCGGCCTGCCGTTCATCGACATGATCGCCGAGACGGCCGAGGCGGCGACCGCCGGCGGGGCGAAGAAGATCGGCGTGCTGGCCACGCCCGGCGGGGAGGCGCTGTACACCCGCGTCCTCCAGGCGAAGGGGGCCAAGATCGTGCGCCTGACGGGGTCGGACCGGCAGGCCATCATGGCCAGCATCGGCGCGGTCAAGGCCGGCGATGTCGGCGAGGGGCCGCGGGCCGAGATGCGCCGTCTGGCGGCCGCCCTCGTCGCGGCGGGGGCCGAGGTGGTGATCGCCGGTTGCACCGAGGTGCCGCTGCTGCTGGACGCCGGCGAGGTGACGGTTCCGCTGGTGGACTCGGCAGAGGTGCTGGCGGCGGCCTGCGTCAAGGCCTGCACCTGAGGTTGCTTAACGCGCCGACCCGCTCCAAACCGGTTCCGTGAACAGACAAGCCCTCATCATCGATTGCGATCCCGGCGTGGACGACGCCGTGGCGCTGATGCTCGCCTTCGGGGCGAGCGAACTGGACCTGCTGGCCGTGACGACGGTGGGCGGAAACGTGCCGCAGGTGAAGACAACGCGGAATGCGCGGATGCTGCGCCAGATCGCGGACCGCGAGGATGTGCCCGTCCACGCCGGGGCCGACCGGCCGCTGCGGCGCAAGCCGGCGGGGGCGGGCGAGTTCCACGGAGCGGAGGGGCTGGGCTTCATGGCGCCGTTCGCGCCCGCCAAAGGCGTCGCGGACGGCCATGGCGTGGACGCCCTGATCAACGCCGTCAACGCGCGCGAGCCGGGGACGGTGGCGCTGGCGGTGCTGGGGCCGATGACCAATCTGGCCCTGGCGCTGCGCCGCGAGCCGATGCTGGCGAAACGGCTGGGGCCGGTGGCGGTCATGGGCGGGGCGCGGCGCGAGGGCGGCAATATCACCGCCTCGGCCGAGTTCAACGTCTGGGCCGACCCGGAGGCGGCCGACGAGGTGATGCGCAGCGGCCTGCCGGTGACCCTGTTCGGGCTGGACGCGACGCATCAGGTGCGGGCGACGGACGCGCGGATCGCCGCGGTGGCCGACCTGCGGACGCCGATGGCCGACACCGCCGCGGCGATGATGCGGTTCTCGCAGCAGGTCGAGCGCGAGATCGTCGGCGGGGACGCGCCGCCCGTGCATGACCTGTGCCCGGTGGCGTGGCTGCTGCGGCCCGACCTGTTCGACCTGGCCCCGTGCCGGATTCAGGTGGAGACGGCGAGCGAGCTGACGCGGGGGCATACGGCGGTGGAGTTTCGCGCCGGCGTGGCGGGAAGCCAGCCGCACCGCTGGGCGGTTTCGGCCGACGCGAACGGGGTGTTCGATCTGATCATGGACAAGACTCGATGAGGATCACCGTCGTCGGTTCGATCAATCTGGATCTGGTCGCCAGCGCGCCGCACCTGCCGCGGGCCGGGGAGACGGTGACCGGGGCGACGCTGGCGCGGCATCCCGGCGGCAAGGGCGCCAACCAGGCGCTGGCGGCGCGGCGGCTGGGGGCCGGGGTCTGTCTGATCGGCCGGGTCGGCGACGACGCCATGGCCGACGAGGCGACCGACCTGCTGGAGGCGGCCGGGGTCGATCTGTCCGAGGTGGAGACGGACGCGGCGGCGCCCACCGGGGTGGCCCTGATCGCCGTCGGTCCGGACGGCGAGAACCACATCGTGGTCGCGGCCGGGGCCAATCACCGGACCCTGCCGGAACAGCTGCCGGCGCGGATCGAGGGGCCGCTGATCGTGCAGCTGGAGCTGCCGATCGCGACGGTCGAGGCGGCGGTGGGGCGGGCGACGGACTTCGTCTGCGTCAACCTGGCCCCGGCGGCGCCGGTGTCGGACCAGATGCTGCGGCGGGCCGATCTGATCGTCGTCAATGAGAGCGAGGCGGCCTTCTATGGCGACCTGCTGCACCACGGCGGCGGCCGGGTGGTGACGACGCTCGGGGCCGAGGGGGCGGTCATGCACCAGCGCGGGGCCGAGATCGCCCGCGCCGCGCCGCCGACGGTGACGGCGGTGGATGCGACGGGGGCGGGGGACGCCTTCGTCGGGGCGATCTGCGTCGCCCTGCTGGAGGGGATGGAGGCGGAGGCGGCGCTGCGCTTCGCCTGCGCCGCGGGGGCGCTGGCGGCGACCCGGCCGGGGGCCCAGCCGTCGCTGCCGACCCGGGCCGAGGTCGAGGCGCTGCTGGGGGTGGTTAGTGGTTAGTGGTTAGTGACTAGTGATTAGGGGCGGACGGGACAGCATGCGCAGCAAGCGCCGCCGGCGAACCAGCAACCACTAATCACTAACCACTCATCACTTCTTGGCGCGGAAGGCGGCGATGGCGTCGACGGTCTGGCGCACCTGGGCCTCGATCGCGGCCCAGTCGCCGGCCCTGACCGCCGCGTCGGTGATCAGTTTCGAGCCCATGCCGGCGGCGACGATGCCGGAGCCGAACCATTTGGCGATCGAGGCCTCGTCGGGATCGACGCCGCCGGTGGGCATGATCTTGGTCCATGGCATCGGGCCGAGCACCGCCTTGACGAAGTCGGGGCCGCCGACGCTGGCGCCGGGGAAGAGTTTGACGATCTCGCAGCCCAGCTCATGGGCCTGGCCGATCTCGGTGACTGAGCCGCAGCCGGGGAAATACGCCGCCATGCGCCGGTTGCAGACGCGGGCGACCTCGGGGACGAGGCAGGGGCTGACGACGAAACGGGCCCCGCGGTTGAGGTAGAGGGCCGCCGTGCCGGCGTCGATCACCGAGCCGATGCCGAGGATGATGTCCGGGTCGGTGCGCTGCAGCTCGCGGGCGATGTCGCCGAACAGGTCGACGGCGAAGTCGCCGCGGTTGGTGAACTCGATCGCCCTGGCCCCGCCGCGGGCGCAGGCGCGGATGACGGCGAGGCTGACCTCGGGGTCCGGGTGGTAGAAGACCGGGGCCACGCCCTGGGCTTCGAGGGCGGTGAGGACGGCGAGGCGGTCGTGGCGCATTTCAATCTCCGCTCGGCCGACGGGCGGCGCTGCTCCCTGCTTATCCCGAGAGGCGCGCCGGACGAAAGCGTGGCGGCCATGCTTTCGGGCCGCGGGCGGAACTTATTGTTTCACGACCCGGCCCAAGCCGGCTCGATCGGGGCGCCGGCGGCGACGGCGGCTTCGAAGGAGCCGAGGTTGAAGACCGGGTGGTAGCCCATCCGCTTGAGGGCCTGTCCGGCCATGCCCGAGCGCTGGCCGGAGCGGCAGTAGAGGATCAGCGGGCGGCCGGGGCGGAAGGCCGGGTCGTGGGCGGGGTGGTCCGGGTCGGCGTGCATCTGGATCTGGCCGACCGGAATGGCGAGGGCGCCGGCCAGTTTGCCGCTGACCGCCAGCTCGCCCGGTTCGCGGACGTCGATCAGCAGGGCGTCCTGCTCGGCGACGAGCCGCCGGCTTTCGATGGCGTCGATGGCGGGGACGGGGGCGGCCGGATCGCGTGAGGGGAAGATCATGGGGTCCTTTCGGCGGCGGGCGTCAGCGGGTGGCGAGGGCGGCGAGCCGGGCGACGAGGGGGCTGTCGGGATCGAACAGCGGATCCAGCACGGTGAAATGGTCGAGGCCGGGCAGGGCCTCATAGCGCGTCTCGACGCCCTTGGCGCCCCAGAGGTCGGCCATCATCCGAGACTGGCGCAGGAATTCGGGGCTTTCGTCGGCGCCGACGACGCAGTCCAGCACCGTGCCGCCGGGGGTCGAGCCGTTGGGGACCGGCCAGTGGATGGGGGACAGGGCGGCCGCTTCATTCGCGTCGAGGCCCAGGGCGGCGTTGAGCGAGGTCGGGATCAGGGGGGCGAGGTCGAAGACGCCGCTGATTGCGACGGCGGCCGAGGCGCGGCCCTCGCTGAGCAGGCCGGCCGCCATGTGGCCGCCGGCGGAGTGGCCGAAGACGAGCGGGCGGACGCCGGTGCGCGCGCGCACGGCGTCGGCGGCGGCGCGGACCTGACGCAGGATGTGGCCGAGGCGGACGGCGGGGGCGAGGTCGTAGGAGGGGATGGCGAGGCTGACGCCAAGGGCGTTCAGGGCCGGGGCGAGGCCGGAGAACCAGCTCTTGTCCAGCGCCTGCCAGTAGCCGCCGTGCAGGAAGACGGCGACGGGAGCGCTGTCACCGGCGGAGAACAGATCCATGACCTCGCGCGCGCCGGGGCCATAGGCGATCTCGAGCGGCGGGGCGGCGGCGCGGGCGGCCTCGGCGGCCTCGCGCCAGCGCCGCAGGACGGCCAGGTGGTCGGGCACGCGGGCGCGGTTGTTGTATTCGGCTTCGAGGTCGATCGCCGCTTCGCCCTTACCCGTCACGCTGTCATCCGCTAGAGGAAGCCCTCGCACCGGAGGGACCGCCGCCATGATGACCGCCATCTTCGTCTTCATCAAATGCGAGCTGGGCCACGCCAACGACGTGGCGGCGGACATGGTCGACAATGTCGAATTCGTCTCGGAGGTCTATTCGACCTCGGGCCAGTACGACCTGCTGGCCAAATTCCAGCTGCCGAAGGAGATGGATATCGGCACCTTCGTGACGCAGTCGGTGCAGACGCGGCCGCATATCCGCGACACCTTTACGGTGATCACCTTCTCGCCGTTTCTGCCGACGAAGTGACCGGCGGGATGACGCTACGTCACCGGTGAATCGCTGATAACGTCGCCAGCGGAGGCTCAAATGACCGATCTCGATACCTTCCGCGCGGAGACCCGCGCCTGGCTGGAGGCGAACTGCCCGGCCGAATGCCGCGGGCCGGTGGCCAGCGACGAGGACCGGGTGTGGGGCGGGCGCAACGCCGTCTTTCCGACCCCGGCGCACAAGACCTGGCTGGAAAAGATGGGCGCGCGCGGCTGGACCGCGCCGGAGTGGCCGAAAGAGTATGGCGGCGGCGGGCTGAGCCGCGAGGAGGCCAAGGTGCTGGGCGCCGAGATGCGCCGCATCGACGCCCAGGCGCCGCTGGCCAGTTTCGGCGTGTGGATGCTGGGCCCGGCGCTGCTGGCGTTCGGGACGGAAGAGCAGAAGCAGCGCTTCCTGCCGGAGATCGTCCGCGGGGAGATCCGCTGGTGCCAGGGCTATTCCGAGCCGGGGGCGGGCTCCGATCTGGCGGCGATCCAGACGCGGGCGGAGGATCGCGGCGACCACTGGATCGTCAACGGCCAGAAGGTGTGGACCAGCTATGCCGACAAGGCCGACTGGATCTTCTGCCTTGTGCGGACGGACCCCGAGGCGCCCAAGCATCTGGGCATCTCCTTCGTGCTGTTCGACATGGCGACGAAGGGCGTGAGCACGCGGCCGATCACCCTGATCAGCGGCAAGAGCCCGTTCTGCGAGACCTTCTTCGACGATGTGCGGGTCGAGAAATCCAATCTGGTCGGGACGCTGAACCGCGGCTGGGACGTGGCCAAGGCGCTGCTGGCGCATGAGCGGACGATGATCGGGGCCATGGGCGAAATCGCCGGAGGCCGGCCGGTGGGTCAGGTGGCAAGCGGGTCTCTGGGGCTGGACGCCGACGGGCGCCTGGACGAGCCGATGCTCCGGGCCCGGATCGCCGAGCTGGAGGTCGATGCGGCGGCGTTCAAACTGGCGCTGGAGCGGACCGGCGACCTGGCCAAGGCGGGGCAGGCCCATCCGGCCATCGCCTCGATGCTGAAATACTACGGCTCGGAGCTGAACAAGCGGCGCCATGAGCTGCTGATGGCGGCGGGCGGGTCCGAGGCGCTGGAGTGGGAGGGCGAGCGGTCGCGCGACGGGGCGATGGCGCGCGACTGGCTGCGGACCAAGGCCAACTCCATTGAGGGCGGGACCAGCGAGGTGCAGCTGAACATCATCGCCAAACACCTGCTGCAGCTGCCGGGAGCCTGACGGATGCCGCTGATCCTGACCGAAGAGCAGACGATGCTGAAGGAGGCCGCGGACGGCTTCCTGAATGAGCACGCGCCGATCGCGCATCTGCGGAAACTGCGCGACAGCAAGGACGCCGACGGAGTGTCGCGCGAGCTGTGGCGGGCGTTCGGGGAGATGGGGTTCGCGGGGGTGATCATCCCCGAGGCGCACGGCGGGTCCGGGCTGGGCGCGGTCGAGGCCGGGGTGGTGGCGGAGGCGCTGGGGCGGACGCTGACGCCGTCGCCCTTCATGGGCTCGGGCGTGCTGGCGGCGACGGTGCTGAAGGGCGGGTCGGATGAGCAGCAAGCGGCGTGGCTGCCGCGCATCGCGGCGGGCGAGGCGATCCTGTCGCTGGCCGTCGACGAGGGGCCCAAACACGCGCCGGCGCGGATGACGACGACGGCCGAGCGGTCGGGCAACGGCTTCCGGCTGAACGGGGCCAAGGGTTTCGTGCTGGACGGCCATGTCGCGGACGCCCTGATCGTGGCGGCGCGGACCGACGAGGGGATCGGCCTGTTCCTCGTTGAACCGTCCACGGACGGCATCACGATCGAGCGGACGGTGATGGTCGATGCGCACAATGCGGCGCGGGTGAAGCTGACGGACGTCGAAGTCGATGCGGATGCGCTGATCGGCTCGGTCGAGGGCGGCGAGGCGCTGCTGGAGGGGGCGCTGAATCTCGGCCGGGCCTGCGCGGCGGCGTCGCTGACCGGGGCGGGGGATCAGGCCTTTCAGACGACGCTGGAGTATCTGCGGACGCGCAAGCAGTTCGGCAGGCTGATCGGCGAATTCCAGGCGCTGCAGCACCGGGCGGCGCATCTGTTCAGCGAGATCGAGATCGCCCGGGCGGCGGTCATGGGCGCGCTCCAGGCGCTGGACGCGGGCAGGGACAGCGCGGCGCTGGCGGTGTCGGTGGCCAAGGCCAAGGCCGGACGCGTGGCCGAGCTGGCGGTGCAGGAGGCGGTGCAGATGCACGGCGGCGTCGGCATGACCGACGAGTTCGACGTCGGCCTGTTCATGAAGCGGGTGCGGGTGCTGAACGAACTGCTCGGCGACGCCGGCTTCCATCAGGAGCGGATGGCGCGCAGCCAAGGGTTCTGATGGTCCCCGCCTTCTCCCGCACGGGGAGACGGGCTAAGTCTCCGGACAGGGAGACACGCACCATGACGACGCGAGCCAACGCGCCTGACTATATGCCCGGATTCGGCAATCATTTCTCGACCGAGGCCGTGGCCGGGGCCCTGCCCGAGGGGCGGAATTCGCCGCAGCGGGCGCCGATGGGGCTGTATGCCGAACAGTTGTCAGGGACGGCGTTCACCGCGCCGCGAAGCGAGAACCGGCGGTCGTGGCTGTACCGGCTGAGGCCGTCGGCGCAGCATCCGGCCTACCAGCCGTTCAGACAGGGCCTGGTGCGATCGGGGCCGTTCCATGAGGCGCCGCCCTCGCCGAACCGGATGCGCTGGGACCCCCTGCCGTCCCCAAAGGCGCCGACCGACTGGGTCGAGGGTCTGGTCACCTATGGCGGGACCGGCGATGCCGAGGCGCAGACGGGCGTCGGCATCCATCTGTATGCGGCCAACCGGTCGATGGTCGACCGGGTCTTCTACTGCGCCGACGGCGAACTGCTGATCGTGCCGCAGGCGGGCGATCAGGTCTTCGTCACCGAGATGGGGCGGATCGACGCCCGGCCCGGCGAGATCGTCGTCATTCCGCGCGGGGTGCGGTTCCGGGTCGAGTGCGACGGGCCGATCGCGGGCTATGTCTGCGAGAACTACGGCGCCGCCTTCCGCCTGCCGGACCTGGGACCGATCGGTTCGAACGGCCTGGCCAATCCGCGCGACTTCCAGACGCCCGTGGCGGCGTTCGAGGACGTCGACCGCCGGACCGAGTGCGTGCAGAAATTCGGCGGGCGGCTGTATGTCACCACCTTCGACCACTCGCCACTGGACGTGGTCGGCTGGCACGGCAACTACGCGCCCTGCAAATACGACACGGCGAAGTTCAATACGATCGGCACGGTCAGTTTCGACCACCCGGATCCGTCGATCTTCACGGTGCTGACATCGCCCAGCGATACGCCGGGGACGGCCAACTGCGACTTCGTCATCTTCCCGCCGCGCTGGATGGTGGCCGAGGACACCTTCCGGCCGCCGTGGTTCCACCGGAATGTGATGAGCGAATTCATGGGGCTGGTGATCGGCGAATATGACGCCAAGGAGGGCGGCTTCGCTCCGGGGGGCGCCAGCCTGCACAATTGCATGAGCGGGCACGGTCCGGATCAGGCGTCTTACGACAAGGCGGTGGCGGCCGATCTCAAGCCGGTGAAGATCGACAACACTTTGGCCTTCATGTTCGAGACCCGGCTGCCGATCCGCACCACGGAATGGGCGCAAACCTCGCCGACCATGCAGCTGGACTATGACGACGTCTGGACCGGGTTCAACAAGGGACAAGTGGAATGAAGCGCTTTGTGATGCTGGCGGCCCTGTTCGCCGCGGCCTGTCAACCGATGCCGGACGACGGCGGTCCCGCCGGGGTCGGCCAGACGTCGGCCGAGGCGGCCTCGGCCTGCGCGGCCCGGGGCGGCCAGATGCTGCCGCAGGGCCGGATGCAGTCGCTGCAATGCGTGGTGACTTACGCCGACGCGGGCCAGCGCTGCACCGACGGCGACGACTGCCAGGGCGACTGCCGGATCGAGGATGTCGCCAATGCGCCGGACGCCGGCGCGAACGCGGTCGGCCAGTGCCAGGCCACGAGCAGCCGGTTCGGCTGCTATACGACGGTCGAGGGCGGCAAGGCCGAAGCCACGATCTGCGTCGACTGAGCCGATGCATCCGGCGGCTGACGGCGGCGTTTCCGCTCCATGACCCTGGCCGAGACCGCCGCCCTGCTGGGCCTCAATCTGGGCCTCGCGCTGGCGACGATGGCGGGGCTGTGGGCGCTGTCGGCGCGGTGGAAGGGGATCGGCTTTCTCGACGCGGTCTGGCCACTGATGATGGTCGGTATGGCGGCCGTGACGATGGTCGTGGCCGACGGCGATCCCGTCCGAAAGGGGCTGTTGTTGTGGCTTGTGGCGATCTGGGCCGCGCCGCAGGCCCTGCGGCGTCTGGCGCCCGCGGCGCGGGCGGAGGCTGACGGGCGGTATGCGGCGGTCGGCGCGGCGGTGGCGGGTGGTCGCGGCTGGGACGCCGGACGCACGCGGCTGTTGCTGTTCTTCCTGCCGCAGGGCGCCCTGGCGTGGCTGACATCGCTGCCTGTGCAACTGGGGCAGGTCGATTTCCTCCCGGCGGTCGGCTGGGCCGGGTGGACCGGCGCGGTTCTGGCGGTGGCCGGGATCGGGCTGGAGGGGTTTGGCAGCCTCCGCCAGGCCGCGCTGCGCAAGCCGTATCCGGCGGATCCGCCGGTGGCCGGCGGTTGGCCGATGCGGCCCGACCATATGGGCGACCTGGCCGTCTGGTGGGGCCTGTTCCTGATCGCGGCGGAGACTGGCCCTGGCCGATGGTCCGTGTGCGGACCGCTCTTCCTGACCCTCGCCATGGCTCACTGGGCCAGACGGAAAACCCCCGCCGCGTGAGCGACGGGGGCTGACCGTTCGAAGGTTTCAGGCGGGGGACATGACCCCCCGCATTCAAGCCGTCTTACTGGGCCGGGGCCGTCGTGGACGGCGAGGTGTTCGGCGTGTTCTCGGTGGTCATGCCGCCGTCGGCGTTGCCGGCTTGTTGCTCGACCATGTCGGCTTCGGCGTTGAGGGCCGTTTCCTGGGCTTCGGTCGGAGCAGCGGCGGCTTGCTCTTCCAGGGCGTCGGCCTGGGCTTCGGCGGACTTGTCGGCAGCGCTTTCGCCGCAGGCGGCGACGCCGGCGAGGGCGAAGGTGGCGGCGGCGGCGATGATGAATTTACGCATAGGATGGCTTCCTTCCAGAGTGGAGCCACCATAACGCCGCCCCTCACGATCGGTTCACGCCGGCGTGATAGTTTTTTCAGTTCGTCATCCGGCCTCGTCGAAGGCCACCCGGGCAGCGCCCAGCAAGGCCGCGTGCTTGTGCAGGATCACGTGGGTGGGGATGGCGGCCATATAGTCGGCGAACCGGCCCTTGCGCTCGAACCGCTCGCGGAACGGACTGGCCTGCAGGAAGGGCAGGATGCGCGGCGCGATGCCGCCCGCGATATAAACGCCGCCGCGCGCGCCGGTGGTCAGGGCGATGTCGCCGGCCACGGCGCCGAGAATGGCGCAGAAGCGGGCGAGGGTGGCGCCGCAGGCGCTGCGGGGATCGGCCATCGCCTCTTCGGTGATCTGGGCGGGGTCGTCGATGTGGGTCTGGCGACCGTCGATCTCGGCCAAGGCCCGGTGCATGTTGAGCAGGCCGGGACCGCAGATCAGCCGCTCGATCGAGACGCGATCGTAGCGGCGGCGCAGGATGCGCAGGATCTCGTCCTCGATCGGGTCGCCCGGCGCGAAACAGGCGTGGCCGCCCTCGGAGGGCATGGCCATCTCGCGGCCGTGGAAGTCCCGGATCAGGGCGGAGACCCCGAACCCCGTGCCGGGGCCGAGGACGGCGGTGGCCGACTCCGGATCCCCCTCTTCCGGGCCGCCCAGCGAGGCCAGCTGGTCGCGCGGTACGACCGGGGCGCCCCAGGCGAGGGCCTCGAAATCATTGATCAGGCGGACAGGATTCAGACCCAGGGCGCCGAGCTCGGTTTCGGACACCCGCCACGGCGAGTTGGTCAGGTCGATGGTTCCGTCGGTGACCGGACCAGCGACGGCGATCACGCCCGAGGTCGGCTTGACGTCGCAGCCGTCGAGGAAGGCCTTCACCCCGCCGAGGAAGGTGGGATGATCCGCCCCCTTGAAACTCTCGTGGTGCTCGAGCACCGGCTTGCCGTTGACCATGTGGGCGATGGCGAAGCGGGCGTTGGTGCCGCCGACATCGCCGACCAGCAGAGATCTGTCCCAGGCGAGGGTCATCCGCATCTTTCCCTGTCGTTCGCCGCGCGTCCCCGCCTGCACGGGGATGAGGGCTTCTCTGCTCGGGGCAGCATCATGCGTCGACTGCGCGGTCGACGAGGTTTGGGTCGGGCTGACCATCGGTCCAGGACGAGCCGCCGGGCGGGCCGGCGAAGCAGATCGAGGCGCCCTCCTCGGCGGTCGACACGACGTGTCGGAAGGCCCCGAACAGTTCACGGCCATAACCCCACGCCGAACCGCCGGCGTGCTCAGGCGTGCGGGCGGCCGCCGGCCGGGTGGCGAGGTCGACGCCGACCGTGGTCAGGACCCCCGCCTCGGCGTCGAGCCGGATCAGGTCGCCGTCGCGAACCCGGGACAGCATGCCGCCGGCGAGGGCCTCGGGCGAGACATGGATGGCGGCGGGAGTCTTGCCGGAGGCCCCGGACATGCGGCCGTCGGTGACGAAGGCGACCTTGAAGCCTTTGTCCTGCAGCACGCCGAGGGCCGGAGAGAGGCTGTGCAGTTCCGGCATGCCGTTGGCCTTCGGTCCCTGGAAGCGCAGCACGACGATGACGTCGCGGTCCAGTTTGCCGTCGCGGAAGGCCTGCAGGGCGTCCTCCTGGGTCTCGAACACGGCGGCGGGGGCCTCGACGATGCGGTTCTCGGGCTTGACCGCCGAGACCTTGATCACCGCGCGACCGAGGTCGCCCTGGACGAGGCGCAGGCCGCCCTCGCGGTCGAAGGGATCGGCGGCGGGGCGCAGAATGTCCGTGTCCAGACTCTCGCGCACGCCGTCGCGCCAGACCAGCTCCCCGTCGACCAGCGAGGGCTCCTGGAAATAATGGTGGATGCCGGGGCCCATGATGGTGTGGACGTCGGCGTGGATGTTACCGGCCTCGGCCAGCTCACGGGCGACGAAGGCGACGCCGCCGGCGGCCTGGAAGGCGTTCACATCGGCCGAGCCGTTGGGATAGACCCGGGCCAGCAGGGGGGTGACCGAGCTGAGCTGGTCCATGTCGGTCCAGTCGATGATCACCCCGGCGGCGCGGGCCATGGCGACCAGATGGATGGCGTGGTTGGTCGAGCCGCCGGTGGCCAGCAGGGCGACGATCATGTTGACGACCGACTTCTCCGAGACGACGTCGGCCATGCGGCCCTCGCCAGAGCGGGCCAGTTCGACGGCGCGTTTGGCGGCGGCGGCGGTGAGGGCGTCGCGCAGGCCGGTCTCGGGGTGGACGAAGGCGGTCGAGGGCATGTGCAGCCCGCCCAGTTCCATCATCATCTGGTTGGAGTTGGCGGTGCCGTAGAAGGTGCAGGTGCCGGGCGAGTGGTAGGAGCCGATCTCGCTTTCCAGCAGCGTCTTCCGGTCGACCTGGTTCTGGGCGTAGAGCGCGCGGACGCGGGCTTTCTCCGCGTTCGGAATGCCGCTGGGCATGGGGCCGGCGGGGGCGAAGACGACCGGCAGGTGGCCGAAGGCGAGCGAGCCCATGAACAGGCCGGGCACGATCTTGTCGCAGACGCCGAGGGCGATGACGGAATCGAAGGCGTCATGGCTCAGGGCCACGCCGGTCGACATGGCGATGACATCGCGGCTGAACAGCGACAGCTCCATGCCCGGGCGGCCCTGGGTGACGCCGTCGCACATGGCGGGGGTTCCGCCGGCGACCTGAGCCGTGGCGCCGAGCTCGCGGGCGGCCTCGCGGATCACCGCGGGGAAGCGCTCGAACGGCTGATGCGCCGAGAGCATGTCGTTATAGGCGGTGACGATGCCGACATTGGGGGCCTTGCCGCCCATGGCCGTCAGCTTGTCGGCGATGGTCTGGCCGGCGAAGGCGTGGGCCCAGTTGGCGCAGCTGAGCTTGGCGCGGGCGACGCCCGAGTCGCGGGCGGCGTCCATGCGGCGCAGATAGTCGGCGCGGGTCTCGCGCGAGCGCTCGACGATGCGGGCGGTGACCTCGGCGACGACGGGGTGGAGGTTGGACATCAGGCCTTCTCCGTCCAGAGGACTTCAAGCGGGACCTGGTGGGCCAGCAGGGCGGCGATCGGCTGGGTCGCCGGATCGCCGGCGGCCTCGCGCTCGAACACGGCGCGCTTGGCCCCGCCGGTGAGGGCGAGGACGACGCGGCGAGCGTCGATCAGATACGGCAGGTTGAGCGACAGCCGCTCGAGGGAAGGGGCGCGGCCGTCGCGGCCGGCGGGGACGCCCAGCACGGTGGGCTTGAGGCCCGGGGACAGCAGGGTCTTCAGGGTGGGGCTTTCAGGGAACATGGAGCAGATATGGCCATCCTCGCCCATGCCGAGAAGGACCGCGTCGAGACGCCGGCCGTCGAAGGCCGCGGCAAGCTGGTGGGCGGCGAGGGCCGCGGCGCGGTCGACGGTGATGGCCGGGCGGTACAGCGGCAGGAATTCGGCGCCGCCGGCCTTGCCGGTCAGCAGGTTGCGTTTGAGCAGGGCGGCGTTCGATTCCGGCGAGCTTTCGGGGACGAAGCGCTCGTCGACGAGAGTCACGAGGGTGCGCCGCCAGCCGTCGAACGAGCGCAGCTCCGAGAGCCGCCGGTAGATCGGGGCCGGGGTCGAGCCGCCGGCGCCGGCGAAGGCCGATACGCCGTCCTGGTCGGCCGCGCCCTCATCGAGCGCCTCCGAAAGGCGTTCGGCGCAGGCCTCGACCCAGCCGGCGGCGTCGGCGAAGCTGCGGATCTCAGTCATGGCCGGAGTTCCAGGTGCGGCCGGTGCGGTCGAGCAGGGCGCTGGCCTCGGGCGGACCCCAGGTTCCAGCGGCGTATTCCTTCGGCTTGAAGGCCGCGCCCTGCCAGGCCTCGGAGACCTCGTCGACCCATTTCCATGCCTGTTCGGCCTCGTCGCGGCGGACGAACAGGGTGGAGTCGCCGTGCAGGGCGTCGAGCAGCAGCCGCTCATAGGCGATGCGGCGGCGCAGCGGCCGGGCGTCCTTGTCGTTCTGGCCCCACGACAGGCTCATCCCGATCGGCTGCAGCTTCATGCGCTGGTCGAGGCCGGGCTTCTTGTTCATCACCGACAGGGAGATGTCTTCCTCGGGCTGCAGGGCGATGACGAGGCGGTTGGCCTCGATGGCGCCGCGGTCGCCGTGGTCGAAGATGGAGTGCGGCACCGGCTTGAACTGGATGACGATCTCGGTGCGCTTTTCCGGCAGGCGTTTGCCGGTGCGCATGAAGAAGGGCACCCCGGCCCAGCGCCAGTTGTCGATGTCGGCGCGGACGGCGACGAAGGTTTCCGTGTCCGAGTCGGCGCCGCGCTCGTCGTCATAGCCCTTGACGGTTTCGCCATCGACGGTCCCGGCGACGTACTGTCCGCGCACGGTGACGCGTTCGGCTTCCTCGGGCCGGATCGGACGCAGCGAGCGAAGCACCTTGACCTTCTCGTTGCGGACAGAGTCCGGATCGAGGTCGGACGGCGGCTCCATGGCCACGAGGCAGAGCAGCTGCAGCATGTGGTTCTGGAGCATGTCGCGCAATGCTCCGTACTCGTCGTAATACGGCCAGCGATCGCCGACACCGACGGTCTCGCCGACGGTGATCTGGACGTGGTCGATGCTGAGGTTGTTCCACAGCGGCTCGAAGATGGTGTTGCCGAAGCGCAGGGCGATCAGGTTCTGGACGGTTTCCTTGCCGAGATAGTGGTCGATGCGGAAGACCTGGTTCTCGGAGAAGGCGTCGGCCACCGCGTCGTCGATCTGGCGGAAGCTGTCGAGGTCGCGGCCGATCGGCTTTTCCAGCACGACCCGATCCTCGGGCTCGGCCAGGCCGGCGGCGCGCATGGCGGTGACGATGCGGGCATAGAGGGAGGGCGACACGGCGAGGAAGGAGGTGCAGGCGCCGTCGCCGACCTTGTCCTTGAGCGGCTTCAGGCTTTCGGCCGAGGTGGCGTCGACGGCCAGATAGTCGAGGCGGGCCTCCATCCGGGCCCAGGCGTCATCGGCCCATGCGTCGTCGGCGCGGGCCTTGGTCTCGACCGACTGGCGCACCCGGGCGACATATTCCTCGCGGCTTTCTTCCGAGCGGGCGGCGCCGATGATCTTGAGGCCATCGGGCAGAAGGCCGTCGCGCTCGAGGAAATACAGCGAGGGCAGAAGCATCCTCATGGCGAGGTCGCCGCCGCCACCGAACAGCACCAGGGCCGCCATGCGCTCTCCTCAGGTTCAGGTCCCGTCGTGACCGGGGGTTTGTCTGGCCGCTTCCGCCCGCTCCGCCAAGACGTCGAGGACGTCCTGAAACACCATGTGACGGGCCCGGAGCAGCACCAGCAGATGATAGACCAAATCCGCGGCCTCGGATGCGAGTTCCGAATCCGGGCCGGCGGCGCCGGCGAGGGCGGTCTCGACGCCCTCCTCGCCGACCTTCTGGGCGGCCCGTTTGGGGCCCTCGGCGAGCAGGCGGGCGGTCCAGCTTTGCGCCGGGTCGGCGGCGGCGCGGGCGGTGATGGTCTGTTCCAGCCGGGCGATGCGGCCGAGGCCGGGCGCGTCTTCCGCGCCGAAACAGCTGATCCGGTTCAGGTGGCAGGCGTTGCCGACGGGACGGACCTTGAGCACCAGCGAGTCGGCGTCGCAGTCCGGGGTGATGGAGACGACGGACAGCCGGTCGCCGGAGGTCTCGCCCTTGCGCCAGCGGCCGCCGCGCGAGCGCGAGAAGAAGGTCGCCTCGCCCGAGGCGATCGTCTCGTCGAGGGCGGCGCGGTCCATATAGGCCAGCGTCAGGACCTGCAGGGTGGCGGCGTCCTGTACGACGACGGGCAGCAGGCCGTCGCCCTTGGCGAAGTCGAGTTGGTCGAGGTTCAGCATCCTTCCCCCCTTGCGGGGGAAGGTGGCCGGCGGAGCCGGTCGGATGGGGGGGCTTGTCCCGCCGACGAACAGGTCAGGGACAAGCCAATCGGAGAGGGCGGTGTTTCACCCCCCATCCGTCTCGCTCCGCGAGCCACCTTCCCCCGCAAGGGGGGAAGGGAGTCAAACAGTCTCATGGCCTCACCTCTACGCCGTTGGTGATCAGAAACGCCTTCAGGTCCGGAATAGCCACCGCGCCGGTGTGGAAGACGCTGGCGGCGAGGGCGCCGGAGACGCCGGCCTGTTCGAACACATTGCGGAAATGGCTGGCCTCGCCGGCGCCGCCCGAGGCGACCAGCGGAATGGTCAGGCGTTCGTGGGCGGCGGACAGCTGGGCGATGTCATAGCCGCGGCGGATGCCGTCCTCGTCCATGCAGTTGAGCACGATCTCGCCGGCGCCGAGGTCTTGCGCCTCGACGATCCAGTCGAGGGTGCGGCGGCCGGCGCCGCGGCTGGCGGTCGGATCGCCGGTGTACTGGTGGACGAACCAGTCGTCGCCGGCGCGCTTCGAGTCGACGCCGACGACGACGCACTGGGCGCCGAAGCGGGCGGCCATTTCGGCGATCAGCTCCGGCCGTTCGAGGGCGGGGGAGTTGATCGAGACCTTGTCGGCACCGTGGTCGAGGCAGCGACCGGCCTGTTCGACCGAACGGATGCCGCCGGCGACGCTGAACGGGATGTCGAGCAGACGGGCGATGTCCCTGACCCAGCCGTAGTCGAGGGTGCGGCCCTCGGGGCTGGCGGCGATATCATAGAAGACCAGTTCGTCGGCGCCCTGATCGCGGTAGCGGGCGGCCAGCTCGGCGGCGTCGCCCATGTCGACGTGGCCCTCGAAACGGACGCCCTTGACTACCCGGCCGTCCTTGACGTCGAGGCAGGGGATGATGCGCCGGGCGGTCACTTGACCGCCCTCTTGCCGGAGATTTGGCCGGTCATGTGCTGGCCGTCTCCAGCGCCTGCTGCAGGGTGAAGCGGCGTTCGTACAGGGCGCGGCCGACGATCACGCCGGCGGCGCCGACGGCCCGGGCGCCGGTCAGGTCGTCGAGGGTCGCGACCCCGCCCGAGGCCTGGAGTTCGAGGTCGGGGCGGCGGCGCCGGAGCTCGGCCAGCAGGTCGAAATTGGGGCCGGTCAGGGCCCCGTCGCGGCCGACGTCGGTGACCAGCAGGTGCCTGGCCGTCCCCGGCGGATAGCGGTCGAGCGCGGCCCACAGATCGACCTCGGCGGCCTGGGTCCAGCCCTTGAGGGCGGGGACCCAGCGGTCGCCGACGGCGCGCACGTCGATGGCGAGGGTCAGCCGGTCGGCGCCGAAATGCTCGAGCCAGCCGGCCACCGCCTCGGGACGGGTCACGGCCTGGGAGCCGACCACGACGCGGGCGACGCCGGCGGCGAGCAGGGCGCGGATGTCGTCGTCGGAGCGGACGCCGCCGCCCGACTGGATCAGGATGTCGCCCGAGCGGGCCAGCTCGCCGATCAGGGCGTGCTGCATGGCGCGGCCGGCCTCGGCCCCGTCGAGGTCGACGATATGGGCCCAGGTCGCGCCGGCGGCGGCGAAGGCGGCGAGTCGGGCCGCCGGATCCTCGTCATAGAGGGTGGCCTGGTCGAACCGGCCGTGCATCAGCCGGACGCAGACGCCGCCGCGCAGGTCGATGGCGGGGTAGACGATCATGGCGTCAGCTCCAGGAAGTTCTGCAGGATGCGGGCGCCGGCAGCGGCCGAGCGCTCGGGGTGGAACTGGCAGCCCCAGCGCAGGCCGTTGCGGACCACGGCGGGGACCGGGCCGCCGTAGTCGGCGCGGGCGAGGGTCGCCTCACCGTCAGGACAGACGTAGCTGTGCACGAAATAGGCCCAGGCGTCCTCGTCGATTCCTTCCAGCAGGGGGTCGGCACGGACGATCGACAGGCGCGACCAGCCCATGTGCGGCACCGGCCGGTCAGGGGCGGGCTCGAGGCGGCCGACGCGGCCGGGGATCAGGCCGAGCAGGGGCACGCCGCCGCCCTCGTCGCTGGCGTCGAACAGCAGCTGCTGGCCAAGGCAGACGCCGAGCAGGGGGCGGGGGAAGGCGCGGATCGGCTCGATCAGGCCCAGTTCGGCCAGCCGCGCCATGGCGTAGCCGGCGGCGCCGACGCCGGGCAGGATCAGGCGTTCGGCGTCAGCGAGTTCGGCCGGATCGGCGGTCAGGCGGACGGTCGCGCCGAGCCGCTCCAGCGCGAACTGGACCGAGGCGACATTGCCGGCGCCGTAGGAGAGGACGGTGACTACGCTCATCCTTCTCCCCTTGGGGGAGAAGGTGGCCCGGAGGGCCGGATGAGGGGAATGGCGAAGCGAGGCTGAAGATCGACCCCTGAGCTTGAGGTTGGCAGCCCCCTCATCCGAGCGGCTACGCCGCCCACCTTCTCCCCCGAGGGGAGAAGGAACTCTGAGACGCTCATCACAACACCCCCTTGGTGCTCGGGACGGCGTCGCCCTCGACGCGGATGGCCTGGCGCAGGGCGCGGCCGAAGGCCTTGTAGACGGCCTCGGTCTTGTGGTGGTCGTCGTCGCCGGTGACCGAGACGTGGATGGCCGCGCCGAGGTGTTCGGCCAGCGAGCGGAAGACGTGGGCCGTCAGGTCGGTGCGGTACTCGCCGATGAAGGGGGTGTCGAAGGTTCCCTCGAACACCGGATAGGGGCGGCCGGACAGGTCGATGGACACGGCGGCGTTGGCCTCGTCCATCGGCAGGACGAAGCCGTAGCGGGCGATGCCGCGACGCTCGCCCAGCGCCTGTTTCAGGGCCTGGCCGAGGGCGATGGCCGAGTCCTCGATGGTGTGGTGCGGATCGGTGTGCAGGTCGCCCTCGCACGAGAGGCGCAGCGAGAAGCCCCCGTGGGCGGCGATCTGCTCCAGCATGTGGTCGAAGAAGCCGACGCCGGTGTGGATGGCGATGGGACCGGGCGAGTCGAGGTCGACGGCGCAGACGATGCGCGTCTCCTTGGTGTCGCGAACGGCCTCGCCGGTGCGGTGCGGACGGGCCGGGGTCGGGGCGAGGTCGAGGGCGGCGAGCAGGCGGTCGTTGACCTCGGTCCGGGCCGAGACGGGCAGGCGCAGGCGCTCGCCGGCGCGCTCGGCGGCGACGCCGTAGCGGGCCAGGCCGACGAGGACGGCGTCGGGATCGGACGGCCGGGCCATGATGACGGGGCCGAAGCCGGGTTCGACGACCATGGCCCGGGACAGGGCCTTGACCAGCCGCTCGCGCTCGGCCCGGACAAGGGCGATGCGCTGGCCGGTCTCCATCATGCGCGAGGGATCGAGCGCCTGTAGCGCCAGCCGGATCGACACTTCCGGCAGGGCGTAGGGCTCCATCACACCGGCAAGACGGGCGAGGGTTTCGGCTTGGGCGAGGGCGGCGCCGACGCGGGCTCCGGCGAGGCCATGGGCCAGCGACAGGCTGCGCAGCACGACCAGATTGGCGTGGGCGTCGATGACCGTGGCGGCGGAGGGGGCGTCGGCGAACTCCGCGAGGCCTTCGTCGATGACCAGCAGGGCGGGGGCGACGCGGGCGGCCATCTCGGCGACGGCCTCGGAGGAGCCGAGGGCGCGCAGGATCACCGCGCCGGGGGCGGCGTCGGGAGCGGGGCGGGCGTAGAGGGCGGGGAGGGCGCGATAGGGCTCGGCGTCGGGGGCCTGGACCGCCTGTCCGACGCGGGCGGCGAGGCGGAAGACCAGCTCCAGCCCGTGGGTCAGGCCGCGCACCGGCAGGACGCGCTCGGCGGGGACGCCATAGACCTCGGCCATGCGGGCGGCGAGGGCGCGGGGCTCGGCCGGATAGCGGTCGAGGCCGTCGCCGCCGGAGACCAGCGGGGCGAAGGGGGCGGGCAGGTTGGTTATCATCGGGCCCTCAGGTCTGCGGCGCGGGCGTGGGCCTCAAGGCCTTCGAGACGGGCGAGGCGGGCGGCGACGGGGGCCAGCTCGCGGGCCCCGGCCTCGGAGACGGATTGTACCGACATTGAGGTCATGAAGCTGGCGGTGGTGATGCCGCCGATGGTGCGGGCGGCGCCGTCGGTCGGCAGGACGTGGCTGGGGCCGGCGGCGTAGTCGCCGAGCGTTTCGGCGGCGTAAGCGCCGACGAAGACGGCGCCGGCGGCGGTGATGCGTTCGACCATGGCCTCGGGGTCGACGGTCTGCAGGGCGAGGTGTTCGGGGCCATACAGGTTGGCGACCTCGCAGGCCTCGGCCATGTCGCGCACGCGGATCGCGCGGCCCTCGCCGAGGGACGCGCGGGCGATGTCGGCGCGGGGCAGGGTCTGCAACTGGCGCTCGACCTCGGCGAGGATGGCCTCGATGTTGGCGCGGCTCTCGGAGACGAGGATGACCTGGGCGTCGGCGTCGTGCTCGGCCTGGCTGAGCAGGTCGGCGGCGGCGATCTCCGGGTCGGCGTCGCGGTCGGCGATGACCAGCAGTTCGGACGGACCGGCGGGCATGTCCACGGCGGGGCCGCGCGGCCGGGCGGAGGCCTGTTTCTTGGCCTCGGCGACGAAGGCGTTGCCCGGGCCGAACAGCTTGTCGCAGGCCGGGATCTCGCCGTCGTCAAGTACGGCGCCGAAGGTCAGGGCGGCGATGGCCTGGGCCCCGCCGATCAGCCAGATGGCGTCGAGACCGGCCTCGGCGGCGGCGTAGATCATCGCCGGATGGACGCCGCGGTCCTTGGCCGGCGGGGTGACCACGACACGCTCGCGCACGCCGGCGACCTGGGCCGGGATGGCCTGCATCAGCAGGGAGGAGAACAGGGGTGCTGTGCCGCCGGGCACATAGATGCCGGCCGCGCCGATGGGGCGCCAGACGAGGCGGGAGCGGACGCCCGGAGTGGTCTCGAAGAAGGGGGTGTCTTCCGGCCGGGTGGCCTGATGGAAGACGCGCACATTCTCGGCGGCGATCCGCAGCGAGCGGGTGGCGGTCGGCGGCAGGGCGTCGCGGGCGGCGTCGACCGCCGCCGGGGTGATGGCGATGCGGCGGGGCGCGAAGCCGTCGAACTTCAGGCTCCAGTCGGCGACGGCGGCGCCGCCGCGCGCCTGCACGTCGTCGAAGATTTCGCGCACGATGTCGCTGACCCGGGTCTCGCCGCGGCTGGTGGGGCGGGCGAGGGCGGCGAGCCGGCCGGGGGCGTCGAGGGAGGACCAGTCGATCAGCCGCATCACATCATCTTCTCGATCGGCAGGACGAGGATGGCCGAGGCCCCCGCGGCCTTGAGCTTCTCCAGCGTCTCCCAGAAGACGGCCTCCTGGCAGACCGCGTGGACGGCGACGGCGTCGTCGCGGCCGGACAGGGGCATGACCGTCGGCGAACCGGCGCCCGGCAGGATGGCGGTGATCCTGTCCAGCGCCGAGCGCGGGGCGTTGAGCATGACGTATTTGGCCCCCTGCGAGGAGACGACGCCGGACATGCGTTCGATGATGCTGTCCAGCAGGTGCCGCAGGGCGGGCTCGGGGGCGACCGGGGACTTGATCAGCACGGCCTGGCTTTCCAGCACGGTCTCGCGCGCGTCGAGGCCGTTGGCCTCCAGCGTCGCGCCGGTGGAGACCAGGTCGCAGATGGCCGAGGCCAGTTTCAGCCGGGGCGCGACCTCGACGGCGCCGCGCATGGTGACGATGTCGGCGCCGATGTTCCGCTCGTCGAGCCAGCGGCGCAGGATCTTCGGATAGGAGGTGGCGACGCGCAGACCCTCCAGCGAGGCCGGGCCGTCGTAGGCGAGGGTCGGCGGGACGGCGATCTTCAGGGTGCAGCGGCCGAAGCCGAGCGGCATGATGACCTCGGCGACCGGGCCGCCGTTGCGGGCCTCCTCCAGCACGTTCTCGCCGACGATGCCGAGGTCGCAGACGCCGTCGGCGACGAAGGTCGGAATGTCGTCGTCGCGCACGCGCAGCAGGTCGATCGGATAGTTCTCGACCCGATAGAGCAGATCGTTGTTGCCCTTGACCACGCGCAGACCGGCGTCGCGGACGAGGTCGAGGCTGCGGTCGGACAGACGGCCGGATTTCTGGACGGCGATGCGCAGCCGGCCCTGGACGGTACTCATGGTTCTACTCAGCTCTTGATGCGGTCGAGGACGAGGCGATAGCCCTGATGGGGCATCTCCTTGAGGAATCGGGCGACCCGCACGACCGTGGTCGGGCTGGCCTGGGCCTCGGCGGCGATTTCGCGATAGGACTTGCCCCCGGCGTCGAGCAGGCGGGCCACCTCCCAGCGCTCGGCGAAGGCGCGGATCTCCGCCGGCGTGCACAGGTCGGCGAGGAAGGCGTCGACCTCCTGGCGCGTCTTGAGCGACAGCAGGGCGTCGTAGAGGGCGACGCGGCTGCGCACCGCGGCGGCGGCGTTGTGTGGAAGGGTCTCGGTCATGGCGCGTTCCACTATGCTGTAACGGTGGAACGGTCAAGGGGGTTGGACCCAACCCATCCCTAGCCCCTAGCCCCTGGCCCCCAGCCCCTCTATCTCACCATCCATGACCAAGGTTCTGATCATCGGCGCGGGGCATGCGGGCGGTACGGCGGCGGCCCTGCTCAGGCAGTACGGGCATGAGGGGCCGATCGTGCTGGCCGGGGAGGAGGCGGCGCCGCCGTACCAGCGGCCGCCGTTGTCCAAGGCGTGGCTGAAGGGCGAGGCCGATCTCGAGGCGCTGCTGCTGCGGCCGGAGGAATTCTACGCCGAGCACGGGATTGAACTGCGGCTGGGCGTGACGGCCGTCTCGATCGATGCGGCCGGCAGGACGGTGACGTTCGCCGACGGGACGGTCGAACCGTACGACGCCCTGATCCTGGCGACCGGATCGACGGCGCGGAAGCTGTCCATTCCGGGGGCGGACCGGCAGGACCTCTTGGAGCTGCGGACGCTGGCGGATGCGGAGCGGCTGAAGGCGGCGCTGGGGCCCGGCAAGCGGCTGGCCGTGGTCGGCGGCGGCTATGTCGGACTGGAGGCGGCGGCCTCGGCGCGGGCGCTGGGCGCGGAGGCGGTGGTCATCGAACGGATGGACCGGGTGCTGGCGCGGGTGGCGTCGCAGACCCTGTCGGACTTCTTCACCGGCTATCATCGCGCACATGGCGTCGAGGTGCTGACCTCGGCCGAGGTGACGGGGTTCGAGGCGGACGGCGTGCGGCTCGCGGACGGCCGGCTGGTCGGGGCCGATGCGATTCTGGTGGGCGTCGGCGCGGCGGCCTGCGACCAGCTGGCGGCGACGGCCGGGCTGGCCTGTCAGAACGGCATCGTCGTCGATGAGGCGGCGCGTACTTCGGATCCGGCGATCTGGGCCATCGGCGATGTGAGCTGGCGGCCGATCCCGGCGCATGGCGGGCGGATGCAGCGGCTGGAGAGCGTGCCCAACGCGCTGGAACAGGCGAAACAGACGGCGGCGGCCATCACCGGCCGGCCGGCGCCGACGCCCGAAGTGCCATGGTTCTGGTCCGACCAGTATGACGTCAAGCTGCAGATCGCCGGCCTGCCCGAGGGGGCGGATCGTCAGGTGCTGCGCGGCGACCCGGCGACGGCGGCCTTCGCGGTGTTCCACCTGGACGGCGACCGGATCGTCTGCGCCGAGGCGGTCAACGCCCCGGCCGAGTTCATGGCCGGGCGGCAGATGATCGGCCGGGCGACGCCGGTCGATCCGGTGCGGCTGGCGGATTCAGGGGTGTCGATGAAGGCGGTGGCGGCGGGGTGAACCGGTGTCAGGCGGCGACGGTGGCGGCCTTGCGCGCCGGGCCGTCCAGTCGCTCGAGCAGGGCGGCGAAGGAAACCGGCCGCCCGATCAGATAGCCCTGGGCCATGTCGCAGCCCATGCCGCGTAGCAGGGCCAGGGCGGTCGGGGTCTCGACCCCCTCGGCGGTGACCTTCATGCCGAGGCCATGGGCGAGGTCGATGGTCGACTTGACCAGCAGGCCGTCGCGGGCCGAGTCGTCAAGGCCGAGGATAAAGCTCTTGTCGATCTTGAGCTCGTCGGCGCGGATCTGTTTCAGATAGGTCAGGGACGACAGGCCCGAGCCGTAGTCGTCCAGCGACACGGAGATGCCGGCGTCGGCGAAGCGGTCGAGGATGTGCAGGGCCATCTCCGGGTTGCCGACCACGGCGGTCTCGGTGATCTCGAAGCACAGCCGCGCCCCGGATTGATCGACGGCGGCGAGGGCGAAGTCGGCGAAACTCTCGTCGGACAGCAGGCGGCCGGAGATGTTGACCGACATCATCAGGTCGTGGCCGGCGCGGCGAAGATGGGCCTGGTCGCGGATGGCCTGATGGATGACCCATTCGGTCAGCGGGCGGATGTGGCCGGTTTCCTCGGCCATGGCCACGAACAGTTCGGGCGAGACGAAGCCGCGTCGCGGATGGGTCCAGCGGGCCAGCGCCTCGACGGCCGTGACCCCCTCGGCGCGGAAATCGTATTTCGGCTGGTAGTTCAGCGAGAACTCGCCGTTGTCGAGCGCGGCCATCAGTTCGCTGATCAGCGACAGATTGCCGGCGGGGTCGCCGTAGCGCACGGCGTCGAACAGGCCGGCGCGGCGATGGGCGGCGCGGGCCTGGTCGACGGCGATGGCGGCGCGGTCGAGGGCGGAGCCAACGCTGCGGCTGGCCGCGCCGGTGCGGGCGACGCCGGCCGTCAGGGCGATGTCGACCGGGGCGCCGTTCAGGATCACCGGGGCCTGGGCGGCCTCGCAGATACGGGCGGCCATGCGGACGGCGTCTTCGTCATCGTCGGCGCGGAGGACCAGGCCGAGGACGCCGGCGCCGACCCGGGCGACGGCGGCGCGACCGGTCAGGCCGGAAAGCCGGTGGCCGAGCGTGGTCAGCAGGCTGGCCATGGAGTCGTAGCCGATGGCGTTGCGCAGCACCTCGAACCGGTCGACGCCAAACAGAATGACGTAGGCCGGCGGCCCGGCGGCGGCGAGCCTCTCCAGCGACAGGCGGTTGACCAGTCCGGTTTCCTGGTCGTGCAGGGCCATATGGGCGAGGCGCGCATCATGGTCGTGCGGAGCCGCCCGGCGAGAGGCTGGAGAGAGCAGCGCGGACAGGAACGCGAACGGGCGCATCCCTCGCGTGTAACCCAGTCTCATGAAGCGGGGGTAAACTGTTCGGCGAGCAAGGAATTCGCCTGCGGGCGCACAAAGGGCAGACCAGGCGCGGCTAGTAGACGTCCCGGCGGTAGCGACCGGCTTCGGCAAGGGCGAGCAGTCGGTCCGGGCCAAGAGCGGTCTCAAGCGCCGCGTGGACGCCGGTCGACATGCCGTCGAGGCTGCCGCAGACCAGAATGACGGCGCCGCGATCGATCCAGGCGGCCAGTTCGTCCGTGTTCAGGGTGATAAGATCCTGAACGTAGCGTCCATCGCCGGGATCGCGTGAAAAGGCGCGGTCGAGGCGGGTCAGTACACCAGAAGCGAGGGCGCTGTGGAGCTCCGTGTCGAGGAAGGCGTCGTGGGCCGAGGTGCGTTCGCCGAACAGGAGCCAGACGCCGCCGTGGGCGCCGGTGGCGCGGGCGCGCCAGTGAGCACGCAGGCCGGCCAGGCCCGTGCCGTTGCCAATGAGGACCAGCGGAACCTCCGCGGCCGGTCCATGGAAGCCGCTGTTGGTGCGAATCCGCATGTCGATCGGGTCGCCGACGGGGAGGTCGCCGGTCAGCCAGCCGGAGGCGAGCCCCGGGGAGCCGTCGGGGCGCAGCGACCGGCGGACGATGAACTCGACCCGGCCGTCGGACGGCAAGGAGGCGACGGAGTATTCGCGGCTGGCGGGGGCGACTCCGTCGACGGCGGGCAGGCCGATCTCGGCGATATCGCCGGCGACCCAGTGCGCGGCGTGGTCGACCGGTTCGAAGGCCAGACGCCAGGCCTCGCCGCCCGGGCTGCCGGGGTTCAGATGGGTGCGGGCGACGAGACGCCAGCGGTCATAGGCGGGCGGGGTCCAGTCGGCCTCGACCGGGCGGCCAATGACGGCGCCGAGCTGGTGTTGCCAGTGGCGGATGGCGCCAGCGTCGCCATTGTCCACCTCGACCCGGTCGAAGAGGGGGATGGCCCCGGAGCGCTGCAGCCACAGGTCCAGCGCCCGGCCAAAGCCGCAGAAGTCGGCGTAGGTGCGGTCGCCGAGCGCCAGCAGGCCGTAGGACAGGCCGGCGAGGTCGGCGGGGCCGGCCATATGTTGGCGGGCGAACCACGACATGGCGTCCGGGCCGTCGCCCTCGCCGGTGGTGGAGGCGATGATCAGGACCCGGCCTTCAGCCCTCAGCGCGTCAGGGCCGAGGTCGCCGAGCAGGACGACGCGCGAGGGCACGCCGGCCCCGGACAGGGTCGAGGCGGTCATCCAGGCCAGTTCCTCGGCCTGGCCGGTCTGGCTGGCGAAGGCGATCAGCAGGGCGTCGGCGCCCTCGGCGGGGGCAAGGGCCGAGGCGCGGCCAGCGGCGGCGCGGCGGGCCCGGGCGCGGCTCCAGGCGACGGCGCCGACAAGGGCCAGCCACAGCGCGACCGCCGCGGCGGCCCAGAGCCAGCGCAGCGGATCTGCGGTCACGCGCCCTCGTTCAGCATGGCGGTGAAGGCGGGGGTGACGATCTCGGTCAGGCCGGTCTCGCCGCGCACCACGAAGGCGGCGGCGATGCCCACCGCCTCGGCGAAGGCGGGACCTTCTTCGGGGCCCATGACGGTCAGGGCCGTGGACATGGCGTCGGCGTACATGGCGGTCTCGGCGAGCACGGTCACCGAGGCGACGCCGTTGGCGACCGGACGGCCGGTGCGGCCGTCGATGGTGTGGCTGTAGGTCTGGCCATAGACCTCGTAGCGGCGGATCCAGTCGCCGGAGGTGGCGACCGCGAGATCGAACAGGGCGGCGACGGTGTGGGGAGCGGGGGCGCCCGGACCTTGCTGCAGTTCAACCCACCACGGATGGCGGTCGGGCTTGACCCCGGCGCCGCGCAGTTCGCCGCCGATCTCGACGAGATGGTGCGTCGCGCCAAGGGCGGTGAGCCGCTCGGATACGCGGTCGACGGCGTGACCCTTGGCGATGGCGGACAGGTCCAGCTTGACGCCGCCCAGCTGCTGGACGGCGCGGGCGTCGCGGTTGAGCCGCAGCCGGCCCCAGCCGCTGAGCGCGCGGGCGGCGGCGATCTCGTCCTCGAACGGGACGGTGAAGCCCTGGCCGAAGGCGTCGAGCGGACGCGGCCCGGGCGGGCCGAATCCCCACAGATCGACCAGGGCCCCGAGGGTCGGGTCGACCGCGCCGTTGGTTTCGTCGGCCAGGTCGAGGGCGGCGTTCAGCAGGGCCCAGAACGGCTCGGATACGGCCCAGAAGCCGGGCGGGGCGGCGTTCAGGCGTGACAGTTCCGAGCGCGGCTCCCAGTGGCTGAACAGCAGCACGACCTCGGCCAGCACCTCTTCGATCGCCGCCTGCAGGTCGTCAGGCTCGACTCCGGGCGGCGGCGTCAGGCGGACCGCCCAGGTGGTGCCCATGGTCTCGCCGGCGAAATCCCGGATGAGATTGGACGGAGCGGGCGCGGGCCGTTTGCCGTGGGTCGGGATCAGCACCCGGTTGTCCACGCGCGGGGCCCCGTCGCCGATCAGGATCGGCGGCGGGGCGGCGCGGCCGGAACGAGGATCGGTCAGGGCAGCACTTCCATGACGCCGTTGTACTGGGCCGAGGCGGCGGGGCGGCCGTCGGCGGCGGGGGTGCGCACCGAGGCGTTGACCCAGTACATGCCCGGCTCGGGCCAGGTCACGGTGAAGGCGCCGTCAGCGCCGGTGCGGACCGTCATCTCCTCCGGATTGTCGCGGTAGCGGGTGCCGCCGCGGGCGATCGTGACCTCCATGTCGGCGGCCGGCTGGCCGTCGCGGAGCAGTTTGAAGGTGGCGGCCTCGCCGGCGACAAGGTCGTTGGGGTGGCTGACCGGCGCCAGCTCGATGCCCTTGCCGGTGGGCTGAAGGGCGTCGGTGGTCGGGGCGCCGAGGGTGACGAAGGTCTCGACGCGGCTGTCGGAGCGGGTGACGGTCACCTCGGTGGCGCCGGCCGGGATATTGGCCGCCATGTCCGCCTCGGCCCCGCGCCAGCGCCGGGTCGCGCCGTCGACCTTGTAGCTGACAACCACGCCGCCCATGACGTTGGCGACCCGGTAGGTGCCGGGCTGGGTCAGGTGCAGGTCGAAGGTCGAGCGGTAGCGCGCCCGCATCATGTTCTCGGGCCGGGCGGTCGATCCGTCCGGCGCGGTGATGACGAGGCTGTCCAGGTTCATGGCGGCGTGGTCGGCGATGAAGACGCCGTTCGACATGGCGGCGTCGAAGCCGACCCAGGCGTCCGTGCCCGACAGGACGGTCGAGGTCGGCGCCAGCCAGGCGCGGTGGGCCTGGGCCGACAACGGCAGGGCGAGGGTCGCGAGGGCGGCGAGAATGGCGAGCGGCTTCTTCATGGCGGTCTTCCTTTAGCGGGTGACGGTGACGCTGACGGCGCCGAGTTCGGTCGCGCCGGCGGCGCGGGCGGTGTTGGGCGCGCCCCAGCGGAACGGTACGCGGACGGCCTCGCGGCCGCCCAGTTCACGGGCCGCCTCGACGACCAAGACGTAGTCGCCGGCGGCGAGGGTCCGCAGGCGGGCGGCGGGGACGGCGACCGTATGCCGGCCCGGGGCCTTGGTGGCGCTGGAGACGCCGTCGGCCGGCAGGGTCAGGGCGCGACCGCCGCGGCGCCACCAGGTGCGCATGTCCTTGAGCCAGTCCTTGCCCTCGGCGACGTTGGAGACCTCGTACCAGACGGCGAGGGTGCGCACGGCGGTGTTGTCCGGCCGCTCGATCCAGACCGCGACATAGGGGCGGTGGTAGGCGGCCACCGACAGGCGCGGAATCTCGATGGAGACGTTCAGGTCGGCGGCGAGGACGGGCGAGGCGACGGCGCCGGTCGCGGCGGCGGCGGCGGAAACGGCGAGGGTGAGCTTACGCATAGGACACTCGTTCGGTCGGAAGGGGGCGGATCAGTGGATGAACAGCAGGGCGATGACGGCGGGAATCAGCAGGCCGAGCCCGAGCAGGGGCCAAGTCGAGGGGCGCTGGCGCGCATGCATCAGCGCCAGGGCGAAGCCGGTGACGGCGAACACGACGCAGGCGACGGCGAAGACGTCGATGAACCAGTACCAGACCGGGCCGGTGTTGCGGCCCTTGTGCAGGTCGTTGAGCCAGGCGACCCAGCCGCGCGTGGTGCGCTCGCGCAGGGCCTCGCCGGTGGCCCGGTCGATGGTCAGCCAGCCGTCGCCGCCGGGCTCGGCGAGGGCGACATAGATTTCGTCAGCGGTGGTTTCGGTGGGCCGGCCGGCGATGCTGACCTTGAAGGCGTCCGAGGCCCAGCGGGCGACGGCGTCGGGGACCGGATCGGTGGTCTCTTCCGGGAAGGCGGCCAGCCGCTCGGTCAAGGGGGCGGGCAGGGTTGCGGTCTGTTCGACGGTCACCGGCTCGGCGGGAATCTGGGCGGCGTGGTTGAGGGTGATGCCGGTGACGGCGAACAGCAGCAGGCCGATCAGGCTGAGGGCGGCGGAAATCCAATGCCACTGGTGCAACTGCTTGAGCCAGAACGAACGTCTGGCGTTGAGGGCCTTCGGGGGCCTGGCGGGGGTCGCGGCGTCGGTCACGCATGGCTTGTGCCGAAGTTGCGAACGGTTTGCAATAGGGGCTTGCGCGAACTCAGCGGGACAGTCTGACCCCGACGCTCAGCGTTCGCGGCGGGCCGAAGCCGGCGACGCCGGTTCCGGTCTCTGCGACCTCGACCTCGGCGTCGAACAGATTGTCGGCGGCGACCCAGACAGTGGTCGAGGGCGTCAGGGCCCAGTCGGCGCGCAGGTCGACCGTGGCGGCGGCGTCGAGCACCCGGCTGTTCAGGTCGTCATCGAAACGACGGCTCTCCCAGCGCAGGTCGGCCGCGAGGGCCAGGCGGTCAGCGGGCCGCCAGTCCAGACCGGCGGTCGCGCTCCAGACCGGCGCCTGGGCGGGCCGCAGGCCGGTGAGCTGCGGGGCCATGGCGCCGCCGTCGACGCGGGCGTCGGTGGCCGACAGGGCGGCGCGCAGGGACAGGGCCGGGGTGAGCTCGAACCGGCCTTCCAGCTCGAGCCCTGTGGCCTCGATGGTCCCGGCGTTCTGGCGCTGGCGCAGCACGCCGCCGGCGGGCACGAAGCCGGCGCGCGGGAAGGTCCCCGGGCCCTCGCCGAGGGTGACGTTGACGATGGCGTCCTCGATCTGCGTCCAGAAGGCTGTGGCGGTCAGGGAGGCGCGTTGGCCGGTCCAGGCCCACCCGGCCTCGACGCCGGCCAGCTTTTCGGGCTCGAGTGCGGCATTGGCCTCGGTGATGTCGTTGCCGACGCGGAACGGGCGGTGCAGTTCGTTGAGTGTGGCGGGGCGGAAACCGCTGTAGGCGGCGATGCGCACGGCCTGGCCTCCTCCGATCGCGCGCCGGACCGCAAAGCGGGCGCTGACCACTTCGCCGGAGCGGTCGGGGTCGGCTTCGTCCAGGGTCGGCAGGCCCGTGGCGAGGTCGCGTTCGAGACGGCGCCCCTCGCTGTTCGACCAAGCGTCGTAACGCAGTCCGCCGGCGGCGAGCCACGGGCCGGAGCTCCACGAGGCTTCGCCATAGAGGCCGGCGACCGCGTTCTCGCCGCCGGCGACGCGGCTGCGGGTAAAGCCGTCGCCGAGATTGCGGAAGCGTTCGCGGGTCTCGCCCTCATTGAAGCGGGCGTCGGCGCCGAGTTCCCATTCGACCCGGGCGATGCCGCTGACGATGATCCGGCGCAGGGCGGCGTTGACGCCCCAGCCGACGGCGGGCGTCTCGTCCTGCGACGCCGCGAGACTGGCCGACGACCGGTCGTCGGCGAGGGCGACGAAGGTGTTGAACATGTCGCTCTCACGCCGCCACGCCTGAAGCCGCCAACCGGCGCGGTCTGCGCGGGGCTGAAGCGCGGCGGTGGCGGAAAGCAAGTTTCCGCTGGCGGCGGCGCGGCTATTCTCGACGCCGGAGCCGCGCTCCTCCTCGAAGGCGGCAGCGCGCAGGGACAGGGCGGCCTCGCCGATCGGGAGGTCGGCGCGCAGGGCGGCGGCGCGGACGTCGAGGTCCAGCGGTTGGTCAGCGGCGCCGGCGGCGGGGCCGCGCACGGGGACATAGCCGTCGCTGGTCTCATACAGGCCGGAGGCGACGAGGCGGGCCGGGCCGAGATCCGTGGCGCCCGAGGCCCCGAGCCGGGCGCCGCCGCGCTCGCTGATCGAGGCGTCGAGGACGGTCCCGGCGTCGCGCTCGCGCAGCTGGATGACGCCGGTCAGGGCGCCCGCGCCATAGGGACCGGCGCCGGAGCCGCGCACGAGGTCGAGGCCGGAAAGGCTCTCGGTCGGGACCTGGGACCAGATGACCCAGCCCCCGAACGGATCGTTCAGAGGCACGCCGTCGAGGGTGACGAGGGTGCGGCCGGCGCCCGAGGGAGCGATGGCGCGCAGGCTGATGCCCTGGGTCGTGGGATTGGCCGCCTGGCTGGAGGTGCGGCGGAACAGGGACACGGCCGGGACCGTCGCCAGCGCCTCGTCCAGCCGCTGCTGATCGCGCAGGTCGCGGTCATCGAGTCGGGTCACGGAAAAGGCGGCCTCGCCGGCGGCGGGCGGCAGGCGGGCGCCGGTGACGACGACATCGGGCAGCGGGGGAGGAGGAATCTGCAGCATGAGGCGTTAGAATACCCGCGAGCGGCGGCGGTTGCGTGCTCAGGCGGCGGCGGACAACCGGTCGCGGGTCATGACCCGGCGGATGGCGTCCAGCAGTCGATCGGGCTGGATCGGCTTCTGCGCCACCCCGTCCATGCCCGCGGCGAGATAGTCGACCTCGTCGCGCGGGTCGGCGTTGGCGGTCAGCGCCAGGATGGGGAGGCTGGCGACGGGGCCGGGCAGGGCGCGGATGGCGCGGGATGCGACGATGCCGTCCATGACCGGCATCTTGATGTCCATCAGCACCAGATCGTAGCGGGTCAGCTGGACCTGCTCGACCGCCTCGGCGCCGTTTTCGGCGACATCGCTGGTGCAGCCGAACAGCTCCAGCACCCGCGCGGCGACGAAGCGGTTGGTGGCGTTGTCGTCGACGACGAGCACATGGAGGGTGTCGTGCGGCGTCGGCTCGGCCATCTTCGCCGCCTGCTCGCGCATCTCGGAGCCGGCGCATTCCAGACCGAGGTCGAGACGGAAGCGGGCGCCGCCCCGGGGCGAGCGTTCGACGGAGAGGCGGCCGTCCATACGGTCGACGATCTGGCGGCAGATGGCGAGGCCGAGGCCGGCGCCGGCGCCCTCGCGGCCAGCGCGGCCGGTGTTGAACGGCTCGAAAATGGTGGCGGCGACCTCGTCCGGGACGCCGGGACCGCTGTCGTCGACGGTGGCGGCGACGCTGACCCGGCCGTCGCGTCCGTCGCTCGCGATATGGACGGCGACACCGCCGGCCAGGGTGAATTTCAGGGCGTTGCCGATGAGGTTGTTGAACAGCTGTTTGAGCCGCATCTCGTCGGCGAGTACCCAGTCATGGCCAGCCGTGTCGCAGGTCACGTCGAGGGTCAGACCCCGCTCCTGGGCGCGCGGGCTCCACAGGGCCCCAAGGTCCGCGGCGAGGCCTTCGAGGCGCACCGGGGCGGTCTCGAAATTCATCAGGCCGGACTCGGCCCGGCTCATGTCGAGGGCGTCGGTGAGGAGGCGCAGCAGGCTCTCGCCGGAATCGAGAATGGTGCGGACATAGGGCTTCATGGCGTCCTGCGTCAGCTCGCGCTCCATCAGGGCGGCGACGCCGAGCACGCCGTTCAGCGGGGTGCGGATCTCGTGGCTCATGACGGCGAGGAATTCGGACTTGGCCCGGCTGGAGGCGCGGGCCTCGGCCTCGGCGCGGGCCAGGTCGCGGGCGAGGGCGCTCATCGCCTCGGCGCGGCGCTGGTGGATAGCGCTGCCGGCGCGGAGCAGGTGCACCCCCGCGCCGACCCCGACGTAGCGGCCGCCATCGGCGACGATGAAGCCGTTCAGCAGCGCGCCGAGGTTGGAGCCGTCGACCGACTGGAACAGGCTCTCCGCGTCCGCTTCCGCCTCGAGAATGCGCGGGCTCGCGTTCATGAAGGTCGCCGCGGGTCGTCGGGCGTAGAGGGCACGGCCGAACTCGGCGGCCATCTTGAGAGTGAAGGCGTTGCGCTCGATCAGGCCCACGGGCCGACCCTCGTTGTCGACGACGGCGATGACCAGGGTGTCGGGCTCGTCCTGGAACCGGTCGAACACCTCGGCCCCGGGCGTATTCGGCCCGATCGGCGCCGCCGCGCTCGCGAAATCCCCGATCCTCGCCATGCCCGCCCTCTGTGTCACTGCGGGAGGCGATAGCGGGCCGGACTTAACGTGAGCTTTGCCGTTCGTGAATGTTTTGCGAGATTGTCTTGTAGATCAATCCGTAAGCGGAGCTAAAAGCCGGTGGAGCAGCGCGGCGGCGAAGGTCGACAGGGTGTCGTCGCGGGCCCCCATGACGACAATGCGGTCGCCGGGGCGGGCCAGGGCGATGAGGCGGTCACCGCAGGCCTCGCGGGTCGGCAGGGCCTCGGCGCGGCGACCCGCGGCGCGGACGCCGGCGGCGATGTCCTCGCTGCCGACGCCGCGGTCGGTCGTGCCGCCGTAATAGACCGGCTCGGGCATCAGCAGGATGTCGTCCTCGCGCAGCAGGCCGGCGAAGCCGTCGATGAATTCGTCCTTCATCAACCGCAGCGGGCCGAAGCCGTGCGGCTGGAACAGGATCAGCAGCCGGCCGTCGAAGGCGTGCAGGGTCTTGAGGGTGGCGGCGATCTTGTCGGGGTTGTGGGCGAAGTCGTCGAGGACGGTGACGCCGTTGGCGGTCCCGACCACCTCCATCCGTCGGCGGATGCCGGAGAAGGTCTCCAGCGCTACGACGGCCTGAACGAGCGGCACGCCGAGGGCGCGGACGGCGCCGAGGGCGGCGAGGGCGTTGGCGACGTTGTGGGCGCCGGGGACATTGAGGGTGACGGTGAGCGTCGGTCCGCGGGCCTCGGTCAGGGTGAAGGCCATGCCGGTGGGACGGGGGTCGAGATCGTGGGCGTTGAGCGTGGCGGCCTCCTCGCCGAGGGCGAAGGTGACGACCCGCTCCGGCGGCAGGGACTGGGCGAGGGCGGCGGTCTCGGGGTTGTCGAGGTTGAGCACGGCGGTGGTCGAGCGGGCGGTGAAGCCGCCGAACAGGTCGCGCAGCTCCTCCATCGACTTGTGGTCGAGCGAGATGTTGGAGACCACGGCCACGGTCGGGTCGTAACGGGCGATGGAGCCGTCGGACTCGTCGACCTCTGCGACGAACAGGTCCGGGCCGCCGATCAGGGCGCTGGCGAAGGGGTGCTTCGCATCCGCAAAATTCTTCATCACCGCGCCGTTCATGACGGTGGGCTCGCGGCCGGCCTGATGCAGAATCCAAGCGATCATGCCGGTGATCGTCGACTTGCCGCTGGTGCCGGCGACGCCGACCGAGGTCGGGGCGGCGTTGAATATCTGGCTGAGCAGCTCGGGGCGGGTGACGATGCGGGCGCCGGCGCGTTTCGCGGCGCCGATATCGGGGACCGTGTCCTCGATGGCCCCGGTGGCGACGACGATCTGGCTGGGGCGGGTGACGCCGGAGCCGTCCTGCGGATGGAGGGTGACGCCGTGGGCCTCGAGCCAGGCGAATTTCTCGGGCGTCCGGCCCTGATCGCGCGAGCGGTCGGAGCCCTCGATGCGGCCGCCCCCCGACGCCTTGAGCTGCGCCTGCACGATCATGGCGAGAGGCAGCATGCCCGAGCCGCCGATGCCGCAGAAGAAATAGTCGTCTTGATTCATGAGGGCGAAACCGGGGAATGTCCGGCGGCCTGACTAGCACGGTCGGACGGGGAGGCCAGCGGCCAGATGAAGATCGGCATCGTCAACGCCAGTTCGCGCTTCGACCGGGAGCGGGCCGACGCTGTCCATGCGTGGTTCGGGGCCAACGTGCCCGACGGCTCGATCAAGGTCGTGTTCCACCCGGCGAGCTTCGGCAAGCACGGGCATTTCGGCGGCGACGACGCCAGCCGGGCGGCGGCCTTCATCGAATACGCCAACGACCCGCGGCTGGACGCGGTGTGGTTCGCGCGCGGCGGATATGGTTCCTGCCGCATCGCCGAGGCGGTGCTGCCGCAACTCACCGATGTGGCGCGCAGGAAGCGGTATCTCGGCTATTCCGACGCCGGTACGCTGTTGGCGGGTCTGTACAAGGCGGGCTTCGCGCATGTCGCCCATGGGCCGATGGCCTCGGACGCGGTGCGCAGCGACGCGACCGCCTGGCGAGCGCTGAACTGGCTGAAGCGCGGCGACCCGGCGTCATGGGAGCCGTCCTTGCACGAGGATACTCGTCCGGCGGTCGCCTTCAATCTGAGCATCCTGGACGCCCTGGTCGGAACGGCGCTGGAGCCGGACCTGACAGGCCATGTGCTGATGCTGGAGGACGTGTCGGAGCCGCTGTACCGCGTCGACCGGATGATGTTCCACCTGACGGGCCAGGCTTCGATCCGCAAGGTGGCGGGCATCCGGCTGGGGCGGGTATCGAACATCGTCGAGAACGATCCGGACTTCGGCCTGACGCCGGAAGAGATCGTCCGATATTGGTGCCAGCGGTCGGGCATTGCCTATCTGGGCGCCGCCGACATCGGTCACGACCGCGAAAACAAGGTGGTGCCGTTCGGGGCTCGTTAGTCCGCGACAGCGGCGACGCTAGCGCAGGGACGCCGGCCACGCCATGTTCGCGGCGTATGAACCGCCGCAATCTCCTTTTCCGCGCCGCAGGACTGGCCGCCGTCGTCGGCGGGGCCTGGTGGGCGCGCGAGACCCTGTTCTGGCCGGCGCCGGATATGGCCTTCGCCGGGGGCGGCGCGACGCCGTGGCTGCCGTATGCGCGGCGGGCCGGCGTGCCGACCGTGAAGGTGCGGGTCGAAGGCCGCGAGGTCATCGCCCTGATCGACACGGGGGCCCAGTATTCCGTCATCGACCGGGGCCTGGTCGAGGCCCTGCCGGAGCAGCAGCGCTCGCTGTTCGACATGCCGCTGGTCGCCTATGGCGTGGGCGGCGGGACGCAGATGGGCCGCGGCACGACCGTCGATGTCGAGTTGCCAGGCCTGGCCATCGGCAAGCTGCGGGCCGCGATCCTCGATCTTGGGCCGCTGGCCTCGGCGGAGGGGCTGAACACGCCGTTGATCCTTGGCCGTGACGTGCTGGAGCATCTGGTGCTGGCGCTGGATCCGGCTCGGCGCCACGTCCGGTTGATCGCCCGCGAGGCCTTCGTGCGGCCGACGGATCTGGCGCCCGCGGCGGTCGAGCGCTCGGGCGGCGGGTTGATCGCCGAGGTTACGGTCGAGGGCGCGGTCTTGAAAGCGGTGGTCGACACCGGCGCCTCGTCCCTGCTGTCGCTGGACAAGGCGACGGCGCAGGCTGTCGGCCTGCTGGACGGGCGGCCGCAGGAGGTCGGAACCAGTCTGGTGCTGGGCGGGGCAATGCAGGCCGCCATCGTCGAGGCGCGCACCGTGACCTTCGCCAACCACCTGTACCGCCAGGTGTCGGTCGGGGTGTTCGACCAGCCGCCGCTGCCGAATTTCCCGGGCGGGCTGGTCGGGATGGAAGCCTTCGGCGCGCGCCGGGCCGCCTTCGATCTGGGCGCCGGGACCCTGCATGTGTCGCAGCCGCTGGATCTGACGATGGGCTGAGGCCCGGTCAGAGGGCGGCGAAGGTGTCGCAGGCGGCCGGATCGCCGGACTGGTAGCCGCGCTGCAGCCATTCGACGCGCTGGGCCGAGGAGCCGTGGGTGAAGCCGTCCGGCTGCACCTGCCCGCCCTGACGGCGCTGCATGGTGTCGTCGCCGATAGCGGCGGCGGTCTGCATGCCGGCCTCCAGATCGGCGGCGCTGACGGCGACCTCGCCGCCCGAGACGGCGGCGGCGTTGGCGGCCCAGACGCCGGCGTAGCAGTCGGCCTGCAACTCGAGCGCGACGGAATAGCGGTTGGCTTCGGCCTGTCCCGAGGCGCGCTGCTGGGCCTCGCGCACCTGTTGCGAGGCGCCCGTCAGGGTCTGCACGTGGTGGCCGTACTCATGGGCGATCACATAGGCGCGGGCGAAGTCGGCGCCGGAGCCGCCCAGCTGGGTTTCCAGCTGCTGCCAGAACGAGAGATCGAGATACACCTGCTGGTCGGCGGGGCAGTAGAATGGCCCCATGGCGGCCTGACCGAAGCCGCAGCCGGTCGAGGTGCCCTGCTCGTACAGGACGACGGTCGGCGGCTGGTAGCCCTGCAGCTTCGTCTTCCAGACGTCGTCGACGTTGGAGCCGATGACATTGACGAAGTCGCCGGCCTGGTCCTCGGGGCTGCCCTGGACGCCCTGTTCCGCGCTGCCGACGCCGCCCAGCTGGCTGGTGATCTGCTGGGTGGTCTGGGGGTCGATGCCGAAGACGAAATAGCCGATCGCCGCGAGGACGAGGGCCCCGATGCCGATGCCGCCGCCGGCGATGCCGGCGCCGCCCATGCCGCGCCGGTCTTCGATGTTGCCACCGCGTCGTCCGCCCTGCCAGCGCATGATCCGTTCCCTCGTCCCTCGGTTTACAGCCAAGCAGGAACGCGGTCGTCAGGGAAGGGATGCAGGCGGGAGTCTAGTCTGCGGCGCGATCAAGCCAGGCGTCGATCTGCCCGACCCCGGCGGCGGTGGCGCGGCGACGTTCCGTGGCGGATTCCCGAAAGGCGCGTTCCTCTTCCGGCGAGCGCAGGACGCGGTAGGGCGCCGGCTGGAGCGGCTCGGGCTGACGGGCGGTCTCGATCTCGAGCCGGTTGAGGCGGGTTTCGAGCTGGAGCTGGCGCGCGACCGTCTCGCGCTGGTCGGCGCGGGCGCGGAGGCGGTCCATTTCATAGCGGTGCTGGTCCGCCTGATAGCGGTGAAGATTGGCGCCCGGGGCGACATACCAAGGTGCCGCCTGGGCCTGGGCCGAACCGGCGAGGGCGGCGAAGGCCAGGGACAGGGGGATCAGCGCACGGGTCATGATTTCAAGATGGTTCCGGAGGGCCTGTCAGGCAAGCGTCGCCGGGCTGACGCCGACGGCCCGAGCGACCAGACGCGGGTGCGTTTGACGGCCGAGTCCTCCAGCTCGCGCGTGGTCGGCACGGCGTACTCGGCCAGGAGGTCGAGGCCGGATTTCGGGAAATAGGTCCGCAGGGGATCGCCGACGAGGACGCGAACGCCGCGATCGGCCGCTGCGGTCAGCCAGGTCAGCACCCGTTCGGCCATCGGCTTTTCATAGAAGACGTCGCCGGCGCAGATCACCTCGACGTCGGGCGGCGGGAGGTCGAGCAGGTTGGCGTCGGTGAAGGCGAGGACGACCCGGTTGGCCTCGCCGTTCAGCGCCACCGCGGCGGCGCAGAACGGGTCGATGTCGGCGCACAGGACCGAGGCGGCGCCGGCCTTCATGGCGGCCACGCCGACCACGCCCGAGCCGGCGGCGAAGTCGAGCACGCGCCGGCCGGCGACCTCGTACGGATTGTCGAGCAGCCAGCGGGCGAGACCCTGGCCGCCGGCCCAGGCGAAGGCCCAGAACGGCGGCGGCAGGCCGAGTTCGCCCAGTTCCTCCTCGGTCAGCCGCCAGATCGGGGTGATCTCCTCGGCCAGCCACAGCGAAATCTCCGGCGTGTGCGGCACGGGCTGGAGGCGGGTGTTGGCGAGGATGAAGGCGGCGGGGTCGGCGATGCGGGTCATGTTCGGTCTCGCCAGCGGGGCCGCCCGCTACCCGGCTTCGATGAAGGGGCTGGAGAGAAGGTAGCCGGTGGCGAAGGCGATGAAGAGGACCTGGGCGACCAGAACCAGAAAAAGCCAGTGCTGTCTGACGAATGAAATGAGTCGCAAGCCGTGCCTCCGGTCCGAGCGGGGCAGAACCGTCGGAGGCGGAAAAGGTTCACGGCGTCGCGGCGGCCATCTCCCATGTCAGCGAAGCCTGACAAAAAGTCAGGTTGACATGACCAATGCCTGATGTAAGGTAAGCATGACATCACGTCAGGAGGACTTGTCATGTTGAATGTCTGGAAAACCGGAACCGCGGCGCACCGGCGCTATGTCATCCGCACCTTTGCCTTCATGATTCCGTATATGCTGATCTGCATCTCGATGATGGTGACGGACGTCTTCGACGAGGTGATCGGCAGGCCGTCGGGCTGGATCCTGGCCGCGGCGGTGTCGGCGCCGGTGATCGGCCAGCTGTGGGCCACGCTGAGCCTGATCCGGGAGAGCGACGAGTTCGTTCGCGCGGTGACGGCTAAGCAGTTCATCGTCTCGGCCGGCCTGGCCATGGCGCTGGCGACCTTCTGGGGCTTCGCCGAAACCTTCGCGGCGGCCCCGCATCTGCCGGGCTGGCTGGTCTATGCCGCCTTCTGGGGCTTCTTCGGGTGCGTAACCCCGTTCATCCGGGCGTCGAACTGATGAAGAACCGGCTGAAGCTGCTGCGCGTGGAGCGCGGCTGGACCCAGGAACAGCTGGGCCAGGAACTGGGCGTCTCGCGGCAGGCCGTAAACGCGCTGGAGACCGAGAAGCACGACCCGTCGCTGGACCTCGCCTATCGCATCGCCGTGCTGTTCGCGCGGCCGGTGGAAGAGGTTTTCGAGAACCCTCACGCCTGACGTCCGTCAGGTTCACCTTACAAGGAGCAAGACCATGATGTTCATGTCCCGATATGGCGGCGGCCGAACCCTGCGCGCCTTCGCCCTCGCCTCCGCCGTCGCCATCACCGCCGGGGGGATGGTTCTGGCCACCCGGACCGAGGCGGCGCCGGTCGCCGCGGTCCAGAGCGCCTTCGCCTCGGACCGGCTGTCGGTCGAGGTGCTGGGCAGCGGACCCAATGTGATCCTGATCCCCGGCTTCGCCTCGTCGCGGGAGGTGTGGCGGGCCGAGGCGGAGCGGCTGGCGGCGACGCACCGGGTGCATATGGTGCAGCTGGCCGGGTTCGCCGGCGAGCCGTGGACGCATGGGGACGGGCCGTTCATCGCGCCGATGATCGGCGAGCTGGCCCGCTATATCCGCGAGACCGGGCTGGAGCGGCCGGCGGTGATCGGCCATTCGATGGGCGGGCTGACCGGGGTGCTGCTGGCTCAGGGGCATCCGCAACTGGTCGGCAAGGTGATGAGCGTCGACAGCCTGCCGTTCTTCAGCGCCCTGTTCGGGCCGACGGCGACGGCGGAGACCGCCCGGCCGTTCGCCGACCAGGCGGCGGCGGGCATCCTCGCCGCCGACGAGGCCGGCTTCGCCAGCCAGCAGGGGCAGACGGCGATCGGCCTGGCCCGGGATCCGGCCACGCGCGAGGCCATGGTCGAATGGTCGATGGCCTCGGACCGGCAGGCGATGGCGACGGCGATCCGCGAGGTCATGACCACCGACGCCCGCCCCGGACTGGCGGCGATGACCACGCCGGTGTGGGCGGTCTACGCCTCGGACGCCGATGGCGGCGCGCCGGCGGCCATGGCCGACGGGATGTGGGGCCGCGAATATGCGACCCTGCCGGGGGTCAAGCTGGTCCGGGTCGACGGCTCGAGGCATTTCATCATGGCCGACCAGCCGGCGCGGTTCGCGGAGATCGTCGACCAGTTCCTCGCTCCCTAGACTGTCGGCTCCGGCGCCACGGCGACGGCGGGGGCAGCGTCCCCCGCCTTCGTCAATTGTCCGCCGAACTCGCCGGCATAGGCGGCGGCGAGCAGGGAGCGGAAGACGGTTGCGGGAATGGCGATTTCATAGCCGCCCTCGACATAGGGGCCGGCCTGGTAGGGGCCGATCAGGAAGGTCAGGCCGGCCGCCTTGCCTGACGTATCGCCGGGGGTCAGGACAAAGGCGGTGGTGGACACGCGCGGGCAGGCGAACGGCTTGCTGTCGAAGGTCAGCGACCCGCCGCCGGGGACGCGGGCGCGTTTGGCGGTGTTGAGGGCCGAGCACAGGGCCTGGTCGAGGACGGTCAGGTCGGCCCCTTTGCGGAACAGGTCGGCGAGGCCGATCTGGCGCTTGAGCGCCTTGTCCCAGAGGATGCCGCTGGTCAGGGTGTTGGGGTGGGCCCCGCCGGAATAGTCGAACGACGAGCGCTTCAGGCTGAGCAGTTTGGCGGTCTCGCCGGCGGCGGTGATGGTGACGGCGTTCTCGTATTTCGGACGGTCGGTGGCGGCGCCGGCCTCGGTCAGCTCGCCTTGGGCGCCCTCGACGAACTGGCGCAGCTTGCGGACCTCCTCGGCATAGAGGCGGGCGTGCAGGTCGGTCTGCGGCTTGATCGCCTCGGGCAGGGTCAGGCGGACGTCGGCCCAGCGGGTCTTCGACTCATAGTTCATCGGCGCGGCGGCGTCGGCCGGGGTGACGAGGGCGGCGGCGTCGGTCGCGGGGGCCGGTGTTTCCGGCGCCTCGGGCTCGCGGTTGCAGGCAGCGAGGGTCGCGGCCACGGCGGCCGTGAGAAGCAGGAGACGAAGCGGGCGGGCCATGCGGAAGTCCTTCAAAGCGGAAGCGGAACCGAGCCGAGAATGATGGCGAGAAGCAGGATGAGGCCGGCGTCACGATTGGAGCGGAACAGCCGCAGCGCAAGCGCGCCGTCGTCGGGGCGGACGTCGCGGGCCTGGCGGGACAGGTGGGCGGCCCACGGCAGCAGGGCGACGTAGAACAGCGGGCCGAGGCCGGCGGCGAGACCGGCGGCGAGGGTGAGGATGACGGTCAGCAGATAGAAGACGCCGACGCCGCGGCGGACATTGGCGCCGAGGCGGCGGGCCGAGGATTTGACCCCGACCATGGCGTCGTCCTCGAGATCCTGCAGGGCGTAGATGGTGTCGTAGCCGAGGGTCCAGAAGACGGCGCCGAGGTAGAGGAGGAGGGCGGCGGCAGTAAGCCGGCCCGGCTGAAGTACCCATTGGCTGTCGACCCGATAAAGGTCGGAGAAGGCATGGCCCGCATCCATCTGGGCGAGCCATATCCCCAGGCCGAGCCCGCCACTGGCCGCCGCAAAGCCCATCAGGGTCCCCCAGTTGAAGGTCAGGCCGAGCCAGGCCTGGGGCCACCAGGTGATGCGCTTCATGAAGGGGTAGGCGGCGACGAGGGCGAGGGAACCGACGCCGAGCCCGACGGCGGTGAGGTTCAGCGTCAGCAGGATCAGCAGGCTGACGAGGCTGCAGGCGATGACGAAGGCCCAGGCCTGTTTCACCGAGATACGGCCGGAGGGGATGGGGCGCAGGGCGGTGCGGGCGACCCGGGCGTCGATGTCGCGGTCGACGATGTCGTTGAAGGCGCAACCGGCGGCGCGCATCAGACAGGCGCCGAGGGCGAAGCCGAGGAAGAGCCAGACGTCCCAGGCGTCGGGGGTCTGGCGGTACTGGCTGAGCGCGAGGGCGATGCCCTGCCAGCCGGGCAGGAGCAGCAGCCAGATGCCGATCGGGCGGTCGAACCGGCCAAGCCGCAGCCACGGCTTGAGGCCCTCGGGCGCGTGGCGGTCCACCCAGTTCGAACCGGCGTCGGGAAGCGGGGCGGAGGTCATGGTGGAGGTTGTAGGGGGTCCGGCGGCGGGGGTGAAGGGAGGATGGGGATGGGGGGCGAGGGCTACGGTTTCTCCCTCCCCGTCCCGGGGAGGGTGGTCGCGCCAGCGACCGGGCGGGGACGGCTCGAAGACGGGAGCGCGGCCCTGCCGGGCCGCCCCCACCCTGTCGCCGCTATGCGGCGACATCCCTCCCCGGGACGGGGAGGGAGAAGCGGGCATGACTCTTGGCCGCCTGGAAAGCGGTTGGGGAGAGAGCGGGGCGGCCGGGCCTCGCCCGGTGCTGTTTAGTTTTACCGTTTCGACGAGACAGACCGCCCCGCGCAGTCGTTTTCCACACGACCCTCCGGCTGGCGGCCCGCTTTAGGCCTTACCGGATCGGAACGGAGCCATTGCTGGACCCCGCCCGGGTCGGACGTGACCGTACCTGGCGGCATCGGCCCGATCCTCAAGCCGCGCGGCGAGCAAGCAGAGGCCATCCATCGACCTCCGCGAGGACCCCCGGACTCTCCGTCGCCCGGGCTTCATCGCTCGACCACAGCCCGCCGCCATCGAGGAACGTGGATCCGACGCCCTCCCCGTTCGACGGGATGGGAGGCATTGTAAGGGAGGCCCGCCCTAGTACAGCTAAAATGGATCGAGAAAAGGTTAGTGCGTTGAACAGGAACGGGAATATTTTGATAACCAGACTATAGATTCGCGGATTGTAAGCACAGCGTCACGCCGTCCCTCTCCCGTTGGGAGAGGGCTTGAGCGCCCGCGAGCGAAGCGATCGGCTGCGCGAAAGGGTGTGGGTCGGGTGTCGGGGTCGGCGAAGCCGCCTCACCGACGGGAGCGGCGGCTCACGCCGACTGAAGCAGCCGACCCACATCCGACCGGGCTCCGCCCGGCCACCTTCTCCCAATGGGAGAAGGGACGCGTGGCGACGGCGCAGCCCCTGCCCCCCTACGGCCGGCCCACCACGGCGTCGACGGAGCCGGTGGTGACCGGGTGGTAGCCCGGGCGGGCCTGGGCGTAGAGGCGGGTGGCGATGGGGCGGCCCCAGTCGCCCTCGGCCCACAGGCTGGTGAACAGGGGCAGGACGAATTTGCGCCGGCCCATGGTTGTCAGGAAGGTCTCCAGCGTCGGCACGGCCGGCTGATAGCGGTGCTGGACCGCGATCTGCAGCCAGGCGTGGACCAGTTCGGCATTGCCTTCCTCGCGCAGCTTCAGGCCGGCCTCGAGGTCGGCGAGCTGGGCCGGGGTCAGCCAGTCGGCGCCGTCGGCGAGGTCGGCGGGGCGCCAGGCGAGGAAGCGCTGGCGCTCCTGGGTCGACCAGCCGGACCACGGAATGGCCGAGGCCGGACCCTTGTCGGCGAAGAAGGCGCGGGCGGCGGCGTCCACCGGGACGAAGGCGTCGGACACCGGCGGCCGCCAGTTCGACGGCATGCCGGGCTGGTAGATCCAGGCGTCCATCATCAGCTGGTCCTCGAGCGCCTTCGTCGTCACCAGATGGGTGCGGATGTCCTCGAGGAAGCGTTCGGTGGTCATCGGCCGGAAGGCGTTGCGCTCGAAATAGCCCTTGAGCCAGGCGTCGAAGCGCTCGCGGCCGACGATGCGTTCGATGGTGGTCAGGAAGGCGGCGCCCTTCTCATAGGCGATGTCGGTCATGCCCTCGTCCGGGTCGCGGCCGGCGAGGTCGAGCTTGAGCCGGGTGTCGGCCGGCGGCAGGCTGGCGAGGGTGTCCTGCAGACCGCCCCAGCCGAGCGACTGCAGCATCAGCGCCCGCTCGCGGCCGTAGACCGCCTCCATGATGCGGTTCTCGAAATAGACGGTGAAGCCCTCGTTGAGCCAGAAGTCGGCCCAGGTGGCGTTGGTGACGAGGTTGCCGGACCAGCTGTGCGCCAGCTCGTGCGCCACCAGCGAGACCAGCGAACGGTCGCCGGCGATGATGGTCGGGGTGGCGAAGGTCAGGCGCGGATTCTCCATGCCGCCGAACGGGAAGGACGGCGGCAGGACGAGGATGTCGTAGCGGCCCCAGCGATAGGGGCCGTAGAGGCGCTCGGCGACGTCGACCATTTCGGCGGTCGGGACCAGCTCGTCATGGGCGGCGTGCAGCATCGACGGCTCGGTCCAGACGCCGGTGCGTTCGTCGATGGCCTGGAAGGCCACGTCGCCGACGCCGATGGCGATCAGATAGGGCGGCACCGGATTGGGCTCGTTGAAGCGCCAGGCGGTCAGGCCGGGGCCGGCCAGCTCGCCGCCGTCGCCGACGGCCTCGGCGCTCATCACCGGCTTGAGGTCGGAGGGGGCGACGATGCGGGCGTCCCAGGTCTGGCGGATGCCGGGGCTGTCCTGGGTCGGGATCCAGGTGCGGGTCAGGATCGCCTGGCCCTGGCTGAACAGATAGGGCTGTTCCCCGCCGGCGGTCTGGGCCGGGGTCAGCCACTGCAGGGCGGCGGCGTCGGGCCGGGTGGCGTAGCGGACGACGATGCGGCGGCGCTCGCCGGGCGCGAAGGCGGGCACATGGACGGTCAGGGACTGGCCGAGGATCGGGTCCGAGGCGCCGGTCTCGAACCGCAGCGGGGCGCCGGCGGCGTCGGTGACGGACTGGATGTCTAGGTTGCGGACGTCGAGGATGATCTGGTCGGCGCCCGGCTCTGCGGTGACGTCGAGGGCGGCCGCGCCGGACAGGGTCTGCGCCTCGAAATCGGCGGTCAGGTCGAGCGAGACGTGGGTGACGCGGGCGATCTCGGGCCGGGCGTGGGAGTGGATGTCGCGGACGTAATCGACCGGGGCGGTCGCGGTTCCGGTTACGGGCGTGACGGGCATGTCGGCGCCGGGCGTGGTCATGGCGGCGCAGCCTCCGAGGGCGGTCACGAGGGCGAGGGCGGATACGAGGCCGAGCTGGCGGATCATCGGGGCGTCCTTGTGCGGTTGTCGTCAGGACAACGCCCGGGCCGGCCGGAAAGATCAACCCCGGTGACGGGCCGGCGTCAGACCTTGACCGGCGCGGCCTCGAAATGGCGCGCCTTGAACAGCCGGCCATGCTCGGCAACGAGGACGAAGCCGAGGGCGGCGATCCCCATCACCGCCATGCCGAGGGCCATCGGCACCACCGAGCCGTTGAACTGCTGACCGATCAGGAAGCCGAGGGTCGAGCCGGCGGTGGTCGAGATGAAGCCCTGGGCCGAGGAGGCGGTGCCGGCGATATGGCCCATCGGCTCCATCGCCATGGAGCCGAAATTGCCGGCGATCAGGCCGAAGCAGAACATGGTCAGCCCCTGCAGCACGGCGAAGGTCCAGATCGTCTCATGCCCCGACAGGGCGACGGCCGTGTGGATCACGGCCATGGTGATGAAGCCGAGCAGGGCGGCGTGGGAGATCAGCCGCGAGCCGAGCCGCTCGACGAGGCGGGCGTTGAGCAGGGAGGCCACGGCGATGCCGCCGGCGACCAGGGCGAAGACGGTGGTGAACAGCTGCGGCGCCTCGAACACGTCGAAGAAGATCTGCTGGCTGGAGTTGATGAAGCCGAACAGGGCGCCGGTGATGCAGGTCATGGCCAGGGTGTAGCCGATGGCCTGGCGGTGGGTGACGGCCTCGCGGAAGGCCGAGGCGATGCGCCCGACCTGGATCGGCATGCGGTTTTCCGGATGCAGGGTCTCGGGCAGGCGGATCGCGGCCCAGATCATGAAGGCCCCGCCGGCGAGGGCGAGGACGCCGAAGATCCACGGCCATGGGGCCACGGTCAGGACCAGCTGGCCCAGCGTCGGGGCGATAATCGGAATGCCGAGGAAGACGAGGAAGCTGAGCGACATGACCCGGGCCATGGTGCGGCCGCTGTAGCGATCGCGCACGATCGACACGGCGAGGACGCGCAGGGCGGCGGCGCCGAGGCCGGTGCCGACGCGGGCGGCGATCAGCAGTTCGAAGGTCGGGGCGAAGGCGGCGAGGACGCTGAACAGGACATAGAGCGACAGGCCGATCATCAGCACCGGCTTGCGGCCGTAGCGGTCGGCGAGCGGGCCGTAGATCAGCTGGGCCACGCCGAAGCCGAGCAGATAGGCGGTGATGATCCACTGGCGGCTGTTTTCCTCGACCACGCCGAGGGCGTCGCCGATGGCCGGCAGGGCCGGCAGCATGGCGTCGATGGCGAGGGCGTTGAGCGCCATCATCATGGCGATCAGGGCTACGAATTCGGGGAAGCCCGGGCCCTTGACGGCGGGCGCGGCGGGAACAGCGGCGGGGTCAGTCATCGAGGCCAGATGCGGACGCGGACGGCCCGGCGCAACCGCGCGGCCGTGAAATATCGGCGACGAAACGCGAAGTGAGCCGGCGGCGGCGACGAAACGCCACGACGCCCCGGCCCGGGGCGGTGGCTTCAGGCCGTTGCGGCCGGACGGAGCGCCAATCCGAGGTCGGTGGCGGAGAAGGGTTTGACCAGGGTGGCGTCGGCGCCGAGGCCGGCGGCCATCTTCAGCAGCGGCAGGGCGCCGATGCGGCCGCCGCCGCTGACGGCGACGATGCGCAGGTCGGGCCTTATCTTGCGCACCTCGAGGATGAAGTTCAGGCCATCGCGATCCGGCATGAGGATGTCGACGACGGCGGCGTCACAGTGCCGCGCCTTCATTTGCTCAAGCGCGGTCTCGACACTCGCCGCGGTCATGACTCCGAAACCAAGACCTGTGAGCATCTCTTCAAGATGCCGGAGCATCAGGGGATCGTCGTCAATGGCGCAAACTATCAACCGCCCGCCTCCCAGAGGTTGTTTCTCCCGTCAAAGGGTTTCGCAACCTTGAAGGATTCCCGTCAAGCTACGCCATTGGCGTTTCGCATGCTGATCATCGCCGCGGTCCTGCTCGTCCCCCTGGTGGTGGCGGTGACGGGGGCCGAACTGGTCCATGAATTCCGCAGCAACAGGGCGGTCCGGGCCGAGATCGACCGGTCCTACGAAACCCGATCGCAGATCCAGAGCGTCTTCTCCCTGCTGCAGGATGCCGAGACCGGTCAGCGGGGCTATGTGATCACCGGCGACGAGCGCTATCTGCAGCCGTACGACAACGCCACCCGCGAGCTGGACCGCCAGATGCAGACGCTGGCCGGGCGGTTCGAGGGCCGGCCGGAACAGGCCGCGGACTTCGCCCGGCTGAGCGCGCTGGCCGGGCGCAAATTGCAGCTCATGAAGGCCAGCATCGAGGCGCGCGAGACGGAAGGTCTCGAGGCGGGCATGGCGGTGGTGGCCACGGGGCGGGGCAAGATCGTCATGGACGATCTGCGTGTCATCGTGACGCGAATGACCGCCGTCGAGGCGGAGGCCCTCGACGCCTATGCCCGCACGGCCGCGTCCCGGACGACGCGCACGGAGGGCCTGGTCGGCTTTCTGTTCCTGGCGCTGATCGCGGCGATCGGCGCGGCCGCCTTCCTGATCTGGCGCTATATGCGGACGCGTCACCGGATGCTGTCGGAAATCAGCGCGACGGCGGCGCGCCAGAGGGCGATCTTCGACAGCGCGATCGACGGCATCATCACCCTGAATCCGAGCGGCAGCATCGAATCCGTCAACGCCGCCGCCGTGCGGATGTTCGGTCATGACCCCGCCGCGCTGAACCGGCGCGACGTGTCGCTGCTGCTCGACATCGCGCCCGACGGCGACGGCGGCTTCCTCGAACGGCTGGGCGCTTCCCAGGGCGCGCTGGAGGGCGGGCTGGTCCGGCAGATGACCGCGCGCCGCAAGGACGGCGAGACCTTCCCGGTGGATGTCGCCCTGGGCGCCATGACCCTGCCGACCGGGGTGCATATGGTGGCGATCGTGCGCGACATCTCCGAACGGCGCCGCATGGAGCAGTTGAAGGACGAGTTCGTCTCGACCGTCAGCCATGAGCTGCGCACGCCGCTGACGTCGATCGCCGGCTCGCTGGGCCTGCTGGCCGGCGGCGCCGCCGGGGTTCTGCCGGAAAAGGCCGCGCGGCTGATCCAGATCGCCCAGGCCAACAGCCAGCGCCTGGTCCGGCTGATCAACGACATCCTCGATATCGAGAAGATCGAGTCCGGCAATCTGCGGCTGGAGATGGCGCCGCTGGACCTGCGCGACATCGCCCGGCGGTCGGTCGAGGGCGTGCATGGATATGCCGGTCAGCTGGGCGTCGCCCTGACCCTGTCGGACGGCGAACCGGTCCGGGTCCGCGGGGACGCCGACCGCCTGATCCAGGTGGCCACCAACCTTCTGTCAAACGCCCTCAAATTCTCGCCGCGGGGCGGAGAGGTCCGCGTGACGGTTGATCCGGAGACCCGCATCGCGCGGCTCAGCGTGGTCGACGAGGGGCCGGGCATACCGGAGGCGTTCCGCGCCCGGATCTTCTCGAAATTCGCCCAGGCCGACGGCTCGGACACGCGCGTCAAGGGCGGCACCGGCCTGGGCCTGGCCATCGCCCGCGAGATCGCCGAACGGCACGGCGGCCGGCTGTGGTTCGAGTCGGCGGAGGGCCACGGCGCCACCTTCCATCTGGACCTGCCGCTGCTGGCCGAGGCGCCGTCGCCGGTCGAGACGCAAGGGCCCCGCTTGCTGATCGTCGAGGACGACGCCGACGCGGCTGAAGTCCTGCGCGAGATGCTGGAGGGCGATGGCTTCGCGGCCGACGTGGCCTCGACCGCGCGCGAGGCGCTGACGGCGGCGCGGACCGGAGTCTATTCGGCCCTGCTGGTCGATCTGCAGCTGCCCGACGCCGACGGCATCGGCCTGATCCGGGCGTTGCGGGCGCGACCCGCGACCCGGGCGCTGCCGGTGGTGGTCGTCTCGGCCGACACGTCGCGCGGCAAGGCGCGCGGGCGGACTCTGGAGGTCGTGGACTGGCTGGAGAAACCGTTCGACCAGGACCGGCTGCGTCAGGCCGTCGCGGCCGTCTATCAGCGAAACACGGACCAGAGGCCGCGCGTCCTGCACGTCGACGACGACCGCGACATTCTCGAGGTCACGGCCTCGGTTCTGGGAACCAGCGCCGACGTCACGCCGGCCGAAAGCCTGGCCGAGGCCCGCGCCGTGCTGGCCGGGCTGAGACCGGATCTGGTTATTCTGGATCTGGGCCTGCCCGATGGCTCGGGGCTGGAATTGCTGGCCGACCTGGGCGATGAAAAGGGGCGGACCATTCCGGTGATCGTCTATTCCGCCCAGGACATGGACGGGTCCGTCGCCGACCGGGTCGAGGCGGTCCTGACCAAGTCGCGCACGTCGCTGGCCGGGCTGGCCCGGACCGTTCGCCGCCTGACCGACAGCCGCGGAGACAACTGAGCGAATGAAAGTCCTGCACGTCGACGACGAGCCCGATATCCGCGAGGTCGCCGCCTTCGCCCTGGAAATGGACCCCGAAATCTCGGTGCGTTCGGCGGCGTCCGGTCATGACGCCCTTGCCGCGCTGCGCGACGGCTTCGCCCCCGATGTGGTGCTGCTGGATGTCATGATGCCCGAACTGGACGGGCCCGGGACGCTGGCCCGGCTGCGGCAGCTTCCGGATCATTCGGACACGCCGGTGATCTTCATGACGGCGCGGGCCCAGGCCCATGAGCTGGACCGGTTCCTGCAACTGGGCGCCATCGCGGTCATCATCAAACCGTTCGATCCGATGACCCTCAGCCAGCAACTCCGTGATCACATGGCCAGCGCATGACCGACCCCCTTGCCGCCCTGCGGGAACGCTTCCGCGCCCGGACCGTCGCCGACCGCGTCGAGCTGGAGCGGCTGGCCGGTGGCGATCCGACCGGCGAGGATCTGCGACGGCTGGTGCACAATCTGGCCGGAGCGGCCGGCACCTTCGGCTATGGCGCGCTGAGCCAGGCGGCCGCGGAGATCGATGATCAGATGGCCGCCGGACGGCCGGCCGAGGCGGCAAGCCTTGACCGGCTGAAGCAGAAACTGGACGAGGTGGGCGGACCGGCGTCGTAGCGTCGCCGGCGCGAGCGGCCGTCAGGCTCCGGAGCAGCGAGTGAAAGAGCGTGTGTTCGTGGTCGAGGATGACGGCCTCCTGAGGGAGGCGGTGACCCTGATCCTGACCCATGCCGGCTACGACGTGGCGACGACGGCCGTGGGGCGCGGGGCCAAAGATCTGGTGGCGCGGTTCCGGCCGCATCTGGTGCTGCTGGACATCCGCCTGCCGGACATCAGCGGACTGACGGTTCTGGGCGGCCTGCGCGCCGCCGGGCACACGATACCCATCGTCATGATGACCGCAGACCACCGGCCCGATACGGTGCGCGACGTCATGGCCATGGGGGGCAGCGGCTATCTGCTGAAGCCGTTCGAACCGCAGGATCTGATCGCCCGGGTCCGGCTGGCCCTGAAGTCCGCCCGGCGCGTGACCCACCATCTGGACGACTGATCGCCGGAGGCGGCGTCCGGAGGCGCGAACCCGGTCAAGCGGGTCCGGTGGTGCGGGCGGCCCGGGTCGAACCGGCACTCCTTTCGGAACCGGATTTTGAGTGCGGTTCGAAGTGAGCATTTTCAACAGGATGCCAAGTATGCGGCGCTGGCACGGCGTCGCCACTGTCGGCTTGTGAGTTGCTGGGACGCGGCGTTCCTCGCCCGGACGGAGAGGCGAGCGGGACCATGGCGCGACGATTTGACCACGGGGCCTTAAAGCGCTGCTGCTTGCCCAGGGGGGCGAAGCCGTCCAATCAACGCCCTCCGTCGGACCCGGTTGACCGGGTGGCTATTCCGGGCGCCTAACCCCCGGGGATGATCCGACCCGATCCGGCCGCGCCGGAAGCGATGACGGATCGCGCCGGGGTCATGACGTACTGACCTGATCTATGACGACCCCCGAGGTGGCCTGTGGGCCATACGTCGCTACGCGCCGCGTTCTCCTGAAGCTCGACAACCCGGCGCGGGCCCGCCATCCGGGTGATCCGCGATGATGGACCTGAGCGAGTCTGGCCTTCTGGAGATGGCGCAGATCGGGGTCCTGGCGGGCGCGTCCATCGCCTTTCTGACCACGGCCCTGATCACCCGTCGGCCGGGCGCCCCGGCGTTCGCCTTCTTCAGCCTGGCGCTCGGTGTCGCCGCCCTGCGCGAATACGGTCCCGACGCCGCCGAGGGTTGGCGAGCCTATTTGGACAGCCACGCGGCGCGCCGACATCTGGCCGCTGTGTTCATGGCGCCGTTCGTGTTTGTCACCCTGCGCGACCGGGCCTTCGGACTGAGCGCCCACGCCCGGGCCGTCGCCTTCATGGCCCCGGTCATTCTCGTCGGGATCGGGCTGGTCTGGCTTGCGGCGGCGATAGAGGAATGGGGCGGCGCCGTCCCGCTGACTGGGAGCCAGCTAATGCGGCTTCTTCTGGTGGAGGAGGCCCTCGAACTGTTCGCCTACTGTTTGACGGCTGCGGCAGGGCTGTGGGCCTTGCGGCGGGCGCGGCAAGACGTCTCACCCTCCTGGTCGCCGGTCACTGTTCTCCCGGCCTCGCGGCGACGGGGGGCGCGCCTCTTCGGACGGGTGTGAGCCGCAAGCTATTGTGCCTCACTCCGATCCGGGTCATTAGAGCGGCGTTCGTCGGACCCATGTTTCATGGGTGGCTACCCCGGGCGCCTATCCCCCGGGAAACATGAAGCGATAGCTGAGCGGCTAGAGCACAGGTGCGTTGACGAACCGCACGACCTGGTCGTCGCCTTACGGCTTATCTCCATGTCCTGCATCCGCCCGGGGTCCGTCCGTGACCCGGTCACGCGCACGGTCGAGGTGCGCGTGACGCTCTCCCGCCCGTCGAACAAGAAAGCGTCGTCACAGCAGCGACAGGTCCGTCGCCTTCGCGCGGCCGTCCGGCTCCCGTTGCAGCCGGAACGAGAGGCGCTGGCCCATGGTCAGGGCCGACAGCCCTATCTGGCGAGCCTCCGCGAGGTGAACGAACACCTTCGGAAGTCGATCGTCGCGCGCGATCATCGCGAACCGGCCATGGGGCGCCACAAATTTGATCGTCCCCGAAATGCGCGTGTCCGCTTGCCCTTCAGTCTGATCGTCAGCCGGCATCGTCACTCACTCTTGGCTCTTCCCCCGCAAACAGTTGGGGGCAGTCGATCATTCGCTGTCAACAAGATGACGAATATTTTCACTTGCGAATAGTAACTGAGCCCCCTAACTCCGACGGTTCTGTGCTGCTGTCCTGAACGGGACGGTCTAAGCGGAAGTCCTCCCGAATGAACCGGAAGGAAATCCGCGTCGCAGACTCAAAACAACATGAACGCGCCGCTACGGCGAGATCACGATGCTAGAGCATCGTGGGAGAGAACCTGTATGAACTCGCCAGCTTTGCGTCTGGATTTTGGGACGATCCGGGAAACCTGGCTCGGAAACATCAAGGGCGACACCTTGGCCGGCATCGTGGTCGCGCTCGCCCTGATCCCCGAAGCCATTGCGTTTTCGATCATTGCGGGCGTTGACCCGGCGGTCGGTCTTTACGCGTCATTCGTGATCTGCGTGGTCATCGCCTTCGCGGGCGGGCGGCCCGGCATGATCTCGGCGGCGACGGGCGCCATGGCCCTGCTGATGATCACCCTCGTGCGCGAGCACGGCCTGCAATACCTGCTGGCGGCCACGGTCCTGACGGGCATTCTGCAGATCATCGCCGGCTATATCCGGCTCGGCGCCCTGATGCGGTTCGTGTCGAAATCCGTCGTGACGGGCTTCGTCAACGCCCTGGCCATCCTGATCTTCCTGGCCCAGATGCCGGAAGTCACCAACGTCGGATGGCAGACCTACGCCATGGTCGCGGGCGGCCTGGCCATCATCTACATCCTGCCGCGCCTGACCAAGGCCGTCCCGTCGCCACTGGTGGCCATTGTCGTGCTGACGGCCCTGTCCATGGCGATGGGTCTCGACATCCGCACGGTCGGCGACATGGGTCAGTTGCCGGCGACCCTGCCGATGTTCCTGATCCCGGACATTCCGCTGAACTTCGAAACGCTGGCGATCATCTTCCCCTATTCGGTGACGCTGATGCTGGTGGGCCTGCTGGAGTCGCTGATGACCGCCACCATCGTCGATGAGCTGACCGATACGCCGTCCGACAAGAACCGCGAGTGCAAGGGGCAGGGCGTCGCCAACATCGCCGCCGGCTTCTTCGGCGGCATGGCGGGCTGCGCCATGATCGGTCAGTCGGTGATCAACGTGAAATCCGGCGGCCGCGGACGGCTTTCGACCTTGCTGGCCGGCGTCTTCCTGCTCTTCATGATCCTGGTGCTCGGCCCGTGGGTTTCGCAAATCCCGATGGCGGCGCTTGTCGCGGTCATGTTCATGGTCGCGATCGGCACCTTCAACTGGGGTTCGATCAAGAACCTCGTGCAGCATCCGAAGAGCTCCAGCTTCGTCATGCTGGCGACCGTCGTCGTCACCGTCGCGACCCACGACCTGGCCAAGGGCGTGTTCACCGGCGTGCTCCTGTCCGGCATCTTCTTCGCCCAGAAGGTCGCCCGGATCGTCGCCATCACCTCAACCACATCGGCCGACGGTCGCTCGCGTGACTATGACGTCAGGGGCCAGATATTCTTCGCCTCGGCCGACAGCTTCGTCGGCGCCTTCGATTTCAAGGAAGCGATCGACCACGTCCGGATTGACGTCTCACGCGCCCACTTCTGGGATGTGTCGGCCATCGCGGCCCTGGACAAGGTCATCCTCAAATTCCGCCGGGAAGGCACCCAGGTCGAGGTCGACGGTCTGAACGAGGCCAGCCTGACGATGGTCGACAAGTTCGCCATGCACGACAAGCCGGGCGCCCTCGACAGTCTGATGGGGCACTGACGTGAAGCCTGCTTCCCCACACCGTTCGGACCCCCGGCCATCCGCCATGCGGCCCCTCTCAAACCCCAGGACCCGGCCATGACCAAAGTTCTCGCCTGCATCGACGCCTCCGCCTATGGGGCCAGCGTGTGCGACCACGCCGCCTGGGCGGCGCAGAACCTCAACTGCGACGTGGAATTGCTGCACGTCCTCGACCGCGCGCCTGACGCGGTCCCGCGCGACCTGTCCGGCAGCATCGGCCTCGGCGCTTCCGAGCATCTGCTGGAAAACCTCGCCCGACTCGACGAGGATCGCGGCAAGCTTCGGATGGAGCGCGGCCGCGCCATTCTGGAAGCGGCGGCGGCGCGGGTCGGGACGGCGGGCGTCGGCGCTGTCACCACCCGGTTGCGGCACGGCGGTCTGGTCGACAACGTTCATGAGCTGGAGGACGACGTCCGTCTCGTCGTGCTGGGCAAGCGCGGCGAGCATGCGGATTTCGCCAAGCTGCATCTCGGCGGCAGCGTCGAACAGGTGGTGCGGGCGACGCGGCTGCCGGTCCTGGTGGCGTCGCGCGAGTTCAAACCGATCCAGCGGCTCCTGATCGCTTTCGACGGCGGGCCCAGCTCGCGCAAGGCGGTCGATTTCCTCGTGTCCGACCCCAGCTTCTCGAAATTCGAATGCCATCTGGTCATGGCCGGCCATCCGAAGGGGGATGATGCGGCACATCTGGCCTGGGCGCGCGAGCGGCTGGCCGAGTGGGGCGGACCGCATCAGGTACTCCAGCGCGACGGCGAACCCGAGGCGGTGATCACCGACTATGTCCGCGACGGCCAGATCGACCTGCTGGTCATGGGCGCCTACGGCCATTCCCCGATCCGGCGCTTCTTCGTCGGCAGCACGACCACGGCGATGATCCGGATCGCCCTGCTGCCTGTCCTGCTGTTCCGATAAGGGGGGCACGGCGGTGGACGGCTACGTTTCGCGACCGCAGGAAGAGCCCTTCACCGGCGATGCAGGGCCGGTGAAGCCCGGACGGTTCGGCCCGCCGTCGGACGCCTGGTACCCCGTCGCGCGGGAGCGTGCGGTGCGCCGTCGGCTTCGCGTTCCATTGCTCGGCCAAGAGCTGACGCTTGTCCGCAACCCGGCCGGCGGTGTCGCGGTTGAACAGACCGACTGGCGGGTGGAGACACGGCTGGGCCTTGTCTGGGTCCGCCGGGCCGCAGCGCGGCCCGAAGCGGTCCCGACCCTGATCGGCGATAATGCGGGGACCGCGAGGTTCCCCATGATCGCCTGCTCGGAAATCGAGGTGGAGACCGACTATGATCAGGCTGTGCTCGGCCTCGTCGATCCGGCCCATGTGCCGATGGTTCACACCGCCTGGTGGTGGCGATCGTCCGACAAGCGCCGGGTCAAGACCAAACACTATGCGCCGTCGCCTTTCGGTTTCACGGCGACGGCGGCGGACCAGTTCGCCTCCGCCCCGGCCTATGAACTCGTGGGCTCCGACCGGAAGATCACTATCGAATTTCGCCTGCCCTCCACGCGCATCGAGCGGGTCGAGGGCGGCCGTTTCCGTCTGCTCAATGTGACGACGGTGACGCCGACCACCCCGGGCCGGGTGGTCCTGCGCAACGTCATCTACAGCTCGGTGCGGCCGTTGCGCTGGCTGCATCCCGCCCTGTCGGCGCTGGGGCGGGCCTTCCTTGAGCAGGACGCGCGGATCCTTCGGCGGCTCGACGCCGACGCCAGCACGCGTCAGCCCCAACTGTTCGTCGGCGCGCCGGATCAGCCGTCGGCCTGGTATTTCCAGTGCAAACTCGCCCTGGCCCGCGCGACCGGGGCCGGATTCGTCAATCCCGTTCGCCCCTCGGTCCTGCGCTGGCGCACGTGAACGGGCGAGGGCTCCGGACGGCGGGCGGACCCGCTGCGGACCCTAGGGAGCGATGGCGCCCCCTGACCCCAATCGAGCAGAAATGAAGGAAGGAGACGCCCGATGAGCGCACGTGACCGCGACCTCCAGCCGCCGTCCGCGAGCCTGTTGATTGGCAATGTGCTGCGCGTTCGCCCGGCGGCGACGCCGGAGGAAGCCTGCCGCATCGCGCCGATGCTGGCTGATCTGCCTCCCGCCGACCTGCGCGAACGGATGGCGCAGCAACGCCGCCGTCTGGGATTGGACGACATGGGTCGGCGTTTGTCGGACAGGCCCCGGTCATGAGCGACGCCGGCGCGCAAATCTCCCGAGCCAGCCTGTGAGCGCTGTGACCCCGGACGAGGCGGCGGCGCTGAAACGCATCCTGATGGAGCGTCTTTCCGAACTCCAGCAGATCGACGCCTTGTCGGAGGAGAGCCGTCGTCCCGTCGAGCTGGACCAGAACAGCGTCGGACGTCTGTCACGAGTGGACGCCCTCCAGCAACAGGCCATGGCCCTCGCCTCACAGGAACGGCGGCGCCAGGACGCCCATCGCATCACCCAGGCGTTGAGCCGGATGGCGAGCGGCGACTACGGGTTCTGCGGCGCCTGTGGCGATCCGATTGCGCTGCGCCGGTTGCAGCTGGACCCCACCCTCGCGCTCTGCATCGACTGCGCCACCGGATGACGCGTATGGGCCGGGGCGCCATTCGGCCCAGCGCCCATGGTGGCCTCAAGCCAATGCATCACGCTGGGATTGTGGGCGATAGCCTCGTCGAGCGTCACCCAGACCGGGTGCATGGATGGGACCCACTTACGGACGCTGCAGGGGGTCTAGAAGCGCCCGAGGGTCAGCGGACAAGGCCTCAGCTAGGCGGGCCATAGCTTTTACGGATGGATTGCGAACGCCCCGTTCCAGGTCGCTGAGGTAACTGCGCTTCATGCCGGCGTCGAAGGCAAGCTGTTCCTGCGACAAGCCCGCCTCCTCGCGCAGACGGCGTACGTTTCGCCCCAAGATGACCACGAGGTCCATGCGCCGAGATGGCGTGATTGCCGTTGCGGGCGCTGTCCCCTAATCGTGTCATTTTGCATGACTGGGGGTGGCTTGATGTTTCGGTGGTTTCAGTTGGTAGGTCTGCGCATGAAGGCCATCGCGGTGGTCGAGCGGGAGTACGGAAGCAAACTCCATGTTGCTGGCGGTGTGGACACCCCGCTGTTCAATCGGATGACGCGGCTGTCCCGCGACTTTGGCGGCAACGAATACGATGCGGCCGCCATGTTCATGGTGGCGGATATGGCGGCCCGCTTACGGTGTGGAATGGAGGAGCGGATGGGAAGCGCCGAACTTCTCGGGATCACGAACCTGCGCCTACCGCTCATGCGCCAGCCAGCGGTCGTCCTCGATGTGATTGAGCGGACGCTCGACGCGACCAAGGCTGCCGTTCCTCCAGAGGTTTGTGCTGGGCGCTGAGGAGCGCAAGGCGGCGTCAACTTGGCTGTGTTGGGGAGCAGTTTTCGCTGTCCGTAGTTGGTCGCCGAGAGAGATAAGTCGGGACAGCGCTCGGAGTGCCGCGACATCCAAACGCGGGCATGGGCTCTATACGACGACCTCAGGGCGTCAAGATGTCGTCGGCCCATCGCTTTCTCGGCCCTTCTGGATCACGGAGCTGTCCCGTGTCCGTACTTGAGAACGTCAAATTCCAACTCGGGACAAACTACGGACAGCGTTGTTTATAAACAGCTTATCGGCCGATTGTCCCTATGTCCGTAGTTATATGGCTTGATACACATATAGGAGCTCTAAGGTATAGCTATGCCTATATGTATGGGCTCTGAGAAACCAAGTACGGACACGGGACAGTTCCTGTGGGCGAGCGTGCACAACACACATCATTAGCGACAAGTTGTGAACTGCACTAATTGCCAGATGGACCGGGCGGTCGGAGGCGTTACTGTATAACAGCACAAAGCCTTAGCCTCCCGTTGCGCCCCGTTCGGGAGTGATCAGACTATCCCTCGACCTGGTCCGGGGCGCGAATGGCACGGTAAAGAGTCGATCGGCCAACACCCAAGGTTCTTGCGATGGTCGAGGGGCTCTCGCCGGCGGCGACGAGAGCCCGAGCATGCCCGATCTGAATGCGGGTAAGCGCCGGACGACGGCCGGTCCGGACGCCCCGGGCCATTGCCGCCTTTACGCCGGCCTGCGTCCGCTCGCTGATCAGGGAACGCTCGAATTCGGCCAGCGCGGCCATCATGTGAAAAACCAATCGTCCCTGCGCGCTTTCGGTGTCGAGGCCTTCGCAGACCGATTGGAAGTGGATTTTGCGTTCACCCAGGTCGGTCACCACCGAAATCAGGTGGGGGAGAGACCGGCCCAGTCGGTCAAGTCGCCAGACGACAAGCGTATCCTCGGGAGCCAGCGACTGCAGCGCGCGCGTCAGACCGGGCCGGTCTTGCGCCGCACCAGAGGCATTGTCCGTGTGAATGATCTCGGCTCCGGCGTCACGCAACGCGCGTTCTTGGAGGTCGAGGTTCTGGTCCGTCGTGGAGACGCGTGCATATCCGATTTTCATCCCATCAATTTGGGACAGTATTTCGGGACGTGCAAGCCCTTGATTTTATTGACCATCATCGAGCGTCCCAGAACCGATCCTTTGTGGGACAGTTGGCTAGCCGCCGCCATCAGGCCTGCCGTCGCGCCCTCGGTCGGGCCAGGTTCACCCCCCGGCAGGGGGGCAAACACTCAGGTGCGTTTGGCTATTCCCTTCGCTAGACAAAGCCTGTGGAAAAACGACTGATCGGGCTTGCTCCGAAATACCGACGCTGTGCTCTCTACCCTCAGAGGCGCCCGTGGGAGCGTCGAAAGACTACCGGCCGTCGAGCCATAATCCCCGGGACGTCGTGGGGTGCAGCGCTGTGGCGCGAAGACTGATCCGACCTGCGAGCGGATAGACGAGGCGCGTGCATCGCGCCGCCCCTCCATCAACTTCGCGCACCAGCGCAGCCGGACTGCTGACCGCCAAGGTTGGTTTCCGCACGGGGCCGTCTCATGTTCGAACATCTACCCACGCCACCACCTGCCCAGCCTGCCGGAGATCACCGATCGACGCTTGCGGCGCGGCCCTCGCGCCTCGATGGAGCGGACGCCATCGCCGCCTACCTCGGCAAGCCTGCCCGTTGGGTCTATCAGGCCCGCGAGCGCCGCTGGCGGGTCCCGATCCGCAAGGCGGACGGCCTCGGCCTGTACGCCTTCGTGGATGAGCTCGACGCGTGGCAGCGCGATCCGGCGACCCTCGCGCAGTAGGAGCGGAAGGGCGGGGCGTGACGGCCCCGCCCGACCGTGCAAGAATTCAGGACAGAGGGGCGGAGCGCATGGCCAACGTACGGAAGATCACGCACCCGCGCCGCACGGACGGGTCGACCAAAACGAGCTGGCGCGCGACGTGGACGGCCCCCGACGGCAAGCGCCAGTCGAAGAATTTCCCGCGCAAGGCCGAGGCCGATGCATGGCTGCGCGATGTGGGCGCTGGTCGGGTCGGCGGCTCGTCGGCCATGACCGTGACCGAGCTGGCGGCGGCGCACATGCGGTACTTCGACGGATTGGTGAAGGCCGGCGAACGGGAGGCGGTGACGCTCGACGGCTACCAGACGGTGTCCAGCGTTCACCTCGCCGCCGATCCGGGCTTCGCGCGGCGGCGGCTGTGCGACCTGACCGCCCCGTCGATCCAGACGTTCCTTGACGAGACGTTCGCCCGCACCGGCTCGGCCGATCTGGCGGCCCGCGTCCGCCGGACTCTGGTGACCTGGTGCAAGTTCGGCATGCGACGCGGCTGGCTGCACGCCAACCCCGCGCAGGCCTGCGTCGTGGAGCGAACGCGCCGAACCAGCGACGAGGAAGGCGATGGCTTCAACCTTCCGGACAAGGCGACGCTGGCGGCCCTGATCGCCGCAGCGGGCAAAGGGCCGCACGCCGCGAGGGATACGGCGGTCGTGCGCCTGCTCATGTTCGGCGGCCTGCGCATCTCGGAGCTGTTGGGCCTCGCGGACGATGCTCTCGTGCTCAAGCCGAAGGGCGCGACGGTCCGGGTGCGCGAGCGCCTCCAGCGGCGTCACCGAACGCTGGGGCCGCCGAAGTCGGCCAAGGCGCGGCGTGATGTGCCGGTCGGCGAGGCCGCCGCCCTGGCCGTACGCGCCTGGCGGTTTGGCACGCGGTCCGGTGCGCGCGTTCAGCCATCGCAACGGGCAGCTCCAGATGGCCCGCGTCGGCGGTCGGCTGTTTCCCGCGCCAGCCGGTGGAGATGTCTGGTTCTACGATGACTTCATCAACGGCTGCTGGCTGCCGCTGATGCGCCGCGCCGAGCTCGTCGAGATGCTGCCGGACAGCAAGGGCAAGAACCGGCCGGTGACGGCGTTCAGCCCGCACACGCTGCGGCACGTCGCGGCCAGCCTCTGGATTGCGCAGGGCCTCTCGCCGAAGAAGGGTGCAGGACCTGCTCGGCCATTCGACCATTCAGTTGACGATGGACCTGTACGGGCACCTGTGGACCGACCCCGATGCTGACGATGCATTGGCGCAGGCGAGCGAGCGGCTTATACAGGGAGCTAGCTAGTTTCGTCCTCGTCGTCGGAGTTGATCTCGATCTCGCCGGACCAGGCTCCGGTCTCAGTGACGTTATCCGGTCGCCAGACGAGATGCTTGCCGGGGATCGTGCGGTTTCGCTCGCGGGCCCAGTTAACCTCCCGCGCCATGACGTCGAAACGTTCGGCAGCCCCCGACTTGATGACGGTGCCGCGAAGGAGGCGAACGGATCTGGTGTTAGCGACCATTTCGTCGTTCGCCACAGTTAGGCTGTCGACCTCCCGCTCCGTGACCGCAATGAACTGAAACCCGCCGATGCTGACCGCGAAGGGGATGATCAAGGTGCGCAGACCCTCAAACGCCTCAGGAGGGATACCTCCGAGCGTTGCCTTGATAGAGCCGGTGGCATCTATCATTCCGGCGAACTGTTCGAGCCCCTCGGTTGCCCGCCAAACTTCGTTCAGAGAGAGACAAAACTCTGCTGACAGGCGTTCGGCCGGTACCACACGCATCAAGGTGCTGAAGGCATTGCGAGCACGTGCCCAGCGTTCCGTGTCCTTCGGCGGTCTCTCGTAGCGGATGGGGCCGACGTCCAGAGCGCGGCCCTCATTGAAGATGGTGATCTCGTGGGTGGTGCTTGGCTCCCAAGATCGGAAGGATAGGCGTCGTGAAAGCTCGGCTGGCCCCACTTTCTCGCCAAAATCCATTTCCACGGCGAATTTTGCGCGACCGTCCACATGAATAGTCAGCGACAAAGGGCCTGCCTGTACACGCGCGCAACGTTCTTCCGGCGGAAGATGGTCGAAGAGGGCGCTGAATACCGTTCCTGGCCAAGAAACTTCGTCTGAAGAGCCGGGCCGACGAAGGGTCGCGACGCATGGCGCTGTGGTCGGTGTGATACTAATTTTACCCGGCCCGTGGCGGACTGGGGGCGCCGGTATGTTGAAGCGGCGGTCGGTGTAGGTGAAGCTTTCGATTGGCACTTCATCGACCAAGCCAAGGTGCAGCTTGGTTAGTTCGCTGAAGTCGCTCCGTGCGAGCACGAACTCGCCGGTCCCGCTACCGTTTTCGTACCCGAGTCCCCTTGCTAATTCGCGCTTCTGGCCTGCGTAGTCGCCTCCGATGTCGCTCATTTGCCGGAGCAGAGCATCCAACACGTCGTCGTCCGGGACGGCTTCGCCGCGTGTCATTGTGACCGCCAAACGTTTTGAGTGAAGAGGCAGGCCCGCGACAGACCGGGCCCGCGCCTCTCGAAGGGCTTGAGCCATCATGGGCGTCCAGAAGTGGCGCACGTAAATTGTCCACGATGTGCATGCCGGTTTGGTGAACGCGACGTGGACGATGAAGCAGGGTAGCCCTTCTTCGGCGAAGCGCAGCGCGTTGGAGAGCTTAATCGTGCTGTTCGCTCGCCCGTTGATCGAAGACTTCACCTGAACTTTGCAGCGGTGTGGAGCGGGCCGAAGGTCTGCCGGAACTTCGGCGCGGGACGGCGCGAACTCGACGAAGTAGTCCCAGCCTGCCTGATCATCTTCCGAGCGGTTGCGGGTCACATCCGCCTTGCTGCACAGGCCTCGGAAAATATCCTCCGCGAGGACATCAGAGCGGGGCTTTCGTTTCATGCGGGCGGGTGTCCAAGCTCCAGGTGATCTGGTGCGTCTGCACTCGGCAGCGGCTTGCTAAAGGCTAGGCCGTGAAGTCGCGCCGTGTCGAGAACTCTCCTTGGAACATCGGGTGAACGTTGCGGCGCTCGCTCGGCGCTCGGAGAATGGCGGAACCGGGCTCAAAGCAGGGAAAAGTCAGTAAAATCAACGAAGCGCCGCGAACCGACCAGCGCCGGGGCATGGGCCCATTCTCGCGGCTTAACCCATTGATTTAGTTATGGTGCGGGCGGCCGGGGTCGAACCGGCACTCCTTTCGGAACCGGATTTTGAGTCCGGCGCGTCTACCAATTCCACCACGCCCGCACAGGTCGCCAGGAAGTCTCGAAGGCAGGCCGGACAGGTAGCGCGGGCCGGGCGGCGAGGCAATCCGGCGGGTGCGCTTACGCCTCGACCGGGGCCACGGTCTGCTCGATGGCGCCGAACAGGGAGTGGTGGTCGTCGTCCAGCATCTCGATGCGGACGGTGTCGCCGTGTTTGAGGAAGGGAGTCGCCGGCTTGCCGTGCAGCAGGGTTTCGACGGTGCGGACCTCGGCGATGCAGGAGTAGCCGAGGCCGCCCTCGCTGACCGGCTTGCCGGGGCCGCCGTCGGCGTCGCGGTTGGAGACGGTGCCCGAGCCGATGATGGTCCCGGCGCACAGGGCGCGGGTCTTCGCCAGATGGGCGATCAGGGTTCCGAAGTCGAAGGTCATGTCAGTTCCGGCGTCGGCCTTGCCGAAGTCGGCGCCGTTGAGCTGGACGTTGAGCTGGCCCTTCAGCTTGCCGTCGACCCAGCGGTCGCCGAGGGCGCGCGGGGTGACGAACACCGGCGACAGGGCCGAGGCCGGCTTGGACTGGACGAAGCCGAAGCCCTTGCCCAGTTCGGCCGGGATCAGGTTGCGCAGCGACACGTCGTTGACGAGGCCGACGAGGCGGATGCAGGCGAGGGCTTCCTCACGCGACACGCCCTGCGGCACGTCGCCGGTGACGACCACGACCTCGGCCTCGAGGTCGCAGCCCCAGCTTTCGTCGGCCAGGGGGATCGGATCGCGCGGGGCGAGGAAGCCGTCGGAACCGCCCTGGTACATCAGCGGGTCGGTCCAGAAGCTGTCGGGCATTTCGGCGCCGCGCGCCTGACGCACGAGGGCGACGTGGTTCACATAGGCCGAGCCGTCGGCCCACTGATAGGCGCGGGGCAGGGGCGAGGCGGCCTCGCGCTCGTGGAAGCGTCCGCGCGGCACGCCGCCGTGTTCGAGGCTTTCCGACAGGGCCCTCAGATGGGGTTCGACCCGGTCCCAGTCGTCGAGCGCCGCCTGCAGGGTCGGGGCGATCAGGAAGGCGTCGGTGAACCAGGCGAGGTCATTGGAGACGATGACGAGGCGGCCGTCGCGGCCGTGCTTGAGCGAGGCGAGTTTCATGACTCAAGGCTTAGGACCTTTCTTCCGCGGGGGAAACAGGCCGCGTGTCAGTGGTGTCCGCCGCCGCTGTGACTGAGGTGTGGACGGCGCGGGCCGGGGTTGGACAGTTCGGCGACGACGGCGCGTATGTCGCCCTCGCGGGCCGTTCGATGCCGCCAGTAGTCGTTGAAGTCGGCGACCGCGAGGCGCAGGGCGTCGTTGCGCTGCTGCGTCGACATCGGCCGCTTGTCGGGTTCCGGCGGGTGCGGGTGCGGATGGGCCGCGGCCGACGGGGCGTGGACCGAAACGATGGTCACGCTGGCGGCGGCGGCGGGGGATGGGCCGTGATGGGGGTCGCCGGCGCCGTGTCCGCCATGACCCGGCGGCGCGTCGTGGCCGGCGGAGGCCGGGGCGGCGGGGTGAGGATGGGGCTTGTCTTGCGTCTCGCCCTTGAGGGCGGCGTCCAGCGTCTTGACGCGTTTGTTGAGCTCGCCGCCGAAGGCGAGGGTCTTGCCGAGGCGGGCGCGCAGGACGCGCTCCAGCCCGGCGGCGCGGGCCGGCAGGGCGTCGGTGTCGGCCTGCATGGCGGCCTTGGCGGCCTCGTCGACCGCCGCCCAGATGGCGGGGGCGGCGTCGGTTTGCCGGCCGCGTGAGCCCGCGCCGACCAGCCATCCGATCAGAACGGCGACGCCCAGGGCGAGCAGGACGGCGCCCCAGAAGAAGGGGTCGGCCCCGATCATGATGGTCGGATCGAGGGGGGCGCCGACAGGATCGGCGCCGGCGAAGTCGTCGCCGTATGACATGGGGCTCCCCGCGAAAACGACCGCCGTTCGTGGAGCGGCCATCTTGCCCCGACCGCGCCTCTTGGCAACGGTAAAGGTTAACGGCGGCGAGTCAGCTGGGGGTGATCAGGGCCTTGGCCTCGGCGCCGGTGCGGGCGCCGACGTCGCGCACCTCGACCTCGACGCAGACCGCGCCTTCCGGTTCGTGGGCCCAGAGGTAGCGGCGCTCGACCTCGACCTCGCGGCCGGACGGGGCGAAGCCGGTGAAGCTGTCGCCCCACGGGGTGATGGCCTTGATCTCGACCCAGGCCAGGGCGCAGGCGGCGTCGAGCTCTTCCATCGCCATCAGCGACAGCTCGTCGCGCGGGTCGGGGGCTACAGCCATGGGCGCACCCGGGCGCGATAGGCGTCGTAGTCGGCGCCGAAGCGGGCCGACAGATAGCGCTCCTCGCGGTCGATGACGAAGCGCTGGACGACCCAGAGACAGGGGAGCAGCAGCAGCAGGACGAGGACGCTGTCCATGGCGATGGCGAGCCCGGCGTAGGTGATGGCGAAGCCCAGATAGATCGGGTTGCGGCTGAAGCGGTAGAGGCCGTCCGTCGCCAGAACGGTGCTGGGCTTCCATGGCTCCACCGCGGTGCCGAGGCGACGGAAATAGCCGGCGGCGGCGCCGTCGAGCAGCAGGCCGCCGATGATCAGCGGCAGGGAGACGACGCGGCGGACTTGGGTCTCCAGACCGAAACCGAGGGTGAGCCAGCCGGCGGCCTCCGGGCCTGCGGCCGGCGCGCCGTAGCGATAGATCAGCCAGCCGAGCAGCAGGAAGCCGAGAAAGATCAGCGGCGGCGGGGCGATGACGCGGGGCGTATCGGCAGAGGCGGTCACGGGCGCAGCGCCTCGTCGCCATAGATGGCCACGGCGGCGGGCGTGTCGGCCGAGACGGCGCCGCGATACATGCCGGAAGTGTTCATCGCGAAGGCGGGGGTTCCGTCCAGACCCATGACGATGACGCCGCCGTCGCCGCCGATCGAGCCGACATCGGCGATCTCGGCTTCGGCGGCGGCCTGGGCGGTCGCGCCGGCGGCGGTGCGGTGGCAGATGTCCCGCGCGACGGTGGCGCGGATGAAATACTCGCCCGAGCCGGTGGCGGAGACGGCGCAGCCGTCGGCGTTGGAGGCGTAGGTCCCGGCGCCGATGACCGGCACGTCGCCGACCCGACCCCAGCGTTTGGCGGTCATGCCGCCGGTCGAGGTGCCGGCGGCGAGCCGGCCCTGGCGGTCGAGGGCGACGGCGCCGACGGTGCCGAATTTACGCTCGTTCAGCGGCGGCTCGGGTAGGTCGTTGTCGGCCTGCGGGCCGGGCGCGCCGGCTGGCCGCGCAGGGATGGGGAGATTCTGCTGCCGCAGGGCGCTCTCCAGTCCGCGCCAGCGGCGCTCGGTGAAGAAGAAGGCCGGGTCGACCTGTTCGAGGCCGACCGAGGCGGCGAATGTGTCGGCGCCTTCGCCGATCAGCATGACGTGCGGCGACTGCTCCATCACCGCCCGGGCGGCGGCGATGGGATGGCGGGTGGCGGTCAGGCCGGCGACGGCGCCGGCGGTCCGGTCGGCGCCGTTCATGATCGCGGCGTCCAGCTCGTTGCGGCCGGCGGCGGTGAAGACCGCGCCGCGCCCGGCGTTGAACAGGGGATCGTCCTCCATGATCCGGATCGCCGCCTCGATGGCGTCGAGGGCGGAGCCGCCGTCGGCGAGAATGGCCGAGCCGGCGGCCAGCGCCCGGTGCAGGGCGGCGCGGTAGGCGGCGTCCTGATCCGGCGTCAGGCTGTCACGCTCGATGACGCCGGCGCCGCCGTGGATGGCGAAGGACCAGCGGGTCGGCTCCTGGGCGGCGGCGGGCGCGGCGATGAGGGCGAGGGCGGCGGCGAGGGGGATCAGGCGGGTCAGGGACATGGCCGCAACGTCGGCCAAGCGGAGCCTCAACTCAAGGCCTGACCGCAGCACGGACAGCCGGGCGTTTCGACGCCGAACAGGGCGCGGACGCGATCCGGCGTGAGCGCCTGCGCCGGCGCGGCGGCCTCGATCCAGTCGGGGCCGATGGACAGCACCCGGTCCGCGCGGGCGGCGAAGGGCAGGTGGTGGGTGGACGCCAGCACGATGCGGCCCTCCGCGGCGAGGGCGCGGACGGCCGTCTCGACGGCCCGGGCGTGGGCGGGGTCGAGCAGGGCCAGGGGCTCGTCCAGCAGGCAGACCGGAGCGTCCTGGACGAACAACCGGGCGATCAGCACCAGTTGCTGCTGGCCGCTGGACAGGCGGTCGAACGGGCGGTCGGCGAGGTCGGCGACGTCGAGCCGGGTCAGGGCGGCGCGAGCGGCCGCGATATCTTCGGCCCCGAGGCCGGGCGACCAGCGACGGCGGGCGGCGCGGCCGAGGGCGGTCAGGTGCAGGGCGGAGAAGCCGGCGGAGACGGCGCCCGGCGGCGGCAGGTATGCGATGGCGCCGGGACGGTCGATGCGGCCCGACAGCGGCGCGATCAGGCCGGCGATCGTCTTCAGCAGGGTGGTCTTGCCGGCGCCGTTGGGACCGATCAGGGCGACGACCTCGCCGGGGGCAGCGACGAGGTCGAGCGCAGGCAGGCGGAAGCCGGCGCGGCCCCCGACGAGCGCTTCGAGGCGCAGGGAGGCGCTCACGTCCGTCTCGAGGTGGCGATGAACAGGCTCAGGAAGGCCGGGGCGCCGACGGCGGCGGACAGCAGGCCGACCGGCAGTTCGGCCGGGCCGAAGGCGGTCGACAGCCGGTCGATCAGCAGGGCGAACAGGGCGCCGACGGCCATGGCGGCGGGGATCAGGGCCCCGGCCCGCTCGCCGACGATGCGCCGCGCGGCGTGAGGGGCGAGCAGGCCGATCCAGCCGACCACCCCGGCCACGGCGACGGCGGCCGAGGTCATCAGGGCGGCCGCGGCGAGGGCCAGCAGCCGCAGCGGCGCGGCGCTCAGGCCCAGCGAGCGGGCCTGTTCGTCGCCGAGCGACAAGGCGTCGAGGCGGAAGCCGAGGCTTAGCAGAACGATTGCGCCGAGGCCGACGGGGGCGAGGGCGAGGGCGGCCTCGCCGGCGGTCGCGCGGGTGAAGGAGCCGAGCAGCCAGTAGGTGATCGACGGCAGCTGCGAATAGGGCTCGGCGACGATCACCACCAGGCCGAGGCCGGCCGTGGCCAGGGCGCCGGCGACGATGCCGCACAGGATCAGGGCGAGGCGGCCGTCGCCGCTGCGGGTCAGGGCGGCGCAGATCACCGCCAGGGCGCCGGTGGCGAGGCCGCCGGCGAAGGCCGCGCTCTGCACCAGAACGGCGCCGGCCCCGAACAGCAGGGCGAGGGCGGCGCCGAAGCCGGCCCCGGAGGTGACGCCGAGCAGGTCGGGCGAGGCGAGCGGGTTGCGGAACAGGATCTGGAAGCCGGCGCCGGCGCCGGCGAGAGCCGCGCCGCAGGTCATGGCGGCGAGCAGGCGCGGACCGCGCAGGGCGAGAGCCAGCTCGGCCTCGGGCGGGCCGGGGCCGAAGGCGGCGGCGAGCAGGGCGGCCGGCGAGGCGGCGAGCGGACCGGTGGCCAGCACCGCGATCGCGCCGAGCAAGGCCAGGCCGGCGAGGGCCAGGGGCGCCCCCCATCTTCGCAGGGCGCTCAGCGAACCCATCGCGGGCTGGGCGTCTCGACCGGGGCGAGGCCATACAGGCGACGGCCGAGCAGGGTCAGCTCCAGCGAATTGGCGTGGGGGTCGGCCAGCCAGGCGCAGCCGAGCAGACGGTTGACGGATGGCGGGCGGTCGATCCAGCCGAACGGCGTCGACGGCAGCAACAGGATGCCGCGCCGATCGCCGCCGGGCCGCCGGCGCCACACCGGGTCCCGCGCCGCCGCCCTGGCGAAGGCCTCGTCGAGGGTGACGATCACCTCGGGGTCCCAGGCGACGACCTGCTCGCGGGTGACGCGGCCGATGTCGCGCGAGCCCTCGGCGACATTGGTCCAGCCGGCGCCCTCCAGCACCTCGGTGGCGAGGGCGCCGCGGAAGCCGGTCTCCAGCCCGTCGGCGCCGCGGGCGTAGTAGAAGGCGGAACCCTGCGGGGCGGACCGCCAGCGCTCGACCACCCGGTCCGCGAGCTCGGCCAGGGCCTCGGCCCGGGGCCGGGCGTCGAGCAGGCGGCCGGCTTCGCGCAGGGCAGCGGGGATGTGGGCCAGGCTTCCGTCGATCAGCCGCCAGTCGACGCCGAGCCGGGTCTTCATGCGCGTCGCCAGGTCCTGGTGTTCGGGACCGGTGTCACCGTAGTCGATGACCAGCCGCGGCTTCAGGGCGGCGATGGCCTCGGGCGTGGCGGCCCGACCGCCACCGGCGAGGCTGCCGATCTCGGGCAGGGCGGCCGCGGCCGCGGGCAGGGCGGCGAGGGCGGCGGCGTCGGGCCGCCGC
>NZ_JBKBMX010000013.1:0-85554 GCF_046295595.1 Brevundimonas sp. | reverse complement strand
GCCGCGCCCGCCCTGGCCGCCGGCCGAGACCGCCACCACGCCGCCGGCGTCGTCGCCCGAGGTCTGGATCGCGCCGTCGGCCTGGAGCCGGACGGCACCGCCATCGCCGCCGTTTCCGCCGCGTCCGCCGGCGGCGTTGACCGAGCCGGCCGAGCCGCCGCGCCCCCCCTGACCGCCGCGCGACAGGGCGGCCAGGCCGGAGGCGAAGGTTCCGTCGGTCTGGATCGAACCGTCGAAGTCGATGTCCAGCAGGCCGCCGCGCCCGCCCTGCCCGCCGGCGCGACCGAAGCCGTCGCTGTCATCGGTGGAGCCGACCCCGTCGCTGTCGCCGGCGCCGCCGCCGGCGCCGCCGTCCGCCGTGGCGAAGATCCCGACCGAGCCGAGCCCGCGCGTGACCAGATCGCCGGCCAGGTTGAATACCCCCGAACCGCCATTGCCGCCCGCGCCGCCGACGCCGCCGCGCGCCGCGATGGCCTCCGCCTCGCCGCCGGATCCGCCGTCGCCGCCGTTCAGATCGACGCGAATGGCCGGTCCATAGGCGCCGTCGACGGTGACATCGCCCGAGAACCCGCCGTTGATCGAGCCGCCCGTGCCGCCCGCGCCGCCGCGTCCGCCCACCGCCGACAGCACCGCGTCGTCATAGCCGCCCTCGCCCGCCGCGCCGCCGCGGGCGGTCAGCAGCACGCCGGCCGCGTCCCGGGCGGCGATCGACGAACCCTGCAGATCGATCGCGACCTCGAAGCTGGCGCCGCCGCCGCCATTGCCGCCGGCGCCGCCGTCGTCGGTGTTGGTGAGGGAGGAGTTCGAACCGTCGCCGCCCGTCCCGCCGTCGCCGGCCATGCGAAGGCCGGAGGAGCCGGCGCCGGGGGTGATCGGCCCGTCGACGTCGCGGACCACGATCCGCTCGCCGGTCGCCGCGCCCGTCGACACTCCGCCCGGCAGCGGGCCTGTGTAAACCCGCTCCTGGGCGGCGACAGCCATGGGCGCCGACAGGGCGGCCCCGGCGGCCAGAACGGCGACGACCCGGCCGAGCGTGGCGCGGAACCGACGACCGGCCGCGCGCGCGGCGACATCCGGGCCGGGCACGGCGGTCTGTTCACCGCGGGCGCCGAGGGCGGCGTGCAGGTTGCGCAGCGCGCTCGCCAACGCGGGGGCGTCGGCGCCGTGGCGAATTTCGAGCAGATCGATCAGGCGTTCGACTTCGCAAAGGGCCGCGCGCGCCTCGTCGGGACTCAGGCTCCGGCCGGCGCGAACCGCCGTCGCCAGCGCCTGAACCACCTGTGCGACTCGCTCCATGCGACCCGCCGAAACACCACCGCTGCGCATGACGCCCCCACTCGACTTCGGACCTGTCCGGCCGGAGCCCCTGGTCCGACCGGCAAGCCATAACCTTCGATCTCCGTTGCGCTACTCGGTTCGCGCGACGGGAGCGGACAACCCGTCCCAATTCAACGAGATGTTCCCCAACAGGGCGACTTGACGAACGTTGGCGTCCGGGGAGGATGTCCTCATGATCGGTCTGCGCTTCGACACCGCTGTCTTCCGGCCCGAGGACCGGTACGAGGCCTGGCGCTGCCGGGGCTGGCCCAGTCTCGCGCCGATCATGGACAGTCGCGAACCGGGTCGGTTCTGGGCGGACATCACCACCTACGCCCTGGGTCCGGCGCCGCTGATCCACGCCCGCGACATGACTGGCCTGGCCTATGAGCGGGACGGGCGGCGGGCGCGGCGGGACTATATCGATCACTACGGCATCATGGCCTGCGTCGGCTGTTCGGCCGCCGGCGAGGCCGCCGGGCGGGCGTTCCGGGGCGGCCCGGGCGACCTGATCATCGGCGACTTCGGCCTGCCGCACCGGCAGATATCCAGCAATGGCGAGGCCATAAGCGTCAGTATTCCGCGCGCCGTGGCCGAGAGCGTCATTCCTGATCTGTGGCGCTGGCACGGGATGGTCATCCCGGCGCATCAGGCGCGCGCGGCGTTCGACTGTCTGTGCGCCCCGGCCCTGCGGGCGGGGAGCATCGCCGACGAGGCGGCGCCGCAGCAGTTGCTGCTGTTCCTGCAAGTTCTGAAGCAGACGCTCGACGCCCTGTCGGGGGCGGTAAAGGCCGCACCTCCGCTGGACCTGGCGGCCGACTGGCGGGCCGGTCGTCTGATCGAAAGCCGGTTCACGGATCCCGATTTTTCCCCGGCAGTGGTGGCCCGCGCGGTCGGCGTCTCCCGCTCCAAGCTCTACCGGTTGTTCGAGGGCGGCGACGGCCTGATGGAGCGGATTCGCAACCGCCGGCTGAAGGCCGCCGCCGAGATGCTGGTGCGCGCGCCCGGGCGTTCGATCGAGGCGGTCGCCTTGGCCTGTGGTTTCCGCGAGCCGCGAACCCTGCGCCGGCTGTTCGCCGCCCGCTACGGCGTCTCGCCCGCCGACTACCGGGCGCTTGCGCTCCGGTGCGAGACTGGCCGCCCGACGGGACAGGCCTCGCGCGACTGAAGCCGTGCGGAATTCGGACCCGGCGAAGGTTCGGGGATTGGCGCGGTCAACCGGACTCTTCCGAGCGATGATGCGCCGGCACGATCCCGTGGCGGTTCATCTTGTCATACAGCGTCTTGCGAGGAATCCGCAGGGCGGCGGTGACGCGGCGGATGTCGCCCCGGTGGCGGCTCAGGGCCTCACGGATCAGCTGGGCTTCGTAGTTCTGGACCTGACCGGCCAACCCGATGTCCGGCGACGGCTCCGGTTCCGCCGACGCCAGACCAACCGCGACCTCGCTGGCGTAATTGGCCAGTTCCCGCAGATTGCCGGGCCAGTCGTGCTCCAGCAACCGGCGACGGATGGCGTCGTCGATCAGCGGAATGTCGCGGCCGAGACGGTCGGCGGCCCGGCCAAGGAAGCGGGCGAACAGCATCGGGATGTCCTCGCGCCGCTCGCGCAAGGGCGGGGTTCGCAGACGGACGACGTTGAGGCGGTAGTAGAGGTCCTCGCGCAGGTCGCCGCGGGCCACCGCCTCGACCGGGTCGTCCTTGGTCGCGGCGAGGATGCGCAGGTCGAGGGCATGCGGCTCCATCGCCCCGAGGGGCAGGACCTCGCGCTCCTCCAGCACACGCAGCAACAACAGCTGGGCGGCGCGGGGTGCGAGGTCGATCTCATCGAGGAACAGGGTGCCCTGATGCGACTGTTCGATCTGGCCCTCGCGCCGGTGAAGGGCGCCGGGGAAGGCGCCGGCGGCGTGCCCCATCAGCAGGGGTTCAAGGCCGGTCTCGGGCAGGGCGGCGCAGGAGACGGCGACGAACGGGCGCGGTCGACGGGGGCCGGCGTTGTGGATGGCGCGCGCCACCGCCTCCTTGCCGGCGCCGGTCTCGCCCTCGATCAGCACATCGACGCGGGCGTCGGCCAGTCGCCGGATCGCAGCGCGCAGGGCCTCGACCGAACGGCTGTCGCCGCTGAGCGGGATCGACCACTCGCCCTCCGTCGACAGGGCGGCGAGGCGGCGGTTGTCGAGAACCAGGGCGCGCTTGTCGAGGGCGCGACGCAGGCTCTCGATCAGCCGCTCAGGCGCGAACGGCTTGGCGAGGAAGTCGTAGGCGCCGCGCTTCATGGCGTCGACCGCCTCGGCGATGTCGCCGTGGCCGGTCATCATCACCACCGGCAGGTCGGGGTCGAGGGCGGTCAGCCGTTCGACCAGGGCGCGGCCGTCCATGCCCGGCATGCGCAGGTCGGTCACCACCACCCCCTCGAAGGCGGGGCCCAGCATCTTCAGCGCCGCCTCCGCCGAGGCGAAGGCCGAGACCTCGAGGCCGCCCAGGCCGAGCCGTTCGGTCAGCGCCTCGCGGAAGGCGTCGTCGTCCTCGACCAGCACGATCCGGTTCAGCGTCCTGAAGCTCATTTCGCCCTCATCAGTCGCACGACGAAGGCGGCGCCGCGGGGCGTCGGTTCGAGGGTCAGCTCGCCGCCGAAGCCGGCGACGATGTCGCGGCTGATGACGAGGCCCAGGCCGACGCCGTCGCGCTTGTCGGTGGTGAAGGGGGTGAACAGCCGTTCGCGCACCTCGGGCGCGACCCCGGGGCCGTTGTCGGCGACGCGGATGACGACCCGGCGCCCTTTCGTCCCGACCTCCAGCGAGATCGTCGGGTCGGGCGTGTCGCGCAGGGCCTCGATGGCGTTCTGCAGCAGGTTGAGCACGACCTGCTCCAGCCGGTTTCGCTCGGCCATGACGGCGAGGTCGGGCGGCGCGGGCTGGTGGACGAGCCTGACGCCGGTCTCGCGCATCCGGGCGCCGACCAGCAGCAGCGCGCCCTCGAGGGCGGCCTCGACGCCGACGGCGACGGTCTCCGAGCGGGTCTTGCGCGAGAAGGCCCTGAGCTCGTCGGTGATGGCGCCGACCCGTTCGGTCAGGCCGGCGATGCTGGCCAGCGAGCGTCGGGCGGCGGGGTTGTCTTCGGTCTCCAGATAGAGGGCGGCGGTGTCGGCATGGGTGCGGATGGCGGCGATCGGCTGGTTGATCTCATGCGCCACCCCGGCGGCGATCTGGCCGAGAGTGGCCAGCTTGTTGGCCTGGATCAGGTCGTCCTGCAGGGACTGGCGGCTCTTCTCCGCGCGCTGGCGTTCCTCGATTTCGTGGTTCAGCCGGGCGTTGGCGGCGCGCAGTTCGGTCGTGCGGGCGTCGATGCGCTGCTCCAGCTCGATGCGGGCCGACTTGGCCTCGACGGCGCGGATCGCCGCCCGCTGGCGTCGGCGTAGCAGGACGCCGGTCAGCCCGGCGAGCAGGGCCACGCTGAGCAGGGCCAGCATGCGCGCCGTGGCCACCGCCCGGTCGATGGCCTCGCCGGCCGGGGCGAGCAGATGCACGGTCCAGCCGATGTCCGGCAGGGTGTCCGTGGCGCTGGCGTAGAGGCCGGACGGGATATTGGCCGCGACGCGGACCAGGCCCGATGGGCGCGGCTGCAGCGGCAGGTCGGCGAGCAGGGCCGCGCCGGAGGTCTGCTCGGCCGCGAGCCGCCGGCGTTCGTCGGGAGTGAGCGGCTTGGTGGTGTGAAAACGCCATTCGGGGACGGTGGTGATCAACACCACCCCGTTGTCGTCGGCGACCCAGGTGGGCTCGCCGGACTTGCGCCAATCGGCCTCGAGGGCGTCGAACTCGACCTTGGCGACAATGACGCCGAGCGGTTGACCGGCGGCGTCGTCGACCCGGCGCGACAGATACAGGCCCGGGCGGCCGCTGACCGTGCCGAGGGCGAAGAAAGCGGCCTGACCGGCCCGCATGGCGTCCTCGTGATAGGGGCGGAAGCGATAGTCGGTGCCGACGAAACTGGTCGGCTCGCGCCAGTTGCTGGCCGCGAGGGCGATGCCGTCGGCGTTCAGCACATAGATGGCGGCGGCGCGGACCTCGTCGGCGAGACGCTCGAACTTGGCGTTCAGCCGGTCGACATCGCTCCGCTCGGGACTTTCGAGCAGGGCCAGCAGGTCCGGATCCTGGGCGAGGACGAGGGGCAGGGACCGGTGCCGCTCCAGCTCGCTGCGCAGGACGGCGGCGTGCAGGGCGCCGGCGGTCGAGGCCTGACGCAGGGCCGCGGCCTCGGCGTCGCGGCGGGCCGCCTCGCCGGCCAGAAACACGGCCAGGATCGCCAGCCCCAGCCAGACCGCCGTGAACACCCGCCACTGGCCCGCGTCGCCCACCAGAATCCTGCCCATGCCCGACCATGCGAGTTTTCGCACAGATGTCCATGGCACGTGTGTGGATATCCGCACGGTCCCGTGCTGCGCGGCACGGCACGGAGAAAAATAATCAGATATTTCAGTAGTATTGTCTGTCTGGCGCGCGCCCTTGTGAGCGGCGTCGCGGCATTCTGATACTGGGGCCAGTCGCTGCATCAGACAGCGAAGCGAAGATCGGAGCCAGAGGCTCCTGGGAGGTCGTGTGCTTCAACCCGTCGCCGCCGAAGGTGCGCCCGTCGCGCGTCGGCCGTTTTACCGCAGCCTGTATTTCATGGTCCTGCTCGCCATTCTGGCGGGCGGCGCCGTCGGCCATTTCTGGCCCGAGTTCGGCGCCAGCCTGAAGCCGCTGGGCGACGCCTTCATCAAGCTGGTGAAGATGATCATCGCCCCGGTGATCTTCCTGACCATCGCCACCGGCATCGCCGGCATGCGCGACCTCGGCAAGGTCGGCCGGGTCGCGGCCAAGGCCTTCGGCTATTTCTTCTTCTTCTCGACCCTGGCCCTGATCATCGGCCTGGTGATCGCCAATGTGGTCCAGCCCGGCCGCGGGCTGAACATCGACCCGGCGACGTTGAACGCGGGGGCCGTGGCGCAATACGCCTCGGCCGCGCATGAGACGACCATCGTCGGCTTCTTGACCAGCATCATTCCGACGACGCTCGTCAGCGCCTTCGCCGAGGGCAACATCCTGCAGGTCCTGTTCGTGGCCATCCTGTTCGGGATCGCCATGGCCATCGTCGGCGACGCCGCCGCGCCGGTTCACCGGGCGCTGGATTCGCTGAGCCAGATCATGTTCAAACTGGTCGCCATCCTGATGAAGGCGGCGCCGGTCGGGGCCTTCGGGGCCTTCGCCTTCACGATCGGGGCCTATGGCATCGGCGCCATCGCCAACCTCGCCCTGCTGATCGCCACCTTCTACCTGACCTCGCTGATCTTCGTGCTGGGCATCCTCGGCGCCGTCTGCTGGGCCAACGGCTTCTCCATCTTCCGCCTGATCAGCTATCTGAAGGAAGAGCTGCTGCTGGTGCTCGGCACCTCTTCGTCGGAGGCGGCCCTGCCCAGCCTGATGCAGAAGCTGGAGCGCGCCGGCGCGCCCCGCTCGGTCGTCGGCCTGGTCGTGCCGACCGGGTATTCGTTCAATCTGGACGGCACCAACATCTACATGACCATGGCGGCCCTGTTCATCGCCCAGGCGATGAACATCGACCTCAGCCTGCAGGACCAGATCCTGCTGCTGCTGGTCGCCATGCTCAGCTCCAAGGGCGCCGCCGGCATCACCGGAGCCGGCTTCATCACCCTGGCCGCGACGCTGGCGGTGGTGCCGACCGTGCCGATCGCCGGCATGGCGCTGATCCTCGGCATCGACCGCTTCATGAGCGAGTGCCGGGCGCTGACCAATTTCGTCGGCAACGCCGTGGCCACCCTGGTGGTCGCCCGCTGGGAGGGCGAGCTGGACCGCGAGGCGCTGCACGCAGCCCTCGGTTCGCCGGCCGGCAAGCTGGCCGCGCCGCCGGACCCCGCCGCGGGCCCGGGGGACAAGGACGTCATAACGGCCGACTGAACGGCCGAAAACAAAGAGGGAGGAAAGAGATCATGAGGACCGTTCACCGCATCGCGCTTCTGGGGGGCGCCGGCGCCCTGGCCCTGCTGGCGTCCGCCGGCCTGGCTTCAGCCCAGTCGACGACGCCGCAGACGCCGCCCGCCGACCCGGCGCAGGAGGCCGCCGCGGTCGAGGACATCGTCGTCGTCGGCTCGCAGATCCGCGGCGCCAGCACCACCGCCGCCCTGCCCGTGGTGGTGTTTGACCAGGAACAGATCGACGCCATCGGCGCCGCCTCTGGCGACGACCTGATGCGCTCGATCCCGCAGATGGGCGATGTGCTGTTCGAGGCGTCCAACGGCCCGCAGACCAGCAACTCGGCCCGCGGCGACGTCAATTCGGTCAATCTGCGCTCGCTCGGCGTGGGCAACACCCTGGTGCTGCTGAACGGCCGGCGGCTGGTCCAGCACCCGACCAGCCAAGGCACGTCGGACACCGGCACGGTGCCGGTGCTGAGCTACAATTCCAACGCCATCCCGGTCTCGGGTCTGGAACGGCTGGAGGTGCTGCTGGACGGCGCGGCCGCCATCTACGGCGCCGACGCGGTGGCCGGGGTGGTCAACACCGTGCTGCGGGACGATTTCGACGGCCTGACCATGGAGGCCGAATACGGCGGCGCCGAGGGCACGAGCCTGCGCGAGTTCGAGGCCAATATCTTCGCCGGCAAGGATTTCGATCGCGGCAACCTGTCCCTGTTCGCCAACTACAGCGACCGCACGGCGCTGATGACCGAGGACCAGGACTTCACCTTCAGCGACGACCTGCGGCCCTTCTTCGCCAACCAGCTGGGCTATGAGACCTCGACCGTTCCGGATGGCCGGTCCTCGCACACCCCCTGGGCGCGGCTGAGCACGCCGGGCAGCACGACGGCGCTGCGGCCGCGCTCAAACGGCGTGATCGTCGCGACGGCCGCGGGCGCCTTCCACTACCAGCCGGAAAGCATCGGCTGCGCCGGCGTCGACTTCAACAACGGCGTCTGCCTCGTGCAGGGCAACGGCTCGTACAATGGCGACATCCGCGAGCTGAGGTACGACACCCGACACGGCACCACGGTGCGCTCGGCGCTCGAACGGACCAACGTCTTCCTGACCGGCCACTATGACCTGACCTCGACGATCACGGCCTTCGGCGAGATCGGCTTCTATGGAGCCGAGAGCCGGGCGATCCAGCCGCCGGTGGTCAATCTGAACGACATCTGGATTCCGGCGAGCAACTACTTCAACCCGTTCGGCCCGGTGACCTTCGCGGACGGCTCGGCCAATCCCAACCGCCTGCCGAACCTGACCAATGTGCCGGCCGCCGGCCTGCCGATCCTGCTGGAGAACTATCGCTACGTCGACACCGGCTTCCAGGAGGTGACGGTCAAGAATTTCCAGTCGCGCTTCCTCGGCGGACTGCGCGGCGAGTGGCGCGGCTATGACTGGGAGTCGGCGCTGCTCTATTCGGTCGCCGAGGCCGAGGATATTTCGCCCAACATCAATATGACGGCGCTGCAGCAGCAACTCGGCCTGTCGACGCCGGACGCCTACAATCCGTTCGGCGGTGGCTGCGTCGACACGACCAGCTATGGCGACTGCTCGCCCTCGTCCCAGGCGGCCATCGACGCCATCGTCTTCGAGATGCGCCGCTTCTCGCGCACCACCCTGACCCAGGCCGACTTCAAGATGTCGCGCAACGACCTGTTCCAGCTTCCGGGCGGGCCGGTGGGCGTGGCCTTCGGGGCCGAGTTCCGACGCGAGACCCAGCTCGACGACCGCGACGAGAATGTCGACGGCACTTACACCTTCACCGACGCGGTCAGCGGCCAGACCAATCTGTCCAACGTCTCGGCGGTCAGCCCCAATCCCGACACCCGCGGTCACCGCACCGTCGCCGGGGCCTTCGTCGAGTTCGCGGTTCCGCTGGTCTCGCCGGAAATGAACATCCCGCTGGTCTACAGCCTCGACATGCAGCTGGCCGGGCGGTTCGAGGAGTATTCCGACTTCGGCTCGGTGGCCAAGCCGAAGGTTGCGGTGGCGTGGGACGTGATCGACGGCCTGCGGCTGCGCGGCTCCTATTCGGAAGGCTTCCGCGCCCCCAATCTGGAGCAGGTCAACGCCACCCAGTACGCCCGCCTCGCCGGCGGCACCGACTACTATCGCTGCGAGCCCGCCCTGCGGGCCGGCACGATCGCCTCGATGGCCCAGTGCGGGCAGAGCGCCAGCGCCTCCCTGCTGGTGGCGGGCAACCCCGATCTGGAGCCCGAGGAGAGCACCAACCAGTCCTACGGGGTGGTGTTCCAACCGCGGTTCACGCCCGAGGGCTGGGGCGATTTCACCCTCACCATCGACCGCTGGAAGATCGAGCAGGAGCAGATCGTCGGCCTGCTGGGGGCCCAGGCGGCCTTGGCCCTCGACTATCTGAACCGCATCGAGGGCGGGTCCAATCCGAATGTGGTGCGCGACGCGCCGGACGCCGACGACGTGCTGCTGTTCGACGGCTCCGGCCTGGCGCCGGTCGGCGAGGTGGTCTCGGTCAACGACCGGTTCATCAACCTGCTGCCGCAGACCGCAGAGGGGATGGACTACGGCTTCTCGTGGGCCAAACGCGGCACTGAATGGGGCACCTTCATCTTCCGCGCCAACGCCTCGCAGCTGCTGGAGTTCTCGCGTGAGCCGGGCGACATCATCGACACCCTTTACGCCGCGCGCGAGGCCGGGGTGATCGATCCGCTGACGCCGCTGCCCGACTCCAGCCAGCTCATTGCGCAGAACGGCCGGCCGGAGTGGAAGGTGTCGACCACCTTCATCTGGCGCAGCGGTCCGTGGCGCGCGGGCCTGTCGACCCAGTATGTCAGCGAGGTCGAGCAGACCGGCCTGCTGAGCGACACCGGCCAGCCCTGGGTGGTGGGCAGCCAGATGGTCGCCAATCTGTACGGCCAGTACGAGTTCGAGAACCTCGGCCCGGCCTCCGGCGCGACCCTGCGGATCGGCGTCCGCGACCTGACCGACGAGGGACCGTCGCTGGCCGAGAACGGCTACCTCGGCTCGGTTCAACGGCCCTACGGCCGGTCGTGGTACGTCAATATCGCCAAGTCGTTCTGAGACCACGGCGGCGCGGGTCTTGCGTCCGCGCCGCCGCTTCGAAGGGAAGCCCCATGATCCGTCCGCTCGCCCTGATCGCCGCCCTGCTGCTGACGGGAGCCGATCCTGCGCGGGCGGATGATCCGGCGGCCGGCACCACGCCGGTCCACTGCCCCGAGACGGTGGGCGCGGGCGTCAGCTGCCTGTCCGGCCGCGACGCCAACGGGGCCTGGTACGTCATCGCCATGCCGGCCGACTGGAACCGCCGGCTGATCGTCCACGCCCATGGCGGCCCGCGCATGGGCACCCCGGAGGCGGCCGATCCGCTCGAGGACCTGGACCGGTTCTCTGTCATGGTGCGCCAGGGCTATGCCTGGATCGGCTCGACCTATCGGCGCGGCGGCTATGGCGTGCGCATGGCGGCCGAGGATGCCGACAACAGCCGCGAGATCTTCTGGCGCCGGTTCGGCCGGCCGGAGCGCACGATCCTGCATGGCCAGTCGTGGGGTGGCAATGTCGCGGCCAAGGCCTCCGAACTGTACGCCCTGGATATGGAAGGCGGGCGCAATTACGACGGGGTGCTGATCACCAATGGCGTCGTCTCCGGCGGCACGCGCGCCTATCAATTCCGCGCCGGCCTGAGGGCGGTCTACCAGTTCTACTGCCGCAACCATCCGGGTCCGGACGAGCCGGCCTATCCGGTCTGGCAGGGGCTGCCGGCGGGCGTGGAGATGACCCGGGCCGAGCTGCGCCAGCGGGTCGAGGCCTGCACCGGGATCGACAAGGCGGCCCGCGACCGGACCCCGGCCGAGGCGCGGCGGCTGCAGGACATCCTCGCCGTCACCGGCGTGAAGGAAGAGCAGCTGGTCAGCCACCTGTCGTGGGCGACCTTCCTGTTCCAGGATCTGGTCCAGGTCCGTCTCGGCGGCCGAAATCCGTTCGACAACAGCACCACTGTCTACCGCGGCTCGTCCGACGACGAGGCCCTGAACGCCGGGGTGGAGCGGTTCACGGCCGATCCCGACGCCGTGGCGCAGCTGGCGTATGATTCCGACCTGTCCGGCCTGATCGTGCTGCCGACCCTGACCGTGCACGCCCGGCACGACCCGACCGTCAGCTACCGCTCCGAGGCCATCTACGCCGCGATCGTGCGGGCCGCGGGACGGTCCCATCTGCTGGCGCAGGCGGCGACGGACGAGGACCAGCACAGCAAGCTGGCCGACGGAGGATACCTGACCGGCCTGGCGGCTCTGGAACAATGGATCGGCGATGGACGGCGTCCGGACAGCGCCGGCTTCCAGACGGCATGCCTCGCCCTGGCCCCTCGGGCCGAATGCCGTTTTGAATAGACGGGCCCGACCTGGCGGCGGAGAACCGACGTTCATGGGCGCGAACGCTGACGACGCTGCCAAATGGGTGATGGTCCTGATCAAACTCCCCGGACGGCTTTCGCCGTCCGGGGAGCCGGCCAGGTTCAGGAACGGACCTGGCCGCCCGAAGGTCCGGTCGTCAGAAGACGACCTTGAAGCCTCCGGTGATGGCGTGATCCTCGCCGCCGGTCCCGAGGGTCCCGTCGTAGGCGAGGCCGATCGACATGGCGGGCGACAGGCGCCACCGGGCCTCGACGCGGGCGAATGCCGCGTCATCGGACCGGGCGGCGCCCAGCACCGTGAAGGGCGCGCCGCCGGCGAACGCATGTCGGCCCGCCGGATCGACGTCGCCCCATGCGTGCCGCCAGCCGGCCGAGCCGCCCAGAGACAGCGCTCCCGTCGGATTGGTCTGGAACCGCAGTCCCAGGGTGGAGACGAGGGCGTCGTCGCGGGCCTCTTCGCCCGCGAGCCCGGCCGCGCCCCCGCCCTGTTCGCCGAAGGCCTCGGTGCGGACCTGGATCGCGGTCAGGTTGGCGAACGGCTCGGCATGACCGCCGCTGGCGGCGAAGCGGTAACCCGCCTCGACGAACCCCTGCAGCAGGGAGCCGTCGTAATCCGCCGTGGCCGCGGCCGCGACGCCCGGGAAGGCGATCTCGCGTCGCGTCTCCATGGACGTCTCCGCATAGCCGACGCCGCCGGCCACACGCCAGTCGCCGAAGCGGGCGCCGACATAGGCCAGACCCTCGACCGTCTCCACCGTGCCCTCGCTGTTGCGACGGTCGATGTCGATGTCCGTCTTCGACGTGCTGGCGGCAAAGCCGATCGTGAGGGCGTCGCCCACGGCGTGATCGGCGCCGACCACGAAGCCCTGGAGATCACGATCCATGCGGGCGGCGTTATAGTCGCCGTCGCTCTGACCTGTGCTTCCGTAGACGCGGGCCCATGCCGAAGAGCCTCGGGTCTTTTCCCCAAGCCGGTCGAGCACGGCGTCCCGCGGCATGCGGCTCGCCTCAACGGCGGCGGTCCGCGCCGAGGGATGGATCTCGCCCGATAGCTGGTCGAAGGCGTCGATGGCTGTCGCGTCGTCCGGCAGCAGGATGAGTGCGTCCTTGAGCGCATTCCCGTCGGGCAGGCTGTCCGCGGCTGCGGCGGTCTCCGTCTGGTTGGGGGTGATCGCCGCATCGACAAGATCGCGGAGCTGCGCGAACTCGACGAAGGCGGTCGTCGCCGTATAGCCATCCCGCAGGCCGGCGAAGGCCGTCAGCATCTGGTCCTCGAAGACGAACTCGCCGGTCACGCCGCCGGCGGCCTCGACGACGACGTGCTGACCGTTGAGGACCGGCAACTGGGCCATGTTGACGGTCAGCGCGCTGCCTTCCACGATCTCGACGGCTCCCGTGGTGCGGAAGCGATCCACCATGCCGGCCGCGCCGATGTCGACGGTCAGTTCCGATGCGTCCCCGAAAACGACGTCGGCGGAGGTGTCCAGCGTATCGCCCGCGCCACCGTCCATCATCTGCAGGCGGCCGAAATTCATGAACAACTCCAGCCCCGACCAGTTGGTCGTCTCAGCCCCGCCGGCGGACATGCCCGCCAGAACGACGGCTCCGGCCTGGTTGAAGAAAGAGTCGTCCCCTCCGGCGAAGGTGCTGGTCCCGCCCGCCGTCTGCCAGGCGCCGGTGTTCAGCAGGAGACTGGCGTCCGCGAGCACGGCGACCTCCCCGACGAGCAGATTGTTGTTGTAAATGCCAACGGACTCTCCGACAGCGCTGATCGCCCGATCGGGGGCCAATCCCGAAGCGTTCCTGACGGTCCCTTCGTTGACGATGGTGACTTCCCGGTTTTCCGAGTAGGCCTCGATGCCCTGGACACCGCCTTCGACCACGCCACGCGTCGTGATCTCGACCGGGCCGAGGCCGAAGCTGACGGCCGAGATGCCGCTCAGGCCGCCCGAGGCGTTGTTCGCGTCGATGACGACATTGAAGGTGTCGACGCCGGCCGAAGCCCGGATGGCCGTCTCTTGGCTCCCGACGACTGTTCCCGTGGACGTGATGAAGGTGAAGCCGTCGCCCTCATTCTCGGCGATGATACCGTTGCCCGCGCTGAGCACATCGGCGGCGTTGACAAACACATTGGCGCCATTGGCGCCGATCCCGGCAAGGATGCCGAAATCCGTCCCCGTCACCGGTCCGGCGGCGTTGACATAGACGCCGCCGTCGCCCTGGCTGGTCGCCCATATGCCGCGGTCGCCGCCGGCGACGCCGGTCACGTCGATCTGGATCTCGGTCGTCCCCAGCCCGTTGATGACCATGATGCCGCTGCCGGCCGTGGCGGAAATGTCTCCCGTCGCCGCAATGACGCTGGCGCCGAACCCCTGATTGTCGATGACGATCCCGTCCTGTTCAGCGCGGACATCCACCACCTCGACGATGGCGCCGGTGGATGCAGTCCCGGTCCGGACATTGACGCCGTTCGCGGCCGCGCCGGTGACGAGGCCGTCAGACCGGACTTCGGTCAGGCCGGCGCCAAAGTTCACGGCGCCGACCCCGGTCCCGCCGGTCACGTCGCTCAGCTCAAGCGTCATACCGCCGCTGCCGGCCTGGTTGACCGCCGAGACGCCCACGATCGAACCCGTGACCGGGCCGGTGGCCCCCACGAAGGTTGAGCCCGTCCCGTCGTTGTCGGTGCGGATGCCGATCTCGCCGCCAAGGACGGTGGCCGCCTGGACCGCGATGTCCGTCGTCCCGTCGCCGCCCTCCACCTCGATGCCGGCGAGCTCGCCCGCGGCGACGACGCCCGTGGCGGTCACGGAGACCCCGGCCGACCCCTCATGCGCCACCTGAATGCCGGTGAAGGCGCCGAAGACGTCGACAGCCTCGACGACGACGCCCTGCGATCCGGTTCCGGTGGCGATGTCGATGCCGCGGCCCCCATCGCCGGTCACCGTTCCGGTCAACTGCACCACCGTGTGGCCCGAGCCGAAGTGACTGACCGCAACGCCGGTGATGTCCCCCGCGACGTCGGTGGCCTGGATCGTCAGGTCCGTGGTGGCGACGCCGTCGGTCACCTCGATCCCCGCGAGCGTGCCTGACGCGGGCCCACTGGCGCGAATAAAGGTTTGGCCCGAACCCTCGTTCCGCGCGAGGATTCCCCTCGACGTCGCGTGCGTGCCGCCCTGCACGCCGGCGACGTCGATCAGGATGCCGGTCGTCGAGACGTCGTTGAGCACATAGACGGCGCCGCTGAGGTCGGCGGTGATCTGACCCGTGGCCGTGAGCACGGTCGACCCGACGCCGTGGTTCTCCGCGAAGACGCCGGCGCCTCCAGCCTGAACTTCCGCCACATCGATCACGACCCCGGTCGAGTCCGTACCGGTCCTGACATTAACGCCGTGCATGGTCTGGGTCACGATGCGGCCGCTTGACCGGACGGTGGTGAACCCGTCGCCAAAATTGGAAGCGTCGACCCCGTGTTGCGCGCCGGTGACGTCCCCGACATCCACCAGCAGATCATGGGTGTTCGACTGGTTGCTGACGTAAACCCCGGAGCCGAGGAAACCGACCACCGGCCCCGTCGCAACGATCTGCGTTGAGCCTGTACCGTCATTGCTGGCGACGATGCCCTCGCCTGCGAACACATCGGCGGCGGTAATCGACAGGTCGGTCGCCGTGACCTGGTTGAAGCCCCGGATGCCGAACTGCGTCGCCGCGGCGACCGTCCCGGTGGCGACGATGCTGGTGGCCCCCGACCCAAGATTTTGGACAAGGATGCCGTGGGTCTGGCCGTTCACCTGATTGGCGGAAACGTCGATATCGGTCGTCGTCGGACCGGCCAGAACCGAGATACCGGCTTCCGTCAGGCCGGTGACCGTCCCCGAAAAGACGAAACGGGTGGAACTCGTGCCGTAGTTCTCGATGCGCGCGCCCCATTCCCCGCCGGTGACCTCGCCCACCTCGACGTCAAATGCGCCGGGGGCGGGCCCGCCGATGATGCGCAGGCCGGAGTTCGTGTCCCCTGTGATGGCGCCCTGAGCGACGAACGCCAGCGAGCCGCCGCCGAAATGCTCAATTATGACACCATCGCCCTGGCCGAACACGTCCGCGACCGTGAGACTGAGATTGCCCGAAGTTGTCTCGGCCTGCGCCCTGACGCCTGCACCGCCAGTGTTGATGATCGAGCCGGTCCATACGGCCGTGGCATTACCCCCGCCCTCGTTCTCGAGCAGCAAGCCCGAGCCGCCATTGGGCCCTCCGTGGGCTGTGATCGCACCATCAGAGAAGACGACGAGCGACCCGGCGTCGAGGGCGGAAGGGCCATTGATCTTGAACTGGACGGCCGCGCCCGTCAGCGGGGAGGCGTTCAGGTCGATGTAGGAGAGCTGGCCGGCTCCAACCATGGAAAACGAGACGCCGTTCCCGTTGGCGCTGGTGTCGACGGAGAAACCCGGGACCGTCGTGGCGGTCAGATCGTCGCCGTTGATTATCTGGCTGTTCTGCGTGGCGCCGGAACACTGGTAAACACCCGGACTGGCCAGGATGCAGTCGGCGGCCGCCGGACTCATCAGACCTTCAAGACCGATCAGGCCGGTCGCGAGCGCGAGAACCGACGCCGACCGGCGCAGATGGTGAAGGCGGGTGGCGGAAGCCGGGCCGCTGCTGGCGGGTATGGGGGCCTGAAGGCGCATGGGGTTGGTCCTGTTCCTGATTGGTGGTCACCGGCGGTCCTGCGGGACTCCACCGGTCGGCGGCCTGATAGTCGGCCGCTCGCGAACCCGTGAGATGCATGGGCCGTCGCCGGCCGCGCCCATGGATGCAACCGGGGTTGCATCCAACGCGCGCCTGCACCACGCTCGCCAGGCAGGAGAGTGGGAATGGCGCAAGGTTTTGGAGATCGGCTGAGCTTCGCGCTGAACGCCCTGTCGATGAGCCGGGGGCGACTGGCCGCGGAACTCGGCGTCGACAAGTCGCTGGTCGGGCGCTGGGCGTCTGGAAGCGTCCAGCCCTCGCCCCACAATCTCGAGCGTCTGACCCGCTTCCTCGCCACGAAGGCGCCCGGCCTGACCATGCTGGATTGGGAGCGGGATATGACGCAGTTCAGCGCGCTGTTCGGGATCAACCGCGACGACGGGCGCGCCAGGCAGGCCGGTATCGACCTTCCTGCGGAGACCCTGGAAGCCGTCCGCAACTCCTCGGAGCTTCGGGGCGAAGCGTACGAGGGCTTCTGGCGGGCCACTCACCCGGCGGTGATCGCGCCGGGCCGCTTTTTCCACGAACATGGCGTCATTCGACGCGGGCCTTCAGGCCTGCTCGACTTCGAGGTCGGCGGACCTGACGTTCGTTATCGCGGCACCCTGCTTCCCATCGAGGGACAGGTGTTTGTCATCGCGACCGACACCGTCCGGCACCTGCCGTGCTTCATGATCTTCAATATCGTCACCATGCCGAAGATCATCCTGATGGACGGCATTCTGCTCACGGCTGGAAACGCCATGCGCAATCCGTCCGCCTATCCGATCGTCCTTGAGCGGATCGGAGACCTGTCCGGCGACGTCGCCGTGGACGATGACTTCACCGCCGAGCTTCTGACGCGTCCCCAGTTCGTCCAGGATGAATCCTGTATCTCCGATGCAATGAGGGCTCATCTGATCCGGGACTTCGGTCCGCAGGCCGCCGCCGCCGGTGCGGAGCTGCTTTTGACCGCGACCGCGACGCCGCATCTGGCGCAGGTCATCGCGCAACTGAACTACGGCCTCTCCTGACGAAGTGTTCGTGACCCGACCTCCAGGAGAAGAAAGTCAGACTGCGGACCCCTTCGCGCCAGGATTGGACATCGGCTTCGTGCCGGGAAGGCGACATTGTCGTCAGGCTCTCGCGATCCACCCTCGGTAAGTCAGGGCGGCGTAGAACATCTGTGGATCAACGAAGCCGGCCACGCGCAGCAGATCGGCATCCGCCTCAGGCGACATCATCGGCAGCCGCTCCCCCAACACCCGCGCCCCGCCGTTCGTCGTGTCGAACGAGACACCGTTGGCGTTGCCGAAAGCCTCAAGCCGGTCCAACCAGAGGTTTCGCTCGGGCCCATCCGGCATGCTGTGATGCGCCATCACGAAAGCAGCCCCGGGTTTGAGCCGACGCCGTATGTCCGCAAGCATGGCGGCCCGCTCTTCGGCGCGCACGAAGTGCAGGACCAGCAGACATGAAGCGCCGTCGAAGGGTCCTTCCGGCGCCGAGCTGATATAGCCTTCGTGCCAGTCGACGCGCTCCGCCAAAGCGCCCAGCGTCCGCCGTGCGAGCTTCAGCATTTCGGCGGAGGGATCGACGCCCACGAAGCGCCAGTCGGGCTCGGCCTCTGCAAAGACCTTGAGCTCCAGCCCGCCTCCCGCTCCGACGACCAGGATCCGACCGTCGGCTGACGCCGTCTCGGCCAGCAAGAGCCGCGTCATCTTCTGCAGGTCGGCGAAGCCCGGCACGAGCCGGGGCGGATTGTCTGTGTAGCGGGCGACCGCCGCGGGATCATCGAAGCCGTTCATGCCGCGGCCGCCTCAAGAACCAGGGCCCGGTGGGCGGCGACACCCGCCATGACGCCGGCGGCAGAGGCGAAGGTGGCGTTGTACATCGGCGAGGCCGCGTCGCCGGCCGCGAAGACGCCGGCAAGGCTCGTCTGCTGCGTCTCGTCGACCTGTATGTAAGGCCCCGTCATCCCGTCTGCGAAGGCGCATTCGAGCTGTTCTGCAAGCGGGCTGGCCATGCGTGTCTTGGGCGCGGTGAAGACCGCTCCGGCCGGGACCTCCCGACCGTCAGCCAGCCTCAGGCTGCGCGTCTCTGCCCCCTCCCCGAGGAGTTCGACCACCGGCGTGCGTTCGATCTCCACGCCGCGTTGGGCCAGCTGCGCCGCCTCCTCCGGCGAGGGTTCGAACACCCCTTGGGTATAAAAGGTCGTCGGACCCCAGTCCGGTAAAAGCAACGCCTGGTGCGCGGCCTCCGGGACATTGGCGATCACGGCCAGGTTTCGGTCCCGCACTTCATAGCCATGGCAATAGGGACAGTGCAGGACGCTCACGCCCCAGCGCGGACGCATGGACTCCAGCGGCAGGTGATCGGCCACCCCGGTCGCCAGGATCAACTTGCGCGCCCGCACTACTGCGCCGTCAGACAGGGTCAGCCACGCGCCCTCCTCATCCAGCGCAGCCGTCAGCGCCTCGGCATGGACGAAGTCGACAGTGGGATAGCGAGAGAGCTGGGTCAGCCCCTCCCGCATGATCTCCGCCGGCGCCACGCCGTCCTGACCCAGGAAGCCATGTGAGGCCGCGGCGAAGCGGTTGCGCGGCCGACCGGCGTCGATCAGCAGGAGCCGACGCCGCGCGCGTGCCAGCATAATCGCCGCAGACAGTCCGGCGAAGCTACCGCCGACCACAATGGCGTCATATCGATCCATGCAACACTCTCGCAACTCGTTATGTTACGAGTCATAGACCTCTCGCACCTTTCACGCAACTCTCTTTGTTACGTCCGGTCTTGTGCGCTAGGGTGCGGTCATGCCCACAGACAACCGCCTGTCCCGCATGCTGCATGTCCTGATCCACATGGATCACATCGGCGGACCCGTGACCTCAGACACCATCAGCAGGATGTTGGACACCAATCCGGTCGTGGTCCGCCGGACCATGGCCGGCCTCCGGGCGGCCGGCTATCTGACTTCGGTGAAGGGCCATGGCGGCGGCTGGACCCTGGCCCGACGTCTGGATGAGGTGACCCTGCGCGACATTCATGAAGCCTTGGGCGTCCCGCGCGTGTTCGCCATCGGCCTGGCCGACGATGACCCGCGATGTCTGATCGAGCAGGCCGCAAACCACGCCCTCAAGGATGCGCTCGACGATGCCGAACAGCGCCTGCTGAAACGCTTTGGCGAGGTGACGATCGGAGAGCTTTCCCGACACGTGGCGTCGTCCCGCAAAGCTACTTGACCGGCGCCACCCCGTTGCTGCTCTTTCGCCATCTCGCTTAGGAAACCGGGCCCGGCATCAAAAACCGGCAGTGGTGGTCACACGGCTGCGATGCATGGTCGGGCGGAAGCCAGCGCCATACTTATGGCCGCCTGCGCCAGTCGCGGACCTTCAATTCCTTCCTGAAACAAGACACGCCGGATCCTGGCCGCCGGCGGGATGCTGAGACAGGACTCCTGACGGGGGACATCATCTGTCGGAGCTGGATCCGGCGACCGGGGCCCTCTTGACCGTCAATCCGTGAAGCAGACAGCCTCTGTGCGCCTCAGTCCCGCCACTGCTGCAGTCACCCGAGGGTTCGCCAATCGTTCCGCCATTACAAGCCGGGCGAAACCGCCATCTGCCCGGAACCTACCAGGACCCTGTCACTTCCGGGGCCGGCGCGACGAGAGGCTCGTGTTTCCTGACGATGTAGGTCGCCAGCTCGGCGCCGTTGACGTCTCCCGGGTTGCGCGCCCGGTGCGCCACGCTGGACGGCACGAACAGAACCTCACCGGCTCGAAGCGTGACAGGACTCCGCCCCTCAAGCTGATATTCCAGCGTGCCCTCGAGGACGTAGATGACCTCCTCGCCCGGGTGGCGGTGCCAGTTCGCCGTGGAACCGGGCGCGATGTCGATGCGGGCCTGCACTGTCTCATGACCCGCCACGGACAGATCATGCCGCTGGAGGTCGGTCCGGGTGACGCCGGGTTGCTGCTGGGCCGACGCCACAAGCGGCGCCGAACCGAGGAGGGCGGTTGCGAGGGCGATGCCGAGAATTTCGTACATGGTGGTTCTTTCCAGTCTGGAGCGCTTCGTGCGCCCGGTGGACCGCCGGGGTCTATATGGCGGCTGAACAGGTCGATTTATGGTTCAAAGTCGTGACGACTGGTGACCGCCGGGCGGGGCGCCAGTCGACCCCTGAAGACGTCAGGCTCTGAGGAAGTCCAGGATGTCAGCGGAGAGCTGACTCTTGTGGGTGTCGGTGATGCCGTGCGGCGCCCCGGCGTAGACCTTGAGTTCGGCGTGGGGGACCAGCTTCTTGGCGGCTCGCCCGGCGGCGTCGATCGGCACAATCTGATCGTCGTCGCCGTGCACGATGAGGGTCGGACGATCGAACTTCTTCAGGTCCTCGGTGAAATCGGTCTCAGAGAAGGCCTTGATGGAAGCATAGGTGTTCTTGTGGCCGCCCGTCATGCCCTGCAGCCAGAAGGAGTCGATCATGCCCTGGGACGCGGTCGCGCCGGGGCGGTTGAAGCCAAAGAAGGGGCCGGACGCGATGTCCTGATACAGCTTCGACCTGTCCGCCAGGCTGGCAGCCCGGAGCTCATCGAACGCCGCTATGGGCAGCCCGCCGGGATTTGCGGGGGTCTGCAGCATGATCGGAGTCACGGCGGAGATCAGGCCGAGGCGCGCCACGCGGGACGTGCCATGGCGGCCGACGTAGCGCGCGATCTCTCCGCCGCCGGTGGAGAAACCAAAAAGCGACACGTCGCGCAGATCAAGCGCCTCAATCAGCTGCGCCAGATCATCGGCATAGTGATCCATGTCGTTGCCGTCCCACGGCTGGCTGGAACGGCCGTGCCCACGCCGGTCATGGGTGATCACGCGGAAGCCCTCGGTGGCCAAGGCGAGAGCCTGGCTTTCCCAGCTGTCGGAGCTTAGAGGCCAGCCGTGGCTGAGGATGACGACCGGACCCGTCTTTGGCCCCCAGTCCTTGTAGTAGATCTCGACGTGATCGCGCGTGGTGATGGTTGTCATGGTCTTACTCCTGCGCCACCCCGTGGCGTAAAGTTGAGCCGGGACGTTCGTGTCCGGCGTGGAAGGAAAACGGGCTACTGCGCGACTTCCGGAGCGGTCGCGGCACCCTTCGCAGCCTGTTCGATCACGTCGGCAACGGCCTTGGGCTGCGTCAGGAAGACAACGTGGCTGCCCCGGACCTCGGTCGTGACGGCGCCGATACGGCGCGCCGTGCTTCGCAACAGTTCTGGTGCGATGGCCCCGTCCTCGGTCGCGACGACATACCAGCTGGGTTTCAAACGCCAGGCCGCAGTCGTGACCTTCGCTTCAAGAGCCCGCATCGCGATCGGAACCTGCGAGTCGCGAAGGAAGGCAGCGTCGTCGCCGGCGTCGGCGGCGAACCCGGCGATGAAGGTGTCCGTATTCAGATAGGCGAAGCCATCGGTTTGGACGTCAGGCTGGAAGTTCGGCGGGGGCGGGATTTCGGCGTATTGGTCGAGCGTCGACTGGCCAATTTCCGGAGCAAAGGCGGCGACGTAGACCAGACCGGCCACGCTGGCATCAGAACCCGCCTCCGTGATGACCGAGCCGCCATATGAGTGTCCGACCAAAATCGAGGGGCCGTTCTGGCGGGCCAGCACCCGGCGGGTCGCGGCGACGTCGTCTTCAAAGGAGGTGAGCGGGTTTTGAACAATGCTGACGCGATAGCCGCGCGAGGTCAGCTCGTCGTAGACGCCGCGCCAGCCGGAGCCGTCGGCGAAAGCGCCGTGGACGAGAACGATATTGCGCACCGCCTCGGCGGGCTCGGCGGGGGCCGGCGCGGTCCCGGTCGCCAAGGCGACGGCGGCGGTGACGGCGGAAATGGTCTTGATCATCGCAGAATATCCTGTGTGAGGCGTCGCCGCCGTTTCCATATCGCGATATTTGTTATCGCCATGCCTTTCTGCCGGAGGCCGTTTAGCTTGTCCAGCAAAATAATTATCGCGCGATCTTTTATCGACAGCGGTATGCGGCTACATGGGTTTCAGGAGGCCTGTCGTGACGAAATCCCCATCCCGCCCGTTGGAGAAACAGCTCTGCTTCTCCGTCTACTCGGCCGCCCTGGCGATCGGCCGCGCTTACAAGCCGCTGCTTGACGACCTGCAACTGACCTATCCGCAGTACCTCGTCCTCAGCGTGTTGTGGGAAAATGGCATCAAGCCGGTAGGAGCGATCGCCGATCAGTTGTCTTTGGAGACGAGCACCCTGACGCCTCTTCTGAAAAGGCTCGAGGCCGGGGGTCTGGTGACCCGCACGCGCAATCCGGAAGATGAGCGACAGGTCCTGATCGACCTGACGCCGGTTGGTCGCGACATGGAGGCAAGGTCGAGATGTCTCAACGAGAAGCTTCTCGAGAACTCGGCGATGACCGTTCGGGATATTGAGGCTCTTAACGACGCCGTGCGTGGGCTTACAGAGGCCCTGGGGCGTGACAAAGCGAAGTCCGCCGGGCGCTAACGCAGTCAAGCTCGGGTCTCAGGGCGCTCGCGTTCGAGCGGCTGGAGCTCGACCGATCAGCCCGGTATCGGAGACCGTCGACGTCCAGACCCCGTAGCAGCGGTAAAAAAATCGCTTCCCTCGCCGCCGCAGGCCTCGCCGCCGCTGAATCGGAGGAGATCACCTGCGTCGCCGGCAAGGAGCAAGCCCTGTTGGCGCGCGAAGACATTGTCCGCACCATCGCCCCCGCTCGCGATTCCCGACGCTGACGCTGAGCCGTTCACGACAGCCTTCACCTGGATTCAGGACAGCCTTAACTTGGCTTAACAAGGAGAGTGGCGACCCCGGAGGGACTCGAACCCCCGACCTCTGCTTTAGGAAAGCCTTGCTCTATCCGGCTGAGCTACGGGGCCTCGCAGCGCTGACCTAGCGGCTGACGCCCCGGCGGGGAAGCGGCGAGATGCGTTTTCCGGGGCGCCGCCCGGCCGGTCCCGCCTGGGCCCGCCGCGGCTACGGTTCGTACTTGTGCTTAAGAGCCGTTAAGATACAATATCTTGGGGTGAACAAATCCCGAATCAGGCCGTGTCGGCGATTCGGTCCTGATTCGTTTCGCCCCTGTTCCGCGAAAACAGCCGCCACCGTTCACACCTCGCTGAAAGCGCATGGCGACGCTTGAGGAACCGGGCCGGAAGCGCCACCTTTTCTCCATCATGAGCGACCGCGGCACAGGACAGGCCCCCTCGCGCGTCGTCGCGGTTCTGGGGCCGACCAACACCGGCAAGACCCATCTGGCGGTCGAGCGGATGCTGGGTCACGCCTCGGGCATGATCGGCCTGCCGCTGCGGCTGCTGGCGCGCGAAATCTACGACCGGATCGTCAAGCGGCGCGGGGCGGCGGCGGTGGCCCTGGTCACCGGCGAGGAGAAGATCGTCCCGCCGCGCGCCGTCTATTTCGTCTGCACCGTCGAGGCCATGCCGATGGAGCGGTCGGTCGAATTCCTCGCCGTCGACGAGATCCAGCTGGTCGCCGACCCGGCGCGCGGCCATGTCTTCACCCAGCGGCTGCTGCACGCGCGCGGCCGGTTCGAGACCATGTTCCTCGGCGCCGGGACCATGGCCCCGCTGATCCGGTCGCTGATCCCCGACGTCGAGATCGTCCAGCGCGAGCGGCTGTCGACCCTCAGCTACGCGGGATCGAAGAAGCTGACCCGCCTGCCCGCCCGCAGCGCCATCGTCGCCTTCAGCACCGACCAGGTCTACGCTATCGCCGAACTGATCCGGCGCCAGAGGGGCGGGGCGGCGGTGGTCATGGGCTCGCTCTCGCCCCGCACCCGCAACGCCCAGGTCGAGCTGTTCCAGTCGGGCGAGGTCGATTTTCTGGTCGCCACCGACGCCATCGGCATGGGGCTGAACATGGAGGTCGACCACGTCGCCTTCGCCGGCCTGAGGAAGTTCGACGGGCGGCGGACGCGCTGGCTGCACGCGCACGAGATCGGCCAGATCGCCGGTCGGGCCGGGCGGCACCTGAGGGACGGCACCTTCGGGGTGACCGGCGAGGCGACCGAGCTGGATCAGGATCTGGTCGAACAGGTGGTCGAGCACCGTTTCGACCCGGTCGAGGCGGCGGAGTGGCGCCATGCCCGGCTGGATTTCGACACCCTGCCCGACCTGCTGCGCTCGCTGACGGTGACGCCGGGCGTGCGCGGCCTGAACCTGACCCAACCGGCGCTGGACGAGACGCTGCTGCGCCGGCTGATCAAGGACGAAGGCGTGGCCCGCGTCGGCCGGTCGCGTGGGGCGATCATGCGGCTGTGGGAGGCCTGCCAGCTGCCCGACTTCCAGAAGACGACGCTGGACGAGCATGCGCGGCTGGCGAAGGAGATATTCGAGGCCCTGACCGGCAAACGCGGCCGGCTGACGGCCGACTGGATCGCGCCGCGCTTCGCCGATCTGGATCGCGACGACGGCCAGATCGACCAGCTGTCGGCGCGGCTGAGCGGGGTGCGGACGCTGAGCTATATCGCCAACCGCCCCGACTGGCTGGACCAGGCGCAGGGCTGGCGCGACCGGACGAAGACGCTGGAGGAGCGGCTCAGCGACGTGCTGCACGAGCGGCTGACCGCCCGCTTCGTCGACCGGCGCACCACCGCCCTGATGCGGGCCCTGAATGTGCGCGAGGACGCGGTCGCCGATGTCGACGCCGAAGGCGCGGTGGTGGTCGAGGGCCACGCCGTCGGCCGGCTGAGCGGCGTCGATTTCCAGATCGACAAGGGCGGCAGCGCGCTGGAGGACCGGGCGCTGCGCCACGCGGCGCGACAGGCGGTGACGCCGGAGATCGCCCGGCGGCTGGGCCGGCTGGCGGCGGACGGCGACGAGGCCTTCGCGGTGACGCCGGACGGGGCGGTGCTGTGGCGCGGGGCGCAGGCGGGTCAGGTCGTCGGCGGCGACTGGTTCACACCACGGGTGCGGCTGCTGGGCGAACTGGGCCCCACTGCGGCGCGGGAACGGGCGCAGCGGCGACTGGAAGCCTGGCTGGCGGCCGAGGCCGGGCGGGCGCTGAAGGCGCTGCGGCGGCTGAAAACGGGGATCGAGAGCGGTGCGCTGAAAGGCCTGCCGCGCGGCATCGCCTTCCGGCTGGTGGAGGCGGGCGGGGTGATCGACCGGCGCGAGGTCGAGCGTGATCTCGCCGCCCTGAGCCAGGTCGAGCGCCGCACCCTGAAGACCTTTGGCGTGCGGATGGGCGCGCATTCGGTTTGGTTGCCCGCGCTGCTGAAGGGGCGAGCCGCGGCGGCAGCCCAGGCCTTCGTGGCGGGAGAGCCGTTCCGGCCCGGCGCCGCGGCCCTGACGCCCCTGCCCCCGGTCGCGCCTTCGGCGCGGCTGCTGTCGGCCTTCGGCCTGCGCGCCGTGGGACGGTTCGCCGTCGGGGTGGAGTGGCTGGAATCGCTGGCCGAGCGGCGGGCCCGGAACCGGGGCGTGCTGGTCGAGACCGATCTTGCCGAACTGGGCCTCACCCTCGATCAGGCCAAGGCGCTGGCGGTCGCCCTCAAATCGACCCGGGCGCAGCAGCCGGACCGGGCGACGCAGGCGGTTCGGCCGGTGAAGGACTCGCCGTTCGCGGCCCTGTCGGCCCTGACCGCGCCGGCGCCCGGCCCGGCGCGCCGCAAACGGCCCCGGCGCAGGAAGCCCGCGTGAACGAGGCGGCCTGCCGAATCGATGTCTGGCTGTGGCGGGCGCGGTTCGCGAAGACGCGGACCTTGGCCGCGACCATGGTCGAGCGGGGCGCGGTGCGGCTGACCCACCAGGGCCGGCAGGCGCGGCTGGACAAGCCCAGCCGCTGCGTCCACGTCGGCGACGGTCTGGTCTTCGCCATGGGCGGCCGGGTCATCGATCTGACGGTCACAGCCATGGGCGAGCGGCGCGGACCCCCGGCGGAGGCCCGCGCCCTGTATCAGCTCGTCGATGGCGGCTGAGACTATTCCTGCAGGACGAACTCGCCCTCGATATGCAGTTCGACCTCATCGGAGACGGCCGGGATGGCGAAATTGACGCCGAACTCCGAGCGTTTGATGGTCGCCTCGCCGTCGAAGCCGACCTTGTAGCCGCCGCCCATCGCCGGGCCGGCCTGGTTGAATTCGACCTCCATGGTCACCGGTCGGGTGACGCCGCGCAGGGTCAGGTCGCCGACGACGGTGGCCTCGGTCGGATCCTCGGCGTCGACCGTCACCGAACGCGAGACGAAGGTCGCGGTCGGATGGTTGGCGGTGTCGAAGAAGTCCGGCGTCTGCAGGTGGGCCTTGAGGCCGTCGGAGTTGGGCGCCACGTCGGTCAGCGGGATGGTGGCGGTCAGGGTCGAGGCCGAAGGGTTGGCCGGGTCGAGGTTCAGCGTCGCCTCGACGTTCACGAACTGGCCGTAGTAGGTCGAGAAGCCGAGGTGATCGACCGACCAGGTGATCTTGCCGTGGCTGGAATCCAGCGCATAGGCGCCGGCGCGGACTTCGGACGGGGTCTGGGTCAGGGCGGCCTGGGCGACCACCGCGCCGCCGGCCATCAGGGTGAGGGCGGCCGCGGCGGCGATGACGGTTCTGGACATGAGACGCATGGAGAATTCCTCTGAAAGCGGGGCGATCTGCAATCGCACTTGATACAGATAAGGCGTGGGACGCGGGTAACAACCCCACCGCTTCGATGCGTCACGTCCGCCCACCGAGTTGACAGGCGCGGCCCTGGGGGTCATCTGCGCAGCCCGTCCCCGGAACCGTGATCGCTCCTTCGCTCCATGACCTACATCGTCACCGACGCCTGCGTGAAATGTAAGTTCATGGACTGCGTCGAGGTCTGTCCGGTCGACTGCTTCTATGAGGGCGAGAATTTCCTCGTCATCGCGCCCGACGAGTGCATCGACTGCGGCGTCTGCGAACCGGAATGCCCGGTCGACGCGATCAAGCCGGACACCGAGGACGAGCCCGACGGCAAATGGCTGATGGTCAACGCCGAATACGCCAAGACCTGGCCGAACATCACGGTCAAGGGGACGCCGCCCGCGGACGCCGAAGCGTTCGAGCGCGAGACCGGCAAGTTCGAGAAATACTTCTCGCCCAACCCCGGCAAGGGGTCCTGACCGCATATTGGCCCGCGGGACCGCGCGCCGAGAGCGATCTGGAGAGGATTTACAACCTTCCGTGCGCTGACGCTGTGGACGTTTTGAAATTCCGCAGATTTGTGATAGGTTACTGTCATTGGGTCGGGCGGTCTGCGATTTCTTCGCGCCGCCCGCGTTTGCGACAGAATCCCGCCCATGCAGGCGGGATCGGCCAGAGGTTTGGTGATCCGTTTCCGTTTTGACGACTGACACTGTTCGAACCGACGGCCTCTCCGCCGCCGGACGATGTGCTGTCGTCATTTCGTTTTCGTCCCACCCGATCTCCGCGCCGTGAAAGGAATGACATGACGAACAAGACCGGTCTGGAATTCAAGGTTGGCGACGCGGTCGTCTATCCGGCGCACGGCGTCGGCAAGGTCGCGGCGGTCGAGACCCAGGAAGTCGCGGGCATGTCCCTCGAGGTCTATGTCGTGACCTTCGACCATGAGAAGATGACCCTGCGCGTCCCGACCAAGAAGGCCAAGACCGCCGGCCTGCGTTCGCTGGCCGCCGACGACGTCGTCACCAAGGCCCTGACCACGCTGAAGGGTCGCGCCCGCATCAAGCGCACCATGTGGTCGCGTCGCGCGCAGGAATACGAAGCCAAGATCAACTCGGGCGACCTGATCTCGATCGCCGAGGTTGTTCGCGACCTGCACCGCGCCGACAGCCAGCCGGAACAGTCCTATTCGGAGCGTCAGCTCTATGAATCGGCGCTGGACCGGATGGCCCGCGAGGTCGCCGCCGCCAACCGCATCGACAAGGAGGCGGCCGTCGAGCTGCTCGGCAAGTCGCTGAGCGCCAAGAAGGCCGTCATCGCCGCCGCCGAAGCCGCCGAAGCCGAGGCCGAGGAAGCCGAAGCGGCCTGATTCGCGACGCATCGCTGAATGACGAGAAAGGCCCGGGATCGCTCCCGGGCCTTTTTCAGTTGGCGCCGCCGCCGCCCGTGCCGGAGACGGATTCGAGGTAAACGATGATGTTGGCGACCTCGTTCGCCTCCAGCTCGATCTGCGGCATGGCGGGATGCGCCGTCACCAGTCCCTCCGCCAGGGCCTCCTGCAGGTCGCGCACGGGGTAGGTCCGGCCCATCTCACGGAAGGGCGGGGCCGCCTTCATCGGACTTTCGCCGGTTGACTCGACCGCGTGACAGCCGGCGCACTTCTGCCGGACCAGGTTTCCGCCCAACGACGCCGAGCCGACGGGGGAGGCGTAGGCCGGACCGGGGGGCGGCGCGCCGTTGTCATCCGTCGCACACCCGGCCACCGCGAACGCCAGCAGTCCCGTGACGCATATGGCTGTGATTTTCATATCGGCCTCCTCCGGTAGTGAACGCCGGAGCCGGCCTGCCCGCCATGATCCTGATCAAACGCCTCAGAAATACTCGGCGTTGGCCGGGCATTGGGCCGCGAGGCGGCGGGCGGTGATGCTGGCCGGCAGATAGGGCGTGCCCCGCGCGAGCTGGGCTCCGCCGCGGAAGCTGAAGCTCTCGGACAGATAGGTCCCGTTCAGGCGGATATTGACGCGCCGGCCCTTGCGGTCCTCGCAGACCCCTTCGAACCGGGCGTTGCCATTGCCAACCTGGCGCACCGGATAGGTGCACTGCCAGCGCCGGGTCGAGAGGCCGCCGAAGAAGCGGTTGATCTCACTCGGGCGGACGCATTTGGTTTCGGTGTCGCGCACGCCGACGGCGCTGGTGGTGTATTCCCAATAGCCGGGCAGCACCGTGTCCGCGCTGGCCTGTGCCCTCATCGCGGCGTGAGGGGTGACGGGGGCGGCGAGCAACAGGGCGCCCGCGATGACGGGCGCGGCGGTGGCGACGACGCGGACGAGGGCGGAAGACTTCATGGCGGTCCCGGAGCTGAACATCGGTCTCATGGGTAGGTGAGATATATGGCGCCAATTGAACGGCGGCTGAACGGCGCGGTCGCGCGGCCGAGTCTTGACGGGACGACGACTCCTCCTCTATACGCCCCCCTCTCGCGCGGGATGACCTCCCGCGCGCACCTGTTTCATGCGTCCGCTTCGTATTGCGGACCGCTCCGAAGGATAGTCAGATGTCGCGTCGCTGCGAACTCACCGGTATCGGCCCCATGGTCGGCCACAGCGTGAGCCACTCGAACATCAAGACCAAGCGTCGGTTCCTGCCGTCGCTGAAGACGGTCAAGGTGGCCTCGGAGGCCCTCGGTCAGTCCTTCTCGCTGCGTATCTCGAACGCCGCCCTGCGCACCCTCGACTACAAGGGCGGTCTCGACCCGTTCATCGTCAAGGCCAAGGACGAGCAGCTGTCGATCGCGGCCCAGCGCATCAAGCGCCAGGTCAAGGCCAAGCTGGCCGAGCAAGCCGCCGCCTGATCGGCGACGACAACCAGATCTGAAAAGGCCGGTGGAAACGCCGGCCTTTTTCTTTGCCCGCGATCCCGTTCTCTGGTCACTCTGACCCGGGGACGCGGAAAGGGGCCCTCATCATGACCCGGGACGAGATGTTCGCCTACGCCCTGACCCAGCCCGGGGCCGAGGATTCGACCCTGCACGGGGGTCGCTGCATCCGGGTGCGCGGCCACTGGATCGTCAACGCCAATCAGGATCCCGACGCCCTCGCCCTGGCGCTGGACCACGGCACGGTGGCATTTCTGATGGAGACCGAGCCGGGGACCTATTTCCAGACGCCCCATTTCGAAGGCTGGCCGGCAGTCCTGGTGCGGTTCGCGGCCGCCGATGACGACCCGCTGAAGGAGCAGATCGACAGGGCTTGGGCGCGCCGGGCGACGAAGGCGCAGCGGCGGGCGCGCGGCCTGGAAGGCTAACATTACAGCAAGTTCATTTGTCGGCCCGGCCCCTTCCCCTACCGTTCGCCGACAACGGAAAAAGGGGTGAGGCCATGCGGAAAACCTTCGCGCGAACCATATTGATGACCAGCGTCGTGGCGCTGATGGCCACCGGCGCGGCCGCCCAGGACCGAAACGCGGAGGGGGGACCGGAATCCTCCGCCTTCACCCTCGAAACCGACCAGCAGCGCACCCCCGAGCAGGAAGCCGTGCGGTTCGACAAGGCCGATGTGTCGATCACCGTCCTGCCCGAAGACAAGGCCATCCGCGGCGTGGGCATACTGGACTTCACCGTCCTGGCCCCGATCAACGCCCTGGTGGTCGAGCTTGACGCCCTTTTCGACGTCTCCGACGTGCAGGTCGACGGCCAGGCCATCCCCCGCGATCGATGGAGCAATCCGGAAGGCCGCATGACCATCCAGCTTCCGCGCACCCTGGCCGCGGGCGAGCGGACCTCGCTGCGGATCGCCTACGGCGGCCAACCGCGCACGGCGCGCCGGGCCCCGTGGAACGGCGGCTTCGTCTGGTCCACCGCGCCCGGCGGCGAACCGTGGATCGCGACGGCGGTTCAGCTTGAGGGCTGCGACCTGATCTTCCCCTGCATCGACAACTCGAACGCCGAGCCCGGCCAGGTGGATCTGCATGTCACCGTGCCGTCTGACCTGTCGGCTCCGGGGCCCGGCGTCTCCCAGGGGAAGACCGACAACGGCGACGGCACCACGACCTGGAACTGGAGCATCAAGAACCCCAACATCTATGCGGTGAACATCAACGTCGGCCCCTTCGAGGAGGTCACCGCCGACTACCGCAGCCGGTTCGGCAACGTCATTCCGATGCATTTCTGGCACCTGAAGTCGGACAAGCCCGAGGACGTGCAACGCCTGTTCGCCGAATTCCCGCAGATGCTCGACTTTTTCGAAGCCACCGTCGGACCCTACCCGTTCGGCGACGAGAAGATGGGCGTCGTCGAGACCCCGCACCTGGGCATGGAGCACCAGACGCTGAACGCCTACGGCAACAACTACGAGATCGACGCCCGCGGCTATGACTGGTTGCTGCAGCACGAGTTCGCCCACGAATGGTTCGCCAATCAGCTGACCAACTGGAACGCGGACGACATGTGGCTGCACGAAGGGCTGGGCAGCTATATGCAGCCGCTCTACGCCCGTTGGCTGCGCGGCGAACGCTATATGCACCGTGAACTGGCCGACCAGCGCGACGGGCTGATGAACCGCGCGCCGGTGGTGTCGCGGACGCCGATGACGGTCGACGACGTCTACAACCGGCCGACCGGTCCGGGCGGCGACATCTACGCCAAGGGGTCGGTGATCGCGCACACCCTGCGGATGACCCTCGGCGACAAGGACTTCTTCGAGGCCCTGCGCATCCTCGTCTACGGCCGCCCCGATCCGGCCCCGGGCAATTTCCGCCCCATGATCCGCTCCACCCCCGAGTACAACCGGATCGTCAACGAGGTGACCGGGCGGAACTACGACTGGTTCTTTAACGCCTACCTGTACGAGGCCGCGCTGCCGGTTCTGAAGCAGACCCGCGACGGCGATCGGCTGAACCTCGAGTGGTCGACGCCGGCCGGGGCCTTCCCGATGCCGCTGGAGGTCGAGGTCGACGGACAGGTGCAGGTGGTGGAGATGCGCGACGGCCGCGGCTTCATTGACGCCCGCCCCGGCGCGGTCGTCATCGTCGACCCCGAGAACAAGGTCCTGCGCCAATTGGACGAGGTCGACCGTCTGCATGCTTATCGGCAGGCGCAGAGGGAACAGCGGCAGGCGGCGCAATGAGAGCCCGGCTGAAACGGGCTGGCGCGCCCGCGGTCCTGATGGCCGCGACGGTCGCCCTGGCCGCGGCCGGCGCCCAGGCCCAGGAGGGCGCCGCGCCGGCGCGCGAATCCACGCCCTTCACCCTGGCCTCTGACCAGCCGCGTACGCCGGAACAGCTGGCGGTGACCTTCGACAAGGCCGATCTGTCGATCAAGGTGATCCCCGACGAGAAGGCGATCGACGCCGTGGCCGTGCTCGACTTCACCGCCACCGCCCCGATCCGCCGGCTGGCGGTCGAGCTGGACACCCTGCTGACCATCTCCGAGATCGCCGTGGACGGCGTCGGGGTTCCCACCGACCGCTGGTCCAACCCCGAGGGGCGGCTGACGGTCGAACTGGCCGCGCCCCTCGCCGCCGGCGAGACGGCGCAGTTGCGGATCGCCTACGCCGGCCAGCCGCGGGTGGCCCCGAACTCGCCGTGGGACGGCGGATTCCAGTGGGCCACGGCGCCGTCCGGGGAACCGTGGATCGCCACCGCCGTCCAGGGCGAGGGCTGCGACCTCTTCTGGCCCTGTATCGACCACCCACTGGCCGAGCCGACCCGGGTCGACCTGCATATCACCGTGCCGTCCAACCTGTCCGCGCCGTCGAACGGCCGTTTCCTCGGCAAACAGGATCACGGCGACGGCTGGACCACCTGGAATTGGTCGGCGAGCCAGCCCAACACCTACGCCATCGCTCTCAGCATCGGCCCCTATGCCGAGCGCACGGCGCAGTACCGCAGCCGCTTCGGCAACACCTTCCCGATGACCTTCTGGCATCTGGCGACCGACGATCCGGCCAAGGTCGACGCCCTGTTCGCCCAGTTCGCGCCGATGCTCGACTTCTTCGAGGCGACCGTCGGCCCCTATCCGTTCGCCGACGAGAAGATGGGCGTGGTCGAGACCCCGCACCTGGGCATGGAGCACCAGACGATCAACGCCTATGGCAACGGCTACAAGCTGGACGGCCGCGGCTTCGATTGGCTGCTGCACCACGAGCTTTCGCATGAGTGGTTCGGCAACCAGCTGACCAACCGCAACGCCGACGACATGTGGCTGCATGAGGGTCTGGGCAGCTATATGCAGCCGCTTTACGACCGCTGGCTCAATGGCGAGGCGTGGATGCAGGCCTCGCTGGTCGGTCAGCGGAAGGGTCTGCGCAACCGGTTCCCGGTGGTCTCGGGCACGGAGAAGACCGAGGACGAGGTCTATAACGGCGACATCGGGCCCGGAAACGACATCTATTCCAAGGGCTCCCTGATCGCCCACAGCCTGCGCATGCTGATCGGCGACGAGGCCTTCTTCCGATCGGTCACCCGGCTGGTCTACGGCACGGCGACGCCGCGTCCGGGCGGCTTCCAGCCGCGCTACGGTGCGACCGAGGAATTCCGCGCCATCGCCAGCGAGGAGGCCGGGCGGGACCTGACCTGGTTCTTCCGCGGCTATCTGTACCAAGCCGAATTGCCCGATCTGCGTCAGACCCGTGCGAACGGGGAACTGGTCCTCGAGTGGGTCACCAGCGACGGCGGGGCCTTCCCGATGCCGGTCGAGGTCAAGATCGACGGCCGCCGGGAGACCGTGCCCATGACCGGGAGCCAGGGCCGGCTCGCCGTGCCGGACGGCGCGCATGTTCTGGTCGACCCGGAGAACAAGGTGCTGCGCCGCCTCGATTTCATCGAAACCTGGCGGGCGGCGGCCAGACCCCCTCAGGCTGCCTCGGCCGTCACGGACTGACGCACAAGTTCGCAGCGCCCCTGGGTCGTCAGGAAGGCGATGTCGGCGGCGTCGCGGCCGCAGGCAATGCGCACCAGACCCTCGACCGGGGCGAGGCCAGTCGGATCGACCAGCCACCAGCCGTCCGAGAGCCAGACCTCGAAGATGGCGTGGAAGTCCGGCGGGTTCAGCTGGTGCGCGTAGGCGCTGACGGCGCGGGCCGGAATGCCTGACGCGCGGCACAGTGTGATGCCCATGTGGGTGAAGTCGCGGCACACACCCGCGCGGTCGATGAAGGTGCGGGCAGCCGTGGTCTCGCTGTCCGAGACGCCCGGCTCATAGTCGATCTCGGCCTTGATCCAGTCGAGGATCTTCAGCACCCGATCACCACCAACCGTGCCGCCGAAGGTGCGTTCGGCGAAGCGGCCGAACTGGTCCGACGGGCAGTAGCGGCTGGCGTTGAGGTAGGGCAGGACTTCGGCCGGGAGTTCGTTCCAGTCGTGTTGGATCGTGACCGGCGGCAGCCCCTTGAGCGTACCGTTGTCGACCAGCGCCTCATAGGTCAGCGTGACCTCGCCGGACAGGTGGGCGCGGAGAGTGCGGGCCCCGAACTCCTCGTCCTGGCTCTCGATGAAATCGACCGTGGGCGTCGTTGAGAGACGCTCCTCCAGGATGGCCTGGCCCGGCCAGTGCGCCACCTGAATCTTGTAGATCGCATCGGTAGGGGGATCGAAGCGGTAGACCAGTTCTGCGCGGACACGAATCTTCATGGAGCCGGACTGAACCGACCCCATGAGTTCGTCAACGCTTCAGGCGGAAGGTGAATCAATCGCTTTCGGAGTCGTCGTCCGACACGACGACCACGGCGGCGGCGATGACGCCGGCGATGGCGAGAAGGCCGATCACCGGGATTCCGGCGAACTCGGCTGAACTTTCCGCTTGAGCGCCGACGCGGTCACCCACGCGGGCCGAGGCCGAGCTGGAGGGCGCAGTGGCCGCGGCCTGACCGGCGATCAGCAGCAAACCAGCGGTCACCGCAGTGATTGTTTTCTTCATGGTATCTCTCCTGATTACCTGGGAAATACATCGCGTCAGCCGGTACTTGGTTCCGTATCGCGGCGCTTCAGGGCGTGGGCACAACCGTGCCCGATCGCGGCGGTCAGCCCGACATCAATCAGGGCTCCAGTTCGATGTCCCAATACAGGTAGTCGAGCCAGCTCTGGTGCAGATAGTGCGGCGGGAACCGGCGGCCGAATTCCTGGAGCTGCCAGGCGCTCGGCCGATGCGGCGCGCGGCGCATCGGCATGCCCGCCTGATGCGGCGTGCGCCCGCCCTTCCTGAGGTTGCAGGGGCTACAGGCGGCGACGATATTCTCCCAGGTGGTCCGTCCGCCGTGGCTGCGCGGGATCACGTGATCGAAGGTCAGCTCGGTCGTGGCGCTGCAATACTGGCAGGCGAAACCGTCGCGCAGGAAGACGTTGAAGCGGGTGAAGGCGGGCTGCCGGTCCTGATCGACATAGTTCTTCAGCGCGATGACGCTGGGCAGGACGATCTCCATCGACGGGCTGCGCACGACCTTGTCATAGGTCGAGACCACGTCGACGCGGTCCTGGTACACGGCCTTGACCACTTCCTCCCACGGCCAGATCGACAGCGGATAGTAGGACAGCGGGCGAAAGTCGGCGTTCAGCACCAGCGCGGGCCAGCCGGACGGAGGACGGCTCAGGACCTGCATCAGGCCCTCGCCGTGCAGACGGAGAGGATGGACGCAACCGGACTGAAGACACGTCTCCTTTCCTGACTATGGACGGAATCCTACGCCTGATTCGACGCCTTGGCGATGACGGCGCCGCGACGGTTTGGCGACGTCAGGCGCGCGCCGCTCCACCCGGAAAGGACGGCAGGCTCCAGCCCCAGATGAGGGCGCCGGCCCTTAGCGCGAAGCCGCATGGAGCGGCGATCAGGGCAGCCTCGAGATTGGAGAGGCCGACCGCCTTGAGGGCCACATAGGCCGTGGCGGCCAGGATCGCGGCGGTGATCGTGATCTCCCGCCGCAACAGGATCGACGGCTGGCCCGCCAGCAGATCACGCACCACGCCGCCGAAACAGGCGGTGACGGCGCCCATGACGATGCAGATCAGCGGCGCGGCGCCGAGGGCCTCGGCCTTCGCCGCGCCCAGCACGCCGTAGGCGGCGAGGCCGAGCGCATCGAGCCACAGCAGGGCCCGGAACCGCCAGTCGCGCTGGCCCACGAACCAGACGACGACGGCGGCGGCGAGACAGATCGCGATGTAGCGCCAGTCCTGGACCCAAAACACGGGAGCGTCGAGCAACAGGTCGCGCAGCGTCCCCCCGCCGACCCCGGTGATGGCGGCGAAGAAGCCGAGGGTGACGAGATCATGCTTCTGGCGCGCGGCTGCGAGGGCTCCCGTCGCCCCAAACACGGCCACGCCCGCATAGTCCAGCGCGAACAAGGTCGGCAGGATCGGTTCGGACAGGGCTTCCAGGGTCGGCGCGTCGATCACGGATGCGGTTCCTCCAGCGCGACCTCGCCGCGCCTGACCGCTCCATACCATCCCCACAGCAGATGCGCCGCAATGCTGCGATGGGGCCGCCAGGCCTCGGCCCGGACATAGGCCGCCTTTTCACGCGGACGCAGTTCGGCGCCGTCGGCCCAGCGCATCGCCTCCTGCAGGGCGATGTCACCGGCGGGGAAAATGTCCCGGCGGCCTTCGCAGAACATCAGAAAGGTCTCGGCCGTCCATCTGCCGACGCCCTTGATCGCGGTCAGCCGCGCCCCTGCCTCCTCGTCCGAAAGACTCTCCAGATGGTCGAAGTCGATGCGGCCCTCGACATGGGCGCGGGCGATCTCGTGGCCGTAGGTCGCCTTCTGGATCGACAGGCCGAAGCTCCGCAGCGTCTCAATGTCTGTGGCCAGGGTCCGTTCGGGCGTGACCTCCCCGCCCAACCCGGCCTCGACCCGGGTCCAGATGGCGGCGGCCGAGGCGATCGAGACCTGCTGGTCGACGATCATGTGGAACAGGCCCTCGAACCCGCCCACGCGACGGCGCCACTCAAAGGCCGGCGTCTGGGCATGGGCCCGCGCCAGCCGGGGATCGAGCTCCACCACCGTCCGGCGCGCCGCCTCGATGTCGTCCAGCCAGTAGGGGGTCTGCATCACGCGACCGTAGCGCTCGGCCCGCGCACGACAAGCGGCGGTATGGGATCGCGTCCGCTTGCCGCTATTCTGCGGCGATGTTCGTCACCCGCTTCGCCCCCTCGCCGACCGGCCGCCTGCATCGGGGCCACGCCTTCTCGGCCCTGACGGCGTGGCGGGCGGCCCGGGAGACGGGCGGCCGCTTCCTCCTGCGTATCGAGGACATCGACCCGACCCGCTGCCGCCCGGCGTTCGACGCCGGCATCCTCGAGGACCTCGACTGGCTCGGCGTCGACTGGGAAGAGCCCGTGCGGCGCCAGTCCCTCCATCTCGACGACTACGCCGCCGTCGTCGGCGATCTGCGGGGCCGGGACCTGCTGTACCGCTGTTTTCGCACCCGCAAGGAGATCCTCGACGCCATCGGCGATGCGCCGCACGGGACGGCGGAGGCCGTCCGGCCGGGCCCTCATCCGGCGGAGGAGGAGGCGCGCCTGCTGGCGGAGGGCAGACCCTTCGCCTGGCGATTGTCGCTCGACCGCGCGCGCGATACGCTGGGCGGCGAGGTCTGGGACCGGCTGGGCTTCGTCGAGGCGGGCGCCGGACCGGCGGGCGAGACCGGCCTGATCCGCGCGCGTCCCGAAACCGCCGGAGACGTGGTGCTCGCGCGCAAGGACGCGGGCACCGCCTATCATCTGGCCGTGACCCACGATGACGCCCTGCAAGGCGTGACCGATGTCATTCGCGGCGAGGACCTGTTCGAGGCGACGCACATCCAGGTGCTGATCCAGGCCCTGATGGGCTGGCCGACGCCGGTGTATCGGCACCACCGCCTGCTGACGGGACCGGACGGGCGGCGGTACGCCAAGCGGGACGGCTCGGTGACGCTGGCGCAGCTGAGGGCGGAGGGCGTCACGCCGGAGAGTCTGCGGGCCGGGCTGGGTTTCTGATCAGACGGCGAGCCGGCCCTCCGATTTCGCGGCGGGGAAGACGACGTCGGGATCGGGCTTGTCGGCCGCCGCGCCGGGGCCGCCGATGGTGCGCAGGATGTGGCGGATGATGTTCAGCCGCGCCGTCTTCTTGTGGTCGGTGGCGACGACCGTCCACGGGGCCGTGCGATGGTCGGTCTGGTCCAGCATGCGGTCGCGGGCGGCGCTGTAGTCGTCCCAACGGTCCTGGGCCTCGGCGTCGAGCGACGACACCTTGAACCGCTTCAACGGGTCCGACATGCGCGCCTCCAGCCGTTCGGCCTGTTCGGCCTTGGAGATGTCCAGCCACAGCTTGATGATGTTGATCCCGCCGTCGGCCAGCATCCGCTCGAAATGCGGCGCGTCCTTGAGGAACTGGGCGTAGTGGCCGGACTCGCAGAAGCCCATGACCCGCTCGACCCCGGCGCGGTTGTACCAGGAGCGGTTGAACAGCACGGTCTCGCCCTCGGCCGGCAGGTGGGGGACGTAGCGCTGGAAATACCACTGGCCGGTCTCGCGCTCGGTCGGCTTGGGCAGGGCGATGACGCGCGTCTGACGCAGGGCCATGTGTTCGGTGATGCGCTTGATGGCACCGTCCTTGCCCGCCGAGTCGCGGCCCTCGAAGACGATGACCGTCTTGATTCCCTTGTCGATGGTCCACGCCTGGGTCTCGACCAGCAGGATCTGCAGTCGCACCAGTTCGGCTTCGTACTCTTCGGTTGTCTTGCCCATGGCGCCACCGTGCGCCCGCCGGGCGGGTACGGCAATGTCGAAGGCCCGGATCGACATCGCCGCCTCCACCGGCCCGCGGCGCATTGCGTTCGCCGCCCGGCGCCGTAAGGCTGGGTCGGGCATGAAACGCGACTTCGCCGACTTCTGGAATCTGCTGTGGGAGGCGACGCTCGGCGTCTGCGCCGCCTTCGCCCTGCTCAACGCCTTCGCCCCGTCGCAGGACCTGCCGTGGAAGCCGCTGGACCTGAGCCAGCCGATCGGCACGGCCACGGCGGCCAAGGTGGCCGATTTCGAACTGGCTCGCAGCGCCGCTCCGGAAGAGACCACCGCCGTCACCGACGCCTGCATGCAGACGCTGCGCGAGGCCGGCGTCACCGTCGAACGGGCCGAGGACCGGGACGACGGCGGCTTCTGCATCGTGCGCGGAGCCGTCCGCATCACCGGCGGGGCCGTCACCCCCCTGCCCGGCAACCCCATCATGCAGTGCCCGCTGGCGGTGCGATACGTCATCTGGGACCGCCAGGTGCTGCAGCCGGCGGCCGAGGCGGCGTTCGGCAGCCGGGTGGCGCGGATGGACAGCGTCGGCACCTATGCCTGCCGCCGGATCTATGGCCAGACCGACCCGAACGCCAATCCCAGCGAACATGCGCGGGCCAATGCGCTGGACCTCGGCGGCATGACGCTGGAGGACGGGCGCAAGGTGTCGGTGCTGGCCGACTGGGACGGGACCGGGCCGCGCGGGGCCGAGGGCCAGGGCTTCCTGAAGCGGGTCCGCGACGGGGCCTGCCGGGTGTTCTCGACCGTTCTGACCCCGGACTATAACGAGGCGCACCGCGACCACCTGCATCTGGACGGGGCCTCGCGCGGCCTGTGCGCCTGACGGTTCGGATAATGGCCGTTGACGACGTTCCCCCGCCGGGCGAATCGGTTTGCGGTTGACCGCTTCGGCTTTTTTGGGAGAGAAATAGCCCCGCAGTCCGGATTTCGCGCGGCCTCCACACCCGTGCCCGCTCCTTCGCTGAATGAGCTCGTCCAGATGGGCTGTCGGGCGTCCCCGCGGGGGCGTCTGCCTGGAAAAGCGCGTTCAGGAGACGCATTATGGCGACCGGCACGGTCAAGTGGTTCAACCCGACGAAGGGTTTCGGCTTCATCCAGCCCGATGGCGGCGGTCAGGACGTGTTCGTTCACGTCACCGCCGTGCAGAAGGCGGGCCTGCAAGGCCTCGATGAAAACGCCAAGGTCGAATACGAGCTGGAATCCCAGCGCGGCAAGACCTCGGCCATCGATCTGAAGCTGCTCTGAATCGACTGACATAATCACGGGACGGGCGCGGCGGCTTCGGCTTCCGCGCCTTTCTTTTTGAGTGAAGCCCACTGGGCCAATACGACCCCGGCCAGCAGAGCCGCCGCGCCGGCCAGCTGCACCGCCGTCATGGTCTCGGCGAACAGCAGCCAGCCGAGGCCGGCGGCGACCACCGGCTGGATCAGCACCGTCACCGCCGTCAGGGCCGCCGGCAGCCGGCCCAGCGACCAGGCCACCCCGCCCTGGCCGACCACATGCACGACCCCGAGCCCGGCGCAGGCCAGCCAGCCGCCCGTCGACGCCGGGGCCAGAGGCTCGCCCAGGGCCAGCGACACGGCCAGCAGCAGCGGCGCCCCCAGCGCCGTCGCCCACAGCATGATCCGCCCCGCCGAAACTCGCCCGCGCAACGCCTTCACGGTCAGGAAATAGCCGGCGTACCAGAGCGCCGTCACCGCCGCGAAGAGGTCGCCCAGCCGCGGGTTCGAGCCCTGTCGCCCGTCCGCCCCGGCCGACATGGTCCACGCCCCGGCCAAAGCCAGAACCAGGGCCGCGAGGAACAGGGCGCGCGGCCGCTCGCGGAACATCAGCCAGGCGGCGGCCGTCACCACGATCGGCGTCAGATTGGTCAGGACGGTGGCGTTGGCGACCGAGGTGAAGACGATCGAATAGTGCCAGAAGCTGAGGTCCAGGACGAAGAACAGCGCCGCCAGCGCCATCAGCGGCGAGGGCTTTCCGGGCCCGCCCTCGCCCGCCGCCTGACCGGGTCGCGCAACCAGCAGTCCCAGCAGCGGCAGGGCGAAGGCGAAGCGCCAGAACCCCGCCGCCGCCGGCCCCGTATCGGCCAGCCGCACGAGGATCGGCGCGAGGCCCAGCACGGCGGCCGAGGCGAGGAGGATCAGCAGGGCGGCGGTGCGGGAGGGGGGCATGGAAGCCGTATAGCCGGGCCCGGGCGCGCGGGGGAGCGGCGGCGTTCTCCCTCCCCGTCCCGGGGAGGGATGTCGGCGCAAAGCGACGACAGGGTGGGGGCGGCCCGGCGAGCGGGAACACCGGCGCCCGGGTCGCGCGGCAGCCCCCACCCGGCGTCGCCTTCGGCTCCGCCACCCTCCCCGGGACGGGGAGGGAGAGCCAAGCCCTAGGGCCAATCCTCCGCCACCCCGGCCGGCAGTCCCGCATCCTCGCGCCACGCCCCGCGATTGGCGTGCAGCGTCACCCCGTCCAGCCACATCAGCGGCTCCAGCCGCCCGTCCTCGTTCCACATCTTCCCGGTCCAGCCGTACCGCCGCGCCCAGTCCCGGTCCCGCGCCGCCGTCTCCGGCGTCAGATGCGCCTCGCGCCACGCCAGCACGAACCCCAGATGCCACAGCGGAACCGCCTCCAGCGCCCCGCCCGCCATCGCCTCGGCCAGTTTGGTCGCCACCGCCCGCGTCTCGCCCAGCCGGAATTCGAACGCGTCGCGCTGCTTCTCCGCGAACCGCTCCCACCCCTCGACCGGCTCCGGCGTCGGGTCCGGTTTGGGAACCCGCTCCCAGCTCTCCTCGGCCCGCCGCCGCCACAGATTGGCCAGCCCGACGTCGTAGCGCTTGGCCAGCGACGCCCCGGTCGCGCCCTGCTCCCAGGCGCGCCGGATCTCGGCCCAGTATTCGTCGGATCGGAGGCGGGGCGGGTCGCGTTCGTACATGGGCGCAGAATAAACCTGCGTTACGTCAAAGTCGGACGTGGCCGCGAACGCGAACCCTCTCCCATTGGGAGAGGGCTTGAGCGCACGGCGGCGCAGCCGTCGTTCTGGCGCTCAAGGGTGAGGGTCGACCGCCGGGGGGCGGCTTCGCCGCTTCGCCCAGCCGACCCTCATCCGACGGGGCTCCGCCCCGCCACCTTCTCCCAATGGGAGAAGGGACCGCCGATACTACCCGAACCGCCCCGCCAGCAGGCCGATGGCCAGCACCGGCAGCAGGCCGACCGTGCCCGCGAACCACAGGGCGATCGACAGGGCCACGGCCTTGCCGAACCCCGCCGCCGGCGCCCGCCACCAGCGCCCGGCCCCCATGCGCAGGAAGGTGACGATGCCGACCAGGATCAGCGCGAGGCCGAGGGCCTGGCCGACCGGGTCAGTGCTGAACGACCACCAGGCGAACGGCAGGATCGGCACGGTCCAGGCGCAGAGGTAGGCGAAGGCGGCGCGGAAACCGCGCCGCCAGCCGAGCGTCTCCGGATCCCACCAGCGCAGCAGCGGCGCCGCGACACAGGCGTAGGCGACGGACACAAGCGGCACGAGGACGAGGGTCATCCAGCCGTCGGCGTCGGCGAGGAAGCCGTCGCGGCTCTTGCCCGAGGCCTCGATCAGCGGCTGCAGATACAGGTCCGGCACGCCGGCGAGCATCAGGGTGGTCCCGCCGCGCAGGAACAGGATCAGCATCAGTATGGCGTTGAGGCCGAGGTACAGCCGCAGCGGCCGGGCGTAATGGCCGCCGCCGCTCGGCCCGGCGGTCATCCACGCCTCGAGCACGTGGCGCGGCCGCAGCAGCAGGTCGCGCATGGTGACCAGCTCGCGCGCGCCGAAGCCGAGGGCGTCCTCGGACAGGTCGTTGAGCGCCGCTGGCCGGGCGGCGGAGGCCGGGGGCGCGGGCGCCGGGTCGTGCGGTTCGGTCATGTGCGTGGGGTCCCCTTGTGGGGGAGGATGGCATGGGGGGAGGCGGGGTGGCCAGAGCGTAGAGGGCCGGGTGCTGCGAGGTGGCGATCCCTTCTCCCCTTGAGGGAGAAGGTGGCCCGGAGGGCCGGATGAGGGGTCTGCTTCCACGCCCCGGCTGCCCGGTGATCAGCGGCTTCCCGGACGCATGGGCAGCTCACCCCTCATCCGAGCGGCTTCGCCGCCCACCTTCTCCCTCAAGGGGAGAAGGAAGCGCGCGCCTGCCCCCGCTTTCGTCATCCTCCGGCGAGCGCAGCGAAACCGGGGGACCCAGCGGCGCCGAAGGCGAACTGTTCAGGCAGGCTGTCGTCAGCAGCGGCGCTTCCGACAGTTTCGCGCTATCGCGCGCCGCTGGGTCCCCCGGTCTGCGCCGCGAAGGCGCGGCTTGCCGGAGGATGACGAAAGCATCTCGGGGGCATCTTTTATGGTACGCTCTCGGCATGCCCTTCCGCGACCCGTCCGACCTCGACACCCTGGACGACTTCCTCGACGAGGAAGGCATCCGCGAAGAGGTCACCCTGCGCGCCATCAAGAGCGTGATCGCGCTCCAACTGCGTCAGGCCATGACCGAGCGGAAGATGACCCTGTCCGCCATGGCCGCCGAAATGGACACCAGCCGGGCGCAGCTGAACCGGGTGCTGGACCTGGAGGAATTCAATGTGACGCTGGAGACGTTGAGCCGCGCCGCGAAGGTGGTGGGACGGGAGCTGAAGGTGGAGTTGGTTTAGACCGCCTGCTCAGCGCTAACCACCTCCACCCTGCACGACGCTCGCGGCACCATGCCCACACGGCGCGATGTCACTAGCTAGGTGAGCTGGTAGCTGCATCGCCGGCCGCAGCGCTACGATCGGCTTCCCATCCGTTGACTAACCGCAATCTCCGATAGAATGTCCTCGGTGGGAGGCACAAATGAAATATACAAAATTTAGGATACAGAAATTCAAAGGAATTTCTGATGCAACGGTGCACCTGAGTCCTCAGGGCAATAACGTATTCACGCTCATTGGTTTAAATGAAAGCGGCAAAACTTCGATACTTGAGGCCATAAGCGCGTTCAAGCCAGACCGCGATTACGACAATCTTGTAGGAAAGATCCCTTCTTCAGAGGCTCACACTACTTTTATACCTAAGCCTTTCCAATCAAATTTCACCGACAAAACGACTATTACCGCCACTATCGAGCTAAGCGAAGCCGATCTAGATAAACTTATCAGGAACGTAGAGCAAAAACATAAGGTTATACTAGAGAAAAAGTCTATACCAAATCCGATTCAAATATCTCGAGTATATAAATTTGAGGATTCCGAGTTTAAGGGCTCGAACTATTTGATTTCGATGACCCCGAGAGCTAAGGCTGGCGGAGAGCGAAAATATCGCGACATGGAGTTTCCTCACGCGATCTGGCATGCAGTCGCGGATGGATTCACGTCTGAACTCCCCAATATTCTTTATTTTCCAACGTTTTTGTTTTCCCTTCCTTCTCGGATAATACTTAATCCTTCAGAACCGGAAACAAACACAAATAGGATCTATAGGAAAATACTTGACGATGTAGCCGCCTCTCTTCCGAACAGCCTCAACATTCAAAAGCACGTCGTTGAGCGAATTATCGGCAAGGTGTCAAAGACAGAAAAATCATCAGGCGTTCCGACGGTCGTCTTGGGCAACAATCGTCAGCTTCAGGCCGCCGCCGCTCTAAACGACATATCGGTCCACATCTCTGAGACCGTTTTCGACGAATGGCAGAAAGTGCTGGGAAGCAATGTCTCAGGACGAGAGCTTTCACTTCAGCCAGGCATAGAAATAGCCACCGACAGCTCTCCACAAGTTTTTGTTCAGTTTATGATGAAAGACGGCGCTCACAGCTACGACATTTCTGAACGATCTCTCGGGTTTAGATGGTTTTTCTCATTTCTTCTATTTACTCTATATCGGTCCATCGGCGCTACTCAGGGTCAGACGCTATTCCTGCTTGATGAACCGGCCTCAAATCTTCATGCGAGAGCACAAGCGCAGCTCTTAGAGAGCTTCCCTAAAATCGCGAGTGGCGGAAATGCGCTTATCTACTCCACTCATAGTCACTACATGGTAGAACCTTCTTGGCTGGAGCAGACTTCGATCATATCGAACAGTGCAATAGAGCGGGCGGAAGCGGCCAATTCCGGTCCGCTTAAGAAATCTAATCCGACAGAGATTTCCGCCACTAGATATCGCCGCTTTGTTGGAGAAAATCCCGACAAAATCACCTACTTTTTGCCCGTTCTGGACCAACTCGATTATGCTCCCAGCCGGTTGGAACTGACCCATCCGTCAATGCTTGTTGAAGGTAAGGGCGACTATGCAATACTTGAGTACGTTAAGAAGGTCGTGCTCGAAATTGGAGACGAGGTTCGAATTGTTCCCACACGGGGCGCTACGGGGATGGACGATCTGATCGGTCTCTTCCTCGGTTGGGGCGTGCGTTTCTGTATCTGCCTAGATGCGGACAAGGAGGGAAAGGCCGCCAAGGCGCGGTACATAAAAGAATGGGGTCTAGATCCTCAGAAGGTATTCACATTCTATGACATTGACAATTGTCTAGATGGCCAGAGTATCGAGGGACTACTCGATGATGGCGACATCGCAAGAATGACGTCTTTCTATGGTAACCCAGAAAAGCTTACAAAAGAAATGAAGCGAATGTACTTCTCAGAGCTTTTAGCTCGGAAGGAAAAGATTGAAATATCGCACGATTTGAGCGATCGTGTTCGGCTGATAGTTGATCGGGCATCTGCCGAGCTAGGCGCCAACCCAAAAGACTTGGCTATGGACTAACGATCGTCATCACCGCCCCTTCCGGAACGCCTCCGCCTTCTCCGCCGCCGCATCGGCCCGCCACCGCTTCGGCGCGCTCTTGTCCACCGCCTCCCCCTCGGCCGTCAGCACTTCATTGGCGAACTCGAGGTCCATCAGCTTCATGCGTTTGATCTCGTCGCGCAGGCGGGCGGCCTCCTCGAACTCGAGGTTGGCGGCGGCGTTGCGCATGCGGCCTTCGAGGTCCTTGAGGGCGGCCTGGAAGTTGGAGCCGGTGAAGGGGCGGGACTCCTCCTTGACCCCGGGCGCCGTCAGCTTGTCGAGGGCGCGGGACTCATAGGGGCTGGCCATGATCTCGTGGATGTCGCGCTTGACCGACTCCGGGGTGATGCCGTGTTCGGCGTTGTAGGCCTCCTGCTTCTCGCGGCGGCGGTTGGTCTCGGCGATGGCGCGCTCCATCGAGCCGGTCATGCGGTCGGCGTAGAGGATGACGCGGCCGTCGACGTTGCGGGCGGCGCGGCCGATGGTCTGGATCAGCGACGTCTCGGAGCGCAGGAAGCCCTCCTTGTCGGCGTCGAGGATGGCGACCAGGCCGCACTCGGGGATGTCGAGGCCCTCGCGCAGCAGGTTGATGCCGATCAGCACGTCGAACGAACCGAGGCGCAGGTCGCGCAGGATCTCGATCCGCTCCAGGGTGTCGACGTCGGAGTGCATGTAGCGGACGCGGACGCCCTGTTCGTGCATGTACTCCGTCAGGTCCTCGGCCATCTTCTTGGTCAGGACGGTGACGAGCGAGCGGTAGCCGTCGCGGGCGACCTGTTTGACCTCGTCGATGACGTCGTCGACCTGGTTGCGGGTGTCGCCGCTGACCGGGCGGATCTCGACCGGGGGGTCGATCAGGCCGGTCGGGCGGATGACCTGTTCGGTGAAGACGCCGCCAGTCTTGTCCATCTCCCACGGGCCGGGGGTGGCGCTGACGAACATCGTCTGCGGCCGCATGGCGTCCCATTCGTCGAATTTGAGCGGGCGGTTGTCGATGGCGCTGGGCAGGCGGAAGCCGTACTCCGCCAGGGTCGATTTTCGGCGGTAGTCGCCCCGGTACATGGCGCTGATCTGGCCGACGGTGACGTGGCTCTCGTCGACGAACAGCAGGGCGTTGTCGGGGATGTATTCGAAGAAGGTCGGCGGCGGCTCGCCGGGGGCGCGGCCGGTCAGCCAGCGGCTGTAGTTCTCGATGCCGGCGCAGGAGCCGGTGGCCTCCATCATCTCCAGATCGAAGCGCACGCGTTGCTCGAGGCGCTGGGCCTCCAGCAGCTTGCCGTTCTCGACCATCCAGTCGAGCGTCTCCTTCAGCTCGGCCTTGATGCCGGTGATGGCCTGGTTCAGCGACGGTCGCGGGGTGACGTAGTGGCTGGCGGCGTAGACGGTGACCTCCTCGAGGTCGGCGGTCTTCCTGCCGGTGAGCGGATCGAATTCTTGTATTGATTCCAGCTCGTCGCCGAACAGCTGGATGCGCCAGGCGCGGTCTTCCATGTGGACGGGGAAGATCTCGATCACGTCGCCGCGCTTGCGGAACATGCCGCGCTCGAAGGCGGCGTCGTTGCGCTTGTATTGCAGCGCGATCAGGTCGGCGCGCAGCTTGGCCTCGTCGATCTGGTCGCCGACCTTCAGGGTGAAGGTCATGGCGGTATAGGTCTCGACCGAGCCGATGCCGTAGATGCAGCTGACGCTGGCCACCACGATCACATCGTCCCGCTCGAGAATCGCCCGCGTCGCCGAGTGGCGCATGCGGTCGATCTGCTCGTTCACCGACGAGTCTTTCTCAATATAGGTGTCAGACTTGGGAACGTATGCTTCCGGTTGATAATAGTCGTAATACGATACGAAGTATTCGACTGCATTATCAGGGAAGAATGACTTGAACTCCGAGTATAGTTGAGCCGCCAAGGTCTTGTTGTGGGCGAGGATCAGGGCGGGGCGCTGGGTGGCCTCGATGACCTTGGCCATGGTGAACGTCTTGCCCGAGCCGGTGACGCCAAGCAGGACCTGGTCGCGCTCGCCGGACTCGGCCGTGGCGACGAGCTCGGCGATGGCCGAGGGCTGGTCGCCGGCGGGGGTGTATTTGGTCTGCAGCCGGAACGGGATGCGCTTGCGGCCGGCGGGCCGGTCGGGGCGGTGCGGGACCCAGTCGGAGGGGGAGCCCGGCGCCTCCTCCGGGGTCAGGCGCGGCCCGCTGACCGGGGCGAACATCGGCATGTGCGGCGTCTTCGCCGGCGCCTTGGGCGCGCGGCCCTCGTCGTCGCGCAGGAAGGCGGCGGGAGCCTCGGCCATGGCCTGACCGGGGACGTGCACCGGCTTGGTGATACGGGGCGCGGAGCCCTTGGGCGAACTGGAACGGTTCATGAACGCAATCTAGGGCGAGGAGGGACGGTTCGCCAGTGAACGCGCGTCAGCGACGGAGGCTGCTGACAGCCGGCGTCAGCAGTCGGGTGCCGATGTCCGGAAACCGCGAGCGCGCAGCGGCGGCGGGCCCCATGATGGGCTTAAACTCGGAGACCGCCATGACCGCCTTTCACGACCTGCACCGCGACGGCCTGCTGATCCTGCCCAACGCTTGGGACGGGGGGTCGGCGGCGCTGATGCGGGCCAGGGGCGCGAAGGCGGTGGCGACGACCAGCGCCGGCGTGGCCTGGTCGCTGGGCTGGCCGGACGGCGACGCCCTGCCGGTCGAGCGGGTGGTTCAGGCGGCGCGCGACGTGGTGCGGGGCGCGGGCGGCCTGCCGGTCTCGATCGACATCGAGCGCGGCTATTCGGACGATCCGGCGGCGGTCGCGGCGCTGGCGGCCCGGCTGGTCGAGGCGGGGGCGCAGGGGATCAATATCGAGGACGGCGGCGGTTCGCCCGAGGCGCTGGCGGCCAAGATCGCGGCGGTCAGGGCGGCGGTGGGCGGGGCGCTGTTCGTCAACGCCCGCTGCGACGTGTGGCTGGGCGGGATCGGGGCGCCGGAGACGCGGGTGGCCGAGGCGACGCGACGCGGCGGCCTCTATCAGGCGGCCGGGGCCGACGGGCTGTTCACCCCGGGGCTGACGGACCCGGCGGACATCGCGGCGATGGTCGGCGCGACGCCCCTGCCGCTGAACCTGCTGGCCTTCCCGGGCCTGGCCGACGCGCGGACGCTGGAGGGGCTGGGCGTGCGGCGGCTGAGCGCGGGATCGGGCATCGTCGGCGCGGTCTGGGGCCGGGCGGCGAGGCTGACGGAGGGCTTCCTCGCCGACGGACGGTCCGAGCCGCTGAAGGACGGGGCGATGGCCTGGGGCGAGATCAACGCCCTGATGCCGCCCGCCTAGGTCGGGCGCGATGCGTGTGGTCCGTCCCGGTCGCCATCGAGCGGATCGGGCGGCGTCATCAGGTCCTCGGCGGCGTCGTTGACCGGGGGGGCCGAGGGCGCCGGGTCGGCAGGCGGGGTGCGGGGCGCGGGCGGCGCGCCGCGCCGCAGGCCGAGGGTTTCGAGCGCGTCCTCGCCCTCGTGGCCGAAGACGCTGCGGATGCGCAGGTCGGTCTGCGGGAAGGGAATTTCGATCCCGGCCTTGTCGAGGGCGTCGGCGATGGCCCAAGTGTAGGCGGCGTGCATCGCCCCGGGCCGCTTGACCGCCTCGCGCGTCGGCCAGACCAGCAGCTCGAAATCCAGCCCGCTTTCGCCGAAGCCGACCAGCCAGACCTGGCTCTTGCGCGTCTCGGTCTCCGGCAGGGTAAAGGGACTGGCGCGCGCCGCCTCCAGCACCGCCTCGCGCACCTCGGAGCGCTTGGCGCCATAGGCGACGGAGAAGGGAATGTGGATGCGGCGGGTGTCGCCCTTGAGCGTCCAGTTGATCACCCGCCCCTCGATGAAGCGCGAATTGGGGACGAGGATGTTGATGTTGTCGTTGTTGCGCAGACGGGTGGCGCGCGGGCCGATCTCGGCGATAACGCCGCGCACGTCGTCCTCCAGCTCGACATAGTCGCCGACCGAGACCATGCGGTCGAAGATCAGGAACAGGCCGGAGACGAACTCCTTGACCACCCCCTGCAGGCCGAGGCCGACGCCGATGCCGATGGCGCCGGCGAACACGGCCAGCGACGACAGGTTGAGCCCCGCCGACGACAGCGCGGCGATGGCGCCGAAGACGATGAGGCCGTAGCTGGCCATCTTCTCCAGCACATACAGGGCGCCGGCGCTGCGGCCCGAGCGCTCGCGCAGCCGGGCGAGGCTACGGCCGACCACCCGCGACAGGACCCAGGCGATGACGAAGACGACGATGCCGGTCGCCACGCCGCCGAGGGTGACGGGCGCGCCGCCGAAGCGAAACAGGGTGTCGGCGCCGAGTGAGGTGAAGTCAATCATGGCAGGGGAGCGCGTGCGGTATGGTGACGGTTCCGCGCCAGCGCGACGGGAGCCGAAAACCGCGAGCCATGACGCCCCGCCCGGTGCAGGATGGGAGCCATGACCCCTTCGCCGCCCCCTGCCCTGACGTTGTCGTCGGTGGACAGTCCGATCGGTCCGCTGGCCCTGGCCTGCGACGATGACGGCGTCCTGCGCGGCCTGTCGTTCGGCGACGGTCTGATCAAGGCGATGCGGCGCGAGTATCCGGCGGCGGCGCTGGCCGACGGGGACGCCCCGGCGGGGGTGGCGCGCGCGATGGCCGCCTATTTCGACGGGGATCGCGAAGCCCTGACACGGGCGCCGTGGTCACTGGAGGGCGCCGTCGCCGGGTACGGCTTCCACGCCCGGGTGTGGCGGGCTCTGGCCGGGGTGCCGGCGGGTCTGACCATCAGCTATGGCGAAATGGCGCGCCGGGCCGGCGAGCCCGGAGCGGCCCAGGCGGCCGGCGTGGCGCTGAACCGCAATCCGCTGCCGCTGGTGCTGGCCTGCCACCGGGTGGTGGGGGCTGACGGGGCGCTGATGGGATTCGGCGGCGGGCTGGAGCGCAAGGGCTGGCTGCTGCGCCACGAGGGCGCGCTGCTGCTCTAGCCGAACAGGCCGATCAGTTCGCGGCCGGCGAGGACGCAGAACAGCAGGCCGCCCGCCGCCAGCATGCCGTTGGACAGCCAGTGGCTGCGCCACTCGGGCGGAGTGCGCGACGAGTTGAGCAGCCAGATCAGGGTCAGGGCGAGGAAGGGCATGAACAGGGCCCCGAGCGCGCCATAGGCGACGATCAGGCCGAACGGGCGGTCCATGAACAGCAGGGCCATGGGCGGGAAGGTCAGCCACAGCAGGTAGCCGTGGAAGGCCGGGCTGCCCTCGCCCTTGGCCGTGGCGTCACCGGCGCGGCTGCGGACGTGGGCCCAGAAGTCGGCGAACATCAGGCTGACGCCATGCCAGACCCCGATCAGGGACGAGAAGCTGGCGGCGAAGAAGCCGACCAGGAACATGACGCCGACCACGTCGCCGAACCGTTCGCGCAGCACGCCGTCAAGGTCGAGCAGGCCACGGTCGCCTTGGGTCAGGGCGATGTTGGAGGCGTACAGCAGCTCGGCGCCGACGATCAGCATGGCCACGACAAAGACGCCGGTGACGGCGTAGCCGACGCGGTTGTCCAGCCTCATCACCCGCATCCATGCCGGGCCGCGCCAGCCCTTCTCTCCGATCCAGTAGCCGTAGGCGGCCAGGGTGATGGTGCCGCCAACGCCGCCGATCAGGCCAAGAGTATAGAAGGCCGAACCGGCCGGCAGGGTCGGGATCAGACCGCGCGCGAGGGCCGGCAGGTCGGGCGCGACGATGACGGCCAGGCCGACGACCGTGACGAACATCACCGCCACGAGGCCGGTCATCAGCTTTTCGAAGACCGGATAGCGGTTGAACCAGACCAGCACGAGGCCGACCACGCCGCAGATCATGGCCCAGGTCTTGAGGTCCAGCGCCATGGCCGTGCCGTCCAGCAGCGCCGCCAGCGGCAGGGCCGAGGCGGTCATGGCCGTGGCCCCGTAGACGAAACCCCAGAGCACGACATAGACGCCGAAATAGACGCTGGCCCAGTTGAGCCGCCCGTTGAACCAACCCGGCCCGAGGCTGGACCAGCCCTCGAAAATGGTCCGCCCCGAGGCGAGGGCCCAGCGGCCGACGGCCTCGGCGAGGGATATCTTCAGCAAGGTCCCCGCCACCGCGGCCCACAGCAGGGCGTAGCCGAACATCGAGCCGGCGATCAGGGTCGCGACCAGATCCCCGGCGCCGACTCCGGTGGCGGCGGCGACGATGCCCGGACCGATCAGACGCCAGCGGCTGCCGTGCGCAGGGGTGGTGTCGGTCGCGGCGTCAGTCATGCGGGCGTCGGCTCCGGTGCGTGCCGGCGGAGCTTAGCCGCGGGCCGGGCCGTTTGTCGCGGTCAACGTCGCGCGAGGCGAGTCGGAAGGGGGGCGATAAGCGCCCCCCTTCCATCGGCTCAGCGTCGGACGACGACGCGGGCTTCGAGGTCGGCCCAGCGGCGGGTCAGGTCGCGCAGTTCCTCGCGCAGGCGGGCGGCTTCGGTGCGGCTGATCTGGCCGCTGCGCTCGCCGGCGGTGATGCGGGCCTCGATCTCGGCGGCGCGGGGATCGGCGCCGTAACCGCCGTCATAGCCGCCGCTGGCGCCGACGCGGCGGTCGAGGTCAGCGAGGCGGGCGGTCAGGTCCTGCTGTTCGCGGGCGCTGAGGCCGTCGCGCATATAGTCGGACTCCAGACGGATCAGGGCCTGGAAGTCCGACCGCAGACGCGCACCCTCGCTGCTCGACAGGGCGCGGCTGCGCACGCCGGCGTCGACCCGGGCGTCGAAGGCGGAGCGCTGGTCGATCAGCGGACGCCAGCCATAGCTCATGTCGTCGTCGCGGACCTGTTCGCCGACGCGTTGCGACAGGGCGCGGTAGCGGTCGCGCAGGTCCTGACGCTCGGTGGTGGTCATGCGGCCGTCGGCGGCGTAGCGGGTTTCGAGCTGGACCAGGGCGTCATAGTCGGCGCGCAGGCGGCCGGCCTCGGTGCGGCTGAGCGAGCCGTCGCGGACGCCGGCCTCGATGCGGGCGTCGAGATCGGCGCGCTGCTGATAGAGCGGGCGGCGACCGCGGCTCCAGTCTTCGTCGAGGACGGTGTCCTGCTGGGCGGTCTGGCCGCCGAACAGGGCGCCGAGGATGGCGCCGAAGACGCCGCCGGGCTGCTCCTGCACCGGGGTCTGGCCATAGCCCTGGTCGGAACCGTAGCTGTTGTCGGGATACAGCGGGCCGACCGTGGCGCGGGCGCCGGTGCAGCTGAGAACGCCGTCGCGGTTGGTGATGCCGCCGCGGCAGTCGACGCTGCGGATCGAGCTCCAGCGGAAGCCGCCAGCGGTCTGGCACTCGGCCGAGATATAGCCGTTGGCCAGCTGTTCGACGTTGCGGCACGACGACGGGACGCCGGTCTGGCCGGACGGGTAGCTGGTGTAGGGGGTCTGGGCCTGGACGGCGCCGGCGGTGGCGAGGGCCAGCGCGCCGGCCGCGAGGGCCGAGAGAGTCTGAATGGCGGTCATGGGGGGTGTCTTTCCGTGGGGGTTGCCCTGTGCGGAGAGAACGGGGTTCCCGGAGGAAGGTTGCTATGGGGCGAGCGCGCCCTTCCCTCCCCTCCACCGCGCTGCGCGCGGTCCCCCTCCCCCGGCGGGGGAGGAATGCTAGACCGGGCGGATGACCGACCTGCCTGTGAACGAGATCCTGATGCTGCTGGCCGCCCTCGTCGCGGCGGGGCTGGCGGGCGGCGTGGTCGCCGGGCTGTTCGGCGTCGGCGGCGGCACAGTGATCGTGCCGGCGGTGTTCTACGCCTTCGAGGTGCTGGGCGTCGGCGGCGAGAGCAATCTGCACACGGCGATCGGCACCTCCCTGCTGACCATCGTCGCCACCTCATGGCGGTCGCTGGGGGCGCATCGGGCGCACGGGGCGGTGGACGAGGTGGTGCTGAAGACGTGGACGCCGTGGGTGGCCTTCGGCGGGCTGGTCGGGGCGGGCGTCGCCGGCGTGACCTCGATGGAGGGGCTGGCCATCGTCTATGGCGTCTGTCTGGCGGTGGTGGCGGCGCAACTGGGGCTGCTGCCCGAGCGGTTCGTGCTCCGCCCGGACCTGCCGACGGGCTGGGGCCGGCGTGGCTTCGGGACGCTGATCGGCGGGTTGTCGGCGATGATGGGGATCGGCGGCGGCAGTTTCGGCGGCATGCTGATGACCCTGTGCGGACGGCCGATCCACCAGGCGGTGGCGACAGCGTCGGGCTTCGGCGTGGCTATCGGCGCGGCGGCGACCCTTGGCTTTGTGGTGTTCGGTTGGGACGCGGGCGGGCGACCGCCGCTGTCGCTGGGCTATGTCAACGTCCCGGGCGCGGTGGTGATGGCGGTGCTGACCACGGCGGTGGCGCCATGGGGCGCGAAGCTGGCGCATTCGCTGGACCGCCGCGTGCTGCGCAAGGCGTTCGCCCTGTATCTGCTGGCGACGGCGGTGGTGGTGATGGTGAAGGCTGTTTGAGGCAGCAGGCAGCAGGCAGCAGGCAGGGGGCAGGGGGCAGGGGGCAGGAAGCTTCGCCTTGGGCGGTTGTCGAGCCTGAGAGCCGTTTTGTTTCTGTTGCCTGTTGCCTGTTGCCTGCTGCCTGCTGCCTGACCCCGCTCAGGGCCGGAGCGTCAGGGCGGTCGGCGTGGCGCTGAACGAGGACAGTCGTCCGAGGTAGCTCATGCCGAGCAGGGAGTGCGGCAGGCCGGCCTCGACGACGAGGGCCTCGACCCGCTCGACGCGGGCGCCGGCGACGGCGACGACCTGCAGCTCGACCGGGGCGGCGCCAACGGGCCCCGAGGCGGTGATCACCGTGCCGGAGAAGTCGGCGGGCGCGAGGCTGAGACCGAGACGGGCGGCGTCGGCGCGGGTCAGGGCCACGACGCTGGCGCCGGTGTCGACCATGACCCGGACCGCCCGGCCCTCGATCAGGGCGTCGGCCCAGTAGTGGCCGTCGGCGGCCTTGAGCACCTGGGCCGGCGCGCCGGCGGCGGGGGCGGAGACAACGGGGGTGGCGGCCTGGGCCTGGCTGCGCAGGCCGGCCTGATCCATCCACCAGGCGGTGGTCAGGGCCGAGGCGACGGCGAGGGCCATGACGGCCGCGGAGGATGGGTCGAACCGCATGACCATGCTCTCGCACGGGAGCGGTTGGGATGCGGTGAAGAGGGATGGTTGGCGGGGGGTAAACGGGGGACAGGGAGCGAGGGATTAGGGATGAGGGATTAGGGATTAGGAGGAGGAGGAAGCGATCGTGAGGATCGCCTCGCAAATCCCCCCTATGCCTTGGTCGTCGGCCCTAATCCCTCATCCCTAATCCCTAATCCCTATCCCTGACTTGCCGCCCGCCCCGGCAGCGCCGCCATGATCGCCGCCCGTTCGGCATCGCTGAAACGGCTCCAGCCGCCGATCTCGGACAGGGTGCGCCAGCATCCGAGGCAGAGGGCCGAGGCGCCGTCGACGACGCAGACCTGCACGCACGGAGTGGCGATCGCGCGCGGCGGACGGGGGGCTTCCGGGGCGTTAGATGACATAGATACGAAATATGGTCCGATACCGGAGTAAAAATGCTTGCGTTTCCCGACCGTCGCGCCTACCTTGACCCTGACGCGAAACGACTAGGAGGGTGAGAGTCCCTGTAAGCACGACGTGTCTCTTTTCATCGTTCAGCGAAAGGAGACATCAAAGATGAACGACGAGGATCGCAAACTCCAGCACACCATGATGTCCTTCGCCCTGTGGGGCGGGATGCTGGTGAACAATCGGGCGGCCAACCGGGGCGGCGACCGGGTGGTCAGCCACCCCTCCAACTTCGTCCCGTTCAAGATCGACCGGGCCGGCCGCTAGACCCCGAATCGCATGACAGAGCCCCGGCCGGCAGGCCGGGGTTTTGCGTTTCGGACCTCCGCATTTCACCGGATTTGTGCGGTGCGATCGAATGCGGCACGGTCAGCGCATGACCCTTCTCCACATAGAACGCCGCGGCCCCATCGAGATCTGGACCCTGGACCGGGCCGAGCGGCTGAACGCCCTGCCCGATCTGGAGGACGGCGAGACCTTCGCCCGCGCCTGCGCCGCGGTGAACGCCGATCACGCGGAGCGCTGCGTGGTCATCACCGGCGCGGGCCGGGCCTTCTCGGCCGGCGGCGACCTCAAGGCCATGCGCGATCGGCGCGACCTGTTCGAGGGGTCGGGGGCGGAGATCCGCGACCGCTATCGCCGGGTGGTGCACCGGATCGTGCGCTCGCTGTACGGGCTGGAGGCGCCGCTGATCGCGGCCGTCAACGGCGCGGCCATGGGGCTGGGCTGCGACATCGCCGGGCTGGCCGACATCCGTATCGCCTCGGGCACGGCCACGTTCGGCGTGCCGTTCCTCAAGTTGGGCATATTGCCGGGCGACGGCGGGGCCTGGCTGCTGCCGCGCAACGTCGGCTACGCCCGGGCGGCGGAGATGCTGTTCACCGGCGACTCGATCGACGCGGCGACGGCGGAGCGCTGGGGACTGGTCAACCATGTCGTCGCGCATGAGGCGCTGATGAGCGAGGCCCTGGCCATGGCCGACCGGGTCGCGGCCCACGCGCCGCAGGCGCTGCGCATGGCCAAGACCCTGCTGCGCCAGGGCCGCGACATGAATTTCGACCAGATGCTGGAGATGACCGCCGCCATGCAGGCGCTGGCGCATCTGACCGGGGACCACGCCGAGGGCGTGGCGGCGGTGCTGGAGAAGCGGCCGGCGGACTTCACCGGCCGCTGATCGTCAGCTCGCGGCCGGAGACTGCATGGCCCGGTCCGCCGTCACGCCCGCCGCGGCGGCGCGCGGGGCGCCGGCGCGCTCGCCCGGCTTCATGAACTTGACCAGCACCCGCTGACCGATCAGCAGCGGCGCGTTGTCGGCCGAGACGACGACCTCGACGACGCGTTCGTCGGTGCGCTGCGACGGGTCCTCGGAGGCCAGCTTGCGGGCCCCGAACAGGGGAGCGCGGCGCAGGACGCGGCCGACATAGACCTTGGACTGGTCGACCTCGGAGATCAGCTCGACCTCCTGACCGTCGGTCACGTTCGGGATGTCGGCCTCGACGATTTCGGCGCGGACGATGCGCTGGGTGTTGGGCTCGAGATCGAACATGTTGGACACGTTCAGGGTCGAGGCGCCGGCGCCCGGATTGGCGTAGCGGCGCACGATGCGGCCGTCCATCGGGGCGCGGATCACGGTCAGTTCGAGGTTGTAGGCGGCCTCGTTGAGGCGGGCGCGGGCCGTCTGGATCGACGCTTGCTGCGATCCGAGGCGGGCCTCGGCGGCGGCGATCTGGTCGCGGGCCTCATCCATGCGCGCGGCGGCGACGAAATTCGTATCAACGAGGCGGGCGAGACGATCATGCTCGCGCCGGGCGGTGCTGATGTCGACCTGGATCGCGCGCAGCTGGCTTTCGGCCTGGGCGACCTCGGCCTGGGCGCGGGCGAGGGCGAGGCGCGGCTCGTCGTCTTCCTGACGGGCGAGGATCTGGCCGGTCGTGACGCGCTCGCCCTCCTGCACATAGACCGCCTTGACCACGCCGCCGCGGCGGGCGGCGACCTGGATGATGCCGCCCTCGACATCGGCCTTGCCGTTGGCGATGGCCGCATAGGGGCTGTCGATCTTCTCGGCGGCGGCCTTCTCGGTCTCGGCCTTTTTCGCGGCCGCGCCCTGTTGCATGGCCATGAAGCCGACGACGACGAGCACGACCAGCACGAGGCCGATCCAGAGCCACTTGTTCTTGAGGAAGCGGGGCATTTTTCGGGAGTCCTTGAGGAACGGGCTAGTGCGAGCCGAGGGTGGCGTTGGGATCGGGGGTGCGGCGCTGATCGTCGAGAATACGGCCGTCCTCGATGTGGATGACCCGGTCGGCCCAGGCCTCGAGGCGCGGGTCGTGGGTCACGCAGATGACGGCGGCGCCGTGTTCGGTGGCGGCCCGCCGCAGCAGGCGGATGACTACCTGGCCGTTCTCGCCGTCGAGGGCCGAGGTCGGTTCGTCGGCGAACAGCAGGGCCGGGTTCTTGGCCAGGGCGCGGGCGATGGCGATGCGCTGCTTCTCGCCGCCCGACAGGGAATCCGGCTTCTGGTTCAGGCGGGCGCCGAGACCGACCTCCTCAAGGGCGGCGACGGCGCGACGGCGCGCCTCGTCCTTGGGCACGCCCTGGTACTTCAGCACGGTCATGACCTGCTGGGTCGCGGTCAGGGCGGGGAACAGGTTGAAGCCTTGGAAGATGAAGCCGCAATTATCGAGGCGGAATTTGTCGATGCGGCCGGACGAATGGTCCCACAGGTCGTCGACATCGAGGACGTCGACGCGCCCCTCTTCAGGCTTGAGCAGGCCCGACAGGGCGGCGACGAGGGTCGACTTGCCCGAACCGGACGGGCCCATGACCATGGTCATTTCGCCGTGCCGCGCGTCGAAGTCGACGCCCTTGAGGACCTCGATGAAGGTGCGGCCGGTCTTGAAGCGCTTGACCAGGCCCTTGGCCTCGATGGCCGACTCGCCGGCGCGGCCGTGGGTGACGGTGTTGGAGTTCATCGCAGCAGATCCGCCGGCTGGCTCTTCTTCAGGACGCCCAGCGACAGGAAGCCGGAGGCGAGGGCGATCACCAGGAGCATGATGCAGACGCCCGCGACCATCGGGATGGGGAAGGCCATGGTCAGGCCGCCGCTGGTGGCCAGCAGGGACACCGCCCAGGTCAGCAGGCCGGCAGCGAATATGCCGGCGATGCCGACCCAGAAGCTGAGCTCCATGACGATGCCGCGCAGCGAGCCCATCGACACGCCGAGGGCGCGCAGCGAGGCGAACTCCTTGATATTGGCCATGATGGCCCCGCGCAGGGTCTGCCAGGTGATGGCGACGCCGATCAGGATGCCGAGGAACAGGGAGAAGCCCAGCATGATGACGATGAAGCTCTCCTTGAACATCGCCGCCTGGTTGGCCTCGCCGAGGTCGGCCCGGGTCCAGGCCTTGAACTGGCCGCGCGACTGGGCGTTGAGCTGAGCGACGACCCGTTCCGAATCCGCTCCCGGCCGGATGCCGACCATCAGCGGTCCGACGCGGTCGCCGGTGCTGGCCTCGCCGAGCATGCGCAGGGTGTCCCGCGACATGACGACGCCCGCCTGCATCATGTTGGGATAGCCGCGGGTGACGGCGACCACGTAAACCGTCTTGCCGTTGTAGATGGCCTTGTCCCCAAGTTTGACGCCGAGGCGGCCGAGCGCGGTCTCGTCGATGGCGACGCCGAACGGCTGGCGCAGCGCCTCGACCAGCTCAGGGGAATAGTCGGTGGGGACCGTCACGGCGCCGGGGACGGCGTCGATGATCGAGACCTGGACGAACTCGGTCTTGCGCGGCGCGTCGCCCTCGACGACGTTCTGCCAGCGGCCGCCGGACCCGTCGAGATCGGCCACGGCGACGATGTCGGGATGGCTCTGCACCACCGGCATGATGCGCCGGGGCACGCCGGACGGACCGCCGTTGAACAGGCCCGTGGCGCCGGGCGCCATGACCATGATGTCGGCGCTGGCGCGGTCGATGGTCGCGGTGAAGGCCTTGCCGATGCCCATGAACATGCCGACCTGGGCCAGCACGAGGAGGCCCGAGAAGGCGAGCGCCACGATCGCCGCCATATAGCGACGCCACTCGTAGAGCAGGGTGGAGAGTGCAAGCGACATGAAAGAGATCGGCCCCCGGTGTTCGCCGTCATGTGACCGCGCCTGAGGGCGCGGCCAAGTTAAATCGGGGTAAGGCCGAGTGGACGCGCTTCGTTGATCGGGGCTAGGTAGACCCAGGCGCCTGCACAGACAGGCGCGACCAGAGAGAAACACCCATGATCCGTCGCACGCTCCGATCCGCCGTCTCGGTGACCGCCTCCATCGCCGCGGTGGCCGGCTTCCTGGCCGTGGCGGCCGCCCCCTCCACCGCCCTCGCCGACGAAGGCATGTGGACGTTCGACAATTTCCCGATGCAGACGGTGAACCAGAAATACGGCACGCGGATTGACCAGGCGTGGCTGGACCGGGTGCGCAACGCCTCGGTGCGGATTCAGGGCTGTTCGGCCTCCTTCGTCTCGCCCGAGGGGCTGATCCTGACCAACTGGCACTGCGTCGTCGGCTGCGCCCAGGAGCTGTCCAACGCCCAGCGGGACTATGTGAAGAACGGCTTCACCGCCGGAACCCGCGAGGAGGAGGTGCAGTGCCCCGGCCAGACCGCCGAGGTGCTGACCGAGATCACCGACGTCACCGACCGGGTGCTCGCAGCCGGCGAAGGTCTTGAGGGCGCCGCATTCAACGCCGCCCGCCAGGCCGAGGTCGGCCGCATCCAGACCGAGGCCTGCGCCGGGGACGAAAAGTTCAGCTGCCAGGTCATCAGCCTGTATCGGGGCGGCCAGTACAGCCTGCACAAATTCCGCAAATACGACGATGTGCGGCTGGTCTTCACGCCGGAAAACCAGGCGGCCTTCTTCGGCGGCGACCCCGACAATTTCAACTTCCCGCGCTACGCCCTCGATGCGGGCTTCCTGCGCGCCTATGAGAACGGCCAGCCGGCCGCGACGCCGACGTTCCTGAAATGGAACGCCGAGGCTCCGAAGGAAGGCGACGTGACCTTCGTCTCGGGCAATCCGGGCTCGACCTCGCGCCTGCTGACCATGAGCCAGCTTGAGCGGCTGCGCGACCAGCAACTGCCGATCACCCTGATCCAGACCTCTGAACTGCGCGGCCGGCTGCTGGAATATTCGCTGACCGGCGACGAGGCCAAGCGGGTGTCGTTCGACCCGATCTTCGGCCTGGAGAACAGCTTCAAGGTCTACTACGGCCAGCAGGGCGCCCTGACCGATCCCGCCTTCATGCAGACCAAGCGGGAGGCTGAGGCCGAGTTGCGCGCCCGGGTCGCCGCCGACCCCGCTCTGGTCCAGCAGATCGGCGATCCGTGGGCCGAACTGGACGCCGTGCAGGGCGTCGCCCGCGACCTCTACCTGCCGTTCCGCCAGCTGGAGCAGTCGGCGGGCGGCGGTTCGCAACTGTATCAGATGGCCAAGACGCTGGTCCGCGCCGCCCGGTCGGAAATGCCGGCCGAGCGCCGCGCGCAACTGGCGGAGATGCTCGGCGCGGAGACGCCGATCGCGACCGACATGGAAGAGATCCGGCTGCGCTACTGGCTGTCGAAGACGCGGGAGTATCTGACGGTCGACAATCGCGAGGTGAAGGCGATGCTGGGCCGCGAGAGCCCGGAAGCCCTGGCCGAACGGCTGATCGACGGCACCCGGATGGCCGACGCGAGCTTCCGTCGCGAGGCCGCCGGCATGACGTTGGACCAGCTGACGGCGGCCGACCCGCTGCTGGCCTTCGTGGCCGCCAATGACGAAGCGGCCCGGGCAATCGCCGGCCGCTGGGCCGCCGAGGTCAACGCCCCCACCGCCCGCGCGGCGGAGAAAGTCGCCCAGGCGCGCTTCGCAGTCTACGGCACCAACCAGTATCCGGACGCCACCTTCAGCCTGCGCCTGTCGTACGGCGAGGTTCGCGGCTGGACCTATCGCGGCGTGACGGTGCCGCCGTTCACCTACATCGGCGGCCTGTACGACCGGGCCACCGGGTCGGAGCCGTTCAACCTGGCCCAGGCCTTCGCCGACAATGAGTCGCGGGTGAACAAGGCGATCGTCTACGACTTCGCCTCGACCAACGACATCATCGGCGGCAACTCCGGCTCGCCGGTGATCAACGCCGAGGGCGAGGTGATCGGCGCCGCCTTCGACGGCAACATCCACTCGCTTGGCGGCTCGTTCGGCTACGACGGGGATCTGAACCGGACGGTGACGGTGTCGACCGCCGCGATCACCGAAGTGCTGCGGACCGTCTATCCGAACCCGCGCATCCTCGAGGAACTGGGCGTCGAATAGACCCTTCCGCGCCAGACAGCATGACGCCCGGCGGATCGCTCCGCCGGGCGTTTTGCTGCGACCTTGCTGACCTCAGGTCCTGGCCTGGGTTGTCGTCCCGGCCCCGGGGCCCACGCCGAGGTCCGCCCCGGTGATCGGGTCGGACTCCGGGTCGGAGGCGAGCCGCTCGGCCATGGCCTGGACCGTCGAGGCGGCCTTGCCCGTCAGGTTGACGCTGGCGCCGCCGTCGCCGCCGTCGACCGCGGCCTGGGCGTCGCGGTCATCGACCGTCTCCCACTGCTCGCCCTGGTTCCACGGCCCCTGGGCGTCGCCCTCGCCTTGGGACATATTGTAGTATTTGTCGGCGAAGTCCGGGTGGCCGGGGAGTTTGCCGGGCGGGAAGTTAGGCTGCATCGAATACAGCGCCTTTTCGAACGACTTCTGGTGCGCCACCTCGCGCGTCATCAGGAAGGTCAGCGCATCCTTGATGCCGGGGTCGTCGGTGACGTTGATCAGCCGCTCGTAGACGATCTTGGCGCGCGCCTCCGCGGCGATGTTGGAACGCAGGTCGCAGGCCGGATCGCCGATCGAGTCGACATAGGCGGCGGTCCACGGAACGCCGGCGGAGTTCACCAGCGCCGGGGCGCCGCCGTACAGAATCGAGGTCGTGTGGCTCTCGCCGCCGTCGTTCAGCGACATATAGAGGTCGGCCTCCTCCTCGACCGCCTCGGACAGGCGGCCCTTGATGCCGCGGTTGAGCATGGAGACGATCGAGCCGATCACTTCCAGGTGGCTGAGCTCCTCGGTGGCGATGTCGAGCAGCATGTCCTTGCGGCCCGCGTCCTCCTCGCCCAAGGCTTGGGTGAAGTAGCGCATGGCGGCGGCGAGTTCGCCCTGCGGCCCGCCGAACTGTTCCAGCATGAGGGTCGCGAGGGCGGGGTTCGGCTCGGACACCCTGACGGTGTACATGAGCCGCTTGTTGTGCATGAACATGGATGGAATTCCTCGCGGGCGGCATGCCCTGCCCTGCCAATCGGCCCCGCGCCCCATCGTTCCAGCTTGACCACGGAGTGAAACGCCATGTCCCGATCACAAAGACTTGTGCCTTCCCTGATCGCGCTCTGCCTCGCGGCGGGCGTTTCCGGCGCGGCGAGCGCCGAAGAGGGGATGTGGACCTTCGACAACTTCCCGATCACGCGCGCCAACCAGACGCTGGGGACCAATATCGACCAGGCGTGGCTGGACAAGGTTCGGCTGTCGTCGGTCAAGTTCGGCGGCTGTTCAGCGGGCATCGTCTCGGCCGAGGGGCTGGTGATGACCAACAACCACTGCGTCGCCAGCTGCGTCGCCAATCTGTCGACCCAGGCGGTCAACTACGCCGAGACCGGTTTCGCCCCGCGCACCCGTGAAGACGAACTGAAATGCCCGGGCGGCTCGGCCGAAGTCCTGACCGACATCTCCGACGTCACGAGCCGGATGCACGCGGCCGGCGAGGGGCTGGACGGCCAGGCCTTCACCCGGGCGCGCGACGCCGAGGCCGGCCGGATCGAACAGGAGGCCTGCGCCGGCGACGCCACCGTGCGCTGTCAGGTCGTCAGCCTGTACCGCGGCGGCCAGTTCAAGCTGTACAAGTATCGCCGCTACACCGACGTGCGCCTGGCCTGGGCGCCCGAGGACCGGGCGGCGACCTTCGGCGGCGACCTGGACAATTTCAGCTTCCCGCGCTTCGCCATCGATGCGGCCTTCATCCGCCTGTACGAGAACGGCCAGCCGGTCGCGACGCCGACCCACTTCAAGTGGAACGCCGACCAGCCGGTCGAGGGCACGCCGGTGTTCGTCTCGGGCAGCCCCGGATCGACCCAGCGGCTGCTGACCCAGGACCAGCTGATGACGGTGCGCGACGTGGTCCTGCCGATGGACCAACTGCTCGCCTCGGAGCTGCGCGGGCGGCTGATCCGGTTCGCGGCGGAGAGCGAGGAGCACGCTTTCATCGCCATGGACCCGATCGTCGGGCTGGAGAACACCTACAAGCGCGGGCGCGGCCGGATGGCGGCGCTGATCGACGTCGACTTCATGCGCGCCAAGGCGGAACAGGAAGCCGACTTCCGGCGCCGCGCCGAGGCCCCCGACGGCGGGCCGTGGGCGGCGCTGGCGGCGGTGCAGCCGATCCAGCGCGAACTGTACCCGGCCTATGCCCTGCTGGAGGGCCGGGCCGGCGGCGGCTCGCAATTGTTCCGCTGGGCCCAGACCCTGGTGCGCGGCGCGCAGGAACGCGGGAAACCCTCGGCCGAACGCCTGCCGGAATTCTCCGACAGCCGCCTCGCCTCGGTGCAGTCCGGCCTGTTCGCCGAGCGGCCGACCTATCCGGCGCTGGAGCAGGTCTATCTGGAATGGTGGCTGTCCAAGACGCGGGAGTGGTTGACGGTCGACGATCCGCGCGTGCGCAACCTGCTGGGCCGGGAGTCGCCGGAGGCCCTGTCAGCGCGACTGGTCGAAGGCTCGACCCTGGCCGACCCGGCGGTGCGGCGGGCGTTGTGGGAGGGCGGACTGGCGGCGATCGAGGCCTCGGACGATCCGATGATCCGCTATGTGCTGTCCATCCAGGACGACGCCCGCGCGGTGCGGTCGGACTGGGAAGCCCGGGTTGAGGCGCCCACGGCGCGGGCGTCCGAGCAGCTCGCCGCCCTGCGCTTCCAGACCTATGGCGACGCCGTCTATCCGGATGCGACCGGCACCCTGCGGCTGACCTATGGCCGGATAGAGGGCACGGACGTGCCGGGGCAGCGGTTCGGCGCCTTCACCACCTTCGACGGGCTGTGGGACCGGGCCACCGGCGCGCCGCCGTTCGACGTGGGTCCGAAACTGCTCGCGGCGAAGGACCGGATCGACGGCGATACGGTGCTGAACATGGCGGTGTCGTCCGACACCATCGGCGGGTCATCGGGCTCGCCCGTGGTCAATGAAGCGGGCGAGATCGTCGGGGCCAATTTCGACTCCACCGTCCTGACCCAGCGCAACGCCTATGGCTATGACGTCAAGGTCAACCGCTCGGTGATCGTGACGACCACGGCCGTGACCACGGCGCTTCGCGACGTATATGGCATGGGCCGGCTGGTCGAGGAGCTGGGGGTTCGCTGAGTGGCGAGTGGTTAGTGGTTAGTGGTTAGTGGTTAGTGGTTAGTGGTTAGTGGTTAGTGGTTAGTGGCTGGCCGCCGCTGGTGCGAAAGCGCGGCCCGCGCCGCCCTTCCGCCGCCAGCGGAGCAGCAATCACTAACCACTAGTCACGCCGCGCAGCGGCTAGAGCTGGCTCATCTTCTGCTGGGCCTTGGCGAAATACTGCCAGCCGGTCCAGAGGGTGACGATGGCGGCGAGCCAGATCAGCACATAGGCGAAGGTCTGGAAATGCGGCTGCCATTCCAGCGGCAGGCCGAAGCCATCCCACAGCAACACCAATTGCAAGGCCGCGAGGGCGACCATCTGCAGGGTCGTCTTCCACTTCGCCAGCAGGGTGACCGGCAGCTTGACCTTGCCGGCCATGGTCTCTCGCAGGGCCGAGACGGCGAACTCGCGGAACAGGATCAGGCCGCAGGGAATGGCGATCTGCGGCACGGAGCCCCAGGCGAGAACGCCGAGGATGGCGCCGGTGACGAGGATCTTGTCGGCGATCGGATCGAGGATCGCGCCCCAGCGGGTCGTGGCGTGCCAGCGTCGGGCCAGGTAGCCGTCGACCCAATCGGTCGAGGCGGCGACAATGAAGATGACGAAGGCGGTCCGGCCGAAGCGGAATTGGTCATCCGGGCTCAGATAGTTGGAGAGCATGGGAATGCCCTGCGGCGCCGCGCCGGCCAGGATCAGGAACATCACCACCCCCGCGATCAGGCGCAGGCCGGTGAGAATGTTCGGGATGGGATTGGCGTGGTGGGTGGGGGTCATTGAGGACATCCTGCTTCAACGCCGATGTGCCACGCTTCGATGCGTGAGGCGAGGCTACAAGGCTTCGAAGCGATCTGGACCGGTCAGCGCGCGCAGAATGCCGTCGGCGATGCCGAAATGCAGGCCGGTGAGGGTCAGATCGCCGGCGGCCTCGCGCTCGGCGATCCACGGGAAGGTGCGCAGGTTTTCAATCGACAGCCGCACCACCGCCTCTTCGGCGGCCCGCTCGACCTGGTCAGGTTCGACCGTTTCGGCGACGCGGCGCACCATCGGCGCGCCTTGCCGGACCCATGGGGCGACGAAGTCCTGGCAGTTGTCGGGCGCGCCGTTGAGCATGGCGTTGACCCCGCCGCAGTGGGCGTGGCCCATGACGACGATGCGGGAGACGCCGAGCCCCTTGACCCCGAACTCGAGCGCCGCCGAGACGCCGTGCAGCAGGCCGTCGGGCTCATAGGGCGGCACCAGGTTGGCGACGTTGCGCACCACGAACAGCTGGCCGGGGGCGGTGTCGAAGATCAGCGCCGGGTCGGCGCGGCTGTCGGAACAGGCGACGACGAGCGTGTGCGGCTTCTGACCCTTGGCGGCGAGGGCTTCGTACTCGGCCCGGGCCTCGGCCCAGTGACCTTCACGGAAACGGCGATAGCCAGAGAGGAGGGGGTCAGCGGAATCGATGGACATGGCGCTCGTATAACCGCTCATACCCCTTCGGGGGAGGGGGACCGCAAAGCGGTGGAGGGGGTCGGGGTTCAGGTTGCTGCGTGAGCCATGCCCCCTCCACCATCCTTCGAATGGTCCCCCTCCCCCGGCGCTTCGCTAGGGGGAGGGATGGAAGAAGGCGTGGATGCGTTCGGCGAGCGGCTGGTTGATCCCCTCGACCTTGACCAGATCGGCGACGCCGGCGCGGGAGACGCCCTTTGCCGAGCCGAAGGCGTGCAGCAGGGCCTTCTTGCGGCCGGGACCCACGCCCTCGATCTCGTCGAGGGGATTCTTCTTGATGTCCATCGACCGGCGGGTGCGGTGGGCGCCGATGGCGAAGCGGTGGGCCTCGTCGCGCAATCGCTGCAGATAGTAGAGCGCCGGCGACTTGAGCGGCAGCATGAAGGGCGGCTTGCCGGGGATGAAGAACCGCTCCAGCCCGGCGTCGCGATCGGGCCCCTTGGCGACGCCGACCACGGCGATGTCGTCGACGCCGAGATCGGCCATGACCGCGACCGCCTCGGCCAGCTGGCCGGCGCCGCCGTCGATCAGCAGCAGGTCGGGGCGCAGGACCTCGTCGCCAGCCTCCTCGTCCTTGACCAGACGGGCGAAGCGGCGGCGCAGCACCTCGCGCATCATGCCGTAGTCGTCGCCGGGGGTCAGATCCTCGCCGCGGATGTTGAACTTGCGGTACTGCGACTTCTGGAACCCGTCCGGCCCGGCCACGATCATGCCGCCGACGGCGTTGGTCCCCTGGATATGGGAGTTGTCATAGACCTCGATCCGCTCGGGGCGGCCCTCGAGACCGAAGGCCTCGCACACCTCGTCGAGGATCTTGCCTTGGGCCGAGCCCTCGGCCATGCGGCGGCCCAGCGCCTCGCGGGCGTTGGTCAGGGCGTGGTCGACCAGCGCCTTGCGGTCGCCGCGCCGGGGCAGTTCGATGGTCACCACGCGCCGGCCGTCGACGGTCTTGGCCTTGAGCGAAAAGGCCTCCTCCAGCAGCTCCATCTCGTGCGGCCGGACATTGGTGAGGATCTGCCGCGGCACCGGCCGGTCCTCGTAGAACTGGCCGAGGAAGGCCGACAGGATTTCCGGATCGGTGTCGGCCCGGTCGACGCGGGGGAAATACGCCCGGCCGCCCCAGTTCTGGCCGGCGCGGTAGAAGAAGACCTGGACGCAGGCCTGGCCGCCGTCGGAATGCAGGGCGAAGACGTCGGCCTCGGCGACGCCCTCGGCGCTGACGGAATTCTCCATCGAGATGGCCGACAGGGCGCGGATGCGGTCGCGGACGCGGGCGGCCTGTTCGAAATCCATGGCGTCGGAGGCGGCCTGCATCTCGCCCGACAGGCGGGCGATGACGGCGCGCGACTTGCCGCGCAGGAAGGCCTCGGCCTCGTCAACCAGTTCGCCGTAGTTCTCGAGCGAGATCAGGCCGGTGCAGGGAGCCGAGCAGCGTTTGATCTGGTGCAGCATGCAGGGGCGGGTGCGGGTCTCGTAGACGCTGTCCGAACAGGAGCGCAGCAGGAAGGCCTTCTGCAGGGTGGTCAGGGTGCGGTTGACCGCCCAGGTCGAGGCGAAGGGGCCGAAATAGTCGCCCTTCATGGTGTGGGCGCCGCGGTGCTTGCGCACTTGGGGGGCGCGGTGGTCGCGGCGGATCATCAGCTCGGCGAACGACTTGTCGTCGCGCAGCACCACGTTGAAGCGCGGTTTGAGCTTCTTGATGAAGCTGGATTCCAGCAGCAGGGCCTCGGTTTCCGAGGCGGTGATGACCAGCTCCATCGACCGGGTCAGGGAGACCATCAGGCCGATGCGCTGGGTGTGGAACCGGCCCTGGGCGTACTGCAGCACGCGCTTCTTCAGCGAGCGGGCCTTGCCGACATAGAGGCAGGTCCCGTCCTCGCCATACATGCGGTAGACGCCGGGCTTGTCCGGGGCGCGCCGGGCCTCGTCGCGAATCAGGTCGGCGGCGACCAGCGGGACGGGCGGCGTCTCGGGCGGCGTCTCGGCGGGGGCGGGAATCGTCTCCTCGGTCATCGGGACCGATATAGGCCTAGAAGCGGCGGACCATAAGGACGCCGCCGACCACCATGGCCACGCCGGCGACGCGGCCCCAGCTGATGGTGTGTTTCGGCACGCCCATCGCCCCGAAATGATCGAGGCCGATGCTGAGCAGCAGCTGACCCGCCACCATCAGGGTGATGGTCGTGGCCACGCCGAGCCGCGGCACGCCCCAGGCCGCCGCGACGACGAAGATGGCCCCGTACAGGCCGCCGACCCAGGCGTACCAGGGCAGGGCGCGCGAGGCGGCGATATCGGGCCGGGTCTGCAGGAGGACGGCGAGAATGCCGAGCGCCGCCGTACCGACGGCGAAGGAGACGAAGGCGGCGTTCACCGGCGAGCCGACGGCGCCCATCATCTTTGCATTGGTCGGCGCCTGCAGGGCGGTGGCGGCGCCGCCGAAGACGACGGCCAGCATGGCGAGGAGCGAGGGGTTCATTCGGGCTCGCTACCAGCTTGTCGCGCGTTCCGCACCGTCGAAAACCTCGGCCAGCCGATCGCGGGTCGCCCGGTGCGTGTCGGACGGCAGGTCATGGGGGTTGAACCAGCCGATCTCGGCGATCTCGCCCCCGCTGGTGCGCCCCGTCAGGGTGAAGCGGTCGATGCGGTAGACGAGGACATGGTCGCCGCGGAAGAAGCGCTCATTGGAGTGAACGCCGAGCAGGATCGGGCGGCCCTCTATGATGACGCCAGCCTCCTCGTGCATCTCGCGGGCGAGAGCGTTCTCGCAGGTCTGGCCGCGCTCGACGCCGCCGCCGGGCAGCCACCAGCCGTGCAGATAGGTGTGTTTGACCAGCAGGACGCGCCCTTCGCCGTCGACCGCCATGCCGCGCACGCCCAGGGTCATGCCGCGGTTGATCCGCGACCAGGCGAAGAACAGCGGCCGGGTGAGGGGCTCGATACGGGTGCGCCACGTCGTCATGGGCGGACGATAGGGCCTGACGGCTGCTTGAACAGCGGGGCCGGGCGCTTTATTGCGGGCGCCGACACAGGAGCATCCCATGCTGGCCCTCTACATCATCCTCGGCTTCGTCGCCGTCCTCGCCGCGATCAACTTCATCGAGTTCGGCCGGGTTGACTGAGCCGTCGGCCCGGAACGGCGCCGCCCTCGTCACCGGCGGGGCGCGGCGCATCGGCCGGGCGATCTGCCTCGAGCTGGCGAGCGCCGGCTTCGACATCGCGGTTCATCACCACACCTCGGACGATGAGGCGGCCGGACTGGTCCGCGAGATCGAGGGCCTGGGCCGTCGGGCGGTGGCCCTGTCCGCCGACCTGAGAGACATGGGCGCGACCCGCGACCTGATCGATCAGGCGGCCGGGGCCCTCGGGCCGGTGACGGTGCTGGTCAACAACGCCTCGGTGTTCGCCGACGACCGGCTGGACACCCTGACCGGCGAGAGCTGGGGCGAGCATATCGACACCAATCTGCGCGCGCCGGTGCTGCTGGCCCAGGCCTTCGCCCGGCAGGCGCCCGACGGCTCGGTGATCATCAATATTCTGGACCAGCGGGTGCTCAAGCCGGATCCGCGGTTCTTCTCCTACGGCCTGTCGAAGGCCGCCCTGTGGCACGCCACCCGCACCATGGCCCAGGCGCTGGCGCCGCGCGTGCGCGTCAATGGCGTCGGGCCGGGCCCGACCCTGCCGTCGATCCACCAGACGGAGGCGGATTTCGCCGCCGAGGCCGCCGCCGTGCCGCTGGCCCGGGCCGGCAATCCGCAAGCCGTGGCCGCCGCCGTGCGATGGCTGGTGGACGCCGAACTGGTGACGGGTCAGATGATCGCCGTCGACGGGGGCCAGCATCTGGCGTGGCAGACCCCGGACATCGTGGAGTAGCCCGTGGCCGCCTCATCCCCCCTGCCCTTCCCGGGCGCCGACGCAGCCCCGGGCATCCGCCGCGAGAGCCTGACCGTGTTCGTGCGCGGGCTGGAGGTCGCGGCCGGCATCGGCGTGCACGACCACGAGTTGGGCCGGCTGCAGCGGCTGGTCATCGACGTCAGCCTCGAACTCACGCCGGCGGCGATCGAGCGGCTGGCCGACACCATCAACTATGAGACCGTGGCCGAGGCCGCGCGGGCCATCGTCGCCGAAGGTCACATCGGCCTGGTCGAGACCTTCGCCGAACGGCTGGCCCTGGCCATGCTGGCGGACCCGCGGGTGCGGCGCTGCACGGTCAGGATCGAGAAGCCGGGCGCCCTGGACGGCGCGGTCGCTCCCGGCTGCGAAGTGACGCTGGCCCGCTGAGCCGCGTTCGACGGTTGCGCCCCGGGCGGCGGGCCGTCATTCTGACCCAAGGACTCGAAGGACCCCCATGGCCGAACCCGGCGATCCGCACACTCCGGACGATCACGACGACCTGATCGGCTTCGCCTCGCCGGCGTCGTTGCAGGGGCGCGCACGGTCGCCGGTCGAGCCGGAGGCCGAGCCGCCGGCGCAGCCGGGGATGGCGTATGGGCGCGAAACCGAGCCTGCGCCCGAACCTGACCTGTTTTCCCCCGCCTTGGCCACGGCAGGCCCGGTCGAGCCGGAGCCCGAGCCCGAGCCCCTGCCGCGCATCGAACCCTTTTCGGACCCCATCCCGCCCTTGGCGACGCAAGCCGCGGAGCCCGGACGGCCGGTCGCAGCGGCCTCGGTCTTCGAACCCTCGCCCGGGTTCCCGACCCGCCAGCGGCGGCGGGAACCGGCCGCCGTCCCCGGCGGCGGCATGGGACTGTACGCCGTCTATGCGCTGATCCTGTTCGCCGTGCCGACCCTCGGCGTGTCGGCGATCATCGGACTCTTCGCGGTCACCGGGCGGGCCGGGCCGGAAGATCCGCTGTCGCTGTCGCATTTCCTGTACCAGCAGCGGACACTGTGGGCCGCCGCCGTGGCCGTGACGGTCGGACTGATCTTCTTCCTCGTGCCGTTCGGTCTGGGACCGGCGATCATGTTCCTCGCCGCCCTGTGGCTGGTCGTGCGCGGCGCGTCCGGCGTCTGGGCGCTGAAGGCGGGCCGGCCAATCGCCGACCCGCGCGGCTGGTGGATCTAAGGAACCTTTTGATGACCTCGACGCCCCCCGAAGACGAGCCCCGGTTCCGTTCCAGCCATCCGGAAGAAGGCAAGGTCGCCGCTCTCATCACGTGGGCGCTCTACATCCTGTCGATCCCGAGCGCGGCGCTGCTCGTACCGGTCGGCCTGATCGTCGCCTATGTCGCCCGCGGAAATGCGTCCGGGGTGGCCCTGCAGCATATCGAGGCGCAGATCCGGCTCTTCTGGTCGACTTTCATGTGGACGATCATCTTCTCGGTGCTGTGGTTGATCAGCCTACTGTTGTCGATGATCGCGATCGGGATTCCGTTCCTGTTCGTCTTCTGGGGCGCGCTGTTCCTTCTTATGGTCTGGTTCACGATCAAAAGCATCTTCGGTCTGATCAGTCTCCTCGGAGACAGGGCCCCCTGACGCGGGAAAGTCGGCGAGACCGGCGGTCGGCGGGGAACAGGGCGTAACACACCGGGTTGGCGCTGTCTGAACGCCGACACCGGGATGGAGCCTGACGATGACCGATTTCCGAGACGTACTTGACCGCCAGAGGTTCGAGCAGGGTTTCACCGACCCTGACGGCGAGACGCGCTGCGTGCACGCGGACTATGCGGTTCAGGGAAAGACCAGGATCATTCTGCATGTCGAGGCCGATCCGGCGCTGAGAGGCACGGGCGCGGCGGGGACCTTCATGCAGGCGCTGGCCGAGCACGCCCGGGCCGAGGGGCTGAAACTGACGCCCCAGTGCGGCTACGCCGTCGCCTGGCTGAAGCGTCACAGCCAGTACGACGACGTCGTCGCCCGTTAAGGGGCCTCAGCCTCCTGAGTACCCGCCGATGATCGGGAGGATTTCGCCGGTGATGAAGCTGGAGCACTGCGGCGAGGCGAGGAAGACATAGGCGGGCGCGATCTCTTCCGGCTGGGCCGGACGCTTCATCACCGTCTCCGCGCCGAATTTCGCGACCTTGTCGGCGGGCTGGTCGGCGGGGTTCAGCGGCGTCCAGACCGGCCCCGGGGCGACCACATTGACGCGGATGCCGCGCGGCGCGAGGTGGGTGCCCAGCGATCGGGCGAAGGCGTGGATGCCGCCCTTGGTCATCGAATAGTCGAGCAGGCTGTCATTGCCGAGGATGCCGGTCACCGAGCCGGTCATGACGATCGAGCCGCCGGCCTTCATGTGAGGAACCGCCGCCTTCACGAGGCTGAAATAGCCGTAGAGGTTGGTCTTCAGGGTGCGGTCGAAATGCTCGAGCGTCAGGTCCTCCAGCGCCTCGACATGCTCCTGGAAGGCGGCGTTGGGCACGACCACGTCCAGCCGGCCGAAGGCCTCCAGCGTCGCCTTGACGGCGGCTTCCGAGAAGGCGGGGTCGGCGACGTCGCCCTGGAGCACGATCGCCCGCCGGCCCTCGGCCTCGACCGCCGCCTTGGCGACATTGGCGTCGGCTTCCTCGTCTAGATGGCAGATGGCGACGTCACAGCCTTCGCGCGCGAACAGCACCGCTACGGCGCGGCCGATGCCGGAATCGCCGCCGGTGATGATGGCGGCCATGCCCTCCAGCTTGCCGGACCCCTTCCAGAACGGCGCGTCGTACATGGGAGCCGGATCGAGCGCCGCCTCGTCGCCAGGCTTGCGCTGGTGCTGCTCCGGGAAGGGCGGTTCGGGGTATTTGCGCGCGCCGGCCTGGACCGCGCCTTCGTCCTTCGAACCCCCGCTCTCGCCCGTCTTGGCGTCGATGCCGGCCTGGATATCGCGCTGCTGGTCGGCGATCTTTTCGGCGCGAGGTTCAAAGCGGTCGGTCATGGTCGGCTCCTGTTTCGGGGGTGACCGGAAAGGCGCTGGAGCCGCCGGGTGTTCCCGCGCATGATGCCGCGGCAGGTTCAGGAGGCGACGATGCCCGGGTTTGATCTCGAAGCGCTGGACGCCGTGGCCGGTCCGCTGCAGGTGTGGATCCTGCCGGCTCTGCTGGGGCTCGGGCTGGCGTCGGCGACCGGCCTGCGCACCTTTCTGCCGCTGCTGATGCTGGCGCTGGCGGCGCGGTTCGAGGTGTTCGGGGTCCGGCTGATCGATCAGATGGACTGGCTGGTGTCCTGGCCCGCCATCGCGGCGCTGGGGGTGGCGACGATGGCGGAGTTTCTCGGCGACAAGGTTCCCGCGATTGACCACGGGCTCAATGCGGTGGGCTATGTCACACGGCCGGTCGCCGGCGCGATCGCGGCCGGCAGCGTGTTCTGGGCGGTCGATCCGGCCATGGCGGCGGTGGCCGGGCTGATCGTCGGGGCCCCGGCGGCCCTGGCCTTCAACGCCGCCCAGACCGGGGTGCGAGTCGGTTCTACCGCCACCACGGGCGGGCTGGGCAATCCGGTGGTGTCGCTGATTGAGGATGTGCTGGCCGTTCTGACCGTAATCGTCGCCTTTATCGCGCCGATCCTGATACCGGTGGTGCTGATCGTGCTGGCGGTGATCGTGTTCCGGCTGGCGCGGCGGATCCGCGAGCGGCGCGCGGCGCGAGCGGCCTAGAGCGAGCGGCTGACGATCGCCTTCAGGGTCTCGGCCTTCGCCGGGAGATCGGACGACAGCCGGCCCGCCAGTTCGCGAGCGCCCACCGGATAGGCGTCGCCGCCATCGGCGATTTCCTTCGCCATGCGCGAGGCCTCCATCAGCACCCGCTCCAGCGCCTCGACCTGTTCAACGGCCAGGGCGCGGGCTTCAAGCTGAAGCCGGCGCACCCGCTCGGACGTGGTCTCGGGCGAGCGCATCAGATCATAGATTTCCGCATCGCCGGGGATGACGCGCAGATCAGGCTTTGTGGTCGAACTCTTGGACATGGCTTACTCCTGCCAAGCCGAATGCGAAGCTAGGCCGGACCGTTCCCCGTTGCGCAGGGTAAACGGCCGACAACCGTCCACGGTGTGTTTCTGTTGCATCACAACACCGTCGGTGGCGAATCCGCCGTCAGGCGGCCCGGGTCGGGCGCTCCACCCGGCCTTCCGCCTCCCGAACAGCCTCGACGGCGCGGTCGACCACGTCCAGGCCCGCGCCCGGCCGGACCGACTCCACGGTGAGGATGCGGCGGAAGGCCCGTGCGCCGGCACGGCCGTACATCAAACCCAGCATATGGCGGGCCATTGCCGGCAGGTGAACGCCCTCCTCCAGCCGCGCCGCCATATAGGGCCGGTAGCGATCGATGGCGGCGAAGGCGTCGATATCGGGCGCCGAGCCCCCGAACAGCCGCCGGTCCGCCTGACCCAGTATGGCGGGCTCATGATAGGCCGCGCGGCCCAGCATGACGCCGTCCAGTTGCACGCCGTCGGCGTCGTCCAGATGGGCCTCGGCCTCGTCCATCGAGGCGACGCCGCCGTTGATGGTCACCGCCAGGTGCGGCCGTTCGCGCTTCAGCCGGCGCACGAGGGCGTAATCCAGCGGCGGGACGTCGCGATTTTCCTTCGGCGACAGGCCTTTAAGCCACGCCTTGCGGGCATGGACGATGAAGACCTCGACGCCGACGGCGGCGCAGGCGTCGACGGTCTCGAACAGGGATGTCGCGGGGTCCTGATCGTCCACGCCGATGCGGCATTTGACCGTGGCGGGCACAGCGACTGCGGCCTTGATCGCCGCCATGCAGTCGGCGACCAGCTGCGGCTCGCGCATCAGACAGGCGCCGAAGCGGCCGGACTGGACCCGGTCCGAGGGGCAGCCAACGTTCAGGTTGATCTCGTCATAGCCGAAGGACTCGCCGATCCGGGCGGCCTCCGCCAGCTGGTCCGGATCGGAGCCGCCGAGTTGCAGCGCCACGGGGTGTTCAACGGGGTCGAAGCCCAGCAGCCGCTCGCGGTCGCCGTGCAGCACGGCGGGGGCGGTGACCATCTCGGTATAGAGCAGGGCGCGGGACGTCAGGGTGCGATGGAACGCGCGGCAGTGCCGGTCGGTCCAGTCCATCATCGGGGCGATCGAGAGGCGGCGGTCCATCGGGCGCGGTCCATACACCGAACCGGGCGACGACGCGACCATCGGGAACCGTGGCGGTCCCAGACGGTTGTCGGGGTCTCAAGGAGGAATTCCCATGATCAGACCACTTCTCGCCGGCGTCGCCTGCGTCGCCCTTCTCGCCGCCTGTAACCAGGAACAATCGCCCGAGCCCGTCGACAAGGCCCAGGATATGGCGGCCGCGCCGGTTGGCCAGATGTCGGCCGCGACGCTCGGCGCCAACACCGTCGGCGGCTATGTGCCGAACGCGGCGGAAGGCGACATGTATGAAATCATGGCCGCCGACATCGCGCTGGAGCGGTCGCAGAACGCCCAGATCCGCGAGCTGGCGACCATGATCAAGACCGATCACACCGCCGCCTCCAACGCCATGAAGGCCGTGGTTCCGCAGGCCGCGCCGGACGTCGCCCTGCCGACAGAGCTGGACGAGCGCCGTCAGGGCATGCTCGACAACCTGCGCTCGGCCTCGGCTGAAACCTTCGAGCGGACCTGGATCGATCAGCAGATCGCCGCGCACAACGAGGCCCTGACCCTGCATCGCGGGTTCTCGGACAATACGGATGCGCCGCAACTGGCCGAACACGCCCGCTCGGTCGTGCCGAAGATCGAGGCGCACCTGCGTCAGGCGGAGCAGATCAAGGCGGCGATGTAACCATCGCCTCTGTGATGCAGCGAAGGGCGGCGCCGATCAGGCGCCGGCCTTTTCGCGTTCCTCGTCCTCTTCCAGCGCCTCGGCCGCCTCCTCGTTGAGGGCCGTGCCCTCGTGGCGGGGCTTGATGTAGGGCTCGGGCCGGGTGGTGGCGATATTGCCGCGCATCAGGGACCGGCCGCCGGTGATGCCCTCGACCAGCTGGATCGAGAGCCGCTGTTCGTCGCGGCGGCGGACGTCCTGGATCGTCTCGCGGGCCTCGTCGGCCGAGAAGCCAAGATCGATCAACACCTGCTCGCCAAAAACCAGGGCCGATTCAAAGGTTTCCCGGAGCTGGTACTCGACGCCGGCCTGGACGAGGCGGATGGCGTGGCCGCGGTCGTAGGCCCGGACGAACAGTTTGGTTAGTGGGAACTCGGATTTGACCAGTTCAACGATGCGGTCGGCGGTTTCCTGTTTGTCGACGCAGACGAGGATGGTTTCGGCCCGGCCGGCGCCGGAGGCGTGGAGGACGTCGAGGCGGGCCCCGTCGCCATAGTAGACCTTGAAGCCGAAATCGCCGGCGGCCTGGATCATCTCGACGTCCATGTCGATGATCGAGACGTCGACGTCGCGGGCCAGCAGCGGCTGGGACACCACCTGGGCGAAGCGGCCGAAGCCGATGATCAGCACCCGCTCGCGCAGGTCTGCGGCGCGGTCGACGCCGTCGGCGTCATCGGGCGACAGGTCCTCGTTCGGGCGCATCCGGTCGGCCAGCATGACCCTGAGCGGTGTCAGCGCCATCGACAGGATGACCACGGCCGAAAGGATGGCGGCGGTGCGCGCGTCGAAGAGGCCCGCGGCGAAGGCGGTCGAGTAGATGACGAAGGCGAACTCGCCACCCTCGCCCATCAGGGCGGCGCGCAGCAGGCTCTCGCCATGCATCCGCTTGAGCCGGGCCACGGCGTAGACGGCGATCATCTTGGCCGACATGAAGGCGGCGAGCCCGCCCAGCACCCAGGCCCAGTCGGCGAACACCACCCGCACGTCCAGCGACATGCCGACGCTGAGGAAGAACAGGCCGAGCAACAGGCCGCGGAACGGCTCGACATCCGCCTCGAGCTGGTGGCGGAAGGTCGATTCCGACAGCAGCACCCCGGCGAGGAAGGCGCCCATGGCCATGGACAGGCCGCCGAGGTTCATGGCGTAGGCGGCGCCGAGGACGACGAACAGCGCGCCCATGGTCATGACCTCGCGGCCGCCGTAGCGGGCCAGTAGGCGGAAGAAGGGATTCACCACCCAGCGCCCGGCGACATAGACCAGCGCCACCGCGCCGATCGCCAGCGCCACGGTCATCCAGATGGGGTTGCCGGTCTCGACCGCCGAGCCGTAAGTCCCCGCCAGCACCGCCACGAGGGCCAGCAGGGGGACGATGGCGAGGTCCTCGAACAGGAGGATGGAGATGACCCGCTGGCCGGCGGGCGCGGCGTTTTCGTTGCGCTCCTGCAGCAGCTGCATGACGATCGCCGTCGAGGACAGGGCGAAGCCGAAACCGGCGATCACGGCGGCGTACCAGGCCAGGCCGGCGGCGAGGGCGAGGCCGGTCAGCAACACGGCGCAGACCAGCACCTGGACCGCGCCGAGGCCGAAGATCTCGCGCCTGAGACTCCACAGGCGCGCCGGTCGCATCTCCAGACCGATGATGAACAGGAACATGACGACGCCCAGTTCGGCGACGTGCAGCACGGATTCCGGATCACGCACCACGCCAAGGGCCGAGGGGCCGATCAGCAGGCCGGCGGCGAGATAGCCGAGCACGGAGCCGAGGCCGAAGCGCCGGAACAGGGTGGCGGCGACGACCATGGCGGCGAGCAAGGCGACCGCGTGGCCCAGACCCATGCTGGTTGTCTCGTGCATCGCGGATCCCCTGTTTACGCCCGCTGTCATTGTGGGGATGCAAACGGCCGGACGCCAGCCCGAGGCGTCAGGCATCGTCAGGCGACCGCGACGCCGATTGGCGGGATGATCCAGAGCCGATGGCACGGAACAGGGAGCGACGCCGATGACGACCTATCCGCTGAGACGCAGTCTGGCCGCCGTGCTGGCGGTCTCTCTCGCCGCGCCTCTGGCGCCCGCGCCGGCGATGGCCGGGGTCGGGCCGGACCTCGCCCGTGACGGGGTCGTCTCGCCCGACAACTGCCGCGCGGTCGGGATCGACCTGGCCCCGGCCCGGCCGGAGGTCTACCGCGGCCGGGTCGCTGCGACGGGCGGCGCCCGGGCCATGACGGGGCCCATGCCGCCGCCGCCTCCGCCTCCGCCGCCTCCCCCGCCCGCTCCGATGGCGGCGCAGATGGACGAGGTCATCGTCTCGGCCTCCCGGGTGCGCGGCGAGGCCGCCTATGTCCCGCCGCCCGCGACCGTCGCACGCGACACCGAACGCTATCCCGACGCCACGCCGAACCCGGTGCGGCGCGTCGCCGACGAGCCGGTCTCGACCTTCTCGATCGACGTCGACACGGCCAGCTATTCGAACGTGCGCCGCTTCATCGAGGAAGGCCGGCTGCCGCCGGCGGACGCGGTGCGGGTCGAGGAGATGATCAACTTCTTCGACTACGGGTACGAGCGGCCGCGCTCGGCGTCCGAGCCGTTCGCCGTCACCACCGCGGTCACAGCCTCGCCGTGGTCGCAGGGGTGGCAGATCGTCCATGTGGCGCTACAGGGGTATGAACTGCCGGAGAGCCAGCGGCGGCCTTTGAATCTGACCTTCATGGTCGACGTCTCGGGTTCGATGCATTCGCCGGACAAGCTGGCGATGGCGCAGGCGTCGATGAACCTGATCATCGACCGGTTGCGGCCGCAGGACCGGGTGGCGGTGACCTATTACGCCTCGGACGTCGGCACGGCCGTGGGACCGACGCCAGGCGACCAGAAGCTGAAGCTGCGCTGCGCCGTGGCGGCCCTGAACGCCGGCGGTTCGACCGCCGGGGCGCAGGGCATGGTCAACGCCTACAGCCAGGCCGAGGCCGCCTTCGGGCGCGACAAGGTCAACCGCATCCTGATGTTCACCGACGGCGACTTCAACGTCGGGGTCACCAATGACCAGCGGCTGGAGGACTATGTCGCCGCCAAGCGGGGGACCGGCATCTATCTGTCGGTCTATGGCTATGGGCGCGGCAACTATCAGGACGCGCGGATGCAGGCCATCGCCCAGGCCGGCAACGGCACGGCGGCCTATGTGAACAATCTGGAGGAGGCGCGCCGGCTGTTCGGCCCGGCCTTCGACCGCGGGGCCTTCCCGATCGCCGACGACGTCAAGATCCAGGTCGAGTTCAACCCGGCGCGCGTCAGCGAATACCGGCTGATCGGCTATGAGACGCGGCTGTTGAACGAGGCGGATTTCGCCAACGACCGCGTCGATGCTGGCGAGGTCGGCTCGGGGGCGTCGGTGACGGCGCTGTATGAAATCACCCCGGTGGGCGGGCCGAGCCAGATCCCCGACCGGCGCTATGACGCCAACCGGATCGGCGTCGGCGGCGGCGATCCGTCCGGCGAGATCGGCTTCGTGCAGGTGCGTTACAAGCTGCCGGGCGAGCGTGACTCCCGGCTGATGCAGCGGCCGGTGTCGAACGCCGCCGCCGGCCGGGTCTCGGCCCAACCGCCGGAAAGCACCCGGTGGGCCCTGGCCGTCGCCGCCTTCGGGCAGAAACTGCGCAACGATCCGTGGATGGGCGAAGGCTACGGCTGGGACGAAATTCTGGAACAGGCGCAGGGGGCGCGGGGCGAGGACCCGTACGGCGAGCGGGCGGACTTCGTGCAGCTGGTCCGCGCGGCCGGGGCGATGGAGGGGCAGGCGCGACCATAGGTCCGGGAATCCCTTCTCCCATCGGGGGAAGGTGGCGGGGCGGAGCCCCGCCGGATGAGGGTCGGCTGGCGGATGCGGCGAAGCCGCCCGCCGGCGGTCGACCCACACCCTTTCGCGCAAGGACGACGGCTGCGCCGCCGTGCGCTCAAGCCCTCTCCCAATGGGAGAGGGTTCGTGCATGATTACGAGTGACCGAAACCCTCTCCCCTACAACCGCCCGCCGCATCGCGCTGTCCGCCCAAGGCTTCGGCCGCAAGCCACCCGCAGCGCCCGGCCGACCGCACGTCCGCGACGTCGTCCGCCGCCTCGGCGTCGTCCAGATCGACAGCGTCAATGTGGTGACGCGGACCCACTATCTGCCGGCCTTCTCGCGGTTGGGGGACTATCCGCGCGAGGCCCTGGAGGCCGAGGCCTGGGGGGCGCGGCGGGGGCTGTTCGAATACTGGGGGCATGAGGCGTCGCTGTTGCCGATGGATCTGCAGCCGCTGCTGCGCTGGCGCATGGCGCGGGCGGAAGGCGGCGAGATGTGGGGCGGGCTGGCGCGGTTCGGGCGCGAGCGGCGCGACTATGTCGACGGGGTGCTGAAGGAGATCGAGCGGCGCGGGCCGGTCACCGGCGCGGACTTCAACGATGCGCCGCGCGGGGCGCCCGGCTGGTGGTCGTGGTCGGACGGCAAGCGGGCGCTGGAGTGGCTGTTCTGGGCCGGGAGGATCACGACGAAGACGCGGCGCGGGTTCGAGCGGGTCTATGACCTGACCGAGCGCGCCCTGCCCGCCCGCATCGTCGACCAGCCGACGCCGACCGAGGCGGACGCGCAGCGAGACCTGGTGCGGATCGTGGCGCGGGCGCTGGGGGTGGCGACGCAGGCGGACCTGCGGGACTATTTCCGGCTGCCGCTGGCCGATGCGAAGGCGCGGACAGCGGAGTTGGTGGAGGCGGACGAGCTGACTCCGGTGGCGGTCAAGGGATGGCGGCATCCGGCGTATCTTGCGGTCGGGGCAAGGACGCCGCGCAAGGTGGCGGGGGCGGCGCTGTTGTCGCCGTTCGACAATCTCATCTGGACCCGCGACCGGACCGAGCGGCTGTTCGGGACGCGGGTGCGGCTGGAGATCTACACCCCGGCGCACAAGCGGACGCACGGGTATTACGTCCTGCCGTTCCTCGAGGATGAGGCGATCACGGCGCGGGTCGATCTGAAGTCGGACCGGCAGGCCGGGGTGCTGCGGGTGCAGGCGGCGTGGCGCGAGCCGGACGCCACGCCGGAGACGCGGGAACGGCTGGCCGCGGAGCTTCGGCGGATGGCGGGCTGGCTGGGACTGGAGGGGGTCGAGGTCGCCGGGAAAGGAGACCTCGCCGAGGCCCTGGCCGGGGCGGTCAGGGACTGACGATTTCGACCAGTGCGAAGGGGCGGATTCGGCCATTGGCCGGTCAGCCCGACCTGCCAGACCCGGGACATCGGGCCGGGACATGCGGGACAAGACCGGGACCAAAGCGGGACAAGACGAGGACACACCCGGGACATCGCGCGGGACAGGCGGGATATGCGGGACAGGGCCGCCAAGGGAGGCGGCCAGGCGGGCCGGGCGCAAAGAGAAAAGGCCGCCCCGTTTCCGGGACGGCCTTCGCAGGGGGTCGGCTACCAGCGGGTGCGGTAGACCGAGCGCTGGAGCTGATATTCGACCCGGTCCAGCCGACGGTCGAGATCGACATACTCGGCCCGGTTCAGCCCGTTGCGGGCATAGCGGCGTTCAAGGGCCTGGTACTGGTTCAGCTGTATCGCGAGGTTGCGCGCTTCGAGGCGATGGACCCCGCCGCTCCAGGCGAGACGGTCGACGTGCTGCGCCAGGACCTGGACGCGGTAGTGGAGGTCGCGCGGGGTCTGGCCGTAGCCGCGTGCGGGGCCGTAGCCGTAGGGCTGGCTGTAGCCCGGCGAGCCGACGCCGATGCTGATGCTGAAATTCTGGGCCAGCGCCGGGGTCGCGACCGTGACCGCGGACGCCGCCAGCAGGGGGAGCAGGGCTTTCCTGATCAGGGCGGTCTTCATGGCGTTTGTCCTTTCGGAGCCGGGACGATTCCCGGGGGATGCAGGCCATAAAGCAGGTGGCGGGTGACACGACCCTGAGCGGCTCGTTGTCCAGCTGTCAGGAACCGGGGCCGGGCCCGGGGGTTCTGTCGGAAACCCGACAATCAGGAGAAGACCCGATGAAAATCCGCGACGTGATGAGCAAGGACGTGCAGGTCGCCCGGCCGGGAGACACCCTGCAGGAGGTCGCCTCGCGCATGGCCAGCGGCGACTTCGGCTTCATGCCGGTGGCCGACGGCGATCGCCTGATCGGCACGATCACCGACCGCGACATCACCGTGCGGGCGGTGGCCGGCGGCGCCTCGTTCAGCTCGCCGGTGGTCGAATACATCAGCCGCGACGCGCAGACGGCCTATGCCGACGACGACCTGAAGACGGTGCTGGACGCCATGGGTTCGAAACAGATCCGCCGCCTGCCGGTGCTGGACAAGGACGAGCGCCTGGTCGGGGTGGTGTCGCTGGGCGATCTGTCAACGCGGGTGAAGGAGAAATACGCCGGGGAGGCGCTGGAAGACATTTCCCGCTCCTGAAGCGGCGACCAAGGCGGCCGTCAAGGTCCGCTTAACCCTTTCGCCAAACCACGTGTTCACCCCCGGAAGCGCACTCTCGCCATTCACCACGGGAGAGGCGGATGGCGCGAGCGCAGTTCCAGAAGGGCCAGAAGGTCTGGGTCGAGTGTGTCGGCGCCTGGGCCCAGATCGAAAAGGTCCAGCCGGTTTGGGCCAAGGGCTTCGAGGAGCCGGTGCGCGTCACCTATGACGTCGGTCTGGGCCGGGAGTTTCTCGGCCACGAACTGCTGCTGCCGAGCGAAGACCCGGCCGCCAACGCCGGCGAGAGCTGGCGGCTGATGCGGGCGCGCAACAAATGGCAGACGGCCGAGGACACGCCGCACCACCCCTTCCCCGGCACCTATCCGGTGGTGGTCACCGACAAGGCCGACTGGGGCGGATGGCGCGTGCCGGGCGCGGAGTATGATCGCGATCCGGAACAGATCGAATTCCAGGCCCGGCTGATCGCCGCCGCGCCGCAGCTGATGGCCCTGGCCGAGCGGATGGTGGCGGCGGTCGACGATGCGCCCGACGACGCGCCGCCGGAGATGCAGTCGCTGGCGCGCGACGCCCGCACCGTGCTGAAGACCGTGACGGACGTGCTGGGCGCGCCGGAGATGGCCGTCGCGCCGTCGCAGGCCGCCTGACGGAGACCGTCCCCGCAATTGAACGACCAGCAGGGCGAGTAAGCCTCGACAGGAATCCGCGACGCAGCCTAGATTCAGCCATCGTCGCCGAATCGTCCGGGAGAGCGCCTTGCGGGGCAGTGAGCGCCGCATAACCCCGCAAGGACGGCGCGCCCAGGACCGGCGCAAGGGCCCGCCCGCATGGGTGCGGATCGCCATCCTTGCCGCGACCCTGGCCGTCGCCGCCTATGTGCTTCTGTTCGCTCGCGAAATGGCGCGTCCGGGGCAGGAAGCCGACGCCCTGCGCATGGCCGCCGTCGACCGCGAGGCGCGGATGCTGGCGCTTGAGCTGGAGACCCGGGTGGCGCCGGTCGAGACGGCGGTGCGCGCGGCGGCGCAGTTCTCGGGCGCCCGCGCGCTGGAGCAGGCGCGTGCGGCCGAGCCGGACAGCGCCTTCGCCGTGATCACTGCGAACGGAAGCGTGACCGCGGTCGCCGGCGCCGCCCCCGCCGCCTTCGAGCCCACGCCCGGAAAGCCGGGACTGGCGGCCGACGGCGCCGCCCTGCTGGTTTCGGGGACCCTGGCCGACGGAAGCCGGCTGCTGGGCCGGGCCCCCCTGCCCTCGCTCCGGACCGCCGACGGCGTCGATCTGTGGCTGCTGTCCGGACCGCGCACCCTGCTTGTCGGCGGCTCCGGGGCGGAGACGCCGCCGGGCCTGCCCCAGACCCCGGCCGACGGACTGGGTCAGGGCGCGACCCTGCCGCGGGAGGGGGGCGCCGTGCGGCGCACCACGGTGGCGGTCGGCGATACCGGCCTGATCGCCATGGCCTCGACCCCGGTCAGCGCCGGCGCCGGGGGGCTGCTGGACGACGCCTGGGTGCTGGCCGCGCCCCTGATCATCGGCGTGCTGGTGCTGTTGCTGACCCTGCTGCAGCAACGCCGGCAACTGGGCATCAGCCGCGAGTGGGCGGCGTCGGAACGGCGCTTCCGCGGCGCGGTCGAGGCGGCGCGGTGCGGCGTCTGGGACTGGGATCTGGAGAGCGGCCAGCTGATGCTGTCGGACTATATGGCCGACCTGATGGGGCTGGGGCGGACCGGCCTGGTGTCGGCCGAGGCCTTCATGGAGCGGATCCACCCGCGCTACCGCGGGGCCGTGGAGCACGCGGTGCGCCAGGCCGAGACCTTCGGCGCCTTCGAGGTCAGCTTTCCGGTGCCGGACCCCCAGGGCCGCGCGCGGTGGATCGACGCCCGCGGCCAGGCGCGCGGCGAACGGGGCGAGGACGGGGCCACCTCCATCCTCGGCATCGCCCTGGACACGACCGAGGCGCGGCGCGCCAAGGCCCATGCCCAGGCCGCCGAGGGCCGGCTGCGCGACGGCATCGAGAGCGTCTCGGACGCCTTCGTCCTGTTCGACCGGAACGGCCGGTTGATCCTGTCCAACCAGGCGTTCGAGGACGCCTTCAGCTTCGAACCGGGGGTGGTGCGCAAGGGCGCGCTGAAGGCGGATCTGAACCAGATCGCCGGCCTGGCCATCAAGTCGGAACAGCCGGCGCCGGGCGGCCGGGCCGGGGCCCGCGAGGTCGAGTTGCACGACGGCCGCTGGCTGCAGCTGGTCGAGCGATTCACCTCGGACGGGGGCTCGGTCGTTTCCGCCGCCGACATCACCGCCATCAAGCAGAAGGAGGCGGAGCGCCAGCGCGCCACCGAGCGGCTGCACGTCACCATCACCGAGCTTGAGGACCGCGAGGAGAAGCTGTCGTCGCTGGCCCGCAAATACGAAGTCGCCATGACCCGGGCCGAGGCGGCGAACCAGGCCAAGTCCGAGTTCCTCGCCAATATGAGCCATGAACTGCGCACGCCGCTGAACGCCATCAACGGCTTCTCGGAGATCATGGCCGGGGAAATGTTCGGGCCGCTGGGCGACGCCCGATACAAGGGTTATGCGGCCGACATCCTGCGCTCGGGCCAGCATCTGCTGAGCTTGATCAACGACATCCTCGACATGGCCAAGATCGAGGCCGGCAAGCTGACGCTGCACTATGAGGCGGTGTCGATGAAGGAGATCGTGGACGACGCGGCGCGGCTGATGCGCGGGCGGGTCGAGGAGGCGGGGCTGAAACTGCTGGTCGATGCGCCCGACCTGCCTACCATCGAGGCCGATCATCGCGGGCTGAAACAGGTGGTGCTGAATCTGCTGTCGAACGCGGTCAAGTTCACGCCGGAAGGCGGCGACATCGTCGTGGCCTTGTCGCGCGAGGACGACGACCGCATCCGGGTGGCGGTCACCGACACCGGCATCGGCATCGCCGCGGACGATCTGGCGCGGCTGGCCCGCCCGTTCGAACAGGTCGAGGGGCAGCATTCCAAGACCACCCAGGGCACGGGTCTGGGCCTGGCCCTGACCAAGTCGCTGATCGAATTGCATGGCGGGACGTTGACGATGGAGAGCGAGCCGGGACGCGGGACCACGGTCAGTTTCGATGTGCCGATCCGCAAGCCGGTAGACCCGTCCGAGGCGGGCGCGGCGGTCAGCAGCCGACAGGCGGCCTAGGTTCTGAACCCATAAAGCTTGCGGTGACCCGGTCTCGCTGATTCAAGGATTCCGGAAGGAGCCTTGGCATGGCGCGATACGATCTGAGCGAGGTGGAGTGGCGGCTGATCGAG
>NZ_JBKBMX010000012.1:0-92367 GCF_046295595.1 Brevundimonas sp. | reverse complement strand
ACCCGCTTCGACAAGCTGGCCCGCAACTTCCTCGCCGCCGTCCTGCTCGCCTCAACACGCCTCTGGCTCAGGGCTTATGAGTCCAGAACCTAGCCCCTAGCCCCTAGCCCCTAGCCCCTAGTTTACGCCCCCCGCCGCGATCCACGCGTCCACCTGATCCTCCAGCACGTCCAGCGGCACCGAGCCGGAGCCCAGCACCACGGCGTGGAAGTCCTTGATGTCGAACCGCTCGCCCAGCGCGGTCTGCGCCTTCTGCCTCAACTCCATGATCTTCAGCTCGCCGATCTTGTAGCTGGTCGCCTGGCCCGGGCTGGTGATGTAGCGCTCCACCTCCTTGACGATGTCGCGCTCGCTCAGCAGCGAGTTCTGGCGGAAATAGGCGATGGCGTCCTCGCGGCTCCAGCGCTTGGCGTGCAGCCCCGTATCGGTCACCAGCCGCACCGCCCGCCACAGCTCGGTCGAGAGCCGGCCGAAGTCCGAATAGGGGTCTTGGTAGAAGCCCATCTCCTTGCCCAGCCGCTCGGCGTACAGGCCCCAGCCCTCGGCGTAGGCGCCGTAGCCGCCGAAGCGCCGGAACGACGGCAGGCCCTGCATCTCCTGGGCGTAGGCGATCTGGAAATGGTGGCCCGGCGCGCCCTCGTGGTAGCTGATGCCCTCGATCTGCGGCTTCAGCACCTGGGTCATGTCCGACAGGTTGACGTAATAGATGCCCGGCCGCGAGCCGTCCGGGGCGGGGGAATAGTAGAAGGCGATCGACGCCGTCGCCTCGCGCCACGCCTCGACGGCCCGCACCTCCAGCGCCGCCTCGGGCAGGTCGCTGAACCACTGCGGCGCGACCGCCATCACCTGGGCGATGAAGGCGCGGCTGTCGCTCAGATACTGCTCCTTGCCCTCCGGCGTGTTTGGATACTGGAAGCGCGGATCGGTCTTGAGCAGGGCGAACATCTCCTGCAACGTGCCCTCGAACCCGACCTGGTCCATGATCGTCTGCATCTCGCCCTGCAGCCGCGCCACCTCGGCGAGACCGATCTGGTGGATCTGGTCGGCCGTCAGGTCGGTGGTGGTCGAGAGCTGCAGGCGGGCGTTGTAATAGGCCTCGCCGTCAGGCAGCCGCCAGACGCCGCCGTCACGGTCCGGCATGGCCGCCGCCTGCTGCTGCACCTCGACCAGGGCCGTCAGCACATGCTCATAGCCGCGCTTCCACTCACCGGTCAGGGCCGCGCGCCCCTCGGTCAGCAGCCGGTCCTTCTCGACCTGATCGGCGGTCAGCGCCGCGACCTTCTTCTGGAAATCGGCCCAGACCGGATTGTCGGCCGCGTCGTCGAACGGCGCGCCGGCGATGATGTTGCGGGTGTTGGCGATCGACGGCTCGAACACGAAATTCGGCGAGATCACCCCCGCCGCCGCGCGCTGGCGCAGTTCGGCGGCGATCTCGCCCATGACCCGTTCGGAGTCCTTCAGGCGCGAGACATAGGCCTCGGCGTCGCCGACGCTGTCGACGCGGTGGTTGTTGATCAGGAAGGCCGGCAGGCCGGTGGTAGGATTGCCGTTGGCGGCGAACTGATAGCCCCAGTCGCGCCAGCGGTTGGACAGCCGCGCCTGTTCGACGCCGTATTCGAACAGCCGCCACGACATCCGGCTCTCGTCGCTCAGCGCCTGCGGATTGAACTGGTCGTTCAGCTGCGCGACCTGCCGCTCCATCAGCGCCAGCCCGCGCTCGGCCGCGGCGTCGGTGACCTCGTCCAGCTTGTCATAGTCGCGCTTGATGCCCAGCGAGGTCATCGACTGCGGCGACAGGGCGATCCGCTCCTGGAACGCCTGTTCGAAGAAGGCCGCCAGCCGCGCGTCCTCGCTCTGGGCCGCCGCCGCCGGAGCCGCGGCCTCCTGGGCCAGAACCGCGACGGGCGCGCCCGCCAGAACGGCGACAGCGCAGACGGTGGAAACGAGCAGACGACGCATGGAAACCCTCCCGGAAACTTCAGCCCGGGACCATCGGCGCTCGCGGTCCGGCGCGCAAGTTACGGTGGCGTCAGGACTTGCGGTTCGTCCTAGAACTCCCGCCAGCTGTCGCCCGGGTCGCGTTCGCCGGGCTCGACGCTCTGCTGGCCCCAGGCGACGATCATCAACAGCTTGTGGCTGCGGATGCGGAATTCGCCGGTCATCGGCATGACGGCGCCGAGCGGGGCGCCGGTTTTCGGCTCGTAGAGGAAGGCCGAGAACTCCGCCACGCCGACCCGGTCGCGGCGGCTGTAGACCGACAGTTCGGGCACCGAGACGACGTTGAAGGTGTCGTTGATCGGGATGCGCATCTCGGGAATGCCGAAGACGCGGCGCATCTGCTCCAGCGACAGGGCCCCGGCGCGCAGCTCCAGCACCGCCTCGGACTCGGCCTTCGAGGCCGCGAGGAAATAGCCGGCTTCGGACAGGGCCGAGCGGATCGCGCTGACCGCATAGGGCGCGTTTTCGGCGCGGAAGTATGCATCGTCGATGAATACCCGGGCGCCCTTGGGGATCGGCAGGGTCAGGCCCTCGACGGCGCGGTCGGCGGCGCGGGCGACCAGCAGTTGTTCCGTTGCGGTGCGCGAGGGATAGGTCTCGGAGGTCGAAGCGCAGGCCGCCACAAGCGACAGGCTCAGCGCGGCCGCCGGGGCGAGGGTCAGGAGTCTCAGCTTACCAGCTCCCGGTGTTGGGCATGGAGGCCCACGGTTCGGCGGGCGGCAGGGCCGCGCCCTCCTGAAGCAGTTCGACGGAGATGCCGTCCGGCGAGCGGACGAAGGCCATGTTTCCGTCCCGCGGCGGGCGATTGATGACCACGCCGCCGTCCATCAGCCGCTGGCAGGCGGCGTAGATGTCGTCGACCTTGTAGGCCAGATGGCCGAAATTGCGGCCACCGTCGTAAACTTCCGGATCCCAGTTGAAGGTCAGTTCGACCTCGGGCGAGCGTTCGGCCGCCGAACGGTCGCGGTCGGCGGGGGCGGCGAGGAAAACCAGGGTGTAGCGCCCCGCCTCATTCTCCATCCGCCGCACCTCCTGCAGACCCAGCAGGTCGTAGAAGCGCAACGATGCGTCGAGGTCCGTCACGCGGACCATGGTGTGCAGATAGCGCATGATCTTCAGTCCCGGGGGGAGAGGGGAGGCGGCCTCTATAGCGACCGATGGCCGCGTCGGCGACTCACGCCCTGTTTCGACAGGTGCACGGGCGGTCGCCGCCTGCTAGAGCCGGGGGCTCCGTCGCCCCCATGGGCCGCCACCGGGACTCGCATGCTTCGCAAGCTTTACGACTGGGTATTCTCGCTCGCCCGCAGCAAACACGCCACGCCGGCTCTGGCGGTGGTGTCGTTCACCGAGAGCTCCTTCTTCCCGGTGCCGCCCGACGTGATGCTGGCCCCGATGATCCTGGCGCGGCCGGACCGGGCCTATTTCTACGCCGGCGTCTGCACCGTCGCCTCGGTGCTGGGCGCGATCCTCGGCTACGCCATCGGCTATTTCCTGACCGACGTCGGCATGACCATCCTGTCGTGGCTGGGCAAGGCCGACACCTTCGAGGCGTCCAAGGCCCTGTTCCAGCAGCACGGCGCCTGGGTGATCCTGATCAAGGGCCTGACGCCGATCCCGTTCAAGCTGATCACCATCGCCTCGGGCATCTTCCAGTTCAACTTCCCGCTCTTCGTCGCCCTGTGCGCCATCACCCGCGGCGGGCGCTTCTTCGCCGAGGCCTGGGTGCTGAAGCGTTGGGGTCCCTCCATGCTGGCCATGGTCGAGAAGCGGCTGGCGATGTGGAGCATCATCGGCATCGTCGTGCTGGTCGGCGCCGTCGTGGCGGTGAAGCTGATCTGACGGCGGCGTCCGCGGTCGATCCCCAGCTTCCTCCCCAGATATCGTGGGCCCGCCTACTACATGTAGCGGTCGCAAAAAAAGTGATCGCAATATAGCCGTATTGCAGCTTGGCGCCCGGCCTCCGGAGTCGCATGGTGAACCACCTTCCGGATTCGCCGACAGAGTTGCTTCGATGAACGCGCACGCCCCGATCCCGACCCCCAAAGGCGCCACGACCGCCGGCCTGCTGACGCCGTCGGCGGCCTACAAGCCGTTCCGCTATCCGTGGGCCTTCGACATGTGGAAGAAGCAGCAGCAGGTCCACTGGATGCCCGAGGAGGTGCCGCTGGGCGAGGACATGAAGGACTGGGCGGTCAATCTGACCGACAATGAGCGCAACCTGCTGACGCAGATCTTCCGCTTCTTCACCCAGGCCGACATCGAGGTGCAGGACAACTACATGGAAAAATACGGTCGGGTGTTCAAACCGACCGAGGTCAAGATGATGCTGGCGAGCTTCGCCAACATGGAGACCATCCACATCGCCGCCTACGCCCTGCTGCTCGAGACCATCGGCATGCCGGAGAGCGAATTCGGGGCCTTCATGGAATATGAGGCCATGCGCGACAAGCATGATTTCATGGGGAAATTCGGCGTCGAGACCGACGGCGACATCGCCCGCACCCTGGCCATGTTCGGCGGCTTCTCGGAAGGGCTGCAGCTGTTCGCCAGCTTCGCCATGCTGATGAATTTCCCGCGCCAGAACAAGATGAAGGGGATGGGCCAGATCGTCAGCTGGTCGGTGCGCGACGAGAGCCTGCACTGCGACGGCATCATCAAGCTGTACCACGCCTTCAACAAGGAGACGGGCGCGGTCACGCCGCAGGTCGCCGCCGACATCGTCGACTGCTGCCGCACCGTGGTCGAGATGGAAGACCGGTTCATCGACCTGGCCTTCGAAATGGGCCCGGTGAACGGCATGACGCCGGACGACATCAAACAGTACATCCGCTTCATCGCCGACTGGCGCCTGCGCCAGCTACACCTGCCCGAGATCTACGGGGTCAAGGAAAACCCCCTGCCGTGGCTGCAGTCGCTGCTGTCGGGTGTCGAGCACGCCAATTTCTTCGAGGCCCGCGCCACCGAATACTCCAAGGCCGCCACCACCGGCTCGTGGCACGGCGCCGAGGGCGTCTGGGGCAGTTTCGACGCCCTGATGAAGAAGCGGGCCGAGGGCGCGGAGGCCTGATCTGGCGGCCGCCCCCGTCAACGTCGCGCTCGTCGGCTTCGGCTACGCCGGCCAGACCTTCCACGCGCCGCTGATCTCGGCCTGCGCCGGCCTGCGGCTGCATACGGTGGTCACGAGTCAGGCCGAAGCCCTCGCCGCGGTCTGGCCGGACGCGCGGCCGGCGGCGACGCTGGACGAGGCCCTGTCCGATCCCGCCATCGGCCTGGTGGTCATCGCCACCCCCAACGCCCTGCACGCGCCACAGGCGCTGGCGGCGCTGGACGCCGGCAAGGCGGTGGTGATCGACAAGCCCTTCGCCCTCGATCTGGCCGAAGCCCGCGCCGTGGCCGCCCGGGCCGAGGCCCTGGGCCTGTTGCTGTCGGTCTTCCACAATCGCCGCTGGGACGCCGACTTCCTCGCGCTGAAGGCCGAGCTGGCCAGCGGCCGGCTCGGTTCGGTCCAGACCTTCGAGAGCCATTTCGACCGCTTCCGGCCCGAGGTGCGCGACCGCTGGCGCGAGCGCGACGAACCCGGCGGCGGCATCTGGCACGACCTTGGGCCGCATCTGATCGATCAGGCGCTGGTGTTGTTCGGCCGGCCGCTGGGCGTGACCTGCGACCTCGCCGTGCTGCGCGAGGGCGGACGGGCGATCGACTGGGCCCATGCGGTGCTGCGCTACGCCGACAGGCGGGTGATCCTGCACGCCGACATGACCACCCCGGCGCCCGACATCCGCTTCGCCGTCCACGGCGCCCGCGCCAGCTGGCTCAAGTCCGGCCTCGACGTGCAGGAGGACCAGCTCAAGGCCGGCCTGCCGGTCGGCGGGCCGGGCTGGGGCGTCGATCCCGCGCCTGCGGTCCGCGTCGACGGGGCGTCCGGGCGCCGCGAGACCGTTCCGGGCCCGCCAGGCGACTACCTCGCCTTCTACGACGCCGTAGCCGCCGCTCTCGCCGACGGCGGTCCGAACCCGGTTCCGCCGGCCGAGGCGCTGGCGGTCATGGCGGTGTTGGAAGCCGGGATCGAGAGCGACCGGCGGCGGGCCGAAGTGGCGCTCTGACCGGCGCGAACCGGGCCCAATCCGACCGGGACATTCGCGGCGGGACAAGCAAGACACCGCCGCCCGGGACAACCGCGACACCGGGGACAACCGGGACATCGGTCCGTGACGCCCCTCAGGTCCCCGGCTGGATATAGGGAATGCGCCCGAAGAAGCGCCGCTCGTCGCCGCGCGGGTCGTTCTCCATCCGCGGCGGCAGGTCCATCACCAGCGTCTCGCGCCGCGCCAGCGAATACGGCGTCCACACCGGCAGGCCGGCGTGGTTCGGATCGCCGGTGCGGGCGAAGGCCAGCAGGGCCTCGCTCATGACGTCGGCCATGCCCTGCGCCCGCGGCCCGATCGCGCCCGAGCCCTCGGCCGACAGGGTGTCGAACATCAGCGGAATGTCCGAGGTGTGGAAGGCCCCGGTCCGGCCGTTGGCCAGCCGCGCCGGCCAGTCCAGCTGATAGACGAAGGCGGGCGAGCCCTGCGCCGCCCGCATCTCCGCCTCGATCACCGCCGCCCGCCACGACCGCGCCGCCGTCGTCGCCCGGATCAGCACCTGATCGGGGCTCAGCTCGGGATGTTCGCGGCGGTACCAGGCGACCACGGTCTCGGGGGCCACGTCAATGCGCATCTGCGCCGGGGTCAGGCGGCCGGGCAGCGCCTCCCATGTCAGGCCGGCGTTGGCCGGGTCGGCGCCGAGAAAGGCGAGGGTCTCCTCCCGCGTATTGCCGATCATCATCGGGATGTGGGCGGACTGCGCCGGGGCGTCGGGCCAGAACGGGTGGCGGGTCAGGTTTCGCTCGTCCAGCACCGGACCGAAATACAGCGACCCGCCGAGGATCGGATCGGTCGCCCCCGACGCCTCGATCAGCCGTTCGACCGGCATCGCGCGGACCTCGTCGATCCGCTCCGGCGTCAGCCCCAGGGCCGCCAGCCAGACCTCGGCCCGTTGGGTTGCGTTCAGCGGGCCCGAGGCGGTCACCTGCTGGCCGCTCATGGTCGCGGCGCGGTGGAACAGGCCGGCGGCGGCGGGCATGGCCATCAGGGTGGCGATCTTGGCCCCGCCGCCCGACTGGCCGAAGACGGTGACGCAGCCCGGGTCGCCGCCGAAGGCCGCGATATTGTCGCGCACCCATTCTAGGGCGAGGATCAGGTCCAGCTGACCCAGATTGCCGCTGTCGCCGAACCCCCCGGCGAGTCGCGCCAGATAACCGTAGCCGAGGGCATTGAGGCGGTGGTTGACCGTCACCACCACCACGTCGCCGCGCCGCGCCAGTCGCACGCCGTCGTACAGCGGGCTGGACCCGGACCCGTTCGCATAGGCGCCGCCGTGGATATAGACCAGCACGGGCCGCCGGGCGCGGTCCGTCCCCGGGGTCCAGACGTTCAGATACAGGCAGTCCTCGGACTGGTCGGGCTCGTCGCTGCGCTGAGGGGCGGCGTGGCCATAGCTGTGGCACGGGCGCGGCTCGCGCCAGGGCGTCGGCGGAACCGGAGGCAGGAACCGCCTCGGGCCGGTGTCGGCGCCGTAGGGAAGGCCCCGGAACACGGCGACGCCGTCGTCGGTGACACCGGTTACCGGGCCGGACGTCGTCAGCGCCGCCGGGGTCGACCGGGCGGCCCTCACGGAGCCGGCGGAAAGCAGTACGGCCGCGCCGGCGCCGAGGCCGAGCGCGCGTCTGGTTGGATGGATCATATGCCCGCGTACCACTCGTACCCCCGGTCTTCCCAATAGCCGCCCTTGCCCCGGCCGATGTGGGCGAAGCTTTCCACCGCCTCGATGCGGCGGATGTATTTGGCGTGTTTGTAGCCCAGCTGGCGCTCGACCCGCAGCCGCAGCGGCGCCCCGTGCGGCACCGGCAGGGTCTCGCCGTTCATCTCATAGGCCAGGATGGTCTGCGGGTGTCCGGCGTCGATCAGGTCGATGCTCTCATAATAGCGCTCGCCGTCGGGCTGCTGATCGAGGGCGTCGAAACAGTGGAAGACGATGTATTTGGCCTCGGGCTTCAAGCCTGCCTCGTCCAGCAGGGTCTCCAGCCGCACCCCGGTCCATTCGGCGATGGCGGTCCAGCCCTCGACGCAGTCGTGTTTGGTGATCTGGGTTTGCGAGGGTCGGGCGCGCAGCTCGGGCAGGCTCAGCGACAGGGGTCGTTCCACCAGCCCGTCGACGACCAGCCGGTAGCCGGCGAATCCTTCGGCCTTCAGCGCCAGATAGTCCGGCGCGGCCGGATCGATCGAGCCGTTGGCGCGGAAGTCGGGCGAGATCTCGGCCCGGCTGTAGGTCGGGGCCAGGGCGTCGCGCGGGATGAGCAGCCGCTGGGCCCGCCGCGTCAGCCCCTCGCCCATGCGCCGCGCCTGTTCCGACAGCCGCCAGCTGGCCTCGCCGCAGGCGCTGACCAGCGATGCGGCGGCGGTCGCCAGGGCGCCGGTCAGCCAGCGGCGGCGGTTCATGGGGCGTCTCCCGCATCGGTCGGCGGCTTGCGCCGCAGTCTGGGCCCGGCCGTGGAGCCCGGCGGCTGGATCACGAACCAGCCGGTGATCATCGCCCGCATATTGTTGAGGAAGCCGGTCCAGATCACCAGCCCGACATGGACGACGATGAAGCCGACGATCAGGCCGGCGGAGATGAAATGCAGCGTCCGCGCCGACTGCCGGCCACCCAGCAGCTCCAGCAGCAGCCCGCCGACGGCGTTGAAGGCGGGCGACATCGACAGGCCGGTGATCAGCATCAGCGGCAGGATGACCAGCACCATGGCCAGATAGGTCAGCTTCTGGATGACGTTATAGGCGCGGGCGTGGTCGTCGGCCGGGAAGTGGAAGCGGGCGTGTTCCTTCACCGACGGCCAGAAGCCGCGCAGCTCGGCCCCGGTGGGCCACAGCCGGCGCCGGAAGCGGCCGGAGACCACGGCCCAGACCAGATAGACGAGGCCGTTGGCGACGAAGATCCAGGCGAACAGGAAATGCCAGTTGCGCGCCTCGGCGAGGTTGCGGCCTTGGGGGATCAGCAACCAGTCCGGGACCGTCGGCGTGCTCAGCCACGGATCGGCGAAGGTCGAGCGGATGCCCCAGTACAGATGCGGATGGGCGGCGAGGATGTTCAGCCCGCTCATCAGCAGCACCACCACGGCGACCACGTTCAGCCAGTGGGTGATCCGCACGGCGGCGGGATGGCGCCAGACCGCGACGCGGCCGTCGTGCAGCGGCCGGTCGGCGTGGCGGCTCAAGCGGGCGTCGACGACGGGATCAGGGGGTGGCTCGGCGGCGGTCATGAGCGATCAGGGCCAGGGCGGGGGCGAGGCGATGCAGACGCGGCCGCTGCGGCGGCAGGCCTCCATTTCCGCGGCCCAGGCGGCGTTGTCCCGCTCCCATTGCTCGCGCGCGGCATTGGCGGCGGCGGCGTTGGCCTCCCACTGCACCCGCTCGGTCTCCAGCCGAGCGCTCTCTTCGCGCCAGCGGGCGTTCTCGGCGTTGTAGGCGGACTGGGCCGCGGCCTCCTCCTCCTCGGCGGCGGCGAGGCGGGCGGCGATCTCGGCGTTGAGGCGGGCGGTGGCGGCCAGTTCGGCCGGATCCTGTTCGGCGTCGGAGGCCTGTCCGTAGATCTCGCCGCGCTGCTGCAGCCATTCCGCCGAGCCGTGCTGCACGGTGGAGGCGGGCGGCGGCGGCGTGCTGGGCGCTGTCCGGGGCGCTGTCTGGGGCGTCGTCTGCGCCGCGACCGGGGCGACGGCCAGCGTCAGGGCGAGGGCGGCGCTCAGGGTCGGACGGATCATCACGGGCTCCTTCGGGGGCGACGGTCCGGGCAGGATAACGTCGACGGCCGGATTTGGCGCGGGTTTAGTCGGGCAGGCGAAGTTCGAAACGGGTGCCGCCCGGGCCGGTGTCGACCAGCACCAGCTCGCCGCCGTGGCTGACCGCCAGCTCGCGCGAAATGGTCAGACCCAGACCCGTGCCGTCCGAGCTGCGGCCGCTGACGAAGGGTTCGAACAGGCGTTCGGACAGGCGCGGCGGAATGCCCGGCCCGTTGTCGGTTATGCGGATGACGACGACGCCGTCCTCCTGCCCCGCGCTGACCTTGATCACGCCCGGACGACCGACCCGGGTGGCGTCGCCCTCGATCGCCTGACGGGCGTTGCGCATCAGATTGACGAGGATGCGGTTCAGCTGGTCGGGATCGGCGTTGACGGTGAAGCGGGCCGGGATGGCGCGAGCCAGCTTGACCCCTTCGTCGGACAGGCCGGAGTCCTCGGCGGCGGCGGCCACGGCGGGTCCGAGGGCGAAGCGGCTGAGTTGCGGCTCGGGCTCCTCGCTGCGGCCGTACTCCAGCACATTGCGCGACAGGGCGGCGGCGCGGCCCAGCGCCCGCTCCAGCCGCGGCAGGGCCTTGGCCACCTGTGGATCGGGTGAATCGGCCAGACGCTCGGAGGCGATCTGGGCCGAGGTCAGCATGTTGCGCAGATCGTGGTTGATCTTGGCCACCGCCTCGCCCAGCGCCACCAGCCGGGCCCGGGCGCGCAGCGACTGGCGCACCTCGCCCTGCATGCGGGCCAGTTCGCGCTCGACCCGGCCGATCTCGTCGTGCCGGTCGCTGGGCGGATCGCCTTCGGCCTCGGGGTCGAGGGCGAAACGCTCGATCGACCGCGTCACCCGCCGCAGCGGCTGCAGCACGAGGAAGGCGAGGCCGCCGTACAGCAGGCCGCCAGCCACCAGCGAGATCATCAGCGACATCAGCAGGCTGTTCAGCAGATAGGTCTGCAGCTCCAGCTTCAGCGGCTGGGCCGGGGCGAGGATCTCCATGAAGTCGCCCGAGCGGTAGCGTGGCCGGGCCTGGACCCGCACCGAGCGGTCCGGGTGGCCGACCAGGGTCCGCCACGGGTCGATTAACCGGGCCACCGGCCGGTTCTGGCGCAGGTCGATCAGATCGGGCGTGCGCGGTAGGTTGGGGGCCTGCAGCAGCAAGCGCCGCACGCCCTGGTCGCCGACCACCACCGCCTGCACCCCGCCGATGGCCAGCAGTTGTTCGGCGACGTCGTCCTCGACCGCGGAATAGGGCAGGGCCTCGACCCCGACCGAGGCCAGTTCGGCCGACTGCAGCCGGTCCAGCAGCCAGCGCTCGTGGAAGCTGGCGGCGCTGGGGGCGATGATCAGGATCTCGACCACCACGGTGAACAGGAAGGTCAGCAGCAGCAGCCGCCACGCCAGGGCGTCGGGCGCGTGGAAGCCCAGCCGCTCGCGCCAGTCGGCGGGCAGGCGCAGGCGCTGTCCGACATCGCGCAACAGGGGCCGCCCCTCGCTCATGCGGGCTCCAACGCAAGGCCTGGGCCAATGGCTGCGACCGTCACGAGGGCCGCCCCCGCCGTTTCATCGCCGCCTGGGCGGCCTTCATGGCGAAGGGCAGGACCACCGCCAGCACGAACACCCCCGCCATCGGCGCCCAGAACTGGCCGAACAGGGCCTGGAAGTCCGGATTCGGATCGTTGGCCAGCAGGGTGCTGAGCCGCGCCCCGATCCAGCAGTAGATGATGTGCGCCGGCAGCAGGCCGATCACCGTGGCGGCGGCATAGGGGGGCAGGCGCACGGCCATCATGCCGGCGGCGATGTTGATCATGTGGAAGGGCACCACCACCGCCAGGCGGGCGCCGAGCACGTACCAGAAGGTGTCGCGGTCGATCGCCGTGCACACGGCTTGCATCAGGCCAGCGTCGCGCTCGGCCTTCTGGCGCAGCGCCGCCCCCAGCGCCGACCGGGTGACGGCATAGACCACCAGCGCCCCGCCGGTGGCGGCGATGGCGGTGGCGACCCCGCCGACCCACGGTCCGAACAGATAGCCGGCGGTGATGGTCAGGAAGAAGACCCCGGGCACGACGCTGGCCGTCAGGGTGGCGAACAGCAGCATCAGGATCAGCAGGCTGACCAGATAGTTGTCGGCGGTGAAGTCGCGGAAGGTCTGGCCGTGGTCGCGCAGGGTGTCCAGCGACAGGTAGCGGTTCCAGCCCATGGCGAAGATCAGTATGATGACGCAGGCCAGCGCGATCAGGGGCAGGAAGCGTTTGACGCGGTCCATGGTCTCTCCGCTGACGCCCCGCGGCGTTGACACCCCGGGCTTCCCCGCTTATACGCCCGCCCTTCCCGCGACGGACCACTTTCCGCCGCCCACCTTGATTTCAGTCCCAGGAGCCGAACGTGAAGCGGACCTATCAGCCGTCGCGACTCGTGCGCAAGCGCCGACACGGCTTCCGTTCGCGGATGGCCACCAAGAACGGACAGAAGATCGTCCAGCGCCGCCGCGCCAAGGGCCGCAAGCGCCTGACGGCCTGACCTTCCATTCCTCCCCTTCGGGGGAGGGGGACCATGCGAAGCATGGTGGAGGGGGCCTGACCCGGATTCGGTGGATGCGGTTAACCCCCTCCACCGCTTCGCGGTCCCCCTCCCCCAATGGGGGAGGAATATGCAGCAGACATTCAAAATCGAACGCCTGACGTCGCGGCCCCAGTTTCTGGCGGCCGCGAAGGGCGTTTCAGAGGCCCGCGGCGCCGTGGTCGTGCAGCGGCTGGACCGCGGCGACGGCGATCCTTCGGTGCGGCTGGGTTTCACCGCCACCCGCAAGGTCGGCAACGCCGTCATCCGCAACCGCGCCAAGCGCCGCCTCAGGGAGGCCGCGCGGGCGATGGCCCCCCTGCTGGCCCGGCCCGGCAGCGACTATGTCTTCATCGCCCGGATGGGCACGGCGGACCGTCCGTGGGACCGTTTGCTTGACGATGTGAAATCGGCGCTTACAAGGCTCGCGACCCCGCGGCCGGCGCCCCATGTCGCGCCCCACGCACCGACATCGCCCGCCGGCCAGGATTCCTGATCTCCATGCCCCCCCACGACAACAGCCGTAACACGATCCTCTTCGTCGTGATCGCGGGCCTCATGCTGCTGGCCTACAGCTATTTCGTGATGGAGCCGCAGGCGCAGAAGCGCCGTGTCGCCCAGGAGTCCGCGGCCGTTTCGGCGACCGGCCCCAGCACCGCCCCGCCGGCCAGCGCCGCCGTCTTCACCACCGACCGCACCGTCGCCCTCGGCGGCGGGGCGCGGGTGCCGATCCGCACCGGCACCCTGACCGGCTCGCTGTCGCTGACCGGCGGCCGCATCGACGACCTGTTCCTGACCCGTTACCGCGAGACCATCGACGCCGACTCCCCCGCCGTCGAACTGTTCCGCCCCGAGGGCATGCAGCACGCCTTCTTCGCCCAGTTTGGCTGGAGCGGCCCCAACATCCCGGGCGGCGTTCCTGGCCCCTCGACGCCGTGGCGGCTGACCGGGGGTTCCACCCTGACGCCGACCACCCCGGTGGTGCTGACATGGGACAACGGCGCCGGTCTGCGCTTCACGCGGCAGGTCAGCATCGACGACCAGTATCTGTTCACCATCACCGACACGGTCGCCAACTTCAGCGCCCAGCCGGTGACCCTGACCCCGGCCGCCGCCGTCCTGCGGCAGGGCGTGCCGGCCAGTCTCGGCAAGAACCAGGTCCTGCACGAGGGCGCCATCGGCACCTTCGGCGACGGCGAGGCCTATTCGACGACCCAGCTCAAATACGGCGGCTGGGCCAAGAACGACGGCCCCGAGGAACGCGAGTCCGTCGGCGGCTGGCTGGGCATCACCGACAAATACTGGATGGCCGCCCTGATCCCGGCGCAGGACGAGCGCATCAAGGCCGAGTTCCGCGTCAGCGGCCCGGGCGAGCCGGCCGACCGGGCCCACATCGCCGGCATGCTGGGCGAGGCCCACACCATCCAGCCGAACACCCAGATCACCGAGACCCGCCGGCTGTTCGCCGGCGCCAAGCGCGCCGAGATCCTGACCGGCTATCAGGACAGCCTCGACCTGCCGCGCTTCATCTATGCGATCGACTGGGGCTTCCTGTGGTTCCTGACCCGGCCGATCTTCATCGTCATCGAATTCTTCTACGGCATCCTGGGCAATTTCGGCCTCGCCATCCTCGCCCTGACCCTGGTCGTGCGCCTGATCATGTTCCCGCTCGCCAACAAGAGCTACGAGAGCATGTCGAAGATGCGCAACCTCCAGCCCAAGATGGAGGAGATCAAGAAGAAGCACCCGGACGAGCCGCAGAAACAGCAGCAGGAGCTGATGGCCCTGTACCAGAAGGAGAAGATCAATCCTCTGGCCGGCTGTCTGCCGCTGCTGCTCCAGATTCCGGTCTTCTACGCTGTCTACAAGATGCTGTTCGTGACCATCGAGATGCGGCACCAGCCCTTCTTCGGCTGGATCCAGGACCTCTCGGCGCCCGACCCGACCACCATCTGGAACCTGTTCGGCCTGCTGCCGTGGGACCCGTCCGCGGCGCCGCTGATCGGCGGCATGCTGGGCGGCACCTTCGCGCTCAGCGTCCTGGCTATCTTCTACGGCCTGACCATGTGGCTGCAGATGGCGATGAGCCCCCAGGCGCCGGATCCGATGCAGCGCCGCATCTTCCAGCTGATGCCGATCGTCTTCACCTTCATCATGGCCACCTTCCCGGCCGGCCTGCTGATCTACTGGGCCTGGTCGAACATCCTGACCATCCTGCAGCAGTACATCATCATGCACCGGCTGAAGGCCGAGAACCCGATCGACACATTCATCGCCCGCATGAAGACGGCGAAGGCCTGAGTTGGACGATTTCACGCCCGAGCAGCTGGAACAGGCGCGCATCCTGTTCGCGCGCCCGGCCACCTTCGTCATGGGCGCGGCCAAGATCGAGCAACTGCCCGATCCCGACCTGCCCGAGATCGCCTTCGCCGGCCGGTCCAATGTCGGCAAGTCCAGCCTGATCAACGGCCTGGTCGGCATGCACAAGCTGGCCCGGGCCTCGAACGAGCCGGGCCGCACGCGCGAGGTCAATTTCTTCGATCTCGACGGCAAGCTGCGGCTGGTCGACCTGCCCGGCTACGGCTGGGCCAAGGCGTCGAAATCGACGGTGAAGAAATTCCAGGACCTCGGCCGCGACTATCTGCGCGGTCGGGTCACGCTGAAGCGGGTCTATCTGCTGATCGACGCCCGTCACGGGCTCAAGAAGGTCGACGACGAGGCGCTGGACGCGCTGGATCTGGCCGCCGTCAGCTATCAGATCATCCTGACCAAGGCCGACAAGCTCAAGAAGGGCGAGGCCGAAAAGGTCCAGGCGGCGACCCTGAAGGGCGTTTCCAAGCGCGGCGCCGCCTATCCGGCGGTCATCGTCACCTCGGCCGAAAAGGGCGACGGCATGCCCGAGCTGCGCGCCGAGATCATGCGCACGACGGGCGTCGAGCTCTAGAGGCCCAGCGCGATCCTGACGGCGGACCAGTCGACGAATTTCAGGTTCGGCGGGCCATCGTTCGCCTCGTCCTGAACAACGACAAGCCCTTCCTTGAAGGGGCCGATGTCATCCCCATAGGCGTCAATCCCGCCAAGGCTTCGGACCGGGCGTCCACCGGGTCCGTCCAGCACCCGGAACCGGCCGACCCAGGCCAGATCCTGTCGCTGGATCCGCCACACGGAGAAGCCGGCCGCATCCTGGTCCAGACTGGCCAGATAACCCCCGAAATCGCGGTGCAGGAACGACACGCCGGTACTGCGGGGAGCGTTGCGGGGCGTCGGGGCGATCATCCGGATCGGCGGCGCGCTGGCGTCCGGATCAAGCGGATAAGCCCAGAATCCTTGACGCGCATGGCTGAAGAAGATGCGGCCGCCGGGATCGATGGCGCAACCCTGTCCGGCCCCGGCGACCCGGAAGCGCCGCGTCTCCGTGAGCGCGGGCTCGCCTGAGGGATCTTGCGTCACGGTGAACTGCCGGGCCTCGCCGCGGCGGTCCACGACTACGGCCTGAAGGACGCCGCGCCACTGCCTCATGCAGAACCCAGCGGGTTCGCCCAGGTCCGTGCCGACCTCTCCCCAGGTTCGAACCATCTGGTCCGCTCCGCGATCAAGCCGGAACAAGGCGATGCTGGTCCGGCCGGACCTGCGTCGCGTTCCGGCCACGACCACGGCATAGCTGTCCTCAAGAGGGAGCACGGCGACTTCAAGATCGCTCAGGGGCGCGCCGGGGACCCTTTGAAGGATCGCCCCCTCGAAGTCATGGATGATCAGGCTCTCCGAGCGCGCCGCGCTGGCCACGAAACCCGCTCGAGCCATGCCAGGCTCGTTGCCGAGGCCCCCGGACCAGATGGCCGCGCCTGTGACCCGGTCCTGGCTTCCCCTGGGTGTGACCGTTTCGGAACCCGAGATCACGGTGGCCGGCGGCGGGAGGCTGGCGCACGAGGCGAGCAGCAGGGCGCAGAGGATTGTCGCGAGAAAGGTCTTCACAGGTGGCGCTCCGGCGATGCGTCACTCAGCCCTGATTTGTCCGGATGGACAACCGCGCCCCGGTCAGACCTTGCGGGATCGGCGGGGTGGTGCACCCTTGGGCATGACCTCACAGACGCGCCTCCTCCAGACCGACGGCCTGACCCAGCACATCCTCGAGGCCGGCTCCGGTCCGCTGGTGCTGCTGATCCACGGCTTTCCCGAGCTGTCGATCAGTTGGCGCGCCCAGGTTCAGGTGCTCGCCGACGCCGGCTATCACGCCGTCGCCCCGGACATGCGCGGCTATGGCGGGACCGACAAGCCGGCCGGGACCGACGCCTACGGCATCCTCGACCTCGTCGGCGACATGGTCGATCTGGTCCGGGCGCTGGGCGAGACGTCGTGCGTCGTCGTCGGCCACGACTGGGGCGCGCCGGTGGCCTGGCACTGCGCCCTGCTGCGGCCGGACCTCTTCCGGGCGGTCTTCGGCCTGTCGGTGCCGTTCCAGCCGCGCCGGGCCAAGGGGCCGCCGACGCCGGCCATGGCGGCGATCTCGAAACGGCTGGGGCGCGGCGATCTCTACATCAGCCGTTTCCAGGCGGCGGACGCCCACGAACCCTTCGACGCCGATCCGGCCACGGCCCTGCGCAAGGGCTTTTACGGCTACGACGGCGCCACCCCCGACGAGCGCCAGTCGACCGGCTTCATCCCCGAGGGCGAGGACTTCATCTCCGTCGTCCCCGACGACGCGACCCTGCCGCCGTGGATGGGCGAGGCGCATTTCGCCGGATATGTCGCCGCCTTCTCCGCCGGCGGCTTCAAGGGCCCGCTGGACTGGTACCGCCGGCTCGACGCCAACTGGGCCGCGACCGCCTTCCTGCAGGACGCCCGCATCACGGTCCCGGCCGCCTTCGTCGTCGGCGAGCGGGATCCGGTGCGGAACTATTCAGGTCAGCACGAGGCCGGGCTCAAGGACTGGATCCCCGATCTGCGCATGCAGGACGTCATCCCCGGCGCCGGCCACTGGCTGCAGCAGGAACGGCCCGACGAGGTGAACCGGCGGCTGCTGGAGTTTCTGCGCGGCCTGCCGGCCTAGCGGTCAGCCGCCTGCCGCTGCGCCCGGTCGATCGCGACCGGCAGGGCCGCCGCCAGCCGCTTGACGCGCCGCGTCGGGCCGTCGTTCTGGCGGAAGCCGATCAGCACGTCCGGATCGATCCCCGCCACCTCATTGCTCCCGTCGGCCCGGAAGCGGGCGCAGTCGGGCAGGCGCAGGGTGGCCCCGCTGTGCCGAAGCACCACATCGATGCCGCCGCGCGTATGCCCGCAGCCGGCCCCGACGGTCGGCGCGCCGAGAATGATCGCCGCCTGGTTGTCCTGCAGCAGGGCGGCGAACTCCTCGCTGGCCGAGGCCGTCGCGCCGTCCACCAGAACGACCAGCGGCCCGCGCCAGACCCCGGGCTCGAAGGCGAAGGCCAGCGGCGTGAACACCTCGGCCGCCCATGGCTTGCCGATGATCGCCGGGTCGAGCGCCGCCATCGGGCCGGTGCTGTACAGGTCGCCGCGGCCCAGCCATTCGCAGTCGAGGGTCTGACCCTCGAACAGGGGCGCGGGATCGCACGGCTGTTCCGCCTGCGCCCGGGCCGCCGCATAGGCCGCGGCATAGCCTTCCAGCCGGGCGCGGTCTGCCGCCGGCTGGCCCACCGCCGCCTCGCGCATGCGTCGCTCCCCATCGGCGAAGGCCTCGACCCAGTGGGGATGACGCACGAAGCCGACCCGCGCCGAGCGCAGCGGGACGGGCGTCACGATCCGCGCCACCGCCTCGACCCATTCCGTCCCGCCGCCGTTCCCGGCGATATCGACCATCAAACTCGTGGCGCCGGCCGCCTTCAGCGCGCGCAGCCGGTCCGAAAGGTCTGCCGTCACCCGGTCGGCGGCGAGGGTCCATAGCCGGTCCGCGCAGGCCTCGTCGCACGGCTCGCCGGCGGGCCTCAGCTCCGCAAGCGCCGCCGCGCAGGCCGTCGGATGGGCCTGCGGCGAGAACAGGGCGATGCGGATCACGCCGACCGTCTGGCCGTCGACCTCGACGACGCCGGCGGGGAAGCCGCTTTCGCCGTCCAGCGGGCGATAGCCGGGCAGGCGGGTGGCGACGGCGCCGCCGTCCCGCGGGTCGGCGCGGAAGCCCAGTCGTTCGCACGGCGGGCGCGTGTCGGCCTCCGGGGCGCCGGCCGCCGGGCCCGGCGCGCCCGCCCGGGGCCAGACGAAGTCGACATGGCCGTCGCCGAGATAGCGTTCCAGCCGCTCGAACACCTCGCGCGCCTCGGCCTCGTGGCGGGCCGCGGCCAGCCGCTGACCGCCCGTGGCGAACAGGGCGCCCAGCGGCGCCTCCCGCTCGGTCGCGGCCCATTCCAGATTGGCGTAGTGGGACGACATCGCCTGCCGCACCTGTTCGAGGTCGGCGACCCATCCGGCCGAGTCGAAGGCCGGCGGCGCGGCGGGCGCGGTCTGGGCGAGGGCGGCGGGGCCGGCGGCGAGCGCACACCCGAGGACGACAGCGGCAAGGCGCATGGCGGAGCTCCTGATCTGCTCGCCGTATGCCCCGCCGGACCAAGCTTCACCATTTAAGGATTGGTAATGGCGGCCCGCGCTTCAGGCGGCCTCGCCTACAGCCCCTTCACCGCCTCGGCGGTGATCTCGAGGCTGCGGATGCGGTCGTCGAGGTCGAACACCATGCCGGTGACCATGACCTCGTCGACGCCGGTCTGGCCGGCGAAGGCGGCCAGCTTGTCGCGCACCGTCTCGCGCCCGCCGATGGCGGCATAGGTCAGCCGGCTCTGCACCGCCGCGATCTGGCGCGCGTCCAGCACCCGGGTGATGTCGTCGACCGGCGGCTTGACCTTGCCCGGCATGCCGGTGACCACGGCGGCGAAGGCCTGTTGCATGGAGGTCGAAAGCCGCAGGGCCGCCGCGTCGTCCTCGGCGGCGAAGACGTTGATCGCAGCCATGGCGTACGGCTCGGCCAGCGCTTTCGACGGCCGGAAGCCGGCGCGATAGGTCTGCAGCGCCTGCATCAGCAGCTCGGGCGCGAAATGGCTGGCGAAGGCGAACGGCAGGCCCAGATGGGCGGCCAGTTCGGCGCTGAACAGGCTCGAGCCCAGCAGCCAGATCGGCACCTTGGCGCCCGCGCCGGGCCAGGCCGTAACGCGCTGGCCCGGGACCGGATCATCGAGGAAGGCCTGCAATTCCATCACGTCGCGCGGGAACTGGTCGGCGGCCGAGAAATAGCGACGCAGCGCCTTGGCCGTCTCGCCGTCCGTGCCGGGCGCCCGGCCGAGGCCCAGATCGATCCGGCCCGGATACAGCGCCTCCAGCGTGCCGAACTGTTCGGCGATCACCAGCGGCGGGTGGTTGGGCAGCATGACCCCGCCCGAGCCGACGCGGATCCGTTCGGTGGCCCCGGCGATCTGGCCGATGACGATGGCGGTCGCGGCGCTGGCGATGCCGGGCATGTTGTGGTGCTCGGCGACCCAGAAGCGGTTGAAGCCCAGCCGGTCCGCCGCCTGGGCGAAGGCGGTGGTCTCCAGCAGGGCGCGTCGGGCGTCGCCGCCCTCGACGATGGGCGACAGGTCGAGAACGGAAAATGCGGTCATGGCCCCTAGATCGGGTCAGGCCGTTGCGATTCAAGACCCGCTCGGCTCAGACCGGGTGGGTCGGCTCCGGCTTCGTGGCCGCCGGGGCCGGTTCGGGCGTCGACGGCACGTCGGGCAGGGGGATGAATTCGATGTCGTCCTCGGTCGGCAGACGCATCCGGCCGGCCTGCCAGTCGGCCTTGGCCTGATCGATCCGCTCCTGTTTGGAGTGGACGAAATTCCACCAGATCAGCCGCGGTCCGACCGGCTCGCCGCCCAGCACCATGACCGACGAGGGCCGCAGCGCCCGCACCGTCGGCTCGGCCGTCGGCTCCAGCACGATCATCTGGCCTTCGTGGAAGACGCGGTCGCCGACCTCGATCTCGCCCTTCGCCACATACAGGGCCCGCTCCGAATAGCCGCCGGCGACGCCCCGGCCTGGCGGCGGGGTGGTGCGCACCCCCTCGGCCAGATCCCAGTGGACATAGAACAGCGGCGACGACACCGGCGCGGCCGCCCTGGCGCCATAGGCCTCGCCGGCCACCAGCCGCGCGAACAGGCCGCCGTTTTCATAGGCCGGCTGGCCCTCCTCGCCGTGGTGATGGAAGGATGGATCGACCTCCTCGGCCTCCTCCGGCAGGGCGATCCACGCCTGCATGCCGTGCATCCGCCCGCCCTGGCTCTTCTTCAGCGGATCGGTCCGTTCGGAATGGACGATGCCCTTGCCCGCGGTCATCCAGTTGACCTCGCCCGGGCGGATGGCCTGGGTCGCGCCGGTGTTGTCCCGGTGCATGATCTCGCCCTCGAACAGATAGCTCAGGGTCGACAGGCCGATGTGCGGATGCGGCCGAACATTGATCGCCTCGGCCCCCGGCGCGAACTCGGCCGGCCCCATCTGGTCGAGGAAGATGAACGGCCCGACCATGCGCCTGGCGTGGAACGGCAGCACCCGGCCGACCTCGAAACCGCCGAGATCCTTGCGCCGGGCGTCGATCACCATTTCGATCATGTCGAATCCCCCACGGCGCCGCGCGCGCCGAACCGGACTATCCGACGTGCGGGGTGATGATGCCAAGAGGCAGGGAGGTCACATTCTTCACGCCGCGGGTGACGATGTGGCTCTCGCAGTCCGAGACGATGCCGAGGCTGAGCAGTTTCTCGCGCAGGAACAGGTCGAAGGCGTGCATGTCGGAGGTGATGATCCGCAGCACATAGTCCTCGCGCCCGGTGATGGTGGCGCACTGCACCACCTCCGGCCAGTTGGCGACAGCGGCCTCGAAGACGTTCAAATTGTCCGTCGACGGCAGGTTCAGCTTGACGATGGCGTAGACCTCGAAATCGAGGCCCAGCTTGGCGGCGTCCAGCAGGGTCACCCGCTTGCGGATGAAGCCGGTATCCTCCAGTCTCTTGATCCGGCGCCAGCACGGCGAGGCCGACAGGCCGACGCGCTCGGCCACCTCGGCGACCGACAGCCCTGCGTCCTGTTGCAGGATGTCCAGAATTCGGGCGTCTACGGGATCCAGGTCATCAGCCAAGGCGTTCCTCCGGTTCTTATTATGACGCAATAAAATACCTCCGATCCGCACAGTGCAAGGTCAAATTCAGGCGAGCCTTGCCGGGCGCCTCGTGCTAAATCGCTCGCAGGAAACGCGGTCGGATCAACCGGACGGCAGGACGGAATGACGAAGAACAGCCAACGTTTGTCGCTGCGCGTGCCGGAGCCTTCGGGCCGGCCGGGCGATCCGACGGATTTCAGCCATCTGAAGCTGGACCCGGCGGGCGCCGTCGAACGCCCCGAGGTCGCGACCGCGCCATTCGACATGCGCGACCACGCCTTCCGCCTGATCCGGGTGCTCGACGACGCCGGCCAGGCCGTCGGGCCGTGGAATCCCAGGCTGGACGCCGACACCCTGCGCAAGGGCCTCAAGGCCATGATCCTGACCCGCGCCTTCGACGACCGGATGCATCGCGCCCACCGTCAGGGCAAGACCAGCTTCTATATGAAATGCACCGGAGAGGAGGCCATCGCCGTGGCCCAGGGCATGATCCTGTCGCGCGAGGACATGGGCTTCCCGACCTACCGCCAGCAGGGCCTGCTGATCGCGCGCGGCTATCCGCTGGCGACGATGATGAACCAGATCTATTCCAACGCCGAAGACCCGATCAAAGGCCGCCAGCTGCCGATCATGTATTCGGCGAAGGACTACGGCTTCTTCACCATCAGCGGCAATCTCGGCACGCAAGTTCCTCAAGCGGTCGGCTGGGCCATGGCCAGCGCCTACAAGGGCGACGACAAGATCGCCATCAGCTGGATCGGCGACGGGGCCACGGCCGAGGGCGATTTCCACAACGCCCTGACCTTCGCCAGCGTCTATCGCGCCCCGGTGATCCTCAACATCGTCAACAACCAGTGGGCCATCAGCTCCTTCCAGGGCATCGCCGGCGGGCTGGAGACCACCTTCGCCTCCAAGGCCATCGGCTACGGCCTGCCGGCCCTGCGCGTCGACGGCAACGACTTCCTCGCCGTCTGGGCCGCGACCCAGTGGGCCGAGGAGCGGGCCCGCTCCAACCAGGGCGCGACGGTCATCGAGCTGTTCACCTACCGCGGCGCGCCCCACTCGACCTCGGACGATCCCAGCCGCTACCGCCCCGCCGACGAGCACGACAAATGGCCGCTCGGCGACCCGATCGCCCGGCTGAAACAGCACCTGATCGCCCTCGGCGAATGGTCCGACGAGCAGCAGACGGCCGCCGAGGCCGAGGCCGTCGACCAGGTCCGCGCCGCCGGCAAGGAGTCCGAGGCCATCGGCACCCTGGGCCAGTCGCGCCCCTCGGTGAAGACCATGTTCGAGGAGGTCTACGCCACCGACGACTGGCGCATCACCGAACAGCGCCGCGAGGTGGGGGTCTGACCATGAGCGAGCAAACCACCTTCACCGCCTCCGACCGCGTCGACGGCGTCGAGCCCGACATGGTCGACCAGAACAACGCCCCGAAGTCGGAGGCGCCCACCGCCGCCGCCGTCATGCCGATGAACATGATCCAGGCGCTGAACTCGGCCCTGCACGTCAAGATGGCCGAGGACCCCAATGTCCTCAGCTTCGGCGAGGACGCCGGTTATTTCGGCGGCGTCTTCCGCGTCACCGATCAGCTGCAGCAGAAGCACGGCCTGACCCGCAGCTTCGACGCCCCGATCAGCGAATGCGGCATCGTCGCCGCCGCCATCGGCATGGGCGCCTATGGTCTGCGCCCGGTCGTCGAGATCCAGTTCGCCGACTACATCTACCCGGCGTACGACCAGATCGTCTCGGAGGCGGCCAAGCTGCGCTACCGCTCGGCCGGCCAGTTCACCTCGCCGATCGTCGTGCGCAGCCCCTATGGCGGCGGCATCTTCGGCGGCCAGACGCACAGCCAGTCGCCCGAGAGCCTGTTCACCCACATCGCGGGCCTCAAGGTCGTCATCCCGTCCAACCCCTATGACGCCAAGGGCCTGCTGACGGCGGCCATCGAGGACGACGACCCGGTCATCTTCTTCGAGCCCAAACGCCTCTACAACGGCCCGTTCGACGGCTGGCACCAGAAGCCGGTCTCGCCGTGGAAGGCCCAGGAACTGGCCCAGGTCCCGACCGGCAAATACGTCGAGCCGATCGGCAAGGCGCGCATCATGCGCGAGGGCGCCGACGTCACCATCCTCGCCTATGGCACCATGGTCTGGGTCAGCCTCGCCGGCGCCGAACACGCCGGCGTCGACGCCGAGGTCATCGACCTGCGCACCCTCGTGCCGCTGGACATCGAGACCATCGAGGCCAGCGTCAGGAAGACCGGCCGCTGCGTCATCGTCCACGAGGCGCCGAAAACCTCCGGGTTCGGAGCGGAACTCAGCGCCCTCGTCCAGGAGCGCTGCTTCTACCATCTCGAGGCGCCGATCGCGCGGGTGACCGGCTGGGACACCCCCTATCCGCACGCCTTCGAGTGGGAATATTTCCCGGGACCCGAGCGGGTCGCCACGGCCCTGAAGGCCGTCATGACCGGAGGGCGCTGAGATGGGTCGTTACGTCTTCAAACTGCCCGATGTCGGCGAGGGTACGGCCGAGGCCGAACTGGTCGCCTGGCATGTCGCGGTCGGGGACACGGTCGCCGAGGACCAGATCATCGCCGACATAATGACCGACAAGGCGACGGTGGAGCTGACCTCGCCTGTGGCCGGCAAGGTGCTCGCCGCGCATGGCGAGCCGGGCCAGCAGCTGGCCGTGGGCTCGCCGCTGGTGGAGTTCGAGGTCGAGGGGGCGGGGAACGCCAGTGCTGTCGCCGACAGCCCCTCCACCGCTTCGCGGTCCCCCTCCCCATCCGCAAGCGCGGACGGGGAGGAGACGGCCGCCGTCGTCGCTTCCGTCTCCTTCCCACGCAGTGGGGAGGGGGACCAGCCGAAGGCTGGTGGAGGGGCGCCCGTCGCCGCATCCCCCGGAAACCACGTCTTCAAACTGCCCGACGTCGGCGAAGGCACGGCCGAGGCCGAGCTGGTCGGCTGGCACGTCGCGATCGGCGACGTCGTCGCCGAGGACCAGCTTCTCGCCGAGGTCATGACCGACAAGGCCACCGTCGAACTGACCTCGCCGGTCGCCGGAACCGTCGTCGCCCTGCACGGCGAGGCGGGCCGGCAGATCGCCGTCGGCGGGCCGCTGGTCAGCTTCCAGGTCGAGGGCAAGGGCAATCAGGGCTCCGCGCCCGCACCGGCCCCCTCCACCGCGCAAGCGCGGTCCGGTCGTCAGGCCGGCTCCGCCGACCTCTCCTCCACCCCCGATGGGGTAGGAATGGCCCCGCCGCCGGCGGCTCCTCATTCTCCCCCCACAGGGGGGAGTACCCGCGAAGCGGGGGAGGGGGGCAAGGCCCGCACCCTCTCCGCCCGCGGCGAACGCCCGCTCGCTTCTCCCGCCGTGCGCAACCGCGCCCGCGAGCTCGGCGTCGAACTGCAGTTCGTGCCCGGTTCCGGCCCGGCCGGCCGCATCGAACACGGGGACCTCGACGCCTATGTCGCCCAGGGCTCCAGCGGATCGTCCGCTCTCGGATCATCCAACGCCTCCACCTACGCCCGCGCCGAGGGAACCACGGAAACCCGCATCATCGGCCTGCGCCGCAAGATCGCGGAGAAGATGGCGGACAGCGTCCGCCGCATCCCCCACATCACCTATGTCGAGGAGATCGACGTCACGGCCCTTGAGGAGCTCCGCGCCCACCTCAACGCCAACCGCAAGGGCGACCAGCCCAAGCTGAACGTCCTGCCGTTCATCGCCCGCGCCATCGTCGTCGCCCTGCGCGACCAGCCGACGATCAACTCGCACTACGACGACGAGGGCGGCGTCCTGATCACCCACGCCGCCGTCCACCTCGGCATCGCCGCCCAGACGCCGAACGGCCTGATGGTCCCGGTGGTGCGCCACGCCGAGGCCCGCGACCCCTACGACACGGCCGCCGAGATCGCCCGCGTCTCCAGCGCCGCCAAGTCCGGCAAGGCGACCCGCGACGAACTCAGCGGCTCGACCATCACCATCACCTCGCTGGGCACCCTGGGCGGGGTCGTCCACACCCCGATCATCAACCACCCCGAGGTCGCCATCGTCGGCCCCAACAAGATCGCCGAGCGGGTCGTCGTGAAGGACGGCCAGATGGTCGTGCGCAAGATGATGAACCTGTCTTCCAGCTTCGATCACCGCATCGTCGACGGCCACGACGCGGCTGTGTTCGTGCAGCGGATCAAGGGCCTGCTGGAGCATCCCGCGACGCTGTGGATGGGGTGACCGTGCCTTCCCTTCTCCCTTAGGGAGAAGGTGGCGGGGCGGAGCCCCGTCGGATGTGGGGTTACGGCGCCGGACGGCCCTGGCGCCGTAACCCCACACCCTCCCACCCGGCGGCGCCGGGCGGGCCCCTCCCTCTCCCTCAGGGAGAGGGGTCAGACTGGCGAGTGAGTGAAATGCAGCAGATCTCCACCAAAGTCCTGATCATCGGCGCCGGCACCGGCGGCTATGTCGCCGGCATCCGCTGCGGCCAGCTCGGGCTCGACACGGTGCTGGTCGATGGCGGCGACGGCCTCGGCGGCACCTGCCTCAACGTCGGCTGCATCCCTTCCAAGGCGATCATCCACGCGGCGTCGAAGTTCGAGACGGTGGCCAAGGCGGCCGACGGCGGCACGCTGGGCATAACCGCCAGCAAGGCCGCCATCGACCTGAAGGCCACCGTGGCCTGGAAGGACGGCATCGTCCGCAAACTGAACACCGGCGTCGCCGGCCTGCTGAAAAAGGCGAAGGTCAAGGTCATCAACGGCTGGGCGACCTTCTCCGACGCCCGCACCTGCACGGTGAAGACCGCTGACGGCGACATCACGATCACCGCCGAACACGTCATCCTCGCCACGGGTTCGGACCCGGTGGAGCTGCCCTTCCTGCCGTTCGGCGGCGACGTCCTGTCCTCGACCGAGGCCCTGTCGCTGGACACGGTCCCCGGCAAGCTGGTCGTGGTCGGCGGCGGCTATATCGGGCTGGAGCTCGGCATCGCCTTCCGCAAGCTGGGGGCCGAGGTCGCCATCGTCGAAATGGCCGACCGTCTGCTGCCGCTCTACGACAAGGCCCTGACCGATCCGGTGCGCAAATGGCTGGAGACGCACGGCGTCGAACTGCACCTCGGCGCCAAGGCGGGCACCTTCGAAAAGGGCCAGCTCGACGTCACCACCAAGGACGGCCAGGCGCTCAAGCTCAAGGCCGACAAGGTGCTCGTCACGGTCGGCCGCAAGCCGCGCACACAGGGCTGGGGCCTCGAGAACATGGCCGTGGCCATGGCCGGGCCGTTCGTCAAGATCGACGACCGTTGCGCCACCAGCATGAAGAACGTCTGGGCCGTCGGCGACCTGACCGGCGAACCGATGCTGGCCCACAAGGGCAGCGCCCAGGGCGAGATCGTCGCCGAGATCATCGCGGGTCACGACAAACGCTTTGATCCCGTGACCATCGCCGCCGTCTGTTTCACCGAGCCCGAGATCGTCTCCGCCGGCCTCGGCCCGCAGGACGTCGACGGCCGCGACGACGTCATCACCGCGGTCTTCCCGCTGATGGCCATCGGCCGCGCCCTCGCCATCGAGGCCGGCGACGACGGCGGCTTCGTCCGGGTGCTGGCGTCAAAGACCGACCACCGCCTGCTCGGCGTCCAGGCGGTCGGCCAGCACGTCTCCGAACTGTCCAACAGCTTCGCCCAGATGCTGGAGATGGGCGCGGTGCTGGAAGACGTCGCCGGGACCATCCACGTCCACCCGACCATGGGCGAGGCCTTCCACGAGGCGTCGCTGCGGGCCCTGGGGCATGCGATCCATATCTAGGGATTAGGGATTAGGGATTAGGGATTAGGGATTAGGGATTAGGGATTAGGGATGAGGGATGAGGGATGAGGGATTAGGCGGAGCGGCCGTCTCGGCGCCTTCGTCTCTATCCTCGACCCTCGACCCTCGATCCTGGACCCTGCCTCTCATCTCTCATCCCTAATCCCTAATCCCTCATCCCTCGCCCCTCCCCCCTCGCTCCTCTCCTTCGTCCAACCGTCACAAAGCTCTGGTCTAACCCCCTGAACCTCGGAGACCGATCATGGCCCGCACGCTTCTCGCCGCCGCCTCAGCCATCGCCCTGCTCGCCCTCGGCGCCTGTGGCGAGAATTCGGGCGGCGCCCAGGGCGAACGCGCCGGGGTCTGGGCCGCCGGCTCCTCGACCGTCTTCCCCTTCACCACGCGCGTGGCCGAGAATTTCGCCCGCACCTCGGGCGGCGCCGCGCCGCGCGTCGAATCGCTGGGCACCGGCGGCGGCATCCAGGCCTTCTGCCGCGGCGTCGGATCGAACACCCCGGACATCGCCAACGCCTCGCGCCGGATGAAGAAGTCCGAGTTCGAGATGTGCCAGGCGAACGGCGTCACCGACATCGTCGAACTGAAGATCGGCTATGACGGCCTGGTTATCGCCACAGCCCTCGACGCGCCGGACTACGGCTTCACCGGCGACGACCTCTACCTCGCCCTGGCCAAGCAGGTGCCGGGACCGAACGGCACCTTCGTCGCCAATCCGAACACCACCTGGAACCAGGTCAATCCCGGCCTGCCGGCCACCCGCATCATGGTCTACGGCCCGCCGCCGACCTCCGGCACGCGCGACTCCTGGATCGAACTGGCCATGGCCCCGTCGGCCAAGGCCATCCCGGCGCTGGCCGCCATGGCCGAGAGTGACCCCGACCGGTTCGAGGCCATCGCCCACACCCTGCGTGAGGACGGCGGCTGGATCGACTCGGGCGAGAACGACAACGCCATCGTCCAGACCCTGACCCGCACCCCCGGCTCGACCGGCGCCTTCGGCTATTCCTTCCTCGAGCAGAACTCCGACTCGGTGAAGGCGCACAGCGTCAATGGCGTCATGCCGACGCTCGAGACCATCGCCTCCGGCGAATATCCGATCTCCCGCTCGATGTTCATCTACGTCAAGAAGGCCCACATCGGCGTGATCCCGGGCGTGAAGGAGTTCGTCATGGAATATATGTCGGAAGCCTCGGCCGGCCGCGGCGGCTATCTGCAGGACCGCGGCCTGGTGCCGCTGCCCGCCGACGAACTGGCCGCCCAGCGCGCCATCGCCACGGCGATGACCTCGATGACCAGCCCGGAATAGCCCGCATCACCTCCCCGTCGGCGAAGGCCGATGGGGAGGACAGATCGCGGAGCGATCAGGAGGGGGCGGCTCGGTGATCGGGGATTGGCGCCGGGCTGGCCGACGCCGGCGCCGCCCCCTCCGGGTCGCCGCTTCGCGTCGACCGTCCTCCCCATTCGCCTTCGCGAACGGAGAGGTGAGCCTACGCCGCGACCTTCTTGCGCAGCCGGGCGATGCGCCGCAGCCGTCGCCAGAAGCGGCCGCGCTCGGGCTCGGGATAGGGCTGCAGGTTCTCGACGAACTGCTCGGCCGAGGCGCGCCAGCTGAACTTTTCGGCATAGGCCCGCACCGCCGTCCGGTCGCATTCCAGCGCCGCCATACAGGCCACCCGCAGGTCCTTGTCGATGGCCCCGGCGTTCGAGCCCGGGATGATGTCGATCGGCCCGTGCGCCGGATAGGCCGCCACCGGCGTGCCCGTGGCCATGGCCTCGAGGATCACCAGGCCGAAGGTGTCGGTCCAGCTGGGGAAGACGAAGACGTCGGCGTCGCGGAAGCAACGCGCCAGCTCCTCGCCAAACCGCGCTCCGAGGAATTTCGCCTCCGGATATTTCTCCTGCAGCTCGGCCCGCGCCGGCCCGTCGCCGACGACGATCTTGGTGCCCGGCAGGTCGGTCTTGAGGAAGGATTCGATGTTCTTCTCGACCGCCACCCGGCCGACATTGAGCCAGAACGGCCGCGGCCAGTCCTCGCCGCCGAGCTCGTCATAGATGCGCTCGAGATCGGGATTGAACTGGATGGTGTCGACGCCGCGCGACCACGGCGACACATTGCGGAAGCCGTGCGCCAGCAGCTCGTCGCGCAGCGTCGGCGTGGCCACCATCAGCCGGCCCGACGGCTTGTGGAACCACTTCATATAGGCGTAGCCGACCTGCACCGGGATCGGGAACCGGGCCGAGACATACTCGGGGAATTTGGTGTGGTAGCTGGTCGTGAACGGCAGTTTCCACTCGACGCAGATGCGCCGCGTGGCGATGCCGATCGGCCCTTCGGTGGCGATATGCACCGCCTCCGGCTCGAAGGCGCGCAGCCGTTCGCGGATCTCCTCCTCGGCCCCCAGCGCCAGCCGGATCTCCGGATAGGTGGGGCAGGGGATGGTCTTGAACTGGCTGGGTTCGATGACCTCGACCTCATGGCCCATGCCGCGGCATTCGGCGATGGTCCGGGTCAGGGTGCGGACGACGCCGTTGACCTGGGGCTCCCAGGCGTCGGTGGCCAGAACGATGCGCATGTGGGCCGGGTGGCTCCGCCGTTGATCGGGCAAAACCTCTAGCGCCTCGCGCGCCGGTTGGCGAGACATCGGGACGCGGCACAAGCTCTCTCCCTTTCCCGTAAGGAAAGGTGTAGGGGGCCGATCATGACCACGATCGCTTCCTCCGCCCCGGCCCTCTCGCAGGACTGGGACACCCTCGACCACGGCAAATTCGCCGACGAGACCGCCGCCGTGCGGGCCATTCTGGGCCGCGTCCCGCTGACGCCGGACGGCCGCGAGACGGTGGTGCGCGAGGCGATCGACCTGGTCGAACGGGCCCGGCGCAGCAACCAGCGCCAGGGCGTGGTCGAAAGCTTCCTGCAGGAATTCAGCCTCGGCACCCGCGAGGGCCTGGCCCTGATGTGCATGGCCGAGGCCCTGCTGCGCATCCCCGACGAGGACACCCGCGACAAGCTGATCGCCGAAAAGATCGGCTCGGCCGACTGGGCCAAACACCTCGGCCAGTCCGACAGTCTGTTCGTCAACGCCTCGACCTGGGGGCTTATGCTGACCGGCAAGCTGGTCGACGTCGACGAGGACGCCAAGCGCGACCTGCCCGGCTTCCTGCGCCGCGTCGCCGGCCGCGTCGGCGAGCCGGTCATCCGCCAGGCCGTCGCCGCCGCCGTGCGCATGATGGGCGAGCAGTTCGTCGTCGGCCGCACCATCAACGGGGCGCTGAAGCGCTCGGCCCGCGAGGGCTGGCTGTGCAGTTTCGACATGCTGGGGGAGGGCGCCCGGACCACCGCCGACGCCGAACGCTATGAGGTGGTCTACGCCGAGGCCATCGAGGCCGTCGGCAAGATCCGTCGCGACACGCCGGAGATGCGCGGGCCCCAGACCGGCCACGGCGTCTCGGTCAAGCTGTCGGCCCTGTCGCCCCGCTATGAGGCGACGCACGAGCCGCGCGTCTGGGACGAGCTGTATCCGCGCGTGAAGCGGCTGGCCCTCATCGCCGCGAAATATGACATCAATTTCTGCATGGACGCCGAGGAGTCCGACCGCCTCGCCCTGTCGCTAAAGCTGCTGGACGCCCTCGCCCACGACCCCGAGCTGGGCGAGTGGAAGGGCCTCGGCCTCGCCGTCCAAGCCTATCAGAAGCGCGCCCCCGAGGTCATCGCCCGCGTCGCCGACCTCGCCCGCGCCTCCCGCCGCCGCATCATGGTCCGGCTGGTCAAGGGCGCCTATTGGGACACCGAGATCAAGCGCGCCCAGGTCATGGGCCGGCCCGACTATCCGGTCTTCACCACCAAGGTCGCCACCGACGTCAACTATCTGGTCAGCGCCCAGGCCATCATCGACGCGGCGCCGCACCTGTACGGCCAGTTCGCCACCCACAACGCCGTCTCCCTCGCCGCCGTGCACCGCATGGCGAAGGAGGCCGGGGTCGCCATCGAATTCCAGCGCCTGCACGGCATGGGCGAGCCTCTCTACGACGCCGCCGAGGCCGCCTGGTCCGACGAAAAACTGACCATCCGCGCCTACGCCCCGGTCGGCGGCCATGAGGAGCTGCTGCCCTATCTCGTCCGCCGCCTGCTCGAGAACGGAGCCAACTCCTCATTCGTCCACGCCCTGCTGGACGAGCGCGTCCCCGCCTCGACCGTCGCCTTCGACCCCGTCGCCGCCCTCGAAAGCCAGCCCGGCCCCCACCCCAAGATTCCGGTCCCCCAGCACATGTACGGCAATCGCCTCAACTCCCTCGGCCGCGACTACAGCCAGCTCGACCAGCGCGAGCGCCACGCCGTCGCCCTCGACCTGATCGACCGCGAAAAGCTCAACTCGGGCCCGATCGTCAGCGGCGTGCTGCGCGCCGGCCAGAACCCGACCGACGTGACCAGCCCGTCCGATCGCGAGGACGTGCTCGGCTATGTCTCCGAGGCGACCGAGTCCGAGATCCATCAGGCCATCGAACTGGCGGCCCGCGCCCAAGTCGTCTGGGACGACGCCGGCGGCGCCGCCCGCGCCATCGTGCTGCGCTGCATGGCCGATGCGCTGGAGGCGGACATGGACCGCTTCGTCGCCCTGCTGGCCCGCGAGGCCGGCAAGACCCTCAACGACGGCGTCGCCGAGGTGCGCGAGGCGGCCGACTTCTGCCGCTACTACGCCATGCTGGCCGAACGCGACTTCGGCGGCCCCGAGACCCTGACCGGGCCGGTCGGCGAGACCAACCAGCTGGTCCTGCACGGCCGCGGCGTCTTCGCCTGTATCAGCCCGTGGAATTTCCCGCTGGCCATCTTCACCGGCCAGATCGCCGCCGCCCTCGCCGCCGGCAACGCCGTGCTGGCCAAGCCGGCCGAACAGACCCCGCTGGTCGCCGCCGAGGCGGTTCGCCTGTTCCACAAGGCCGGGCTCAAGCCCGACCTGCTGGCCCTCGTCCCCGGTCGGGGCGAGACCGTCGGCGCCGCCCTCGTCTCGCACCCGGGCATCGACGGCGTCGCCTTCACCGGCGGCACCGACACCGCCCGCGCCATCAACACCGCCATCGCCAAACGCGAAGGGGCGATCATCCCCTTCATCGCCGAGACCGGCGGCCTCAACGCCATGTTCGTCGACACCACCGCCCTGCGCGAACAGGTGCTGGACGACGTCGTCCTGTCGGCCTTCGGCAGCGCCGGCCAGCGCTGCTCGGCCCTGCGCATCCTCTATGTGCCGAAGGACTCGGCCGAGGGGCTGATCGAGGGGCTCAAGGGCGCCCTCGCCGTCCAGGTCGTCGGCGACCCCGCCGACCCCGCCACCGACATCGGCCCGGTCATCGACGCCGAGTCGCGGGAGAATCTCGAGGCCCACCTCGCCCGGCTGGAGAAGGAAGCGAAGGTTCTCGCCCGCGCCACCCTGTCCGACAGCGCCAACGCCGGCGCCGGCCCGGGCGACTATTTCGCCCCGACCCTGGCCGAGATCCCGACCCCGGACTTCCTCGAACGGGAGGTCTTCGGCCCGATCCTGCACATCTACCGCTACGATCCGAAGGACCTGGCCTCGGTCGCCGGCAAGCTGGCCGCGCGCGGCTACGGCCTGACGCTGGGCGTGCACAGCCGCATCGAGGCCTTCGCCGCCCAGGTCGTCCGCCTGGTGCCGGCCGGCAATGTCTATATCAACCGCTCGATCACCGGCGCGGTGGTCGGCGTCCAGCCGTTCGGCGGCGAGGGCCTCAGCGGCACCGGCCCCAAGGCCGGCGGCCCCTACAGCCTGATCCGCTACGCCTCCGAAAAGGCCATCAGCAACAACATCGCCGCCCAGGGCGGAGACCCGGCGTTGCTGAACCTGTAGGGGGCCGGACGGGGCGGAGTGTACGACCGCAACGGGAGGAGGGCCCTGGAACCTAGCTAAAAATCATCAAGCCCAGGCGGCAAGCCAGGAAAACGTAGACGGCGCCGAAGGCGGCGAAAAAGCCGGCCGAAGCGTCCCAGCCTCGCGTCATCGCCGCCACTTGTGGCGGGATTGCAGGCCCGAGCCCTGCTGGACCCATAGCGATCAGCGCGCAGACGAAGGCTGCCCCGGTGCCGATGCAAGCAATACGTAAAGCAGCCTCTGGGGCTCCCCATACCACGATAGCGAACGCAGCAGAGGTCAGAGCCCCTGAACCCACAGCCGTGAGCCAGTAGAGCCAGACGTTGCGCGTCCGAGCCTGGATCGCGACAAGCAACCCCGTGAAGATGGCGGGACCCAGCCCAAGTACGTACGCCGCCAGAACGGGTATGCCGCCGAGCATCAAAGACAGCCACAGGATCGGCAGCCCCCCGATCAGGAGCAGTCCAACAAGAGGGCCTGCAGCAGCGAATATCGCCGTCGTTTTGAGGATTGAATTCCATCTCATGGCAGCGCGAGCCATGCGGCGCCCGACCCTAAACCTCCCATGGGTCCGTCTCCCCCCGCTCCCCCTCCGCCGCCCACCGCAGCGTCCCGATCCGCAACCCCGCCGCCCCGGCCCGCAGCCGCGATTGCAGCTCCAGCCCGGAGCCCGGGGCCAGCCGCTCGGCTCGCCCGCTCAGACCGCCCGCCGCCCGGCCGTCACGATCGACGAAGCGGATTTCCACCGTCAGCCCGGTGTACAGCCGGTCGCCGAGGTTGGTCAGGGCTCCGCGCCAGGTCCGGCCGCCCAGCGGCTCCTCGACCAGCTGGCTGCGGGTCAGCGCTACCCGATCCCTTCCGGCCGCCGCCATCACCGGTCCGCCCCCTTCACCGCCGCCGGATGGCGCGCCGCCTTGCGGAACAGCCAGGCCGACAACAGCCACAGCCCGCCGAAGAAGCCGGTCATGACATAGATGACCTGCGGCCAGTTCTCGCTGCCCGCGCCCCAGCCGGCGGCCAGGGCCGCCGCGCCGGCGAGGCCCTGCAGCACCGCCATGGCCAGCAGCGCCCGCGCCATCCCGCGCGCCCGGAAGTCCGCCGCTAAGCCGCCGATGACGCCGGCGGCGAGGATGCCGAAGAACATCAGATTGGCCGGATCGTCCTCGCCGCCGATGATCCCGACCGCCAGATTGACCCAGACCAGCAGGAAGCCCGCCCCGACCGCGACCACCACCCCGGCCCGGTAGGCGAGGTCGCCGGTCGCCCGCAGCGCCAGTTCGCAGACCCCCGCGGCGATCAGCAGCATCACGCCCCAGATGACGAAGTCCAACACGCTCCAGTCCATGCCGTCGACAAACTGCTGCGCCGCCAACGGCGCCAGCCACAGCGCGGCCGCCCCGCCCCAGAACAGCGTCCTCAACATCCGGTCCAGTCCCGTCCCGGTGGTCGCCAGATTACCCGTCATTTCGCCCTGCCTCGATGATTGCGTGAGGCCCCAACCTGCGCCGCCGGCCGGGTGAGCGGCATGAGCAAACCCTGAGCAAACGCTGAAAACGGCGCCGCGACGGCCCCGCGACATCTTCGCTTGACTCATTTCGACGATTAGCTAATCATCACACTGTGAGCTCGGTCTTCAAAGCCCTTTCCGACCCGACCCGCCGCCGCGTGCTTCAGCTGCTGCGCGCGGGCCCCCTGAGCGCGGGCGAGCTCAGCGACCGCTTCGACGTCTCGAAGCCGACCATGTCGGCGCATTTCGCGGTGCTGAAGGAGGCCGACCTCGTCCACGCCGAAAAGGCCGGAAAGTCGGTCATCTATCACCTGAAGCTCACGGTGCTCGAGGACGCGCTGCTGGGCTTCGTCCATTCCGTCGGCCTCGGCGCGGAGACGCCCGAGGCCGGACCCAGCAAGGAGACAGCCAAATGAACCGGGATCTGATCGGCAATCTCGCCTGGGGCGGCGGCATCGTCGCCCTCGCCCTCGCCGACAGCTTCGCCCGCCGCGAGGGCTATATCGACGCGGACATGGTCAACCGGATCGTGCTGGGCGCGACCGGACTTATGATCGCCTGGCAGGGCAACCGCCTGCCCAAGACCTTTGTGCCCAGCGCCTGCGGCCGTGAGGCGCGGCGGGTCGCCGGCTGGTCCATGGCCCTCAGCGGCCTCGTCTACGCCGCCCTGTGGGCCTTCGCCCCCTTCCAGGTCGCGCTGATCGGCGGCTGCGGCGCGATCATCCTCGGGATGGCCGTGACGTTCGGCTACGGCTTCTGGCTGCGGGGCCGGGCGAGGCCGGCCTGAGAGGCCGATCGGCGGAACCGGCTCAGGCGGCGACCTCGATCTCCCCATAGGCGGAATCGAACCCGTCCGGCCGCTCCAGCCGCAGGACATAGCGGCCGGGGTGCAGCGCCAGTGTCGCCCGCGACTGGCCGGGCGTCAGCAGGAACTGGTCGGCCGGAACGCCTGCGGCTCCTTCGCTCCGCCACAGGGCCTGAAGCAGGCCGGGCCCCTCGAACGCCGGCACATCCACCTCGACCAGCCGCCGCGCCGGATCGGCGGTCAGCCACTCAGGACGGCCACGGACGGAGTCCAGCCGCGGATGAAACACGGACAGGTCGGTCTGCGGCTCGGTCAGGGGCATGCCGACAACGGAACCGTCCGCGCGTCGGACGATGATCGGCCGATCCGGCGCGAAGGCGGCCTGCACCGCGGCGACGTGGGGTTCGTCGTCCTCGGGGCGCAGTCCGGGCGCGCAATAGGCCTGCTCGATCGTCAGCGGGTCGATCCCGGTCTTGCGTTTCAGTCGGGAGGCGAACCATTCGCCATGATCGGTCGGGGCCTCCATCAGGTGGCTGTAGCCGCAATAGACGAACACCCGCGCCTCGGGATGCGGGGCGAGAACATTGGCGATCAGATTCTCCGCCTGGGCCTCCTCGCGCAGGGCCGTTCGCGCGTCCATGTCGATCCCGTCCGGTCCGCGCTGATCGTGGCGGAACTCGTAATCGGCGAAGCGATAGCCGAGCCGGGCGGCTTCCCGCACCGTTTCGGCGAGGACGGGGTCGCGCGAATAGTAGCCGTAGGTCCGCAGGAAGGGCATGCCCGGCCGGTAGTCGCCGATCCGGGGCGCGGGCGCGGGCTGGAGCGGTGCAAAGGCCTCCGCGGCGAACCAGTCGAACCCCATCGGGCGCAGCCGACGCATCACCCGGGCGGCGAAGGCCCGATGGCGCGAGTGGTTGTGGGCTTCGTTCAGGATGACAATGCGTCGGCCGGCGGCCGCTTCAGCGATAGCGTCCAGCGCATCGGACGCGGAGGCGTCGCTCAGGTCGGGCAGGGCCGCGTCCGGCCGACGGGGCCGCGCCACCGAGCCGATCGCGGTCTCCTCGTCGCCGAGGAAGGACGCATACTGGCTCAGTTGCCAGCGCGCCGCCTCCTCGCCGGCCGCCGCCCTAGCCTTCAGATCGAGGTACTGCGGCAGATACCGGCCCTCGACCTCCAGCCGCTGGACCACGCCCAGCGGGACCTGAGCGCGGACGCCGCCGGCCAGACCGATCGCGGGAACCGCCGCGCACAGGGCGCCGAAACGTCGTCTGGTCAGCATGGTCGATCCTCCGTTGACACCAGATCAGACCAACGAGGGGATCAAGGCAAGGTCGAGGCCCGGGATCTCGGCGGCCGGCTCAGCCCCTCGGCCATCCCCCCGCCCGGCTCAGGGCGCTCGGGGCCGGGCGGCCGATCAGGCCGCCGATCCAGCGGGCCGTGTCGATCAGGGCGTCGAGGTCATAGCCGGTCGAAAACCCGGCCCGCTCCAGCATATAGACCAGGTCCTCGGTGGCGATATTGCCGGTGGCTCCCGGCGCGAACGGACAGCCGCCGATGCCGCCGACCGAGGCGTCCAGCACGTCGACCCCCGCCTCGACGCCGGCGTACGCATTCGCCAGCCCGGTGTTGCGCGTGTCGTGGAAATGCAGCCGCAGCGCCGCCTCGGGCGCCGCCTTGCGCGCCGCCTCGACCTTGCGTGTCACGCTCCACGGATCGCCGACCCCGATGGTGTCGGCCAGGGCGATCTCCTTCACCCCCAGCGCCGCGATCCGTCCGACCAGATCGGCGACCTGGTCGTCGGACACCTCGCCGTCGAACGGACAGCCCCAGACGCACGACAGGGTCGCCGACAGCGCCGGCCCGGCCCCCGCGCCGCCCTCCGAGTTCGCCCGCCCCGTCAGGATGTCCGACAGCATCGACACCTGCTGGTCGACGCCCATGCCCTGGTTCTTCAGCCCGAAGCCGTCGGTCGCCGACATCGCCACATTGACCTCGTCGACACTGGTCCCCAGCGCCCGGTCGTAGCCCTTGCCGTTCAGCACCAGGCCGATGCGGCTGCGTCCGGCCTGATGGGGCAGGGCGGCCATGACCTCTTCGGCCCCGGCCATCTGCGGCACGTATTTGGGATGGACGAAGCTGACCGCCTCGATGCGCCGCGCCCCCGCCGCCTCCAGCCTTTGCACCAGATCGGCGCGGACGGCGGGTTCGAGCACCGCCTTCTCGTTCTGCAGCCCGTCGCGCGGCCCGACCTCGACGATGGTAATCGCCCGCCTCACGGTCGGGCTCCGGCGGCCGCGCTCCCCGACGGCGCATAGACCGTCAGGCTGACGTCGTCGCCGCGCGAATAGTTGTGGCCATTGACCACCCCGACGGCCCGGCCGGTCACCCCCAGCTCGGCCGAGGCGGCGCTGAAGGCGTCGGCGTCGCGCGCCTCGACGATCACGGGCCGGCCCTCGGCCAGCGCCCGCGCCGCCCCGGCGGCGTCGGTCAGCTCGGTCTCGCGCCCGGTCAGGAAGACGAAGCTCGGCTCATGGAAGCCGGTGATCGCCACCGGTCCCGGCCGCCCCTGCCGCGGATGCAGGTCGGCCTGCTCCAGCACCTTCTGCAGCTGCGGCGCCACGGCCAGCGGGCGCAGCTGGCGCAGCGTCCCGGCCAGTCCGGCATGGGCCACCAGCCCCAGGGCGATGGAGACGATCACCGCCGCCGTCGGCGCCCGCTGGACCAGCAGGAAGGCCCCGATCAGCGCCGCCAGGGCCGCGAAGACGATGGTGATGGTCGCCCAGGTCTGGGCTGTCGACCGCCCGTATTCGGTCAGGCCGAAGACGGTCAGCAGCACGATCACCAGCCCGCCGAACAGCGCCAGCCCGGCGCCTGTATAACGCGAGACCGGCCCGATCGGCCGCGTCAGCGCCGCCGCCGCCAGCAGGGCCAGGGCCCCATAGGTCGGCAGGGTGTAGTGGGCCAGCTTGGTCGGCGTCAGCTCGAAGATCAGCCAAGCCGGAACCAGCCAGCAGACGAGAAACCGCACCGCCGGCTCGGCCCGCCGGCTCCAGCCCGTCGACACCGCCGCCGGCAGCATCAGGGTCAGCGGGAAGAACATCAGCAGCACGCCGATCAGATAATAGCCCGGAGGCGCGCCATGGCTCTCGTGGCCGCCGGCGATCTTGGGGGCCAGGTCGCCGATGATGGCCTCGCGCCAGAAACCGCCGTCGGTGGCGATGGTGATGGCGATGGCCCACGGTCCGACGATCAGGGCCACCAGCGGCAGGCCCCAGCCCCAGCCCAGCCGCGCCAGCCATTTGACGTCGCGGTCCCACAGCGACAGCAGCAGTATGGCCGGAACCACCACGATCAGGCCGATCGGCCCCTTGATCAGGATCGACAGGCCGATGCCCAGCCAGAACATCAGCTTGTGCGGCCGTCGCGGTTTCTCCCCGGCCCGCGTCGCCAGATAGATCCGCGCCAGCCCGGCCATGGCGATGGTCACCGCCGCGCACAGCATGGCGTCGGTCTTGGCGATGCCCGCCTCGGTCGACAGCAGGAAGGTCGCCCCCAGCATGGCCCCGGCGAGGAATCCGGCCCTCTGGCCGAACATCGCCGCCCCGGCCCAGGCGCAGGCCGCCGCCGCCAGCATGGCCCCCAGCAGCGAGGGGAGGCGGTACGGCTGGATGTCGCGGTTCTCGACGCTGGAGGTCGCGGCCACCGCCGCCGCCTGCATCCAGTAGATGCCGACCGGCTTCTTCCAGCGCGGATCGTCCTGGAAGCGGATGTCGACATAGTCGCCGCTCTCCAGCATCTGAGACGTGGCCTGGGCGTAGCGGCTCTCGTCGCGGTCCAGCGGCGGCATCAGCATCAGCACCGGCAGGCCGGCGAACAGGGCCACCAGGGCCGCCAGCAGCGGTCCGCGCCAGCCGGCGATGAATCGGTCGAGATCGGGGCGCATCATGGCCGCATTCCTATCACGCCGTTTCACGCCGCGTCATAGCCCCCTCCATCGCGCCCCGCGCGGGCCTCCCGCCCGGTCGCGAAACCCGCTACAGGACGGCATGATCGAAGCGACCCCCGACATCTCCGTCGTCGTTCCCGTGCATGACGAGGAAGGCGCCGCCGGCCCCCTGGCCCGCGACATCGCCGCCGCCTTCGCGGGCCGGTCCTATGAAATGGTCTTCGTCGACGACGCCTCGAAGGACGCCACCCTGGCCGAGCTGCGCGCCCTGATGGCCGAGCTGCCGGCCCTGCGCGTGCTCAGCCACGGCGCCAACGCCGGCCAGAGCCGCGCCGTGCGAACCGGGGTGCTGGCCGCCCGCGCCCCGATCGTCGTCACCCTCGACGGCGACGGCCAGAACCCACCGGCCGACGCGCCCCGCCTCGTCGACCTGCTGATCGCCTCGCCGCCGAATGTCGCCCTCGTCGGCGGGGTGCGCGCCAAACGCCAGGACTCCGGGGCCAAGCGCCAGGCCTCGCTGTGGGCCAACCGCATCCGCAAGCGGCTGCTGGCCGACGACGCCGACGACACGGGCTGCGGCCTCAAGGCCTTCCGCCGCGACGTCTTCCTGCGCCTGCCCTATTTCGATCACCTGCACCGCTACCTGCCGGCGCTGATGATCCGCGAGGGCTATGAGAACCGCTATCTCGAGGTCGATCACCGACACCGCGAGACCGGGCGGTCGAAATACACCAACTGGGGCCGGCTGGTCGCCTCCCTGTCGGACCTGCTGGGCGTGATGTGGCTGAAGTCGCGCTCGCGCCGGCCGGGGACGGTCACCGAGCTCTGACGCGGGCCCCGGGCCACGACCATGGCGGCGCGGCGCAATCGGCGCTATTCAGGGTTAACAAGCGCGGCCGTACCGGCCCGTCCGCGCCCCTGAAGATGGAGCTCCAGCCATGCTGATCGCCCTGCCGCTGCTCGTGATCCCGGTGGTGCTGTACAATATCGTCGTCCTGACCGGCCTGATGGGCGCGTCCGGCGTCGTCGGCACGGACAGCGGCCTGCGCGACATCCTGTTCACCATCCCCATGGCCTCGGGAGCGGGCTGGAGCGTCGGCGTCGGCGACATGATCCTGTTCCTCGCCCTGATCCTGCTGTTCTTCGAACTGCTGAAATCGACCTCCAGCCAGAAGGTCGCCATCGTCAATCACGCCCTGTCGATGATCCTGTTCGTGGTCTGCCTGGTCGAGTTCCTGCTGATCAAGGGATTCGCCACCTCGACCTTCTTCCTGATCGTCACCATGGTCATGCTCGACGTCCTCGCCGGCTTCATCGTCACCATCATCTCGGCGCGGAAGGACCTGGAGTTCGGGGCGGGGTAAGGGCAGGGATGAGGGATGAGGGATGAGAGGCTTGGCCGCCGGGCATGCTCAGGAGCATCGCCGTCCCTCTCGTCACCCCGCCCCACCTAATCCCTCATCCCTCATCCCTAATCCCTCATCCCTCCTCATCCACCGGCAACACATGCGGCTCCTGCGGCCGCGACGACTGGCGACGCTGCACCGCATAGGCGACCAGCCACAGCGCCATGGCCCAGGCCGCGCCGACGCTCCATCCGGCCAGCACGTCGGTCGCCCAGTGCGCCGCCAGATAGACCCGCGTCAGTCCGACGATCAGGGTCAGCAGCACCGCCACCCCCATGACATAGGCCTTGAAATGCCGCTCCGGGAACGCCCGGGTCAGCATCACCCCGATGCTCAGATAGAAGACCGCCGACAGCAGGCTGTGGCCCGAGGGGAAGCTGGCGTTCAGCGTCTCGACCGCCTGCAGCGCCTCGGGCGGCCGTTCCCGCCCGAACACCGCCTTCAGCCCCTCGCTCAGCGCCACCCCGCCGGCCAGGCCGACGACCAGCAACAGGGCCGACAGCCGTTTGCGCTGCATGAACAGGAAACCGATCGTCACCAGGGCGAACAGCCCCAGCACGGCGATCCCGCCCAGCGCCGTCAGATCCATGGCCGCCTCTTCCAGCCAGCCCGGTCCCCAGGGATCAATCATGGCTCCGGGCCGCAGCGCGTCCAGCACCGACTGGTCGAAGGCCCGGCCGTCGGCCTCGGTCATGTCGTCGGCCAGTTCGACGAAGATCATCACCCCCAGGGCGACGATGAACAGCGCGCTGACGGCGGCGATTTCAGCGCGGGCGATGCGCAACGCGCGGCGGGCGAAGGCGACAAGTTGATCGGAGGTCATCGGCCCGAAACGGTCCCGCTTGCGGGACGTTCCCCTCACGCGTTCGTGATCGGTTCCGGCGACCGGCGTCACGCCCCCGTCATCCTGTCGTCGCGGCCTGTCCACAGGCTCATCCCCCGTCTTGATGGCGATTCGCTCACAAAGTGATCGTCAACCCCGTTGACGGTTGGTTAGCCATCTGCGCGCTATATGTGGGCTTGGGGAGCGCTTCGGCCACTAGATGATGTGGTCACCGGCGCGGACATCTCATTCGATATCAGTTCAGGGCAGTGACGATTATGGCCGGCGGCGAAGCGTTGAAGACAGTGGATTTCCAGTCGGTTGCGGCCGCGGACGGCGCTGATCGACCCGTGCTCAAGGTGGTTCCGTCCATCCAGTTGGACCGGTCGCGCGACGACCTGCTGACCGATTTCGGCAAGAAGACGCTGGAAGACCGCTACCTGCTGGCCGGCGAGTCCTACCAGGACATGTTCGCCCGGGTCGCCACGGCCTATGCCGACGACTCCGACCATGCCCAGCGCGTCTATGACTATATGTCGAAGCTGTGGTTCATGCCGGCCACCCCGGTGCTGTCCAACGGCGGCGCCGATCGCGGCCTGCCGATCTCCTGCTTCCTCAACGCCGTCGGCGACAGCCTCGACGGCATCCAGAGCGTCTGGAACGAGAACGTCTCCCTCGCCTCCAACGGCGGCGGCATCGGCACCTACTGGGGCGGCGTCCGCTCCATCGGCGAGAAGGTCAAGGGCGCGGGCCAGACCTCGGGCATCATCCCCTTCATTCGCGTGATGGACTCCCTGACCCTCGCCATCAGCCAGGGCTCGCTGCGGCGCGGTTCGGCGGCCGTCTATCTCGACGTCCACCACCCCGAGATCGAGGAGTTCCTCGAGATCCGCAAACCGTCGGGCGACTTCAATCGCAAGTCGCTGAACCTGCACCACGGCATCAACATCACCGACGAATTCATGTTCGCGGTCCGTGACGGCAAGACCTTCGATCTCAAGTCGCCCAAGGACGGCGAGGTTCTCAAGACCGTCGACGCCCGCGCCCTGTGGCAGAAGATCCTCGAGATCCGCCTGCAGACCGGCGAGCCCTATCTGATCTTCTCCGATACGGTGAACCGCCAGATGGCGCCGCACCAGCGCGAGCTGGGCCTGTCGGTCAAACAGTCCAACCTGTGCGCCGAGATCATGCTGCACACCGGCCGCGACCACCTCGGCGTCGACCGCACCGCCGTCTGCTGCCTGTCCTCGGTCAATGCCGAGACCTTCCTCGAATGGCGCGAGGAGCCGAAATTCGTCGAGGACGTCATGCGCTTCCTCGACAATGTGCTGGAAGACTTCATCCGCCGCGCCCCGCCGGCGATGGCCGCAGCCGTCTATTCGGCCAAGCGCGAGCGCTCGGTCGGCCTCGGCCTGATGGGCTTCCACTCCTTCCTCCAGGCCCAGGGCGTGGCCTTCGAATCGGCCATGGCCAAGTCGTGGAACATGCGGCTGTTCAAACACCTGCGCCGCGAGGCCGACAAGGCCAGCCGCCTGCTGGCCGAGGAGAAGGGCCCGTGCGAGGACGCCGCCGAGCGCGGCGTGATGGAGCGGTTCAGCCACAAGATGGCCATCGCCCCGACCGCCTCGATCTCGATCATCTGCGGCGGCACCAGCGCCGGCATCGAGCCGATCCCGGCCAATATCTACACCCACAAGACCCTGTCGGGCTCCTTCGCGGTCAAGAACCCCTATCTCGAGAAGGTGCTGGCCTCGCGCGGCGCCGACACCGACATCATCTGGTCCTCGATCCTCGAGCACGAGGGCTCGGTCCAGCACCTCGACGTCCTCGACGAGGACGAGAAGGCCATCTTCAAGACCGCCTTCGAGCTGGACCAGCGCTGGGTGGTCGAACTGGCCGCCGACCGCGCGCCGGAAATCTGCCAGGCCCAGTCGATCAACCTGTTCATCCCGGGCGACGTCGACAAATGGGACCTGCACATGCTGCACTGGCGCGCGTGGGAGACCGGCGTGAAGTCGCTCTACTACCTGCGCTCCAAATCGGTGCAGCGCGCCGCCTTCGCCGGAGCCGAGAACAAGGCCGAGGTCGAGGTCGACGTCAACCAGCCCGACCTCTTCAGCGCCGCCCGCACCGACTACGACGAGTGCCTCGCCTGCCAGTAGGAAAGAGAGGGCGGCCAGCCGTTCACCTCCCCGTCGGCGAAGGCCGATGGGGAGGACAGATCGCGAAGCGGTCAGGAGGGGGCGGCTCCGTCAGATGTGGGTTCGCGCCGGACTCCCTCACCGTCGGCGCCGCCCCCACCTGATCGTCGCTGACGCGCCGATCTGTCCTCCCCATTCGCCTTCGCGAATGGAGAGGTGAGCCCATGACGCTGTGCTGACAATCCGCGAATCCATAGTCGGGTTCAGCAGGTCAATTCTCTTCAGAATCAACCCCATGACCTGTCGCTAAACCGGTCTTCCTGTGCACAGGAACGGACCGGCGTATAATGCGTCCCTCCCGCCGCAAGCGGGGTGATCGCGCCGGTCTTTGACAATCGAACCCACCCCCGGGCTCAAGGGACTCTAGAGACTCATCGGACTGTTTTTCACTCCGGTCGGGGATCAGCTCAGCCGGTCGGCCTTCCTCAGCCCCGGGAACAGCTTGGCCCAGATCCCCGTCGCCGCCAGCGCGCCGAAGCCGCCGAAAACCGCCGCCCCGATCGGGCCGAGGAAGCGCACCGCCACCCCGGAATAGGCCTCGCCCAGCTCGTTCGAGGCGCCGATGAACAGCATCGACACCGAACTGACCCGGCCGCGCATATGGTCGGGCGTCGACAGCTGGATCAGGGTCTGGCGGATGTTGACGCTGATCATGTCGGCGGCTCCGCCGAGGAACAGCACCGCCCCCGACAGCCAGACGCTCTTCGACAGGCCGAAGGTCAGGGTGCAGACGCCGAACACCGCCACGGCGGCGAACATCCACCGCCCGGCGTGTTTCACGATCGGGAAGCGGCTCAGATACAGCGCCACCAGAAGCGCCCCGGCGCCGAACGAGGCCCGCAGCAGGCCGAAGCCGACCGCCCCGACATGCAGGATGTCGCGCGCGAAGATCGGCGTCAGCAGGGCGACCCCGGCCAGCAGCACCACGACCAGGTCCAGCGAAATGGCGCCCAGCACGATCTTGGTGTTCCAGACATAGGCCAGACCCTCCTTGACCTGATCGACGACCTTGACCCGCGTCGGCGACGGGGCCGGCTTGCCGCTGGTGCGGATCAGCAGCAGGCTGCCGATGCCGACGGCGAACATCGCCAGGGCCGAGGCATAGGCCAGCGGAATCGACAGGGCGACAATGACGCCGCCCAGGGCTGGGCCGGCGATGGCCCCGGTCTGGAAGGCGATCGACTGGGCCGCGATGGCCGGGGGCAGGGCCCGACGCCCCACCACCATCGGCAGAAACGCCTGGCTGGCCGGGGCGAGGAAGGCGCGCGCCGCGCCGAACAGGGCGGCGACCGCCAGCAGCCCCCACAGCGGCGGGTTCCCGTGCAGCGCCATCAGCAGGAAGCCGACGGCGCAGCTGGCCTCGACCAAGATCGACAGGGTGACGGTGTTCTTGCGGTCGCGCCGGTCGGCCAGGGCTCCGGCCGGCAGGGTCAGGGCCAGCAGCGGCAGGAACTGGCACAGGCCGACGAGGCCCAGATACAGGCTGGCCTCGGCGATCGGATGGTCGCGCCGGGCGATCTCATAGACCTGCCACAGCAGGGCCGAGGACTGGATCTGGATGCCCAGCACCGCCGCCACCCGCCCGACCCACAGCAGGCGGAAGTCGCGGATGGCCCACGGGCTGGACGGCCCTCCGTCTCCGGGCGGAACCGGCGGGGTCGGCGCCCCCGTGTCTACGCTCTCAACCGTCACGTCCGCCGCTCAACCTTCGCATAGGGGGTCCCGTCCCGGCGGGCATAGCCCTCGGCCCCCGCCGGCAGGACCATGTCGATATCGGGATAGTCGCAGGCGTCGGTCGTCGCCGACCGCGTCCCGACCTCCAGCAGAACCGCCTCGGCCCCCGACCGGTTCTCGATCTTGTGGCCGTTCTGGACGCCGGCCTTGAACCCCGCGCAGTCGCCGGCGCGCAGCACCGTCTCGCCGTCCTCCTCGACCAGCACCACCTCGCCCGACAGCACCCAGACGAACTCGTCCTCGCCCGCGTGCCAGTGCCTCTGGCTCGACCAGGCGCCGTCCGGCAGGCGCAGCAGATTGACCCCGAACTGGTCCAGTCCGGCCGCGTCGCCCAGCCGCCAGCGCCGGCGCGGCTTGCACGGCCCGGCGAATTCCTCGGGATAGGCCGTCCCGTGTCCGGTCGGCGCCCTGTCGATATCGATCTTCGGCATGGAGACAAGCCTTCTCGCCATCGTCCGAACCCCCTAAAGCACAGGTCCATGAGCGCCGCATCACATCCGGTTATCGATCCTGTCGAACTGACCCGCGACCTGATCCGCAAACCGTCCGTCACCCCCGCCGACGAGGGCGCGATGGACCTGATCGAACGCGTCCTGACCGGCCTCGGCTTCCACTGCCGCCGTCTCCCGTTCGGCCCCGCCTCAAGTAGCGAAGCGGTAGGCGACCGGAATGTCATCGAGAACCTCTACGCCCGGCGCGGGACGGCCTCGCCCAACCTCTGCTTCGCCGGCCACACCGACGTGGTCCCGACCGGCGCCGCCGAGGCCTGGTCCGCCGGCCCGTTCGAGGCCGAGGTCCGCGACGGCGTCCTCTACGGCCGCGGCGCCGTCGACATGAAGGGCGGCATCGCCGCCTGGATCGCCGCCGTCTCCCGCGTGTTGGCCGAGGGCGAGGTGGCGGGCTCCCTCTCGTTCCTGATCACCGGCGACGAGGAAGGCCCGGCCCTGCACGGCACCAAGCGCGTGGTCGAGACCCTGATGGCCGAGGGCGAGGTGATCGACGCCTGCATCGTCGGCGAGCCCTCGTCGCAGCACGCCCTCGGCGACATGATCAAGATCGGCCGCCGCGGCTCGCTCAACACATGGATCACCGTCCACGGCAAACAGGGCCACGTCGCCTATCCCGACCGCGCCGCCAACCCCGCCCCGGTCATGGCCCGGCTGATGGCCCGGCTCGCCGATCACCGGCTCGACGACGGCTATCAGGGCTTCCAGCCGTCCAACCTCGAGATCACCACCATCGACATCGGCAATCCGGCGACCAACGTCATTCCCGCCGAGGCCCGGGCCCGGCTCAACATCCGCTTTAACCCGACCCATACCGGCGACAGCCTGATCGCCTGGCTCAACGCCATGGCCGGCGAGGCCCAGGCCGACAGCGGCCTGCGCATCGAGCTGGAGCACCTGTGCTCGGGCGACGCCTTCCTGACCGAGCCCGGCCCCTTCGTCACCGGGGTGCAGGACGCGGTCGAGGCCGCCGCCGGCCGCCGCCCCGAGGCCTCGACCACCGGCGGCACCTCCGACGCCCGCTTCATCCGCGCCATGGCCCCGGTGCTGGAGCTCGGCCTCGTCGGCCAGACCATGCACCAGATCGACGAGCGCGCACCGGTCGCCGAGATCGAGGCCCTGACCGAAGTCTACCGCCGCGTCATCCAGACCTTCTTCGACCGCCCCTAGATCAGCAGGTCGAGGCCCAGCATCGCGCCGCCGAACATCGCGACGAAGGCGACGAGGAAGAAGAAGGCCTCGCGCAGGGGACCACCCCGCCGCTGCAGCGTCATCGGCCGCATCTGAACACCAAGTTGTCTCATGGGCGCCTCCTCAGCCGAACGAGGCTGCGCCCCGATCCTTGCCGGACGATTGAGAAATGTGGTTTCCACCCGCCGCCGCCCGACAGGGGATGACCCCGCCGCCGGACCGTCCTAACGTCGCCTGGTGAACCTCCGCTCGCCCGCCTTCGCCATCCTGTTCTCGGTCAGCCTGATCGCGGCCGCGGGGAATATGGCGCTGCAGTCGGTGCTGCCGGCCATCGGCCGCGAGTTTCGGCTGGCCGACACCCTCGTCGCCGCCGCCTTCGCCATCTCCGCCCTGATGTGGACCGTCGCCTCGCCCTTCTGGGCCCGGCTGTCGGACCGGCTGGGCCGCAAGAAGGTGATGATGATCGGCCTCGCCGGCTTCATCCTGTCGATGAGCGGCTTCGGCCTCGCCGCCACCGCCGGGCTCGAACAGTGGCTCGGCGCCGGCCTCGCCTTCATCCTGATGGCCGTGGCGCGCGGGATCTACGGCGTCTTCGGCTCGGCCGCGCCGATCGCCTCCCAGGCCTATGTCGCCGACCGCACCACGCCGGAACAGCGTACCCAGGCCATGTCGATGCTGGCCTCGGCCCAGGGTCTCGGCACGGTGATCGGTCCGACCTTTGCGCCGCTGCTGGTTTTGCCGATCGTCGGCCTCGCCGGCCCAATGTACGCCTTCGCCCTGTTTGGCGCGATCGTCCTGCTGGTCGTGTGGCGCCGCCTGCCAAGTGGCGAAGTGACCCGCACCCCCAGCCCCAGCGGCCGCCGCGCCGACAAGGGGCTGTGGAAGGACCCCCGGGTCCGTGACTTCCTGCTGTATGGCCTGCTCGTCACGGGGGCCCAGGCCATCAACATCTCGGTCCTCGGCTTCCACGTCATCGACGTGATCACCCAGCCGGGAGCCGGCCCCGACGAGGCCCTGCCGTTCATCAGCATCGCCATGTTCGCCGGCGCCGCCGCCACCCTGCTGGCCCAGTGGGGTCTGATCCCGCTGCTGCGCCTGCAGGCGGCCGACCTGATGCGCTGGGGGGCCGGCCTGGCGATGCTCGGCAACATCCTGACCATCCTCGCCCCCGGCTACTACGGCGTGGTGGTCGGCTATGCCGTGGTGTCCATGGGCGTCGGCTTCGCCCGCCCCGGATTCACCGCCGGCTCGTCCCTGTCCGTCGGGCCGCACGAGCAGGGCGCCGTGGCCGGTCTGATGATGTCGCTGGCCGGGCTCAGCTTCCTCGGCCCGCCGGTCATCGGCGTCGCCCTCTACGAACTGGCCGAGCCGGCGCCCTTCGTCGCCAACGCCCTGCTGCTGGCTGTCGCCACCGCCCTGTGCTTCATCAGCCCCCGCCTCCGCCTCGGCCCGCCCGACCTGTCCGATCGCGACGAGACCCCCTCGCCGGAGACACCGCCGGCCTCGCAGCCGGGGCCCGAGGGCAATCGCTAGGCCGGCGGCCTTTTCAGCGTCGAAAAGCCGTGTCAGATCGGGGCCATGGAAACCGCCCGTATCGAAAAGCGCATCGGCGTCCGCGCGCCGCCCGACCGCATCTGGGAGATCATCGCCGACCTGCCCGCCTGGGATCGCTGGAACCCGGTCGAGACGGCGGTCGAGGGCGCGATCGCCTTCGGCGGCGCCATCGCCCTGACGGAGGCCGTTCCCGGCCTGCCCGAGCGCCGGGTCAGCGTCCGCGTCGGCGAATGGCAGCCCTACGCCCAGCTGGTCTGGGTCGAGAAGCGCGGCCTGTGGTTCAACGCCTTGCGCTATTTCGAGATCGAGGAGCTGGAGCCGGGCAGCTGCATCTTCGCCAACGGCTTCCTCTTCTCCGGCCTGCGCGGCGAGATGCATTTCGATCGCCACCGCAAGGCCCTGCGCTCGGCGGTCAATTCCGTGGCCGAAGGCCTGAAGACCGCGGCGGAATAGGGCCTCAGCCGCCCTTGGCCATGGTGTCCTGGATACTGATGATCGCCGGCGTCAGGATGACGATAAACAGCACCGGCAGGAAGAACAGGATCATCGGCACGGTCAGCTTGGCGGGCAGGGCGGCGGCCTTTTTCTCGGCGGCCGACAGGCGCATCTCGCGGTTCTCCTTGGCCATGGTCCGCAAGGCCGAGCCCAACGGCGTGCCATAGGTCTCGGCCTGGGTCATCGCCGTCGCCACGGACTTGACGCCCGGGTGGTTGGTGCGTTTCGCCAGCCCCTCATAGGCCATGCGGCGATCGGGCAGATAGCTCAGCTCGGCCGACAGCAGGGTCATCTCTTCGGCGAGATCGATCGACGAGCCGCCGATCTCCTGGCTGACCTTCTGGATCGCCGCCTCGATCGACATGCCGGCCTCGACGCAGATCAGCAGCAGGTCCAGCGCGTCGGGGAAGGCCTGCATGATCGAGGTGCGGCGTTTGGCGATGCGGTTGGCGAGGAAGATGTTGGGCGCATAGAAGCCGGCCACCGCCGCGAACATGCAGATGGTGACCCGGATCATCACCGACAGGCCGAAGTCGTTCAGGACGAAAACATAGAAGACCGCCAACGCGAGCATCACGAACGGCATCGAGAAGCGGAAGAAGTAGAAGGTGGTCAGGGGCTTGGGCCCGCGATAGCCGGCCTGGGCCATCTTGTCGGCGACCTTCGGATCCTCCAGCAGGGTGGTCAGGTTCAACCGGTCGACGACGCGCTTCTTGAAGCCGTCGTCGGTGTGCCGCAGTCCCTGGGGGCCGCTGTTCTGACTGGCGATCGCCTGCCGCGAGCGGCGCTTCAGCTCCTCGCGGCGCACCGCGACGGCCTTCATCCGCCCCTCCAGCTTGGCCTCGCCGCCGAGCGAGCCGAGCAGGGTGACGAGGGTTGCGAATACCAGCACGCCGACGCCGATGCTGAGCAGGTTCTGCAGATTGGTGAAGAAGCCGACGACGTCCATCCGGCCCTCCTAGAACTTGAACGAGATCATGCGCTTCATCACGAAGACGCCGAGGGCCATCATCATCACGGCGACCAGCAGCATGAACTGTCCGCGCGGATCGGTGAAAAGCTTGGCCATGTAAGCCGGGGTGGTGACGCTGACGAGGATCATCACCGCCGGCGGCAGCGAGCCGATGATGCCGGCCGAGGCCGTCGCCTCCGACGACAGGGCCTTGATTTTCTCGCCCATCATCTTGCGGGCGCGCAGCACGGCGGACAGATTGCCCAGCGCTTCGGCCAGGTTGCCCCCGGTCTTCTGCTGGATGCCGATGACGATGGCGAAGAATTTCAGCTCCGGCGTCGGCATCCGCTCGTACATCTTGTCCAGCGCCTGCTGCAGCGTCAGGCCGACGCCGAGGCCCTCGACCAGGGTCTGGAACTCGCCGCCCAGCGGCGCGGGGCTCTCGCGGGCGATGATCTTGAAGCAGTCGTGGACCGGCAGGCCGGACTTGATGCCGCGCACGATGACGTCGACGGCGTCGGCGAAATGGCTGCTGAACTTCTTGCGCCGGCTCTTGCCGAGGAAGCCGACGACCCAGCGCGGCAGGCCAAGGCCGAAGACCATGGCGGCGCCGAGGGCGATGAGGATGTTGGGAACGAACAGCAGCGTCGCCAGCAAGGCGATTACGCCCAATACCCCGCTGATGATCCAGAAGGTCCTGACAGTGGTCCCCAGCCCGGCCTGCTTCAGCTTGGCGGTCAGGCTGACGCGCGCCTTGCGCTGCGCCCGTTCCGACTCCTGGAGCTGCAGCATGATCTGCTTGCGGCGAGCCTCGGGCGTATTGGCGGCGGCCGCCTTGCGGGCGGCGGCCATGTTCTGTTTGGGGCCGCCAAAGCTCTGGGCGCGTTTGACCGCGACGTCGCTGGAGTCGCCGCCGCCGACAAAGGCCCAGCCGAGGCCGCCTATGGTGATGAAGGCCAGTACGGCGGCGAGTATCGGGAGCATCGGCCTACTCCGCCGCGTCGAGGGCTTCGGCGAGCTCGCGCTCGAGGCCGTAATAGCGGGCGCGGTCCCAGAAGCGCGGGCGCGCGATGCCGGTCGAGCGGTGGCGGCCGATGATCTTGCCGTTCTCGTCCTCGCCGGTGATCTCGTAGACGAACAGGTCCTGGGTGACGATCACGTCGCCTTCCAGCCCGACCACCTCGGTGATGTGGGTGATGCGGCGCGAGCCGTCGCGCAGACGCGCCGCCTGGATGATGACGTCGACCGATCCGACGATCATCTCGCGGATGGTCTTCGAGGGCAGGCCGTAGCCGCCCATGGTGATCATCGACTCCATCCGGCTGATGGCCTCGCGCGGGCTGTTGGCGTGCAGCGTGCCCATCGAGCCGTCGTGGCCGGTGTTCATGGCCTGCAGCAGGTCGAAGGCCTCAGGGCCGCGCACCTCGCCGACGATGATCCGCTCGGGACGCATCCGCAGGCAGTTCTTGACCAGATCGCGCATGGTGATCTGGCCCTGACCCTCGAGGTTGGGCGGCCGGGTCTCGAGGCGCACCACGTGCGGCTGCTGCAACTGCAGCTCGGCCGCGTCCTCGCAAGTGATAACGCGCTCGGTCGGGTCGATGAAGGCGGTCAGGGTGTTCAGCAGGGTCGTCTTGCCCGAACCGGTGCCGCCCGAGATGACCAGATTGCAGCGCGAGGCGCCGATGACGCCCAGAACCCGCGCGCCCTCGGGACTGATGGAGGCGAACTCCACCAGGTTTTTCATCGTCAGCTTGTCTTTCTTGAACTTCCGGATCGTCAGGGTCGCGCCGTCGATGGCCAGCGGCGGGGCGATGACGTTGACGCGGCTGCCGTCGGGCAGGCGGGCGTCGCAGATGGGGGAGCTTTCATCGACGCGGCGGCCGACCTGCGACACGATCCGCTGGCAGATGTTCATCAGCTGGGTGTTGTCGCGGAAACGGACGTTGGTCAGCTGGACCTTGCCGTTGACCTCGATGAACACCCGGCCGGCGCCGTTGACCATGATGTCGGCGATGTCGTCGCGGGCCAGCAGCGGCTCCAGCGGGCCGTAGCCGAGGACGTCGTTGACGATGTCCTGGACCAGATGCTCCTGCTCGGCCACCGACATGGAGACGTTCTTGATCGCCACCAGTTCGGCGACGATGTCGCGAATCTCCTCCGCGGCCGCTTTCGGATCCAGACCGGCCAGCTGGGCCAGGTCGATGGTGTTCATCAGGGCGTTGAAGATCGTCGTCTTGGTGGCGTGGTAGTAGTCCGACTGCTCGCGGACGATCTCGGCGACCGCCTGGGCCTTCTTCAGCTGTTCAAAGCCGGGCGTCGCCTTGGGCCCCGACGTATGCCCCGGCGCCGGGGCGGCCGCGGGCCGGGGGCGCATGGCCAGGGCGTCGAGGCGGTCGGCGGCCTCGGACGCGGGCTTGGCGTTGTATGATTCCGTCCGGCGCTCTTCGCGCTCCAGCTCAGCGACGTCGCCGCCGAAGGCGAAGGCCTGGGTCTGAACGCCGGGCTCCGGCTGCAACGGGCCTGGCGAGGCGGCGGCCGGCGGCGGCGCCGGGCGAGCGGGCGCGGCGGTCGTTCCGGGCTGACCTGTGCGCTTGCCAAACACCCGTCAGGACTTCTTCTTGAACAGGCCGGAGAACATGGACTTTCCGTCGCCCTTGCCGGCCTTGCCCCGCGGTCCGGCGACCATCGGCAGTTCCCTGCGCGAAACGATCTGGGCCAGCATCTGGAAGGCGTCGGCGGCCTTCGACTTGGCGCCGGCGTCGATGATCATCTGGCCGTTGTTGGCCGCGGCGCCGAAGACCTTGGGATCGAACGGGATGATCAGGCTGGGGTGGACGCCCAGGGCGGCGCCGAACTCCTTGGCCGGAATTTCCGGACGTCCGGGCACGCCGACCTGGTTCAGCACCAGCCGCGGCGGGGCGTCGTTCGGCCGGCCCTGACGGATCAGGTCGATCATGTTCTTGGCGTTGCGCAGGCTCGCCAGATCCGGCGTCGCCACGACCACCACCTCGTCGGCGGCGATCAGGGTGCGGCGCATCCAGCCGGACCACAGGTGCGGCAGGTCCAGCACCACGAACGGGGCCGTCGAACGGATCTGGGTGGTGACTTCCTCGAAGGCCTCGGGCGAAATGTCCCAGTCGACGTCGAGGGTGGCGGGCGCGGCGAACAGGCTCAGCTTGTCGGTGCAACGAACCATCATCCGATCCAGCAGCACGGGGTCTAGACGATCAGGCTGGGTCAGGGCGTCAGCGACGCCGTTCAGCGGGTCCTGGTTGAAGTCGAGGCCGGCGGTGCCGAACGGCAGGTCATAGTCGACGATCACCGTATTGGCGCCGATCCGCTCGCTCATGGCGTAGGCGGTGTTGTGCGCCACAGAGCTGGACCCGGCCCCGCCGCGGGCGCCGACAAAGGCGATCGACCGACCGACGAAGGGTTGGGCCGGATCGGAAAACAGGCCGCCGATGGCGGCGATCAGCTGGAGCGGCTGCAACGGCGCCACCAGATATTCGCTGACCCCGCGCCGCATCAACTCGCGGAACAGCAGGATGTCGTTGGTCGCGCCGACGACTACCACCTTGGTGCCGGCGTCGCAGACCTCCGCCAGCTGGTCGACTTCCCACAGCAGGGTCTGCGGGTCCTTCAGACATTCGACGATGATCAGCGGCGGCGTCGGCTCGTGCTGATAGGCCTCGACCGCGGCGGCGACGCCGCCGACGCGGATCTGGGTGGTCGCGCGCGAGAGCCGGCGGTCCTGCCCGGCCCGTTCGGCGGCGGCGAGGGTGTCCTGGCGTTCGGCGAAGACGTGAATGGCGATGCGCGGGACGGAGACTTCGGGCCCGCCGCCGCCCGGCACGGGTGGCGAGAAGGCGGCCGAGGCGCCCGCCACCAGGTCGCCGACGGGATTGAAGCCGGCCACGGCCGGAATCTGGCCCTCGCCCGGCCCGCCGACATAGGCGGGGGCCGCTCCGGAAGCCACCGACGGCGGCGTGAACTGCAAGGGCGGACGGACCGTCTCCTCAGGGCTCATGGCCCCCGGATGCGCGGCATACGGCGCGCTGGCCTCGTCGCCCGACCGGGGGGCGTGATCAGGCGCGGGGCCGGACGCGACATAGCCCATGTCGAGATCGAACTCGTCCTCGAAGTCCTCGGCCGGCCGGGGGGCGAAGGCGTTGTTCATGATCACGCTATTCCACGGCCTGGGCGATGCGGCCCTCGACCAGGGTCTCCTGCGGAGCCGAGGTCATCTCGCCCCGGCGATAGTTGTCGAACACCACCGCGGCGCGGCCGGAGTCGGCCGGGCTGGTGGGCCGGTGGCCGACGATATCCCGCGGGTCGGCGATCTGGGCCGCCAGATTGGCGTTGATGGCGCAGCCCAGACCCATCGAGCTCTCGTTAGAGAACCGCCCGTGCATGGCGCCACGCTCGGCGGCGCAGTTCGGGATCGCGGCCCGCACGGTTTCGAAACCGGCCAGGACCGGAGCTCGCGGATCGGGCGCGGCGTAGGAGGCGACGACAATGCGCTCGGCCGGCAGGCCGGCGGACTGCAGCGCTGAGCGCGCGGCCCAGGCCTGGCGGGCGGCGACGGGATCGTCGCCATAAGGCGCCTCGACCCGCACCGAACCCACGCCCGACGCCAGATAGCGGCCCGCCAGATCGTAGAGCGCGGCCTGCTGACCCGGTGACAGGCCGGTGTCGTGAACGGCCAGGGCGATGCGATCCAGCCCCGGCTCGACGCGCAGCGAATAGCGCGACAGCGGCGTCAGCGGCGACGCATCCGGGGTCGCGGTCGTCGCGCAGGCGCCGAGGGCGACGGCTGCGGACAGGCTCAGGAGGAGGGCGCGCATCGTTGGGGGCCTCATTCGATCACATAGCCCACGGGGCCGCTCCAGCCGGCGTCGGCGGCGTCGGCGGCGACATTCGGACGGCCGTAATGCTGGTTCAGCTGTCCGAACAGGATGGTCTGGGCGTCGTTGGCGATGTGCAGGCCGTCGGCGGGCGTCTGCATGCGCCCGGGCGAGGTCGGCGAGACGATGTAGGCCTCGACGATGATCACCAGTTCGGTCTCGCCCGACAGATAGTCGCGCGAGCGGAACAGGGCGCCGAGCACCGGCAGGTCGCCGAGGGCGGGCAGTTTGTCGATGTTCTGGCGCGTATCCTCCCGCAGCAGGCCGGCGATCATCAGCGATCCTCCGGACGGCAGTTCGACGGTGTTGGACGCCCGCCGGACGCTCAGCCCGGGGATGACGAGGGCCGCGCCGCCGGCCGTGCCGCCGCCCAGGGTGAAGGCGCCGAGGGACGTCAGCTCCGAGACTTCGGTCGAGAGCTGAAGCGAGATCCGCCCCGGCGACAGCACGATCGGCCGCACCGCGAGCCGCACGCCGTAAGGCTTGAACTCGATCGTCACCTTGACGCCGTCCTGGGAGGATTCCTGTCCGACCGGCACCGGGAACTCGCCGCCGGCCAGGAATTCCGCGCTCTCGCCGTTGGCCGTGGTGATGTTCGGCTCGGCGAGGATGCGAACGAGTCCGGCCCGTTCGAAGGCGCGCAACGAGGTGTTCAGGCTGCTGCCGTCGCCGGCCGAGTCCTGATAGTCGAGGATGCCGCCGCCGAGCTGGTTGCCGGACACGGCGAAGGTGGCGACCTGGGTCAGCGACAGTCCCTCGCCGACGCTGGCCAGGACGGCGCTGGCGTCGAGGCCGAGCTGTTTGACGGCCGTGCGCTGAACCTCGACGATTCGCGCCCGGACGGTGATCTGGTCGGAGCCCTCGATGGTCATCATGTTGATGACCTTTTCGGGCGCGGACACGAAGGCGCGGGCGACCTGGCTGGCCCGGTCGGCCTCGCCGGGGCTGAACACCGTGCCCGTCAGGATGACGCTGTCATTGACCGCCTCAGCGCGGACGTCGGCGTTCGGCATGATCCGGCTGAGGGTGTCCTGAAGCGCCGAGACGCCGGCGTCGACGCGGATCCGCAGCGACAGAATGGTGCGGCCGGCATTGTCCAGCACCACGGCGTCGGTCTCGCCCGGGGCGAGGCCGATGATGGTGATCCGGCGCGGCGAATGCAGCATGGCCTCGGCCACCACCGGATTGGGCACGATCACGTCGCGAGCGTCCGCCGGCAGGTCGACGGCCATGGACGAACCGCGGGGCAGATTGATCAGCTGCGACTGCGCGCCCATGGAGACGGCCGCGCGGGTCTGGGCCTCGACCGGCGACACCGGGGCGGCGGTGGCTGCCAGCACACCGGTGAGGGCGAGGGCCGCCAGTGGCATCAGCGGGCGCTTCATTGGACCACCACGACTTCGGGGTCGCCGCCGCGGTAGACGCGGACGGCGGAGGACTGGCGCGGTCCGGCCGCGACCCGGCCGGACGGGCCGGCGGTGTCGGCATAGGATCGCAGGATCAGACTCAGAACACCCTCGGACTTGGCGAGAGCCAGGGCCTCGGCGTCGCGCGGCGCGACTTCCAGGGTCGCGGTCGCGCCGATGACGGTCTGCGCGTCGTCGCCGGCCCGGGTCGATTGATCGATGGCCAGAACCTTGATGTTCTGCATCACCGTGGCGGAGGTGAACTTGGCGCGGTCGCCCTCCGTGGCGCCCATGTTGCCGAGGTTGGATTCGCGTGTCAGCACGACATCGACCCGGTCGCCGGGCAGGATGAAGCCGCCGGCGGCGGTCTCGACCGTGACGCTGATGGCCATGGCGCGCATGCCCGGCTCCAGATAGGCGGCCATATAGCCGCTGTCGCCGGCGCGGACGATCTTGCGCAGGACAATGGGTTCGCCGGCGAGGATGGGCTCGCGTACGACCGAGCCGAGATAGTCGGCCTTGGCGCCGCCGGTCGCCATGTCGGTCGCGGCGCGGGTCACGGCGGCGACGGCGCCGGCGGGCTTGTCGTCCGCCTTTTCCGCCGCGGCGGCCTCGGCCGCCGGGATCGGGACCGAGCCGTCGGTGATGAAGGCCGGATTGACCTCATCCACGGGCCAGTCCTTCCATTCCATGTCGGACTCGTCGAGACGCCGGCCGGCCTGTAGATCCTTCGCGGCGACCAGCACCTTGGCCATCGGCCGGGCCGGGGCGGCGGCGGAGGCGACGGCGACCGGCGTCTTCGACGGCGATCCCATGGCGCGCACGACCAGGGCCAGCCCGATGGCGGCCACGGCGGCGACGCAGATCACGATGATTCGGGCAGGCTTCATCCGTTGTCTCCGGCAAGGCCGTCCGGACCCGTGAATTCGGTCCTTCGGCCCCGTACCGTTAACGAACATGCCGGGCGCGGGTTAACGCGGGCCTAAGTGCCTGCAACCTCTATGCATCGGCGGGCAAACCCGTCATCCCGCAAACGCGGCGAGCGCCAGCGGCGAGGTCGGCAAGGCCAGCAAGGCGCCTGCGGCGATGGCCACGCCGTAGGGAATGCCGCCTCCGGGCTCCATGAGGCGCACGATCCAGCCGGGTCCGCCGGCGACAAGCGGTTGGGCGTGTGCCCGGGCGACCAGCAGGGCCAGGCAGAACAGACCGCCGATGGCCGCCGTCCAAAGCACGAACGGGCTCCAGCCGGAGACGCCCAGCCACAGGCACACCGCGGCCATCAGCTTGGCGTCGCCGCCGCCGAGGAATCTGAGGGCGAACAGTATGGCGCCGGCCACCAGGGCGGCGAGGCCGACCCCGACGTGTGCCGCGATCGCCGTCGGCGACAGCCCCAGCACGAGGGCGGCGACGAAAAAGCCAGCAATCAGCAGGCCCGAGATCCAGTTCGGGATGGTCATGGACGTCAGGTCTGTCAGCCCGGCCACGATGACCAGGGCCGGAAACAGGGCGAGCAGGCTCAGTTGCAGCACTTCCATGCGCGCACCGTGCCCGACCGATCTTTAAGGTCGGGTTGCCGAACCGCACAAAAGCAAGGGGCCGGAACGTCTCCGCTCCGGCCCCCGGCCTCGTTCAGGCTGCAGTGCCTTGCTTAGACGGCAGGGCGCGTCTGCATGCCGGCGGTCACATCGTCGAAGGTCGCGACGACTTCACCGCCGAGGGCGGTGACGGCGGCGATGATGACGACGGCGATCAGGGCCGCGATCAGGCCATACTCAATGGCCGTGGCGCCCGACTCGTCGGACATGAATTTCGAAATGAACTTTTTCATGGTCATGGTCATGATCCCTTTGAAAAGAGGAAGCGAGCTAACAACGCGGGGGGAGCCGGTAGCCCGCTTGACCCCCAAAACGCACCTTGGTTATCGGCCAAACGGGTTAAGGTCCGGTCGCCGTCCATGGTTAGCGCAAGATTTACTTTGCCCGCGCGCTGGAAACCGGCGAATGGTGAAGCCTGTTCGCCCGGCGGCCAGTATTCGCCCTGGCGTTTCAAACTTTGTTGAGGTTTCGCTGGCAGGTTCGCGGTCGCGCTTCGCACCCGCGCGCGCTCAGTCTATGGACCCTCGCCATGATCCGCACCCAACGCCTGCTTCTCGGCCTGGCCGTCGCCGTCGCCATGGCCGGCCCGGGTCTGGCGCTGGCGCAGTCCGGCCGCATCAGCGTCGAGATCGACCAGGCCCAGCGGGTCCAGCTGCGCGGCGCGGCGGGTTCGGTCATCGTCGGCAATCCGGAAATCGCCGACGTGACGGTGGTCGACGCCAATACGCTGTACATAACCGGCAAGGGCTACGGCGTGACCGAGGTGGTCGCCGTCGACGCGATCGGGCGCACCCTGTTCCAGAGCCAGGTGGTGGTCACCGCGGGCGACGGCGCGGGCCGGGTCCGCGTCTGGCGCGGCGGCCAGGCCACGGAGATGGCGTGCGCGGCCTCGTGTTCGCCCTCTGTGCGCGGCGTCAGCGGCACGGCGATCGCGAGCGGCGACTGATCAATGACCCGTCGCGGCCATGGCAGGACAGGGCGGTTCTGCCGCAAACTTCTGCAAGCGCGCGACGGCGCGGCGGCGGTCGAATTCGCCATTGTCGCCCTGCCGTTTTTCTTCATGCTGTTCGCCATCATCGAAGTCGCGGTGATCTTCATTCTGAGCTCCCTGCTCGAGAACGGAACGATCGAGACCGGCCGGCTGGTTCGGACCGGCCAGGCGAGCGCCCAGGGCATGACAGCGACCCAATTCCAGGCGAACCTTTGCAGCCGGATGAGCGTCTTCGCCGATGAATGCGCTACGCGGGCGACGGTCGACGTCAGGGTCATTCCGCAGTTCAACGTCTCCCCGCCCGATCCGCTCAACGGCCCGACCTTCAATCCGAGCGGTCTGACCTACACCAACGGGCAGCCGGGCAACCTGATGCTGGTCCGGGTCTGGTACCGGCACCCGCTGTTAACGACCTTCCTGTCCCAGAGCCTGTCGCGGCTGGACGACGACACGGCCTTCCTGACGGCGACGACGGCCTTCCGCAACGAGCCGGCGGGAGCCGGGCAGCCCGCCCCCGCCCCGGCCCCGGCGCCAACGCCATGAACCGCAGCCTCATCCGGCGACTGACAGGCGACGAGCGGGGCGTCTCGGCGATCGAGTTCGCCCTGATCGCGCCCATCATGATCGCCTTCTACATGGGCATGACCGAGTTCTGTCAGGGTTTCATGGCCCAGAAGCGGATGGGCCATGTCTCGTCCATGGTCGCCGATCTAGTCGCCCAGGAGGCCACGGTGACTCCGGCGACGGTGACCGACATCTTCGACATCGGCGATCTGATCATGGCGCCGTTTCCGACCGCGACGCTGCGCCAGCGCGTCTCAAGTGTAACCATGACCAACGGCGTGGCCGTGGTGGACTGGAGCCGGGGCGAGGGCGAGGCCCCGCGGGCCACCGGCTCCGCCATGGTCATCCCCCCCGACCTTGTCACCAACGGCGAGAGCCTGATCGTCTCCGAAGTGACCTACGACTATGACTCGGCCGCCGACTATTTGATGCCCGGTCTGACGCGCTTCGCGCAAAACCAGTATCTGCGGCCGCGCAAGTCGGCGAGGACAGAGTGTCAGACCTGCCCGGCGACCTAGGGGCCGACAAGGGCCTCGCGCAGGGCGAGGATCTTGACCCCGGTCTCGGCCAGTTCGGATGCCGGGTCGCTGTCGGCGACGATGCCCGCGCCGGCGAGGGTCCGGAAGCGCCAGCGGCCTTCCGACCGTTCGAATGACGCCGTCCGGATCAGCACCGAGGCGGTCAGGCCGCCATCTGCGCCGATGTGAAACAGGCTGCCGCACCACGGCCCGCGCGGCGGCTCGTGGGCGGCGATCACCTTCATGGCCTGGTGCTTGGGAGCGCCGGTGATCGAGCCGGGCGGGAAGGTCGCCGCCAGCAGGTCGGCTACCCCCGTCTGCGGACACGCCGTCCCCCTGACCGTCGAGACAAGGTGGTGCACGGTCGGATGACTCTCGATCTCGAACAGCCGGTCCACGGCGACGGAGCCGGGTGCGGCCACGCGCGACAGATCGTTGCGCATCAGATCGACGATCATCAGGTTTTCGGCCCGGTCCTTGGCGCTGGCCTCGAGCTCGGCGGCGAGGGCGGCGTCGCGGGCCGGGTCGGCATGGCGGGGGCGGGTGCCCTTGATCGGCCGGGTCTCGATCCGGCGGCTGCGGGGATCGAAGGTCAGGAACAGTTCGGGCGAGTTGGAGACGATCGCCCGGTCACCCAGCCGCCAGAAGGCGCCGTACGCCGCCGCCCGGTCGGCCAGCCGCAGCATGACGTCGAACGGATCCGCGCCGGGGCGCAGCTCGCCCGACCAGGCGCGGGCGATGTTGGCCTGGAATAGATCGCCGGCCGCGATGCGGGCGACCACGTCGGCGACTGCGTCCACATAGGCGTCTGCGGACGTCTCGGCGGTTACGGAGACCGCCGGCGGCGCCGGCGTCGGTGCCCCGACCGCTTCAGCCAGCCAGGCTTCGGCCCTATCCACCGCCTCCATGGCGGAGGCCGCGTCGACGCCCCGGCCGGTCACGGTGACCGACCGCTCCCGGTGGTCGAAGGCCAGCATGGCCGGGTAGCGGGCCAGCATCAGATCGGGCCAGACATGGGTACGGGGACCGGTGGCCGGGCGGGCGCCCGCGTCATAGGCCAGCAGGCCGACCACGTCCCGCGCCAGCGCCGGGTCGCGCAGCAGGTCGAGGCCGCCCTCGCCGCCGGTCCAGTCAGGCTCGGCGGCGACGAACGACCAGCGCCCCAGCGGCCCGCCGTCGGACAGCAGGGCCAGGGCCCCGTCGCGGTCGCGCAGGCCGGTCGCCACGGCCAGAGGCTCGCCCCACGGGCGGACGCGCGTCTCGACTCTGGCCAGCCGTTCGATCACGCCGTCAGCCGCTCGCCGATCCGGTCGCGCAGGGCCGCGTCGACGCCCAGGGCCTGCGCCAGATAACCGTCCACCGACCCGTGCCGGGCCGCGATCTCGGCCATGGCGGTGTCCAGATACACCGGTTCGACGCCGAGGAAGGCGACCACGGCGTCGTGGGCGACGGGCCGGCCGGTCATGGTCTCGAGCTGACGGGCGATGCCCGGCGCACGGCCGGCCAGATCGACGGCGGCGTTGGTCAGCAGATAGTCCCCGACCATGTCATCCCGGTGCACGCCGAGCAGATGATGGGTCAGGGCCGCCAGCAGGCCGGTGCGATCCTTGCCGGCCGCGCAGTGGATCAGGACGGGGCCGTCGGCCTCGCCGAGGGACCTCAAATAGCGAGTGAACAGGTCGAGGTGGGCGGGATCGAACGCCAGCTCCCGATAGGTGTCGGTCATGAAGCGCCGGCCCGCGTCGATGGTCAGGTCGGCGGTCTTGAGGAAGGTGATGTGGGGCGCCTCGCGGCCGTCGTCGTGATCGCTTTCGATGACGAGGCCGGCGAAGCCGGGAGGGCGGCGCGAGGGCTGGTCGCGGCGCTCGCCGGGCCGGCGCAGGTCGACCACGGCGGCGAGTCCCAGTTCGGCGAGCCGTTCCAGATCGGCCTCGCTGGCGCGGGCGTGATGGGCGGAACGGAACAGCCGGCCGCCGGCGATGCGGCGGCCGGCGGCCGAGGCGTAGTCGCCATAGTCGCGGAAATTGTCGAGGGCGTCGAAGCGATGGAGGCGGTCGGTCATGCCGCCTGTCTAGCCCAGCCCGGCGACGCTTCCCACCGTCCGGCTCATGGACGGGCCCCGTTCGGCCCGACCAGGCCCTGCATGGCGTCGAGATAGGCCACGAACGCCCGGCGGCCCTCCGGCGTCATGGCCGCCTCGGTCAGGGGCTTGCGCCCCTCGAACCGCTTGGTCACGGCCACGAATCCGGCGTCCTCCAGCTTTCGCAGGTGCACCGAAAGATTGCCGTCGGTGGTCTGCAGCCGGGCCTTGAGCGTGTTGAAGTCGGCGGTCTCCACCACGGAGAGCACGGCCATGATGCCCAGCCGGACCCGTCCATGGATGACCTCATCGAGGCGGTTGATGTCGAAATCGTCCGCCACCCTCAGCCCCTCGCCGCCCGCATCAGCAGAAAGCCGGGCAGGGCCATCAGCAGGAACAGGGCGGCGGCATAGGCCAGATACTGTTCGGCGCCGACCAGGGCGGCGTCCTCGCCCATCCGCAGACCCAACACCGCCATCGAGGTCGAAAGGGCGAAAATGCCCCAGCCGACCGAGGCCCAGGCCGTGCCCGAGGCCCGATTGGCCGAGGTCTCGACGCCGCCGGCCCGCCTGATCGCCGCGAGGGCCACCACCAGCAGGGCGAGGAACAGCACCGTGGCGCCGATCCAGACGAAGCCCAGGGCGGACGTGTCCAGGCCGACCGCACCGCTGATGACGGCCCAATGGGCGAGGCTGGCGGCGCTATAGATCAGACCCGCCGCGAACAGGATGGACGCGCCCTGCATCGGCGCGCGCCGGCCTTCCTCGGCGAGCCGGCGCATCCAGGCGATGTCGGCGGCGGGGTCTTCGATCTTCTCGGTCATCATCGGCGTGATCCCTGTCATGGCGGCCGGAAGGGCCGCGCTTCAAACTTACGCACAGTCTGTACGAAGTACTTTGAAATGTAAAGTGCAGTGGGTGAATCGCCGGGAAGGCGCGGACCGGCCGTCCCGGAGAGCGAAGCCCTGTTTATGGACGGGTCCGAAAATCTCGCGCGCGCACCCGGGCGTTCAGGCGCAGAGAGGAGGGGAGGAGAGTCCCATGACCTACACAGTCTACGGCGCCGCGGGCTCGGGCTCGGTCCCGGTCGAGGCCGCCTTGACCCTGATCGGCGCGCCGTTCGAGGTGATTGAAGCCGTGACCTGGGAGGGTGAGGCCGAACGGGACAAGGTCGCGCCGGTCAATCCAATGCGTCAGGTGCCGGTGCTGGTCACGCCGGATGGAGAGGTCATCACCGAGAGCGCGGCCATTCTGATCTGGCTGGCCGAACGCCATCCCGAGGCGGCGCTGGGGCCAGAGCCGTGCGATCCGCGGCGGGCCCAGTTCCTGCGCTGGATGACCTTCATCCCCGCCTCGATCTATTCGATGTACTGGGTCCGCGACGACCCCGGTCGCCTCGGCGGGGATGATCCGGCGGCCCAGGCGACCATCAAGGCCCGAACGGCCGAGCGGATCGCCGCCTGCTGGGAGCAGATGGAGGCCCAGATGGAACCGGACCGCTTCCTGCTCGGACCCGAACTGACGGTGCTGGACCTGTATGTCGCGGTCGCCAGCCGGTGGACGCCGCATCGATCGCGCTTTCATCAGGTGGCCCCGCGGATGGGGCAGGTCGCCCGGCGGGTCGACGCCTTGCCGGAATTGCTGGACCTGTGGACGCGACGCTTTCCGTTCGAGGGTGCCTGGGGCGGTTAGGCGGCCGCGGAGGCGGCGGGCGAGGCCGTCAGCGGCAGGTCGCCGGCGAGGGCGCGGGAGACGATGGCGAACATCGCCGCCTGGCTGACCGGCTTGGCCAGATGGGCGTTCATGCCGGCGGCGTGGCAGCGGACGACGTCTTCGGGCATGGCGTCGGCGGTCATCGCGACGATCGGGACCCGGCCCCGGGCGTCAGGCAGCGACCGGACGCGACGGGTCGTCTCCAGCCCGTCCATGCCCGGCATCCGCACATCCATCAGCAACAGGTCGAAGACCTCGTCGGCCGCCGCCTGCAGGGCTTCATGGCCGTCTCGGGCCTCGACGACCTCGCAGCCGAAGGCCTGAAGCATGATCCGGGCGATCTCCCGATTCACGGGATGGTCGTCGACCACCAGCACGCGGGGGGCAGGCGCGGGCGCGTGGGCGCGCGCGGGGGCGACGTCCGCCGCCGGTGCAAAAGCGACGTCGGCCTCGGCCGGAGCGTCGGGCGCCCGTTCCAGCGGCAGGTGAAGTGTGAAGGTCGACCCTTCGCCGGGCCGGCTGTCCAGCTCCACCCGCCCGCCGAGCCGGCGCACATGGCGAGCGACCAGGGCGAGGCCAAGGCCGACGCCGCTATGCAGGCGGCGCGTGGAGGCGTCCGCCTGGGAGAAGGCCTGGAACAGTTCGATGTGATGGTCCGGGGCGATGCCGCAGCCCGTGTCGGAAACGCGAATGACCACGCCGTCTCCCGCCCGGTCCAGCCGCACGCAGACCCCGCCCTCGACGGTGAATTTGACGGCATTGGCGATGAGCGGCTGCAAGGCCTGTCGCAGGGCGCGGCGGTCGCAGGTGAAGCGGGCGCGCGGCGGCAGCCGGTTGTCGATTGTCAGCTCGATATCCCGGGCGTCGGCCGAGATCCGGCTGGGCGCCGTCGCCTCGCGCGCAACGGCCGCGAGATCGAGCGCTTCCGGGGTCAGTTCGGTGTCTCCGCTGGCGAAATCCAGAATGTCCTCGACCAGCACCAGCAGGCCGTCGCTGGACTCGCGGATCCGTTGCGCGTGGCGCACCGCCTCGGGGTCGAGCCCGGGACGCGCCGCCAGCAGGTCGGCGAAGCCGGCGACCCCGTTCAGCGGCGTGCGCAGCTCGTGGCTCATCATGGCCAGAAAACGCGAACGGGCGGAGGCCGCGTGTTCGGCCAGCCGCCGGGCCTCCTGCGCCGCCAGGGTGCGGGCGCGCAAACGCGCCTCCAGCCGTCGACGTTCGGACATGATCGTCGACAGGGGCAGGACTGTGGCGACCATGATCAGCAGATAGAGATTGAAGATCCCGAGTTTGCGCAGCATCGGCGGGATCGTCTCGAGGCCCGGGGTGTCGGGCAGACGGGCCAGCTGGATCGGGCCATGACCGGTCAGGGTCGCGACCCCGCTGACGAAGGCGAGGCCGAACAGGGCGGCCGCGGTCATGCCCGGCGACAGGCGCAGGGCGATCAGCAGCATGGGCGGAAAGGTCAGGAACAGGATCGGATAGTCGCCCTGCCAGAACACCTCGGCCGAGACGGCGAACGTCAGCGCGAGCAGAACGGCCGTCTCCGGCCACCGGGCTGGAGACATCCCCGCGAACCGGTGGGCCCGGGCGAACAGCAAGAGCACCGGCGTCACCAGCAGCAGGCCGGTCAGCTCGACGATGGAGAAGGACTGGATCATGAAAAGCCAGACCGGGAACGAGGGTCTGAGCACCAGGCTCGCGACCAGGCTGGCGACGAGAGCGGCGACCGCCACCGAGACGGCGCAGATCAGTGCGAACCGCACCAGCCGGACGGGGCGACGCATGTCCAGGGCGGCGCCGCAGAAGCGGCGGGCGAGGACCGCGACCAGCATGGCCAGGCCGAGGTTCAGCAGGGCGTTGAACCAGAGCAAGATGCCGGGATCGCCGCGCAGGCTGTTCGAAACGAGATTGATGGCCAGACAGATGGCGATGACGGCGAGGGCCGGCCGCCGATGCAACTGCAGCAGGGCGGCTACGAGAATGCCGTTGGACAGCCAGACGACGACCGAGCTGAAGGTCGCGACGCTCCAGTGGCCGATCAGCTGCGACAGGGCGAACAGCAGGACATAGGCCCACGCCGGCGGGCCCGCGACCCGGCCCGCTTCATGCCTGAACAGTCGCCACCGACCCCGCAAACCCCCGACCCCCGGTCCAATCCCGTGAAAGTGGTAGGGCCAAACCGTAAACAAAGCCGGGGCGCGTATATGAGGGCAATCCCCTATAGTGGAGGGGGCGGAACTCGCGCGCGAGAAGAACCGTTTCCTGACCTCGTAATCGGGGTCGGAGCCATGTCAGACGCCATCATCGACCCGTGTTTTCATCCGCCGGAGGACGCCGTCGCCTTCTACGACGAGGCCCTTGGCCTGCTGAAGGAAAGCGGCATCCCCTTCCTGCTGTCCGGGACCTATGCGGTCACGGCCTATACGGGCATCCGCCGACCGACCAAGGACCTCGACGTCTTCTGCAAGCCGGGGGACTATCCGCGCATTCTCGCCTTCTTTCAGGCGCGCGGCTATCGAACCGACGTCGAGGACGAGCGATGGATCGCCAAGGTCTGGAAGGATGAGCATTTCTTCGACGTGATCTTCGCCATGTCCAATGGCACCATCGCAGTCAGCGACAGCTGGTTCGGCAAGGACACGATCGAGGTTTACGGCCACCGGGTGGGGATCACGCCGCCGACGGCATTGATCCTGTCCAAGGTCTTCATCCAGGACCGCTATCGATACGATGGCGCGGATGTAAGCCATGTCATTCTCAAACAGTCCGACGCGATCGACTGGAAGCTGCTGCTGGACCAGATGGACCTCTATTGGGAGGTGCTGATGGGCCACCTGCTGAACTTCCGCTTCGCCTATCCGACCGAGCGCGGGCGGGTGCCGAGCTGGCTGATGACCGAACTGACGGAACGGCTGCACGCCCAGGTCGATCTGCCGGCCCCGCGGGTCAGGGTCTGCCGCGGCCGGCTGTTCAGCCCGCGTGACTATATCGCCGACATCACCGAATGGGGCTTCGGAGACGTGGTCGGCAAGGGTCTGGAGGAGCGGCATGAATCCCCCCACTGACGTGCCCGAGGGCGGCTCCCACGCCGACCCGCAGACGCCGCAGCCCGGCCTGGCTCCGGGGCCGGAGAAGAGACTCCGTGTGGCTGCGGTCGGCGACCTGCATGTCGGTGAAACCCACCAGCGGCCGTATCGCGAACTGTTCGGCCGGGTGCACGAGGACGCCGACGTGCTGTGCCTGTGCGGGGACCTGGTCAATTTCGGCAAGACCCGGGAAGTCGAAATCCTGCTGGAGGACCTGCGCGCCTGCCAGATTCCGATGGTCGGGGTGCTGGGCAATCACGAGCACGAATGCGGCCAGCCCGGCGAGGTGACGCGGATGCTCAGCGACGCCGGGGTGCAGATGCTGACGGGGCAGGCCTATGAGATCGACGGGGTTGGCTTCGCCGGCGGCAAGGGCTTCATCGGCGGCTTTGGCCGATACATGCTGAGCCCGTTCGGCGAGGCTTCGATCAAGGCATTCGTTCAGGAGGCCGTCGAGGACGCGAACCATATCGAGAACTCGATCCGCATGCTCAGGACCGGGCGGTCGGTGGTCCTGCTGCACTATTCTCCCGTCGTCGACACCGTGATGGGCGAGCCACCGGAAATCCACGCCTTCCTCGGCTCCTCCCGCCTGGCGGAGACCATCGACCGCTACGACAACATCAGCCTGGTGGTGCATGGCCATGCCCACCGCGGGGCGCCAGAGGGCCGGACCAACAAGGGCACGCCGGTCTATAACGTGGCCCTGCCCGTGCTGAAGACGCTGGGCGAGACCCCTTACCGCGTGTTCGAGGTCTGAAGCGCGGTTCGGGGCTGGAACCGGCGCCAGGTCGCCCAGAGCAGCAGGGCGACAGCGATCCCGAGCGCATCGGCCAGCAGGTCGCCCCAGCTGGCGTCCCGGCCGACCAGTCCCTGAACCACCTCGACGGCTCCGCCCAGGCCGACCGCCAACACCGCCGCCATCAGCCTCGACAGACGGGGGAACAGGATCCCGAAGCTCCACAGGATCAGGCCGAAGACAACGAAATGGGCCCCCTTGTCCCAAATCCCGCTGGCGGCCTCGACACCTCCAAAGGGTCCGATCATGGCGATCAGGGACAAGAGCAGTATGGCGACCGCCGTCAGGCGGAGAAATCGGGTCATGGGTGCAATCTGCAGGGGGAGGCCGCCCTATATCAGCCGGTCAGCAGAACCCACAGCCCTGTCGCCGCGAAACCCGCCGCCGCCGCGACCCGGATCCACTTCAGCGGCAGTCTTCGGGCCGCCGCCTCGCCCAGCAGCACCGCCGGTCCGTTGACCAGCATCATGCCCAGGGTCGAGCCGGCCACCACCAGGGGCAGGGACTGGAACTGGGCGGCGAGGACCGCGGTGGCCACCTGGGTCTTGTCGCCCATCTCGATGATGAAGAAGGCCGCGGTGGTGGTCCAGAACACGCCGGAGAAGGTCTTTTCGGTGGTGTCGGGCCGCTCTTCGAAACGGTCCGGGATCAGGGCCCAGACCGCGAAGCCGAAGAAGGCGAGGCCGACGACCCAGCGCACCCATTCGCCCTCCATGAAGTGGCCCAGCACCGTGCCGGCCAGGGCCGCGAAGGCGTGATTGACGAGGGTGGCGACCAGAATCCCGAGCAGGATCGGCAGCGGGCGCCGCCAGGCGGCCGCCAGCATGATCGCCAGCAACATGGTCTTGTCCCCGATCTCCGCGATGGAGACGAGGCCGGTCGAGATCAGGAAGGCGTCCAACTCATCTTCGTGCGCGGGGGCGTCGGCGGACAGACCTGTGGCGTTCGCAGCCGGGCCCCCGCGTGGAAGCTGCCCTGCGAAGCCAGCGGTCTTGCCGAGACCCGAAGGCCCTGCGCGCCATCCTCTCCGGGAAGAGGAAGTATGTTGACGCGAACCCCGCTGGAGATGCGGGCGGCTACTCCCCGATGACGAAGCGGGGCTTAGCCCCGCGGCGATCCGGGCGCAAGGTCAGCTGAAGGCGACGAAGATCAGGGCCACGACGGCCACGTCGACGGTGCGGGCGAGAAAGGTCAGCATGGCGGTGGTCCCGGACGGAGGCGTTTGCGCCTGTCGTCAGCAAGGACCGTGCCGGGATTCTCAGACGTCGGTGTCGGTGGCCTCGCCCGGCTTGGGACGGCGTTCCGCCACACCGGAATAGTTGGCTCCGAGATAGGTCGAGCGGGCCGCGTCCAGCACCGGCGGGCCGCCCTTCAGCCCACGTCGCTGGCCGGTCTGGCCAATGACCTGGGCGGCGAAGGCGGCGGCCGAGATGTCGCCGGGCGGCGTCGGGGCAGGTCTTGCCGGGGGGGCGGCAGGTTCGGCGGGAAAATCCGTCGGGACCAGCGCCCGCGAGGCGGAGCCGGCGCGCCGCTCGGCGGAGCGGCGCTCGCCTTCGCGGCGCTCGTCGCGACGTTGGACGGGGCCGACAGGGCGGACCTCGTCGGTCATCGTCAGTCGCCCTTGCCGGGAGGCCGGGACAGCTTGTCGAGCTGGGCGCGCATCTCGTCCATCTGGCGGCGCATCTCGGCGAGGGGATCGGCGGCCGGCTGTTCCGGCGCCGGGCTGGCCGAGCGGGCGGCTCCCGCGGCCCCGGCGGCGTTGAAGCCCGGCCAAATCTTCATCGCTTCGGCGAACATGACCATGTTGCGCTTGACCGCCTCGTCCAGCAGTCCGGCGCCGGGGGCGGCCCCGAACGCCTTGGAGAACTGGCCGCGCATCTGCTCCTGCTGCCGGCTGAAGCTGTCCAGCGACATCTCCAGATAGCTGGGCAGCACGCCCTGCATCTGGCCGCCATAGAAGCCGATCAGCTGGCGCAGGAACTGGACCGGCAGCAGGGCCTCGCCGCGGCTCTCTTCCTCGAAGATGATCTGGGTCAGGATCTGGCGCGTCAGATCGTCGTTGGTCTTGGCGTCATAGACCACGAATTCGACGCCCTCGCGCACCATCCGCGCGAGGTCCTCAAGCGTGACATAGGCGGAGGTGGCGGTGTTGTAGAGCCGCCGGTTGGCGTATTTCTTGATGACGACGGTATCGCCGGCTCCGGGCTTCTTGTCGGCCAAACTGGTCCCCGATCCTGTTGCAACGCGGCACTATGCTGCGCTGCCGACTGGAATGTCTAGCCGAGCGTCGCCGGCGCCAGTACCACGCCGACCAGCACGGCCGCCCAATGGGTCATGGCTCCGGTGACGACGAAGCCATGCCAGATGGCCCGACGGAACTTCACCTGCGGGCTGATGAAGACGAACACGCCGGCGGTGTAGATCAGGCCGCCGGCGACCAGCAGGCCCAAGGCGATCGGGTGGACGGTGTCGATCAGCGGCTTGAGCGCCAGCACGGCCAGCCAGCCGAAGCCGATATAGACCGCGCTCCAGAACGCGTCGGAAATGCGCGGCGCGATCAGTTTGGCGAACACGCCGCCCAGGGCCACGGTCCAGACCAGCAGGGTGAAGCCGATCGACCAGGCCCCCTCGAAATTCTGCGTCGTGAAGGGGGTGTAGCTGCCGGCGATCATCAGAAAGATGGCCGCCTCGTCGAGACGGCGCAGGATCGGTCGTGCGGCGCAAGGGCGGGTCTGGTTGTAGACGGTCGAAGCCGTCAGCATGGCGATCAGGCACAGGGCGTAGGCGGCCGTGGCGAGGACGGCGCCCAGGCCGGAATAGACCGCCGCCAGCACCGCCAGCACGATGCCGCCGACCGCCGCCAAGGTCAGGCCGACGACGTGGACAACCAGATCGGCCGTCTTCTCGGCCGGCGTGCGGTAGTGCTCGATCATATCGAGCTCGTCGGGCGTGCAGACGTGCCGCGCCAATCTCTTCATCTGCATGAGCATGGGCCTTTCAAGGGACCGCGCCGTCAATCGTTCCCGGTTTCTGGCACAGGATCGATGACTTTCGCCTGAACAGGCGCCGATAACGGACGGCTGCGGCGCGGGCGCCACAATGCCCTCCGCCGCTTCGGGGTTCTGGCGGCGGCGCCTCGATGGGCCTAGATGCAGGCCCTCCCCAAGACTCCTCCCCGGGTTTTCCCATGACCGACGTCGTCATCGTCTCCGCCGCCCGCACCCCTGTCGGCTCCTTCCTCGGCGCCCTGTCCAGCCTGCCCGCCGCGAAACTGGGCGAGGTCGCCATCCGCGCGGGCCTGGAGCGCGCCGGCGTCGCCGCCAACGAGGTCGACGAGGTCATCCTCGGCCATGTGCTGCAGGCCGCGGCCGGGCAGGGGCCGGCCCGCCAGGCGTCCATGGGCGCCGGCATTCCGAAGGAGGTCCCGGCCTGGAGCCTGAACCAGATCTGCGGCTCGGGCCTGCGCGCCGTGGCCATCGCCGCCCAGCAGATCGCCCTCGGCGACGCCCGCATCGTCGTCGCCGGCGGGCAGGAGAGCATGAGCCAGGCCCCGCACGCCCAGCAGCTGCGCGGCGGCCAGAAGATGGGCGACCTCGCCCTGATCGACACCATGATCCGCGACGGCCTGTGGGACGCCTTCAACGGCTATCACATGGGCCAGACGGCCGAGAACATCGCCGAACGTTTCCAGATCAGCCGCGCCGACCAGGACGCCTTCGCCGTCGCCAGCCAGCACAAGGCCGAGGCGGCGCAGAAGGCCGGTCGCTTCGACGCCGAGATCGCCCCGGTGACGATCGCCTCGAAGAAGGGCGACCTCGTCGTCGACAAGGACGAATACATCCGCCACGGCGCGACCCTCGAGGCTATGGAGAAGCTGCGCCCGGCCTTTTCGAAGGAGGGCAGCGTCACGGCGGCCAACGCCTCGGGGCTGAACGACGGCGCCGCCGCCCTGGTGCTGATGAGCGCCGCCGAGGCGAAGGCGCGCGGGCTCGAGCCGCTGGCCCGCATCGTCTCTTCGGCCACGGCCGGGGTCGATCCGGCGGTGATGGGCACCGGCCCGATCCCGGCCTCGCGCAAGGCGCTGGAAAAGGCCGGCTGGAGCGTCGCCGACCTCGATCTGGTCGAGTCCAACGAGGCCTTCGCGGCGCAGTCGCTGTGCGTGCTGCGTGAACTCGGCCTCGACCCGGACAGGGTCAACGTCAACGGCGGGGCCATCGCCCTCGGTCACCCGATCGGGGCCTCGGGGGCCCGCATCCTGACCACCCTGCTGCACGAGATGAAGCGCCGCGATGCGAAAAAGGGCCTAGCCACCCTGTGCATCGGCGGCGGCATGGGCGTGGCCATGTGCGTCCAGCGGGACTGATCCAGCCCCGCCGCGACGGCGTCAGGCGGCGTTGGCGGCCTTGGCCTTCAGCTTGTCCTGGTGGGCCCGCATGCCGATGGCGATCAGCTCGGCGGCCTCGCCGGCGTCGCCCCAGCCCTTGACCGTGACCGACTTGCCCTTCTCCAGATCCTTGTAGCGGGTGAAGAAGTGCTCGATCTGCTCGACCAGGATGGCCGGCAGCTGCCGGTAGCTGGCGATGTCGGTGTAATAGGGGTTCAGCTTGTCGACCGGCACGGCGAGGATCTTCTCGTCGCCGCCGGCCTCGTCTTCCATCTTCAGCACGCCGATCGGGCGCGAGCGGATGATGCAGCCGGGCACCACCGGCGTCGGGTTCAGCACGATCACGTCGCAGGGATCGCCGTCGTCCGACAGGGTGTGCGGGATGAAGCCGTAGTTGCCCGGATAGTACATCGCGGTGTGCAGGAAGCGGTCGACGAACAGGGCGCCCGAGGCCTTGTCCATCTCATATTTGACCGGCAGGCCGCCCTGCGGGATCTCGATGATCACATTGACGTCCCAGGGCGGGTTGGGGCCGGCGGGAATGGCGTCGATGTTCATGACGGGTCTCGTCCATGGTGCAGTGCGATACGGGGAGGCGGGCGTGATAGGCTCGCAACACGCCGGAAGCAAGGCGGACTTGCCCCGGCCGGTTCCACGCGGCACGACAGGCCGGGGCGCGAAAAGGAGCGGTCATGACGATTTCGAACGGTCTGGCGCTGGCCCTCTTCTTCCTGTGCTGGCTCGGCTACGGGCCCCTGCTGGCGGTGCTGGCGCGCCGCGTCGGCTCCCTGAACGACGACATGATCATCGTCCGGCGGGCATGGATGCGGGTCATGACCCACCGCGAGGTGCGCATCGTCGACAGCCAGCTGATGGGTCACACCATCAACTCCGGCGGCTTCTTCGCCTCGACCAACCTGCTGCTGATCGCCGCCGTGGCCAGTGTCCTGTTCGGCGGCGAGCAGGCGCTGGAGGGATTCGCCTCGGTCGGGGCCGAGGCCGTCCCGGTCCGGGTGCTGGAGGCCAAGCTGGCCCTGGTGCTGCTCTGTCTGGCCCGCGGCCTGCTGGACTTCATCTGGTCGATTCGCCAGCTCAACTACGCCTTGGCCCTGATCGGGGCCGCCCCCGAGGTCCATACCGAGGCGGACCGGGTGGCCTTGGGCGAGGCCGCGGCCAATCTGCTCAATCCCGCGCTGAGCGCCTTCAGCCAGGGCGTGCGCGGTTATTATTTCGCCCTCGCCGCCTCCGCCTGGCTGTTCGGACCGCACTGGCTCGCCCTGGGCGTGGCGGTGGTCTTCTGCCTGCTGGTCTGGCGCCAGGTCGGCTCGCCGGCGGCGCGGGCCGTGCGCGCGGCGCGTCGCCTGCTGGAGCCGCATCTGACCGGGCGGTGAGCTTGTTTCGCACGCGCTCACGTCTCGGGGTGAAATACGCCCTTGAAACCGGTTACCTGACCGCTATCCGGAATAAGCTTGCCGTTACACGGCGTGATCGCGGGTGCGAAATATCGGGTTGACGATTTGTGCACCGCACACTAGCTTGATTTTCGACGCCTCCGGGCGTCATGCCCTTCCTGGGCGTTTCCTCCCTAAAGACTTTAATGCCGCGCCTTCGGGCGCGGCTTTCTTTATGTCCGGGTGAAGCCGGACGGTCCGGACAGCAGATCGTCGATCACCCGGCTCACCCCGCGGGCGCAGCGCGACCAGCCCGGACCCGGCTCGAGGGTCGCCTCGTCGAGGTACAGGGCGCGGTTCAGTTCGATCTGCACCGCGTGAAAGCCGTCGGCCGGCCGGCCCCAGATCTGCGTGGTCCAGCCGCCGGAATAGGGCTGGTTCAGCGCCACCCGCCAGCCGAGGGCCTCGAACGCCTTGCGCAGCCGCCGGGTCAGGTCCGCCGAACACGACGATCCATGTCGGTCGCCCAGCACCACATCCGGCCCGCGCGCCCCGCCGCTCCCGCGGGTCGCCCGCGACGGCATCGAATGCCAGTCGACCAGCACCGCCTCGCCATGCCCGGTCCGCGCCGCCTGCAACAGCTCGCCGAGGGCGGCATGATAGGGCGCATGGACCCGCCGCAACCGGTCGCGAACCTCTTCGAGACCCAGTCGCCGGTCATACAGCGGGCGGCCGTCACCGGTCAGGCGCGGCAGAACGCCATAGCCGGCCGCGGTCCGCGGCGAGGCCGTCCGGCCCTCCAGCCCGTCTATAAGGACCGGGTCGAGGTCTTCGGGATCGCGGTTCAGATCGACATAGGCCCGGCCCCATCCGCCCAGCAGCAGCGCCGCCCCGCGCTCCAGACCGGGGGCGATCAGCCGGTCGACGAGGGCGTCCTCGGCGCTGCGCAGGCTGGGCGCCTCCAGCCCCGCCGCCGCCGCCATGTCGGCCGGATAGTGCCGTCCCGAATGGGGCGATGCGAACACGAACCGGGCCGGGTTCGCGGGTGCGACGACCGTGAACGCCGCCGGCTCTGTGGTGGGTTCAGGAGCGTCCGCCATGGCCGCTCCTTAGCCTGTTTCGCGCATTGATCCACAGGTTCGGGCGCCCCGTCCGCTTCGCCGCGCGGGGGATTTTCATGGCGGGTTTACCGATCCGGTCTAGCCTGCGGTCAACAAGACGGGGCGAAAGCAGACATGGCGCGCATTCTTCTGGCCGAGGACGACCACTCCTTGCGCGGATTCCTGACCCGGGCGCTCGAACGGGCGGGCCATTCCGTGGTCGACTGCGAGAATGGCGACGACGCCATCGACGCCCTCGACCAGGGCCCGTGGGACCTGCTGCTGACCGACATCGTCATGCCCGGCGCCGACGGCATCGAGGTGGCCCGGGTCGCCGCCGCCCGTCAGCCCGGCATCCGCATCATGTTCATCACCGGCTTCGCCGCCGTGGCCCTGTCAGCGGCCCAGGCCAGCCCCCAAGCCAAGGTGCTGTCCAAGCCGGTCCACCTGCGCGACCTGGTCGGCGAGGTCGAGCGGATGGTCGCCGCCGCCTGAGCCCATGTGCGGCGCCATGATCTTGAGAACGAATCGCCACGGTTTCGCCCTTGCGGTCCGCGCCCCTCAGGGGTTATAGACCGCTCCTTCCCGTTCCGGACCTGTCCGGAACCGTCTTGGCGGATGCGTAGCTCAGCGGGAGAGCACCTCGTTGACATCGAGGGGGTCACAGGTTCAATCCCTGTCGCGTCCACCATTCCTCCCCTACACTCCAATGTGTCGCCTTCGGGCCGCTGCAGATTCGGGGATGCCTTGCCCAGCTTCTATGAGTTCTTCGCCGGCGGCGGCATGGTGCGCGCCGGGCTGGGCGCGAACTGGACCTGTCTGTTCGCCAATGACTTCGACGCCCGCAAGGGCTTCGCCTACCAGGCCAACTGGGGCACGGGCAGCGAGCTGACCGTCGGCGACATCCGCGCCCTCGATGCGGCCGCCCTGCCGGGCCGGCCGGACCTGGTCTGGGGCAGCTTCCCCTGTCAGGACCTGTCGCTGGCCGGAACCGGCGCCGGGCTGGACGGCGCCCGCTCCGGGACCTTCCACGCCTTCTGGGACGTGATCCGCGGCCTGATCGATCAGGGCCGCGCGCCGCCGCTTGTGGCGGTCGAGAACGTGTGCGGGACCCTGACCTCGCATGGCGGGCGGGACTTCGAGGCCATCTGCCGGACCTTCGCCGAAGCCGGCTACCGCTACGGCGCCCTGGTCATCAACGCCGAGCTGTTCGTGCCGCAGAGCCGGCCGCGGCTGTTCGTCGTCGGCGCGCGCGAGGGGGTCAAAATCGCGCCGCACCTGCTGTCGCCGGAGCCGGTCGAGCCGTTCCACACCCGCGCGGTGCGGCGGGCGACGGCGGCCCTGCCGAACATGGTGCGCGACCGCTCGCTGTGGTGGAACCCGCCCACGCCGCCGCGCCGGGCGGAGACCTTCGCCGATCTGATCGAGGACGCGCCCGACAGCGTCGGCTGGCATAATCAGGCGGAGACCAGACGGCTGCTGGACCAGATGTCGCCGGTCAACGCCGCCAAGGTCGAGGCGGCCCGGCGCGCCGGCCGCCGTATGGTCGGCGGGGTCTACCGCCGGACGCGGGTCGAAGGCGGGGTCAAGGTGCAGCGCGCCGAGGTGCGGTTCGACGACGTCGCCGGCTGCCTGCGGACCCCGGGCGGCGGATCGAGCCGCCAGATCATCCTCGTCGTCGACGGTCCGCGGGTGCGCTCGCGGCTGATCTCGGCGCGGGAGACGGCGCGGCTGATGGGCCTGCCGGACGCCTATGCCCTGCCGCGCAACTACAGCGACGCCTATCACCTGACCGGCGACGGGGTCGCGGTGCCGGTGGTTCGCCACCTCGCCCGTCATCTGTTCGAGCCGCTGGTGGCCGCGGCCGCCGGAGCGCGTCAGGCCGCCTGAGGTCAGTCCGGGCGTTTGCGCTCGTCGGCGTCGTGGTCGCTGGATCCGCCCGCCCTGGCCTGATGTTCGATCCGCCCGCTCTCGACCTCGCTGCGGGAAAAGACTTCCTCCTGCCCGGACTCCAGCAGCTCGTCCTCCGGGCCGCCGCGACCTCCGACGACAAGGCCGGACGACCGCGCGGCGGTTCGGGCAGGGGTCTTGTCGTCAGGTTTGCGGGTCATGCCGAGCGAACGGCGGGGCGGGCGACGAGGTTCCACCGCCGCCCGCCGTGTCGGAGACCCGACACTGGACCCAAAACCGTCGCCCCGAGTTTCCGTCACAGGTCTTGAGGAGGGCCGCGCCATGGAAACCGTGTCGAACACGCCGGCCCCCGATTCAACGGCGTGGGCTCCCGGCGCGGGCCTGCCCGTCGACGACGCCGAGTTGCAACGACTGGCCAAGACCTTCGCCGTCACGCCCGAGGCGGCGCGCCTCGCGGTGGCGCGGGTCGGAACCGGCTTCCGCGAGCTCCAGCGCGAACTCGGCGGGCGACGTTGATGGCGGGCGAAAACACGCCCGATCAGGGCCGAGGAGTCCATCAGAACGCCGGCCTTGGCCAGCAGCGGGTCGGCGAGGCCGGCGCGGCGCCGCGCCAGAAATCGCCCAGGCCGCCCTCCGCCGGCGGACCGGGCTCCGGTTCCGGCGACGACGCCTCCACCAACGCCGAAAGCGAACGCCGGTCCTGAGACACCCCGGCTGACCCGGAAAAATCGGAACCCGCCCGCTCCTCGCCGGTTCACGCCGGTGAAGCTGGACAGGGGCGAGCCATGCCGGGAGTCGAAAAGAGCAGGGGCGCCGGGGCCATCGCGGTGCGAATCCTCGCGGCCTTGCTGGCGCTCATCGGCCTGGTGCTGGCCGGCGGCGGCGTCTGGTTGCTGTCGCTGGGCGGGTCCCCCTATTATCTGCTGGCCGGCCTGGGTCTGATCGCCTCCGGCGTCCTGCTGTGGCGACTGAAGCTCATTGGCGCCTGGGTCTACATCGCTGTCTTCGTCCTGACCGTCCTGTGGGCGCTGTGGGAAGTCGGGCTCAACGGCTGGGCCCTGGTGCCGCGGGTGATCGCGCCCGCCGTCCTGCTGGCCCTGGTGATCACCGCCCTGCCGGTGCTCGACAGACGCAAGGGCGGGCGACTCGCCCTCGGCGGAGCCGCTATCTTCGTCATTGGCGCCCTGATCTCGGGCGTGGTCGTGGCCCAGGTCAACCGGCCGATGCAACCCGCTGACGTCCAGGCCGCGGCCATCGCCGCCATGTCCGATCCCTCGCTCCGCGCCGCCGGCGCCGACTGGCCGGCCTATGGCGGCACCGAGGCGTCGCGACGCTACTCGCCCCTGACCCAGATCACCCCGGAGAACGTCGGCCAACTGGAGCGGGCCTGGACCTTCCGCACCGGCGACACGCCGGAAGAAAAATGGGGCGCCGAGACGACGCCGCTGAAGATTGGCGACACCGTCTATCTGTGCACGGCGCGGAATATCCTGATCGCCCTCGACGCCCGCACGGGTCGCCAGCGTTGGCGCCATGACCCCCAGGTCTCGGACGACTGGATCCCATACACCGCCGCCTGTCGCGGCGTGGCCTATTACGAGACCGGCGCATCCCCGCCGACGACCCCCGCTGGCGACGCCCCGGCGCCGTCGACCCCCGCCCTGGCGACGCCCGCCGCCTGCGCCACGCGCATCATCGAAGGCACGCTGGATGGCCGGCTGATCGCCGTCGACGCCCGCACCGGCCGTCCCTGCGCCGGCTTCGGGACCAATGGCGCGGTCGATATCAAGGTCGGCATGGGCGACGTCATCCCGGGCATGGTGTCGATCACCTCCCCGCCGACCATCGTCCAGGGCGTGATCGTCACCGGACATCAGGTGCTGGACGGCCAGTACAACTCGGCGCCGTCGGGCGTCATCCAGGGCTTCGACGCCGTCACCGGCGAACTGCGCTGGGCCTGGGACATGACGCGCCCGGACCTGAGCGGGCGCCCGGCCCAGGGCGATACCTATACGCGCGGCACCCCCAATATGTGGACCATCGCCTCGGGCGATGAACAGCTGGGCCATGTCTATCTGCCGATGGGCAATTCCGCCGCCGACTACTACAGCGGCGACCGCTCCGAGGCCGAGAACCGCTTCGCCACCGCGATGGTGGCGCTGGATGTCAACACCGGCCGCCCGGCCTGGTCGTTCCAGACCGTGCGCAAGGATGTCTGGGACTACGACCTCGGCTCGCAGGCGACGCTGATCGACTACACGACGGCCGCCGGCGTGTTCCCGGCGCTGGTCCTGCCCAGCAAACAGGGCGACCTCTACATCCTTGACCGTCGCACCGGCCGCCCCCTGACCCCGGTCGAGGAGCGGCCGGCGCCGCAGGGCGGCGTCGAGCCGCGGGAGCGCGCCGCGACCCAACCCTTCTCCCTCTTCCACACCCTCGCCAAACGCGACCTGACCGAGCGCGACATGTGGGGCATGTCGCCGATCGACCAGATGATCTGCCGCATCGGTTTCCGCCAGGCCGCCTATGACGGCATCTATACGCCGCCGACCCGCGACCGGCGCTGGATCCAGTATCCCGGCTATAACGGCGGCTCCGACTGGGGCGGGGTGGCGGTCGATCCGCGGCGCGGCTGGATCATCGCCAACTACAACGACATGCCCAACTACAACCGGCTGGTCCCGCGCGCCGAGGCCGATGCGAAAGGCTGGGCGCCGCACGGCGATCCGCAGGCCGAATCCGGCGGCGCCGAGGGCGCGGGCGATCCGCAGGTCGGCGTTCCCTACGCCATCGATGTCAACGCCGGCTGGCGGATGGGCTCGACCGGCATGCTGTGCAAACAGCCCCCCTACGGCGGCATCCGCGCCATCGACATCCGCACCGGCCAGACCGTCTGGGACCGGCCGCTGGGCACGGCGCGCAAGAACGGCCCGTTCGGCATCCCGTCGATGCTGCCGCTGGACATCGGCACGCCCAACAACGGCGGCTCGGTGGTCACCGCCGGCGGACTGATCTTCATCGCCGCCACGACCGACGACCTGATCCGGGCCATCGACATCGAGACTGGCGAGACGGTCTGGTCCGACGTGCTGCCGGCCGGCGGCCAGGCCGGGCCGATGGTCTATGAGCAGGACGGGCGCCAGTATCTCGTGATCATGGCGGGCGGGCACCACTTCATGGAGACGCCGCCCGGAGACCATCTCATCGCCTACGCCTTGCCCGAACGATGAGCTCCGCCGCATCCATCTGGGCGCCTTACTGCGGGCCGGGTCCGGGGCCGGGCGAGTGGCTGGGGCGCTGGAACCTCGACCCCGTTCTGCTCGTCGCCCTGGCGATCGGACTGGCGCTGGTCCTGCTGCGGACCTCGGGACGAGAGCGGGTTTTCGGAACCGCCGCCCTGTTTGTCCTGACCATTATCTTCGTCTCGCCCCTGTGCGCCCTGAGCTCCAGCCTGTTCGCGGCGCGGACGGTGCATCACGTCCTGCTGGTGGCGGTCTCGGCGCCCCTGATCGCCTGGGCCCTGCCGCGCGCCCGCGTTGGATCGCTGGCCCTGTCCACGGCGGTGCAGGCGGGGGTGTTCTGGGCGTGGCACGCACCGGCGGCCTATGGCGCCGCCCTGTCGAACGACGGCGTCTACTGGCTGATGCAGCTCAGCCTGCTGGGGTCGGCGGCGTGGTTCTGGACGGCCGTGCGCCGCGCCTCCGCCCCGGCCGCCGTCGCCGCACTGCTGATCGCCATGGTCGCCATGGGCCTGCTCGGCGCCCTGCTGACCTTCACCGGCCAGCCGGTCTACGCCCCGCATTTTCACACCACCGCCGCCTGGGGGTTGAGTCCGCTGGAAGACCAGCAGGCGGCCGGCCTGATCATGTGGGCCCCGGCGGCGGCGGTCTATCTGGCCGCGGCCCTGCTCGTGCTGGGGGGCTGGATCGGGCCCGACGCCCGCCCCGACGCCGACCCGAGCCCGGCATGATCGACCGGTTGATCGGCAACGTCCTCGAATGGGCGGCGGGCCATACCGACGAGGGCCGCTATTCCCCGGTCGGGATCGTGTTCCACTGGACCATGGCCGCCCTCGTCCTGTTCCAGCTGTTCTGGGGCTGGTGGATGGGCCGGCTGCCGGTCGGCGGCAACAAGGTCGCGGCGCATGATCTGCACTATCTGATCGGCGTCCTGATGCTGGTGCTGGTCATGGCGCGGCTGGCGTGGCGCACCCTGGCGCCGGGGCCCATCAACGACGCCGACAAGCCCGGGTGGGAGAGCATGGCGGCCCACGCCACCCACTATGTCTTCTACACCTGCCTGTTCGGCCTGCCCCTGACCGGCTGGGCGATGATCTCGGCCACGGCGCGCGAACAGGATCTGGCGCTGGTCGGCCTGATCCCGTGGCCGCTGATGCCGTTCGGCGACCTCGCCGCCCTTCAGCGCTGGCGGATCGAGGCGGTCGCGGAGTGGATGCACTGGGGTCTGGTTCTTGCCCTGGTGGCGCTGATCCCGATCCATGTCGGAGCCGCGCTCAAGCACCATTTCATCGACCGGGACGACGTGGTTCACGGGATGCTGCCGATCCTTCCGCAGCAGTCCGGGCCGCGGACGCGCTGGCAGCGTCGCTGGCTGGCGGCGGAGCAGTGGGTGACCGCTCGAGCCAGGCGGCTATGGTCCGCATTTCGCCATCGGTGAGCCCGGCCACGGCGTCGGTCATGACGCTGCGCGGATCGTTACGGCGCTCGGCCCGCTGGAAACGCTGCAATTGGTCGACCGTATAGGCGGCCGGCTGGCCTGAGATCGCCGGATTGCCCGCGCCGACGCCCAGGCCCTCGACCCCGTGGCAGCTGGCGCAGGCGGTCACGCCGCGCGCGGGATCGCCGTTCAGATAGATGTCCGGCGGCGCGGCGCCCGTATCGATCTTCGACGGCGGCGGCATGGCGGCGTACCAGGCGGCGACGGCCCGCTGATCCTCGTCGTCCAGCCAGCGGGCGATCGGCGTCATCACCGGATCGGCCCTCAGATCGTTGGCGTAGTCCGACATTTGCTTCTGCAGATAGCCGGCGTCGAGGCCCGCCAGCCGGGGCACGCTGACGCCATCGCCGCCGCCGTCGCGCCCGTGGCAGCTGAAACAGGCGTTGGCCGGCCCGCCCTCACCGCCGCTCATGGCGATGATCTCGCCCGTGGCGGTGAAGGCTTCGCCGGTCTGATTGGTCGCGGGCGAGCAGGCCGCGACGGCCCCGAAGGCGAGAAGGACGGGGAGAAGGCGCACCTCAGCCCAACCCCGGCCGAGCTTTGCGGTTCCCCTGGAACCGTGACGCTGAGCGCGGGTTGTTCCCCGAAAGGGGCAGGATGGCTGACCAGATCAACCAACAGCATGAGCGCGGGAGTGTGGGCGTCGCTGACGGCCCTCCTTCTGGGCGCGTGCGGCGAGGCTTCGAAGCCGGCCCGGACCATCGCCGGCGCGGATCCTGCGCGGGGGCTGGAGGTGGTCGAGCGGGTCGGCTGCGCCGCCTGCCACGCCATCCCGGGCATCGCCTGGCCGCAGGGCCGGGCCGGCCCGCCGCTCGAAGGGTTCGCCGCCCGTTCCATGATCGCGGGCCGGCTGCCCAACCAGCCCGAGGTGTTGACGGCCTGGCTGATCGATCCCCCGGCCTTGTCGCCCGACACCGGCATGCCCCCCAGCCCGATCAGCGAAGCCGAAGCCCGCGATATCGCGGCCTGGCTGTATACGCTCGATGAGCGCTGAAACCGCTTCCCCCGAGGGCATCGCCGGCTGGCCGCCGCCGGCGCTGGATCCGGCCGGCCCCTTCGCGGGCCCGCTGAACACCCTCGCCTGGGTGTTGTTCGCCATGGCCGGGGCGGTGCTGCTGATCGTTCTGATCGCCCTCGGCGTCGCCCTGTTCGGCCCGCGCCGCTGGCGCCAGCGGCTGGGCGGCGAAAAGCTGATCTGGATCGGCGGCCTCGCCTTTCCGGTCGTCGTGCTCAGCGCCCTGCTGGTCTATGGCCTCGGCCTGACCTCGCAGCTGACGCAGGAGCCGGAGCCCGGCGAGCTGCGGGTCCGGGTCACCGGCGAGATGTGGTGGTGGCGCGTCGCCTATCTGGACGCCGACGGCGTCGAGTTGGTGCAGGACGCCAATGAGGTGCACATCCCGGCCGGTCAGCCGGTGGTGTTCGAGCTTGACTCGGCCGACGTGATCCACAGCTTCTGGGTCCCGCGGCTGGGCGGCAAGGTCGACATGATCCCCGGCCGCCGCAACCTGATGCGGCTGCAGGCGGACGCCCCCGGCGTCTACGGCGGCCAGTGCGCCGAATACTGCGGCGGTCCCCACGCCCTGATGGGTCTGGTCGTCGTCGCGCACGAGCCTGCGGCCTTCGAGGCCTGGCGGGCGAAGCAGGCGGCCCCCGCCGCCCCGGCGAGTCTGCCCCATCCCGGGGCGGCGGTCTTCGACCGCGCCGGCTGCGGCGCCTGTCACACGGTGGCCGGAACCGCCTTCAATGGCCTCGCCGGACCGGACCTCAGCCACGTCGGTTCGCGCCGCACCCTCGGCGCCGGCATCCTGCCCAACAACCAGGGGACCCTCGCCGGCTGGATCTCCGACAGCCAGGCGATCAAGCCCGGCAACCGCATGCCGGCCTATCCGGTGCTGACGGGTCAGGAATTGCGCGACGTCTCCGCCTGGCTCGAGAGCCTCAAGTGAAGAGCGAAACCGGCTTCGACCCGGCCCTCTACGACCGCTTCCCGACCACCGGCAAACGCCCGGAGGGCGAGCTGGAGGCGCTTGAGGCGCAGTGGTGCAAGCCGCGCGGCTGGGGCTGGTTCACCGCCATCAACAACAACATCGTCGGCGTCTATTACGTCGGCGCGGCCATGCTGTTCTTCGTGCTGGCGGGGTCGCTGGCGGTGCTGATGCGCACCCAGCTGGCCATGCCGATGAGCGGCTTCCTGCCGCAGGAGACCTACAACCAGTTCTTCACCGTGCACGGCACGATGATGATGTTCCTGTTCGCCGTGCCGGCCGTCGAGGCGCTGGGCGTGCTGCTGCTGCCGCAGATGCTGGGCGCGCGCGACCTGCCGTTCCCGCGGCTCAGCGCCTATGCCTTCTGGGCCTATCTGATCGGCGGCCTCGCCTTCTTCGCCTCGCTGTTTTTCGGCCTCGCGCCCAGCGGCGGCTGGTTCATGTACCCGCCGCTCAGCTCGCTGCAGTTCTCACCGGGCATCAACGCCGACTTCTGGCTGCTGGGCATCGGTTTCATCGAGATCTCGGCCATCGCCGGGGCCATCGAGATCATCGTCGGCGTGCTGCGCAACCGCGCCCCCGGCATGACCCTGGACAAGATGCCGATCTTCGCCTGGGCGATGCTGATCTTCGCCTGCATGATCATCATCGCCTTCCCGTCGATCATCCTGTCGACCACCCTGCTGGAGGTCGAACGGGCCTTCGGCTGGCCCTTCTTCGATCCGCTGAAGGGCGGCGATCCGCTGCTGTGGCAGCACCTGTTCTGGTTCTTCGGCCACCCCGAGGTCTACATCATCTTCCTGCCCGCGGCGGGGGCCATGTCGACCATCATCCCGGCCGTGGCGAAGACCCCGCTGGTCGGCTACCGGCTGGTGGTGCTGGCCATGCTGGCGACAGGCTTCATCAGCTTCGGCGTGTGGGCGCACCACATGTTCACCACCGGCATGCCGACCATCTCGACCAGCTTCTTCTCGGCGGCGTCGATGGCGGTTTCGATCCCGGCCGGGGTGCAGGTGTTCGCCTGGATCGCCACGGCGGCCTCGGGCAGGATGCGCTTCAACACGCCCGGCCTGTTCATCCTCGGCGCCCTGACCATCTTCACCATGGGCGGGCTGACCGGGGTCATGGTGGCCATGGTGCCGTTCGACTGGCAGGCCCACGACAGCTATTTCATCGTCGCCCACCTGCACTATGTGCTGATCGGCGGCATGGTCTTCCCGATGTTCGCGGCCATCTACTACTGGCTGCCGATGTCCAGCAGCCGTCCGCTCAGCGAGCGGCTCGGCAAATGGGTCTTCTGGCTGATGTTCGCCGGCATGCACCTGACCTTCCTGCCGATGCACCTGACCGGGCTGATGGGCATGCCGCGGCGGGTCTACACCTATTTGCCGGACCGGGGCTGGGACCTGCCCAACATGATCTCGACCGTCGGGTCGTTTGTTTTCGGCCTCGCGGTGCTGATCTGGATCATCGACATGGCGCGGAATTTCCGCCCCTTCGGCCCGCGCGACGCCGGCAATGTCTACGGCGGACCGGGCCTCGAATGGCTGCCGACCGGCCTCTATTCCGTGCGCTCGGTCCCCATCGTCACCAGCCGCTATCCGCTGTGGGATCAGCCGAACCTGGCGCGCGACGTCGAGGCCGGCCGCTATTTCCTGCCCAACAGCGCCACCGGCGAGCGCGAGACCATCGTCACCTCGACCCTCAACGCCGAGCCCCAGTATCTGCAGCGGATACCCAAGCCCTCCGGCTGGCCGCTGTGGGGCGCCGTCTTCACCGCCGGCCTGTTCCTGCTGCTGACGGTCAAGGCCTATGTGCCGTCGATGATCAGCGGCGTTCTGGCGCTCTATTGCATCATCCAGTGGTGCTGGTTCCTCGACCGGCCGCACGCGCAGAAGACCGCCGACATCGGGGCCGGGATCAGGATCCCGACCTATGTCACCGGGCCGTCCAGTCACGGCTGGTGGGCCGCCGTCATCACCCTGGTGGTGGGCGGAATGGTCGCCGCGCTGATGGGCTTCAGCTACATCTTCCTGTGGAGCCGGAGCCCGGACATGTGGGCCCCGCCGCCGGAACTGGCGTCGATGGCCGTGGTCCTGGCCGGCTATGCCGCCGCCGCCCTTCTGGCCTGGGCCTCGTGCCGGACGCTGCGTCTGGACCGCCGTCGCAGCGGCCTGTTCGCCACCCTGCTGATGGTCGCCGCCGCCGCCCTGATCACCGCCGCCCTGGTCACGGACATCCGCGCCTGGCTCGACACCGGCCTGCGGCCCGAGGTCAACGCCCAGGGCGCGACCGTCTATGTCCTGCTGGCCTGGCAGGGCTTCTTCGCCGCCATCGTGGGCGTCATGGGCTTGTACATCGTGCTGCGCGGCATGGCCGGACATATGCAGGCCGACCGGCCCACGACCGGCGACATCATCGCCCTGTTCATCGTCTATTCGGCTGCGCAGGGCGCCTTCGCGACCGTGCTGACCCGCCTGTTCCCGGGGGGCTGAGCATGGGGCGTTGGCTCTGGATGCTGGGCGGACTGATCGTCTGGACGATCCATTTCATGGGCGTCTACGCCATCGCCAGCCTCGGCGACGTGGTCACCAGCGCCGACGACCTGGTCTGGCGCATGATCGGCCTGGGGTTCAGCGCCGCCTGTCTGCTGGTGGCGCTGGCGATCACCTACGCCGCCGCCCGCCGTGTGCGCCGGCCCGCCGAACCCTCCGTCGGATTCGGCGACCAGCTGGCCCTGCTGGGCGGGGGCATATCGGCCCTGGCCATCGTCTGGCAGGCCCTGCCGACCCTCATCGGCTATTGAGAGGCCGCTTGGGTATCTCCAGCCCGCGCTGCACCGCCGGTCGGGCCAGACCACGTTCCAGCCATGCCGGGACATTCTTCAGCGTGTCGAACTCGACGACCTCGCGCGCCTCGTAGAAGCCGATCAGATTGCGCACCCAGCCCAGCATGGAAATGTCGGCGATGGTGTAGTCGTCCATCACCCAGTCGCGGCCTTCCAGCCGGGCGTCCAGCACGCCCAGCAGGTGCCTCGACTCGGCGACATAGCGTTGCAGCGGCCGCTTGTCCTCGTACTGGCGCCCGGCGAATTTGTGGAAGAACCCCAGCTGGCCGAACATCGGCCCCAGCCCGCCCATCTGCCACATCACCCACTGGATCGTCTGATAGCGGCCGGCCGCGTCGGTCGGGATCAGCTGGCCGGTCTTGTCGGCCAGATAGATCAGTATGGCCCCCGACTCGAACAGGGCCAGCGGTTGTCCGTCCGGGCCGTCGGGATCGAGGATTGCGGGGATCTTGCCGTTGGGGTTCAGCGACAGATACTCCGGCCCCCAGGTCTCGTCCTTCCCGATGTCGACGAAATGCGGCTCATAGGGCAGGCCGGTCTCTTCCAGCATGATCGAGGCCTTCACCCCGTTCGGCGTATTCATCGAATACAACTGCAACCGGTCGGGATGCAGGGCAGGCCAGCGCTGCGTGATCGGAAAGGCGGAAAGGTCGGCCATCGGGGGCTCCTGCTGTTTCCCTGCGGATGTAGGTGGGAAGGACTCAATCGCAACCGCAGCGGTGGCGTATCGATGCGACCGATTCTGACGCAGTCGTCTGCTAGGGTCAGCCTGATGACCGGACGAAACGGACTCTCCGACTATCTGGACTCTCCGGACTCTTTGGACTCTGTTTTGAGTCTGGTTCGGGGCCTCGGCTGGACCCTGCCGGCCCGGCCGGGCATTGGAGACGCATGACTTTTCCGACCCCGTCCCCCGCCGACTGGAAGGCCCTCGCCGAAAAGGCCCTGAAGGACCGGCCGATCGAAAGCCTGATCCACCTTGACGCCGACCATCTGGCGGTCCGGCCGCTCTATGGCGCGGCGACCGGCGTCCAGCCCCTGTCCGCCCCCCGCCCGTCCGACGCCGAGGGCCGCGCCTGGGACCTGCGCACCCTGGTCGAGGGCGACGAGCCCGTGGCGGTCAACGCGATGGTGCTGGCCGACCTCGAGGGCGGCGCCGCCTCGGTCGTGCTCAAGGGCGCGATGCTGGCCGATTCCGCCCCCCTGACCGCCGCGCTCGACGGCGTGGCGCTGGAGCTGGCGCCGGTCGGTCTCGACGCCGGTCTGGACGGCCCCGAAGCGGCCAACGGCCTCGCCGTCGCGGCCAAGGGCTCGCCCCGCGCGAAGCTGATGTTCCACATGGATCCGGTCTCCGCCTTCGCCGAAACCGGCGCCGCCCCGCGATCGCTGGATGAGCACCTGAGCCTCGCCGCCAACACCGCGGCCCGCCACGCCGGGGCCTATCCGGAAGCCCGCTTCTTCCTCGCCAGCGGCCGCGTCGTCCATGAAGCCGGCGGCTCGATCGGTCAGGAACTGGCCTTCGTCGCCGCCAACGCCGTGGCGCTGGTCAAGGCCGCCCTCGACGCCGGCATGAGCGCCGAACAGGCCCTGCAGGGGACAGTGCTCGGCGTCGCTGTGGATCAGGAGTATTTCGACAGCCTCGCCAAGATCCGCGCCCTGCGCCTGATCTGGCGCTCGCTCAGCCGCGCCTTCGGGGCCGAGACGCCCGCCGTCATCGAGGCCCGCTCCTCGCGGCGGATGCTGTCCGCCCGCGACCCGTGGCCGAACCTGCTGCGCCTGACCGCGGCCGGGTTCGCCGGCGCCGTCGGCGGGGCCGATGCGGTCGTGCTGGACGCCTTCTCGCGCGCCAGCGGCCGTCCCGACGCCTTCGCCCGCCGTCAGGCGCGCAACACCCAGCTGGTGCTGATGGAGGAAGCCCACATCGGCCGCGTCGACGATCCGGCGGCCGGCTCCTGGTACCTCGACCAGCGCACCCGCGAACTGGCCGAGGCCGGTTGGGACGAGTTCCAGAAGATCGAAGCCGAGGGCGGGATCGTCGAGGCCCTGCGCGGCCATGTGATCCAGCCGCGCATCGCTCGCGCCCGCCAGACGCTCGAGCAGGCCCTCGCCAAAGGCGCGAGCCAGATGGTCGGCGTGACCAAATTCGTCGACGCCGACCCCCGCCCGGCCCCGGTCGAACCCGACCGTCCCGTCGCCCCCCGGACCGGCGGGGATGCCTGCGAGCCCCTGACCCCGATGCGTCTCGCCGCGTCCTTCGAAGCGCAGGAGGCCGGCCAGTGACCGCCCCCAACTTCACCAGAATCGCCCTCGACCTCGGCCCCACCGGCCCCGGCCCCGCGCGCGAGCCGTGGAACACGCCGGAAGGCCTGACCGTCGCCGCGGCCTATGACGCCTCGGCCCTCGACGGCCTCGACTTCATCCACGGCCTGCCGGGCATCGCCCCCTACCATCGCGGCCCCTATCCGACGATGTATGCGTCCAACCCCTGGACCATCCGCCAGTACGCCGGCTTCTCGACCGCCGAGGCCTCCAACGCCTTCTACCGTCGTAATCTCGAAGCCGGTCAGAAGGGGCTGTCGATCGCCTTCGACCTGGCGACCCACCGCGGCTACGACAGCGACCATCCCCGGGTTCGCGGCGACGTCGGCATGGCCGGCGTGGCCATCGACTCCATCTACGACATGCGCACCCTGTTCGACGGCATCCCGCTCGACAAGATGAGCGTGTCCATGACCATGAACGGCGCCGTCCTGCCGGTGCTGGCGCTCTATATCGTCGCCGCGGAAGAGCAGGGCGTGGCCCACAGCGCCCTGACGGGGACCATCCAGAACGACATCCTCAAGGAGTTCATGGTCCGCAACACCTACATCTATCCGCCCGAGCCGAGCATGCGGATCATCTCCGACATCTTCGCCTGGACGGCCGAGCACACGCCGAAATTCAACTCGATCTCGATCAGCGGCTACCACATGCAGGAGGCCGGGGCCTCGGCCGATCTGGAGCTGGCCTACACTCTCGCCGACGGCGTCGAATACATGAAGGCCGGGGTCGCCGCCGGCATGCCGATCGACCGGTTCGCCCCGCGCCTGAGCTTCTTCTGGGCCATCGGCATGAACTATTTCATGGAGGTGGCCAAGCTGCGCGCCGGCCGTCTGCTGTGGGGCGAGGCGGTGTCGAAATTCGGCGCCAAGGACCCCCGCTCCCTGTCCCTGCGCGCCCACTGCCAGACCTCCGGCTGGTCGCTGGCCGCGCAGGACGTGTTCAACAATGTCTCGCGCACCATGATCGAGGCCATGGCCGCGGCGGGCGGCCAGACCCAGAGCCTGCACACCAACAGCCTCGACGAGGCCCTCGCCCTGCCGACCGACTTCTCGGCCCGCATCGCCCGCAACACCCAGCTGCTGCTGCAGATGGAGACCGGCCTGACCCGGGTCATCGATCCGTGGGGCGGCAGTTTCTACGTCGAACGCCTGACCCACGAACTGGCGCAAAAGGCCCGCGCCCACATGGCCGAGGTCGAGGCCCTGGGCGGCATGGCCAAGGCCATCGAGGCCGGCGTGCCCAAGCTGCGCATTGAGGAATCAGCGGCGAAGACCCAGGCCCGCATCGATACCGGTCAGCAGACGGTGGTGGGGGTGAACAAATATCTCGCCGACCACATCGACGACATTCCGGTGCTCAAGGTCGACAACGCCGCCGTCCTGACCTCCCAGCTCGACAAGCTGAAACGTCTCCGCGCCGAACGTGACGACGCGAAGACGCAGGCGGCGCTGGACGCCCTGACCGCCGGTGCGCGCGGGAACGCCAACCTGCTGCAGTTGTCGGTCGAGGCCGCCCGCGCCTACGCCACCGTTGGCGAGATCTCGGACGCGCTGGAGGCCGCCTTCGGCCGCCACGTCGCCACGGTGAAGACCGTCTCCGGCGTCTATGCGAAAGAGGCCGGCGACGACCCGAAGATCGCCCGCGCCCGCGGCATGGTCGCCGCCTTCATCGAGAACGATGGCGGCCCGCCGCGCGTGCTGATCGCCAAACTCGGTCAGGACGGCCACGATCGCGGCCAGAAAGTCATCGCCACGGCCTATGGCGACCTCGGCTTCGAGGCGACTGCGGGTTCGCTGTTCCAGACCCCGGCCGAGGCGGCGAAGGAGGCCGTCGAGCGCGGCGTCCACGCCGTCGGCGCCTCATCCCTCGCCGCCGGCCACCTGACGCTGGTGCCGGAGCTCAAGGCCGAGCTGGAGAAGCTGGGCCGCCCCGACATCATGATCGTCGTCGGCGGGGTGATACCGCCGTCCGACGTCCAGACCCTGATCGATATGGGCGCCGCGGCCGTCTATCCGCCCGGCTCGGTCATCGCCGACACCGCCATCGACCTGATTGAAAAGCTGAACCTTCGACTGGGTTACGCCCAGAAGGCCTGAGCCTCAGGGCCGGTGGGCGCCCGGCAGGGCCGCCACCTCTTCGGCCGTCAGCACCCGCTCCACCCGGGCGCGGCAGACGCCGCCCGGCGCTGACGACCCCGGCACGCCGATCCGGGCCCAGTCGCCGGTGCAGATTCGGCTCCCGCCAAGCGGTGGGTCGCCGAGAATGACCAGGCTGTTGGCGGTGCTGACATCGAAGCAGCCGCCCGAGGTGTTCAGTTCGAAGACCTGGTCCCGCTGGGCCCGAATGAAGAGCTGGCCGTGCTCGCCATCGCGGAAATTGCGCACCTGGTCGGTGCTGAAGCACTGCCGCTCCGGCTGAACGGCGGCGCTATCTTCAGGGATGCCGCTCTCGGCGGTCGGTGCGCAGGACGTTCCCAGCACGGCCAAGGCCGCCAGGGCGGCGCGAGTAGTCAGACGGGTCATGGTCGATCTCCGGACGATGTGGCTCAGCCCTGCACGGAAGCCTCGCTCTCCAACGGCTGTTCCGCAAGCGGGTCGTTAAATCGGAATCGACCCGGATCGACCCGGGCGGCGAGCGCGACCGGCAAGGGCGACGGGGTGTCCAGCACCGTCGCCGCGATGTGCTCGGCCAGAAGCGGCGCGACGCAGAAACCGCGCGAGCCCAGCCCGCCCAGCACGAACAGCCCCGGCGCGACGGCGCCCGCAAGCGGCAGCCGGTCTGGGGTCGTCGCCCGAACCGCCGCCCGGCCCTGGCTCTCGCCGAGTGTCCGAATCTGTGCGGCGAGCCGCGGCAGTCGGACCGTCAGAGTTGCGAGGTTGCGAGCCGCGGATTCGGCGTCGGCCGTGGTCGTGGTCACACCCCGGTCGTGGGTCGCACCGAACAGCAGTCCGCCGCCGGTCGGCACGGCATAGCCGCCCCAGGCGACCGGCGGGACGGTCACCCCCTCCACCCAGTCCGCCTGTCCGCGCACCGGCGCCAGCGGCAGGGCGGGCGCGAGGGCCGCGGCGCCCCAGCCGGCGGCCACCACGACGACCTCCGCCTCGAGCAGGGTCTGGCCGGCGCCGTCCAGCAGCCGCCACCCCGCCGGCCCCGGTTCGATTCGCGCCACGGCCCCGGTGATCCGGCCGGCGTCGGCCAGCCACGCCTCCAGCACCGGACGGGGCGCCAGCGCGAAGGCGTCGCGCATCATCAGGGCGCCGGTCTCCACCGGCTCCTCCAGCCGCCCGGCGCAATCGGCGGCGGTCAGGGGCGTCATCGCCCCCTCTGGCCAGATATCCTGCCCCGCCACCCTGGCGAAACGTCCCGCGTCCCTTGGCGCCTGCTCCAGCTGCAGCACGCCATCGGCGAGGATCGCCCCGGGGACCGCTGCATACAGGGTCCGCGCCCGGCCGAGGGCCTGGGCGTGAAGCCCCGCGATATCGACATCGCCGGCGTCGAGCCGGGGGGTGACGAGGGCCGCGGGGAATCCCGAGCCCCCCGCGCCCGGGCCCGCCCCCTCGACCACCGTGCAGTCCGCGCCCGCGGCCGCGACGGCGCGCGCCAGGGCGGCGCCCGCTATGCCCGCGCCGATGAC
>NZ_JBKBMX010000011.1:0-94715 GCF_046295595.1 Brevundimonas sp. | reverse complement strand
AGTTGGCGGCTTGCGTCACCACCGAGGAGGCTTCGGCCGTCAGGTCGGAGCGATCCCAGTCGAAGTACACCACGAACTCACGCGCGGTCGGCGCCGGAGGCGGCGGCGGCGGGGGGGGAGGCGGCGGGGGCGGCGGGGGCGGGGGCGGCGGCGGCGGCGCGATATAGGCCGGCTCCGTCGCGCCGAACGCATAGCGCAGGCCCAGGCTGATGGAGTGATCTTCGTAGCGGCCTGCGATCGTGCCAACATCGACGGCGGGCGAGGTGTCGAACGTCTCGAACTCAAGATTCGACAGCAGGTAGCGGTAGGTCAGATCCAGCGAGGCGCGCTCGCTGAGCGCCCATGCAACGCCGAAGATCGCCTGCGCCGCCAGTTCGGTCGAGCTGTCGTCGGCGCTGACCGTGATGCCGCGGTTGCTCGCGAGGGTGCCGAGGAACTCGGTGTTGACGCGATTGACTCCGGCGCCGAGGCCGACGAACGGACGGACCGTCGAATCGGCGCTGCCGAAGTCGTAGATCACGTTCATCATCAAGGTGGTGGCGGTGAGGTCGCCGTCCGGGTTCTCGCACGCGCCAGCGGCCGGCGTGACGTTGCAGAAGACCGGCGCGCCGCTCGTCTCCGACGTCAGCTCGCCCAGCTCTCCGGGACGGTAGCCGCCCTCGAGTTCGACGCGCCAGTTCGGCGTGAACCGATACCCCAGACGGGCGAAGCCGGCCCAGTCGTCATCGACCTCCATGTCGACGCCAGCGTCGGTCCTGACCTCCGGCATGTGGTAGCCGGCGTCCAGCGCGCCGTACCAGCCGTTCGGATCGGCGGATGCGGCGCCAGCTGCGAGCAGCCCGGCCATCGCCACGCCGGTGAAAAGTTTGACCTTCATGATATCCCTCAAATTTGCCCGAATGCCCTCGTGTGCACGGGGCGTTCCCGAGCCGAACGGCAATGTACGGTTCCGGTTCCTCGCAAGCGCCCGGAATGGAGGCGACTGTGGCGCCAATCCAACATATGGCGCCGGGGCTGTGCCGGCGCGGGCCAGCTGCTAGGACACGGCGACGCATCAGGGAGCATTGCGATGACGATCAGGTTCGACGACCGGGTGGCGATCGTGACCGGGGCCGGGGGCGGTCTGGGGCGCGAACACGCCCTCGCCCTGGCCAGACGCGGAGCGCGCGTCGTGGTCAATGATCTGGGCGGCGCGCGCGACGGCTCCGGCGGGTCGGCCTCCGCGGCCGAGGCCGTTGTAGCCGAGGTCGTCGCCGCCGGCGGCGAGGCCATGGCCAACGCCGCCTCGGTCACCGACGCCGCCGCGGTCCAGGCCATGGTCGAGGCCGCCATGACGAAATGGGGCCGGGTCGACATCCTGGTCAACAACGCCGGCGTCCTGCGCGACAAGACCTTCGCCAGGATGGAGCTGGAGGATTTCCGCTTCGTCGTCGACGTTCACCTGATGGGAGCGGTCAATTGCACCAAGGCGGTGTGGGACCACATGCGCGCGGCCAACTACGGACGCATCGTCATGACCACCTCGTCGTCCGGCCTGTACGGCAATTTCGGCCAGTCCAACTATGGCGCGGCCAAGATGGCGCTGGTCGGCCTGATGCAGACCCTGTCGATCGAGGGGGCGAAGAACGACATCCGCGTCAACTGCCTCGCCCCCACGGCCCACACCCGCATGACCGAGGATCTCGGCGCCCAGCTGCCGCTGGAACTGCTCGGACCGGAGATGGTGACGCCGGGCCTGCTGTATCTCGCCAGCGACGAGGCCCCGACCCGCTGCATCCTCGCCGCCGGGGCCGGCGGCTTCGAGCGCGCCTATGTCACCCTGACCCAGGGCGCCTGGATCGCCGGCGAGGACGCGCCCGAACAGGTCGCTGCCCGCTTCGCCGAGATTTCCGACCGGACCGGCGAGATCGTGCCCGAGATGGGCGCCGCCCAGGGGATGATCGAATTGACCAAGGCGCAGAACGCTCACGCCTGAGTGAGGATTGGGCTTCCGGCCTCCGACGCGCTGCGCTAGTCAGGCGCGTCGGGTCTTGCCTTGACGTTACGACAGGCGCGTAAGGCGTCACGACCATCCGCGCTCAAGCAGCGAGCGACCGCGTCGCGAGCGTTAGCGCCCCAACAAGGAGCTTGCCATGCGCGAAGCCGTCATCGTCTCCACCGCCCGCACGCCGATCGGCCGCGCCTATCGCGGCGCCTTCAACGACACCCAGGCCCAGCAACTCGGCGGTCACGCCATCCGCCACGCCGTTGCCCGCTCGGGCGTCGATCCCACGGAGATCGAGGACGTGGTCATCGGCGCGGCCCTGCAGCAGGGCTCGACCGGCACCAACATCGGCCGTCAGGCGGCCCTCGCCGCCGGCCTGCCAGTGACCACGGCGGGCATGAGCCTCGACCGCCAGTGCGCCTCGGGCCTGATGGCCATCGCCACCGCCGCCAAACAGGTCACCCACGACGGCCAGATCGTCGCCGTCGGCGGCGGGCTGGAAAGCATCTCCCTGGTCCAGAACCAGCACATGAACCTGTACCGGATGCAGGACGAGGCGCTGCTGAAGCTTCAGCCGCACATATATATGTCGATGCTGGAGACGGCCGAGGTCGTCGCCGCCCGCTACGGCATCAGCCGTGAAGCCCAGGACGAATACGCCCTGCGCTCGCAGCAGCGCACCGCCGCCGCCCAGGCCGCCGGCTATCTGGACGCCGAGATCGTGCCCATGACCACCACCATGCAGGTGTTGGACAAGGCCACCGGCCAGGCCTCCGCAAAGGAGGTCACCCTGTCGAAGGACGAGGGCAACCGCGCAGACACCACCCTTGAGGGCCTGTCCTCGCTGAAGACCGTCTTCGGCGGCGGCGAGGCGATCAAGGAAGGCCGCTTCATCACCGCGGGCAACGCCAGTCAGCTGTCGGACGGCGCCTCGGCCAGCGTCCTGATGGAGGCCAGGGAGGCCGAACGGCGCGGCCTGCAGCCGCTCGGCGCCTTCCGCGGCATGGCCGTGGCCGGCTGCGAACCGGACGAGATGGGCATCGGCCCGGTCTTCGCCGTGCCCCGTCTGCTGGAGCGCCACGGCCTGACCGTCGACGACATCGGCATCTGGGAGCTCAACGAGGCCTTCGCCGTCCAGGTGATCTATTGCCGCGACCGGCTCGGCATCCCGGACGACCGGCTCAACGTCTCCGGCGGCGCCATCTCGATCGGCCACCCCTACGGCATGTCCGGCGCGCGCATGACCGGCCATGTCCTGATCGAGGGCAAGCGGCGCGGCGCCAAATACGGCGTCGTCACCATGTGCGTCGGCGGCGGCATGGGCGCGGCGGGTCTGATCGAGATCTACTGAGGTCGCGGCGGCTGACCGTCGCAGCCGCGGGCCTTCCACTTGGCTTCCCGGATCGTCTGCCAGCGCGCGCGCAGCACCGCCGGCCGTCCGGGATACCGGTCCTCCAGATACGCGGCCTCGACAACCCGGTCGGTTCGGAAGGTGCGGAAGTCGCCGCGCAGTTCGCACCAGCCAACCAGCAGCCGCGTCGTCTCGCGATAGCCGACCAGGAAGGGCCAGATGACGCGCCGGCTCTCGCGCTCCTGCTCGTCGCGATAGACCAGTTCCAGCTTGCGTCCGGCGTGAATCGAGGCCCGCACCCGGGCCATGTCGAGGGCGTCGTCCTTACGCGGTTCCCAGACCGGCGGGCTGGCCACCGCCGGCTCCAGCACCACCGGTCGCAGCCGTTCCGGCACGGTGGCGGCAATCTTGGCGATCAGATCGGTCGCCGCGCGCGCCAGGGCCGGATCGCCCCGGCCCGCCACCCACTGCGCCCCGAGCACCGCCGCCTCGATCTCGTCCGAGGTCAGCATCAGCGGCGGCATGTCGAATCCGCCCTCCAGCACATAGCCGATCCCGGCCTCGCCCCGGATCGGCACGCGCTGGGCCATCAGGGTGGCGATGTCGCGATAGATAGACCGTTTCGACGTCTCCAGCTCGGCCGCGATGGCGTCCGCCGTCACCGGTTTCGACGACCGTCGCAGCATCTGGATGATCTGGAAAAGCCGGTCCGCGCGTCTCATCCGCCAAGTCTTGTCCCACCCTGCTGACAGCATGCTGGCAGCAGGGTAGCGATAGTCAATCCGTCATGTCCGGCGGTTTCGCGGGGCCATGGAGGGAGAAGTCCTATGCTGACGCTGTTTCACGCCCCGCGATCGCGCTCGTCGCGTCTGGTCTGGTTGATCGAGGAGCTGGGGGCCGACTGCCGCATCGAATATTGCGACATCCAGCGCATGGACGGGACGGGCGCTCGCGATCCGCGGAATCCGCACCCGGACGGCAAGGTTCCGGCCCTCGTCCACGACGGAGCCCTGATCTCGGAATCGGCGGCCGTGGCGCTGTATCTGACCGGCCTGCATCCAGAGGCCGGGCTGGGCTTCCCGCCGGAGTCTCCGCAACGGGGACCGCTCCTGACGTGGATCTGCTGGACTGCGGGCGAGCTGGAGCCGGCGATCTGGAGCAAGGCCTCCGGCGCGACGCAAACCGATCCCCGCGCGCTGGAGCGTTATGAGGCGGCCATGGCGCGCCTGCTGGAGGCGCTCTGGGTCGGCCCCTGTCTGATGGGCGACACATTCACCGTGGCCGATGTGATGATCGGCAGTACGCTGGCCTGGGCGCGTGAGCACCTGCCCGAAAGCCCGCTGATCGACGACTATCTCGGCCGGCTTCAGGCCCGCCCGGCGCACCAGCGCGCCATGGCCAGGGACGACGGGATGATCCGGAGCGAAGCCGCCTGAGCCGTTCAGGCCGCGTCGGCGGCGGCGCCCGTGCCGTCGTCGGCGGGGTCGACCACCGCCCGCAGGGAGGCGACGAAATCGTCGCGCCAGATGCCGACGTCGGTGTCGCGCACCACCTTCATCAGGCACTCCCATTTCCGCTTGCGCTCTTCCAGCGGCATGGTCAGCGCCCGCTGGATCGCGTCGGACAGCTCCTCGCGGCTGAACGGATTGACCAGCAGGGCCTCGTCCATCTCTTCGGCCGCCCCGGCGAAGCGCGAAAGCACCAGAACGCCGGGATCGTCCGGGTTCTGGGCCGCGACATATTCCTTGGCCACCAGATTCATGCCGTCGCGCAGGGGCGTCACCAGCCCCACCCGAGCCGCGCGGTAAATCCCCGCCAGCTGGTCCCGGCGATAGGTGCGGTTCAGATAGCGGATCGGCTGCCAGTCCATCTCGGCATAGGCGCCGTTGATGCGGCCTGCGAGCGCATCCAGCCGGCCGCGGATGTCCTGGTAGGAATCGACCTCGTCGCGCGAAATGGGCGTGACCTGCAGCAGCAGGACCTGGGATCGCATGTCCGCATGGGTCTCGAGAAACTGCTCATAGCCGAGCAGGCGCTCCTCCAGGCCCTTGGAATAGTCCAGCCGGTCGACGCCGACGATCAGCGAGCGGAAGGCCGCCGAGGCCGCCATCCGGTCATAGGTCCGGATTCCGAGTGGGGAATTTCCCGCCGCGATGAAGCCGTCGACGTCGATGCCGATCGGGAAGACGCCGGTCTGGACCGTCTTGCCGAAGGCCTCCAGCGCGTCATTGGGCAGCAGCTTGCCGTTCACGCTCGGCTCCGCCGCCACATAGTCCCGGAACAGGTCCAGCCACTCACGGGTGTGGAAGCCGATCAGGTCATAGTCGAACATCGCCTCCACCAGCCGGCGATGGTGCGGCAAGGTCACCAGCAGCTGGCGCACGGGCCAGGGCGTGTGAAGGAAGAAGCCGATCCGGTTCTTCACCCCCCGGCGCCGAAGGTCCCGGGCCAGCGGAATCATGTGGTAGTCGTGGATCCAGATGATGTCGTCCGGCTCGATCAGGGGGGCCAGAACGTCGGCGAACCGGGCGTTGGTGCGCTCGTATCCTTCGCCATATGAACGCTCGTAGGCGGTCAGATCGACCCGGTGGTGGAACAGCGGCCACAGGGTCTTGTTGGCGTAGCCGTTGTAGTATTCATCGACGTCCTGGGCCTCGAGATCGACAAGGCCGACGGTGACGCCGTCGCGATCCTCCATCTTGAGCTCGCCCGTGAACTGTTCGACCGTTTCCCCCGACCAGCCGAACCACAGGCCATCGTATTTCCGCAGCGCCGCCGACAGGGCCATGGCCAGCCCGCCCGCCGATCCTGCTGCGGGGTCCTTTGGCGCGGAGACACGGTTGGAAACGACGATCAGGCGGCTCATGGCGTGAAAACCTCCACGGCCGGCGGATGGTCGCAACGCGATTGCGTGAGGCGGCTCATCGCGCGTCCGTCCACGACCGGCTCAGCAGGACCGCGCAGTTGATGATGCCGACCAGCGAATAGGTCTGCGGATAGTTGCCCCACAGCTCCTTGTCCCCCAGCGACAGATCCTCCGACAGCAGGCCCGCGTTGGTACGCCGGCTCAGCATCTCCTCGAAGATCTCGCGGGCCTCCTCGGTGCGGCCGTTCAGGTGCAGGGCCTCGATGAACCAGAAGGTGCAGAAGTTGAACGCCGTCTCCGGCTCGCCGAAATCGTCCGCCTCGACATAGCGGAACAGATACGGCCCCTTCTTCAGGTCGCGCTCGATCGCTTCGAAAGTCTTCACCTGTCGCGGGTCCATCGGATCGAGGAAACCCAGGTCGGTCAATTGCAGCAGCGAGGCGTCCAGCTCGCGATTGCCGAAACTGGCGGCGAACCGGCCCTCGTCCGGCAGGAAGGCCTCGTTTTCGATCCGCTGGCGAATGACCTGCGCCCGATCGCGCCAGACCTCGCCGCGCGACTGCAGGCCCAGATGATCGGCCGCCTTGGCCAGCCGGTCGCAGGCGGCCCAGCACATCACCGAGGAATAGGTGTGCACCCGGGCGATGGTGCGGAACTCCCACAGGCCTGCGTCGACTTGGTCGTGCATGGCGAAGGCGCGCTCGCCGACCTTCTCCAGGGCGTGGAAGTCGTCGATCGTGCCCGGCCGCAACAGCCGTTGATCGTAGAAGCTCTGCACCAGCGGCAGGACGATCTGGCCGTAGACGTCGTGTTGCAGGTGCTCGTGCGCCTGGTTGCCGATGCGCACCGGCTTCATACCGCGATAGCCCTCGACGCTCTCGACGATCCGCTCGCCGATGCCCGGCTCCAGCCCGACGCCATAGACCGGCTGCACATGGCCCCCGGCCGAGTCGTCGACCAGATTGCGCAGATAGCCGAGGTAGTTCTCGAGAATGTCCACCGCGCCCAGCCGGTTCAGCGCCCGCACCACATAATAGGCGTCGCGGATCCAGCAGTAGCGATAGTCCCAGTTGCGCCCGCTCTCGGGGAACTCGGGCACCGAGGTGGTCATCGCCGCGACGATCGCCCCGGTCTCCTCATAGGCGCACAGCTTCAGGGTGATGGCGGCGCGCATGACGGCGTCCTGCCAGTCCAGCGGCAGATACAGGGTACGGACCCAGTCCTGCCAATAGGCGACGGTGCGATCCAGCGCCGACGAGACCCCCGGGCCGACGTCCTGGTCGTAGCCCTCGTCGGGGCCGAAGAAGAAGGCGTGCGGCCGCTCCAGCCGGAAGATCCGCTCATTGAGGATGTGCGACACCGGGCAATCGGTGGTCAGGCGGAAGGTCACATCGGTGCACAGATAGCGGATGTGGTTCGAGCCGCTGGTCCGCTCGGCCGGCCGCGCGCCCCATTCGGCGGACGGCCGCAGCCGCACGCGGATGCGCGGCGAGCCCTCCAGCGGCCGGATGATCCTGGCGAAGGCCAGCGGCCGGTAGGTGCGGCTGTGCTTGGGATGGCGCGGCGCGAAGTCGATGATCTCGACCGAGGCGCCGTCCTCCGCCGTCAGCACGGTGCGCAGCACCGGCGTGTTGCGGATATAGGCTTGGGAGACGTGCTTCTGCCCCTCCAGCTCGATGTCCCAGAAGCCGTGTTCCGGATCGCTGCCGTCCATCAGGGCCGAGAACACCGGATCGCCGTCGACCCGCGGCGCGCAGGCCCAGACATAGCGGCCGCTGCGATCGATCAGGGCGCTGATCGAGCAGTTGCCGATCGGGGCGAGGTCCAGATTGGGGGTGGTCATTCACACTCCTCGACGGCGTTCAGCCAGGCCAGCACCGCGTCCACATCCGGCAGTACATATCGGGCAGCGGTCTCGCGCGCCGGCCCGACCAGTACGCCGAACCCGCCCAGGGCCGCGGCGGCGAGGAAGCCGTCCTCATCGGTCAGGTCGTCGCCCAGCATGATCGGAACCGCCCCGGAGAACGGCGCCTCGTCCATGAAGGCGGTCAGGGCCGTGCCCTTGCTGGCGCCGGGGGTCTTCAGCTCGACCACCAGATTGCCGGCCTGCAGCGTCAGCCCGGTCTCGGCCGCCAGCTTCCGGGCCAGCGCCAGCGCCGCCTCGCCCTCCGCCCGGGCCCCGCGATAGTGCAGCCCCGCCGACACCGTCTTGTCCTCGACGATGACGCCGGGCCGGGTCCTGGCGAAATCTTCGAACGCCTCGACCGCGCCCCGCACCTCGGGCGCCGCCTCGGCGTGGTCCAGCGAGCCGTCGGCGCGACGCCGCTCCAGCCCGTGCACGCCGGACGCCGAGGCCGCGCTCGCTTCGGCAATGCGGTCGATCTCGGCGATGGTCCGTCCGCTGATGATCGCAACCCGACCCTGCAGCCGCTCGGCGACCGCGCGCAGCGCCGCCGTCCGTTCGGGGCGGGGCCCGACCGCGTCCGGCGTCTCGGCCAGCGGCGCCAGCACCCCGTCCATATCGAGGAACAGGGCGGCGGGGCGGGGCAGTCGGAGGGGCGGCGGCGGAAGATGCGTCGGGGCGTCGGCCGGCGCGGGCGCGCCGTCGGGGATTAGGTGTGAAGTCCGCATGGCTCCTTCTAACGCGGTCCCCCGGCAAAGGTTGACCCCGCGACCGGTTTTTTTATCGCATCGCGGCAAGGTCGTCGGCCGCCGGGGTGATTGTGAATCCCGGCCCGATGCGCCACATCGCGGGCATGACCGACGCCGCCAGCCCCGTCCTGTCCGCCGAGCCCGCCGCCATGACCGCACGCGCCCGCGAGGTCATCCGGCTCAACATCGCCGCCCTGCAGGCGCTGGAGACCAGCCTCGACGACAGCCTCGCCCGCGCCTGCGACATCATCCTGTCGCGACCCGGCTATCTGGTCGTCACCGGCATGGGCAAGTCCGGCCATATCGGCGGGAAGATCGCCGCCACCCTCGCCTCGACCGGCACCAACGCCTTCTTCGTCCACCCGGCCGAGATGAGCCACGGCGACCTCGGCATGCTGCGCAAGGACGTCACCCTGCTGGCCATCTCCAACTCGGGCGAGAGCCGCGAACTGCGCGATCCGCTCATCTACTGCCAGCGCGAGGGCATTCCGGTCATCGGCGTCACCCAGCGCCCGGCCAGCTTTCTGGGCCGCGCCTCAGCTGTCTGCCTGACCATGCCGCAGGTGGCCGAGGCCTGCCCCAACGGCCTGGCCCCCACCACCTCGACGCTGATGACCCTGGCCCTGGGCGACGCCCTCGCCATGGTGCTGATGGACCGCCGCGGCTTCACCGCCGAGGCCTTCGGCCTGCACCATCCCGGCGGCAAGCTGGGCATGAGTCTGCAGAGCATCCGCGACTGGATGGGCGACCGCCCCCCGGCGCCCGCGACCGTCGCTTTGACCGCCAGTTTCGCCGAAGTCGTCTCCGCCATCACCGAGGGCCGCAAGGGCGCCGTCGCCGTGCTCCACGAGGACGGAACCCTCGCAGGCATCGTCACCGACGGGGACGTTCGCCGCGCCTTCTCGCGCGACCTGAACGGCCTGACCGCCGCCGATGTCATGAGCCCGCGCCCCAAGGTCCTCGGCCCCGACGCCCGCATGAGCGACGCCATCGACCTGATGACCCAGAACAAGATCGCAACCCTTCTGGTGGTCGAGGCCGACCGCCCCGTCGCCATCGTCCACATCGCCGAGCTGATGCAGGCGGGGTACGTCAGCTAGGGGCCAGCCCCTAGTACGCCCGCCGCCCGTCGATATTCCCCGGCGGAGCATAGCGACAGGCCAGCACCGACCGGTCGCCGCGGGTCGCCACCGCACAGCCGACATGGGTCGTGTCTCGCCAGATCAGCTGGGTGTAGTGGCCGACGTCGCTCCAGGCGGGCGTCCGGCTGACATTCGGAAACACCTCGTGGCGGTAGTTCGCCTTTTCGGCGATCCATTCCCCGACCATCTCTTCGGGCGTCCAGACGCGTCCGCCCCAGCCGGTCCACAGATTCTCGCCGTGCCCGTGCAGGGCCGGGTCGTGGGCGAAACGGTTGCTGCCGATCAGCTCCCCCGCCCAGACCCGCGCCTCGGCTTCGAGGTTGTCGGCCCAGCGCAGCGGCGGAACGCCCACGGTCGCCCGCTCGGCGTTGTGCGCCGCCAGCAGGCGCGCCTCGACATCGTTCGAGGGCCGCCTGTCCTGCGGCGGCTCGACCGGCAGCACCGCGCGCGCGGTCGGCGGCGGCCGCTGGACGATCAGATACGGCGCCGACGGGCCGCAGGCCGCCAGCAAGCCGACGGCGGCGCAGAGGCCCGCTCGGACAGAATGCATCGCCCGCCTCAGCGAACCGCGGCGCCGTCGCCGAACGGCTCGTCGGTCAGGGCGCTTTCGACGTCGCCGCCGGGGAAGGTGCGCGGGCTGTCGGACTTGCCGGCCTGATATTCTTCCATCGCCGTGCGTTTGCGGGCGCGCATCTGGTCGGCCAGCAGATCCATGTCGAGGCCGGCGGCCCGGGCCTGGCTGAACATGCCCTCCGACCGCTTTTCCTCTTCCTCGACGTGATGCTCGATCATCTCCGCCAGCACCTTGACCTGGGCGTCGTAGAAGGCCTCGTCCGGTCCGCCGGCCTCGATCACGGCGATCAGCACCTTGGCCGCGTCGTGCTCGACATAGGCTTCGTTCAGCAGGTCGTCCTCGACCTCGGTCCCGCGGCAGGCCGGATAGAAGATCTCCTCCTCGATCGCCGTGTGCACCTTCAGCTCCAGACAGGCCTGTTCGGCCAGTTCGCGCTTGCGCTCGGGGCTGCGCGCCGTCTCGAAGGCGGCGAAGATTTCCTCCACCTTGCGGTGATCCGCCTTCAGCATGGCGATCGCGTCCATCTCTTCATAGGTCTGGGCCATGTCGTCTTCCTCTCGAACTCATGGGGTCTGCCGGCTAAAATCCCTGACGGCGTGGGCGTTCCAGCCTCGGGCTCAGCTGAGAGTCGTTCGCGCCGTCCCCGCGCCCCGGTCGGGCGCTGCGACCGGTTTCCCGGCTCGTGCGTTGTCCGCTGAGGCCCGCGACACGGAGACCCGCTCATGATCGATCACCTCGCGCTCGACGTCGCCGACATCGCCCGCTCCCGCGCCTTCTACGTCGCCGCTCTCGCGCCGCTCGGCTTCCGCATCCTCGCCGAGGAGCGCGATGGCGACGCCACGGTGGTCATGTTCGGCGTCGACGCGCCCGAGTTCGTCATCGCCGACAAGGACCGCCCCGGCGAGGGCAATCACGTCGCCTTCCGCGTCGAAACCCGGGCCGACGTCGACGCCTTCCACGCCGCCGCCCTTGGCGCTGGTGGACGCGACAACGGCGCCCCCGGCCTGCGCGACCACTATGGCCCGAACTACTACGCCGCCTTCGTCCTCGACCCCGACGGCTTCAACATCGAGGCGGTCTGCCACGCTGCCCCGTGATGCGACCGGCCGGTTCGCGGCCAAAATACTTGACGTTGACGTAAGCGTAGGGTTTCTGGCCAGCGAGTTTCGAATCCGCACCCTGTCCCTCATGCAGCGAGGCGCCGCGCGCCGAGCGGTCGGGACCCAAGGAGAGACGCACCCATGACCGACGCCTACATCTATGACGCGGTTCGCACCCCGCGCGGCAAGGGCAAGAAGGACGGCTCGCTGCACGAGATCACCGGCCTCAGCCTGGCCACCCAGGTGTTGGAGGCCCTGCGCGACCGCAACGATCTCGACACCTCGAAGGTCGACGACGTCATCCTCGGCTGCGTCACCCCGGTCGGCGAGCTCGGCGCCGACATCGCCCGCACCGCCGTCCTCTCGGCCGGCTGGGCCCAGACCGTCGCCGGCGTCCAGATCAACCGCTTCTGCGCCTCCGGCCTCGAGGCCGTGAACATGGCCGCGGCCAAGGTGAAGGCCGGCGAGGCCGACTTCGCCGTCGGCGGCGGCATCGAGGCCATGAGCCGCGTGCCGATGGGCTCCGATGGCGGGGCCTGGCCGGTCGACCCGTCCAGCGCCTTCCCGACCTATTTCGTGCCCCAGGGCGTCTCGGCCGACATGATCGCGACGAAATACGGCTTCAGCCGCGACGACGTCGACGCCTATTCGATGGAAAGCCACAAGCGCGCCGCCGCCGCCTGGGCCGACGGCCGGTTCTCTAAATCAGTCATCCCGGTGAAGAACCAGCTCGGCCTCGTCCAGCTGGACCGCGACGAAACCATCCGTCCGAACACGGACATGCAGACCCTCGGCTCGCTGAACCCGTCCTTCGCCATGATGGGCGAGATGGCCTTCGACAGCGTCATCAACCAGCGCTACCCCGAGGTCGAGCGCGTCAACCACGTCCACACCCCGGGCAACTCCTCGGGCATCGTCGACGGTTCCGCCGGCGTCCTGATCGGCACCCTAGAAGCCGGGCAGGCCCTCGGCCTCAAGCCCCGCGCCCGCATCGTCGGCGCCGCCTCGATCGGCTCCGAGCCCTCGATCATGCTGACCGGTCCCGAGTTCGTGACCAAGAAGCTGCTCGCCAAACTGGGCATGACCACCGCCGACATCGACGTCTGGGAGCTGAACGAGGCCTTCGCCGCCGTCGTGCTGCGCTACATGCAGGCGCTCGACATTCCGCACGACAAGATGAACGTCAACGGCGGCGGCATCTCCATGGGCCACCCGCTCGGCGCCACCGGCGCCATGATCACCGGCATCGCCCTCGACGAGCTGGAGCGCTCCGACAAGTCGACCGCCCTGATCACCCTGTGCATCGGCGGCGGCATGGGCACCGCCACCGTCATCGAACGCGTCTGAGCCGAGGGATTTGACCATGGAAAACTTCAAGATCGACGTCGACGCCGACGGCATCGCCCTGATCACCTTCGACGTCCCCGGACGGTCGATGAACACCCTGACCTCGGGCGTGATGGCCGAGATCCCGGAATGGGTTGAACGCATCAAGACCGACGACGCCATCAAGGGCGCGGTCCTGACCTCGGGCAAGGCCTCGGGATTCTGCGCCGGCGCCGACCTCGGCGACATGGCCGGCGGGATGCTGGCCGGCGGTTCGCTGCAGGACGCCTATGACGCCGGCTGGAAGCTGAACGGCGCCCTGCGCGCGCTGGAGACCTGCGGCAAGCCGGTCGCCGCCGCGATCAACGGCCTCGCCCTCGGCGGTGGCCTCGAACTGACCCTCGCCTGCCACTACCGGGTCGTCGGCGACGACAACAGGATCCAGCTCGGCCTGCCCGAGATCAAGGTCGGCCTCTTCCCCGGCGGCGGCGGCACCCAGCGCCTGACGCGCCTGATCGGCGTGCAGGCGGCGATGACGGCGATGAGCGCCGGTTCGTCCTGGCGCCCGAACGACGCCAAGGGCGCCGGCGTGGTCCATGAGGTCGTCGCCAAAGGAACCGAGGTCGAGGCCGCCAAGGCCTGGATCAAGGGCGGCGGCAAGGCCGTCCAGCCGTGGGACGACAAATCCTTCAAACTGCCCGGCGGCGGCCCCTACCACCCGGCCGGCATCCAGAATTTCCTCGTCGGCAACGCCATGCTGCGCAAGCAGTCCTACGGCAACTACCCCGCCGTCCTGAACCTGATGAAGGCCGTCTATGAAGGCGCCCAGGTCCCCATGGACGCGGCCCTGCGCATCGAGACCCGCTACTTCATCAAGACCCTGATGACGCCGCAGGCCCAGGCCATGATCCGCTCGCTGTTCCTCAGCAAGCAGGAGCTCGACAAGGGCGCCGTCCGCCCCGCCGGCGTGCCCAAGTCCGATCCGAAGAAGGTCACCGTCATCGGCGCCGGCATGATGGGCGCCGGCATCGCCTATGTGCAGGCCCTGGCCGGCATCGAGACCATCCTGATCGACCGCACCCAGGAGGACGCCGACAAGGGCAAGGCCCACGTCGCCGACCTGCTGAAGAAGCGCCTGTCGCGCGGCCAGATCACCCAGGAGAAGTTCGACGCCCTGCTGGCCTCGGTCGTCGCCACCACCGACTACGACCTGATCAAGGGCTCGGACCTGGTCATCGAGGCGGTGTTCGAGAATCGCGAGATCAAGGCCGACGTCACCAAACGCGCCGAGGCCCAGCTTGAGGCCGGCGCCGTGTTCGGCTCCAACACCTCGACCCTCCCGATCACCGGCCTGGCCGAGGCTTCGGTCCGCCCCGAGGACTTCATCGGCATCCACTTCTTCTCGCCCGTCGACAAGATGATGCTGGTCGAGATCATCCTCGGCGAAAAGACCGGCGAGGCGGCGATCGCCAAATCGCTCGACTATGTGATGAAGATCAAGAAGACCCCGATCGTCGTCAACGACGGCCGCGGCTTCTACACCTCGCGCTGCTTCGGCACCTATGTCGCCGAAGGTCTGGCCATGCTGGAAGAAGGCTACGCCCCGGCCCTGATCGACAACATCGGCCGCATGACCGGCATGCCGCGCGGCCCGCTGGAGATGCACGACGACGTCGCCCTCGACCTGTCGGTCAAGATCGCCAAACAGACCCAGGAAGACCTCGGCGACGCCTATGAGCCGCTGCCCGGCTGGAAGATCGTCAAGACCATGGTCGAGGACCTCGGCCGCTATGGCCGCAAGAACGGCAAGGGCTTCTACGACTACGAGACCAAGCCGAAAAAGCTGTGGTCCGGCCTGTCCGAACTGGCCCCGGTGACGATCAACGACTCGACGCCCGAACTGGTCGAGGACCAGAAGCGCCGCCTGCTCTACCGCCAGGCGGTCGAGGTCGCGAAATGCTGGGAGGAGGGCGTCATCGACGACCCGCGCGAGGCCGATGTCGGCGCCATCCTCGCCTGGGGCTTCGCCCCGTGGAGCGGCGGCCCCATCACCATGATCGACCAGACCGGCCTCAAGGCCTTCGTCGACCAGGCCGACGTCTATGCCGCCCGCTACGGCGACCGCTTCAAGGTTCCCCAGCTGCTGCGCGACATGGCCGCGAAGGGCGAGACCTTCTACGGAAACTTCGAAGGCAAGAAGGCGGCGGCGTAACGCCGACGGGGACGGGTCAGAGGTTCACCACCTCGAACCCGTCCTCACTCGCCAGCCGTTCGGCCAGCACCGCCCGGTGACACCCGGCGTGGTCCGCCTCGAAACACAGCAGCGCCGTGGGCCGGTCCTTCGCGATCTCGCGCAGCCGTTCGAACGCCAGCTGCGACGGCGGCTCCTGCATGTGATCGGCGAAGATCTCGCGCATCTCGCCGATCCGCCCTTTGCGCGCCGCGTCCCGCCCGGCCTTGGGCGTGCCGAGATCGCGCAGGTGGACGTATTCGATCCCCGCCTCGGCCAGACTCGCCCCGAGGATCGTCTTCGAGAAACCCGCTCGGCGCGACGCCGCCACCGCCCGGACATCGGCCAGCACGGTGACGCCGGCGGCCTTGAGCCGCTCGATCACGGCGGCCTGCGGCTCGCCCTCGTATCCGATGGTGAACAGTTTCATCGACCGGATATGGAAAGCCGCCGGTCGCAGCGCCAGCTACGTCCGATTCTGGCGTATCGCTCCGCTACACTCGCGATCGCGCGGCTGCCGGGGCGTCAGGGAAGGGATGCGACGCATGAAACCGGACGGAGTGGACGGAGTGGACTCCATTTACGATTTTTACCCGGGTGAAACCCGGGCCTGGCGGACGAAGCTTGACCTCCCCTGCTGAGGGCTCCACCCCTCATCCGTTCACCCGCAGGAGCCACCCGATGACCCGTCTCGCCCTCGTCACCCTCCTGCTGGCCGGAGCGGCCTCGACCGCCCAGGCCCAAGAACTGCGCATCCACGGCGGGACCATCTACACCGGCGTGGCCGACCAGCCGACGGCCGAGGTGGTCCTGGTCCAGGACGGCCGGATCTTCTACGTCGGCACGGCCGCGGGCGCGCCGGACGTCGAATACGCCGAAGACCTCGACCTCAAGGGCGCCGTCCTGTTCCCCGGTTTCACCGACGGCCACGCCCATCTCGACGGCATCGGCTGGCGCGAACTGACCCTCAACCTCGAAGGCGCGGCCTCGGTGGCCGAGGCCATGGCCCGCCTGACCGCCTGGGCCGAGGTCCATCCCGCAGGGCCGATCGTCGGCCGCGGCTGGATCGAGACCCACTGGCCCGAGGCCCGCTTCCTGACCGCCGCCGACCTCGACGCAGCCGCGCCGGGGCGGGTGGTGCTGCTCGGCCGCGCCGACGGCCACGCGGTGGTCGCCTCCAGCGCCGCCCTCGCCGCCGCCGGCGTCACCGCCGACACCGTGGCCCCGTCCGGCGGCGAAATCCTCAAGGACGAGGCGGGCCAGCCGACCGGCCTGCTGGTCGACGCCGCCGAACAACTCGTCTCAGGCCTGATGCCACAGGCCGATCCGGCCGCCCTGCGCGAGGCCTATCGCGCCGGCTTCCGAGTCGAGGCGGCCTATGGCTGGACCGGCGTCCACTTCATGAGCGCCCCGTGGAAGGACGTGCCGCTGATGGAGGCCATGGCCCTGGCCGGCGAGGCGCCGCTGCGGATCTACAACAGCGTCACCCCCGACGGCGCCGCCGAGCTGATCGCCGGCGGCCCGCGCAGCGTCGCCGACGGCCGCATCATCACCCGGGCGATCAAATACTACGCCGACGGCGCCCTCGGCTCGCGCGGCGCGGCCCTGTTCGCGCCCTATGCCGACCGGCCAGACACCACCGGCCTGATGCAGATCACCGAGCAGGAGATCGTGCCTCTCTACCAGGCGGCGCTGAAGGGCGGCATCCAGGTCGCCACCCACGCCATCGGCGACCGCGGCAACGCCTCGGTGGCCGAATGGTACCAGCAGGCCCTCGCCGGGGTCGCGCCGGAGGACCGCCCGAACGGCGCCGACGTCCGCTGGCGCATCGAGCACGCGCAGATCCTGCGACCCTCCGACTACCACTGGTTCCAGGACCTGCCGATCATCGCCTCGATGCAGCCCAGCCACGCCATAGGCGACCTGCATTTCGCGCCGGCCCGGCTCGGCGATGCCCGCCTCGACGGGGCCTACGCCTGGCACAGCCTCGCCGACCTCGGCGTCATCGTCGTCGGCGGCTCCGACGCCCCGGTCGAGCGCGGCGCCCCGCTGATCGAATTCTACGCCGCCGTCGCCCGCCGCGACCTGCAGGGTTTCCAGGGCCCCGACTGGCGCCCGAACGAGGCGGTGGACCGCGCCACCGCCCTGAAGATGTTCACCCTCTGGCCGGCGTACGCCAGCTTCCGCGAGGACGAGCTGGGCACGATCGAGGTCGGCAAGCGGGCTGACTTCACCGCCTTCGACGTCGACCTGATGACCGTGCCCGAAACCGACATTCCCAGGGGCAGGGCCCTGCTCACCGTCGTCGACGGCGTGGTCGTCTATCGCGCCGGCCAGCCGTAGTCAGAAGGTCTTCCGCACCCGGATCTGGATGAAGGTCCGCGGGTCGATGTAGCGGTGCTCGACATAGGCCACGGGCCGGGCCGCCGTCCGGTCGGCATAGACCGTCCGCTCGATATCGAAGTCGTCCCAGAGATTGATCTGGGCCCGGATCGCCAGCGTCGCCGTCGGCTTGTACTCGGCCCAGGCCTCCAGATAGTTGTGCCCGCGCCAGCCCGAGGTCTGGTCCGGGTCATAGCTCCACTGGCCGGTCAGCAGCGGGATAAAAGCCGCGCCCCACTGCAGCTTCCAGCTGGCGATGTCCTGTTCGAACGAGATGGTCGGCTGGCTGGCCCTGACGTTCGAGATCGGCCGGGTCTCGCCGGTGGTCGGGTCGGTCACCTCGGTGTGGTTCCAGGTGTTGCGCAGGCGCAGCATGCCGCCCGAGACGCCCAGCCTGTCCGTCGGCACGGCCACGGTGACGGCCAGCTGGTCCAGCGTCGCCTCGCCGATATTGCCGACGGCTGACAGGCCGTCGTCCAGCGGAATCACATCGATGGCGTCGGTGATCTCGTCATGCCGCAGGCCGACGCTGACGATGCCGTCGCCCCAGAAGCGCCGCTCGTAGATCAGTTCACTGATCCAGCGCTGCTCCGGCTCCAGATCGACGTTGCCGCCGAATACATTCTCATCCTCGAGGTCGGCCGAGGCGGCGAAGTCGCCGAAGTCCAGCTGCCCGACCTCGCGCTCGAACCGCAGCCGCACCTGGTTGTTCGGCCGGGGCGTCCAGGTGGCGAGGAAGCGCGGCTTGGCGAAGAAGAAGCTCTTCTCCTGCTCCGCATCCCCAGACTGGCTGATGGTCGAGCTCTCCAGCCGCAGCCCGCCCTCCAGCGTCAGCTCGGGCCGGAGCCGCCACGTCGCCTTGCCGAAAGCCTCGCCGCGGGTCTCCTCGACCTTGACCGAGGCCGAGGGCAGGGGCACGGCGACGCCGCCGACGGTGAAGGCCTGATCGACCTCCAGCATGTTGTAGGCGATCTCGGCGCCCGTCTCGAAGGTCAGCGCCGGCGACCGCTCGAACCGGACCAGGCCGCGCAGGATCGACTCCGACGATTCGCCGGCGGCCATGAAGGCCTGTTCGGGATCGTCGACCCCGGCGATGCGGGTGCGCGAGGTGGAGACGGAGTCGAAGGTGCTCCACTCGTGGATCACCCGGGTCTCCAGGTTCAGTCGCTCGCCCAGAGGCCGGGTGTAGACGGCCCCGACCTCTCCGCTGTCGCCGTCCTCGTCATAGAGGCTTTCCCGACGCACGTCGGGCCCGGTCTGCAGGTTGACGTTATGATAGTCGTTGATCCCGAGGCGGGCGGTCAGGTCGATCTTTCCGCCCATCAGCGGGCTGGCGTAGTTTCCGCGGATCGACTGCCCGCCGCCGAAGGTGTCGGTGAAATAGGACTCGCGGCGGATGACGTTGCCATTGGCGTCGGTGCGGACCACCGGCCCGACGCCGTTGGAGTCGCTCATCGACAGGCCGTCGCTGAGGGTCACGCCCCAGGTGCGGTCGCCCTCGCGGGCGCTGAACTGGTACGAGCCGTTGAACTGGTCCCGGCCGCCGTCGAAGAAATAGCCGCTGCCGGTCAGGATCGACTGGCGGGTGTTCTCGGTCTTGAGGACCACGTTCACGACCACCGAATAGCCCTGCATGTCGATGCCGGGGGCGCCGCCGCGAATCAGCTCGATGCGCTCGACCTGGCTGGCGGGCGTGCGCGACAGGACGTTCGAGCCCGTGTCGTTCTTGGACGCCGGCCGGGCGTTGTTGATCAGGATGTTGCCGACCGCCCCCTCGAAGCCGCGGTTGCCCGAGCCGTCATTGGTCGAGAAGCCGGGCACCCGGGACACCATGTCGAGGGCGGTGTTGGGCCGCTGGTCGGCGAAGAAGTCGGGGGTGAAGACCAGCACGCCCTGCTGGGCCGCGTCGATCTGCGGGTCCTGGCGCGTCGGGCCGGTGGGGACCGGCGCCTGGGCGACCTGCGGGTCGGGCCCGTCCGACGCGGTCTGGGCCGCCGCCACGCCCGCGGTGAACAGGATGGCGGTGGTGGCCAGCAGGATGGTCTTGGTCATTTCAGGAGTCCCCTCGTCGGTGACGAAGGTGTGGCGTCCTGTCGCGGTCAGCTCCAGTTACAAGCCGGCAAGGTGGATTAATAAGCGGACATCATTACAGGGCTGTCATGCTCGTGTTCTTATATTGGCGGGCACTGTAGTGTTCTAGTCAGAGCCGGCAAGTAGTCGTGAAATCATTCATAGTTCTGTTTATCGGTCTTTGCCTTGTCGCAGCCGCACCACCGCCAGCCTGGGCCCAAGAGGCGGACGGCACGACCATCGAGGAGACGGTCGTGCCGGTCGACCGTTCGGACGCGCCGATGTGGACTTCCTGAGCGCCGGCGCCCCGTTAATTCCGCGAGTGATGCACCATTGGATCGCATCTAAACGGGGGGTGCGCCAGTTTCATCTGGCTGGCGGCCTTTTTCATGTTAAGGTGGCAGCTTGGCGGGGCGATATCATGCTTCTGGTTGTTCTTGGCTGCATAGCTCTCGCGCCTAGGGGCGCCGAAGCTGAAGCTTTGCCGATGAACGAGCGGATTGCGCTCAACACGGCCGAGGCTGTCGCCTGTGTCCGGCACTATGAGGATCGTATCCGTGCCGGGGAAGACCTGCGGATCACCCCTGATCTACCCGGCAGGGACCGCAGTGCGATCCTGACCGCGAGGGCGAATCTGTCGATGAGCGTCTATGATCGGAATGACAGCGGCGGCCTTGATCGCGAAGAATGGCTCCAGAAGGATTGGGATTTCGAACTTTTGTACGATGTGGACCGCGATCTTCGCGTTTCGCGTGAAGAATACCTGACCGGTCGGTTGCCCCCTAGGAATACACAGGACGCCGGCCTGAGGGATTTCCAGAATCTCACAACGAGGCGGGAGGTCAGCAGGTTCAACCGCCTGAGCGATGGGGGAGAATTCCTGCAGAGATCCCGTCTCGCGCGGGAGTCGGCGATGACGTTCCGGGCGCACGATCTGGACCGGGACGGCGAGATCACTCCATCTGATGTCTCTCGTTTATCGAGGGGTGAGTTTAGACGTTAGCGCGGGATATTTGTGCGGGGGCGACTATGATAAACAATAGCGAAATCGATGTTGGCGTGGTCAATCTCAGACCATTGGAAGATATACTGAACGATCATCAATATCGTGGTCAATTAAAATATCTGGTAAATGAAAATCGTAGTCTTCTTTATCTTGTCCCTGGTAACGGAAACTATGCAGGTAACGGATCAAACGATGCATGGATTAAATGGGAGGCCTATGCTCGTGCTAAACTTGGATTTCAGGGTTTATTGGGCAGAAATGCAGAGGGGGAGGCGCAAATACAAAGATGGTTGGACGAGTATTTTGACCTCTATCCCAATAGCGACCCATTTGACCTGAAGCCAGAAAATCGTGGAGATTGGGCTGCATTCTTTCATGATATCAAATCATGGGGCGGGGTGTTGCGCGATGTCGCAGGGAACTTGGTATTCTCGTATCAGTCAGTCCTGTCTTTTCTTGAGTCCCACGATCCCTACGAATTGCTGGCCGCTCCGTTCATTTCGTTCTTCGGCTCGGCGGCCAACGTGGTGAGCGAGCTCGTAGAGGCGGGCGGCGATTTTTTCGGCGGCTTCACGTCCGGTTTCCAAGATTTTTTCTCCGGAACGCAGATGGCCGTTCAGAACCTCTGGCAGGGCGACTTCTTCGGTGCCGCATCGAGCTTCTTTTCGGGTATCGGTAACGCCATTTCCCACTTCATCGACGGCATCGGCGACGCCTTCATGCACTTGTTTCCGGTGGTGCTGGACCTCGACCAGGACGGGATCGAGTTGCTGACAAACACAGAGGCGGCGAACGTCCGGCTGTTTGAGGCGGATGGCGAGCACTATATCCAAGGTGGCTGGGTCGCGCCGGACGATGGACTTGTCGGAATAGATCTGAATAGAAACGGCCTGATCGATTCCATGGACGAGTTCGTGTTCACACGCCTCGATCCGAACGCCGCATCCGATCTGGAGGCCCTGCGGGTCTTGGACACAAACGGCGACGGTGTTTTGGATATGAACGACGCCGAGTTCGAACGACTGATGTTGTGGCAGGATCGCGATGTAGACGGCTGGTGCGATGAGAGCGAGGCGATCACCCTTACCGAGGCGGGCATCAACTCATTGAGCCTGTCGCTGGACAACCGCGTGAGCCAGAAAGTCAAAGGCCATGATGTTTTGCATCTATCCACTTTCCAGTGGGCCGATGGGAGGATCGGTGTTGCGGGCGATGTGGCGTTCATCGTGCCCGCTGAAGTGCATTCGATCCACGAGGCCACCGCACCGCGCTACAACTGGCGCGCGGACCCACATGGAGAGCTCCTAGATTCCTTGGTCCGAGTGGAGATGCTGCACGACTGGGCGCTCGTCGCCTAGGTCGCAGACCTAAACCGCCGTGCCGCCCACCGTCAGCCCGCCGATCTTGAGGCTGGGCTGGCCGATGCCGACGGGGACGCCCTGGCCGGCCTTGCCGCACACGCCGACGCCCGGATCGAAGGCGAAGTCGTCGCCGACCATGCTGACGTTCATCAGCGCCGTGGCCCCGTCGCCGATCAGGGTCGCGCCGCGGACCGGGGCGGTGATCCTGCCGTCTTCGATCAGATAGGCCTCGGTGCACTGGAAGACGAATTTGCCGTTGGTGATGTCGACCTGGCCGCCGCCGAAATTGGCGGCATAGAGGCCGCGCTTCGTCGAGGCGATCATGTCGGCCCGGCTGTCCCTGCCGCCTTCCATGAAGGTATTGGTCATGCGCGGCATCGGCATGTGGGCGAAGGACTGGCGCCGGCCGTTGCCCGTCGCGCGCGTCCCAAGCTGACGCGCCGACAGCCGGTCATGCATCAGCCCCACCATGATCCCGTCCTCGATCAGCACGGTGCGCGAGGTCGGCGTGCCCTCGTCGTCGATGCTCAGCGAGCCACGGCGGCCGGCGATGGAGCCGTCGTCGACGATGGTGACGCCGGGGGCGGCGACGCGCTGGCCCATCTTGCCGGAGAAGACCGACGAGCCCTTGCGGTGGAAGTCGCCCTCGAAGCCGTGGCCGATGGCCTCGTGCAGCAGCACCCCCGGCCAGCCGGCGCCCAGCACCACGTCCATTTCGCCGGCCGGGCAGTCGACCGCCTCCAGATTGACGAGGGCCTGGCGCAGGGCCTCGTCGACCTGGCCCTGCCAGCGTTCGGGCGCGATCCAGGTCTCGAAGCCGGCGCGGCCGCCGGCGCCGGACGAGGCGCTCTCGCGCCGGCCGTCCTTCTCGACGGTGACGGAGACATTGAGCCGGACCAGCGGCCGCAGGTCGGAGACGCGCCGGCCGTCGCCGCGCAGGATCTCGATATTGCGGCGCTCGCCGACCAGCGAGGCCGAGACCTGCACCACCCGCGGGTCGCGGGCGCGCGCCCAGGCGTCGATCTCCGACAGCAGGGCGATCTTGTCCGAGAAGGCCGGCGAGGCCAGCGGATCGACGGCGTCATAAAGCCTCTGGTTGGTGGCGCGCGGGGCCTCGGCCACCACCGCCGCATGGCCGGCCTTGGCGAGGGCGGCGCTGTCGGCGGCGCGACGGAGGGCGGCGGCGCTGATCTCGTTGGCGTGGGCGTAGCCGGCGGTCTCCCCCGCCACCACGCGCAGGCCGAAACCGCCGGCGGCGTCATAGGCGGCGGACTTCAGGCGGCCGTCGTCGAAGACGAGCGACTCCAGCTCGGATTGTTCGAGGAACAGCTCGCCATCGTCGGCGCCGGCGAGGGCCTCCTGGAGGATGGACAGGGCCTCGTCGGGCGTGACGTCGGCGGATTCGAGGATGGCGGGCGGCGAGACGGGCAGGGTCATGCCGTTCAGATAGGGGGTGGGGCCAGCGAAGTCACCGGCCCCACCCTCCGTCGCGGCGGGAAAAAGCCCCGGGGCGTTGCCCCGGCCCCGGGTCAGCGCTGATTGACGTCGCCGGACCCCGAGATGCTCTGGGTGAGGCTGGCCGGCCGGCGCGTCAGATCCACGTCGCCGGAGCCGGCGATGGAAATCCGCGCCGCGCCGGTGGGACCGACCTGGGCCTCGCCGGAACCGGAGATGTCGACATCGGCGTCACGGGTCTCGAGGCCCGACAGGTCCGCCTCGCCGGAACCCGAGATGTCCAGATCGACGGTTTCGGTGCGGCCCGTCGCATCGACCTCGCCCGAGCCGTTGATGGTGACGGCCAGATCGGGCTGGTCATAGTCGCGGATGATCAGCTCGCCCGAGCCTGACACGTCGAAGGTCCGGACCGACGGCGCGGTGACCGTGATCTGCAGCCGGTCGCTATTGTGCCATCCGAACGTCACCACCTCGACGTTCTCGTCGCCGTCGTCGAAGGTCAACCGACCGGCGCTGAGGCGCAGGCCCTCGACCTGTTCGCGGGGACCGACGACCTCGACGGAGGCCTCATCGCCCTGGACGTAGGTGACGTCGGCGGCGACGTCGATATCCAGCCGGTCGCTCCCGTCCCAGGCCAGGGTGCGGGTGACCCTCGGGCCGTTGTCGGCGCGTTCGAAGCGGATGGTCTCCTCATGCCCGCTCTCGCGGAAGGTCCACGACCAGCCGTTGCGGGCCAGGTCGTTGCCGCCGAGGGCGGCGGCCCCGGCCAGCGAGGCGGCGCAGAGCACCAGGCTTGCGCCGGTGATGATCAAAAGAGTGCGGATCATGCGAATCTCTCCTCAGGCCTGGGCTTGGGGTTCAAGGGCCGGCTTGAGCAGCCGGTAGTGCAGGCGGGCGAACCAGACGGTCGCATTGACCAGCAGGATGGTGGCGATGGCGGTCAGGGCGCCGATCGCCGTGGCGCCGGCCATCATGCCCAGTCCGCCGAGGATCGCGGCGAGCGGACCGCCGGGGAAGCCGGCGAACGGACCCGCGACCATCACGGCGCCGCCGCCGATGAACAGGCCGATGGCGGCCATGAAGAAGCCGAACAGGGCCCCGACCACGCCCATCAGGATGGGCAGCAGGATCAGGATGTCGATCGCCCCCAGTCCCAGCACCGCGAACACCGCGGCGGCGGCGGCGGACGGGTTCTTTTCCTGGTCCCAGCGACGGGCGCCGGCTTCGGCGCGCAGTTCGCGGGCGAGGCGGTCGGGATCGCCGAGCGCCGCGGCGACTTCCGCCTCGGTGCGGCCGGCGGCGACGCCGTCCTCGAAATGCATCTCGTAGTCGGACGCGATCTCGGCGGCGGCCGCGGTCGGCATGCCGACGAGGCCTCGCCTCAGGCGGCCCATGAATTCGGCGCGGGTCATTGTTCAGCTCCCCTTTCTGCAGTCGCTGCAGGAGTGTTGGCGACGGCGACCGGCGGGGCCGGTTCGGCGTCGGCGTTCATGACGCCCTCGACGGCGGTGACGAAGGCGCGCCATTCGGAGGTCTGGGCCTCCAGGGCGCGCCGGCCGGCGTCGGTCAGGCGATAGTATTTTCGCGACGGGCCGGAGGACGATTCGACCAGATAGGTCTCGACCTGGCCGTCGGACTGCATCCGCCGCATCAGCGGGTAGATCGTCCCTTCGCCCATGTCGATCGCTTCCGACAGGGTCGAGGCGATCTCATAGGCGTAGCTGTCGTGGCGGTTGAGAAGGGCCAGCACGCACAGGGTGAGCGCTCCCTTCTTCAGCTGGATTTCAATGGTTTCAGGCACCTCGGCGTCTCCTCTGATGGAGCAAGAGGTATCGCAAGGTATCTGGTGGTGCAAGGTAGCTGGCGAAACATGACAGCGATTTAATCCGCCTCCCGGATGCGGGTGCGGCGTCCAATCGCTTGGCAATCGCGGGGGAGGGCGATATGGACCCCGCCAAGAACCGCCGTGGGCCTCCGCCCAGGCGCCTGCTTGCGATTCACTCGCAAGCGTTTGCGACAGAACGGTTTATGAGGATGTCTCGCATGGGGATGGGCACGCGGGCCCGGGGTCTGATCAGCGGTGGCATGGCCGCCGCGGCCCTGGCTCTTTTCGCCGCCGCACCGGTCGCGGCGCAAGAGCTGGTTGGCCAGCCGACCGACGGCGCTGTGGGGCTTCAGACGCCGGCTGCACCGCTGATGCATCAGGCGCATATGTTCCATGACGCCGTCCTGATGCCGATCATCACCTTCATCTGCCTGCTGGTGCTGGGTCTGCTGATCTGGATCGTGGTCCGCTACAACAAGAAGTCCAACCCGGTCCCGGCCAAGTGGAGCCATAACACCCTGGTCGAGGTGATCTGGACGGTCGTGCCGGTCCTGATCCTCGTCTTCATCTCGCTGTTCTCGTTCCGCCTGCTGTTCGCCTATCACGACATGCCGGAGCCGGATCTGACCGTGAAGGTCACCGGCAACCAGTGGAACTGGGCCTATGAGTACCCGGACCAGGGCGTACCCGAATACATCTCCAACATGCTGCCGGAGGAAGAGGTCGCCCAGCGCGGCATGCCGCACAGCCTGTACCGCCTCGCCGCCGACGAGCCGATGGTGGTGCCGGTGGGCGCCAATGTCCGCCTGCTGGTCACCGCCGCCGACGTGATTCACGCCGTCGCCCTGCCGGCCTTCGGCCTGAAGACCGACGCCGTCCCGGGCCGGGTCAACGAGACCTGGTTCCGCGCCGAACGCCCGGGCATCTACTACGGCCAGTGCTCGGAACTGTGCGGCGTCGACCACGCCTTCATGCCGATTCAGATCAATGTCGTGTCGCGCGCCGAGTTCGCGACCTGGGTCGCCTCCAAGGGCGGTTCGATGACGCCGCGGACGGCGGAACAGGCTCCGGGCGGAACGGCGGCGCAGATCGAGGCCGGCACCACCGGTGCGGTCGCCTCGCGCAACGTCTCCTCCGATGCGATGGCCGCCGACGGCGGCGCCATCCCGACGGCCCAGACGGCCACCACCCCGACCGAACAGCCGACCGGAACCGCAGCTGCGCCCGCTCCGGCCGCTCCGGCCGCCCAGTAACGATACGCGAGAGCCCCAAAGACCATGGCCACCGCAGCTGCGAACCTCGCCCACGACCACGACGGGCAACATGACCACAAGCCGGGTTTCTTCACCCGCTGGTTCCTGTCGACCAATCACAAGGACATCGGCACCCTTTATCTGATCTTCGCCATCATGGCGGGCATCGTCGGCGGCGCCCTGTCGGGCCTGATCCGCTGGGAACTGGCCGAGCCGGGCATCCAGATCTTCCGTGAAGGCTCGGGCGTTTCGCTGCTCGGCCTCGTCGAACAGACCAAGCACGGCTACAACGTCGTCGTCACCGGCCACGCCCTGATCATGATCTTCTTCATGGTCATGCCGGCGATGATCGGCGGCTTTGGCAACTGGTTCGTGCCGATCATGATCGGCGCGCCGGACATGGCCTTCCCGCGCATGAACAACGTCTCGTTCTGGCTGCTGGTCGCCTCTTGGGTGCTGCTGATCACGTCGCTGTTCGTCGACGGCGGCCCAGGCAAGGGCTTCGGCGGCGGCTGGACGGCCTATCCGCCCCTGTCGACCATGGGCCACCCGGGCCCGGCGATGGATCTGGCGATCTTCGCCCTGCACGTCGCGGGCGCGAGCTCGATCCTCGGCGCCATCAACTTCATCACCACCATCTTCAACATGCGCGCCCCGGGCATGACCCTGCACCGGATGCCGCTGTTCGCCTGGTCGGTGCTTATCACCGCCTTCCTGCTGCTGCTGTCGCTGCCCGTCCTGGCCGGCGCCATCACCATGCTGCTGGCCGACCGCAACTTCGGCACCAGCTTCTTCGACCCCGCCGGCGGCGGCGATCCGGTCATGTACCAGCACCTGTTCTGGTTCTTCGGCCACCCCGAGGTCTACATCCTGATCCTGCCGGGCTTCGGCATGATCTCGCACATCGTCTCGACCTTCTCGAAGAAGCCGATCTTCGGCTACCTCGCCATGGCCTACGCCATGGTCGCCATCGGCTTCGTCGGCTTCATCGTGTGGGCGCACCACATGTACACGGTCGGCATGAGCGTGAACCTGCGCGCCTACTTCATCGCCGCGACCATGATCATCGCCGTGCCCACGGGCGTGAAGATCTTCAGCTGGATCGCGACGATGTGGGGCGGTTCGATCAGCTTCAAGACGCCCATGCTGTGGGCCATCGGCTTCATCTTCCTGTTCACCGTCGGCGGCGTGACCGGCGTGGTCCTGTCCAACGCCGGCATCGATTACGCCCTGCACGACACCTACTATGTCGTCGCCCACTTCCACTACGTCCTGTCGCTGGGTGCCGTGTTCGCGATCTTCGCAGGCTTCTACTACTGGTTCGAGAAGATGTTCGGCGTGAAGTACAACGAGTTCCTCGGCGCCGCGCACTTCTGGATCATGTTCATCGGCGTGAACCTGGTGTTCTTCCCGCAGCATTTCCTCGGTCTGCAGGGCATGCCGCGCCGCTACGTCGACTACGCTGACGGCTACACCCTGTGGAACCAGGTTTCGTCGATCGGCTATGTCGTCACCATCGTCGGCGTCGGGGTCTTCCTCGTCATGCTGGCAGAGGCGGCCATCCGCCGTCGTCCGGGCGTCGACAATCCGTGGGGCGAAGGCGCCACGACCCTGGAGTGGACCCTGTCCTCGCCGCCGCCGCACCACCAGTTCAACGAACTGCCGGTGGTCAAGGGCGACGACCACTAGGTCCGGTCCGACCGGAACGAAAAAACCGGGGGCCGCTCCTGCACAGGGGGCGGCCCTCAGACGTTAGAAAGACCATGCCCTCACCCGCCGCCGCCACGACCATCTCGACCGCCCAGCCGGAAGACTTCTTCCAGCTGCTGAAGCCGCGCGTCATGTCGCTGGTGATCTTCACCGCGGTGACCGGCCTGGTCGTGGCCGACGGCGCGATCGGCTGGCTGACGGCGGCCATCGCCATCCTGTGCATCGCCGTCGGGGCCGGCGCGGCCGGGGCGCTCAACATGGCGCTGGAGGGCGAGACCGACGCCCTGATGCGGCGCACGCGCGGCCGGCCGGTGGCGGCGGGGCGGGTGTCGCGCCAGGACGCCATGACCTTCGGCGTCATCCTGTCGATCTTTTCGGTCATGCTGCTGGGCATGGCGACCAACTGGCTGGCCGGCGGCCTGCTGGCCATGACCATCGTCTATTACGCCGGCTTCTACACCTTGCTGCTGAAGCGGCGGACGCCGCAGAATATCGTCATCGGCGGCGCCGCCGGCGCCTTCCCGCCGGTGATCGGCTGGGCCGCGGCGACCGGCTCGACGCCGTGGCAGGCCTGGCTGCTGTTCCTGATCATCTTCCTGTGGACCCCGCCGCACAGCTGGGCCCTGGCCCTGTATTCGGCCGGCGACTACGCCAAGGCCGGCATCCCGATGATGCCGGTGGCGCGCGGGGCGAAATCGACCCGGCTGCAGATCCTCCTGTACACCCTGGCCTTCGTCCCCGTGGCCATCGCGCCCGGGCTCACGGGCATGGGCGGGCCGGTCTATCTGGTCGTTTCGATCGCCGGCGGGCTGGGCTTCCTGTTCCTCGCCGCGCGGCTGTGGCGCTCGCGCGCCGGGGACGAGCCCGACAAGGCCGAGGCCGTGGGGCGAGAGGCCGCATTGTATGATGTCCGCGCCGAGGCCAAACCGGCGCGTAACCTGTTCGCCTTCTCGATCCTGTATCTGATGGCCCTGTTCGCGGCCCTGCTGGTCGAGAGCCTGACGCCAACGATGAGCCTGTAGCCGCCATGATGCGCCTGACCCCGGAACAAATGGCTTCGCGCAAGAAGCGAAACATCGCCCTCGCTGCCGTGCTGGTGGCCTTCATCGTGCTGGTCTTCACCACCACGGTGCTGAAGCTGGCGGGCAATATGGAACAGCGTCAGGCCACGGTCGCGGCGGGCCAGCCCGTCGCCCCCGCCGGGTGAGGCGCCGCGCGATGGACCGCAAGAACCTGATCGCCATCGCCTGCGTCCTCGGCGTCATGGGCATGACCGGCGCCTCGTTCGCCGCCGTGCCCCTGTACCGGATGTTCTGTCAGGTGACCGGCTTCGACGGCACCGTCCGCAAGGCCGAGAAGGCGCCCGATACGGTGCTGGACGAGTCCGTGCTGATCCGCTTCGACACCAATGTGCGCGGCCTGCCGATGATCTTCCGCGCCGAACAGGTCAGCCAGCGGGTCCGTATCGGCGAGACCGGCATGGCCTTCTTCGACGTGACCAACACCTCGGACCAGCCGATCCACGCCACGGCCTCCTACAATGTCGTGCCGGAGCGGGCCGGGCCCTATTTCCAGAAGCTGCAGTGCTTCTGTTTCGAGGGGCAGACCATCCAGCCCGGCGAGACGATGAAATTCCCGGTCCAGTATTTCGTCGCCCCGGAAATGGCCACCGACCGCGAGAGCCGCGGCGTGCGCGAGATCACCCTCAGCTACACCTTCTACCCGACCAGGGGGGCCGACCTGGCCGCAAACGCGGCGCCAGCCACTGGCGCGGCCGGATAGCGGACGCTATAGCCTGCCCCAACCCGCTTCTCGACCGTTGCAAGAGACTCAGATGGCCGACGCCCACGCCACTCCGCATCACGACTACCACCTGGTGAATCCCAGCCCGTGGCCGCTGGTGTCATCGATCGCCACCGTCGTCCTGATGATCGGCGCCGTGGTGTGGATGAAGGGTCTGGTTCCGGCCGAGTCGGGTCCCGTGGCCCTGGCCCTGTTCGGCGACGGACAGGCGGCCCTGTTCTTCGCCGGCCTCGCCGGCGTGCTGGTCTCGATGGCCGGCTGGTGGGCCGACGTCATCAAGGAAAGCCGCGCCGGCGACCACACCCCGGTCGTTTCGATCGGCCTGCGCTACGGCATGATCCTGTTCATCGCCTCCGAGGTGATGTTCTTCGCCGCCTTCTTCTGGATGTTCTTCGAGATGGCGATCTTCAACGAGGCGCGCGCCCATGTGCCCGAGATCGGCAACTGGGCCGAGACGGCCGCCGCCTGGTCGACCTGGCCGCCGCGCGGCATCGAGGTGCTGGACGCCTGGCAGCTGCCGCTGCTGAACACCCTGATCCTGCTCCTCTCCGGCACGACCGTGACCTGGGCGCACCACGCCCTGCAGGTCGGCGATCGCAAGGCGACCAAGATCGGCCTCGCCATCACCGTCGCCCTCGGCGTGCTGTTCACCGCCATCCAGGCGTATGAGTACCAGCACATTCTCCATGAGAACCTGTTCTTCAACGAAGAGGCGCTGAACTCGGGCCTGTACGGTTCGATCTTCTTCATGGCGACCGGCTTCCACGGCTTCCACGTCCTGATCGGCACCATCTTCCTGCTGGTGTGCCTGCTGCGCCTGATGGCCGGCCAGATGAGCCCGGAGAAGCATTTCGGCTTCGAGGCCGCCGCCTGGTACTGGCATTTCGTCGACGTGGTCTGGCTGTTCCTGTTCGCCTTCGTCTACGTCGCCTTCGGGTGACGCAGGGGACTCCCGTTCCAGACCTTCAGCCGGCGCGGATCGACCCGATCCGCGCCGGTCTGCTTTGCCGGTGCCCGAACTGCGGCAAGGCTCCGTTGTTCTCCGGCTTTCTCGAGGTCGTGAAGCAGTGCCGCGTCTGCGGCTTCGACTTCACCCGGCTCAACACCGGCGACGGCGCGGCCGTCTTCGTGATGCAGATCGCCGGGGCTCCGGTCGTGTTCGGGGTCCTGTTCGCCCAGATCGCATGGAACCCGCCGATCTGGGCCATGCTGCTGGTCGCCCTGCCGCTGGTCGCCGGCCTGTCGCTGGGCCTGATGCGGCCGGGCAAGGGGGTGATGATCGCCCTGCAGATGCGTAACCGCACGGAGCGCGACTGATGCGCCGCTTTCCCTGGATCCTGACGATCGCCTCGGCCCTGCTGCTGGCCCTGCTGGTCTGGCTGGGCGTCTGGCAGGTGCAGCGGCTGCAGTGGAAACAGGACCTGATCGCCCAGGCCGGGGCGGCGGCGTCCCTCCCGCCGGCCGCGCCGTCTGAGGTCCTCGACGCGGCGGATGTCGAGTTCCGCAAGGTGTCCCTGACCTGCCCGGGCCTGGCCAGCGCGCCCTATGTAGAACTGCAGTCGATCCAGGCGGGCCAGGCCGGCGTCCGCCTGATCTCGGCCTGCCGGCATCCCGGCTACGGTCAGACCCTGCTGGTCGACCGCGGCTTCGTCGCCGACGTCGTGTCCGCCCGGCCCCCGACCTGGGCCAGCGCCACGCCGGTGCAACTGGTCGCCGAGGTGCGCGAGACGCCGGCGCCGGGGCCGATGGCCCTCGCCGCCGAAGGCCGCCGCTTCTATGCCCGCGACAACGCCGCCATGGCCCGGGCGCTCGGGGTCGAGGGCCCCGTCGCCCCCCAGACCCTGTTCGCCCTGACCTCGTCCAATCCAGACTGGCTGGCCCTGAGCCCCTCGGCGCCCCCCGCCGCCTTCTCCAACAACCATCTCGGCTATGCGATCACCTGGTTCGGACTGGCGCTGACCCTGGCGGCTTTCTATATCGCCCTGCTCCGCCGCAAACTGACCCCGCCGCCCGCCGTGAAACGCGCGGACGACGACCGGGAAGAGAGACCCTCCTGACCGCCCAGCTCCATACCCTGTCGAATGGCGTCCGTGTCGTCTGCGATCCTATGCCCGGCCTGCGCACCCTGGCCCTGACCGTCGCCGTGCGCGGCGGCGCCAAATGGGAGGACGAGGCCCGCTCCGGCTGGTCCCACTGCCTCGAACACCTGGTCTTCAAGGGCGCCGGCGACATGGGCGCGCGCGAGATCGTCGAGCGGATCGAGGCCGAGGGCGGTTCGCTGAACGCCTCGACCGGCTATGAGCGCACCAGTTTCGAGGTCCGCGCCCTCGACGGCTCCCTGCCGCTGGCCATGCAGGTGCTGTCCGATCTGGTGTTCCGCCCGACCCTCGACCCCGAAGAGATCGAGCGCGAGAAGGATGTGGTGGCGCAGGAGATCGCCGAGGCCTTCGACACTCCCGACGACCACGTCTTCGAAATGGCCCAGACCCGGGCCTTCAACGGCCAGCCTCTGGGCCGGCCGATCCTCGGCTCGGTCGCCAGCCTGAAGCCGATCACCCGCGCCGCGATCAGCGAGTGGCGCGCCCGCCTGTATTCGCCCGACCGGATGGTGATCGCCGCCTCGGGCGCGGTCGACGAGACCGAACTGCTGGCCCTCGCCGAGCGCTGGTTCGGCGACCAGACCGCGACCCCCGCCGAGACGCCCGACGCGCCGCGCTTCACCGGCGGCCACGCCGCCCTGTCGCGCCGCATCGAACAGGCCAATATCGTCTTCCAGCTGCCCGCCCCCTCGGCCGCCGACCCGTCCTATGCGGCGGCGCGGCTGATGACCGAGATCCTCGGCGGCGGCATGGCCTCGCGCCTGTTCCAGAGCGCCCGCGAGGAGCGGGGGCTGGCCTACGCCATCGACGCCTATCACGAACCGTATGAGGACGCCGGCCTGCTGGGCGTCTACGCCGGGGCCTCGGCCGACCGGGCGGTGGAGCTGGCCCGGGTCTGCGCCGCCGAGATCCGCGCCTTGGCCGAGCACGGCCCGACGCCCGCCGAACTGTCGCGCGCCAAGGCGGTGATGAACGCCGGCCTGTGGATGTCGGACGAGAGCCCGGCGGCGCGGGCCGGGCGGGCCGCGGCCCAGGTGTTGATCTTCGGCTCGACCATCCCGTCCCAGACCATGGCCGACCGCGCCCTCGCCCAGGGCGTCGACGATGTCCGCGCCGCCGCCGCCGCGCTGCTGGCGCCCGGTCGGGCGGCCACCGCCGTACTGGGTCCGAAGGCGGCCGCCGCGGCCGGACCGGCCTTCCGCGACGCCCTTTTCGGCTGACCGCCCGGGGACTATCCTGATCGCATGGCCCTGCTGGATTGGATCAATGAGGCGACCGGCCTGGTCGTGAAGGGGGAGGGGGTCACCCTGCGTCCCCCGCGCATCGCCGACTATGAGCCCTGGGCCGCCCTGCGCCGGCAGTCGCACGCCTATTTGCAGCCGTGGGAGCCGACCTGGCCCGAGGACGACCTGACCCGTCCCGCCTTCCGGCGCCGCCTGTCGATCTACACCCGCGAGATGGAGGCCGGTCACGCCTGCCCGTTCTTCATCTTCGCTGACGTCGACCAGTCGCTGGTCGGGGCCATCACCCTGTCGAACGTCCGCCGCGGCGTGGCGGAGGCGGGAACCCTCGGCTACTGGATCGGCCGACCGGTCGCCGGACGGGGCTACGCCACCGCGGCGGCGCGGGCGGTGGTGGCGCACGCTTTCAACGAGTTGAGGCTGCACCGGGTCGAGGCGGCCTGCGTCCCGACCAACCAGGCCTCGCGCCGGGTGCTGGAAAAGTCAGGCTTCGAGCTGGAGGGGCGGGCCCGGGCTTATCTCAAAATTAACGGCGCTTGGGCAGATCATCTGCTGTTCGGCGTCGTCAATGAGGGCGCTGGACGCCGCGGCTGATCTCGGGTGATCCTTGAGGCCGTTTTCTCGGGAACGGTCGCGCGTCGTGAACACTCGCTCCAGAAGTCTGGCCTGGGACGCGACGACCGCGATAGAGGCGCTGGCCGCCGCCGATGCGGCCCTGTGGATCTGGACCCCGTCTGACGACCAGATGCGCTTCACCGGCGCGACCCGGGCGCTGGGCCTCGGCCCGCTGGCCCCGGAGTGCTCGGGCGCCGCCTTTACCGCCGTGGCCATTCCGCAGGACCGGTCGCTGGCCGAGCGCATCCTCAAGCCGCAGGCCGAAGGTACGGAGGTCGCCGTGCGCCTTCGCATGCGCGACTCCGAAACCTGCATCTGGCGCGGCGTCTGGCTTGAGGACGGTCTGCGCGCCGCCGGGGTGGTGGCGCTGGAGACCAAGTTCGCGGCCTCGCACCGCGACCACCTGACCGGCCTGCTGGATCGCCGCACCTTCCTCGCCCGCGCCGGCGAGACCCTGACCCAGCCCGGTGACTACGAACTGGTCGTGGCCGACGTGGACCGGCTGCGCCGTCTCAACGAGGCGCTGGGGCATGAGCGGGCCGATCTGGTGCTCGCCGCGCTGGGCTCGCGTCTGAATGGCGCCTTCGCCCAGGAGGCCAGTCCGGCCCGGGTCGGCGAGGACGAGTTCGCGGTCCTCGTGCCGCGCGGCTCGGGCGCCGCCTCCGAACGCCTGCGGGAGGCCTTGGAGCAGCCCCTGAGGGTCGCCGGCTTCGACATCTATCCGACGGTCTCGATCGGCGCCGTGGCCGCCGAGGGCGGGCCTGACGCCTCCGATGCGGCCGAACTGCTGCGCCGCGCCGAGCTGGCCGTCGAACAGGCCAAGACCGCCGGGCGCGGCGGGGCCGCCGCCTATGGCCGGGCGCTGGAGACCGACAGCCTGTCCCGGCTGGCCCTCGAGGCCGACCTGCGCAACGCCTTCGTGCGCGGCGAGATCGAGCCCTTCTACCAGCCGGTCGTCAATCTGAAGACCGGCGCCGTGGCCGGGTTCGAGGCCCTGGCCCGGTGGCGCCACCCGCAACGCGGCCTCGTCCCGCCCGACGACTTCCTCGGCCTCGCCGACGAGATGGGGCTGATGAACGAGCTCGGCCTGCTGATGATGAGCCAGGCGGCGCGGCAACTGGCCGAATGGCTGGTCCGGCATCCGTCGGCGGGCAGACTGTTCTGCAGCGTCAACCTGTCGGTCGGCGAGATCGAACGGGCCAATCTGGTCGAGGACGTGGCGCGGATCATCGAGGACTCCGGCCTGCCGCGCGGCGCGCTGAAGCTGGAGGTGACCGAGGGCGACATCATGCGTGACACCACGCGCGCCGCCGCCACCCTGACCCGGCTGCGCGAGGCCGGGGCCTCGCTGGCGCTCGACGATTTCGGCACCGGCTTCTCGTCCCTGACGTGGCTGGCCAAGCTGCCGTTCGATACGCTGAAGATCGACCGCTATTTCGTTCTGACCATGGACAAGGACGAGGGCTCGGCCAAGATCGTCAAATCGGTCGTCAACCTCGGCCGCGACCTGTCGCTGGAGGTGGTCGCCGAGGGTGTCGAGAACGCCGGCCTCGCCAAACTGCTGCTCGACGCCCAGTGCCACTACGGCCAGGGCTTCGGCTACGCCCCCGCCCTGCCGGCCCAGGAGGCCGAAGTCTATCTCAACGAGTCGCTGGCCGACGGCTCGGCGCCGATCCGGGCGCGGTCGGCCTGAGTCTCAGGCCCGCCCGCTCTGTCCCGACAGCCGCGCCGGGTCGACGCCCAGCCCCGCCAGGGCCTTGCTCCATTTGCCGTCGTAGTCGGCGTCGAAAATCAGGTCAGCGTCGGCCTCGGCGGTGAGCCAGACATTCTCGCCCAGCTCCTCCTCCAGCTGGCCCTCGCCCCAGCCGGCATAGCCCAGCAGCAGGACCGAGCGGCGCGGCCCGGTGGGATCGACCATCGCCGTCAGCGCCTCGCGCGTGCCGGTCATGGCCAGGCCGTCGCCGAAGGCCAGCGATGCGTCCTCGGCCAGCCAGTCGGCGGTGTGCAGCACGAAGCCGCGCTCGCGCTCGACCGGCCCGCCGACCAGCACGGGCCGGTCCAATGCGGAGTCCGGGGCCGGGGTATCCAGCCTGGTCAGGACCTTCTTCAGATCGACCCCGGGGGCCGGCCGGTCCAGCCGCAGGCCCATGGCGTGGTCCGGACGATGGGCGCAGACAAGGATGACCGCGTGCTCGAACCGGGGGTCGCTGATGCCCGGCATGGCCACCAGCAGCCGCCCGGCGAGGGAATGGAATTGGTCCATGCCTCTATCATCGGGACCGGCGACGGCCGGCGCAAGGCCAGGCGGCGAGGGAAAGGTTGGCGCGGGCCCCGCCAGCGCCTATCTGGTGCCCATCGACCTTCACCCCCCGGAGCCTGCCATGACCGTCCAGATCGGCGACCGCATCCCCTCGGCCACCCTGACCCGCGCCACCGATGACGGCCCGCGCCCCGTCTCGACCGATGAGATCTTCGGCGGCAAGACCGTCGCCCTGTTCGCCGTCCCGGGGGCCTTCACGCCGACCTGTTCGGCGCGGCACCTGCCGGGCTTCAAGGATCACCGCGGCGACCTGACCGGCAAGGGCATCGACACCGTCGCCTGCCTGTCGGTCAACGACGCCTTCGTCATGGGCGCCTGGGCCGACAGCCAGGGCATCGGCAAGGACGAGATCGTCATGCTGGGCGACGGCAACGGCGACTTCACCCGCGCCCTCGGCCTGTCGATGGACGCCAAGGGCTTCGGCATGGGTGAGCGCTCGCAGCGCTATTCGATGCTCGTCCGGGACGGCGTGGTCGAGCAGCTGAACGTCGAACAGGCGGGCGAGTTCAAGGTGTCCTCGGCCGAGCATCTGCTGACGCAGCTCTAGGGAAGGGCGCTATCGCTCACGGCGCGGCCGCTCGCTGCTTGAGCGCGGATTGCCGATGACCACCGACGTCTTCTCCCCCGAAAATCGCAGCGCCGTGATGCGGCGGGTGAAGGGCCGCGACACCGCGCCCGAACTGGCCGTGCGCCGCATTCTGCGCGCGGCCGGCATCGGCTACCGTCTCGGCGGCGCCGGCCTGCCGGGGCGACCCGATCTGGTCATGCAGGGCCGGCGCGCCGTCGTCTTCGTGCACGGCTGTTTCTGGCATGGCCATGACTGCGCCCGCGGCGCTCGCCAGCCCAAGGCCAACGCCGCCTACTGGACCGCCAAGATCGACCGCAACCGCGCCCGCGACGCGGCGTCGCGCGCGGCGCTGGAGGCGGGGGGCTGGCGCGTGGTCACGGTCTGGGAATGCGGAATGAAGGCCGGCGACTTCCCCGCCCGGCTGGTCGCCGGGGTCCGCGGTCAGGCGGCGGCGGACTCGGCCTCGTCTTCGGCCTGAGCCATGGTCATGACGTGGTTGACGGCTCCCAGCAGCATCGGGGCGGTGATCGGCTTGGGCACGAAATAGGTCATGCCGGCGTCGGTGCAGGCGGCGATGTCTTCGGGCGCGGTGTCGGCCGTCACCGCGATGATCGGCGCGGCGGCGTTGGGGCCGCCGCCGGCGCGGATGCGGCGGGTGGTCTCGCGACCGTCCAGCTCGGGCATCCGCACGTCCATGAAGATCAGGTCGAAGCTGGAGGTCTCGCAGATTTTCAGCGCCGCCATGCCGTCGGCGGCGGTGGCGATGTCGCAGCCCAGTGGCTGCAGGATCAACTGGATGGCGCGGCGATTGATGTCGTGGTCGTCGACGACCAGCACCCGCATCGGACGGTCCTCGTCCTCGCCGGCGCCGGCCTCGCCGGTCGGCGCCGTGACGTCGGGCTGAACCCGCGGGGCGGCCTCACGGGCCTGCGACGGAGCCAGCGCTCGGGGCGCATCGGCGGAGGGCCGGGTGGCGGTCGACAGGGCCCGGGCGATGGCGTGGCGGCTCTCCCGGTTGAACTCCGGTGTGACCGCGGACCCGGCGTTTCCGGCTTCGAGCCGAAGAGCCAGGGTGAAGCTGGCGCCCTGACCGGGGGCGCTGCGGGCCGTCAGACGGCCGCCCATCAGTTCGGCCAGTTGCCGGCTGATCGCCAGCCCCAGTCCGGTGCCGCCGTGCCGGGAGCTGACGCCGTCGGCGGTCTGGTCGAACGGGGTGAACAGACGGCCCAGCTGGCTGTTCGACATGCCGGGGCCGGTGTCCGACACCTCGATCAGCACGGCGTGGCCGCCGCTGTCCTCGGGCCAGGCCGTCAGACGCAGGGTGATGGCGCCCTCGGCGGTGAACTTCACCGCGTTCGAAATCAGATTGTTGAGCACCTGACGCAGACGCATCGGATCGCCCCGGACCGCGCCGGGCGCCATCGCCGCCCCCTCGATCCGAAGCTTCAGCCCCTTGGCACGGATCGGTCCGCGCCAAAGGCGGGCCGACTGGTTCAGCAGTTCGCGCAGATTGAAGTCGACGGTTTCCACGGTCAGATGGCCGGCCTCAAGTTTGGCGTGGTCCAGCAGATCGTCCAGCAGTGCCTTCATCATATAGCCGGCGTCGCTGATCAGCCGGGCCTGGGCGCGGGCGGAGCCGTCCGTGGCCCCCCGCTCCAGCTCGGCGGAGCCGGTCAGGATAGCGCTGATCGGGGTGCGAAGATCGTGGCCGACGATGGCCAGAAAGGCGCTGCGACCCTCCATGATACGCTCGGCCGCGGCCCGCTTCTCGTCCGCCTGGACCCGCGCCGCCGATTCGGCGACCCGCGCCTGGTTCATCCTCTGCCAGGTCGACAGGCAGTAGGCGATGAACACGGCGACGGCGATCGAAGCCGCCGTGAGAAAGGCCGGCGAGGCGCCGAACGCGGCCATGAAGAAGGGGGTCGAGGCCAGATAGAGAAATTGGGGCGTCACCGTCAGGACAAGGACGGAGGTCGAGCGCGGGGCGTTGATCATCGAATAGATCGCCCCGGACGACAGCATCATGGCGGCGCAGATGCCCCCCATGGGGCCGCCCACGATCCACAAAGGCACGGCCAGGCTGCCGAAATACCCCGCGTTGGCAACCAGTATGAGGTCGCCGGCGAAGCGTCGCAGGCCATGCAGGCGCTCGGTGCGGCCGCTGTTGACCGGGCTGAAGATCCACAGGTCGATCAGCTGGACCGCGAAATAGCCCAGCACCCAGCTGACCCCCACCGACCAACCCAGCAGGGGGCTGAACACCAGGGCGCAGGCCGCGGCCATGCCGAGCCGCTGCACCAGCGCCTTGCGTCGCTGGCGGATGGCTCCGGCCCAACTGTCGACGGCGGCGCGCATCTCGGCTTTGGCGTTCGCCATGCGACTCCCCCGGACCGGGCGAATTCGCCCGGGCGGCATCATGCCGAAATGGCCCTAACGCTCCGTCAACGGGCGGTTCCGACGGCGGCTCCGACTGTGGAGAACCCGTCGGCCCGCAGGCGCGCCGCCAGATCCCGTTTGATCCGCCCGATCAGGCCGGGCCCCTCATAGATCAGGGCGCTGTAGACCTGCACTGCCGAAGCCCCGTCGCGGATGCGGGCATAGGCCTCGGCCCCCGAATCGACGCCGCCCACGGCGATCAGCGGCAACCGCCCGGCCGAAGCGGCGGCCGCCGCGCGCAGGGCCGCCGCGGCCCGGTGTTTCAGCGGCGCGCCCGACAGGCCGCCGGCCTCGCCGCGCAAGGGCGACATCAGCCTATCGGGCCGGTCCAGCGTGGTGTTGGATACGATCAGCGCGTCGATGCCGTGGTCCAGCGCGGCCTCGACGATCAGGCCGATCTCGGCCTCGGTGAGATCCGGCGCGATCTTCAGGAAGACCGGCGTGGCGTCGCCGCCGCGAACCTCCGCCAGCCGCCCCAGCAGGTCGTCCAGCGCGGCCCGTCCCTGCAGATTGCGCAGTCCCGGCGTGTTGGGCGAGGAGACGTTGACGGTGACATAGTCGGCCAGGCCTCGCAGCCGCGTCAGTCCGGCGACATAGTCCGCGGCGCGGTCTTCGGTGTCCTTGTTGGCCCCCAGATTGGCCCCGACCACGGCCCCGCCCGGCCGCTTCACCAGATGGGCGGCGAAGGCCTCCAGCCCGGCGTTGTTGAACCCCATGCGATTGATGATCGCCCGGTCTTCCGCCAGGCGGAACAGGCGCGGGCGGGGATTGCCGGGCTGCGCCCGCGGCGTCACCGAGCCGCATTCGATAAAGCCGAAGCCCAGTCGCGACAGGCCGTGCAGCGCCTCGCCATTCTTGTCCAAGCCAGCCGCCAGACCGACCGGATTGCTCAGGCTCAGGCCGGCGAACGAGGTCGCCAGCACCGGATCGTCCGCGCCCGGCGTGGGCAGCGGGACCATCTTCAGGGCGCGTATGGCCAACTGGTGCGCGGTCTCCGGATCGAGCCGGCGCAGGGCGGCGGCGGCGAAGTCGGTCAGGGCCATCCGACCGCTCCATCCTCAAACGCCATCACCCCGTCGTCGCGGACCGACAGGGCGCGTTCGGCGGTGACGGCGGCCATCGGCAGGGGGCCGTACAGGTGCGGGAACAGTTCGCCTCCGCGCGACGCCTCCCACCTCAGGGCCGGGCCCAGCCGCGCCAGCTCCACCGTCGCCAGCACCAGGTCCGGCCGGCCGGCGTAGTGTCGGCGCGCCGTCTCCGCCACCTGACCGGCGCTCGACATATGGATGTAGCCGTCGACGCGATCGACCGCCGAGCCGGCATAGGCGCCGGCTCCTCGCGCCGCCTCCCAGTCCGCCCGCTCGACCAGCTTGTAGGCGACCCCGCTCATCCGGTCGCCAGATCGCGCGGCTGCAGATAGCCCTCCAGCGTCGGCCGTCCGGCGACGTCGACGCCGAAGATGGCGGCCGCCCCCGGCGGGAATCCGCCGCTCATGCGGTCCAGGATCGACGGGGAAGCGGCCCCCTCGACCAGATATTCCACCGCCAGCAGATGGATGCCCGGATTGTGCGCCACGACCATCAGACAGCCGGCCTCGTCCTCGGCCGCCTCGATCAGGCGCCGAAGGGTGTCCGCCTCGCCATTGTACAAGGCCGCGTCGTCGCGGACCTGAACGTCGCCGAAGGCGTCATGCAGCAGGTCCCAGGTCTGGCGCGTGCGCTTCGCCGGCGACACCAGCGCCAGATCCGGGCGCAGGCCGCGCGCCGCCAGCGCCCGACCCATGGCGGCGGCGTCGTCGCGTCCCCGGGCCGCCAGCGGCCGGTCGCGGTCGGAGCCGGGCCCCGGCGCCCGTTCGGCCTCGGCGTGCCGCATCAGGATCAGTCTCTGCATGCCCGCCCTTTAGGGCCTGTCGGTCCGGCTGCAAAGCGCCCCCGGGGCGGATCAGGGCGGCTCAGGTCCCGCCGCGGCGGTTGCGCGACGCCGGATGGGGGGCGAAGCCGGGGTTCAACACAGTCGAGGCGGCCACGGCGCTGCCCGGGTGGACGCGGGCGTAGGCCCGGCGCGTCGCCTCCAGCAGGATGACGCCGGCGCCCCCCGGCATGAGGCGCCGGCCGACCTGTTCGAAGCCGTCGGCGAACGGCAGCAGCGGCCCCCAGGGCGGCACATACAGGGTCTGCGACCAGGCCGTGGGCTCCAGCCCCGCTCCCCGCACCAGCTGCTCCAGCTGGCGGCGGGTGAAGGGCCGGCCGTGGCCGAACGGGGTGGCCTCGACCCGCGACCACATCCCCCCGCGCGCGGCGGCGACCAGAATGATGCGCCCGGCCGGCGACAGCGCCCGCACCGCCTCCTGCAACAGACCGGCCGCGTCGTCGGCCTCTTCGAGGGCGTGGATCAGCAGGATGCGGTCGAAACTGCCCGCCGCGAACGGCAGGCGGCGCTCGTCGACCAGAACCGTGCGGTTGCGCCCGACGGACGGCCACGGCTCGACGCCCTGACCGCCGGGCATGGCGGCGACCACCCGTCGCGCCCCGACGAAGGCGTCCAGCCAGGGCGTCGCATAGCCGATCCCCAGCACGTCGCTGTTGGTCGCTTCCCCCCAGGCGTCCTCCAGCCGTCGCGCCAGCAAGCGGCGCGCAAGGGTTCCGGCGGGTTCGCCGTAGAAGGTGCGAAGGTCCTCGATGCTGCGCCGCATCCGCTCACCATAGGCCGGGGCTCGGGCCGCTGCTACAAGGCGGCATGAGCCTCGATATACGCCTGTTTCCGTGCCTGTCCGACAACTACGGCTTTCTGGCCCGCGACGTCGCCACCGGGGCGGTCGCCGCGATCGACACGCCCGACGCCGCCGCGGTCCTCGCCGACTTGGATCAGTCGGGCTGGGGCCGCCTCGACCTGATCCTCAACACCCACTGGCATCCGGATCACACCCAGGGCAATGGCGCGGTCAAGGCGGCGACCGGCTGCGCCATCGTCGGACCGGAGGAGGTGCGCAAGGCCGCGCCGCTGGACCGGATCGTCCGTGGCGGCGATGTCGTTCGGCTCGGCGACACGGCGCTGGAGGTGACGGACACGCCCGGCCACACCCTTGGCCACGTGGTCTACCGCGACGCCGCCGGGGGCCATGCCTTTGTCGGCGACGTCCTGTTCACCCTCGGCTGCGGACGTCTGTTCGAAGGCACGCCGGAGCAGATGTGGGACAGCCTGCAAACCCTCGCCGCCTGGCCCGACGAGACCACGATCTGGTGCGCCCATGAATATTCCGCGGCCAACGCCCGCTTCGCCCTCAGCCTCGACGACCGGCCGGAAATGGCGGCGCGCGCCGCTGAGGTATTCGCCGCGCGCGAGCGGGGAGAGCCGACGGTTCCGACCACCCTGGGAGCGGAAAAGGCCTTCAATCCCTTCCTGCGCGCCGCCGACCTCGCCGGGTTCGCGGCGCGGCGCGCGGCCAAGGACAGTTTCTAGCGGGGCAGGATGGCGCGGATTACCCGGGCCGAGGACGGGCGCCCGGCCAGGCCTTCGTCCGGATCGACGGTGACCGTCAGCCGACCGCGCGAATAGGTCACCCCGGCGCGCGGGCCCTCGACGATGGTGATGCTGCGCAGATCGGCGATGTACTGCCGGGCGCTCGGCGAGCGGGCGATGCGGACCACCGACTCGGTGGTGACGATCATCGCCTCGACGCACAGGGATTCAGACTGGTCGCCGTCCAGATTGACCTCGACCAGCCGGCCCACGGCCTGACTGACGAGGGCGCTGCGCTGGGCCATCAGGCGGAACAGCAGCACCGGACCCAGCGTCGGCGGGCTCAGGCTCGGGCCGGAGCCGTTGAAGGAGGCGGGCGACCCCCCGGGCGCGCCCGGCGTATAGACCGTCATGCCGCCGCCGGGGGTCACCCTCAGCACCTGCTGGCCGGCGTCGTTGCGATAGATGACGTCGCCGCGCGGCGCGGCGCTGGGCCGCAGCACCCAGGTCTCGTCGCGGCGGTCGAAGCGCAGCAGCGGGTGGCGGCCCGACCGGTCGAGAATGAAGCCCTCGCCGGACTCGGCGACATAGCGGCCCACGGGCGGCAGGCTCGGGGGCTGCGGCCGCCGGTCGCGCAGGCTCTGGCTTTCTTCGGCCTGGACATTGCCGCGGATCTGGGCGGCGGCTTGCGGGGCGAACGACAGCAGCGAAAGCATCGCCGCCGCGAGGGCGATCGCCATCGCGGCCGGAAGCGGCCGTCCCGCCGTTCTGACCCTTGCCGTCAACTCCATGTTGTCAGTCGTGGAATCCTTGCGCGGCGGATTTTGGGCGGCCGCGCCCTAGCCGACCAGATACTGACCGCCGTTCAGTGACAGGGTGCAGCCTGTGACATATCCGGCACGCTCCCCGGCCAGCCACGACACCATGTCGGCGATTTCCTCGCCTTTCCCGAGTCTTCCGACCGGGATCTGGGCGATGATTCCGGCCAGCACCTTCTCGTCCATGGCCCCGACCATCTCGGTGTCGATATATCCGGGCGCGATGCAATTCACCGTCACCCCCTTGCGCGCATTCTCCAGCGCCAGCGCCTTGGTGAAGCCGATCATCCCGGCCTTGGCGGCGGAGTAGTTGGTCTGGCCGATCTGGCCCTTCTGACCGTTGATCGAGCTGATGTTGACGATTCGGCCGAAGCCGCGATCGCGCATGCCGGTAATCACCTGGCGCGTCATGTTGAACACGCTATCCATGTTGACGCGAATGACGTCCGACCACTGGTCGGCGGTCATCTTGTGGAAGAAGCCATCGCGGGTGATGCCGGCGTTGTTGATCAGGATGTCGACCGGCCCCAGCTGGTCCTCGACCTCCTTGACCGCGCGGGCGCAGTCATCGAACGAGCCGACATTGCCCTTGACGATCGTGACGCCCAGTTCGCGCGCCGTGGCCTCGGCCGCCTCGACATTGCCGGAATAGCCGGCGGCGACGGACAGGCCGTCCTCCTTGAGGCGCTGAACGATCGCCTTGCCGATGCCGCGGGTGCCGCCCGTCACCAGAGCCACTCGTGCCATGTGCGTTTCCTTGTCCCTTGGAGCCCCGTCTGACGCGCGGCCTTCAACCCATGCTTAGCCGGATGCCGGTTGCGCGGGAAGGGTGGCTGGTGGTTAGTGGCCAGTGGTTAGTGATTGCAGCGTCACGGCCTGCGGAAGGGCGGCGCTGGCCGCACCGTCACACAGGCGCTCGCCAGCCACTAACCACTAACCGCTAACCACTAACCACTAATCAGACCCTAGATCCGCGACATATCCAGCACGAACCGGTACCGCACGTCCGACTTCTCCATCCGCGCATAGGCTTCGTTGATCTGGTCCGGGGCGATCACCTCGATGTCGCAGGCCAGGCCGTGCTCGGCGCAGAAGTCCAGCATCTCCTGGGTCTCGCGGATGCCGCCGATCAGCGAGCCGGCGACGGACCGGCGGCGCCACAGCAGGCCCATGGCGTAGACCGGCAGGCCTTCGGTGGTCAGGCCCAGCATGACCATGGTCCCGTCCTTGGCCAGCAGCTGGACGTGGTTGGCGATCTCATGCGTGGCCGAGACGGTGTTGATGATCAGGTCGAAGCTTTCGCCCGCCGCCTTCATCGCCGTCTTGTCGGAGTTGATCAGGAAATGCTTCGCCCCCATCCGCTCGGCGTCGGCCTTCTTGCGGTCGGAGGTCGACAGGACGGTGACCTCGGCTCCCATGGCCGCCGCCTGTTTGACCGCCATATGGCCGAGGCCGCCGAGGCCGATCACCGCCACCTTCGAACCCGGGCCCACCTTCCAGTGGCGCAGCGGCGAATAGGTGGTGATCCCGGCGCACAGCAGCGGCGCGGCCGCGTCCAGCGGAATGCTGTCGGGGATGGTCACGACATAGTTCTGGTCGACGACGATGGCGTTGGAATAGCCGCCCTGGTTGACCGTCTGCCCGACAGCCTCGCCCTTGGGGTCGGCCGAGCCATAGGTCTGGGTCATGCCGGGCACACAGTACTGCTCCTCGCCGTCGAGGCAGGGCTGGCACTGGCGGCAGCTGTCGACCATGCAGCCGACGCCGACGCGGTCGCCGACCTTGAAGCGGCTGACGTCTGCGCCGACCGCCGTCACCACCCCGGCGATCTCGTGGCCCGGCACGATCGGATAGCGGGTTCCGCCCAGCTCGTTCCTCGCCACATGCAGGTCCGAGTGGCAGACGCCGCAGAATTTGATCTCGATCGCAACATCGTCCGGACCCGGATCACGCCGGTTGAAGCTGAAGGGCGACAGCGGGGCGTCGCTGGAGGTGGCGGCGAAGGCGCGGGTGGCGATGGGCATGCGAAAGGGCTCCTTGGGTATGGCCTTCAGGTGAGGGCGCCGACCCGAAGGTGCAACGCGTCAGCCCAGCTTTTCGATCAAGGCCCGGGCCGCGGCGGGATTACGCACCTTCGCCCCGGCGATGAAATAGGCGAACACATCGCCGGTCTTGGCCCAGTCACGGGTCTGCCGGACGATGCCGTCCAGCTCCTGCGAGGTCATGCCGGTCGGCTCGTCCTCGCGGCTCGACATCAGCCGGGCGTAGCGGAAATCGGCGGTGTCCTGATCGATCGTCGGCCACTCCGGCGCCTCGTCGTCCTGGCCATAGACGATGGCCACGCCGTACCGGCGCGCGAGGTCGTAAAACTGTTCGGTGTCGAAAGTGCCGCTGCGCACCTCCAGGGCGTGGCGTAGCCGCACCCCGTCCTTCTCCTTCGGCAGCAGCTTGAGAAAGCCCTGGAAGTCGACCGGGTCGAATTTCTTGGTCGCCATGAACTGCCAGTTGATCGGCCCCAGCTTGTCGCCCAGCGCCGTCAGCCCCTCATTGAGGAACCGCTCCATCGACTCGCCCATGTCCGACAGCACCTTGCGGTTGGTGCAGTAGCGGCTGGCCTTGACCGAAAACACGAACCCGTCCGGCGTCTCGTCGCGCCACTTGATCCAGCTGTCCGGCTTGAACGTCGAATAATAGGTGCCGTTGATCTCGATGCTGGTCAGGGCTCGCGAGGCGAACTCCAGTTCGCGCTTCTGCGTCAGGTCCGACGGATAGAAGACGCCGCGCCACGGCTCATAGGTCCAGCCGCCGACGCCGATATGGATTTTGCCGGTCATGGAATGCGCCCTTCGAGGGCCAGCCTATCGACACTCAAACGGACGGTCGAGGGTCTCGCCGAAGGTCACGGCGAAGCCATTGGGATCGCGCACGGTCAGCTCGCGCATGCCATAGGCCTTGTCCTTCGGCCCGCAGATCACCTCCACCGTCGCGGGCAGGGCGGCATGCAGGGCGTCGACGGCGGGTATGCGGATATACAGGTCGGCGCTGGCTGGCGTGGACGCCGCCGGCCCCTGGCTCGTCCGCAGCATGACCCGCCCTGCGCCATAGGCCAGGTGGGCCCATTGCGCCGCCGCGTCGTGGGGATCGACATCCAGCACCTCGAAGCCGAGGGCTTCGTACCAGGCCAGAGAGGCCGGCACATCGGGCACGTGCAAGATGGGCGTCAGCGTCGGCGTCATGGGGGCCCCGGGGAGAGAGGAGCCGCACTTTTCGTCCAATGCGATTAACAATCAAGTGCGTCTTTCAGCGTTCGCTGATCGATTTTTCAGGACCTTGATCCGCTGCACCGCCCAGCCTCACCGCATGGATCGCCGCCCGGGCGAAAGGCGGCTCGGTAGCCCTGGCCGGGACGTCGGGCAGGCGGGCGGCCTAGTAGGCGAAATCACGGTAGATCCGACTGACATCGCCCTGCCAGTCGCCATGATACAGCTCCAGCAGCCGGTCGGCCGGGGTCACCCCGCTGTCGGCGATGTCTTCCAGCTCCGACAGATAGCCGCGCTCGTCGACCATGCCGCCCGAGAAACGGGCGCGGTTCTTCAGCCCGTGCCGCGCGATGTCGACCAGATCGACGGCCACGTCGCGCACCGATCGGCCCGCCACTTCCGCCTTCAGGCCCAGCCGGGTGACGTCGCGGCGCAGCCGCTCGTGGTCGGCGATGTCCCAGTCCTTGACCAGGTCCCAGGCCGCCGCCAGCGAGGGCGCGTCATACAGCACCCCGGCCCACAGCGCCGGCAGGCCGCAGATGCGGCTCCACGGACCGCCGTCGGCGCCGCGCATCTCCAGATAAGCCTTCAGCCGGACTTCTGGGAACAGGGTCGTCAGGTGGTCGGCCCAGTCCTTGGCGTTGGCCCGGTCGCCCGGCAGGGCGTCCAGCTTTCCGTCCATGAAGGCGCGGAACGACTGGCCCGACAGATCGACATAGCGGCCGTCGCGCTTGGCGAAATACATCGGCACGTCCAGCGCATAGTCGACATAGGACTCGAAGCCGAAGCCGTCGCGGAAGACGAAATCCAGCATGCCTGTGCGGTCCGGATCGGTGTCGGTCCAGACATTGGCCCGGGCGCTGAGGAAGCCGTTGGGCTTGCCCTCCGTGAACGGACTGCAGGCGAACAGGGCCGTGGCGATCGGCTGCAACGCCAGCGAGGTGCGGAATTTGGCCACCATGTCGGCCTCGTCCGCGAAGTCTAGATTGGCCTGGATGGTGCAGGTGCGCAGCATCATGTCGAGGCCCAGCGAACCCTTCTTCGGCATATAGGCCCGCATGATCTCATAGCGGCCCTTGGGCATGATCGGCACGTCCTCGCGCCGCCACAGCGGGTCGAAGCCGGCCCCGAGGAAACCCAGGTTCAGCTGGTCGGCGACCTGTTTGACCTCCATCAGATGGCGGCCGGTCTCGTCGCAGATGTCGTGGATGTCCTTCAGCGGCGCGCCGGACAATTCGAACTGGCCGCCGGGCTCGAGGCTGATCGAGGCGGTGTAGCCCTCGGCGTTCTCGCGCTCCAGGGCGATGACATGGCCGGCCTCGCGCACCTCGCGCCAGCCGAACCGGGTCAGACCCTCCAGCATGGCCTTGATGCCGTTCGGCCCCTCATAGGTCGGCCGCCGCAGCGTCGACATGTCGAAGCCGAATTTCTCGTGCTCGGCGCCGATGCGCCATTCGGATTTCGGCTTGGAGCCCTTCGACAGGGCGCCGATCAGGTCTGCGCGGGTAAGCGGTTCGGCGTCGATCATGCGGTGTTCCAGCCCCTCGTGTCGCCGCTAGATGGGCGGGCGAGGCGGCGGGCTCAAGCCCCATTCTGCTGCGGGGTCGATAAGCTGGCCCTGGGTTGGCGTTCCCAGTCCCCGACCGCCGCCTGCCACAGCGTCAGCGCCGCGATCGCGGCGGTGTCGGCCCTCAGGATGCGCGGCCCCAACGACACGGCGGTGGTGAAGGGCAGGGCGCGCAGCCGCTCGCGCTCCTCCGGCGAGAAGCCGCCCTCGGGCCCGATCAGGACGGCCCAGGGATCTTCACCCGCGGTCTGAAGCGCCGCCGTCGCCGGCGCGCCCCCGGTCTCGTCGCAGAACATCAGGCGCCGCCCGGCCTCCCAGCGGTCCAGCAGCTCGCCCAGCTTCACCGGCTCGTCGATCATCGGCACGTCGACCCGCCCCGTCTGTTCCGCCGCCTCGATGGCGATGGCGTCCAGCCGGTCCATCCGCACATGCTGGACCTGGGTCCGGTGGGTGACGACCAGCCGGATGCGCCGCACCCCCAATTCGGTCGCCTTTTCGACGGCGAACTCCAGCGCGCTCTTCTTCACCACGCTGATCAGCAGTTCGAGGTCGGGGCCGGTGGCCGGCGGCCGCACCTGCGCCTCCGCCTTCAGCACCAGGCCCTTTTTCAGAACCTCGGTGATGACGCACCGCCACTCGCCGTCGCGGCCGTTGAAGACCAGCAGGTCGTCCCCGATCTTCAGCCGCATCACCTGGCTCAGATAGCGCGACTGATCCAGCGTCGGCAGGACGGCGGCGTCGGCGGCGAGGGGGGTAGGGACGAACAGGCGGATCATGCCTTCTCCTAAACCGTTACCCGTGCTGCGTTCCACAGGATTGAGAGAGGCCGGACCATGCCGTGGTTGAAGATCTGGGCCGACGAGGGCCTGACCACCGCGGCGGCGCTCGACGCCTTCGACAGCCTGCCCGTCGTGACGCCCGAGGCCATGATCGGCTCATGGCGCGGCGGCGAACTGCCGACCGGCCACCCGCTGGACGGCCTGCTGGCCTTCTACGGCTGGCGCGGCAAGCGGTTCGTCGACGCCGAGCGGGTCGACCCGCTGTTGTTCGATCGCGAGGACGAGGTGCTGGCCCTCGATCCGGCCCGGCTGCCGCTGGGCCTGGCTCTGGCCCTGCCGCGCATCGCCCGCACCGACGCCGCGCGCGGCCTGTTCCGCCTCGTCCAGCCGCTGATCAGCACCCGTAAGCCCAGGGCCCGCCTGCGATCCGTGGCGCACCGGGGTCTGGTCTCGGCGGCGATGATCTACGACGACCTGCCGATCATCGACCATTTCCGCCAGATCGACCCCGACCGGGTGCTGGGCCTGATGGACCTGCGCCTGACGCCCGAGCCCTTCTTCTTCCTGCTAACGCGGGAGTCCCGGTCCTGAATCAATAGTGATACCGGCACTGAACGATCTCCAGTCCGGCGTCGGTTACCCGATACACCAGCCGATGTTCCTGATTGATCCGTCGCGACCACCAACCCCTCAGATCGCCGCGGAGGGGTTCCGGCATTCCCGAGCCGGTAAAAGGCGTGCGAGCGCATTCCTTGATCAAGCCGTTGACCTTCGCGAGAAGCTTTCGATCATTGTCCTGCCAGTGGAGGTAGTGAGACCACGCCCGGCCGGTGAACATGATGTTCATTCGATCAGATCGCGCACCACAACCTTGCCGGCATCAGCTTCGGCGATTGAGGCCAGCAGTTCGGCGCGGTTTGCCGGGCTCCGCAGCAGGTAATCGGTCTCCTGCCAAGACGCGAAATCCTCGAGCGACATCAGCACGGCGGCGGGCTTGCCGCCCTCGCGCGTGATGATCGTATAGTCGTGATCCGCCGTGACCCGCTCGATGTTCGCGGCGAGGTTCTTGCGGAGCTCGGTGACGGAGATGGCGTTCATGCATTCAACGTACGTCTTTGCGTACGTTGAATCAAGATCACCTACAGCGTGCGCGCGATCAGCAGCTTCATGATCTCGTTGGTGCCGCCGTAGATCCGCTGCACCCGCGCGTCCTTGTACAGCTGGGCGATCGGATATTCGTTCATATAGCCATAGCCGCCGTGCAGCTGCAGCATCTCGTCGATGACCTCGCCCTGGATGTCGGTGACCCAGTATTTGGCCATCGAGGCCGTCGCGGCGTCCAGCTTGCCCTGCAGATGCAGGCCCAGGCAGTGGTCGACGAACACCTTGGCCACGGTCAACTTGGTCTTCACCTCGGCCAGTTTGAACTGGGTGTTCTGGAAGTCGATGACCCGTTTCCCGAACGCCTTGCGCTCCTTCACATAGGCCAGCGTCTGCTCCAGCCCGCGCTCGGCCGCGCACACGCCCTGAACGGCGATGTTCAGCCGCTCCTGCGGCAGCTGCTGCATCAGCTGGATGAAGCCCTGGCCCTCGCCGCCGCCGATGATGTTCTCGCCCGGAACCTTCACATCGTTGAAGAACAGCTCGGAGGTGTCGTTCCCCTCCATGCCGATCTTGTGCAGGTTCCGGCCGCGCTCGAAGCCCTCGGCCCCGTCGGTCTCGACCACGATCAGCGAGGTGCCCTTGGCCCCTTCCGACGGATCGGTCTTGGCCACGACGATGATGAAGTTCGCCAGCTGGCCGTTGGTGATGAAGGTCTTGGACCCGTTCACCACATACTGGTTGCCCTGTTTGATGGCGGTGGTCTTGACCCCCTGCAGGTCGGACCCGGCGCCCGGCTCGGTCATGGCGATGGCGCCGACCAGTTCGCCCGACTGCAGCCGCGGCAGCCAGCGCGCCTTCTGCTCCTCGGTGCCGTAGTGCCAGATGTAGGGCATGACGATCGCATTGTGCAGCGAGATGCCGAAATGGTCCGCGCCCTTCCAGCCCAGCTGGCGCATCAGCACCACCTCATGCCGGTAGTCCCCGCCCATGCCGCCGTCTTCCTCGGGCATCGACAGGCCCAGCAGGCCGGCCTCGCCGGACTGGCTCCACAGTTCGCGCGGCACCGAGGAGTTGGCGATCCACGACTGCACCGCCTCAGGCGAGGCGTGCTCGTCGATCCATTTGCCGACGGAGTCGGAGAAGAGGACGATCTCCTCTTCCTGCATGAAATCGGGCTCGGGGACGTTGAGGACGTTCATGGGCATACGCTCAGCTTCACCCTCCCTCTCCGAGGGAGGGTGGCCACGCCGAAGGCGGGGCCGGGTGGGAGGGGCTGGGCGACGACGGCGCGGCTGGATAGCCGAGCCCTCCCCACCCCGTCGGCTTCGCCGACGACCCTCCCCCGAGGGGGAGGGAGATCATCAGTGCGTCTCTAGAACGCCTCCGCCGGCATCGCCATCAGCACTTCGGCGCCGGTCTTCAGCTTCGCCAGATGCGCCCCCGTATCGGGCAGGATCCGCTCCACGAAATAGCGGCCGGTCATCAGCTTGTTGGCGTAGAACGGATCGGTCGAACCGGCGTCGATCTGCTTCTGCGCCGCGATCGCCATCTGCGCCCACAGATAGGCCAGCGCCGTCAGGCCGAAGATGTTCAGATAGTCGGTGCTCGCGGCGCCCGCATTGTCCGGGTTCTGCATCCCGTTCTGCATCAGCCACATCGTGCCTTCCTGCAGCTTCTTCTTGGCGTCGGCCAGGCCGTCGACATAGGGCTTGATCGGGCCCTCGCCGCCGTTCTCCGACACGAAGGCGTCGATGTCGGCGAACCAGCTCATGATCGCGCGCCCGCCGTTGGCCGGCAGTTTGCGCCCGACCAGATCCAGCGCCTGGATGCCGTTGGCGCCCTCGTAGATCATGGTGATCCGCGCATCGCGCAGATACTGCGACGCCGGGAAATGCTCGGTGTAGCCGCTGCCGCCGTGCACCTGCATGGCCAGCGAGGCGACGTGGAAGCCCTTGTCGGTCAGATAGGCCTTCAGCACCGGGGTGATCAGACCCATGTAGTCGCGGGCCTTCTGCGCCTCGGCCTCGTCGCCGGAGTGCTGCAGATCGGCCTGCAGGGCGGTCCACAGGGTGAAGGCCTGGCCGCCCTCGACGAAGGCCTTGGCCTCCAGCAGCATGCGCCGCACGTCGGGGTGAACCATAATGGAATCGGCCGGACCTTCGGGATTCTTCGGTCCGGTCAGCGAACGGCCCTGCAGCCGGTCATGGGCGAACTCCACGGCGGCCTGATAGGCGGCCGTCCCGATCGACAGCCCCTGCAGGCCGGTGCCCAGCCGCGCCTCGTTCATCATCACGAACATGGCCGCCATGCCCTTGTTCTCGGTCCCGACCAGCCAGCCCTTGGCGTTGTCGTAGTCCATCACGCAGGTGGCGTTGCCGTGGATGCCCATCTTGTGCTCGAGGCCGCCGCAGGCCGCGCCGGCGTTGCGCTCGCCCAGCGAGCCGTCCTCATTGACGAACACCTTGGGCACGACGAACAGGCTGATGCCCTTGATCCCCGCCGGCGCGCCCTCGATCCGGGCCAGCACCAGATGGATGATGTTGTCGGTGAAGTCGTGCTCGCCCGAACTGATCCAGATCTTCTGGCCGGTGATGTTGTAGCTGCCGTCGCCGTTCGGGACGGCTTTCGTGCGGATCAGGCCCAGGTCCGTGCCGCACTGCGGCTCGGTCAGGTTCATGGTCCCGCCCCATTCGCCGGTCGCCATCTTCGGCAGATACATCGCCTTCTGCTCGTCGGAGCCGTTGGCGTTCAGACCCCAGTAGGCGCCGGCGGTCAGGCCCGGATACATCGAGAAGGCGGCGCTGGCCGCGGCCGTCATCTGGCCGAAGGCCATGGCCACGACTGAGGGCATGCCTTGGCCGCCGTGCTCGGGCAGGGCCGACAGGGCGGGCCAGCCGGCCTCGACCATGGCCTTGTAGGCTTCCTTCCAGCCGGTCGGGCCGGTGACCTTGCCGTTATCCCATTTGCAGCCTTCCTGATCGCCGACGCGGTTCAGCGGGGCAATGACCTCCTCGGCGAATTTTGCGCCTTCCTCGAGGATCTGGGTGACCAGATCGGACGAGACGTCGGCGAAGCCGGGCTGGTTGGCGTAGCGGTCGATCTCCAGAACCTCGTTGAGGACGAAGGTCAGATCGCGGACGGGCGCCTTGTAGGCCATGGACTTACGCTCTCGCTTTGAAGGGCTGGTGGATGGCGCCGTGGCCGTGGTCCGGATTGAGCCGGGCCTTCAGCAGATCGGCGTATTCTTCGGCGCCGGGCAGCAGGTCCGGGCGGTACTCGCCCAGCTTCCGCTCCATCACGGCGCAGGCTTCCTCGGCGGTCTCGATGGCCGCGTCGAGGTCTTCGCGTTGCTGTTTCAGCGCCGCGATCTGGGCCCGGTGGCGGCGCAGGGCGACGGCCATCTGGTGGGCGTTGTGATTGTCGTGGTCGTACAGATCCAGCATCTCCTGGATCTCCTGCAGCGAGAAGCCGATGCGGCGGCCCCGCAGGATCAGCTTCAGCCGCGCCCGGTCGCGCGCGTCATAGACCCGCGTCTGGCCCTTGCGGGCCGGCGTCAGCAGGCCCTTGTCCTCATAGAAACGCAGCGCCCGCGCCGTCGCCCCGAACTCGCGGCACAGCTGGCGGATCGAATAGGTGCGATGGTCGTCGGCGGTCGCCATTTCGGCAGATAAGCCGATCTTGACGTGGACGTAAAGGGAAGGTTCGGAGGGAGCGTGAGGGATTAGGGATTAGGGATGAGGGATTAGGGATTAGGGTTGAGGAATAGAGGTCCGGCGTGCGGGACGCCCGGACGCGCGGTGCGCGCCAACTCCTAATCCCTAATCCCTCATCCCTAATCCCTCATCCCTGCGCGTCAGCGGACTTCCCGCGCCCGCATCCACAGCATCGGCGCCGTCATGGCGATCAGCACGACATTGGTCACCGCCAGCCCGGTCTCCAGGCCCAGCGCGTGAACACCCAGCATGATCGTCTCCAGCGCCAGCAGGCCGGCGCCGGCGGTGACCAGCAGCGGGCGGCCGTGCTTCCACGACACCAGCGGGGCGAGGATCAGCAGGGCGAGCACGATCTCGGCCACGCCGAGGCCGCGCACCATGTTCTCGGACACCAGCGCCGGCCAGCGCATCAGTTCGATCAGATTGGCCATCGGCTCGCTCAGCTTGGCGTAGCCGGCGGCGACGAAGAACATCGCCAGCCAGCCCTGCAGCGTCCACAGGGCCAGATTGCGGTAGCTCGCGTTCAGGCGCGAGCGGGCGGGGGAGAAGACCTGAGTGTTCATTTTTTCTGACGCCCGGGGAGGGACGCTCATTCTATTGGCAACAGTGTCGATGTCGGATCGAGCGATCCATTCCGCAAGGGCGCGAAGCGAGGCCGTAACCATCCGTGACCGCCTTCTGCGGGACCCCGACGGCCAAAGCGTGGCCGTATCCATAATTCCCTGTAATGCGGACGGGGTTTCGGGCGCCTTAAGACCGGCGCCGGCTGACGGTTGAACGGGACGGGACACGGCGCGGCTTCCTGACGGCGCCGGACCATCCCGGCCCGGACTTCCTACCGCCGCCCTGTTGCCAGCCTGCTGTCAGCAGTCAGCCATACCCCAGGCCGCGCGCGCCCCGGCCAGCCGCGCCAGCTTGTCCCGGAACGCGCCCCAGTCGTCGTCCGCCTCGATCGCGGCCCAGATCGCCTCGACCTCGTCGATCAGCATCTCCTCGGGCTCGGGCGCCGCGAACATCGCATGCTCCAGCCGCTCGGGCCGGTCCGGCTCGTGCTCGAACAGGGCGAAGCGGAAGGCGTCGAAGGCCTCGCCCTGGTACAGCTTGCCGCGCGGCCCGCCCAGCGCCCGCGCCGACGAGGCGAAGCCGCCGAACCAGTCAAAGAACAGCGGCTCCCACCGCAGCGCCTCGCCGCCCTCGCGCAGCAGGGCCAGGGTCGTGTCCAGCAGCCTCTGGTCCGCCGCCTCGCCGAGACTCGACACCCCCAGCCGCGCCAGAAACGCCGCCCGCAGCTCGCGGATATAGGCCGGGCCGAACCCGTTCAGCGCATCGGTCAGCGGCTCCGCCTCGGCGACCAGCTTCAGCGCCCCGCCGAGCTGGGTCAGGGCCCAAAACACCGCCTCCGGCTGGCGCGCGAAGGCGTACAGGCCGAACTGGTCGAAATAGGCCGCCGTGAACCCCGGCTCATAGTGCGGCAGGAAGCGCCACGGCCCGTAGTCGAAGCTCTCGCCGGTGACGTTCAGATTGTCGGTGTTCAGCACCCCGTGGACGAATCCGGCCGCGATCCACCGCGCCGTCAGCCGCGCCGAGGCCTCGACCACCGCCCGCAGGAAGCCGGGCACGTCCCCCGCCGCCACGTCCGGGTGGTAGAGCGCCCGCGCATGCTCGACCAGCGCCTCGATCATGTCCGGCCGGCCGATATAGGCGGCGCGCTGGAAGGTGCCGAAGCGCACATGGCTGTGCGACAGCCGCACCAGCACCGCCGAGCGCGTCGGCGACGGCTCGTCGCCCCGCTGCAGCGCCTCGCCGGTCTCGATCAGGCTGAAGGCGCGGCTCGTCGGCACGCCCTGCGCCTCCAGCATCTCCGCCGCGAGCACCTCGCGCACGCCGCCCTTCAGCGTCAGCCGCCCGTCGCCGCCGCGCGACCACGGCGTCTGGCCGGAACCCTTGGTCGCAAGATCGAGCAACCGCCCGTCGGCGGCCCGCAGCTGCGCCGCCAGAAACCCCCGCCCGTCGCCGATGTCCGGATTGTAGGTGCGGAACTGGTGCCCGTGATAGCGCATCGCCACCGGCCCGGGCTGGCCGGGCAACGGCTCGAACCGGCCGAAATGGGCCAGCCACTCCGCGTCCGTCAGCGTCTCCAGCCCGACCGTCGCCGCCGCCCGGTCGTTGCGATGGCGCAGGAGGGTCCGCGGAAAATCCGCCGCCCGCACGGCGTCGCCATAGTCCTCCCCCAGATCGAAGAAGCGGGGGTCGGGGCGGTAGGCGGGGGCGACGGGCATGCCGGGCAAATGCCCACGACCGTCGAAGGCTGCAATGGGCGCCGCCGCCTCAGTCGACGCGGCGCGCCGGCGGGACCTGTTGCGGATCCGGTTCGGGGTCGTCGGCGGCGCCGTGATAGGTCGCCCAGTCGTCTTCGCCGGGCGGCCGCGGCAGGCCGGTGACGATGTCGTCGGCCGGGTTGGGATCGATGCCATGCCCCTGCCGGTGCAGATGCGCCTTGGCGATCATATTGGCCGACACCGGGGCGGTCAGGAACAGGAAGATGGTGATCAGCAGCTCGTGCGCCGACCAGGCCTCGCCGGTCGCCGGGAAATAGATCATCGAGGCGATCAGACAGGCCCCGACGCCCAGGGTGCTGGCCTTGGTCGGGCCGTGCAGCCGGGTCATCAGCGACGGCAGCCGCGCCAGACCCCACGAGCCGATCAGGATGAAGGCCCCGCCCAGCACCAGCAGCAGGGCGACGGCGATTTCGGCGAACAGGCTCATTCGACGATGTCCCCGCGCAGCAGGAATTTGCAGTAGGCGACGGTGCCGACGAAGGCGACCATGGCCAGCAGCAGGGCCGACTCGAAATAGGTCTGGGTCGCGTGCGCCACGCCGAACACGACGATCAGGGCGATGGCGTTGATGGTCAGGGTGTCGACGGCGAGGATGCGATCGCCCGAGGTCGGCCCGCGCACCAGCCGGTACAGGTTCAGCAGGATGGCCACGCTGACGCAGGCCAGGGCGAAGGCGAGGGCCAGGGACAGGATCGATCCGCTCATCGGAACACCTTCAGCAGCCGGACTTCATACCTCTGTTTCATCCGCGCGATCTCGGCCTCGGGATCGTCGACATCGAGCGCGTGCACCAGCAGGGCGCGGCCGTCGGCGGACACGTCGCTGGTCACCGTCCCGGGGGTCAGGCTGATGGTCCCCGCGAACACGGTGATGGCCTCCGGCGACCGCAGCTCCAGCGGCACCACCAGCCAGTGGGAGCGGATGTCGCGGTTGCGGCGGGTCAGGATCACCCAGGCGACCTGGAAATTGGCCACGACGATGTCCCACAGGACGATGCCGACATAGCCCAGCAGGGCGGAGCCGAAGCGGATCTTCGGCCGGTCGGGCCAGAACCGGCTGGTCGCCAGCGGCGCTGCCACCCCGACGATCACGGCGAGGAACAGGGCCCCGAAGGTGATCTCGTTGACCAGCAGCATCCAGACCACGCCGACGAGGACGCTCAGGGCCGGGTGGGGCAGCAGACGCCGGATCATCGCCGGCCTCCCGCGTCAGGACCCAGCACGGCGTCGATATAGCCCTGCGGTGCGAACAGCTGCGCCGCCGCCGCGTCTGTATAGGCGGTGACCGGCCCGGCCAGCACCGTCAGCCCGGCCAGCGCCGCCAGCAGACCGGCCGCCGCGGCCACGCCGGCGACATGTCCGCGCAGGGCCCGGACCGGGATCTCGCCCTCGATCTCCGAACTCTTCCAGAACAGCAGGCTGCCGGCCCGGGCGAAGGCCAGCACCCCGATCAGGGTGGTGATCAGGATCGTCCCCCAGATCCACGCCGCCTCCGGAGCCGCCCGCACCCCGTCGAGGATCAGCAGCTTGCCGATGAAGCCGGACAGCGGCGGCAGGCCGACAATGGCGATGGCCGCGAGGAAGAACAGGCCCGACAACACCCCCGACTGGCGGAACGGCGGGGCCAGGGTCAGGGAGTCGCCATGCTCGCCCCGGCGCCTGGCGATCAGGTCGGCGATCAGGAACATGGCAGCCCCGGCGAGGGTCGAATGCGGCACATAGTACAGCGCCGCACCCATCGCCTCGACGCGGAACACGGCGATGGCGCTGAGCAGCACCCCCATCGAGCCGATGATCGACCAGGCCGCCATCGCCCGTACGCCGCGCGCGGCGAACAGGCCGACGAAGCCGATGACCATGGTCGCCAGCGCCGCCGGCAGCAGCCACGGCCCGACGACGAAGGCCGCCGCCCCGGCGTCTTCGCCAAAAATCAATGTGCTGGTGCGGATGATGGCGTAGGCCCCGACCTTGGTCATGATGGCGAACAGGGCGGCGACCGCCCCGGTGGTGACCGAATAGGCCCCCGGCAGCCAAAAATGCAGCGGCGCGACCGCCGCCTTGAGCCCGAACACCACCGTCAGGATCAGGGCCGAGGCGGCGATCAGCCCCTGATCCCCCGGCGGGGCGGCGGCGACCTTGACCGCCAGATCGGCCATGTTGAGCGTGCCGGTGACGCCGTACAGCAGGCCGACGCCGACGAGGAACAGGGTCGAGCCGACCAGATTGATGACCACATACTGCACCCCCGCCTTCAGCCGAGCCGCGCCCTGACCGTGCAGCAACAGGCCGTAGGAGGCGATCAGCAGCACCTCGAAGAAGACGAACAGGTTGAACAGGTCGCCGGTCAGGAAGGCGCCGTTCAGCCCCAGCAGCTGGAACTGGAACAGCGGGTGGAAATGCCAGCCCTTGCGGTCCATGCCGGTGGCCACGGCATAGGTCATCACCGCCGTGGCCAGCACCGCCGTCAGCAGCAGCATCATCGCCGACAGCCGGTCCAGCACCAGCACGATGCCGAACGGCGCGCGCCAGTTGCCCAGCGCATAGCTCTCGGTCGTCCCGCCCGCGGCGTGAACCACCAGGGCGGCGGCGATGCCGACGAGGGCCAGACAGGCCCCCAGGGACACCAGACGCGACGCATCCAGTCGATGCCGCAGCATCAGCACGCTGGCGGCGCCGACGATCGCCGGCAGCACCACGGCCGCCACGACCAGCAGGGAGATGGCGGGGCTCACGATCCGCCCTCCGCATCTTCAGGGCCGTCCACATGGCCGTCGACCTGGTCCGCGCCGGTCTCGAGATAGGTCCGTAGCGCCAGCACCACGACGAAGGCGGTCATGCCGAAGGCGATGACGATGGCTGTCAGCACCAGGGCCTGGGGCAGGGGGTCGGTATAGGCCTCCGCCGCCTTGTCGTAGATCGGCGGCCGGTTGATCACCAGCCGTCCCATGGCGAACAGGAACAGGTTGATGGCGTAGGACAGGAAGGCCAGCCCCAGCACCACCGGGAAGGTCCGCCCACGCAGCACCAGATAGACCCCGGCGGCGGTCAGCACGGCGATGGCCGAGGCGATCAGCAGCTCCATGGTCATTGGCCGGCCTCCTTCGGCGAGGCGGCGGGTCGGGCGCGCGAGGGGTCGACGTCCATGGCCTCCAGCGACTCCGGCGGCGTCTCCTTCTCGGCGCTCTGCGCCACCCGCGACAGCTGGGCCAGCGCCAGCATCACCGCGCCGATCACCGTCAGGGCCACGCCGATGTCGAACGCCATGGCCGTGGCCAGCTCGAACTCGCCGATCAGCGGCAGGCTGAAATAGTCGAAGGCGCTGGTCAGGAACGGATAGCCGAACAGCAGCGACCCCAGCCCGGTCGCGGCGGCGATCAGCACCCCGGCCCCGATCAGGCTGTGGTGGTCGGCCCGCAGCCTCTGATGGGCGAAGCTGTGACCCGAGCCCATGTACTGCATCAGTATGGCGATCGCGATCACCAGACCGGCGATGAAGCCGCCGCCCGGCTGGTTGTGCCCCCGCAGGAAGATGTACAGCCCCACCGCCACCGCCAGCGGCAGCAGCAGGCGGGTGGCCACCACCAGCATCATCGGATGGTGCTCGGGCGAGCGCACCGTGTCGGGCTTCCACGCCAGCAGCCGCCGGCCGCTGGCCCCGACGCCGACCGTCTCCAGCATCGAGAAGATGCCCAGCGCCGCGATGCCCAGCACGATGATCTCGCCGAAGGTGTCGAAGCCGCGGAAGTCCACCAGGATGACGTTGACGACATTGGTGCCGCCGCCGCCCGAATAGGAATTCTCCCAGAAATAGCCCGAGATGCTGTCCAGCGGCCGGGTCATCACCGCCCAGGCCGCCCCGCCGACGCCGAGGCCGGCGACGCAGGCCAGCGCCCCGTCGCGCACCCGCCGCCACGGCCGGCTCTCGACCGGCGTCGTCTTGGGCAGCAGGTTCAGCGCCAGCAGCATCAGCAGGATGGTCACTACCTCGACCGAGATCTGCGTCAGGGCCAGATCGGGCGCCGACAGGTGGGCGAAGGCCAGCGAAATGACCAGGCCGACGATGCCGATATAGATCAGCGAGACATAGCGCGACCGGTGGGTCAGGACGACCAGCACGGTGGCCGTCACCAGCGCCAGCCAGCCGACCACGGCGGCCGGCGAGGCCGGCACGCCCGGACGCTCGCCGGCGACGTAATCCGCGCTGAAGAAGCCGGCGAAACCGACCACCACCGCCGTGCCGATCAGCGCCGCCATGGCCCGCTGCAGCGAGCCGTTCTGCAGGACGTCGACGCCGCGCCGCGCCAGCGTCGCCGCGCCCTCGACCCCGGCGTCGAACAGGGCCTTGGCCTGCGGCAGCCGCACCGCCTCGAACAGCCTATGCAGGCGGCCGTGCATGACCAGCGCCAGAGCCCCGAGAGCGATGGCCGCCACGCTCATGAACAGGGCCGGCGTGATCCCGTGCCACAGCGACAGATGCACATGCGGCGCGGCTCCGTTTGTCACCGCCCCCGCCACGGCGTCCACCAGCGGCCCGGCGAACAGGGCCGGGGCCAGGCCGATGGCCACGACCAGCGCCGTCAGCACCGCCGGCGGCCCCCACAGACCGACGCCCGGATCATGCGGCGTCTTCGGATAGTCGTCGCGTCGCGGCCCGAAATAGACGTGCACGATGTAGCGCAGCGAATAGGCCACCGACAGCAGCGCGCCCAGCGTCGCCAGCACCGGGAACACCCACGGCTGGCCCAGCCACACCGTATGCGCCGCCTCCTCCAGCATCATCTCCTTGGAGATGAAACCGTTCAGCGGCGGGACCCCCGCCATCGACAGGCCGGCGATCAGCGCCAGGGTCCCGGCGATCGGCATCAGGCCGAACAATCCGCCCAGCCGCCTGATGTCGCGCGTACCCGTCTCGTGGTCGACGATACCGGCGTTGAGGAACAGCGCCGCCTTGAAGGTCGCGTGATTGATGATGTGGAACACCCCGACCAGCGCCGCCATCGGCGTTCCGATGCCGAACAGCATGGTCAGGAAGCCGAGGTGGCTGATGGTCGAATAGGCCAGCAGCCCCTTCAGATCGTCCTTGAACAGCGCCACCCAGGCCGCGAACACCATGGTCACCAGTCCGGTCGTGGCGACGATCAGGAACCAGGCCTCAGTCCCCGCCAGCACCGGCCACAGCCGCGCCAGCATGAAGACCCCGGCCTTCACCATGGTCGCCGAGTGCAGATAGGCGCTGACCGGCGTCGGGGCGGCCATGGCGTGCGGCAGCCAGAAGTGGAACGGGAACTGCGCCGACTTGGTGAAACAGCCGCCGAGGATCAGCAGCAGGGCCGGCAGATACAGCGGCGACGCCTGGATCGCCTCACGCTGTTGCAGGATCACCGTCAGATCGTAGGAGCCGGCGATGTTTCCGAGGATCAGCAGCCCGCCGATCAGCGCCAGACCGCCGCCGCCGGTGACGAACAGCGCCATCCGCGCCCCCTGCCGGGCTTCGGCCGAATGCCGCCAGAAGCCGATCAGCAGGAAGGACGACAGGCTGGTCAGCTCCCAGAAGATCAGCAACAGCAGCACATTGTCCGACAGGACGATGCCCAGCATCGCCCCCTGGAACAGCAGCAGATAGGTGAAGAACCGCCCCATCGGGTCGGCGGCCGCCAGATAGAAGCGGGCATAGATGATGACCAGCAGGCCGATGCCGAGGATCATCCCCGCGAACATCAGGCCCAGCGGATCGAGGAACAGACTGGCGTTCAGTCCCAGCGCCGGAATCCACGGCACGCTGGCCCGGATCGTCTCGCCCGCCATCACCGCCGGGGCCAGAAGTCCCAGAACGATCAGGGCGGCGAGGGTGACGCTCCCGGCCGCCAGCGCCGATGCGTTGCGCCCCAGCCGGATGGCGAGGGCCGGCGCGAGGGCCCCGATCAGCGGGAGAAGGGCGAGCAGAAACAGCAACTATCGGCCTTTGAAAGGTCGGTCGGGCGTGCGGGCGGACGACCTTGATAGAGGCTGCCGCTGCGGATTTCTCCCCCCGGCGGGGATTTTATCCGCGGGCGTGGCGCCGCACCCGGCATGCGCCCCCTCCGCGTCGCCAACCAGCACTCTTGGCAAAGAGGACGATTTCGCCCGTCGTCTGATCCGATACTGGCGTCGCGGGGGCGAATATTGACCTAGCGTCATCGGTTTCTGTCTCTTTTGCGTCACAGTTCCGCTCGCCACGGGCTGGAAATTGCGCCGCCCCGGCGGCCGAAGCTTGTGGCGGAGTCCGGCTTGGATTACCCCGGATGCTGGATTTCCGCGCTTCGACAAGAAGAGCGCGGGTCAGGGATCAGGAAACGCCGCGGCGCCCGCTCATGCGGGACCCCGGCCATTTGTCGGGGAGCCGTCTATGCGCCTTACCAATCTTCTTCGCACCACGGCGTCGGCCGCCGTTGTCGGCGCCGTCGCCTTCGGTTTCGCCGGCGCGGCCTCGGCCCAGGACGGAGCCCAGCAGGGCCCGACCAGCGTCGACGACATCATCGTCACCGCCCAGAAGCGCGAGCAGAACCTCCAGGACGTGCCGATCGTGGTCACGACCCTGTCGCAGGAGACGCTGGAAGGCGCCGGCGTGCGCGACATCAAGGATCTGCAGATCCTGACGCCGGGCCTGATCGTCACCTCGACCACCAATGAATCGGTCACCACCGCCCGCATCCGCGGCGTCGGCACCGTGGCCGACAACCCCGGCATCGAGAGCTCGGTGGGCATCGTCATCGACGGCGTCTACCGCTCGCGCAACGGCGTCGGCTTCGGCGACCTCGGCGAACTGTCGCGCGTCGAGGTGCTGAAGGGCCCGCAGGGCACCCTGTTCGGCAAGAACACCTCGGCCGGCGTCATCAACATCGTTTCCGAGGCCCCGTCCTTCACGCCAGGCTTCGCCGGCGAGGTCACCGCCGGCAACTACGGCGCCTTCGGCGCCTCCGCCTCGGTCACCGGCCCCCTGACCGACCAGATCGCCGGCCGCCTCTACATCGGCCAGCGCGAACGCGAGGGCTTCTACAATGTCACCATCCCCACCGGCGCCGGGCCTTTCCCCAGCGGCCCCCGCACCGAGACCGACGACCAGAACCAGAATTTCTGGACCGCCCGCGGCCAGCTGCTGATCCTGCCCAGCGACGCGGCCTCGATCCGCCTGATCGCCGACTACAGCAAGCGCGACGAATACTGCTGCGTCGCCAGCCAGGTCGTCACCGGCCCGACCGGCGCGATCATCAACGGCTTGACCCCGGGCGGCACCGGCATCCGCGGCCCGATCTCGCCCAACTATGCGGCCTCGACGCCCTTACCGTTCTCGCGCGACGTCTACGCCAATCGCGGCACGGAACAGTCGATCGAGGACATGGGCCTGTCGGCCGAGGCCAACATCGACCTGACGTCCATCAACGCCACCCTGACCTCGATCAGCGCCTGGCGGGACTGGGAGTCGATCAACGGCTCAGACGTCGACTTCTCCGGCGCCGACCTGTTCTACCGCGACGATGACGGCGCCTTCAGCTTTGCGCTCGAGCAGCTCAGCCAGGAGTTGCGCCTGGCCGGTTCGACCGACAGCTTCGACTGGCTGATCGGCGGACTGTACGCCACCGAGGATCTGCAGCGTAACGACAGCTTCCTGTTCGGCCCCGCCGCCAACGGCTATTTCTCGACCCTGCTGGCCAGCGCCGCCGGCTTCCCGGCCCGGGGCGGAACCTTCCTGAGCTGCCTCACGGCCCCCCCTGTGCCGATCCCGGTCGCGCCGGGCGTGACGGTTCCGGCCAACCTCGTGTGCGCCAGCCAGGGCTTCGTCGCTCCGCTCGCTCCGGGCCTCAGCATCGCGGCCGGCTCCGGTTATGAGGACCGCTACTCCCAGACGTCGGAATCCTTCGCCATCTTCACCAACAACACCTGGCGGGTGACCGACCAGTTCGAACTGACCCTTGGCCTTCGCTACACGAAGGAAACCAAAGAGATGTCGACCCTCCAGGACAACATCGGCGGCAATGGCGCGGTCTGCACGGCCGCCCGCGCCAACCCGCTGCTCGCCGGCGGCCAGCCGCTGAACGCCCTCCTCGGCGCCGGTCTCTGCATCAACCAGACCAACCCGGACTTCGACGGCCGGGCCTATACCCAGGAGTTCGAGGACGACGACATCTCGGGCAAGTTCGCGGCCCAGTACCGCTTCAACCCGTCGCTGATGGTCTATGCCTCCTACGCGCGCGGCTTCAAGGCGGGCGGCTTCAACCTCGAGCGCTCGTCGGGCCCGACCGTCGCCGGCAACAGCAACCCGTCGCCGATCGACGACACCTCCTTCGCCTCGGAGACGGTCCAGAGCTACGAACTGGGCTTCAAGAGCACCCTGTTCGACCGTTCGCTGCTGCTGAACGCCACCGCCTACCAGCAGAATTTCGAGAATTTCCAGCTCAACACCTTCGTCAGCCCCAACTTCATCGTTGAGGCCATCCCCGAGCTGGACACCCGCGGCGTCGATCTCGACTTCTTCTGGTTCACCCCGCTTGAAGGCCTGTCCTTCTCGGGCGGCGCGACCTGGACCAAGAGCGAGTACGGCGACTTCACCGCCGCCGACCTGCAGGTGCCGTCGCGCTTCCCCTCGCTCAGCCTGCTGCCGGGCAACACCGTCTCCTTCGCGCCGGAATACACGGCCTCGGCCGCGATGAGCTTCGACCGCTCGATCGGCATGGGCCTGCGCCTCGGCCTGAACCTGTCGGCCAAATACACGACCGAATACAACACCGGCTCGGACCTCCTGCCGGCCAAGATGCAGGACGCCTTCACCCTCGTGAACGGCCGCGTCACCATCGGTTCGGAGAACGACCGCTGGGCCCTCGACGTCTGGGGTCAGAACCTGACGGACGAGGAATACTACCAGGTCGTGTTCAACGGCCCGCTGCAGGGCTCGTCGTTCTCGACCCTCCAGCCGGACGGCACCTACTACAACCCGGCCGCCGACACGACGACCTACAACGCCTTCCTCGGCGCGCCGCGCACCTACGGCGTCACCCTGCGCGTCAAATACTAGACCGTCTCGCCGCAAGGCGGGTCGACCCAGCCGGCCGGGGGAAACCCCGGCCGGTCTTGTTTTGAGCGCTTCTGCCGCGCGTCATTCCACGGTACCCATCCGGCCATGACTGTCGTCGCCGCCCATCTGTACCAGCACGGCCGCCGGGTCCGGCCGGTGAGCATCGACGAGCGGGTCGATTGCCCGGAAGACAAGTCCCAGTTCGTCTGGATCGGCCTCGTCGATCCGACGCCCGAAGAGCTCGGCGCGCTGCAACAGAGCTACGGCCTTCATCCCCTGGCGGTCGAGGACGCCCTCAAGGGCGAACAACTGCCCAAGCTCGACATCTTCGGTGACCAGCTTTTCGTCGTCGCCCGCACGGCCTGGCTGCAGGACGGCGACATCCGATACGGCGAGACGGCGATTTTCGTCGGCCACAGCCACCTGATCAGCGTCCGCCGCACCTCGGGCCGGGGCCACGCCGCCCTGCGCGCCCAGCTGGAGGCCGCCCCGGGCCTGCTCAGCCACGGCGTCGACTATGTCCTGCACGCCATCCTCGACTTCATCGTCGACGGCTATCTGCCGCTCGGCGAGGCGCTTGAGGACGAGGTCCTGGCGATGGAGCAGCGGGCGGTCGATAATTTCCTCGCCCGCGGCGAAATCAACCGCATCTTCGAGATCCGCCGCCAGCTGATCCGCTTCCAGCGCGTGCTGGCCCCGACCGCGGAGGTGGTGGCCAAATTCACCCGCCTCGACCTGCCGGGCATCGACCCCGAGGCGCGGCCCTATTTCAGCGATGTGCTGGACCATGTGCGGCGGGTCCAGACCATGGTCGACGGCCTGCGCGACGTGCTCAGCTCGGTGTTCGAATTCAGCAATCTGCTCGAGCAGCAGCGCACCGGCGCCATCACCCGCCAGCTCGCCGCCTGGGCCGCCATCCTCGCCGTGCCGACGGCGATCGCCGGCATCTACGGGATGAATTTTGAGCACATGCCCGAGCTGGACAGCCGCTGGGGCTATCCCGTGGTGATGGCGGTGATCGTCTCCGCCTGCGCCGCCCTCTACGTGCGCTTCAAGCGGGCGCGCTGGCTCTAGACCCCGGCCCGAAGACCTGGGTCCGGCTCAGGCGTCCGCCGCCGGGGCCGCCGGGACACGGTTCTCTTCGGTCCGCCGCGCCGCGAAGCCGCCGCCGAAGCGCCGCGCGATCCAGCCCGAGATGTCGTCCACGATGGTGAAGATCGCCGGGATGTAGAGCAACGACAGGAAGGTCGACGAGATCAGTCCGCCCAGCACGGCGATGGCCATGGGCGAGCGGAACTCGACGTCGGCGCCCCAGCCGATGGCGATCGGCACCATGCCGGCGCCCATGGCGAAGGTGGTCATGAGAATGGGCCGCGCCCGCTTGTGGGCGGCGTCCATGATGGCGTCGTAGCGGCTCATCCCGCCCTGTTCGGCGATGATCACATAGTCGACCAGCAGGATCGAGTTCTTGGCCGCGATCCCCATCAGCATCAGCACCCCGATCAGGGCCGACAGGCTGAAGTTTGTGCTGGAGATGACCAGGCCGATGATCGCCCCGCCGACCGCCAGCGGCAGCGCCGCCATGATGGTGACCGGATAGGCGAAGCTTTTGAACAGCAGCACCAGCACGGCGTACATCAGCAGGATGCCCGAGATGAAGGCCACGGCGAAGCCCATGATCATCTCCTGGATGAACTCGGCGTCCCCGGCCGGCACCTGACGCACCCCTTCGGGCAGGTTTTGCACCGAGGGCAGGGCCTGCACCGCCGTGCCGGCGGCGCCCGTGGCGATGCCGTCCAGCTCGGCCGTGATCGAGGCCACGCGCGAGCGGTCCTGACGGCTGACCGTCGCCGGGCCGCCGCCGAAGGCGATGTCGGCGACCGCGCCCAGCGGCACCGTGCCGCCGCCGGCGGTCGGCACCTGCAGGGTCTGCAGCACCGACAGATCCTCGCGCGCCTCGGCGGTCAGCTGCAGCCGGATCGGCACCTGACGGTCGCCCAGATTGTATTTCGGCAGGTTCTGCTCGACGTCGCCGATGGTGGCGACGCGCACGGCCTGGGAGATGGCCCCGGTCGAGACGCCGGCGAGGGCGGCCTCGTCCGGACGCGGGGTGACCAGCAGTTCCGGCCGGGCGATGGCCGCCGAGTTGACCACATTGGCCAGACCCGGGACGGCGCGCATCTCCTGTTCGACCGCCCTCGCGGCGGCCGTCAGGGTGTCCGGGTCGTCGCCCAGAATGGAGAAGGTATAGCTGGTGCCGTCGCCGGGCCCGCCGCCCTGCTGGGCGATGCCGGCGCGGATGCGGATGCCGGGGATGGCCTTCAGCTCGTCGACCATGGTGCGGGCGAAGGCCTGCTGACTCAGGTCGCGGTCGCCCTTGGGCACCATGTCGGCGTAGATATTGGCCTGGTTGACGTCTTGTCCGCCGATCGCGGCATAGACCGAGGTCACCTCCGGCCGGTTCTCCAGCACCGTGGTGATGCGCTGGACCATGTCGTCGGTCTGCCGCAGCGTCGATCCGGGCGGCAGCTCGACCTGGAAGGAGGCGCGCGACTCGTCGCCGGCCGACATGAATTCGAACGACAGCGAGGTCGCCACGGCCAGCACGATCGACAGCACCAGGAAGGCGAAACCGCTGACGAATACCTTCCACCGGTTGGCCAGCGACCAGCGCAGGGCCTTCAGATAGTTGTTCATCCACGGCGGATCGCGATCCTCGTGATTGCTGTGTTTCAGCATATAGGCGGCCATCAGCGGCGTCAGCGTCCGCGCCACGACCAGCGAGAAGGCCACCGAGACGCAGGCCGCCAGGGCGAAGGCCTTGAAGAACTGGCCGATGATGCCCGGCATGAAGCCGACCGGGGCGAACACGGCGATGATGGTCGAGGTCGTGGCGACAACGGCGAGGCCGATCTCGTCGGCCGCCTCCATTGACGCCGCATAGGGCGACTTGCCGTCGCGCATGTGCCGGACGATGTTCTCGATCTCGACGATGGCGTCGTCGACGAGGATGCCGATGGTCAGCGACAGGGCCAGCAGCGTCACCACGTTCAGCGACTGGTCCATCGGCCCGAGGATGGCGAAGGTCGGGATCAGCGACATCGGCATGGCCACGGCGGCGATCACCGTCGCCCGCCAGTCGCGCAGGAAGATGAACACCACGATCACGGCGAGGAAGGCGCCCAGCGCCAGCGCCTCCAGCGACGCCAGATAGCTCTCCTCGATATACTGGACGCTGGAGGTGACCTGCGAGATGGTCAGCTCCGGATGGGCCTCGTCGATGCGGGCGACCTCCGCGCGCACCTTCTCCGCCACCGTGACCTCGCTGGCCTCGCGCGAGCGCAGGAAGTTGAAGGTCACCGCCTCCTGGCCGTTGTAGCGGGCCAGACGGCGCGGCTCGGTCCATTTGTCCTCGACCGTGCCCAGATCGCCCAGCCGCACGGTGCGGCCGTCGCCCAGCGGCACCAGGGTCTGGCGCAGCTGTTCGATCGAATTGGCGGCGCCCAGCGTCCGGATCGCCCGTTCCGAGCCGGCCACGGTGACCCGCCCGCCGGGCAGGTCGCTGTTCACATTGGTCAGGGCCTGGCTGACCGCCGCCGCCGTGACGCCGAACGAGGCGAGGCGGTCCGGATCCAGCTCGACCCGGATCTCGCGATCCACACCGCCCGAGCGGTTGACCTCGCCGACCCCGCCCAACGCCAGCAGCGACCGGCTCATCTCATTGTCGACGAACCAGCTGATCTGCTCCGGCGACATGGTCTGCGAGCGCACGACCCATGTGATCAGGGCGTCGCCGGTGATGTCGATGCGCTGCACCGACGGCTCCTGCATGTCCTGCGGCAGCGAGCCGCGCACGCCGCTCATGGCGTTGCGCACGTCGTTGGTGGCGCGCTCGGTGTCGGTGCCCAGCTCGAACTCGATCGTCGTCATCGAGACGCCGTCGTTGATGTTCGAATAGATGTGGCGGACGCCCGACAGGCCCGAGATCGAATCCTCGATCAGCCGGGTGACCTGCACCTCCATCTCGGCCGGGGCCGCCCCGGGCCGCGCCGCCGTCACCGCCACCAGCGGGAAGTCGATGTCGGGGTTGTTGTTGATCCGCATGCCCGAGAAGCCGACGACCCCGGCGAGGGTCAGCAGGGCGAACAGCAGCAGGATCGGAATGGGATTCCGGATCGACCAGGAGGAGATGTTGCGCATCGGTCGGCCTATCGGCTCGTCTTGGCGGGCGCGGCCGGCGCCGCTGCGGGAGCCGGGGAGGCGCGCGGGGCGACGATCCGCACCGTGTCCCCGTCGCCGAGGAAGCCCGCCCCCTCGACCACGACCCGCGAACCGGCCGGCAGGCCCTCGACGGCGGTGCGCGTGTCGGTGCGCGACAGCACCGTCACCGGCTGGAACCGCACCGTCGCGCCGGTGGCCATGACGAACACCCCGGCCTTGTTGTCGCGATACAGCAGGGCGGCGGTCGGCACGGTCATGGCCGGCTGGTCGCCGACCTCGATGCTGGCCCGGGCGAACATGCCGGGGCGCAGGGCGCCCGGGGCGGTCAGGGCGATGCGGGCCACGCCCAGACGGGTCTGGGCGTCGACCTCTGGGGTGACGATGCGCACCCGGCCGGTCGTCTGGCCCGCCTGGTCCGAGGTGACCACCGCGGTCTGGCCGGCGCGGACCAGACCCAGCTGGGTCTCGGGAATGCGCGCGTCCAGCTCCAGCCGGCCATCGCGGACGATGCGGAACAGCTCCTCGCCGGCGGTGATGATCTGGCCGCGGGTGACGCTGCGGCTGATCACCAGACCCGACACCGGAGCCTTGATGGTCGCCTGCGACAGCCGCGTGCGGGTCTCCGACAGCGAGGCGCGGGCGGCGGCCAGATTGGCCTGGGCCGAGCGCTGGTTGGCCAGGGCCGTGTCCAGCGAGGCCTGACTCAGGAAGCCGCGCTCCTTCAGCTCCTGGGCCCGGCCCAGCGCCGCGTCGTCGCGGGCGACATTGGCCTCGGCCGTCTGCACCGCCGCCTGCTGCTGGCGCAGCTGGGCCCGCAGCAGGGCGTCGTTCATCTGCACCAGCGGCTGGCCCTGCCGCACATAGCTGCCCTCGTCGACGAACACCCCGGTCGCCGTCAGCCCGCCGGCCTCGGCCCCGACCGGCACCTCTTCCCATGCCGACACCGTGCCCGAGGCGGACACCGTCCGCGCCAGGTTCTCCGTCAGCGCCGGCTGGACCGTGACCGCCTGGCCGCCGGCCGGCGCCTCTTCCTTCTTGTTCTCCGTGCTGTGATCGCAGGCGGCCAGCAACAGGCTCGCGGCCATCAGGACGGCGAGGCCGCCGGCGCGGGTCTTGTCGAGAGTGATCGTCACGTCTGATCCCCTTGGGCTGCGCGGAGGGGGAGCCGCGGGCCGGGTGTTCGGGTCGCCCGTCCTGGGCGCCCGGTCATCAGCCGTTGAATAGCGGTTTAGCGCCCGCTTCTCAAACGACATTACGGGCCTTACGCCGAAGTAATCCGCCTCTGATTTCAGCGATGAAACATCCCGGAGCAGCGTCCGCGTTGGCGATCCGGCCCCGCCGTGCTACCGGCGCGGCCATGACGACCCCTCCCATCGAACGCATCCGCAATTTTTCCGTGGTCGCCCACATCGACCACGGCAAATCGACCCTCTCCGACCGCCTGATTCAGTTCACGGGCGGACTGACCGCGCGTGAGATGTCGGCGCAAGTCCTTGATAATATGGATATTGAGAAGGAGCGGGGGATCACCATCAAGGCGCAGACCGTGCGCCTGAACTACAAGGCCAAGGACGGCCTCGACTACGTCCTCAACCTGATGGACACCCCGGGCCACGTCGACTTCGCCTATGAGGTCTCGCGCTCATTGGCCGCCTGCGAGGGCTCCCTGCTGGTCGTTGACGCCTCCCAGGGCGTGGAAGCCCAGACCTTGGCCAATGTCTATCAGGCGATCGACAACAATCACGAGATCGTCCCCGTCCTCAACAAGATCGACCTGCCCGCGGCCGAGCCCGAGCGGGTGCGCCAGCAGATCGAGGACGTCATCGGCATCGACGCCTCCGAGGCCGTCCTGTGCAGCGCCAAGTCCGGCATCGGCATCGAGGATGTGCTGGAAGCCATCGTCACCCGCCTGCCGGCTCCCAAGGGCGACCCCGACGCCCCGCTGAAGGCCCTGCTGGTCGACGCCTGGTACGACCCCTACCTCGGCGTCGTCGTCCTCGTCCGCGTCTTCGACGGCACCCTGCGCACCGGCCAGCGCGTCAAGATGATGCAGAACGGCTCGACCCATCTGATCGACCGCGTCGGCGTCTTCCTGCCCAAGAACACCCCGGTCGACCAGCTCGGCCCCGGCGAGGTCGGCTTCATCACCGCCCAGATCAAGGAGGTCGCCCACGCCGCCGTCGGCGACACCATCACCGACGAGAAGAAGCCGACCGCCGAACCGCTCAAGGGCTTCAAGGAGGTCCAGTCCGTCGTCTTCTGCGGCCTGTTCCCGGTCGACGCCGCCGATTTCGAGGACCTGCGCGCCGCCATCGGCCGCCTGCGCCTTAACGACGCCAGCTTCACCTACGAGATGGAGTCCTCGGCCGCCCTCGGCTTCGGCTTCCGCTGCGGCTTCCTCGGCCTCCTGCATCTGGAGATCATCCAGGAGCGGCTCAGCCGCGAGTTCAATCTCGACCTGATCGCGACCGCCCCCTCGGTGGTCTACAAGATCGCCCTGCGCGACGGCTCCGAGATCGAGCTGCACAACCCGGCCGACCTGCCCGACGTGATGCAGATCATGGAAATCAGCGAGCCGTGGATCAAGGCGACCATCCTGACCCCCGACGAATACCTCGGCGGCGTCATCAAGCTGTGCCAGGACCGCCGCGGCGCCCAGGTCGAGCTCAGCTACGTCGGCAGCCGCGCCCTCGTCGTCTACGAACTGCCGCTCAACGAGGTCGTCTTCGACTTCTACGACCGCCTCAAATCCATCTCGAAGGGCTACGCCTCGTTCGACTATGAGCTCAGCGAGTACAAGGTCGGCGACCTGGTCAAGATGAACATCCTCGTCAACGCCGAGCCGGTCGACGCCCTTTCCATGCTGGTCCACCGCGGCCGCGCCGAGATGCGCGGGCGCAGCATGGTCGAGAAGATGAAGGAGCTGATCCCGCCCCACCTGTTCGTCATCCCGATCCAGGCCGCCATCGGCGGCAAGATCATCGCCCGCGAGACCGTCCGCGCCCTGCGCAAGGACGTGACCAGCAAATGCTACGGCGGCGACGCCACCCGCAAGAAGAAGCTGCTCGAGAAGCAGAAGGCCGGCAAGAAGCGCATGCGCCAGTTCGGCAAGGTCGAGATCCCGCAGGAGGCGTTCATCGCGGCGCTGAAGATGGATGAGGATTGAGGGCTTAAACGGTCAAGCCCCGTTGCCTGAGAAAGTCGGCGAGGCGCACGACAATGACCTCGATCTGCTGATGGTAGAAGAAACAGATTTCCGACAGTTGGTGAGCGGTTAGCCTTACTTTCGCTCCCAACTTAAATCGCTCAGAGCGCTCCTCAATACGCATCATCACTTGAGCTCCGTCCGGCTGCTCAACCCGTACCAGTCCCGCAAACGGGCGTTCCTCATTGCCTTCCTTGATGTAGGTCTGAGGAGCAAACCAATGCACCCGAAGCGTTTCGTCTTCATTTGTGTGCTGGACGCAAACGACACCCCTAGTGTGCGTCAGCGCGTTTCGTGCCAGACTAAGGCTACGGTGGGGAGAGGCGTCGAGATCAGCGCCAATGGCCTCGGCTACTCTTGCGAGCTTCTTTCCAGCGTTGGTCGCCATGCGGAATTTTTGGTCGAACAGAACCTCCGACATATCCACAGCCTGCTCATGGCGATCCATAATTTGGATGACATCCCAAGCGTCATCCAAAAACAGGCTTAAATACTGATCTAGCTCCTTGAGGGCACTCCCAACGATCCATGCTTCGTATTCAGAAGCCACCGATTCTCTGATCTCATCCGGCAACGGGTCCGGCATGAACTGATAGGTAAACGTCTCTCCGAGCGTGACGGAGTCTGGCGGCCCCTCTAATGTAGTTCTTAGCCCGAGCCCGAGAAAGCAGGACGCTCGCCGGACGCCGACGTGACCAACCTCCCGTAGTGCATTCAGGTCCACCGCAATCTCGATGCGTTGATCATCCGGCCGGTGAGCTATCTTAAAAGTCGACACGATGATCTCCGGTCAGAGAGGCAGCAGCCTGCTCATTGCGCAAGAAACTGGCGCTGCTAGGATTCGCTTATGCCGCTCACGTCAAAAGAATATACGGTTGTCGAGGACCTTGCCGACCTTCTCTATGATTTTCTCCCGGCGAGCGGAAATACGTCCACGTCGTTCCCGATCGCTGCGCGCATGGCGGGAGTCGGTGAGCTTTGGAGCCTCGAGTATAGTAAGCGGCCAGCTATTGTCGGTCTTCTGACACGCACACTTCTCACCAAGAGAGATCGGTTGCCGTCGTTGATGCTCTGCGTCGCTCGGCAGTCGATGACTTGGCGAAAGCGGAAGGGAAATCCGCTCACGCGCGCAGAAGCCGACCGGCTCAATGACCTGCTTCTAGCCTTAGGCTTTCGGGTCAAGGACTTGGCCAGCGATGCATTTCTGAAAGGCTTGGCTGGCATTCCCGAGCCGATTCAAACTCCGAACGAAGCGCCGGTGATCAAGGAAGTGCCTTGGGCCGACCACGCGGACCGATTGAGCTCACAACTGCTCGCCCTCAATGCGGTGGCTCCGCATGAGCGAGGATACGCGTTTGAGCGATTTCTTACCGACCTGTTTAGTGTCGCCGGATTGGCCCCTCGTTCCGCCTTCAGATTGGTGGGAGAACAAATCGACGGAAGCTTCCAATTCGAGAGCCAGACCTATCTGGTCGAGGCTAAGTGGCACGCAGTTCGAACTGGTCAACAAGACCTCCTCGCCTTTGGAGGCAAGGTTGATGGAAAGGCTATTTGGACCCGAGGCTTATTCGTCAGTTACAGTGGCTTCTCTTCGGACGGACTTGCCGCTTTCTCTAGGGGGCGCCGAACAAACATCATATGTTTGGAAGGCTTGGACCTCATCGAAATGCTTCGCGGTCAGACCAAGCTCTCTGACCTTCTGGCTGCAAAGGCGCGTAGAGCGTCGGAAACAAATCAGGCGTTTGTCCCGTATCGCGACCTGTTTTGAAGAACCCACCCGCCCGTAGGGACCCGCTTACGGACACCCAACGCTCCGAACGCATGTCCCGCGTCCGCGGCAAGAACACCGGCCCCGAGCTCACCGTCCGCCGCCTGATCCACGCCCTCGGCTACCGCTTCCGCCTGCACCGCCGCGACCTGCCCGGCACGCCCGACCTGGTCTTCGCCGGCCGGCGCAAGGTCGTCTTCGTCCACGGTTGTTTCTGGCATCGGCATCCCGATCCGGACTGCAAGCTGGCGCGGATGCCCAAATCGCGGCAGGAATTCTGGAAGCCGAAGCTGGAGGGGAATCGCGCCCGCGATCTCCGCCACGAGGCGGCGCTGACGGACGCGGGCTGGGGCGTGATGACGATCTGGGAATGCGAACTGCGGGACGCCGCTTCACTCGAGAACAGAATTAGAACATTCTTGGACTCATGAGCCAGGGTCACATGAAATCCATCGAACTGTTCGCCGGCGCCGGGGGGCTGGGCATCGGCCTGCACCGCGCCGGCTTCCACCCTGTGAAGGTGGTCGAGCGCGACGTCTGGTGCTGCGACACCATTCGCGCCAACCAGACGCTGGCCGGCTCCGTCGTGACCGACTGGCTGCTGGAGCAGGGCGACGTCCGCCAGGTCGATTTCCGCGAGCACGAGGGCAGGGTCGACCTGATCTCGGGCGGTCCGCCGTGCCAGCCGTTCTCGATGGGCGGCAAGCACAGGGCTTACGACGACGCCCGGGACATGTTCCCGGAGGCCGTCCGCGCCGTGCGCGAGGCCAAGCCTCGGGCCTTCGTGTTCGAGAACGTCAAGGGCCTGACCCGGGCCAGCTTCCAGAACTATTTCGAATACATCCAGCTGCAGATGCGCCACCCCGAGGTCGTCGCGCGTCCGGGCGAGGACTGGACCGATCACCATGTCCGGCTGGAGCAGCACGAGACCTCCGGCTCGCGCGACGGCCTGCACTATCATCTGGTGACGCGGCTGTTGAACGCGGCCAATCACGGCGTGCCGCAGCGGCGCGAGCGGGTGCTGTTCGTTGGCTTCCGCTCGGACTTCGCCGAGGAATGGCATTTCCCGAGGGAACTGCACACGGCCGAGGCCCTGATCTGGGACCAGTATGGCGACGGCGCCTATTGGGACCGGCACCGGGTGGCGACGAAGGACCGGCCGGACAACCCTACCCTCAAGGCGCGGGCCGCGCGGCTGGGCGAAAAGCCCGCCGGCCTGCCGTGGAAGACGGTCCGCGACGCGATCGCCGACCTGCCCGATCCCGAGCACCAGCCGGACAAGGCGCGCGGCGTCGCCAACCACCGCTTCCAGCCCGGCGCCCGCAGCTACGCCGGCCACACCGGCAGCCCGCTGGACGAACCGGCCAAGACCCTGAAGGCCGGCGTCCACGGCGTGCCCGGCGGCGAGAACATGCTGCTGAAGCCGTCGGGCGAGGTGCGCTATTTCACCGTCCGCGAAAGCGCGCGCTTGCAGACCTTCCCGGATGACTATGTATTCCAGGGCTCGTGGTCGGAAACGATGCGGCAGTTGGGGAACGCGGTGCCGGTGCGCTTGGCGGAGATCGTCGGACGGGATGTCGAACGGGCGCTGAGGTTCGCCGCGTGACGGAACCGTATAATCCGCTCGACAAGCTGAACCTCGCGCGGAGCATCGAAGTCGAACTGCTGAGCCGCCCGAAGCAGCCGATGGCGGACCTCGGCGCCATCGCCGGAGCCGGGGTGTACGCGATCTACTACACCGGGCCCTTCGCCGCCTATGCGGCCATCGCGGACGGGGGCCGGCCGATCTATGTCGGCAAGGCCATTCCCAAGGGCGGTCGCAAGGGCGGTCTGTCGGTGAACACCGGGGTGGGGCGCGCGCTTCAGGATCGGCTGCGGCAGCACGCGGCCAGCATCGACCAGGCCGTCAATCTGGAGATCACCGACTTTCAGACGCGCAGTCTGGTGGTCGACGACATCTGGATCCCGCTGGGCGAGAACATGCTGATCGAGAGCTTCCAGCCCGTCTGGAACGTCGTGATCGACGGCTTTGGCAACAAGACGCCCGGCGCCCGACGGGCCACGCAGTATCGCTCGCCCTGGGATGTGCTGCACCCCGGACGATCCTTCGCCGAAATGCTCGCGGCCCATCCGCAGCCGGCGGAGGTGTTCGAGCAGCGGGTCGCGGACTTCTTCGCGGGCGAGGCGGTTCCGCTGGTCTCGCCAGAGGATCAGGACGAGTAGAGCCGTCAAGCCGAGCCGCTCGCTGCTCCACCCCTTCACCGCTTCGCGGTCCCCCTCCCCATCGGAGAGGGGGAGGGGACGACCGGGGGCGATCGAATTTCTACCCCTACGTCCGCTTCTGACGCATCCGCCCCTTACCCTCCCGCGTCATGACCGACCTCGCCCCGCTTCCCGCCGCCGTCCCGCTGCCAACCCCGCCGGCCGAGGACCGCCCCGCCCACTACCGCCTCTCCTCCGAGACCTGGGCGCTCATCCTCGCCGAGTATCGCGCCGGGGCCACCGCGCCCTTGCTATCGCGCAAATGGCGGGTGTCCGAGCACGCCCTTCGCCGCCGCATCACCCGCCACAACGCCACCAAGCGCGACTGGGGCGACGCCCAGGCGATCGGCCAGGCCCTCGCCCGCGAGGCCGAGCTGGACGAGGCGCGGCGCAACAGCCCCGAGGCGGTGGCGGCGCGGCTGTTCGAGGGCGTCGATCCCCCGGAGGACCCCGCCGACCCCGCCGCCCTCGCGCGGCTGGCGGTGCTGGCCTCGGGCCGGGCCATGACCGGCCGGCTGTGGGCCGAGGCGCGGGCGCTGGCCGGGCTGGCCGAGAGCTATGCGCGGCTGGCCGACCGGGCCGGGCGCGGCGGCGACAATTGGAACACGCCCGAGCCCGACGCGGCCGCCTTCGAGGCGGTGCGGCGCAAGGTGCTGGGGTGGGACGGCGAACGATACGGCGAGGCGGCGGGCGCGGCCGACCCCGCCCCCTGACCCCTACGGCATCACCCCCGCCGCCTCGATCCGCCGCCGCTCCATGGCGTAGCATTCGCACGCCAGCCCCTCCAGCGCGCCCCGGTCCAGCACGCTGACCACCCCGCGCGCATAGCGGATCGCCCCCGCCGCCTTCAGCTGGCTGGCCGCATCATTGACCGTGGTCCGCTGCGCCCCCAGCAGCCCGCCCAGCTCCTCCTGCGTCATCTGCAGCTTGACCCCCGGCCCCAGATCGCTGGCCAGCAACAGCCAGCGCGCCACCCGCGGCAGCACCTTGTGCCGGGCGTTGCAGGCCGCATGCTGCACCGCCTGCATCTGATACACATGCGACAGCCGCAGCAGCCCGTCGCGCAGCGTCGCGCTCTCCCCCTGCCGCGCCCGCACCACCTCGGCGGCGATCACATACAGCCCGCCGCCGGCCCGGACCGACACCTCCCAGCCGCACGGCATCCCGGCCATGAACGGGGCCAGGCCCGACAGCCCCTCGCGCCCGATCACCGCCGTCTCGACCGCCGAGCCGTCCGAGAACCGCACCAGATTGACCAGCTGCGCCGTGACCGGAAAATGCAGCTGCGGGATCGGCCCGTCCTGTTCGATCAGCACCTGCCCCGACGCCGTCTCCGCCGCGCGCAGATGCGGCCGCAGCGCCGCCTCGTCGTCCGGCGCCAGGCTGTCGAGAAAGTGGTTGCCGTAGCTCATGGGTCGCTCCTGTGAAGCTGCACAACGCCGCACCGCCCGAATGGCTGCGCTGGCCCCCGCCGCCCCCGCTTGACCCTTTCCCGCCGCCGCGCGACACACCGGCTCCAGCCGCAGGGACCGAACCATCATGGCGACCGACACGCTCAAAGCCGCCGACCGCGCCCCCCGCCTGGCCGTGCTGATCGACGCCGAGAACGCCTCGCCACGCATCGCCGAGGCCCTGTTCACCGAGATCGCCACCCTCGGCGAGGCCTCGGCCCGGCGCATCTACGGCGACTTCTCCAGCGCCCAGCTGGCCGGCTGGACCAAGGTCCTCGCCCGCTTCGCCATCCAGCCGCAGCAGAATTTCGCCAACACCAAGGGCAAGAACTCCGGCGACATCGCCCTCGTCATCGACGGCATGGACCTGCTGCATTCGGGCCGGTTCGACGGCTTCTGCCTCGTCTCCTCCGACGCCGACTTCACCCGTCTGGCCTCGCGCATCCGGGAGGAGGGGGTCGACGTCTACGGCTTCGGCGAGCGCAAGACGCCCGAAAGCTTCCGCCAGGCCTGCACCCGCTTCATCTACACCGAGAACCTCAGCGCCCCGCTCGCCGGGACCGTGGCCGCCCCCGCCGCGGAAGACGAGGCCGCCGCCGCGCCGAAGCGCGCCCGCCGCCCCGTCGCCGACGCGACCGCCGCCGCCCCGGCGGTCCGGGCCGAGCCCGCCGCCCCCGGCAAACGCCCCCCGTCCGAGGCCGCCCGCCTGATCGCCTCGGTCATCGCCGACATGGACGAGGACGGCGACGGCTGGGTCAACGCCGGCGGCATCGCCAACCGCCTGCGCAACGCCTACCCGGACTTCGACCAGCGCTCGTACGGCTACGCCAAGCTGTCGGACCTGATCCGGGGGACGGGGCGGTTCGAGGTGGAGACGGGCAGCGGCGGGGCGATGAGGGTACGGGACCGGGCGTAGGGGGCGACGCTCCGGTAGGTATCCGGAAAGCTGTTCATGATCAGGTTGTTCCTGACTTGTTCTCCTGGCGGAATCTCTTCAACCTGCCACGCTGAACAAGCGCGGAGTCGACCGTGTCGGAGTATGCCCTGATGGTGAAACAGGCTGGCCAGGCCACGGCCGACAAGGCGGTCGACCTCGGCCTCATCGACGGCCCCGTCCGGCCGGCCGCGAAACAGCCTGCGCTGAAACTGATCCGCAGCGACAAGGATTCGGCCCCCGGCGACTTCACCTTTATCGACCTGTTCGCCGGCATCGGCGGCCTGCGTCGCGGCTTCGAATCCATCGGCGGGCGCTGCGTCTTCACGTCCGAGTGGGACAAGTACAGCCAGAAGACCTACCGGGCGAACTTCCCCGACGACGATCACGAGATCAACGGCGACATCACCAAAATCGAGGCCGGAGACATCCCGGCCCATGACGTCCTTCTGGCCGGCTTCCCGTGCCAGCCCTTCTCCATCGCCGGCGTGTCCAAGAAGAACGCCCTGGGCCGAGCGCACGGGTTCGAGGACAAGACCCAGGGCACGCTGTTCTACGACGTCGCGCGCATCATCGCCCACCATCGCCCGGCGGCCTTCCTGCTCGAGAACGTCCGCAACCTCGTCAGCCACGACAAGGGCAAGACCTTCCAGACCATCAAGGACGTCCTGACCGAAGAGCTCGGCTATACGATCGACTTCCGCGTCATCGACGGCCGCCACTGGACGCCGCAGCACCGCGAGCGGATCTTCATCATCGGCTTCCGCGAGCACCAGGGCTTCCGCTTCGCTGACCTGAAACTGCCCGACGCGGCTCCGAAGCTGGAGACCATCCTGCATCCCGGTGATGGCTCGGAGGTCCCTGACCAACGCTTCACCGTCGGCAACTCCGGGCGGGTGTCCGACAAATACACCCTGACCGACCACCTCTGGAACTATCTCCAGCGCTACAAGGAAAAGCACCAAGCCGCCGGCAACGGCTTCGGCTTCGGCCTGGTCGGGCCCGGCGACGTCGCCCGCACCCTGTCGGCCCGCTACCACAAGGACGGTTCGGAAATCCTGGTGAAGCAGGAGGACGGCAAGGCCCCGCGTCGGCTGACGCCACGCGAATGCGCCCGGCTGATGGGTTTTGATGCCCCCCAGGGCAACGACTTCCTGATCCCTGTTTCGGACACCCAGGCCTATCGCCAGTTCGGGAATTCTGTTGTGGTGCCGGCCGTGAAAGCCGTCGCCGAACACATGAAGCCGCACCTCTTCGCCGCGCTCGGGAAACGGCCGAAGGCCGCGCTTGGCTGACGTCGTCGATGCGGCGACCCGCAGCCGGATGATGTCCGGCATCCGGGGCAAGAACACCAAGCCGGAACTGCTGATCCGCAAGGCCCTGCACGCGCGCGGCTTCCGCTACCGGCTGCACTGCAAGGACCTGCCCGGCAATCCCGACCTCTGCCTGCCGAAATACCGCGCGGTGATCTTCGTCCACGGCTGCTTCTGGCACGGCCACGGCTGCCACCTATTCAAATGGCCGAAGACGCGGCCGGAGTTTTGGCGAGAGAAGATCGGGCGGAATCGGGCGGTGGATGAGGCGGCGATCAACGCTTTGCGGAGCGCAGGGTGGCGCGTTGCGGTGATCTGGGAATGCGCCATAAAGGGGCGTCAGGGTCAGGCGAGATTGCCAGAGGTAGTGGCGGGGATCGCAGATTGGCTTCACGGTGACGAGCCCGTGCTGAGGATAGAGGCGGCCAATGAAGCGTGGGTATCTGGCTGACTATTTCGTCGGCGTGGGCGTCAAGCGGCTGAGCGGCACAGAAATCGACCCGCGGGTTTCCAACGGTCACGAGTTCCAGGGCACGCGGGTTTTGCAGGCGTTTCTGGGCCCCCCATCAACCCGCCAGTCTATCCCCTGCACCTATTTGTGGCTGACCGACGACGAACCACCGGCTCGGCTTGATGCCTCGGCAACCTGGTATGACGCGCGGGCCAACCAACCTCATCGACGACCTGAGCCCCGCCTCCTGTACACGACAGAAGCTGAGGCTATCGTCTATCAGGCCGCGGACGGGGACACCTTGTTTGTCTGCCTTGGCCGAGACGGACGTTTGCTCATCCTCCTCTGTCGTGCTGCCAGCGACATCGAACAGCAGTTGCTGTGGCTGTTCGGTCTGGAGGCTCCAACGGAGCGCTTCAATCAGAAGGCGTTCGACCCCGGCCATGACGGTCATTTAGACTTCGCTGCGCGCCACATCCTCGAAGCGATCGAGATCGAGGTGCCGGTGGCGGACGACCACTGGCTTGAAACCATCTTGAAGGCGTTTGGGCCAAAGTTTCCTGGAACCGCTGCCTTTTCGGCATTTGCGCGTAAGCTTTGTCCTGACGTTGCCCCCCTCGAGCGACCCGATCAGGCGCTAATGGCTTGGCTCGAACTGGAAGAAATCCTCTTCTTCACACTCGAGCGACATATCATCGACGACCGGTTGCGGGCCGGGTTTCTGGGTGACGGAAAGACTGACGTTGACGGCTTCATCTCGTTCTCGCTGAGCGTCCAAAACCGTCGAAAGTCGCGCGCGGGCTACTCGTTGGAGCACCACTTAGCCGGCGTTTTCGAGGCGCACGGTCTGACATTCGACCGGGGTGGTCGGACCGAAGGCAACAAGAAGCCGGATTTCCTGTTTCCCGGCGCGGCGGCCTATCGGGACGCCGATTTTGACGCCGGGCGTCTGACCCTTCTGGGCGCCAAGTCGAGTTGCAAGGACCGTTGGCGACAGGTGCTATCCGAGGGCGAACGGGTCGGGGACAAACACCTCGTCACGCTCGAACCGGGCATCTCGGAGAACCAGACCGATGAGATGCGCGCCGCCCAGCTTCAACTTGTCGTACCCACGCCGATTCAGGCCAGTTATCGCCCGGCTCAACAGGCTTGGTTGTTCTCGCTCGACGACCTCATCGGCCTCGTGAAGGCCCGCGCCCGTACGCCCGTTTGACCCGACGCTCAACGGGCCCTTCTCCCATTGGGAGAAGGTGGCGGGGCGGAGCCCCGTCGGATGAGGGTCGGCGGGTTCCGTCGGCGCAAGCCGCCGCACGGAACAGCGACGCCGCTTGCGCCGAATGTCGCCCTCTCCCCGCTTTCGTCATCCTCCGGCAAGCCGCGCAGCGGCGCAGACCGGGGGACCCAGCGGCGCGCGCGAGCGCGAAGCTGTCGGGAGCGCCGCTGTCCACCCATTCTTCTCCCTCGGGAGAAGGTGGCGGAGCGGAGCCCCGCCGGATGAGGGTCGGCTGGTTCCGTCGTCGCAAGCCGCCGTCCGGGACAGCGACACGCTTCACGCCGACGCCGCCTCTCCTTGCTTTCGTCATCCCGGGGGCGCGCAGCGAACTCCGGGACCGGGCGGCGCCGAAGGCGACCTGTTCAGCCGGGCTATTGTGATCAGCGGTTCTCTCCGCAGGGTCGCGCTCTCGCGCGCCGCCCTGTCCCGGGGTCGCGCGGCTTGCGCCGCTGGCCCCGGGATGATGAAAGCGGGGCCATGACGCTGTGCTTACAATCCGCGAATCTATAGTCTAGTTATCAAAATATTCCCCCCTAATATTCAACGGACTAACCTTTTCTCGAACCGTTTTGGCTGTACTAGGGCCGGCCTCCCGTAAAATGCTGCCCATCCCGTCGAACGGGGAGGGCGTCGGATCCACGTTCCTCGATGGCGGCGGGCTGTGGTCGAGCGATGAAGCCCGGGCGATGGAGAGTTCGGGGGTCCTCGCGGAGGTCGATGGATGGCCTTTGCTTGCTCGCCGCGCGGCTTGAGGATCGGGCCGATGCCGCTACATGCGGTCACGTCCGACCCGGGGCGGGGTCCAGCAATGGCTCCGTCCCGTTCCGGTAAGGCCTAAAGCGGGCCGCCAGCCGGAGGGTCGTGTGGAAAACGACCGCGCGGGGCGCCCAGCTTCGTCGAAACGGTAAAACCAAATGCACCGGGCGAGGCCCGGTCGCCCCGCTCTCTCCCCACCCGCTTCCCCCGAAGCGGCGAAGAGTCATGCCTGATCCCAATCCCTCATCCCTCATCCCTCATCCCCTCGCCCGGAGCGCCCCATGAAACACCGCCCGCCCTCCCGCGCCCGCATCGACGCCCTCGTCCTCCGCGAAGTCCAGCGCGACCGCCTCGTTCGCATCGCGCGCGGCGAGATCGAGCCGGTCGGCGAGCGCGAGGGCTTTTTTCAATGGTGGCTGCTGCAGGGCGAGCGCGCGACCCTGGGCGACTTCATCCTGCCGCCGCTGCTCTACATCGACGAACAATGCCGCCTCGAGGCGGCGGCGCCAGAGGCCGCCAGTGTCAGCGCTTCCTGAACCGCCCCGCCTCGGCCTTCAGACTGGCGCCCCAATCCGTCTCCGGATGATCGGGCTCGGCGACGAACGGCAGGGTCCCGGCGACGCCGCGCGCGGCGAGGGCCAGCGGCAGGGCGAACAGGGGCAGGGTGCGCAGCGGCTTGCGCCTGGCGTCGGTGACGTCCCAGCCCTCGGCCTCGAAGGCCTCGACCAGTTCGGCCGGCGAGCGGCGATGCAGGTCGCGCAGATGCTCGGGCCAATCGGCGGGCAGGGCGGTCGCTTCGGCGTCGTCCAGCGTCAGGCCGAAGGCCTCCATGGCGACGGCGTCGACCTCGGGATGTTCGTCGCGCCGGTCCGGGTCGGCGACGCCCGGCTTCATCAGCGCCTTCAGCTCGATCGCGTCGATCCCCGGCAGGTCGGCGAGGCGGCGCGGGCTCATGACGCCGCCGGGCCTTCCGGCCGCTTCGCCTCGTCCAGCTTGACCCGCACCCGGTCGAAGGTCTCGGCCACCGCGCCCGTCGGCGCCTTGCCCATCAGGCTGACGACGACGATGGCGAGGAGGCTGAAGGCGAAGCCGGGCACCATTTCGTACAGCACCGTGGTCAGGGCCGCGCCGTCGGCCAGCACCGGGGCGAAGATCCAGAACAGCACGGTGGCGGCGCCGACGATCATGCCGGCGAGGGCGCCGTTGCGGGTCATCCGCTTCCACGTCAGCGACAGCAGGATCAGCGGCCCGAAGGCGGCGCCGAAGCCGGCCCAGGCGTTGGCCACCAGGCCGAGGACATTGTTGTCCGGATTGTACGCCAGGCCGATGGCGGCGAGGGCGACGGCGAGGACGGCGATGCGGCCGACCAGCACCAGCTCCTTCTGCGACGCGCTGCGCCGCACGAACAGGCCGTAGAAGTCTTCGGTCAGGGAGGAGGACGAGACCAGCAGTTGCGAGGAAATGGTGCTCATGATCGCCGCGAGGATGGCGGCCAGCAGGAAGCCCGAGATCAGCGGGTCGAACAGCAGGTCGGACAGGATGATGAAGATGGTCTCGGGGTCGGCGACCGACAGGCCGTTGACCGTGGCGTAGGCCAGTCCGCTGATGCCGGTGCCCAGGGCGCCCAGCAGGGAGACGATCATCCAGCTCATGCCGATGCGGCGGGTCGCCGGCGCGTCGCGCACAGAGCGCAGGGCCATGAAGCGGACGATGATGTGCGGCTGGCCGAAATAGCCGAGGCCCCAGGCCAGGGCCGAGACGATGCCGATGGCGGTCGTGCCGGCCAGCAGGTCGAACCGCGCCGGATCGACCGAGCGGACGATCTCCGCCGTCTCGACCGGTCCGCCGACATTGATCATGGCCACGACGGGCACGAGGATCAGGGCGAGGAACATGATGCAGCCCTGGACGAAGTCGGTCAGGCTGACGGCGAGGAAGCCGCCGAACAGGGTGTAGGCCAGCACCACCCCGGCGGTGATCCACAGCCCCGTCGCGTAGTCGAGGCCGAAGGCGCTGTCGAACAGCTTGCCCCCGGCGACGAGGCCGCTGGCGGTGTAGAGGGTGAAGAAGACGACGATGACGAGGGAGGAGATGACCCGCAGCAGATAGGACCGGTCGGCGAACCGCTTGCCCAGATAGTCGGGGATGGTGATCGCGTCGTCGGCGACCTCGGTATAGACCCGCAGCCGCGGGGCCACGATCAGGTAGTTGAGATAGGCCCCGATGACGAGGCCGACGCCGATCCACGCCGCCGACAGGCCGCTCAGGAACATCGCCCCCGGCAGGCCCATCATCAGCCAGCCGCTCATGTCCGAGGCGCCCGCCGACAGCGCCGTCACCGCCGGCCCCAGCTGCCGCCCGCCCAGCATATAGCCGGACACGTCGCTGGTGGACTTCCTCCACGCATAGACCCCGATGCCGAGCATCAGGACGAAATAGAGGCCGATGGTGATGAGGGCGCCGGTTTCCATGGAGCATGGGGTAGCAGCGTTGGCCGGACCCGGTCCACCCCCGGGCCGGTCAGCCTCCGGTCAGGGCGGCGCCCATATAGTCCCGCTTGCCCAGCGGCACCCCGGCCTGCCGCAACAGGGCGTAGGCCATGCTGACATGGAAGAAGAAGTTCGGCAGGGCGAAGCCGGTGACATAGGCCAGGCCGCGGAACGGCAGCTCCCCGCCCGGGAATTTGAGCACCACCTCGCGGCCCTCCTGCCCGTCGATCTCCCCGCGCGGAACCGAGGCGATGAAGGCCAGGGTCGCGGCGATGCGGGCGTTCAGCTCGGCGATGGTGGTCTCGGTGTCCTCGTTCACCGGCGCCTCGGCCCCCGACAGCCGGGCGACGCACAGCTTGGCCGAGTCGCAGGCGATCTGCACCTGTTTGGCCAGCGGATGCATGTCGTCGATCAGCCGGTTCGACAGCAGCGCCTGCGCCCCCGCCTCGCCGGCGTGGGCGACCGCCTTGTCGAGCAGGCCGGACAGGGCCTTCAGCGCCCGTGTGAAGACCGGGACGGTCAGGTCATACAGTTCGGTGGCCATGGCGCGCTCTCCTCGCGGGTTTGCCGGCTTCTAGCTTGGCCTCAGGGGAAGGTCACCACCGTCCGCACCGCCGCTCCGTCGGCCAGGGCGTCAAAGGCCGCGTTGATGTCGGACAGGGCGATGGTCCCGCTCAGCAGCCGGTCCACCGGCAGCCGCCCGTCGCGGAACAGGCCAACATAGCGGGGGATGTCGCGGCTGGGCACGCAGGTGCCGATGTACGACCCCTTCAGCGTCCGCTCCTCGGCCACCAGCTGGACCACATTGACCGCCAGCGCCGCCTCGGGCGGGGGCAGGCCGGCGGTGACCGTGGTCCCGCCCCGCCGCGTCATCCGCCACGCCGCCTCCAGCGCCCGCAAGCTGCCGGCCATCTCGAACACGACATCGGCCCCGCCGCCGGTCAGGGCCCGCACCTGCTCCACCGCGTCGGCGTCGGCGGCGTTGACGGTCCGCACCGGGCCCAGCGAGCGGGCGAGGGCCAGCTTGTCCTCGCTCAGGTCGACGGCCACCACCGGCGACGCCCCGCTGGCCAGCGCCCCCAGCACCGACGACAGCCCGACCCCGCCCAGTCCCACCACCGCCACGCTCTGCCCCGCCCGCACCCCGGCCGTGTTCACCACCGCGCCCACGCCGGTCAGCACGGCGCAGCCGAACAGGGCCGCGTGTTCGAACGGCAGGTCGGCGTCGACCTTGACCAGCGATCGTCGCGACACCACGGCATGCGCCGCGAAGGCCGAACAGCCGAGGTGGTGATGTAGGCCCCCTGCGCCGTCATGCAGCCGCACCCCGCCGCCCAGCAGCTCGCCCTTGCCATTGGCCGCCGCCCCCGGTTCGCACAGCGCCGGACGGCCTCCGGCGCACGGATCGCAATGGCCGCAGCTGGGCATGAAGACCATGACGACATGATCGCCGACGGCCAGGTCCCCGACCCCCGGTCCCAGCGCCTCGACTACCCCAGCCGCTTCGTGGCCCGGCGCCATCGGCATCGGCCGCGGCCGGTCGCCGTTGATGACGCTGAGGTCGGAATGGCACAAGCCGGCCGCCTTGATCGCCACCAGAACCTCGCCGGGCCCCGGCGGGTCCAGCGTCACCGTCTCGAGCGCCAGCGGGCGGCTGTCGGCATAGGGGCGGGCGGCGCCCATTGATCGGAGAACGGCGGCGGTGGTCTTCATGGCGCCGACGCTAGGCGCTTGACGCCGCGTCCGCCAAGCCCAAGGCTGACTACAAGCGGACTCGACCGAAGCCCGCACACAGAACGCGCTCAAGCAGCGAGCGACCGCGTCGCTCGCGTTAGCGCACCAAGGGACTGGGAGACTTCATGACCGGCACCATCGAGCGGACCAAGCGCGGCGACTACCGCCGCTTCCAGGCCATTTCCACGCGCTGGATGGACAATGACGTCTACGGCCACGTCAACAATGTCGTCTACTACTCGTGGTTCGACACGGCGGTGAACCGGCTGCTGGTGGTCAACGGCCTGCTCGACATCCACCACGGCAAGGTCATCGGCCTGGTCGCCGAGACCGGCTGCCGCTATTTCTCGCCGACCGCCTTTCCGGACGAGATCCAGGCCGGCGTCCGCGTCGCCCACGTCGGGACCTCGTCCGTGCGCTACGAGATCGGCCTGTTCCGCAACAATGAGGAGGAGGCCGCCGCCGTCGGCAGCTTCGTCCATGTCTACGTCGACCGCGAAAGCAAACGGCCGGCGCCGATCGACGACAAGATGCGCGGCTTCCTCGAAAGCCTGAAGACCTAGTCGTCCAGCCGTCCCATCAGCGCCAGCGCGCCGACAGCGGTCAGCACGCCGAGGGCGAAGGCGCCGATGATGGCGCCGGTGGCCACGGCGGCGGGCACGGTGACCGGGCGGGCCTCGTACCATTCGACGATGTCGGCCTCCTCGAAATCCTCATCGGTGTAGAGGTCGGCGTCGTACAGGGCGTCCTGGGCGGTCATGTCGGGCTCCGGCGGGGTCAGTCCAGAAATGCCCCGCAAGCCTGACGGTTCCTGTCCCGTGACAGCCGCCCTTCCATCGGCTAGACGGCGCGCCGACGAACAGCGACCGCGCTCACGCAGCGAGCGACCGCGTCGCGAGCGATAGCGCACCAAAGAGATCCTCATGGCCGGCCATTCCAAATTCAAGAACATCATGCACCGCAAGGGCCGCGCCGACGCGCAGCGGTCCAAGCTGTTCTCCAAGCTGTCGCGCGACATCACCGTCGCCGCCAAGCTGGGCCTGCCCGATCCGGCGATGAACCCGCGCCTGCGCCTGGCCGTCAACAACGCCAAGGCCGAAAGCCTGCCGCGCGAGGTGATCCAGCGGGCCATCAACAAGGCCGCCGGCGGCGACGTCGATACGATGGAGGAGGTCCGCTACGAGGGCCGCGGCCCCGGTGGGGTCGGCATCATCGTCGAGGCCCTGACCGACAACCGCAACCGCGCGGCTTCCAACATCGGCGCGGCGTTCAAGAAGAACGGCGGGGCGCTGAGCGAGATGAACTCGGTCGCCTTCATGTGGGATCGCGTCGGCCGGATCATCTACGCCGCCGAGGCCGGCAGCGAGGATACCGTCATGGAGGCCGCCATCGAGGCTGGCGCGCAGGACGTCGAAAGCGATCTGGTCAAGCCGGACATCTATGAGGACGCCCCCGGCCACACCATCTGGACGACGTTCGAGGATCTGAACGAGGTGGCCGAGGCCCTGTCGAAAATCCTCGGCGACGCCAAGTCGACGGCGCTGGTGTGGCGGCCGCAGACCGAGGTCCCGGTTACCGGCGAGGCGGTCGGCACGTTGATGAAGCTGCTCGACGCGCTCGACGCCGAGGACGACGTGCAGAACGTCTATTCGAACGAGGACATCTCGGACGAGGACCTGGCCAAATACGCCGGCTGAGGCTCAGTGGGCGAAATCGCGCAGTTCGTCGGTGACCCAGCCGTCCGGATTGCGCAGCGGGCGTCCGGGGCGGCGCAGGCGGATGACGCTGTGCAGCGAGTCGGTCAGCTCCATCAGCTGGGCGTCCGACAGCTCCACGGCGGCGCGCAGCACCTCGGCCCTGAGTTGCTCATAGGCCTCCGACGGCAGCGTCCTCTGGTTCGAGCGTCCCATCGACGGGCCTCCCGTAGCCGGCGGCCGGGGCTGGCCGCCGGAAAATAACCCGGCGCCCGAAATCCGGTTCCCGCCGGTCGGGCAGGTCGCCCCCGGGAACCCGCGCGCGGCCCCGTCGTTGCCGGACCATGCCGCCCCGCCTTGACCGGACGGCGCTCCGGCCCATTCTCCCGGGCTACTCCGGACAGCAGGAAAAGACCGCCATGCAAGGCTTCATCGCCGATATCGAAAAGCTCACTGTCGAGAACACCGACTTCCGGCGCGTGCTCTACACCGGCCAATACCTCCAGCTGGTGCTGATGACCCTCAAGCCGGGCGAGGAGATCGGCGCCGAGGTGCACGAGGACCACGACCAGTTCTTCCGCATCGAAAGCGGCGCCGGCCACGTCGAGATCGACGGCAAGCGCACCCCGATCAAGGACGACGACGCGATCATCGTCCCCGCCGGCGCCCGCCACAATGTGATCAACACCGGCGACCAGCCCTTGGCCCTCTACACCCTGTACGGCCCGCCCGAGCACCGCGACGGCGTCCGCTTCGCCGGCAAGACAGAGGCCGACGCCTCCGAAGAGCATTTCGACGGCAAGACCACCGAATAGGCCGGCCTTCGTTCCGGTCATTGTCCGTCAACCCTCTTTGGGGCATGACTGGAACGAATGACGAACGCCGCGACTCGAATCCTGGGACTGGACCCCGGCCTGCGCCGCACCGGATGGGGCGTGGTCGCGGCCGAGGGCTCGCGCCTGCGCTGGATCGCCCACGGCGTCGTCGCCCCGCCCGAGACCGCCCCCTTCAGCGAGCGGCTGCTGTTCCTGCTCGAGGCCGTGGGCGCCGTCTGCGCCGCCCATGACTGCGACGAGGCGGCGATCGAGGAGGTGTTCGTCAACATGAACCCCAGCTCGACGCTGAAACTGGGTCACGCCCGCGCCGCTGTCATGTTGGCCCCGGCCCGGCACGGTCTGAGCGTCGCCGAATATTCGCCCAATCTGATCAAGAAGGCGGTGGTCGGCGCCGGCCACGCCGACAAGACCCAGATCGCCTTCATGGTCAAACGGCTCCTGCCTGCCGCCGGCGATGTGAAGGCCGACGCCGCCGACGCGCTAGCCGTCGCCATCACCCACGCCCAGATGCGCAAACGCGCGCTCCTCATTCCTCCCCCTGTGGGGGAGGGGGACCATGCGAAGCATGGTGGAGGGGGTGCAGGGCTCGCGACGGCGCCCGGATCCGGCCCCCTCCACCGCTTCGCGGTCCCCCTACCCCGGCGGGGGAGGATTGCGTCATGATCGGCCGGCTCAGAGGCGTGCTGGCCGAGGTCGAGCCCGACCACTGCCTGATCGACTGCGCCGGCGTCGGCTATGTCGTCGTCTGCGGCGCCCGCACCCTGCAGCGGCTGCCGGCCCCCGGCGACGAGGCGACGCTGCAGATCGAATCGACCTTCAACGCCGAGAGCGGCCCGCGCCTCTACGGCTTCCTGACCCGCGACGACCGCCGCGCCTTCCGCACCCTGACCGACATCCAGGGCGTCGGCCCAAAGGCCGCCCTGTCGGTGCTCGACGTCCTGCCGCCCGGCGAGCTGGCCGCCGCCGTGGCCCGCGACGAAAAGGCCGCCGTGGCCCGCGCCAACGGCGTCGGCCCCAAACTGGCCCTGCGCATCGTCACCGAACTGAAGGGCAAGCCGCTCGGCGACGTCAGCTTCACCCCCTCGGCCCCCGGCGTCCACGCCGAGGTCGCGCCGCCCGTCCCCAGCGTCACCGGCGAGGCCGTCTCGGCCCTGCTCGGTCTCGGCGTCGCCGAGATCAACGCCCGCCGCGCCGTCGACCAGGCGTTGATCCGCCTCGGCGACGCGGCCGAGTTGTCGGCGGTGATCCGCGCGGCGTTGCAGGAGCTGGGGCGGTGACCGACGACCGCATCGTCTCCCCCGATCCCGCCCCCGGCGAAACCTACGACCGGGCCCTGCGCCCCCAGAGCCTGTCCGAATTCGTCGGCCAGGAGCAGGCCAAGGGCAATCTCAAGGTCTTCATCGACGCCGCCCGCGCCCGCAACGAGGCGCTCGACCACGTCCTGCTGTTCGGCCCGCCCGGGCTGGGCAAGACCACCCTGGCCCAGATCGTCTCGCGCGAGCTCGGCGTCGGCTTCCGCGCCACCTCCGGCCCGATCCTCGCCAAGGCCGGCGACCTCGCCGCCATCCTGACCAATCTCGAACCGCGCGACGTGCTGTTCATCGACGAGATCCACCGCCTCGCCCCGGCGGTCGAGGAGATCCTGTATCCGGCCATGGAGGACCATGTCCTCGACCTGATCATCGGCGAGGGCCCCTCGGCCCGGTCGGTGCGCATCGACCTGGCCCCGTTCACCCTCGTCGGCGCCACCACCCGGGCCGGCCTGCTGGCCACGCCCCTGCGCGACCGTTTCGGCATTCCGCTGCGGCTGGAATTCTACACGCCCGACGAGCTGGTGAAGGTGATCATGGGCGCGGCCCGCAAGATGGGCGCCCCGATCGCCGAGGACGGCGCCCGCGAGATCGCCTCGCGCTCGCGCGGCACCCCGCGCGTCGCCGGCCGCCTGCTGCGCCGGGTGCGCGACTTCGCCAGCGCCGACGGCGCCACCTCCATCGACCGCCTCGCCGCCGCCCGCGCCCTCGCCCGGCTCGAGATCGACGAGGCCGGGCTCGACGCCAACGACCGCCGCTTCCTCAAGGCCCTGATCGAGAACTACGGCGGCGGGCCGGTCGGCATGGACACCCTCGCGGCCGCCATCGCCGAGGCCCGCGACGCGGTCGAGGACGTCATCGAGCCCTATCTGCTGCAACAGGGCTTCATCCAGCGGACGCCGCGCGGCCGCATGGCCTGCGCCCGCGCCTACGCCCACCTCGGCCTGACCGAACCGCCGCGGGCGCCGGAACAGGGCGGCCTGTTCGGCGGCAAGTAGCCCCGGCCCCTTCACCCCGCCCGCGAACCCCGTCATGCTTCGCCGCCAACGGAGACCGCATGACCACACGCAGGATCAGGACCGAACGATTGATCGCCCTGCTGGGCGGCGCGGTGCTGGTCCTCGGCGCCCTGCTGTTCTGGCTGGTCACCCGCGACGGCCTCGGCCGCGGCGAGCCCTCGGCCGAGGAGCGCGCCCGCGACCAGTTGCGCGAGCACATCGGCCCCGGCGCCGTGGTGCGCTATACCGAGACCGGCCGTCGCCGCGCCGTCTGCGGCTATGTCTCGAACGGCGGCGAGCCGGTCATCTTCATCTCCCGCCCCAACCGGATCCTGCTGGAGACCGATCCGCTGAAGGCCGAGTTCGATGAAATGCTGCGCGACGTCTGCCCCGGCTTCCTGACCCGACCGACGCGGCCGGGGGGAGGGGCCCGCCGATGACCGACCGTCCCACCGCCGGCCGTTTCGAGGGCCGCGAACACCGCCTGCCGGTCCGCGTCTATTACGAGGACACCGACTTCACCGGCCTGGTCTATCACGGCAACTATGTCCGCTATCTGGAGCGCGGGCGCTCCGACTGCCTGCGGCTGATGGGCATCGGCCACGCCGAACTGCTGGACGGCGACCGGCCCATGGCCTTCGTCGTCTCGACCCTGGCCCTGACCTTCCTCAAGCCCGCCCGCATCGACGAGGAACTGGTCGTCCGCACCTTCTACGACCGGGTGAAGGGGCCGCGCCTGCATATCTCGCAGATCATCTCGCGCGGCGACGACGACCTGTGCCGCGCCGAGGTCGTGGTGGTCTGCATCCACATGGACGGCCGCCCGCGTCGTCCGACCCGACAACTGATCGAGAAGGTCACGCCCTGGCTCGCGCCTGAAGCTTGACCATTCACACACCTGTCAGACGTCGTCGGGTGACGTGGCGGCCACACCCCGCTAGACCCGGCTGAATCGCCACACATCCGCCACGCCGGTCCGGTGCACAGGAGCGGACGGACGAAAGAGGACGACCGAATGACCATCGCCGCCGACGCATCGATGATGCTGAACCCCGTGGCCCTGTTCATGGAGGCTGATCCCGTCGTCAAGGCGATCATGATCGGCCTGGTGGTGGCCTCGCTGTGGTCGTGGGCCGTGATCATCGACAAGGCCCTCCGCCTCGCCGCCCTGAACCGTCAGGCCACGGCCTTCGAACAGGCCGTCGGTTCCGGCCGCTCGCTGGAAGACATCGCCGCCCAGGCCGGCCCCGATCCCGCCCATCCCCTGCCGCGCATGCTGGTCATCACCCTCGCCGACTGGCGCGAGGCGCGCACCCGCGGCCCGCTGACCGAAAGCCAGGGCAATATGCTGATGGCCCGCACCGACCGGGCGCTGGACAGCCTGATCGCCCGCGAGAGCCAGCGCGTCGAGAACGGCCTCGGCGTGCTGTCGGTGGTCGCCACCTCCTCGCCCTTCATCGGCCTGTTCGGCACGGTCTGGGGCATCATGAACGCCTTCGGAGCGATCGCCGCCTCGGGCAACACCAACCTGGCCACCGTGGCTCCGGCGATCTCCGAGGCCCTGTTCGCCACCGCCCTGGGCCTCGCCGCCGCCATCCCCGCCTACATGGCCTACAACGCCTTCTCGATCGACGCCGGCAAGTTCACCGGCCGGCTGGAAAGCTTCGCCGACGACCTGCAGGCGGCCGTCGCCCGCCGCCTCGGCGCCCCGGCCAGCCCGCCGCCGCCGGCGCCCGCGGCCGACTACGCCCGTCGGGGGATCTGAGCATGGCGATGGGAGGCGGCGGCGGCGCCGGCGGACACGTCCGCGGCCGCAGACGGGCCCGCAAGCGGCCCCTGAGCGAGATCAATGTCACCCCGCTGGTCGACGTCATGCTGGTGCTGCTGATCATCTTCATGATCTCGGCCCCGCTGCTGAACGTCGCCGTGCCGGTCGAGCTGCCCAAGACCGAGGCCAGCGCGATGAACTCGGTCGACGAGCCGGTGGTCGTCACCATCGGTCAGGACGGCGAGATGTTCGTCGGCGAGAGCGCCGTCGCCTGGGACGACCTGCTGACCCGCGTCGCCGAGGCCGGCGGTCCCGAGGCGCGCGACAAGCCGGTCTCGGTGCGCGGCGACGGCCGGGCCCCCTATCAGGCCGTGGCCCGGGTCATGGCCCGGCTGTCGGCCGCCGGCTACACCAGGCTGAACCTGATCACCGATACCGCCGCCGGCCCGGGCGAGGAGGGCTGAAACCTTGGAGCGTCCCGGCCCGGCCCTGATCGGATCGGTGGTCGTCCATGGGGCGATCATCGGCGCCGTGCTGCTCGCCCTGTCGCTGGGCGGCGAGCGGCCCGAGCGCGAGGTCCTGACCACCGTTCCGGTCTCGATCCTGTCCGAGGACGTGGTCCTCGCCGGGCCCGCCGATGCGCCGTCCGAAGAGCCGGCCGCCGACAACGCCGCCGCCCCGCCCCTCGAGGCGGTCGAGCCGCCGCCGCCGACGCCCGAACCCGCGCCCGTGCCGACCCCGCGTCCGCCGGAAAAGGCCCCGACGCCGCGGCCCACGCCGCGCCCGACACCGCCGC
>NZ_JBKBMX010000010.1:0-94958 GCF_046295595.1 Brevundimonas sp. | reverse complement strand
AAGCTCAAGCACTTCCGCCGCATCGCCACCCGCTTCGACAAGCTGGCCCGCAACTTCCTCGCCGCCGTCCTGCTCGCCTCAACACGCCTCTGGCTCAGGGCTTATGAGTCCAGAACCTAGGCCGGGGTGTCCGGGGCGGCCTCCTCGTCCTCGTCGTCATAGCCGACCAGCCGCAATGCCCGGGCCCGCTGGCCGTTCAGCTCGCACCAGCGCAGCAATCCCTCCTCGCGGCCATGGGTGATCCACACCTCCTCGGGCCGCAGCTCGGTGAAGGTGGCGATCAACTCGGGCCAGTCGGCGTGGTCCGACAGCACCAGCGGCAGCTCCACCCCGCGCTGGCGCGCGCGCGCCCGCACCCCCATCCAGCCCGAGGCGAAGGCCAGCACCGGATCGGCGAAGCGGCGGGCCCAGCGATCCTGCGTCGCCGACGGCGGGGCGATGACCACCTCTCCGCCGAGAGCGTTGGGCTTCAGCCCGGTCGCCGGGGCCAGCGGGCCCAGATCGATCCCCTCGCGTTCATACAGGCGGTTCAGCCGCTCCAGCGCGCCGTGGACATAGATCGTCCGCTCCCAGCCCGCCTCGCGCAACAGCCGGATGACACGCTGCGCCTTACCCAGGGCGTAGGCCCCGACCAGATGGGCCCGGTCGGGGAACTGCCGCAGCGAGTGGACCAGCCGCGCCATCTCCTCGCCGTCGGGCGGATGGACGAACACCGGCAGGCCGAAGGTCGCCTCGGAGATAAAGACGTCGCAGGGCACGGGTTCGAACGGCAGGCAGGTCGGGTCGCGACGGCGCTTGTAGTCCCCCGAGACCACCATGGTGACGCCCTTCCAGCGGATCACCGCCTGGGCCGAGCCCAGCACGTGACCGGCGGGGACCAGGGTCACCTCCACGCCCTTGTGCGAGGTCGTCTCGCCGTGGGCGGCGGCCTGCTCCCGGACGGCGAAATCGACGCCATAGCGCTCGGCCATGATGGCGAGGGTCTGCGGCGTCGCCAGCACCGCGCCGTGGCCCGCCCGGGCATGATCCGAATGCCCATGGGTGATCACCGCCCGCTCGACCGGCTGCACCGGGTCGACATAGAAATCCCCCGGCGGGCAGTACAGGCCGGCCGGCGTCGGTCTGAGCAGGTCCTCAAATCGGATCATGGGCGCGAATGCAGCTCCTCGTTACCGGGCGGGAACGCGCGAGCGGCTCTTGCGTCCCCGCCCGCGACCGGTTGATAGCAGACCATGGCTCCTTCGACTCTCGTCTCCCTGCTGCCCCAGCTCGCCGCCGGCGCGGCCCACACCCATGCCCTTGGCTTCATCTATGACGGCCTTGAGGGCGACAGGGTCCGTCTTCGCGTGCCGTGGCGCGAGGATCTGGTCGGCGATCCGGACACCGGGGTGCTGTCCGGCGGCCTGGTCACCGCCCTGCTGGACCACGTCGGCGGCCTGGCGGTGTGGATCGCCCTGGACCGGTTCGAGCCGATCGCCACCCTCGATCTGCGGGTCGACTATATGCGCGCCGCCGAGCCGCGGCGGGACCTGATCGCCGAGGCGCGCTGCTATCGCCTGACCCATTCCATCGCCTTCGTCCGGGCCTGGGCGTTCGAGGACGGACCGGACGATCCCGTCGCCGCCGCACAGGCCGCCTATATCCTCAGCGCCAGCGACGGCCGGACGCCGGGCGGCGGCCCGCGACCGGGCGCGGAGGCGGCCAAATGAGCCCGCTGCTGGACACACTGCCCTACGCCCGTTTCCTCGGCCTGACGTCGGACCAGGACGGCGACCGCCTGACCGTGACCATGCCGTTCGCGGACCGGCTGATCGGCAACCCCATGCTGCCCGCCCTGCACGGCGGCGCCACGGCGGCGCTGCTGGAGCTGACGGCGGTGGCCCAGGTCGCCCTGTCGTATCCGCGCCTGCGCCTGCCCCGGCCGATCAATGTCACGGTCGCCTATCTGCGCCCCGGCCGGCCGGTCGATGTTTACGCCCGGGCCCGCATCAGCAAGGCCGGCCGCCGCGTGGCGCATGTGCTGGCCGAGGCCTGGCAGGAGGACGAGGCGCAGCCCATCGCCTCCCTCACCGCCCACTTCCTGGTGTCGACTTACGACCTCTAGTTGCAAGTCATTGTAACGCGCGATTGCGTCTTCCAGGATGAGGCATCATCAGCGGAGGACGACATGAACAGACACAGCATCGGCGAGGCGCTGGCCGCCCGCCTCTACGCCGCCGAAGCCTCGGTCGACCGGGCCGTGGCGGACACGGCGGCCCTCGCCGCCGCCCTGCCCGAAGCCCGGGTCGACGCCCGCCTGTCCGCCGTCACCGGCCACCGGGCCATCAGCGGCGCGGCCGCCGCGATCGGCGCCCTCGCCGAGGCGCGCGGCCACCTCGTCCAGACCCACCACACCCTCGCCGCCCTGGCCCGCAAGCTGGACCTTCCCGCGCTGGCCGGCGGGCCGCTCGACAAGCCCGGCGACACCCCGCCCATCGGCGGCCTGTATCCGGAACACGAGGTCGCGAAAATCGTGGTCAACAAAACCCTACCGGATGCCAGTGTTTTCTGTTAAGCTCTCGTTTACTGTTTCAGTTTGGAGGCTTCCATGAATACGGCCCAAGTGATCACGAACATAGCCACCGACCTCAAGGCGACGGAGCAGTCCCTGGACGCCGCCATCGCCCAGGCCACGGCTCTGGTGCAGACGATGATAAACGCCCGCAACGAGCTCAACATCTCCGCCGTGGTCGGCGCCGACTCCCAGGCGAAGGCGCTCGAGGCCATCGCCAGCCTCAGCGCCGCGCGTCAGGCCATGGTCGCCTGCCACGAGGAACTGGCCAAGGACCACCGTCGGATGGGTTATGGCGTTTACGCCGGCGCCTTCGACGACAAGGGCCAAGGCCGCGCCCCCGAACAGCGTCTCCGCGCGGTTTAATTCCGCGTAATGTCGGCGAGCGGACGTTCCCGATTCCGCTGACTTCAGGCATTGTCGCTCCCGTGCTTAAGGCGCGGGGGCGATTCTGTGTTTGAAACCATTTATGGTCAGGTCGGGCTCGCCATCGCTCTGCTGGTCATCGGCTTTGCTTTCTGGAAGGGCGATGAGCCGGAGCGGGTTTCCGCCGCCGCCTATGCCCTGGTGTTCATCGGCACGCTGATGATCAAGGATGATCGCAGCCTGAGCACGCCGCAATGGGGCGTGATGGGAATGGACATTGTCCTGCTGCTTGTCTTCCTCGGCCTTGCCGCGCACAGCCGGCGCGGCTGGCTGGTCTGGGCCTCGGCCTTTCAGGCGCTGATTGTCACCGGCCACCTGCTGGTGGCGGCGAACCTGCGCCCCCCGTCGGACGCCTTCGCCACCGTCAACAACATGTCCAACTACGGTCTGCTCATCGCGCTCGGCGTCGGCACTTTCTGGGCCTGGCAGGAGCGGCGCGCCGCCGCTCTGGGCGCCGGGGAGATCTAGCCCCGCCGGTCAGGCGGTCGGAACGGAGACGGACCGGTGTTCGACACCCTCTATTCGCAGGTCGGGGCCGCCATCTGGGTGACGGTCGTCACCTTCGCCCTGCTGAAGGGCGAAGAGCCCGAGCGGATTGGCGGCGTCGTCTATGCGCTCGGCGCCCTTGCCTCCCTGCTGGTCCAGGACGAGACCCGCCTGTACGGCGCCCAGTGGGGCCTGATGGGGCTCGACGTGATCCTGCTGGCCGCCTACGCCGGCGTGGCGTGGAAAAGCCGTCGCTCCTGGCCCGTCTGGGCCAGCGCCTGCCAGTCCCTGATCGTGATGATCCACGTCATGACCGTATTCGACGGCCGGCCGCCGCTGCTGGCCTTCTATGTGGTCATGAACCTGGCCACCTACGGCATCCTGCTGGCCCTCGCCCTCGGGGTTCTCCAGTCGTGGCGCGACCGCCGCGCCGAAGGCCTGGAGCAGGCTGAACAGCGCTAGGTGGATATTCCTAACTATGCACTTTACATACCCGATGATTCTCGGTATCAAGGTGCATGGCAACCGCAACGCTTTCAGATCCGATCTTCCACGACGCCGACGCGGCCCGTGCGCACTTCGAGAAGCTGCGCTGGCCCGATGGTCGGACCTGCCCGCATTGCGGCGTGGTCGGTAACGAGGCCTCGACCCTGCTCAAGGGCAAGTCGCACCGCGCGGGCCTGTACAAGTGCAAGGCCTGCGATCTGCCCTTCACCGCCACGATTGGCACCGTCTATGAGGACAGCAAGGTTCCGCTGAACAAGTGGCTGCTGGCCACGCATCTGATGTGCGCCAGCAAGAAAGGTATCAGCGCCCTCCAACTGCAACGGGAGCTAGCTCTGGGCTCCTATCGCACGGCTTGGTTCATGGCTCACCGCATCCGCGAAGCGATGATCGACACCGACGACACCCCGCTGGGTGGCGAGGGCAAGGTCGTGGAAGCGGACGAAACCTACTATGGCAAGCCCGCCGTCTCACCGAAGACTCGTACCGATGGCTCGCCCTTCCTCAAGGGCAATCCGAAGCGTCGCAACAGCCGCCCGGTCGGCGCTCTGGTCGAGCGCGGCGGCAAGGCCAAGGTCTTCCACGTCGCTGTCGCCGACAAGGCAACGGTGTCGCGTCTGGTCATGGAAAACGTCGACAAGGCGACCCGTCTCCACACGGACGAAAGCCGACTCTATGTCGGCGCGGCCGACGTGTTCGCCTCACATGAGACGGTCAAGCATTCGGCAGGCGAGTACGCCCGTGGCGACGTGAATACGAACAGCGCGGAAGGCTTCTTCGGTGTCTTCAAGAAGGGCATGAAGGGCGTCTATCAGCACTGCTCAGAGAAGCACCTGAACCGTTACGTCACCGAGTTTGGCTTCCGCCACAACACCCGCATCGCCCTTGGCGTGAACGATGGGGAACGGACGGACCTTGCGATCATCGGAACGATCGGCAAGCGCCTGACGTACCGACAAACTGACGCGGCCTACGTTTAGATTTCAGGCTTTGCGGCTGGCGCGTCGGCGCCGGAAGAAGCCTTCCGCTTCTTGGGACTCATCTTAGGCTGCGGCGGGGTGGCGAGCATCCGCTTGACCACCTCGTCGCGGCGTTCGGCCGTGTCTTTGGGAGCGTCTTTTGGCGAAGCGGAGTTCATTAAAGCACCTCAGTCGCGATACCGTCAGCTTTTCTGATCACCTGGATGGCTTCTCTGCGTCGATCAAGGGAAGCGACCTAGAGGCGGTTATCATCTCCGTCAGCCTAATCGAGAATGCGCTCGAACGCACGATCCGCGACCGGTTCCGCGAGCTTTCTCAGCCCGAGGTCGATGATTTGTTCTCCGGAACCGGAGCGCTGTCTTCGCTCTCGGCAAAGATCCACATTGGCTACGCAATCGGCATTCTGGGCAAGAAAGCCAAGCACGACCTCCTTGCTATGAAGGACATTCGGAACGCCTTTGCACACTCCGCAAAAGCCATATCGTTCGACACACCTGAGGTGGCGCAGAAGTGCGCGGGCGTCCACCACATCAAAGAGGTCGGATCCGAATACGAGGGCGACTTGCGTGATAAGTTTTTGGCGGCCGCGCGAGTTTTCTGCTTTCTGCTGAACGTCTATGAACCGACACGTATCGAGGTCGAGGGGCTCGGGGACTTGTCCGATGACACCCCTAGGAGCGCTTCCGAAAGCAGCTCACCCACCAACTCGGACGGCGACTCAAAACGCGGATCATAGTTAGCCAGAACACGCACGCCCGCCTCGATCATCGCGGGTGTAATCTCGATCTCAGTCAGTACCGGCCTGTCGGGTCCATGTTTAGGCATATTTTCCTCGGTATGCAAAGTGCATAATTAGGTGGATATTCCTACGCTTGTCCGGTACTCTGCAGCGAATCGGCCACGCCGCCCTCCGGACCCGCGCCCATGCCCCTGTCCCACGGCCAGCTCTGGAAGGCGATCGACGGCCTGGCGCGCCGGGAGGGCATCAGCGCCTCGGCGCTGGCGCGGCGGGCGGGTCTGGACGCGACCAGTTTCAATCCGTCCAAACGCTTCGGCCCGGGCGATCCGCCGAGACCGCGCTGGCCGTCGACAGAAAGCCTGACCCAGGTCCTGCACGCCACCGGCGTGTCGCTGGGCGAGTTCGCGGCCCTCGCCCATGACGCGCCGGAGCGGGCGGCGACCGTGCCCCTGCTGGGCATGGCCCAGGCCGGGCAGGATGGCTTCTTCGACGACGCAGGCCTGCCGGTCGGCGACGGCTGGGAGCAAACCGAACTGCCGCGCCCGCGCGAGACGCTGCTGAGCCTGCGGATCGCCGGCGATTCCATGGTTCCGCTGTACCGCGAGGGGGACCGCGTCATCGTCGACCGAGAGGCCTCCGACGTGCGCAAGGGCGACCGGGTGGTGGTGCGCACCACGGGCGGCGAGACCCTCGCCAAGGAGGTGGCGGCGCTGACCACGCGGGCGGTGACCCTCGCCTCGGTCAATCCGGCCTATGAGCCGCGCGTCCTGACGCGCCGCGACATCGTCTGGATGGGGCGCATCCTCTGGGTCAGCCAGTAGCGCCGGACGCAAAAAGGCCGCCCCGGGGGGCGGCCTTTCCTTGGTTATACGGCGCGACTAGCGGCTGACGTAGTGGGCGCTGACCCAGCCGCCGTTCGACAGCTGGACCCATTCACCCTCCGAGCCGACGACCGAGAAGGTCTGGCCGGCCGACAGGCTGCCGACCTGGCCATAGTTGGTGCCGGGGCCCGAGCGAACCCGCAGGTTCGACGTGGCGCGGTAGGTGTCGCCGCCGGCGTTATTGTTATTGTAGCTGTAGTCCGAGTTGTAGGACGACGCTTGACGGGCGCGCTGCTGGTTGCAACCGACGTACGAACCAGCGGCGGCGCCGGCGCCGGCGCCGACCACGGCGCCGAGGCCGCGCTCATTGCTGGAAATCTGGCTGCCGGCGAGGCCGCCGATCAGGGCGCCGATGATGGCGCCGGTCTGTTGGCGACCGCCGGGGGCGTCGCAGTTGGTGATGCCGTTGGCCTGCTGCGCCATGGCGGCGGTCGGCAGGGCCATCGGGGCCAGTCCGGCCAGCAGGGCGGCCGAGGCCAGGGCGACGGTGATCTTGTTGTTCTTCGACATGGCTCATCTCCTTCATCGAGTTGGTCGATGTGAGGGCATAATGCGCGGCGCAAGGTGAAGGCTCCCGGAGCCGCGTCGTTATATTCGGTTCATGTACGGCGCCGCACGCCATGCGGCCGGACCGCCGACCTAGGCCAGCTCGCCGCTGGCCCCGGCCTCGATCAGCCGGATCGTCTGCGGCAGGCCGTAGATGGCCGCGAACGAGCCGAACCGCGGCCCCTGCGAGGCGCCGAGCAGCACTTCGTACAGCGCCCCGAACCAGCCGCGCAGCGGTTCGAAGGCGTGCGCCTTGCCGACGGCGTAGACCTCGTTCTGGATCACCTCGCCGTCGGTCGTGTCCGCCGGCAGGGCCTTCAGCCGCGCCGCGAGGTCCAGCAGCGCCGCCTTCTCCCGCTCGTCCGGCAGGCGGTAGGACTTCGTCGGCTTCACGAAGTCCACATAGTAGTTGAGCGCCCGGTCCATCAGCTGGTCCAGCAGCGGCTCGTTCTGCGGCGTCGCCTCGGGCAGATATTTGGCGAAATAGGCCCACAGCTGGTCCTTGTTCGACGCATTGGCGACGCCGACCAGGTTGAGCAGCAGGGCGAAGGACACCGGCGAGGTGTGATCGGGCGGCGACCCGGCGTGGATCGACCAGACGGCGTTGTCGATCCGCTTTGCCGGCTCCTGGGTCTTGTAAGCCTCGATAAAGGCCAGATAATCGTCGATGGCCCGAGGAATGACGTTGAAGTGCAATGACTTGGCCGATTTCGGCGACTGGAACATATACCAGCTCAGCGACTCCGGCGTGCCATAGCGCAGCCACTGCTCCATCGTCAGGCCGTTGCCCTTGGACTTGGAGATCTTCTTGCCCTCGACGTCGAGGAAGAGCTCGTAGTTGAAGCCTTCGGGCGGAACGCCTCCCAGGGCGCGGCAGACCTTGGAGCTCTCGCGCACGCTTTCGATCAGGTCCTTGCCGGACATCTCGTAGTCGACGTCGAGCGCGGTCCAGCGCATGGCCCAGTCGGGCTTCCACTGCAGCTTCACATGGCCGCCGGTGACCGGCAGCTCGGTGCGCCCGCCCGCGGGGTCGTCGAAGACGATTGTCCCCTTTTCGACGTTGCGCTCCAGCGTCGGCACCTGCAGCACATGGCCGGTCACGGGGCTCACGGGCAGGAAGGGCGAATAGGTGGCGCGCCGCTCCTCGCCGAGCGTCGGCAGCATGATCGCCTGCACCGCGTCGAACCGCTCCAGCAGGGTCAGCAGGGTCGCGTCGAACCGGCCGGATTTGTACTGTTCGGTCGAGGACAGGAATTCATAGTCGAAGCCGAAGCCGTCGAGGAAGGCGCGCAGGCGGGCGTTGTTGTGGGCGCCGAAGCTGTCGTGCGTGCCGAACGGGTCGCGCACCACGGTCAGCGGCTTGTGCAGGTCCTCGCGCAGCATCTCCGGGTGGGGAATGCCCTCCGGAACCTTGCGCAGCCCGTCCATGTCGTCGCTGAAGGCGATCAGCCGCGTCGGCCAGTGATCGCCGGTCAGGGCGCGGAAGGCGTTGCGCACCATAGTCGTGCGCGCCACCTCGCCGAAGGTGCCCATATGCGGCAGGCCGGACGGGCCGTAGCCGGTCTCGAAGATGACGGGCTTTTGCAGCGCCTCGAAGGTCGCCAGCGCCTCGTCCGCCCTGCCGGCGTCGATCAGCAGCTTCGCCGCATTTCGCTCGGCGTCCGACAGCCGCTTCTTCAGCACATGGGCGAGAAGATTGCGGGCCTGTTCGAAAGGCCAGGACTTGGCCTCGCGCGCGAGTGTTTCGAGGTTATGCAGCATGGGAGGGGCTTTGCCGTTTCCCGGCCGCCCGGTCAACGCGAAGGCGCTAGCGACGGCCCGTGGCGAAGGCCACGACGGCAACCCCGGCGGCGACGACCATGGCGTCCTCGACCAGCCCGCTGCGGGTCTGTCCGATCTCGTCCATCGCCCGTTTGCGGCCTGCCAAGGTCAGCCAGGCGAGCGGCACGGCGGTCGCGACCGCCAGACCGGCCCCGGTCCGCTCGCGGCCGCGCGGCGCCAGGGCCGCCCCGGCGATGCCCGCGCTGAGGATCCGCGCCAGCAGGCCAAGGAACACCGTCCGGTCCGGCGCCGACTTCATCTTGTCGCCCGCCAGTTCGCCAACGCCCATGGCCAGGGCCCCGGCCGCGAACAGCGGCTGGTCCAGCAGGACGAGGCGGCCCGGGGTCTCGCGCCCGGCCAGATGCGCCCCGGCCAGCGCCACCATCGGGGTCATGGAGCGGGCGCTGGCGACGGCTCCGATGAGGAGGGAGGGGAGGAAGCTGGCGATATCCATTCCCGTCCAACCCGCTTTCGCGCATAGGGTTCACGGACCTCGCGCAACCTCGTCCCGACCGGGCGGTTGTTCGGCCTCACCGGAGAAGACGCCATGACGGACCAACTGACTTTCACCCTCGACGAAGCCATCAAGGCCCAGCGCAGCCTGCGGCAGGTCCTGGGTCTGGGTGAAGAGCGGTTCGAGGTCTCCGAGTTCGTTCAGATGATCAGCGACGAGATCGAGCAGATGCGCGACGCCGGCAAGACCAATGACGACATCGCGGCGGTGGTCGCCGAAGCCACTGGCCACCGCATGGATCCCGCCGATCTTGATCGTCACTACGTGGCGGCTGAGCACCGCTATGGCGGTCAGGAGCAATAGCCGGCCACCCTTGACCGGGCGCCGGCGCCGTGGCCTTTGCGCCGCCTGATGAAGACCGCCGCTTTCGACTTCCACCTGCCCGACGACCGGATCGCGCTGCGCCCCGCCGAGCCGCGCGATTCCGCGCGTCTGCTGGTGGTGCGGGACGGCGGGCTGGAGGACCGGTTCGTCCGCGACCTGCCCGACTTCCTGCGGCCCGGCGACGCCCTCGTGTTCAACGACACCCGGGTGATCCCGGCGCGGCTGTCAGGGGTGCGCGAGCGGACCGGCCCGGAGGGCGAGACCCTGACCGTCGAGGTCGAGGCGACCCTGCATCACCGCGACGCCCCGGACGTCTGGTCGACCTTCATGAAACCGGGCAAGCGGATCAAGGCGGGCGACCGCATCCGCTTCGCCAGCCAGGCCGACGGCGCCTGCCTGCTCGGCCGCCTCGACGCCACCGTGGTCGACAAGGGCGAGGACGGTCTGGTCGCGCTGCGCTTCGACCTCGCCGGCCCGATGCTGGACGAGGCCATCCGCGATGTCGGCGTCATGCCCCTGCCGCCGTACATCGCGGCGAAGCGGGCCGAGGACGACCGGGACCGGACCGACTACCAGACCCTGTTCGCGAAATGGGACGGCTCGGTCGCGGCGCCGACCGCGGGACTGCATTTCACCCCGGACCTGATGGCGGCACTCGAGGCCCGGGGCGTATCGACCCACGCGGTGACCCTGCACGTCGGCGCCGGTACCTTCCTGCCGGTCAAGGCGGACGACACCGCCGACCATAAAATGCACAGCGAATGGGGCGAGGTCTCCGCCGAAACCGCCGCGGCCCTGAACGCAATCCGCGCCGCCGGGGGGCGGATCGTCTGCGTCGGCACCACCTCGCTGCGGCTGCTGGAGAGCGCGACGACGCCGGAGGGCGAGGTGCAGGCCTTCCACGGCGACACGGCGATCTTCATCACCCCCGGCTACCGCTTCCGCGCGGCCGATGTGCTGATGACCAATTTCCACCTGCCGAAGTCGACCCTGTTCATGCTCGTCAGCGCCTTCGCCGGGCTGGAGACGATGAAGGCCGCCTACGCCCATGCCGTGAAGGACGGGTACCGGTTCTATTCCTACGGCGACGGCAGCCTGCTATTCCGGAATCACTGATCCGGGGGGAATCCATGCACTACATCCGTACGGCGTCGTTCGGCGGCCTGTTCACGACGACCTTTCTCGTGGCGGCCAGCTTTCAGATCACCTTGGCCATCCTCGGTCTGGTCCTCGCCGTGCTGTCTCCCGGCCTGTTCAACATGAACGGCGTGCCGGCCACATCCCCGGCGGGTGCGATCGGCGTGCTGATTTTCCTGCTGTGCTTCGCCCTGTTCATGAACGCCGCGATTTCGGCCATCGGCGCCGCGATCGTGCTGGCCTGGCGTCGGTTCCTGCCAAAAGCCCGCCTCGCCTGAAACCGTCCGCACCCATAGGCCGGTGACGCGCGGGGCGTTTGGCGCTAAGGCCACCGCCCCATGCCCTTTCCCTTTGATATCTCCGCCACCGAAGGCCGCGCCCGCACCGGGGTGCTGAAGACGCCGCGGGGCGACATCCGCACGCCGGCCTTCATGCCGGTCGGCACCGCCGCCACGGTCAAGGCGATGACTGTCGACCAGGTGGCCCAGACCGGCGCCGACATCCTGCTGGGCAACACCTACCACCTGATGCTGCGCCCCGGCCCCGAGCGGATGGAGCGGCTGGGCGGGCTGCACAAATTTATGGGCTGGACCAAGCCGATCCTGACCGATAGCGGCGGTTTCCAGGTCATGTCGCTGGCCGGCATCTCCAAGGTGAAGGAGGACGCCGTCACCTTCGCCAGCCATATCGACGGCTCGAAACACGTCCTCAGCCCCGAGCGCTCGATCGAGATCCAGGCCGACCGCATCGGCTCCGACATATCGATGCAGCTGGACCAGTGCGTCAGCTGGCCGGCGGAGGAGCCCGCCGCCCGCGCCGCCATGGAACTGTCGGCTCGCTGGGGCGCGCGCTCGAAGGCCGCCTTCGGCACGCGCGAGACCCAGGCCCTGTTCGGCATCCAGCAGGGTTCGACCTTCGAGAACCTGCGCCGCGAGTCCTCGGACCGGCTGATCGAGACCGGCTTCGACGGCTACGCCATCGGCGGTCTGGCCGTCGGCGAGGGGCACCAGGCGATGTGCGAGGTGCTGGACTACGCCCCCGAGATGCTGCCCGCCGACCGGCCGCGTTATCTGATGGGCGTCGGCAAGCCGGTCGATCTGGTCGAGGCGGTGGCGCGCGGCGTCGACATGTTCGACTGCGTCCTGCCGACCCGGGCCGGCCGCCACGGCCAGGCCTGGACCTGGACCGGGCCGGTCAACCTCAAGAACGCCCGCTTCGCCGAGGATCAGGACCCGCTGGACCGCGACGTCCCCTGCCCGGCCTCGACCGACTATTCAAAGGCCTATCTGCACCACCTGATCCGGGCCGACGAGATCCTCGGCAAGGTGCTGCTGAGCTGGCACAACATCGCCTATTTCCAGGCCCTGACGGCGGCAATGCGGGCGGCGATCGCCCAGGGCCGGTTCGAGGCCTTCCGCCGCGACTTCCACGCCCGCCAGGTCCCCAACGGCGGCTAGCGCTGGGCCCGGCCCCGGGGCCGGAACCACGACGGCGCGGCCGGCGGGGCGCAGTTGCGGTTCATGCCGACGCCTTTCAGGAAGGCGCGGCGCATCCGCCCCGCTTGGATGGCCGACTGCACATTGCGGCTGTGCTGCTCGGCCCCGGACAGCCGGCGGATCCAGCTGCGGCCCGGGATGAAGTCGGTGGCGGTGTCGCGGATGGCGTCCAGCGCCGCCTTCGACGCGGCGTCGGAAGCCCGCTCGCCCATGGTCGAGCCGTCCGGCGCCGGCGACTCGTCCGTGTCGGGCCCCAGCGCCGCGTTCAGACGGGTGATCTCGGCGCCGATGGTCGAGCACTGGGCCAGATTGCGCAGGTCATAGGGATTGGCCTCGGCCTGCAGCAGGACGGTCGGGATGTAGTCCCGGCGCAGATTGAAATCCTCCAGAGGCGCCGTCGCCGCGGCCCCGACCCCGGCGCCGAAGTCGCTCACGGCGCCGCCACAGCCGGACAGCAGCAGGGAGACGGTGGTGATCAGGAGGGGCGCGCGCATGGCGGTCTTGAACCACGCCGACCGCGTCACGGGAAGCGTCGTCATGCCGCGCGGGCGGGACGGCGGCCGGTCTGGCGGGGAAGCGAGGTGGTACGCCCTCTCGGGCTCGAACCGAGGACCCTCTGATTAAAAGTCAGATGCTCTAACCAACTGAGCTAAGGGCGCATACCGCGCCGGTCGCGAGGACCGGCGACGCGCCTTCTGTTGCAAAGCGGCGCCGGGGTCAAGGGCTGGCTCGACGGTCGGAACGGTCACGGCTAGGGATAAGCCCATGAAACCCCTCTCCGGACTGCGCATCCTCGAGTTCGACGGCCTCGGGCCGGTGACCTTCGCCGGCATGGTGCTGGCCGATCTCGGGGCGGACGTGCTGCGCCTGACGCGCAGCGCCTCGGCGGGTGCGCCGGTGTTCTCCGACGTCGGCGGCGAGGTCCTGCACCGGGGTCGGGCGGCCGTGGCCGTCGACCTCAAAAACCCGACCGACCTCGCCCGGGTCCGCGATCTGATCGCCTCGGCGGACGCCCTGATCGAGGGGTTCCGGCCCGGGGTGATGGAGCGGCTGGGAGTGGGACCGGAGGTCTGCGCCGAGCTGAACCCCCGCCTGGTGTTCGGACGGGTGACCGGCTGGGGCCAGACCGGTCCGATGGCGAACCAGGTCGGGCACGATCTGAACTACATCGCCCTTTCCGGGGCGCTGTCGATGATGGGCGAGCCCGACCGGCCGCCGCGGCCGCCGCTCAATTTGGTCGGCGACTACGGCGGCGGGGCCATGCTGCTGGTCACCGGCGTCCTCGCCGCCCTGCTCGAGGCGAAACAGACGGGGCGCGGGCGGGTGGTCGACGCGGCCATGACCGACGGTTCGGCCCTGCTGACCAGTCTGTTCCACGCCCTCGGCGCGCGTGGCCTGTGGAGCGAGGCCCGGGGGGGCAATCTGCTGGACGGGGGCGCGCCCTTCTATCGCTGCTACGCCTGCCGGGACGGACGGTTCGTCGCCGTTGGGGCGCTGGAGCCGCAGTTCTACGCCGCCCTGCTGGCCGGGCTCGACATCCCGGCGACCGAGGCGCCGCAGTTCGATCTGCCGGCCTGGCCGGCGCTGCACGCCCGCCTCGCGGCCGTCTTCGCCACACGCGACCGCGACGACTGGGCGGCCCGGTTCGCCGGCACGGACGCGTGTGTCACCCCCGTGCTGACCATCAGTGAAGCGCCCGGCCATCCGCACAACGCCGCGCGGGCGACCTTCGTCGACCAGGGGGTGATACAGCCCGCCCCGGCCCCCCGCTTCGGCGGCGAGGCGCAGGCGCCGACACCGCAGCCCGGGCCGGTCTCGTTGAACGATGCCGTGGAGCGCTGGGCCTGACTCAGGCGACGGCGATGTTCACGGATTCGCGACGTTCGGCGGCGCAGGCCTCGGCCAGGGTCCGGGCCAGCAGCACCGGATCGATCGGCTTGGTCAGGAAGGCGTGCACCCCGGCCGCGTCCCAAGCCGCGCGGTGGCTGTCCAGCGCATTGGCGGTCAGGGCGATCACCGGCGTGTCGCCGTTCATGGCCCCCTGACGGATCCGCCGCGTCGCCTCCAGCCCGTCCATGACCGGCATCTGCATATCCATCAGGATGGCGTCAAACCGTTCCAGCGACGCCGCTTCCAGCGCCTCGGCCCCATTCTCGACCAGGGTCAGGCGGCATCCATGCGGCTCGAGCAACAGACTCAGGATCCGCCGGTTCACCTCGTGATCGTCGGCGGCGAGGATCGAGCGGCCCTGCAGCGAGCCGGCGACCTCGGCGTGCCGCTCCGGCCGGACCGCGACCCCCACGACCATCGCCATTGGCAGCGACAGGGTGAAGGTCGAGCCCTGCCCCTCGACGCTGGCGACGGTAAGGGTCCCGCCCATGATCTCGGCCAGCTTGCGGCTGATCGAGAGGCCGAGGCCCGTGCCGCCGTGGCGACGGGTGGTGCCGACGTCGGCCTGTTCGAAGCTGTTGAACACCTGGGCCAAGCGGTCGGCGGGGATGCCGCAGCCGGTGTCAGAGACCACGACGGTCAGACGCGCGCCGTCCCAGTCGACCGTCACCAGAATCTCGCCGTCGACGGTGAATTTGACGGCGTTGGACAGCAGGTTGAACAGGATCTGCTGGAACCGGAGCGGGTCGGTCCGGACCGCCTCGGGAACTCCGGGCGCCACCTGAAGCCTGAGCCGGACGCCATTGGCGACGGCGCGGGGCTCCCACAGCCGGTTGAGGATCGAAAGCCGCTCGCGCACGACCATGTCGGCGCTTTCCAGCTCCATTTTTCCGGCCTCGATCTTGGAGAAGTCCAGCACGTCGTTGAGGAGGCCCATCAGGACGTCGCCCGCGTCGATCAGCATCGACACATGCTCCCGCTGACCGGGGTCGAGACGGGTCCGGCGCAGCAGATTGGCGGCCGAGATCACGGCGTTCATCGGCGTGCGGATCTCATGGCTGACCACGGCGAGGAAATCGGACTTGGCCGCGCTGGCGACCTCGGCTCTCTGGCGGGCGCGCTGCTCGGCGTCGCGGGCGGCCTTGAGGGCAGAGGTGGTCATCGAACTCTGCCGCACCGCAACGACGAGGTGGCTCATATAGAGCACGCAGCCGATGGCGATCAGCAGTTCGTGCCAGCTGGCGCTCGCCACCGCGCTGTAGATCGGCAGGCCGAGAAAATAGGTGGCGTGCGCCGCGACGGCCGAGATGAGGATCGGCCTGACGTGGTGCATATGCAGGCTGACGTGCAGCAGGCCGCCGGCGCACTGGACCATGGCGAAGATGCGCCCCGCCTCTCCCCCGTCGAACCACAGATATCCGGTGATCCCGGCGTAGACCACGACGCTCAACACGGTCGTGGCGCAGCAAAGGATCAGATAGGGGCGGTCGGGAAGCCATTCAGGATCACGGCGAAAACGTCGGAACACCAGCCAGTCCAGCGCCTGGGTCACAACGACCGCGACAAACCAGACCAGCGGCCAGATCGTCTGGGTGACGACCCAGGCCGTCGCGCCAATGAAGATGGCGAGCGCGATCCGCGTAACCAGTTCGCTGTATCGCACCTGCGAAACCATCGCATAGGCCGTCGCGGTCATGGCGCACCCCTCCAGTTCGCCACTCTCGCGTCAATTGGAAAAGGATTGGTTTCCGGGCGGATGACCGCGCGCGCGATACTGGCTATGGAACGGTCAATACGGCCGCGCGTTGGAACGCCGATCCGGGGAGCTGACTGATGAAACGCCTTTTCGCCCTTGCCGCCGTCGCTGGCGCGCTCACCCTGACAGCCTGCGACGACCCGCGCCCCGCGGAACCGGAAGTCATGGACGCGCCGATGGAAGAGCCGGTCGCGCCGAGCATCGAGGAGGTGCAGGCCCCGGTGGCGGAAACCGGCGCCATGGAGACGCCGGACAACAGCGTCCAGCCGGCTGAGCCGAAATCGTCGGAGGAGTCGGTGCAGCCGAACAGCGAGACGCTGTTCTACTGACGAGACCGCCCGGCCGGCGCCCCATTTGCGCCGTCGGCGGATGTAATTCCGTTCCGCCCGCCGGTATCAGGGCGCTTGCCCGCTGACCAAGGTTCCAGTTTGACGTCGAGGCCCGCCCTGTTTCTCTCCAGCGTGGCCGGGTTCGCGCTTCTGGCGTCAACGGCCGCCGCGGACCCGCGCGCTGTCGTGCGCGGCGAGATGGACGCGGACCTGCGCGCCCAGCTGCAGCGCGCAATCGGCGAGGTCGACGGCCCACCCGCCAACCGTTTCGAGGCCCGACGCCGCGCCCGCGGCGCGCTTGAGGCGGCCGAGGCCCTGCTGCGGTCCGAAGGCTACTATCAGCCGGTCCTCGAGGACGTGGTGGAGGGCGAGGCCACGCCGGTGGCTATCATCGCCGTGACCCCCGGCCCGCGGTTCGTCCTGACCGAACCGATCATCAACTTCGCCGAGCCCTCGCCCGCTCCGACGCTGCAGGCCGCGGTTCGGGAGGACCTCGACCTTGACGCCGGAGAGCCCGGTCGCGCGGTGGACGTGATCGCGGCCGAGGGCCGGATCGTGGCCGGACTGACCCGACGCGGACATGCTGACGCGCGCGCCGACCCGCGCCGGGTCGTGGTCGACCACGCCGCCCTGAGCATGCAACCGACCTACAATATCGTCGCCGGACAGTTGGTTCGTCTGGACGGCGTGCGGGTGGAGACGCGGGGTCGGACGAACCCGAACTGGGTGGCTGGCCTCGCCCCTTGGTCCGAAGGCGATGTCTACGATCCCGACGACGTCGCCGAGCTGGAGCGGCGACTGCTGGACACCGGCGTCTACGACGGGATCGGCGTCGCCCTTGCGCCACAGGATCAGTCGAACGCAGAGGGCAACCGGCCGGTCATCGTCACCCTGACCGACCGGCCGCGGCGCATCCTCGAGGCCGGCGCCACCTTCAGCACCGCCGAAGGGTCCGGCATTGATGCGATCTGGACCTGGCACAACCGCTTCGGTCGGGCCGACACCCTCGTCTGGCAAGCCCGCCTCGCCGACGTCGACAGTCGCCTCGGGGTGGATCTGCGTCTGCCCCACTGGCGCCGGCCGGGGCAGACGCTGAGACTGTCCACCGCCCTGCTGAACGAGGATACGGATGCTTACCGCCGGACGGCGCTGGCCGCCGCGGCCGACCTGCAGCAGCGCATCGGCAAAACATCGTGGTTCAGCTACGGCGTCGGGCTGGACGCGGGCCGGTACAACGAGAACCGCTTCGATCCCGTGACCCAGTCGCCGGTCGATTTCGAGCGCGACCTGATCATTCTCACCGGACGCGGCAGCGCCTATCTCGACTACTCCAACGATCCGCTCGACCCGACCACGGGCTGGCGGCTGACGGTGGCGGCCCAGCCGACAGCGGTGGCGGGCGAGGATACGACCATGTTCCTGCGCACCGAGGCCCAGGCGACCGCCTACCTGCCCGTAGAGGACAACGCCCGCACGGTGCTGGCGGGCCGGGTCCGTCTCGGCTCCATCCTCGGCGGCGAGGAGTTGCTCGTTCCGTCGGACCGGCTGTTCTATTCCGGTGGCGGCGGATCGGTGCGCGGCTACGAATACCAGGGCGTCGCCCCGCGCCTGCCTGACGGTACGCCACGCGGCGGCCTGAGCCTGTTCGAGGCTTCGGCCGAGGTGCGGCGCAACGTGTTCGGCAGCTTCCAGGGCGTGGCCTTCATCGACGCGGGATCGGTCGGCTTCGACCAGGCCCCCGACTTCAGCAACATGCGCTACGGCGCGGGCTTCGGCGTCCGCTACAAGCTGCCGTTCGGTCCGATCCGCGCCGATGTCGCCTTCCCGCTCGACAAGCGCGAGGGCGACGCCGACTTCCAGATCTACGTCAGCATCGGGCAGGCGTTTTGACCGATCTCCCGCCCGCACCGGACGCCCCGGAGACGCCTGACACTCCGGCCGTCAAGGCGCGGAAGAAGCGTACGCGGCTGCAGGCCGTGGCCTTCTTCGGCGGCTTGGGTCTGGCGATCCTCGCCGCCCTGGTGCTGCTCGTCGCCGTCGGCGGACGGATGTATCTGCTGTCCGACTCCGGACGCGGCTTGGTGACCAGCTTCGTGGCCGGCCAGAAGGTCGGCCGCTACGGTCGCATCAATGTCGAGGGCGTGCGCGGCGACCTGTTCGACGACTTCACCATCGACCGGGTCACGGTGACAGACGCGGACGGGATCTGGCTGGAGGCGCGCAAGGTGCGGGTCGACTGGAACTGGTGGCCGCTGATCACCCGGAGATTCCACGCCACCGCGATCGAGGCGGACGTCATCCGCCTGATCCGCCGGCCGCTGGTCGAGGTCTCGACCGAACCGCCGGGACCGCAACCTCTGTCGATCGACATCGACCGGTTCGAGGCCGACGTCGAACTGCTGGAGGACTTCAGCAAGGAATACGGGCGTTGGGCGCTGGCCGGGGAGGCCCTGCTCCCGCGCAAGGGGTCGAAGACGGTCACCGTCAACGCCGACAGCAACAGCCGGCCCGGCGACTTCCTGCGCCTGACCGCCGCCATCGGCGACGACATCGCCGACATGCGGCTGAACCTGCGGGCGCGGGAGGCGCGCGGCGGGCCGATCGCCGGAGCCCTTGGCTATTCCCCCGACCAGCCCTTCCTGGCGACCGCGATCGTCAATGGCGAGGTCGTCGACGCTGTGGTGCGGACAGGCGATTTCACACCCCTGTCGGTCAAGGGAACCTACGGTCCCGAACAGATCCGGATCGCCGGCTATGCCGACTTCTCAGGCTCTGACCTGCTGGAGCCGTTCGTCAGCCGGATCGGACAGACCGCCCGCTTCGCCGTGGCCACGGCGCCGGATCGGGATAACGACGGCCTGCAGGGGGTCGGCTGGCGTCTGATCTCGGACAATCTGAATTCGAGCGCGACCGGCCTGATCCGCATCAGCGACCGCAGCGTCCCCCGCGGCGTGCGCATCAACGTCTCGACGCCCTCGCTCACCCGGTTGGCGGGTCGGCCGCTGGGCGACGGCGCAGCTTGGTCGGCGCTGTTCCGGGGCGACGCGGCGACCTGGAGCCTGAACGGCTCGATCGACCTGCTGCGGGCCGATCTGTCCAGCTATCAGGCCCAACGCATCCGGGGACCGATCAACATCCAGGCCCGCGACGGGCGCTATGATATCGACGGCGACCTGCGCGCCGCCGGCGGGTCGACGGCCGGCATGGTCGGCGGCCTGCTCGGACCCGAGCCGCGCGTGCAGTTCGAGGCGGCGCGTCTGGTCGACGGCTCGTTCCTGCTGGAACGGCTGGAAGCGACCGGCCGGGCCCTCCGCGTCTCGGGAACGGGCGGCCGCAATCTGCTGGGCGGCCTCGGTTTCCGCGGGCGGGCCGAGGTCACGGACGCCAGCCGGCTGCGCCCCGGCGCCGAGGGCGCCTTCGGCGGGACGATCGCCGCCTCCATGCCCCGGGCCGGCGCGCCATGGCGGATCACCTTCGACGGACGCGGACGCGGCCTCGGGCTCGGCGTCAGCGAACTGGACCGGCTGCTGGGCCCGGCCCCGCGGCTGCAATTGGTCGGAACCCTGACCGACGCCCGGGTGCAGATCGAATCGGCCCGGCTGAGCGGCGAGCACGGAAACGCCGCGGCGCGCGGCTTCATCGAGGGCGACGGCCGGATGCGGCTGGCCATGAACTGGAACGCGCGCGGCCCGTTCGGCGTCGGCCCGGTCGAGATCGACGGCGCCATGACCGGCGAAGGCACGGTCGGCGGCACCCTGGCCCGGCCCAGCGCGGACCTGCAGGCCAGGTTCGCGCGAGTCGCGGCCGGCGCCCTGACCCTGACCGACGCGACCATGGACCTGAGCTTCCGGCGCGGGGCCGACGCCTCCGACGGCCGCATCTCCGTGGTCTCCGGCTCGAACTACGGCCCGGCCCGGGCCAGCGGAAACTTCTATCTCGGCGGCGATCGCATCCGCCTGACCGACGTCGACCTCGACGCCGGCGGGGTGACGGCGCAGGGCGCGATCGCCCTGTCCAACAGCTTCCCCTCCAGCGCCGACCTGACCTTCACGGCGCGGCCGGGGGCCTTCCTCGCCACGGGCACGGCCGACGGCCGCATCCGCCTGACCGAGGGCTCGGGCGCCGAGACCGCCATCCTCGATGTCACCGGCCGCAACGTCCGCCTCGCCGGATCAACCTGGATCATCCGTTCGCTGGACCTCAGCGGTCGCGGCACGCTGGACCGCCTGCCCTTCACCGTGAAGGCCGATGTCGGCGGCGCCACCCCGGTCAGCTTCGACGGGTCCGGCGTCTACTCCCGTCAGACCAACGCCCAGACCGTGGTGCTGGAAGGCTCCGGCCGGGTTCGTGAGATCGATTTCGTCACCCGCAATCCCGCCGTGGTCGCCCTGTCCGGCGATGGCCGCGTCGTCCGCGTCGATCTGGGCGTCGGCGGCGGTGTTCTCACCGGCGAGCTGCGGCAGGATTCCCGCGCCGCCGTCATCGAGGCCAATCTGACCAGCGTCGAGCTGGGCTCCCTCGCCCCCGACCTCAGAGGCCGGGCGACCGGCCGCCTGTCGCTGCGCGGCGCCGGCGACGACCTGTCGGGCTCGGCCAATATCGCGCTCGAGAATGTCCGCAGCATCGACGCCCCCAACACCCTGGCGATCGACGGCTCCGTCAATGCCGTGCTGGTCGACAACACGCTCAGGGTGCGGGCCCAGGTCGCCGACGACGGCGCCGTGACCGCCAACGCCGACATCACCCTGCCGGTCGAGGCCTCGGCCGCGCCGCTGCGCCTGGCGGTGGTCCGCACCCGACCGATGTCGGGCGAGATCGACATCCAGGGCCAGATCCAGCCGGTCTGGGACCTGTTCCTCGGCGGCGAGCGCTCGCTGTCCGGCGTCGTCAACGCCCGCGCCACCCTGGCCGGGACCATCGCGGCGCCGCGCATCAACGGCCGCATGGACCTGTGGGAAGGCAGCTTCCGCGACAACGCCACCGGGCTGCAGCTGCGCGAGGTGACCTTGGCCAGCCGCTTCGACGACACAACCGCCTTGGTCGAGAGCTTCTCGGCCACCGACGGCGAAGGCGGCACCGTCTCCGGCGACGGTCGGATCGGCCTGCGCGAGGGCTCCGGCTCCAGCGTCGAGCTGGCGTTGAGCCGGTTCCGGATCATCGACAACGACATCGCCGAAGCCCGCGCCTCCGGCCCGCTCAGCGTGGTTCGGGCCGCCGACGGCAAGATCCAGCTGACCGGTCGCGTCGACATCGACGAGGCTGTCATCCAGGCCAATCCGCCCGGCTCGACCGGCATCGTGCGCATGGACGTCGTCGAGATCAACAAGCCGGGCGGCGACGTGCCCGAGGAAGACCAGAACCGGCCGCGCGGGCCGCAGATCGGCATCGACATCGCTATCCGTTCGCCCGGCGGCGACGTGCGGGTGATCGGGCGCGGCCTGAACGTGGAAATGAGCGTCAACGCCCGGGTGACCGGCACGATCAACCAGCCCGTGCTGTCGGGCACGGCCCGGGTTGTGCGCGGCGACTATGATTTCGCCGGCAAGCGGTTCGTCTTTGACGAGCGCGGAACGGTCACCCTGTCGACCCGGCCCGAGGATATCCGGCTGAACCTGACCGCCACGCGGGAAGACCCGGCCCTGACGGCGACGATCCGCGTAACCGGCACCGCCGCCCGGCCCGAGATCGCCCTGACCTCGACACCGGATCTGCCGCAGGATGAAATCCTGTCGCAGGTTCTGTTCGGCCGGTCGGCGTCGCAGCTGTCAGCCTTCGAGGCCGCCCAGCTGGCGGCCAGCGTCGGCGCCCTGGCGGGCGGCGGCGGCTTCGATGTGATCGGCAATCTGCGCGAGCTGGCCGGGCTGGACCGGCTATCGTTCGGCGGCGAGGCCTCCAGCCTGACCGTCGCGGGTGGACGCTACATCACGGACGACGTCTATTTGGAGATCATCGGCGGGGGCGAGAACGGCGCGGCCGTGAACGTCGAGTGGCAGGTGCGTCGCAACCTCACCGTCAGCTCGGAATTTGGCGGAGAAGGCGGGGCCACCCTGTCGATCCGCTGGCGCCGCCAGTCCCGGGACGGCGCCGGTCGCGAGGACCGACGCCCGAACCGGTAGTCGTCAATAGGCCTGGGCGTCGCGGAACTTGCCCAGGGCGCTGGCGCCGCGGATGCCGGCGATGTGCAGCAGCAGCTGGACGACCATCACGGCCAGTCCGCCCCAGATCTGCCAGGCCGGCGTGGCCGCGGCGGCTCCGAGATCCATCTGGTCGGCCATGACCATGGTCAGAGCGGTGCTGCCCAGCCCGTACACCACCAGAACGGTGAACAGGATCGGGATGACGATGTTCGGCTTGAACCACTGAACAAGGCCGAGGACCAGCTGGATCACGACCATGAAGCCGGCGATGCCGATCGCCGCGCCGGTCATCATTCCGGTCATGCCGGCCGCTTCCGGCGACTGGGCCGCGGTCTCGGCCATCGCTGCTTCCATCACCGCGGCGCCCGGGCCCATCATCCAGACAAGGACGATGATCCCCCAGATCACGCCCAGAAAGATTGCGATGGCGCTGGCCCGCGCCGCCGCCTTCGCTTCCCCCGCCTTGGTTATCGCGGCGGCGGGGTTCATCCCCTTCACCAAATCAGTCATGCCGTGTCCTCCCTGTGTGGCCGGCCCACCCTATAAGGGCCCGGCCGTGGCGCAACGCACAATCGGCGGCCGCCTTCACCTTTGCGGCCCGGGCCGCTAGGGTCCGGCCGCATGCGGATTCTCCCTCACGACCAAGCCGTGCTCGACCATGTCGCGGCGCGCGGGGCGGCCATCGTCGGCCGGGCGGTCGACTGGGCCGGCGTCAATTCCGGCAGCCGCAACGGCCCAGGCCTGTCGCAAATGCTGGACCGGCTGGAGGCCGCCGCTGGGCCGCTGTCGGCTGAAGTCGTTCGGGTCCCGACGGCGGGTTCGACCAACGTCGGCGACGACGGCAAGGTGCGGGCCGAGGCGCACGCCGATGCGCTGAAGATCACGATGCGGCCCGAGGCGCCGGTGCAGGCGGTCCTGACCGGCCACTACGACACCGTCTTTCCCGCCGACAGCGCTTTCCAGAGTGTCGTCACGCGCGCCGACGGGGCCCTGAACGGTCCCGGCATCGCCGACATGAAGGGCGGGATCAGCGTCCTGCTGGCGGCGCTGGAGGCGTTCGAGACCCATCCCGACAGGGCCCGCGTCGGCTGGACCGTGCTGCTGTCGCCGGACGAGGAAATCGGCTCGCCCGCCTCCGCCCCCCTGCTGGCCGAGCTGGGCGCGCGGGGTCACGTCGGAATGACCTATGAGCCGGCGCTCGCCGACGGCACCCTGGCCGGGGCGCGCAAGGGCAGCGGCAACTATCATCTGATCGTGGCCGGCAAGGCCGCCCACGCCGGCCGCGCCTTCGACGAGGGCGCCAACGCCGTCGCCGGCGCCGCCATCCTCGCCGCCCAGCTGCACGCCCTGAACGGGCAGCGCGAGGGCGTCACCGTCAATGTGGCGAAGATCGCCGGCGGCGGGCCGCTGAACGTCGTCGCCGACAACGCCGTGGTCCGCTTCAATGTCCGCGTGCCGGACAAGGCGGCGTCCGACTGGACCGAGGCGGCGGTGCGCCAGATCGCCGCCGAGCCGCCCTTCCCCGGCCTGACGCTGGACCTGCACGGCGGCATGACCCGCGCGCCCAAGCCGACGGATGCCTCGCAGTCGGCCCTGTTCGAGGCGGTGCGCGAGACCGGCGCCCTGCTGGGCCAGAGCATCGCCTGGAAGCCCTCGGGCGGCGTCTGCGAGGGCAACAACCTGCACGCCGCCGGCCTGCCCAATATCGACACCCTCGGCGTGCTCGGCGGCGACATCCATTCGGATCAGGAGTTCGCCTGGCCGGCCAGTTTCGTCGAACGGGCCCAGCTGAGCGCCCTGATCCTGTGCAAGATCGCCTCGGGCGAGATCGATGCGCACAAGCTGAAGTCCCTGCGTCTGGAGACGATGTAACCCCATGCTCGTCGTCCGTCCCGCCGGCCCCGCCGACCTCGACCATCTGCTGGAGCTGGCCATCCTCAGCGGCCCCGGCTTCACCAGCCTGCCCGAAGACCCCGACCAGCTGGCCGAGCGGCTGGAGCTGGGCCGCGACAGCTTCGCCGGCAAGCTGGCGCCGCAGCAGTGCTGGTACACCCTGATGCTGGAGGAGTCGGACACCGGCGACGTCGACGGCGTCGGCTCGGTCAAGGCCGCGGTCGGGCTGAACCGGCCGTTCTTCTCGTTCCGCCTCGTCAACAACACCCAGTCGTCACCCTCGCTGGGGGTCAAGCTGGACCACCAGACCCTGGTCCTGGTCAATGAATGCACCGGCTGGTCCGAGGTCGGCTCGCTGTTCCTCAAGGCCGACCGGCGCAAGGGCGGCGCGGGCCGGCTGCTCAGCCAGTCGCGCTACATGCTGATCGGGGCCCAGCCCGAGCTGTTCGCCGACAATGTCCTGGCCGAGCTGCGCGGCGTCTTCACCCCCGACGGCGCCTGCCCGTTCTGGGACCATGTGGCGCACAAATTCTTCCCGATGGAGTTCGACGACGCCGATCGCATGACCGGCTCGACCGACAAACAGTTCATCCTCGACCTGTCGCCGCGCCACCCGATCTATGTCGAGCTGCTGCCCGAGCCCGCCCGCGCGGTGATCGGCAAGGTCCATCCGCAGGGCGTGCCGGCCATGGCCCTGCTGGAGAGCGAGGGCTTCCGCCCCAACGGCCTGGTCGACATCTTCGACGGCGGTCCGACGGTCGCCTGCGGCCGCGACAACATCCGCACGGTGCGCGACGCCCGCCGCCTGACCGCGCGGATCGCCGACGAGGTCGAGGCGGAACTTCCGGCCCTGATTTCCACCGCCAGCGTCACCGCCTTCCGCGCGGTGCGCCAGAAGGCGGCGGTCGAAGGCGATGCCGTGACCCTCACCCGTGAAACCGCCGAAGCGCTCAAGGTGCGCGACGGCGACGCCGTGCGGGTGAAGATGTGAGCCCCCATCTGGACCCCATGACCCATTTCAAATCCATCGATCCCGCCACCGGTGAAACCGTCTGGGAGGGCGCCGCCGCCGCCCCTGCCGAGGTCCAGGCCGCGACCGACCGCGCCCGCGCCGCCTTCCCCGACTGGGCCGACCGCCCGCGCCAGGACCGGATCGACGCGGTGAAACGCTATCAGGCCGTGCTCAAGGCCCGCGCCCCGCAGATGGCCGAGGCGATCAGCCGCGAGACCGGCAAGGCCCTGTGGGAGACCACGACCGAATTGGGCGCCATGGCCGGCAAGGTCGACATCTCGATCCGCGCCTATGACGAGCGCACTGGCGAGCGCATCGCCGACACCGCCTTCGGCCAGGCCGTCCTGCGCCACCGCCCGCACGGAGTCGCCGCGGTGCTGGGCCCGTTCAACTTCCCCGGCCACCTGCCCAACGGCCATATCGTCCCCGCCCTGCTGGCCGGCGACACGGTGGTGTTCAAGCCCTCGGAAGAGGCGCCCCTGACCGGCCAGCTGATGGCCGAGGCCTTCGCCGAGGCCGACTTGCCGGACGGCGTGGTCAATGTCGTCCAAGGCGGACGCGACACGGGGGCGGCCCTGCTGGACAGCGGCATCGACGCCCTGATGTTTACAGGCTCGGGCGCGGCGGGCGCGCATTTCCGGCGCAAATTCGCCGACGACCCGCATGTCATCCTCGCCCTTGAGCTGGGCGGCAACAATCCGTTGGTCGTCTGGGACGCCGCCGACGCCGAGGCCGTGGCCGGGATCGTCGTCCAGTCCGCCTTCGTCACGACCGGCCAGCGCTGTTCCTGCGCCCGCCGCCTGATCGTACCGGAAGGCCCGCGGGGCGACGCCATCGTCGAGGCGGTCGACGCCATGGTCGAGCGGCTGATCCTCGCCCCATGGAACTCCACGCCCGAACCCTATGCCGGGCCGCTGATCTCGGTGAAGGCCGCAGAGGCGGCGCTTAAGGCGCTGCAGGAGCGCATCGACGCCGGCGCCCGGGTGATCCGCGCCTCTGGCCCGGTCGGCAACCTGCCCGGCGCCTTCGTCAAGCCGGCGATCATCGACGTCACCGGCGTCTCTGTGCCCGACGAGGAGATGTTCGCTCCTTTCCTGTCGGTCACCCGCGTCGCCAGCTTCGACGCCGCCGTCGCCGCGGCCAACGCCACCCGCTACGGCCTGTCCGCCGGTCTTGTCAGCGACGACCCGGCCTACTGGGACCGCTTCATCCGCCGCATCCGCGCCGGCGTGGTCAACTTCAACCGCCCGACCACCGGCGCCGCCGGTGACATGCCCTTCGGCGGCCTCGGCGCCAGCGGCAACCACCGGCCGTCGGCCTACTATGCGGCCGACTACTGCGCCTATCCGGTGGCCAGTTTCGAGGCCGGAGCGGTGAAGAACATCGAGGGCGAGATCAAGGGTTTGCGCCCGTGACCTCCGCCGTCGAGGCCAATGCGGACGGCCTGATCGGCCCGACCCATTCCTATGCCGGCCTGTCCCCCGGCAACCTCGCCTCCAGTCTGAACGCCGGAGAGGCCTCCACCCCCCGCGCCGCCGTGCTGCAGGGCCTCGACAAGATGAAGCGGCTGGCCGACCTCGGCCTGCCGCAGTTCGTCCTGCCGCCGCACGAGCGGCCCGACATCCCGTTCCTGCGCAGCCTCGGCTTTGCCGGCTCCGACGCCGCCGTGCTGCAGCGGGCGTGGAAGGAGGCGCCGTCCTTCGCCGCCGCCGCCTGTTCGGCCTCGCCGATGTGGGCCGCCAACGCCGCGACGGTGACGCCCAGCGCCGACGCCGCCGACGGCCGCGTCCATTTCACCCCGGCCAACCTGCACACCAACCTGCACCGCTCGCTTGAGCACGCCCAGACGAGGCGAGCGCTGGACGCCCTCTTCCCCGATACCGGCCGGTTCGTGGTCCACGACGCCCTGCCCGCCGTCAGCCACCTCGCCGACGAAGGCGCCGCCAACCACGTCCGCCTGTGCGCCGACCACGGCGAGCCGGGCGTCAACCTGCTGGTCTGGGGCCGCGAGGCCTGGGAGCACTGGCAGGGCCAGTTCCCCGCCCGCCAGACCCGCGAGGCCTCCGAAGCCGTCGCCCGCCGCCACGGCGCATCGGGCGTGGTGCTGGCCCGCCAGTCGAGCGCCGCCATCGCTGGCGGCACATTCCACAATGACGTGGTCTGCGTCGGCGCGCTGGAGACGCTGTTGTTCCACGACCTCGCCTTCGAGGACACGGCCGGGACGCTGGACGCCATCCGCCGCGCCGCCGACGGCCGCTTCGAGCCGGTCTTCGTCGAGGTCTCGTCAGGCGACCTGCCGCTGGCCGACGCCATCTCGAGCTATCTGTTCAACTCGATGCTGGTGCGAATTCCGGGAGAGGACCGCCTGACCCTGATCTGCCCGACCGAGACCCGCGACAACGCCCGCAGCCACGCCGTCGCCGAGGCCCTCGCCGCCTCCAACGGCCCGATCGGCAAGGTCGAATACGTCGATGTGCGCCAGTCGATGCGCAACGGCGGCGGCCCCGCCTGCCTGCGCCTGCGCGTCGCCCTGACCGAAGCCGAACTGGCCGCGACCAACCCCGCCATGCGGATGACCGACGAGCTCCACGCCCGCCTATCGATCTGGGCCGCCACCTGGTACCGCGACACGCTCGGCCCCGCCGATCTCGCCGACCCTGCCCTGCTCGACGAGAGCCGGGGCGCGCTCGACGATCTGACCTCGATCCTGAAGCTGGGAGACGGCTTCTACCCCTTCCAGCGGACCTGATGTTCACCCATCGTATCGCTACCGAGGCCGACATCCCCGCGCTGGTCGCCCTGATGGACCGCGCCATCGCCGGCCCGCTCGCCGACTTTCTGACGCCCGACCAGATCGCCGCCAGCCGCCTGCTGATGGGCATCGCCAGCCAGATCATCGCCGACCGCACCTATGTCATCGTCGAGCGCGACGGCGTCCTCGCCGGCTGCGGCGGCTGGAGCGGGCGGATCACCGAATACGGCGGCGACCACACCCCCGGCCGCCAGCCCGCGCCGCTCACCCCCGGCGTCGACGCCGCCCGCATCCGCGCCATGTACACCGCCCCGGAATTCCTGCGGCGGGGCGTCGGTCGGTTGATCCTGGGCCTGTGCGAGAACGCCGCCCGCGCCGCCGGCTACGACCGCGCCGAACTGGTCGCCACCCTCGGCGGCGAACCGCTGTATCGCGCCGCCGGCTACGCCGAGATCGAACGGTTCGAGGACGACCGCGGCGGCGCTCCGGTGCCGCTGGTCCGGATGGGCAAGCGGCTGATCCCCGCCTGAGGGTTCAGCCCTTCAACCGCTCCAGCGCCTGCGGATAGCGACGCGACAGCGGCGCCTCGACGGCGCCCAGCTCGACGGTCCAGTCGCCCGAGCCGTCGGGCCTCAGCCCGGTCACGGCCCCGGCGTTGACCAGCCACGACCGATGCGCGCGGACGAAGCCGAAGCCGCCCAGCTCGACCTCGATCGCCGCCAGGGTGGCCCGCATCAACGGACGCCGCCCGTCGGCCAGCCAGAACTCGACATAGTTGCCCGCTGAGGAGACGGCGACGATCCCGCCGACCGGCACGCGCAGGATGCGGCCGCCGTCGCGGATGTCGAAGCTGACCGGCCGGACCGGCTCGTCCCTGCGGCGGCGCAGGAAGGCGATTAGCCAGAAGGCGGCGACATAGGTCGCATAGCTGATCAGATCCTTGCGCAGCTCATAGATGAACTGGTCGCCGAACTCATAGGGCCCCGGCCCGAACGCCGCGTAGGCGGCGCTGCGCAGCGCCACGAACCCCGCCACGTGCAGGGCCGAAAAGGCCAGCAGGGCGACGAGGTGGATCAGCACGAACCGCGCCTTCGGCCGCCAGCCCTCGGCCACCACCTCGTCCGGAGGCGCCGTCGCCGTCGCCAGCCATGGAATCAGCATCGCCACAAGGATCGTGAGAGCGCTGCTGATCTCCCAGACCCACGGCTCCCAGGCGGCGACGTCGGGATTGTCGCTCAGGCTGGTCAGGGTGTTGACGACCACCACCACCGCCGTCGCCGGCGCGATGAACAGCAGCGCCGTGCGCAGGTCCCGCCAATCAGGCCGCGTCAGGACCCGGCCGCCCGTCCCGCCGTTCGCGCCGTTCGTCACAGGAGCCGGCCCGGCGTCCCTGCGATCGCCCCGCCCGTCCCCTGACGATTGCCCCACGGCCCGGCTGGATGGGACGCCGGGGGACCGTTCACTACTCATGGAAATCCCCCATGTCGTCCGCCGCCCTCCCCGCCGCCCCGCGCCGATACGACCTGGACTGGATCCGCGTCGGGGCCTTCTTCCTGCTGATTCTCTACCACGTCGGCATGCTCTACGTGTCGTGGGACTTCCATGTGAAAAGCCCGCGCATCGTCGAGGCCCTGCAGCCCCTGATGATGCTGACCAGCCCGTGGCGGCTGACCCTGCTGTTCCTCATCTCGGGCGCGGCCACCCGCTTCATGGTCGACGGCTTCGCCGCAAAGGCGGCCCACGCCGGATGGCGGCTGGCGGGATCCCGGACCCTGCGCCTGCTGCCGCCGCTGGTGTTCGGCATGCTGGTGATCGTGCCGCCCCAGAGCTATTTCGAGATCGTTCAGGCCCTGACCGGTCTGGGCGTGCCCGACGCGGCCCATTCGCCGTATCTGCAGGACTTCTGGGTCAAATACGCCACGGCCTCGGGCGGCTGGTGCGACGAGACGGACTGTCTGACCACCCCGACCTGGAACCATCTTTGGTTCGTCGCCTACCTGCTGCCCTATGGCCTGATCGTCGCCCTGCTGGTCGGCCTCGCAGGCGGGGCGCTTGGGCCGCTGCAGCGGGGGCTGGAGCGCGCCCTGTCCGGCCGGGGCTTGCTGGTCTGGCCGATCGTCTGGCTGGCGATCCTGCGCCTTGTCCTGGCGCCGCTGTTCGAGATCACCCACGCCCTGACCGACGACTGGTACAACCACGCCCTGTCGTTCAGCGTCTATCTGTTTGGCTTCCTGATCGCCCGGTCAGAGACGCTGAAGGCCGGCTTCATCCGCCTGCGTCAGCCCGCCCTGATCCTCGCCGTCCTCGGCTGGGCCGGTTGGGCGCTCTACGCCTGGATCTGGCGCGCCGACGACGCCATGCCGCCCGAGGCCCTGCGGACGGCCATGCGGGTGGTTTACGCCGTCGACCAATGGGCCTGGATCGCCGCCATCCTCGGCTACGGCGCCCGCTATCTGAACCGCGGCGGCCCGGTTTTGCGCTATCTGAGCGCCGGGGTCTTCCCGTTCTACATCGTCCACCAGACGGTGATCATCGTCGCCGCCTGGTATCTGATGCCGCTCCGACTGCCCCTGGCGGTCGAGGCGGGGCTGGTGATCGCCGCCACCTTCGCGGCCTGCTTCCTCGCTTACGAGATCGCGCGCCGGCTCGGCTGGCTCGGCCTGCTGCTGGGCGTCCGGCCTCAGGCGGCGAAGCGGCCGCCGCGCGCGGCATAGGCCTGGGTGCCGCGGGTGAAGACCCGGTCGGTCGGCAGGATGGCGTCGATGCCGATGGCGTCGGCGCCCTGAAGCCGCTCATAGATCGGACCGAAATCCTGCAGCGTCTCGCGCTTCAGCTGTTCGATGTCGTCGATCACGAAATAGACCTGCTGGAAGTCGTCGATCCGGTACAGGGTGCGCGTCACCCGCTCGAGGTCGAAGCCGAGGCGGTTGGGCGACGGGTCCTCGAGGGCGAACACGCTCTCGGTCGACGAGGAAACGATGCCGGCGCCATAGATGCGCAGCCCGCCCTCGTCCTGCATCAGGCCGAACTCGACCGTGTACCAGTACAGCCGGGCCAGGTTCGGCAGCATGCCCAGCGAGGCCGCCCGCTGCCCGCCCTTGCCATAGGCCTCCATATAGGCGGCGAAGTCGGGGTCGGTCAGCATCGGCACATGGCCGAACACATCGTGGAAGATGTCCGGCTCCTGCAGGTAGTCCAGCTGATCCGGCTTGCGGATGAACTGGCCCGAAGGGAAGCGCCGGTTGGCCAGATGGTCGAAGAACACCTCGTCCGGCACCAGACCCGGGACGCAGACCACTGTCCAGCCGGTCAGGGCCTGCAGCTTGGGGTTCATGGTCTCGAAGTCGGGAATGCCGCCGGTGTTCAGATCAAGCGCCGTCAGCCCCTTGAGGAAGACGTCGGCGGCGCGGCCGGGCAGGATCTTCATCTGCCGCGCGTACAGCGTATCCCAGGTGCGATGCTCGACATCCGTATAGGCCGACCAGTCCTGCGGGATGGTCCAGTCCGCCGCCGCGCCCTCGGGCGGGGCCTCGAAAACGTGCTCGAAATCGGACATGGCGGCGCTCCTGCTTGCAGCGGACTCTGACGGTCCCTTGACGCCAATCTAGGCGGGGCGCGGCCGGGACGCCAGCGTCAGTGGATGGCATGCGACTTCGGCGCGTACCGGCCCATGCGGTCGACGGTGAACCAGCGGGCCTCGGCCTCGCGGGCGACGGACGACAGTTCCGGGTCGTGTTCCAGGGCGTCCTCGGGCGCATAGGCGACGAAGCCGCCCTCCTCTCCGAGGGCAAGCACCTGATAGAAGGGCTGCAGGGGCGATATCTCGCCGGTGTCGCCGGGCTTGCCGGCGAACACCGGGTCGACGTCGATCACCACGCCGCGGAAGGCGGCTTCGCGGTGGCGGACGATCTGGCCCAGGCCAAATTTGGCGACGATTTCATCGGTCATGACGCCAGACTGCGCCCGGCAACCTGAGCCGCATGCCGACCGCGCCGTTCATTTTCACGTCACCCGTCCTTGGCGTCGGCGCCGTCGCGGGTCTAGGTTGTCCGGGACGGGCGCCGATTTGGACCGCCCACCGTGAAAGTTCGGCCCAATGCCGGAGACCGATGCCGCCCCCCCGGGCGGCCACCGGTCCCAGCGCTCCAGGTCCGGCGGTCAGCGCGCCCGCGGCGGCGCCTCCGACGGATCCGGCGCATCAGGTCGGGACGCGCCGCTTTACGGCGCGCTCGATTTGGGGACCAACAATTGTCGCCTGTTGATCGCCCGGCCGGCGCGGGACGGCTTTCGCGTGGTCGACTCCTTCAGTCGCATCGTCCGCCTCGGCGAAGGCCTGTCCCGCACGGGGCAACTGGGCGACGAGGCCATGGAGCGGGCCTATGAGGCCCTCGTCCTGTGCAGTGAACGCGTGGCCAGGAAGGGGGTGGATTCCACCCGCCTGATGGCGGTGGCCACCCAGGCCTGCCGCCAGGCCGACAACGGCGCCGCCTTCATCGAACGGGTCCGGGCAGGCACCGGCCTCAGGCTGCGGATCATCGACCCGATCGAGGAGGCCCGTCTGGCGGTCGAGGGCTGCCTCAACCTGTTTGACGAGTCGGCCGAGGCGGTGCTGGTCGTGGATGTCGGCGGCGGCTCAACCGAGCTCAGCTGGCTGAGGCGCACCGATGGCGTGTTTGTGCTGGAGGGCTGGATGTCCGCTCCGATCGGCGTCGTCACCCTCGCCGAACGGCATCCGGAGCCTCGCAACGCCGCCAACGGCTCGCTCGATCCGTGGTACGAGGCCATGGTCGCCGACATGGCCCAGGCCCTGGCTGCGGCGCCCGTCGGGCCGGCGCTGCGCGAGCTGTTCGTCGCCGGCCGGGCCCATCTGGTCGGCACCTCGGGCGCGATCACCAGCCTCGCCGGCATTCACCTCGGCCTGCGGCGCTATCAGCGCAATCTGGTCGATGGCCTGTGGATGACGCGTGGCGATTGCGAACAGGCGGCCGGGCGACTGCTGGATCTGGGCCCCGCCGGCCGCGCCGCCGAGGCCTGTATCGGACCCGACCGCGCCGATCTGGTGCTGGCCGGCGCCGCGATCATGGAGGCGGTGCAGCGCGCCTGGCCGTCGGAACGGGTCCGCGTCGCCGACCGCGGCCTGCGCGAGGGCCTGCTGCTGCAACGGATGCGCGAGGACCGGTCGCCCCGCCGTCGCCGCCGGCGGCGCTAGCCCGCGTCGGAGACCTGCACCGGCAGCGTTACGTCACAGACCGAGAAATCAGCGCCGCGCGCGGTCCGCTCCTCGTCGACCAGCGCCCGGAAGCGGGTGGAGTCGTGCGCCAGCACCTGCACGCCCGGCCGCTCCGCCGCCGGGATGTCCGCGGCCACCCGCACCCGGGTCATGCGGTCGGGCTGGGCCTGGCTCATCATGCCGTTGTCGCCGTCGCCGACTTGCAGCGCGCGCACGACGTCGAGGCCCGCCACGGTCATGCCCCAGATCGAATAGCGCTTGTCGAGCGCCGGATAGGCCTGCCGCATGATGAAGAACTGGCTGTTCGCGGTGTCATTGCCCTCGTCGCGCGCCATGCCGGCGACGCCCGGGCAGTACAGCCCCCAGCCGTGCACCTTGCCGTCGCCGGTCTGGGCGAAGGCGGAATCGGGCTGGGTCTGGACCGGCAGCGAATGGAAGAAGCCGACCCGCGCCCCCATCGGCTCGGCCGCAGCCGCGAAGGGCATGGTCGGGTCGCGCCGGAAGGTGAATTCGGCCTTGAGGTCCGGATAGGGGCTCTGGCCCTCGCCATTGCCGAGCGGGTCTCCGGTCTGGGCCATGAACCAGTCGATCACCCGGTGCCACGGCACATTGTCGTAGAAGCCGCGCCGGGCCAGCAGCTTGATCCGCTCGACGTGCAGCGGCGCGACCTCGGGCATCAGCTCCAGCAGGATACGGCCGCGCGTGGTGTCGATCACCAGCAGGTTCTCGGCCGGGACGGCGCGCCATTCGGTAACCCCGATCGTCGTCTCCGGCGTCGGCGCGGGCGGCGGCGGCGGGCCGCCGACGTCCTGGGCCAGGGCCGGAGTGGCGCACAGGGCGGCCGCCAGCAGGACGGCAGCGTGGGATCTCGACTTCATGGCATCCTCCCCGGGACTATCGTGTTCAGCCTCCGACGACCTCGACCGGCGGCTGGACGTCGCAGATGTTGAAGGCGGCGCCCCGCTCGGCCCGGACCCGGGCCACCTCGGCCTCAAGCCCCGCGCCGGTCATGACTCGCACGACCGGTCGCTCCCCGTCGGGCATGGCCGCGGCGGTCCGCGCCCGGATCATGACGTCCGGGTCCTCGACCCGCCCGTTCTCGGCCTCCAGCCCCGGTTCAAGGGCGCGGGCGACATCGAGCCCGGCCACGACGCGCCCGAACGGGGTATAGACGCCGTTCAGGGAGTCCTTGGTCGCTGTCATGAGGAAAAACTGGCTATTGGCGCTGTCAGGCGAACTGGCCCGCGCCATGCCCGCGACACCCGGACAGAACAGGCCCTGGGCGCCGGCCTTGAAGTCGGCCGTGACCATCATCTGGGCGTCCGGCTGGGTCACCACCGGCACGGAGCCGACCAGGCCCGCCTGCCCCCGCGGCGTTGGCGCCGCGGGCAGGAAGCCGGCGTCGCGGCCGCGCCGGAACTCGAACTCCGCGGCCAGGTCGGGCAGCTCGCTGCCGCCCTCGCCGGTGCCGAGCGGATCGCCCGTCTGGACCATGAAGTCCGGGATCACCCGGTGAAACTTGTGGCCGTCATAGAAGCCCTGATCCGCCAGGGTGCGAATCCGTCCGACCGACAGCGGGGCGATGCGCGGCTCCATCTCGACCAGGATCCGACCCTTGGAGGTGTCGATCACCAGCAGATTTTCCGGCGCGACTGCGCGCCAGTCCCCGGCGGTCGTCTGGGCGACGGCGGGCGCGGCGGCCAGCAACGAAAGCGAAAGCACGGCGGCGGTGACGATGTTCAAAGCGGTGACGATCCCTTGACCCTGGCCCGCACGGCCTTGGCGACGGCGGGGCTGACGAAACTGTCGATCGCGCCGTCGAAGCGGGCGATCTCCTTGACCAGCCGCGAGGCGATCGCCTGATGCCGCGGGTCAGCCATCAGGAAGACGGTTTCGATGTCGGCATTGAGGCGCTGGTTCATCGCCGTCATCTGGAATTCGTATTCGAAGTCGGCCACGGCGCGCAGACCGCGCACGATGATGCTGGCGTCGAGGGACTCGGCGAAATGCATCAGCAGGCTGTCAAAGGCCCTGACCTCGACCTTGTCGCCGAGGGGGGCGACCTCGGCCCGGAGCATGACCACCCGCTCGTCGGTGGTGAACAACGGGCCCTTGTCGTCATTGCGGGCGACGCCGATGACCAGCCGGTCCACCAGCTTCACCGCCCGGCCGATGATGTCCATATGCCCGTTGGTCACAGGATCGAACGTGCCCGGATACAGGCCGATGCGCATGCGTGTCTCCCCCGCCATTACAGTCGTCTAGCAGGTGCCAAGGGGACGGCCTAGATCGGCTGACAGGGCTGTGATGCCCAGATCGCCCGCAGCAGCTCCAGCGGCGCGGCGCCCGGATCGAACGCCAGCGCATCGATCGAGGCGACCGGACAGGCCGGCGTCGCGCTGTTGCAGATGAAGGCGCCGTCGAAGCGGGACAGATCCTTCCACCGGACCGGTTCGGTCCGGCTGGGGGCGCTGCGGGCCTCAAGGCCGCGCTGCAGCAGCGTCAGGGTGACCCCGGTCAGCATCGGCGCCTCCGGCCAGATCACCGCGTCGCCGCGGACGAAGCCGATGTTCCACAGACTGCCTTCGGAGATCCGCCCGTCATGATCGGCGAACAGGGCGTCGTCGAACCCGGCCGCGCGGGCCAGCCGCCGGGCGCGGATCAGTCCGAAATTGGCGGTGTGCTTCACGTGGGCCAATTCCCGGGCATAGGTCTGGACCTGCAGCCGCAGGCCGACTTCCGCCAGCGGCGGCGGTGACGGAAAGGCGCCGATCATCACCTTCGGACGGCCGGTCCAGCCCGGCGTGCGCGGCCAGACCTCAGGCGAGAACAGGCTGACGCGCAGCCAGCAATCGCCCTGCCCCCCGACCGCCGAACGCATCAGCTCGCGCAGCCGCGCCTCGGCCACCGCCTCGCCGAACAGCTCCAGCGCCGAGGCCTCGAGCCGGGCCAGATGCAGATCCAGCCCGCGAACCCCACCCTGCTCGACGCGGAACGAGGTGTAGGCGCCGTAGTTCGCCAGCGCCAGATAGGTCAGGTCGCCCTCGGAAACGGGCTCCCCATCCACCAGCAGCTTGCGATCGGCGCCCATGGATCAGGCGTCGCCGCCCTCGCCCTCCGCGACGTCCAGGTCCGACCCCTCGTCGCCGCCGCTGTCCGGCAGACGCTCGACCGAGACGACCCGCTCGCCGTCGGCGGTGCGGAAGATGGTCACCCCCTGGCTGGAGCGACCGACGATGCGGACCTGGCCCACCGGCGTGCGGATCATCTGTCCGCCCGAGGTCACCAGCAGCAGGTCGTCGTCGTCCTGCACCGGGAAGGACGCCGCGAGGCGGGCACCCGCCCGGCCGCCGAGGCCGTGGGCGGTCAGCCCCTGGCCGCCGCGACCCGTGCGGCGATACTCATAGGCCGACGAGCGCTTGCCGAAGCCGGTCTCGGTCACGGTCAGGATGAACTGCTCCGCCGCTCCCAGTTCGGCGATCCGTTCGACCGACAGGGCAGCTTCCGCCACCGCCTCGTCGTCGGCCTCGACCGGCGCGTCGTCCTCGTCGCCGGCGGCGCGGCGCATGGCGTTGGCGTGTTTGACATAGGCGGCCCGCTCTTCCGGCGTGGCGTCGACCCGGCCCAGCACGGCCATGGAGATGACCTCGTCGTCCTTCTGCAGACGCACGCCGCGCACGCCGGTGGAGTCGCGGCCCTTGAACACCCGCACGTCGTCGGCCTTGAAGCGGATGGCCCGGCCCAGGGCGGTCGTCAGCATGACGTCGTCCTCGGCCTTGCACAGGGCCACGCCGACCATGCGGTCGCCGTCTTCCAGCTTCATCGCGATCTTGCCGGCCCGATTGACGGTGGCGAAATCGCTCAGCTTGTTGCGCCGCACATCGCCCGAGCGGGTCGCGAACATGATGTCGTAGTTCGCCCATTCCGCCTCGTCCTCGGGCAGGGGCAGCACGTTCATGATGCTGTCGCCCGGTTCGATCGGCAGCAGGTTGACGAACGCCTTGCCGCGCGAGGTCGGCCCGCCCAGCGGCAGCCGCCAGGTCTTCAGCTTGTAGGCCTTGCCGTTGGTGGCGAAGAACAGCACCGGCGTGTGGGTCGAGGCCGAGAACACGCCGACGACGGCGTCGTCGTCCTTCATCGCCACGCCCGAGCGGCCCTTGCCGCCGCGATGCTGGGTCCGGTAGGCGTTCAGCGCCACGCGCTTGACGTAGCCGCCGTGGGTCACGGTCACGACCATGTCCTCGCGCGGGATCAGGTCCTCGTCTTCCAGCTCGAAATCGCCGTCGCCGATCAGGGTCCGCCGCGGCACCGCGAACTCCTCGCGCACCAGCAGCAGGTCCTCGCGGATCACCGCCAGGATGTTGGCCCGGTCCGACAGCAGGGTCAGATGGCCCTGGATGGTGTCGGCCAGACCGCGCGCCTCGCCGAAGATGTCGTCGCGGCCGAGGCCGGTCAGGCGCGACAGGGTCAGGCCGAGGATGGCGCGCGCCTGTTCGTCGGTCAGGTTCAGCTTGTCGCCGTCGACCAGCATCGAGCGCGGGTCGGCGATCAGTTCGATCAGGGCCATCATGTCGCCGACCGGCCAGGCCTTGGCCTGCAGTCGCTCGCGCGCCTCGGCCGGATCGGCCGAGCTGCGGATGATGTGGATGACCTCGTCGATATTGGCCACGGCCACGGCCAGACCGACCAGCACGTGGCCGCGGTCGCGGGCCTTGGCCAGTTCGAACTTGATGCGGCGGACGACCACCTCCTCGCGGAACTCGAGGAAGGCTTCCAGCAGCTGGCGCAGACCCATCTGGATCGGCCGGCCGTGATTCAGCGCCAGCATGTTGACGCCGAACGAGCTCTGCATCGCGGTGAAGCGCCACAGCTGGTTCAGCACCACGTCGCCCGAGGCGTCGCGCTTCAGCTCGATCACCATCCGCATGCCGTCGCGGTCGGATTCGTCACGCACGTCGGAAATGCCCTCGATCCGCTTCTCGCGGACCATTTCGACGATCCGCTCGATCAGGCTCTGCTTGTTGACCTGGAACGGCAGCTCGGTGACGACGATGGCCTCGCGGTCCTTGCGGATGGTCTCGATCGAGGCCTTGCCGCGCACGATGACCGAGCCGCGGCCCTCACGCAGGGCGTTGCGCGGGGCCGTGCGGCCCATGATCTCGCCGCCGGTCGGGAAGTCCGGACCCGGAACGATGTCCAGCAGGGCCTCGTCGCCGATGTTCGGATCGTCCAGCAGGGCCACGGCCGCATCGACGATCTCGCCCAGATTATGCGGCGGGATGTTGGTCGCCATGCCGACGGCGATGCCGCCCGCGCCATTGACCAGCAGGTTGGGGATCCGCGCCGGCAGGACGACGGGCTCCAGCTCCTTCTCGTCGTAGTTGGGCTGGAAATCGACCGTGTCCTTGTCGATGTCGGTCAGCAGGGCCAGGGCGGCCGGGGCCATCCGCGCCTCGGTGTAGCGCATCGAGGCCGGCATATCGCCGTCGACCGAGCCGAAATTGCCCTGGCCGTCGACCAGCATCAGCCCCATCGAGAACGGCTGGGCCATGCGCACCAGCGCCATATAGACCGAGGCGTCGCCGTGCGGGTGGAACCGGCCCAGCACGTCGCCGACGACGCGGGCGCATTTCGAATACGACTTGTCCGGCGTCATCTTCAGGTCGTGCATCGAATACAGGATGCGGCGGTGCACGGGCTTCAGCCCGTCGCGCGCGTCCGGCAGGGCGCGGCTGACGATCACGCTCATCGCATAGTCGAGATAGGAGCGGCGCAGCTCGTCCTCGATGGTGATGGTGGAGATGTCGCCGCCTGCGCCCGACGAGGGCGGCAGGGCGTTGGTGTAGCTGTCGTCGGTCAAGGAAATCGGGCTTTAAATGGCCGGAATCGGAACGTGATCCGCTAACGGGTTTTCTAGCATCCAGGGGCTGTGGTGGCAAAGCGAAGCCGCGTGTCAGCCATCATCAGCACAAGGGATATTTCACCATGCGCGCCTCCCGCCGTCTCGCCCTCGCCGTCCTGCCCCTCGCCGCCGTGCTGGGCGCCTGCGTCAGCGTCACCGACAATGACTACGGCAGCGCGCCGGATCGGGCCGCCGTCGGCGATTTCGGCGAGGCGACCCTGATCAATGCGTCCGGCGCCAACATCGGCCGGGCCGTCCTGACGCAAGGGTCGACCGGCCTGGTGATCCGCATCGAGGCCGACGGCCTGACCCCCGGCTGGCACGGCGTCCACATCCACGCCACCGGCGAATGCGCCGCCCCCTTCACCTCGGCCGGCGGCCACATCAACCACGCCGAGCCCAAGGCCCCGCACGGCCTGCTCAACGCCCAGGGCCCCGACGACGGCGACCTGCCCAACATCCACGCCGACGCCCAGGGCCGCATCCGCGCCGAGGTCTTCACCACCCGCGCCCGTATCGCCGCCACCGGCCCGGGCCAGTGGCTTTGGGACGCCGACGGCTCGGCCCTGGTCATCCACGCCAATGTCGACGACCACCGCAGCCAGCCGATCGGCGGCGCGGGAGACCGGGTGGCCTGCGGGATCATGGCCGCGGGGTAGGGTGAGAGAGGCGGCGGGTTTCGCCGGAAAGCGCCGTCTCGTGCGCCGCCCCTCATCCGTCATCCTCGGGCTTGACCCGAAGATCAGACCATCCGGTGCTCCGTCGAGCGGTGCACCGGCGCGCTCACGGGGCCGTCACGCCCCCGCAGCCCGCCTACGGCCTCTGATCCTCGTGTCAAGCCCGAGGATGACGACGGCGAGGTCGAAGGGGCGAGGTGCAAAAGCCATCGCCGGGAAGGACCGCTATGGGTGGGAAGCGGACTTTAAGGGCCCGGAAACTTGGAGACGATCTCACTGGCTGGAGCAACGTCGTCCTCTAGGAGGATCGCCACTGAGATTTTCCGGCTTCGACCAGTCTCTGTAACGATTTCGATGTTCGATCCGGGCCACGAGCCCTTGGGCTTCCCGTGCCACCTGACTAGCTTGATAGCCCCGAGGGGGATTGTGCCCGTTGCCGCGCTGCTGATCCCAGCGCCATCGCAAGAAATGCCGGGCTTCTGCCGGACCAGGCGCAACAACATGTCACCTACAAAATACAGTGCGAGTGGGGTGGCTAAAGCGGCAAGCGGCCATAGCCGGTCAGAGATCGTTCCGCTGCCTCCTGCGACCGGGTAACGCCCTCAAATACCGGCCAAACCCAAACGGCCGCTATCAGAAGCAAAGAGAGCCCAACTTCGGCAACGAGCCGTCCCCGATCATACCGAACTATAATCTGCTCGTGTTTCAACGAAGTGCTTTCGGTCGGATCGTGAACTGAGAGGCGGTGGCGGAAGCACTAACACGTCCGCAACGGGTCGAAAGCGGGCGTCAGTAGCCGTATCGTTTCGGGTCATTGAGGATTGGGTCGGCGGTCGAAGCTGGATCGGGAACATCTACCTCCACCAGCAGGCGAAGCATGGCTGCTCGGTCTCTGGTCGTCGCTGCTTTATCGAACGCGTCAAGTAGGCCAGCTTCGGCGAGACGCTCGTTGATTGTCATTGCAGAGTAGTTTGGCCGTTGGCTCATATCCGCACGGTAGCCGGTCATGCGATGTCCGGAATGGGTCGATGCGGACGCTGCCTTGGAGGCCAAATGCGGGAATTAGCTCCAACTGGTTTCCCTAAAGCGAAGCTTCGTTTGGTCGTAGTCGTGCAGGTCGACGGTCTGCCCCGCCCGGTCGCCATACTGAAAGCCCTCAAGCGTCGTGGGATATCCGTCTTCCGCCCAGAGGATGAAGCCTAAAGCATTTTCCTCGCCGAGCCCTTCCATAATCATGTTTGGCGCGTCGATCATGCTGATGGTTTCAAGCTTGGGGGTCGCGCTCCGATCAACCTCGAAGGTCGTGTAGAACCCATGCCCAGTGTTGTCCCTTTCGACCACATGGGCGGTAGCCAAGTGCGACTTGAGGAGTTGGCGTTGATCTGGCGCAAGCTGTCGGCCATCGGTCTCGCAAATGAGAGCGAGCACCGCCGTTTCGAGGTTCGTGAACGCAGTCATGCAGTCAGACTAGCCCGAACATCGCCTGCTGCAACGTCCGCAATGGGTCGGGAGCGGAAAGTGCCACAAGGGGGAAGCAGACATCGCGTCTCCGCTCTTTGTCGAATGAACGCCCCAGCTTCACGGCAGTGAACAGCTATCGATCCATGACAGCGTTGTGCGCTCGTCGGACGGCCAAGACGAAAAATGACCCGACGAATGACGCGAAGCTCATCGCGCCTGACATTGCGACGTCGCTCCATCCAACCGGCGTATCCGGCACTGTCAGAATATCAGACGCGAATACTGCACCGCCGATCAGGAAGATGATTGCCCAGATTATGAACACCCATCTGACGATCGTATATGCTGTGTTGATGTAAGCCTTCATGGGTCACCTGACGGCGCGCTGCCTCTGCTCAACAATGTTTTCTATCGTTCGCAAACGTCCCCAACGCGTCGTCGGCGGACATCAGGATCGAAGGAGAGCTAACCCCGCCTCGCTCCACTCTCCGCCCCTTGCCGAAGGCGTCACCAGCCCATATCCGACCAGCAGGTCGACAGCTTCTTCGCCTGCGCTCATACACAGGTGGTCAAGGTCGCCTTCGGGCGATTGGAGATACTGATCGCACATCAAGGCGAGCGAACGCAGCAAGCGAGTGTCTGTCTCGGTCATTTGCCGATGATGCTGGCACCACCGCCCGTCCGCAATGGGTCGGGAGCGGCTATTCACTCAGTTCCGGGAAGCGGACCTCTCATCTGCTGCATTTCTGGCTAACCCGACATGGAGGATTGAGAGCAGCATTGCGACGAACGAGGATGCAAGCGCGAGATAGTGAAGGTCTGGAACTCCACGGCCCGTCAACACCATCGCGGCAACGACTTCAACGATGAGGACCGCCCGGATCGTGAGGAGAAGGGGCGAGCCTCCCCGGCTTCCGAACAAGCCCCATTGAGGGTCGAAAATCGGCATCCAACGGGGAAACCCAATGCCACCCATCACCTCCCGATTAGCCGCGTCGATACCTCGATGGCATCTTGGATCAAAGAGCAGCCGGGCAAACAGCACTGTCGCCGCGCCAGCCGCGACCAAGGTCGTGGGAGGCGCCAAAAGTGAGCGAGCCGGTTCGCTGACCGCGCCCACGGCGAAGATAACCCCGCCAAACGCCGCTACGAGCAGGGAGGGCCAGTAGAGCAAGTGTGTCGTCATGTCAGAAGTTTGATCAGCGGAAGGCAATGTCTGCAAGGGGTCGACTGCTGACTCGACGGCGGACCCGGTGAAGCCCTCTGGTCCAGCCCATCCCCGCTCACCCTCCGCCCTCGGGGTGGATTCCCGATACCTGCCAACCCGGCCAAACCGCGTCAAACCCTGTCATCCCGGGCGCCCCGCCCTCCCGAGGCGAGGCCTCTGCGGAACGACGACCGGATCAGGCGTCGGGCGACGGCTTATGCACCGCCCGGGCCCCGCCGGACGGGCCCCCGCGCCCCGGAATCCCCCGCCCCGCCGGACCCCGCCCCCTACGACCGATCCTGACGCACCGCCGCCCTACACTGCGCGCGAACGGTCTTTGACATCGTCGCGACAGAGCCGCCCCGCCCAGGATCGGCTGACCGAAAGTGTCGGGATGACAGGGTTTCGCGATTTTTGGGCGACAGGGTCACCCCGCGCGGAACTGCAGCTGCGCCAGCCGCGCATACAGCCCGCCCTGGGCGATCAGGGCGGCGTGGGTCCCCTCCTCCACCACCCGGCCGTCCTCCATCACCACGATGCGGTCGGCGCGTAGCACGGTGGCGAGGCGGTGGGCGATGACGATCGTGGTGCGGTGCTCCATCGCCTGGTCCAGCGCCGCCTGCACCAGCCGCTCGCTCTCGGCGTCCAGCGCCGAGGTCGCCTCGTCCAGCAGCAGGATCGGCGCGTCGCGCACCAGCGCCCGGGCGATGGCCATGCGCTGTCGCTGGCCGCCCGACAGGCTCTTGCCGCGCTCGCCCAGCGGCGTGTCGAACCCCTCCGGCAGGGCGGTGATGAAGCCCAGGGCCTGGGCCTCCTCCGCGGCGGTGCGGACCTCGGCCTCGCTGGCGGCTTCGCGGCCGAAGCGGATGTTCTCGCTGGCCGAGCCCGAGAACAGCGGCGCCTCCTGCGAGACCCAGGCGAAGCGCCCGCGCACGGCCACCGGATCGGCCTCGCGCACATCGATCCCGTCGACCGAGACCACGCCCGACTGGGGATCGTAGAAGCGCAGCAGCAGCCGGAACACCGTGCTCTTGCCGGCCCCCGAGGGCCCGACCAGGGCCACGGTCTCGCCGGGTCGGACGGTCAGGGAAAAGCCCTTCAGCGCCGGCAGGTCGGGCCGGCCGGGATAGCTGAATTGCACCGCCGACATCGACACCTCGCCCAGCGGCGGCTCGGGCAGGGCCCTCGGGGTGGCCGGCGGGGCGATCGACGGCGCGCTGCGCATCAGCTCGTCGATCCGCTCCATCGCCCCGGCCGCCTTTTGCACATCGCCCCAGCTCTCGCCCAGCGCGCCCACGGCGCCGGCCGCGAACACCGACAGCAGCACGAACTGCAGCAGGGCCCCCGGCGTCATCCGCCCGGCGATCACGTCTTGGGCCCCCAGCCACAGCACCAGGGTGACGCCGCCGAACATCACCACGATGATCATGGCGGTCATCAGGGCCCGCGCCTTCATCCGCACCAGCGAGACGCCGAAGGCCGCCTCGACGGCGTCGCCGAACCGGGCGATGGCGCTCTTCTCGCGGCCGAAGGCCTGCACCGTCTCGATGGCGTCGACGCTCTCGCCGGCGAAGCCCACGGCCTGGGCGAACCGGTCCTGCGAGGCCACCGTCAGGCGCCGCACTGTGCGCCCGAACAGGAACAGCGGCCCCAGCAGCAGCGGCACCACCAGCAGCACCAGCCCGGTCAGCTTGGGGCTGACGATGAACAGCAGGACGGTCCCGCCGATCAGGGTCAGCAGATTGCGCAGGGCGAAGGACACCGAGGTGGTCAGCAGGGTCTCGACCAGGGCGATGTCGGTCGTCAGCCGCGACAGCACCTCGCCGGTCCGCATGGTCGCGTAGAAGGACGGGTCCAGCGTCAGGATCCGGCCGAACAGCCCCTTGCGCACGTCGGCGACGACCCGCTCGCCGGTCTTGGTGACGAAAAAGAAGCGCACCGCCGTCACCAGGCCGAGGAACAGGGCGTTCAGGCCGAGGACGAGGAACCACAGGTTCAGCCGCTCGCCATTGTTCTCGAAGCCGTTGTCGATCGCGCCGCGCGCCGCCACCGTCAACCCCAGCGACGCGGCCGTGGACAGGATCAGCGCCGCCGCCGCCATCGCCATATGGCCCTTGTGGCGCAGGGCATAGGGCAACAACCGGCCCAGCGGGCGAATATCCCGCCGTTTGGCCCGCCGCTCGCCGGCCTCGCCCATCTGCTCCATCAGCAGCGCGCCGGCGCCGGGTCGCCCGTGAAGATCGGCGGGATCGGCGGCGGGAGCGGTCGTGTCTGTCATGGCGCGCGCCTCTTGCCCCGGAACGGGCCCCGGTGTAAACGCCGCCGCTCATTCCCGCCGCCATCCGGCGGGTTTTCTCATTTTCGCGCACCGACGGTCGGCATCGTCATCGCGCAGAGACCGGATACCGACCATGAAGGCCGATACGCACCCCGACTACCACTTCATCACCGTGACGATGACCGATGGTACGACCTATCAGACGCGCTCCACCTATCAGAAGGAAGGCGCCGTGCTGAACCTCGACATCGATCCGCTGACGCACCCGGCCTGGACCGGCGGCAACCAGCACCTGATGGACCGCGGCGGCCGCGTTTCGCGCTTCAACAACAAGTTCGGCGGCTTCATCAAGAAGTAGGCGGTCTGGCTTTACGGCCACACTTCCCGCCAGGACGTGCAGCAAGGCGTCGGTCCCCGGACCGGCGCCTTTGTGTTTGGCCGGAACGCCGATACCATGCCGGCGTTGGACCACCGGGCGTAGACGCAGAACCCTGCGTGGAATCGGGCGAAGAGCAGCAGTGATGAATCGACGACAACTGGGTCTGGGCGTGGCGGTGACCGCCCTCGCGTCCGCGAACGGCCTCGCCGCCATGGCGCAGAGCCGCGATCCCGCGTCGGTCGCCTTCTACGACAGCTTCAACGACCAGCTGGCCCGCCTGCCCGCCGCCATCCAGCCCGACGTGCGCGCCTTCTACGAGATGAACGGCTGGCGCCCGGTGTGGACCGCCGAACGCCTGCGCGCCCTTCAGGGCGCCGCCGGTCGCGCCGAACGGCACGGCCTGTCACAGGGCGACTTCTTCGATTTCGACGCCCTCGCCGCCCTGCGCGCCGCGGCCGAGATGCGCACCACGGCGGCGGCGCTGGGCTATGCCCGCGTCCTCGCCGAGGGCCGGGTCCGGCCCGAGACCGTCGAAGACCTGTGGGAGATGCAGAAGAACCGCGTCGACCTGCCGCTCGGCCTCAACGACGCCCTCGCCCAGAACCGGCTGATCGACTGGTTCGAGGGCCTCGCCCCCACCGACATCGGCTATTCCAACCTGTCGGCCGGCTATGTGCGCTATCGCCGGATGATCCGCGACGGCCGCAGCTGGCCGGTCTTCCGCGCCGGCCCGACCATCGAGCCGGGGACGAGCGACGCCCGCATTCCGGTGCTGATCGAGCGCCTGGTCGCCGAGGGCGATCTGTCCGCCGCCGACGGCGCCCGTCTCGCCGCCATGGGGAACGCCTACGGGCCCGAGCTCGTGGAGGCGGTCAAGGGCTTCCAGGTGCGCCACGGCCTCGGCGCCGACGGCCGCATTGGCACGGGCACCCAGCGCTCGCTGTCGGCCTCGGCCGAGGACCGCGCCCGCCAGATCGCGCTCAATCTGGAACGCCGCCGCTGGCTGGCCCGCGACGTCGCCCCCGAGCGCATCGAGGTCAACACCGCCGCCGCCATCATGGTCTACTGGAAGGACGGCAAGCCGGTTCACTCGAACCGCGTCGTCGTCGGCTCGCCGGACAACCAGACTCCCAGCCTCGAGAAGCAGTTCGCCTCGGTCGTCGCCAATCCGCCGTGGTACGTGCCCGCCACGATCGCCCGCAACGAGATCCTGCCCAAGGGTCCCGGCTATCTGGCGGCCAACAACATGTACATGTCGAACGGCACGGTGATCCAGCGCGCTGGCCCGACCGCGGCCCTCGGCTATGTCAAGTTCGAGCTGCGCGACAGCTACGCCATCTTCCTGCACGACACCCCGTCGAAGTCGGCGTTCAATCTGTCGATGCGCCAGCGCAGCCACGGCTGCGTCCGGGTGCAGGGGGCCGTCGAGTTCGCCCGCCTGCTGCTGTCGCCGGACCCGACCCTGCTGGGCCAGTTCGACGAGGCCCAGGACACCCGCGAGACCAAGCGCATTCAGACCGGGCGGGAAATCACCGTGCGCCTGCTGTACTGGACCGCCTTCGTCGACGGTCAGGGCCGCGTCGCCTTCCGCGAGGACGTCTATGGCCGCGACGACAAGCTGGCCGAGGCCCTCGGCATCGCCGTCAGCCTGCCCAAGGTCGTGGATGACGGCGGCGGCCGCGACGCCAACGACGTCGGGCCGTAGGCCTACTGCCGGAAGGCCGCGGTCAGCCGGTCCAGCTGGCTCTGCACCGGATTGACCGCCTCTTCTTCGGGCGTGTCGAGGTACATGCGGCGGTCGAGGTGCAGCACCCGGTCGTACAGCTTCTCGGCCCGGACCAGATATTCGATCAGGGCGATCGGCAGTTCGGGATGCGTCGGCTCGGTCTCGATCTTGCGATCGGCCAGCCGGTAGCGCGTCTCGCACGCCGCCAGCGCCGTCATGTCGCCCTCGCGCACCGCCCGCTGCACGAGCAGCCACGAGGCGATCTGCATCAACCGGGTGGTCAGCTTCATGCTCTCGCCGGCATAGGCCAGGGCCGTGGCCCGCGACAGCAGCTTGGACTCGCGCCGGCCGTCCCCGTCCAGATAGGCGGCGGTGTCCTCGACCAGCTCCATGCCTTCACGGAAGGTGCGGTCGAACAGCTCCGACCGGGCGAAGTCGTCGACCACGGCGGCCCGGCTGCGGCCGGCGGGCGAGGGAATAAGATCGTCGCTGGGCATCAACTCGGTCAAACTCATCGGCAAGGCGCATCCGTATCACGACCGGCACGGTTTCGCGCGGTGCATGAACCGCCTGCAACGGCCATGCCAAAGGACTGATTCAGGAGCCGTTTCAGGAGCGGAAGTTGAACATGGCGTCGGCCGCGCTGCGCTGCGAGGACTTGCCCTCGATGGCGGCCTTCGATCGCGCGATCTCGGCTTCCAGCCCGGCGATACGCTGTTGCAGGTCCTCGACCGAATAGTTGTCCAGATCTTCGCGCGTCAGGGCGATCAGCGGCGCGCCCCGCGCCGGACGGGGCTCCAGGTCCTCGAACATCACCGCCTCCTTCCTGGCCATTGCACGGACAGGCGCCTATCTGAACGCCCGGACACGGACGATTGCAAGAACGGGACGCGGATGCAGGCGATAGAAATCAAGGGCGGGTCGGGTTCCGCGGACGCCTTGGTCCTCGTCGACCGGCCTGATCCGGTCGCCGGGCCGGGCCAGATCCGCATCCGTGTGCGCGCCGCCGGGGTCAACCGTCCCGATCTGCTGCAGCGGCAGGGTCGCTACCCCGCGCCGCCAGGCGCCCCGGACATCCTCGGCCTCGAGGTCGCGGGCGAGATCGACCAGATCGGCGACGGCGTCGCCCGATGGGCCGTCGGAGACCGCGTCTGCGCCCTGCTGGGCGGCGGCGGCTATGCGCAGTACGCCGTCGTCGACGCCCGCCACGCCCTGCCCGTTCCCGGCGATCTCGACTGGGTCCAAGCTGCGGCCCTGCCCGAGACGGTCTGCACCGTCTTCGCCAATGTCTGGGAGGCCGGGGGCCTGAAGGCCGGCGAGACCCTGCTGATTCACGGCGCGACCAGCGGCATCGGCGTCACCGCCATCCAGATGGCCAGGGCCGCCGGCGCGCGGGTCGTCGCCACTTCGCGAGGCGCGGCCAAAGCCGGGGCCGCCCGCGCGCTGGGCGCGGACCTCAGTCTCGACGCGGAGAGCGACGATCTCGAGGCCGCCATCACGGCCTTCGGCGGCGTCGATGTCGTGCTGGACATGGTTGGCGCGGACTATGCGGCACTGAATCTCGCCGTCATCAAGCCGTTCGGCCGGTGGGTGGTTATCGCCACCCTCTCCGGCGCCCGGGCCGAGATCGATCTGGCCCGGGTGATGATGAAGCGGATCGTCCTGACCGGCTCGACCCTGCGCGCCCGCCCCGCCGACGAAAAGGCCCGGCTGATCGCGGCCGTCGAGGCGACCGCCTGGCCCTGGGTCATGGCGGGACAGCTGCGCCCCCCGGTCGAGGCGACCTTCCCGCTGGAACAGGCCGCCGCCGCCCATCACAGGCTCGAAGCGGGCGGCCACGTCGGCAAGATCGTGCTGACCGTCTGACTTTCGTTTTCTTTTACCGCGAATGAGCCTATATCGGTGTCATACGCGCCCGGCCGAAAGGTCGGGCGCCGTCGTATCCGGGACCCGTCTCAACGGCCCAAGAACAGAAGCAAAGACGCTCATGACCGACATCCTCATGCCCAAGGCCACCGCGGTCTGGCTGGTCGACAACACCTCCCTGACCTTCGAGCAGATCGCTGACTTCTGCGGCCTGCATCCGCTGGAAGTCCGCGGCATCGCCGACGGCGACGTGGCCCGCGACATCCGCGGCGCCGACCCGGTGGTCAACGGCCAGCTGACCCGCGAAGAGCTGGACAAGGCCCAGAACGACGAGACCTACCGCATGAAAGCCGTGGTCAGCCGCCACGCCGAACTGCTGAAGACGCACAAGCCGGCCCCGAAATACACGCCGGTCTCACGTCGCCAGGACCGCCCGGACGCCATCGCATGGTTCGTGCGCAACCACCCCGAGGTGACCGACGCCCAGATCGCCAAGCTGCTGGGCACCACCAAATCGACCATCGAGAGCGTGCGCAACCGCACCCACTGGAACAGCCCGAACATCAAGCCGGTCGATCCGGTGACCCTCGGCCTCGTCGGCCAGCTGGCGCTGGACGAACTGGTCAAGAAGGCCGCCGACAAGAAGGCGAAGGACGACGCCAAGAAGGGCGGCGCCACCCTGCAGCCCGCCGACGCCGCCGAGCCGGCCGAGCCGGAATTCGTGCCCGAGGCCCGCGAGCGCCGCGGGGCCGAGCCGACCGCCGAGTCGGTCTTCGGCAAGAAGGACTGACAATGAAAACGGCCCCGGATCGCTCCGGGGCCGTCCTTCCTTGTGCGGGAGGCCGTCGCTAGTGCGCCCGGGCCTCCAGACTGGTGATCTGTTCCTTGAGCCGGAGCTTCTGCTGCTTGAGCTCCCTGACGTGAAGCGGGTCCGCCGCCGGGTGGGTCGCCTCGCGCCGGATGGTCTCATCCAGGTTGCGGTGACGGTTTCCCAGTTCGCGGATACGAGCTTCGATGGTCATGGCTTGCGCCTCCATGTCTAAGGGACCAGTACAGTCAGCGCCGGGTCTGACCGGCTGTAGAATCACATTCAAGTGAACTGCCGACCGTCCTGATACGGACCACCCTGGAGCCCGAATTGGCCGAAGATGTGAACGGAGCCGTACGGAACCTTTCCGGCTCAATGCCCGCCCGTCTGATTGTCGGAATTTCCGGAGCCTCGGGCGTGGCTTACGGCGTCCGGGCGCTGGACGCCCTGCGCGAACTGGGCATCGAGAGCCATCTCGTCGTCACCCGTGCCGCCCTGCTGACCCTGTCGCAAGAGACCGATCTTTCGGCCGATGACCTGACCTGTCGCGCCGACGTGACGCACAGGCTCAACGACGTCGGCGCCTCGATCGCCTCGGGCTCGTTCCGCACCATGGGCATGCTCGTCGCCCCCTGTTCGGTGCGGACGATGAGCGAGATCGCCACCGGGGTGACCTCGACCCTGCTGACCCGCGCGGCCGATGTGGTGCTGAAGGAGCGCCGGCCACTGGTGCTGATGGTGCGCGAAACGCCGCTGCATCTGGGCCATCTGCGCACCATGGCGGCCCTGACCGAGATGGGGGCGATCATCGCCCCGCCCCTGCCCGCCTTCTACGCCAAACCCGCCTCGATCGCGGAGATGGTCGACCAGTCCGTCGGCCGGGCGCTGGACCTGTTCGGCCTCGACTGGTCGGGCGTCCGCCGCTGGGACGGTCTCAAGGGCCCGACAGACGAATGAGCGAACTGTGGGACTGGGCCGTGAAGGCCTATGCCGCCGACGGCGTGGGCGAGGCCTGTCTGCACCTGCAGGACGCCGCTGGCCAGAATGTGCCGCTGCTGCTGTGGGCGGCATGGGCGGCGCGGACCGGGCGCGCGCCGGACGCCGACACGCTGGAAGCCGCCTGCGACGTGGCCCGGGCCTGGCAGGAGGCGGCGATCGCGCCTCTACGGGCGGTGCGGCGCCAGATGAAGGGCCGCAATCCCGATCTCGACGACGCCGACCGCGAGGCGGTGCGAAGCCAGGTCAACGCCGTCGAGCTGGAGGCCGAGCGCCGCCTGCTGGCGGCGCTGGAGGGCCTGTCGCCCCCGCCCGCTGGGCCGTCCAGGCCCGTGCTGGAAGCCCTGATCGCGGTCTCGCGGCAGTGGTCGCCGATGACGCCGCGGCCCGGCCTGACCGCGCTCGCTGAACGACTTCCGGCCTGAGCCGACGCACGCTATAAGCCCGCCTCCGGGGCCCCGACCATGAATGACGACGATCCGTTTCTGAGCGAGGAAGACCAAGCGCTGCACGCCCGGCTCAAGGAATTGCGCCAGGAGCACGCCGACCTCGACGCCTCGATCGAGGCGCTGACGCACATGCCGGTGCCGGACCAGCTGATGATCGCCCGGCTGAAGCGCAAGAAGCTGACCCTGCGCGACGAGATCGTGAAGATCGAGGCGATCGTCCTGCCGGACATCATCGCCTAGGGGCTAGCGCCCCTTCTTGCGCACCCACATGGCGGCGTCGGCCTCGGCCAGCCAGACTTCCGGGTCAGTGTGGGCGGCGAAGGCGCGGACGCCGAACGAGCCGCCCAGACCGGCCGAGCGGCCCTCCCATTCGAACGGCGTTTCCTCGAGGGCGGCGGCCAGCCGGCGGGCCTTGTCGCGTCCCTCTTCCAGACCGGCGTTGAGCATCAGCAGGCCGAACTCGTCGCCGCCCAGCCGGCCGACGGCGTCGGACTCGCGCAGATTGGCCCGCATCATCTCCGCGACATGGACCAGGGCCGCGTCGCCCGCGGCGTGGCCGAGGGCGTCGTTGACGCCCTTGAAGCCGTCGAGGTCGAGGTAGAGCAGGACGGCCGGCACCTCGTGGCGCTGGCAGAAGGCCATGGCGCTCTTCATCGCCGCGACGAAGCCGCGCCGGTTCAGGGCCGGGGTCAGGACGTCGTGGTCGGCCGCCGCCTCGGCCGCCTCGGCGCGACGGCGCAGGGCCTCGACCTCGGCGCGCAGGCGCTCGATCTCGGCGATGGGGTCGATGACGGCCGCGTCGGTCACAGGCGAATGGGCTCCCCGGCCAGCGACTCACCACGCACCGGCTGGCCCCGAGCCTAACGCCGTCGGTTGCGGGCGCAACGCGAGTCCTGTATCGCGCCGCTTTCGTCGAAAAGGGCCGCGACTCATGACGACCGGAACGCCTGCTGTGGCGATCATCATGGGCAGCCGCTCGGACTGGCCGACGATGAAGCACGCCGCCGACGCGCTGGACCGGCTGGGCGTGGCCTGGGAGGCGAAGGTGGTCAGCGCCCACCGCACCCCCAAACGCCTGTTCGACTTCGCCACCGGCGCCAAAGCCGCGGGCTACAAGGTCATCATCGCCGGGGCCGGCGGCGCCGCCCACCTGCCGGGCATGGCCGCGTCGATGACCGAACTGCCGGTGCTGGGCGTGCCAGTCGAATCCAGGGCGCTCAAGGGCATGGACAGCCTGCTGTCGATCGCCCAGATGCCGGGCGGCGTGCCCGTCGCCACCCTCGCCATCGGCGAGCCGGGGGCCAAGAACGCCGGCATCCTCGCCGCCCAGATCCTGGCGCTGTCGGATGAGGTGCTGGCCGGACGGCTGACGGCCTTCCGCGAGGCCCAGACGGAAAGCGTCCACGAGACGGTCGAGGACTGAGTGACCGCGTTCCCGCTGCCCCCCGGATCGACTCTTGGCATCCTCGGCGGCGGCCAGCTGGGACGCATGCTCAGCCAGGCCGCGTCGCGGCTGGGCTTCAACGTCGTCATCCTTGATCCGGAAGAGAACAGCCCGGCCGGCCGCGTGTCCCAGGGCCAGATCGTCGCCGCCTATGACAATCCGACGGCGCTGGGCGTGCTGGGCCAGACCTGCGCCGCCGTGACCTTCGAGTTCGAGAATGTGCCCGCCGCCTCGGTGGCGCGGCTGGTCGAGGGCGGGGCCGTGGTCTCGCCGGGCCCGCAAGCCCTGGCCGTGGCCCAGGACCGGGTCGAGGAGAAGACCTTTCTCAACGGCGTCGGCGCCGCGACCGTCGACTTCGCCGCCGTCGACAGCCTCGACGACCTGCTGGCCGGGCTGGAGCGGCTGGGCGCCCCGGCCCTGCTGAAGACCCGCCGCGACGGCTATGACGGCAAGGGCCAAGTCTGGGTCCGCTCGGCGAAGATGGCCGCCGACGCCTGGCACGCGATCGGCGAACGCCCCGCCATTCTGGAGGCCCGGGCCGACTTCACCCGCGAGCTGTCGGTGATCGCCGCGCGCGGCCGCGACGGCAAGATCGCCGTCTATCCGCTGGGCGAGAACATCCACAAGGGCGGCGTCCTCAAGACCACCATCGCCCCCGCCGCCGTCGACGCGAAGACGGAGAAGCGGGCCAGGGCCATCGCCACGGCCATCCTCGAGGGCCTCGACTATATCGGCGTGCTGGGGGTCGAGCTGTTCGATCTCGGAGACGGCACGCTGCTGGTCAACGAGATCGCGCCGCGCGTGCACAACACCGGCCACTGGACCCAGGACGGCTGCGTCTGCGACCAGTTCGACCAGCATATCCGCGCCATCGCCGGCTGGCCGCTGGGCCCGACGACGGCCCACGCCGGGGTCGAAATGACCAATCTGCTGGGCGACGAGATCGACCAGTGGTCGAAGCTGGCCGGCAAGCCCGACGCCCGCCTGCACCTCTACGGCAAGGCCGACGCCCGCCCGGGCCGCAAGATGGGCCATGTGAACCGGGTGAAGCCGCTGGACTGACCCTGCCGAGGGTACGGGATGACAGAGTTCTCACTGAAAAAATGTGGGCTGTCGCTTCATGAACAAATGGACGCCGGGCCCGATCGCGGTGTCGCCGCGCCTTGGCGGCGTCGGCGGGCTGTTTCAGGGTGTCAAAGATCAGGCCCGGCGGGCATTTCACCAGTATGCACGGGCCTGCGTCAAAAGCGGACGCAGGGGGAACGGCGGCCCCTTTCGGTGCGGATTTGAGGTGACCGGGAGTGTCGGAATGACCCCCGAAGTGTCGGGATGACAGGGTACGGGATGACAGGGTTCTGACGCCCCTACCCTTGCTTTCGTCATTCCGGGCGGAGAGGCGCAGCCTCGGAGACCCGGAACCGGGCGGCGCGCGCGAGCGCGAACCTGTCGGGAGCGCCTGCGCCGGCCGTGTGAAGTCCGCGGCCAGGGGTGTTTCGCCGCCGTCGCGGCGCCGCCGGGTTCCGGGTCTACGGCGCGCTACGCGCACCTTCGCCCGGAATGACGAAAGCTATTGGGGAGTCTTCGCCCCGTACCGCATCCGGCTCAGCGCATCGGCGACCCTGCGCAGCGGGGCGTCGAAATCCTTGCCGGCCTTCCATTTCTCGAAGGCCATGACGTTTTCGATGCGGCGGGCGACGAAGGCCTCGGCGGCGTCGCGGCCGTCGAACCAGCGCATGGTCAGGGCCGGGATCAGGATGCCCGACAGGATGGCCCGCTTGGAATAGTGGTTCCAGTCGGTGGCGGTGTCGCCGGCCCAGGTCCACAGCCCGTCGGCCGTCTCCCACGCCAGCTTGAGCCCCAGATCGGCGTTGGTCGGCAGGGCGAGGAAGGCGGCGCAGCGGCGCGTCGCCTCAAGGTCGGCGGCGCCGGCCTCCATCCGGGCCGAGACGGCGCGCGCGATTCGCTCGCGCATCTTCAGCGATTTCGGATCGACCTCGCCCAGCGAGGCCAGCGCCCGGTCGTCATGTCGGCGCGACAGCAGGGCCGCCAGATCCCGCGCCCCGTTCGGCAGGAGCAACTCCTCGTCGCCGAGCGACAGGCCGTTCGCCTCACAGGCCGCCCGCACCATGCGGCTGTTCCAGCCCAGCGACGGCGCGCGGGCGATCGCCGCGTCCAGCACGGACTGCTCCATGCGGTCGGCCCAATCTCCGGGAGCACTGTCGCCCGCGGGCGGGTCGTTCGGCAGGTGTGGCGCGTCGGTCATGGCGCCAGCATATCCCCGTCAGACGGGCGTTTCGACCCTTCACATCTTGCCGCGACGATCTGGACAGGACGGGGGCGAACGTGTATCAGCCCGCCTTCATCCGCGGACCCTGTGCGCGGAAGACGATTTTATTTGTCTGCCCGTCTCCCTTTCGAGGGGCGCGGCGGGCGGCCAAAGGAGAGTTCAACCTGGTACAGATTTTCGTTCGCGATAATAACGTCGATCAAGCGCTGAAGGCCCTCAAGAAGAAGATGCAACGCGAAGGCAGCTTCCGGGAAATGAAGCGCCACGTGCACTACGAGAAGCCCTCGGAGAAGCGCGCTCGCCAGAAGGCCGAGGCCGTGCGCCGCGCCCGCAAGCTGGCCCGCAAGCGCGCCCAGCGCGAAGGCCTGCTGCCGCCGCCGAAGCCCCGCGTCCCGGGCGCCGGTCCGGCCCGCGGCTAAATCGACGTTACAATCCGAAGATCAAAAGGCCGCCCCGGGAAACCGGAGCGGCCTTTTTCTTGTCCCACCTCCCCATTCGCGAAGGCGAATGGGGAGGACAGGTCGGCGCGCGAGCGACGACCAGGAGGGGGCGGCTCCGGCCGTCGGTGTTGAGCACGAAATCACCTCTGACGGAGCCCCCTCCTGATCGCTTCGCGATCTGTCCTCCCCATCGGCCTTCGCCGATGGGGAGGTGAACGCCCAGCCTACCGCCCCCGGCCGATCGCGCCCGCGAAGGCCTTCCAGCTCAGCTTCACGTCCGACAGCGCGCCGGCGCGGAAGGCCCGGCCCGCCACCCAGACCATCAGGGCGGCGAAGGCGAACATGCCGGCCATGGTGCCGATGATCTCGATCATCGGCGGCTCGGACGGCGCCCGGGCGCTCATCAGGAAGGGGGTGAAGAACGGGATCCACGACATGATCTGCACCACCGGCGCGTCCGGGGTGCGCAACGCCATCTGCATGACCAGCAGCGGCACGATCAGGATCATCATGATCGGCCCCATCAGCGTCTGGGCGTCGCGCGGCGTCTCGCAGAAGGCCCCGATGGCGGCGAACAGCACCGCATACATCAGATAGCCGCCGACCGCGTAGGCGATGAAATAGCCGATCAGTCCGCCCTCCAGCAGCACCTCGCCGACCATGGGCGCGTATTCGGGCAGGCCGGCGATCAGGCCGGCCGCGCCGATGCCGCCCCAGACCAGCAGGACCGTGGCGGTCAGCAGGGCCACGCCCAGCACCTTGCCGGTGAGGATTTCGGTGGCGGAGGCCGAGGACAGCAGCACCTCCAGGATCTTGTTCGACTTCTCCTCCATCACGCTGTTCAGCAGGATCGAGGCGCCGGTGATGATCAGCGACCAGAGGATGAAGCCCGAGGCGAGGCCGATGATGCCGGGCAGCTGGTCACGGAACGAGACCTCGCCGCCGCTGGCCGAACTGGGCGACAGGGTGGTCACATCGGGCTCGAAGGCCTGGGTGGTCGAAACCACCGCGGCGTCGATGCCGGCGTCACGGAAGACCTCGCGGCGCCATTGGTCCTTCAGGGCGGTGCTGACAAAGCGCTCCACCGAAGTGTCGGTGGCGCGTCGGCTCCAGACGCGGGCCGTCGGGCGGCCGTCGGCGCGGTCCAGCAGGACGACGGCGTCCAGCCGTTCGCCCTCGGCCGCCTCGTCGCCAAGGTAGCGGCGGGTGAGCTGTTCGCGGGCCTCGCCCGGCGCGGCGGCGGCCAGATCGGAGGGCGGCGCGACGAAGGTCAGTTTCGGACCGTCGAGGCCGTCGAGCGCGCCCATGGCCGCCTCGCCGCCCGCCGTGCCGCCGGCGGCCTTCTGGATCTGCGCCTCGGCCGCCTGGCGGCGCTGGGCGCGGCGGGCCTCGTCCTCGCGCAATGTGTTCTGGACCGCGGCGGCGAGGCCGGCGGCCTGGGGCCCCTCCTCGACCAGAACCACCTGGCGCACCGGTTCGCTCGACTCCATCAGGAACCCGACGGAGCCGCCGAGCAGGCCGAAGATCGGGAAGGCCAGCAGCGACAGCCAGAAGCCGACGGTTTTGGCGTAGGCGGCGAACTCGCGCCGGGCGATCAGCAGGGTGCGTTTCATCGGGCGGCCTCCGCAGGCTTGACGGACTGGTCCTGATCCGGATTGTCGCCGGTCAGGCCGATGAAGGCGTCGTGCAGGCTGGGCTCGCGCAGTTCGAAGCGGCGCACGTCCAGCCCGCCGAGGAAGGCGGCCTTCAGCGCGTCCTGCCCCCGTCCGCCGGCGACAAGGCCGGCCTTGAGCACGCGCACCCCGTCCATCTCGGACATCACCTCGACGCCGCTGACGCCCGGCAGGGCGGCGGCCTGTTCCGGGGCGATGGCGCCCTCCAGCTCGAGGAAGCGCGCCGTGGTGGCGCGGGCTTCGGCGACGGTTCCCTCGAACGCCTTGCGGCCGCGCGCCAGCAGCACGACCTTGTCGCACAGCCGCTCGGCGTGCTGCATCACATGGGTCGAGAACAGCACCGTGGCGCCGTCGGCGGCGAGGCCGCGGATCATCGCCTCCAGCCCCTGCTGATTGACCGGGTCGAGGCCGGAGAAGGGCTCGTCGAGGATCACGAACTCGGGCCGGTGCACGACCGAGGCGATCAGCTGCACCTTCTGCGACATGCCCTTGGACAGCTCTTTCATCTTCTTGCGTTTGGCGGCGCCCAGACCCTGGGCGTCCAGCATCTCGCGGGCGCGGCGACGGCCCTCGCCGGTCGGCAGGCCCTTGAGGGCGCCGAAGAAGGCGATGGCGTCGACCGGCGTCATCTTCTTGTAGAGGCCGCGCTCTTCGGGGAGGAAGCCGACGCGGTCACGCACCTTGCGGCCGTCGTCGGCGCCGAGGATGGTGATCCGGCCTTCGCTCGCCGCCTGCAGGCCCAGGATCATGCGCAGGGTCGAGGTCTTGCCCGCGCCATTGGGGCCGAGGAAGCCGCAGATCGAGCCTTTCCCGACCTCGAAACTCAGGTCGCGCACGGCCTGGAAGTCGCCGTAGCGCTTGCTGACCCCTTCAAGCGTCAATGCCGCAGTCATATGCCCTCCCCCGTTTCGAGCCGTCCGACCTTGGTAATGGTGTCAAGGACGTTTGACAACCGCCGGCTTTGGTCCCGCCGTGCGTTTGTCATGAAATCCGTGTCATGTTCACACGATAGAGTCGGCGCGCCGACCGGAAGCCCGAATGTCCTACGAATACCCGACCTCGCCTGTCGCCCCCCCGGCCGGATCCCGCCTGTGGACGGTCGGCGCCAGCGCGGGCGTGGCCATCGTCGTCATGGTGGGACTGGCCGTGCTGCAGCCGCAGAGCGCGCAATACATGCTGGCGGGGGCGGCGTTGGTGGGCCTGTCGAGCTGGGCCGTCGCCCGTCGGACCGAGCGCACCACCGGGGCCCCCAGGGCCGCCAGGGCCGCCCCCGCGGCCGAGTCGGCCTCGCTGGCCGCGGACCGGACCTTGCTGGACAGCCTGTTCGAGGCGCTGGCCGATCCGGTGCTGGTGGTCGCCGGCGGCGAGGCGGACGACATCGGCGACCGGCGGGTGGTGCTGGCGAACACCGCCGCACGGGACCTGCTGCGGATCCCGCGCGAGGGGGCCCTGCTGGTCTCGGCCCTGCGCGATCCGGCGGTGCTGGAGGCCGTGGACGAGGCCCTGTTCGGCGGCCTGGCGCGGAGCACCGACTATGGCGGCGTCGGCGCCCAGGCGCGGCACTGGCGGGCGCTGACCCGGCCGCTGGCCTCCGACGACGGGCGCAACCTCGCCCTCGTCGTGCTGCGCGACGAGACCGACGTGCGGCGCATGGAACTGATGCGCGTCGACTTCCTCGCCAACGCCAGCCATGAGCTGCGCACGCCGCTGGCCTCGCTCTCCGGTTTCATCGAGACGCTGAAGGGCCATGCCCGCGACGATCCCAAGGCGCGCGACCGGTTCCTCGACATCATGGCGGCCCAGGCCGACCGGATGGGGCGGCTGGTCGCCGACCTGCTGTCGCTGAGTCGGATCGAGCTGAACGAGCACATTCCGCCCGAGGGACGGGTCGATCTGGCGCGGTCGGTGTCGGACGTGGTCGACGCCGTCAGCGTGCTGTCCGCCGAGCGCGGGGTGCGGATCATCGTCCCCGATCGCGCCGTCAGCGCCCCGGTGCACGGCGATCGCGACGAGATCGTCCAGGTGGTCCAGAATCTTGTCGACAACGCCATCAAATATTCGGCCGCCGGAGACACGGTCGAGATCGTCATCCATCCGGACACGACCCTGGACCAGGCCGCCGCGCCGTGGTCCGGGGGCAGCCGCGGCGAAGGGGCGACGCGCCTGCCGCTGCTGACGCCCGACCGGGTGCCGGGGGCGCGTTACGCCGCCGTCACCGTGCGCGACCATGGCCCGGGGCTGGCCCGCGAACACCTGCCGCGGCTGACCGAACGGTTCTACCGCGTCGAGGGTCAGAAGAGCGGCGAACGCGCCGGGACGGGGCTGGGACTGGCCATCGTCAAACACATCGTCAATCGCCACCGCGGCGGGTTGACGGTCGAGAGCGCCCCCGGCGACGGGGCCGCCTTTACCGCCTATTTCCCGTCCGCGACGCGCGCGGGGGCCGTCGCCGACGCCCCGGTGACGCCTGGCCGTACGGCGTAACAGAACTGTCACGTCGGCGTCGTAATCCGCTGACCATTCGCGGGCAGGTTCCGCCCCGAACGAACCGGGGGACCGGCGCGATTCATTTTCCCGGTTCCGGACCCGCATGACCTGGCTTTTCCTGCCGTTGCTGATCGTCGCCGCCGTCGTCGCCTTCGTCGGCGGCCGCGCCATTGCGCGTCGACGGCAGCAGGGCGTCCGCGCCCATTCCCGTCCGGGCCAGCACGGCGCCTATGCGCTGATCTGGGCCGTGGTCCCGGCGCTGGTCGTGATCATCGCCGCGGGTTTCCTCGCCCCGGCGCTCGGGATCGTGGCGACGGCGGCGGGCGCCGCCGTGGCGGCCGTGCTGGGCGGCCTGTTCGCCTTCAGCCGCATCCAGCCTGAACTGCGGGCGCGTAACCGGGTCGAGGCGTGGATCGTCGGCCTGCTGTTCGCCAGCTCGGTCGTCGCCGTGCTGGTCACCGTCGGCATCATCGCCGCCCTGGTGTTCGACTCCCTGCGCTTCTTCGCCTCGGTGCCGATCGGCGAGTTCCTGTTCGGCACCCAGTGGAGCCCGCAGACGGCGATCCGCGCCGACCAGGTCGGTTCGACCGGCGCCTTCGGGGCACTGCCGCTGTTCGCCGGCACCTTCCTGATCATGCTCATCGCCATGACCGTGGCCGCGCCGATCGGCCTGTTCGCCGCCATCTATCTGTCGGAGTACGCGGGGCCGGTGTTCCGCGCCGTGGTCAAGCCGGTGCTGGAGGTGCTCGCCGGCGTGCCGACCGTGGTCTACGGCTTCTTCGCCGCCCTGACCGTCGGCCCGGCGTTCCGCGAGTTCTTCAACAACATCGGCGCCCTGCTGGTCGGCGGCCCGCTGGACGGCCTCGGCCAGTATCTGATGCTGGTGCAGAACCAGATGGCCCTGGTCGCCGGGGCGGTCATGGGCATCATGCTGATCCCCTTCGTCAGCTCCCTGTCCGACGATATCATCAACGCCGTGCCCCAGTCGCTGCGCGACGGCTCCTACGCCATGGGCGCGACCAGGTCCGAGACGGTCAAGCGGGTGCTGCTGCCGGCCGCCCTGCCCGGCGTCGCCGGGGCCATGTTGCTGGCCATGTCGCGGGCCATCGGCGAGACCATGATCGTGACCATGGCCGCCGGCCTCGCCGCCCGCCTGACCCTGAACCCGCTGGACACCGTCACCACCGTGACCGTGCAGATCGTCACCCTGCTGACCGGCGACCAGGAGTTCAACAGCACCAAGACCCTGGCCGCCTTCGGCCTCGGCCTGACCCTGTTCACCGTGACCCTGGTGCTCAACTTCATCGCCCAGCGCATCGTCCAGACCTATCGGCAGCAGTATGACTGACGCGACCGTCACCCCGGACCCTTCCGCCGGCGCGGCAAGCTCCCTCCGCATCGACCGGCTGCGCGCCGGCCTGAAGCGGCGCTACGCCCGCGAGCGGCGGTTCAAACTGTACGGCCTGCTGGCCATCGGCGTGGCGGTCGGCTTCCTGCTGCTGCTGCTCGGCCGGCTTATCGAACAGGGCCACACCGCCTTTTACGCCCACACCATGACCGTACCGGTCTATATGGACCCGGCGCGGATCGACCCGGCCTATCCGCAGGGCACCAATTTCGAGCTGCTGGCGGCCGAGCAGGCGCTGGCGCGGCTGGGCGTGACCGACGACGCCGAGGGGACGCAGGCGACCGAGATGCGCGGCCTGTTCTCGTCGGAACTCAAATTTGTCGCCGCCGAGCTGATCCAGGCGCAGCCGGAGCTGATCGGTCAGACCGTCTCGATCGACGCACCGCTGGCGGACGACGCCGACCTCTATTTCAAGGGCGAGATCTCGCTGAACACGCCGGCCACCCAGCGCCGCCTGTCCGACCAGCAGATCGCCTGGCTGGACCAGATGCAGGCCAACGGCCGGATCGAGAGCCATTTCAACAGCGCCCTGTTCACCAAGGGTGATTCCACCGAGCCGGAGCTGGCCGGGGTGCTGGGAGCCGTGATCGGCTCGGCCCTGATGCTGCTGGTCACCGCCCTCATCGCCATCCCGCTGGGCGTCGGCGCGGCCCTGTATCTGGAGGAGTTCGCGCCCAAGGGCCGGATCACCGACATGATCGAGGTCAATATCAACAACCTCGCCGCCGTGCCGTCGATCATCTACGGCCTGCTGGGCCTGGCCCTGTTCATCAACTGGATGCACCTGCCGCGCGCAAGTCCGCTGGTCGGCGGTCTGGTGCTGGCCCTGATGGCCCTGCCGACCATCATCATTGCCACCCGCTCGTCGCTGAAGGCGGTGCCGCCGTCGATCCGCGAGGCCGCCCTGGCCATGGGCGCGTCCAGGACCCAGACGGTGTTCCAGCACACCCTGCCCCTGGCCATGCCCGGGGTGATGACCGGGGCCATCATCTCTATGGCCCACGCCCTCGGCGAGACCGCCCCGCTGCTGCTGATCGGCATGGTCAGCTTCGTGCCGGGCATCCCGCACGCCCTGACCGAACCGACCGGCGCCCTGCCCTCGCTGGTCTATATCTGGGAAAACGCCTCGGAGCGCGCCTTCCATGAGCGCACCGCCGCGGCCATCCTCGTCCTCCTCTCCTTCATGGTCGTCATGAACGCCGCCGCTGTCATCCTGCGGCGGCGCTTCGAACGCCGGTGGTAGTCGTATGAAGTTCAATCTGTTTCGCGCGCCCGAAGGCGCCTCGGGCGGTCCCGGCGGCGACAAGCCGGCGATGACCCCGCCCCCCGTCCTGCACAGCGCCGATCCGAACGCGCCGATCAAGATCGCCGCGCGCGACGTGTCTGTCTTCTACGGCGACAAACAGGCGCTGTTCGACGTCTCGATGGACATCGCCGACAAGACGGTCACCGCCCTGATCGGCCCTTCGGGCTGCGGCAAGTCGACCTTCCTGCGGACGATGAACCGCATGAACGACACCATCGCCAGCGCCCGGGTGACCGGCCGGATCGATATCGATGGCTCCGACGTCAACGCCCGCTCGGTCGACCCCGTCCTGCTGCGCGCCCGCGTCGGCATGGTGTTCCAGAAGCCCAACCCCTTCCCCAAGACCATCTACGAAAACGTCGCCTATGGTCCGCGCATCCACGGCCTCGCCCAGGGCAAGGCCGAGCTGGACGAGATCGTCGAGGCCTCGCTGAAACGCGCCGGCCTGTGGGAAGAGGTCGCCGACCGCCTGCATTCGCCCGGCACCGGCCTGTCCGGCGGCCAGCAGCAGCGCCTCGTCATCGCCCGCGCCATCGCCGTCGAGCCCGAAGTCATCCTGATGGACGAACCCTGCTCGGCCCTCGACCCGATCGCCACCGCCAAGATCGAGGAGCTGATCGACGAGCTGCGCGAGCGCTACTGCATCGTCATCGTCACCCACTCCATGGCCCAGGCCGCCCGGGTCAGCCAGCGCACCGCCTTCTTCCACATGGGCCGGCTGGTCGAGATGGGGGATACCGAGGACATCTTCACCAACCCGCGCGAGCGGCGCACCCTCGACTACATCACCGGCCGATTCGGCTAGGGATCCGCCCATGACCCAGCACACCGTCAAGGCCTATGGCGACGAACTGGACCAGCTGACCGCCGAGGTCGCCCGGATGGGCGGCCTGGCCGAAGCCCAAGTCGCCGACGCCATCGAATCCGTCGCCCGCCGCGACGTCGCCCTCGGCCGCTCTGTGATCGAGCGCGACCACCGGCTGGACGCCCTCCACCGCGAGATCGAGAAGAAGGCCATCCGCCTGATCGCCCTGCGCCAGCCGGTCGCCTCGGACCTGCGCCGCACGCTGTCGGCGATGAAGCTGGCCACCGATCTGGAGCGCACGGGCGATCTGGGCAAGAACATCGCCAAGCGCGGCCTGATCCTCGCCGAGGGCGAGCCGATGCAGCCCCTGACCCGCTCGATCGAGCGGATGGGCAAGCTGGTGTCGATGCGACTGCGCGACGTGCTGGACGCCTATGCCGCCAGCGAGATCGATCGCGCCGTCGCTGTCTGGCATACCGACGACGAGGTCGACGAACACTACAACAGCCTGTTCCGCGAACTGCTCACCTACATGATGGGCGATCCGCGCATGATCGGGGCCTGCACCCACCTGCTGTTCATGGCCAAGAACCTCGAACGGATCGGCGACCACGCCACCAACATCGCCGAGACCATCTATTACGAGGTCACCGGCCAGGAGTTCACCGGCGAACGTCCGCGCTGGAACCCCGACTCCGTCGAAGACGCCCCCGAACCGCCGACTACCGCCTGAGTTCCTGGAGAACCGTTGTGCAGCCCTATGTTCTGGTGATGGAAGACGAGGACGCCCTGGCGACCCTCGTTCAGTACAACCTCGAAAAGGAAGGCTACCGGGTGGTCATCGCCGCCGACGGCGAGGAGGGGATGCTGCAGATCGACGAGCGGCTGCCGGATCTGGTTCTGCTGGACTGGATGCTGCCCAAGCTGTCGGGCATCGAGGTGTGCCGGCGCATCCGCGGCAAGCCCGAGACCCGCAACCTGCCGGTCATCATGCTGACCGCGCGTGGCGAGGAGACCGACCGGGTGCGCGGCCTCGATACCGGCGCCGACGACTATATGACCAAGCCCTTCTCGATGGTCGAGCTGAACGCCCGCATCCGCGCCGTGCTGCGCCGCATCCGTCCGGGTCTGGCCGACGATCGCCTGACCCACGGCGACATCGTCATCGACCGCGTCGCCCACCGCGTCCGTCGCGCCGGCACCGAGATCCACCTCGGCCCGACCGAGTTCCGCCTGCTGGACCATCTGATGCAGCACCCGGGCCGGGTGTTCAGCCGCGAACAGCTCCTGGACGCGGTCTGGGGCTCGGACGTCTATGTCGAGGCCCGCACCGTCGACGTCCACGTCGGCCGCCTGCGCAAGGCGCTGAACATCGAGGGCACCGTCAATCCGATCCGCACGGTCAGGTCGGCGGGGTATTCGCTGGACCTCGGGGGTTGAGCGAACAGCAGGCGTAGGGAGCGGCCGCTTACGCCCAAAGCGGACGTCCGCATGAAGTCGGTTGGAGTGGCGCCGCTTACCAGATGGGCGGTTCGGCTCCCAGAGTGGCTTGCACAATGGAGCCATCAGCCTGCCGGCCCATCACGAGCAATGACCACGGTCCTCCGTGTATCGGAGCGTTGGCCCTGATGCCTTGAAACGCGAGCGGCGTCTCAGCTTCGACGCGCGTTTCGTGATCCGGTCCGGCCACGAATGTCACGATCAGGGTTCGATCTCCCTCGCCTTCCGGATGCATCAGGCCGATGAAGCGATCCCGCCCAAACGGCCAGCTGGCCCCCGCTCGATAGCCGGCCAGATGCGCCCGGGCGCCGACCTCCGCGGCCCGCAGGGACCGTTGGCGTTGGGGCGGAGCGGGCGGTGTCAACGCGAGCCTGCAGGTTCCTCCCCCGGTCGCGTGAGCCAGATTCCAGGTCACCAGTCGATCGCCATTCGGCAGGCGTGGGACGAACAGGACGGGATCAATGATCAACCCGGCAAAACGCGGATCGTCAGAGGTGATCCGCACGCCGTCGCCCCGGTACAGGTAGGAACCGACGTTGACCGGCTGAGCCGCTGTGGCCGCGCCGGCTCCGGGCAGGAGGCTGGACGCCGGAAGATCCTCGACCTGCACCGTCATCGCGGTCTCGTCGGTCTCAGGAGCCTGGAAGCAGAAGCTGGCGACTGAAGTGTTCAGTCCGGCGCGAATAGCGGCCTGGCGGGCCTCGGCTGCTGCCCGGTCAGCACCGTGCTGGGCGCATGCGGCGTTTCCGGCCAGCGCGAGGATGGCGGCGAGGAGGACGGGCGGTCGGTGGGACAAGGGCACCCCTTCGTTGCTTTCGCGTGGAATGTCACACGCGACTCAGTCTGCGCCTCAATCCGGCGTAACACCAAACCCGGTTTCCGCCTTGAGGCGATCATGGGCGCGTGCGCTTGTGGGCGATGGCGGCATGTCCGCTTTGCGGCTCCGACCTCGTGACCGTAACCGACCCATAGCGGACAGTCGACCACCTCACCTCCCTCGTTCATTCTCACCGGCACCGCTGGTTGATTTGATCCTGGCAGCGTCAAAGCTGGATCATACCGTCAGTGAAATGGTCGAGGGTGAGAACCGATGGGTCAACTTCAGCAGACGGGCTTCCCGCTCATTGGCGCGATATTCGTCGCGTTGGGCGTCTTCAAGCTTGTTCAGGGTGATAGTTGGGTGGTGTGGATCATCCCCGGCATCTTGTTCGGTAGTCTAGGTGTAATCAGCCGACGTAAGGGCAAACAGCTCTAGCAAGCCATCCAGCAAGGTCCGCTTTCCGGCCTGATGGTGAGGACTGATCCCGACCCGTTGGTCATCGAGTAAGTGTGTGAGGCGGCCACGGTGCGCGATTTCCAGCCCGCGTCAGACACGACGACTGGACTGGAGCGCTTAGTGCATGCGGTAGTCGATCATGGGCGGTGAGATCATCTTTGTCATTCCAGCGGTGCTCGGCTTCGCCGCCGTGGCAACGCTCGGCGGTACGCTCGTGGTCTGGCTTGTCTGGATCGGAGCGCGCCGATGGGGACCGCGGTCCAAACGAGCAGGGTCGTCGCGTTTTCCGATCCGCGCGACTGTTGCAGTGCTGCTTGCCATCTCATTGCCTGCCGGATGCATACGAGCCGGCCAGCCTGTCCCCCAGCCCGAAGGCCTCAGGACAGTGGCTGCTTTCGAGGTTCCGCTGACCTCTGCGGTCGACCGGGCCGACTTCCTGACCATGCTCATCGCCGAGGCGAGAGCCGAGGGTCTCAACGTAGATGTCGAGACGGCCGAGGAAATGGAAAGCTGGGCGGAGATGTCCCCCAAACTTGGCACGTCGATCCATGCCACGGTTTATCGCGGCGATGATCTCCGCCAAGCCGAGGCTCACGTCTCCGACCGGTTTCACCCGGGCCATGTATGGGTATCCTTCAACCAAGGTGAAGACCCAGCGTTGGCGCGGCGCTTTCGTGAACGACTGATGTCACGGACCACTGAGCAATGGCCTGAGACGCTGAGCGTGCCGGTCGCCCAGACAGGCTCACTCCCGGCCAAAGAGCACCTGGTTCGGGGCAACCAGGGCTATGAAATCGACCAAGCCAAAATGGCGAGTTACATTTGCGGGACCGCCCCCGGCAATGCCCCCCAATCGGCCTGCGACTAGGCGACCTGCCATTTTCAGAACGCTCATGTCCGCTTCCCCCCCACAGCCGCCATTCTGACGGTCCGGCCGCCCTACCCCGCGACGATCTCTTCCGGCTCCAGCTCATAGACCGTCGCGCAGTATTCGCAGGTCACGCGGATCTTGCCGTCGTCTTCGACCATGTCGGCCCGCTCTTCCGGGGCGAACGAGGCCAGGACCGCGCCGATGCGGTCCTTCGAGCAGCGGCACACGGCCTCCAGCGCCCGCGCATCCTCCAGCCGCACGCCGTCCTCATGGAACAGGCGGAACAGCAGCACCTCGGGGGTGATGGTCGGGTCGATCAGTTCGTCGTCGGCGAGGGTCTGGAACAGGGCCCGGCTGCGGTCCCACGCCTCCTCGGTCGAGCCGCGAGCGGCGTCGCCGGCGATCAGCTGGATCAGGGCCCCGCCGGCGCGCCACGCCGTCCCCTCGTCCGTCACGACCGAGCCGACGGCCAGCCGCACCTTGGTCGGGATCTGCTCGGACTGCTGGAAATAGTGTTCGGCCGCCAGCGACAGGCTCTCGCCCTCGATCGGGGTGATGCCCTGGGTGCGCTCGAAATCGGCGCCTCGGTCGAGGGTCATGACGAACACCCCCTCGCCCAGCAGGGTGCGCGCGCCGGGGCGGGCGAACCCTTGCGAGACGGCGGCCACGGCGTCCTCGTCGAAGCGGCAATAGCCGCGCAGATGGCCGCGGGTGTCATAGTCGGCGACGACATAGCGGACCGGCCCGTCGCCCTGGGCCTGGACGATCAGCCGGCCTTCGAACTTCAGCGCCGAGCCGATCAGGGCGGCCAGGGCGCACGCCTCGCCCAGCAGGGCGGCGACGGGTTCGGGATAGTCGTGCGCCGACAGGATGGCGTCGATGGCCTCGCCCAGCCGGACCAGCCGGCCGCGCACCGGCCAGCCCTCGATCTGGAAGGCGGCGGCGAGGTTGTCAGAGGGCGTGGCGGCGGGCGCGTGATCGGTCACGGCGGTCCTCGAGTGGCGTTGTATGGAAGCGCCGCAAGATAGGCGCCCGTATCGCGATTGGTAAGGGCCGCATGCTAGAGCAGGAACCGGCGGGGTCGCGGCCCCGTTTCCCAAGGCCCTCACAGACCCTGTCCAGCCGGCGATTTCATGACCAAAGCGACGCTAAAGCCCCTGAACCAGCAGTCCATCGTCATCACCGGCGCAACCTCGGGCATCGGCCTGTCGGTGGCCCGGCGGGCGGCCCGGGCGGGGGCCTGCGTCTTCCTGATCGCGCGTGGTGAGAACGACCTGAAGGCGCTGACGGAAGAGCTGCAGGCGACCGGCGCGCGGGCGGCCTTCGCCGTGGCCGATGTCGCCGATCACGCCGCCCTGGCCGGGGCGGCCGACAAATGCATGCGCCTGTTCGGCGGCTTCGACACCTGGGTCAACAACGCCGGCGTCTCGATCTACGGAGCCATTAGAGAGACGACGCTGGAGGACCAGCGCCGTCTGTTCGAGACCAACTACTGGGGCGTGGTCAACGGCTCGTTGGTCGCCGCCCAGCACCTGCGCGACCGGCCCGGCGGCGGGGCCATCGTCAATGTCGGCTCGACCCTGTCCGACGCGCCGATGCCGATCCAGGGCGTCTATTCGGCCTCCAAGCACGCAGTGAAGGGCTTCACCAACGCCCTGCGCATGGAGCTGATGCGTGAACGGGCTCCGATCACCGTCAGCCTGGTCAAGCCGGGCCCGATCGACACGCCCTACAGCCGCCACGCCCGCAACCTGACCGGTCAGGCGATGCAGAACCCGCAGCCGGTCTATGCGACCCATGTTGTGGCCGACACCATCCTGTACTGCGCCACGCACCCGATCCGCGAGATCACCGTCGGCGGCGGCGGCCGGCTGATCGCCAGTTTCTACTCCACCCTGCCGGGTCTGGCGGAACCTCTTTTCGCCCGGTTCGCTCCTTCCCTCATGCGGGACAGGCGTTCCGCCTGGCAGCCGGACGCGGACGGGCTCTATGACCCGACCGACGACGGTCTCGACGAAGAGGTCTATTATCCCATGGTTCGACAGTTCTCCGCCCTCGCCGAAGTTCGCAAACATCCCGGCGTCACCGCCGGCGTGGTGGCCATTCTCGCGGGCGTCGGCCTGGCCACCCTGCTGCTGAACCAGCGCACCGGCCCGACGCGGCTGGAAGGCCTGCGCGGCCGGCTCCAGCCGCGCCAATGGGTCGACACCAGCGGCCTGCGCGGCCGGTTCGAGGATCTGACGGAAACGGTGCGTCACGGCCTCATGGAGGCCGGCGAGCGCGCCTCCGATTTCGGCGACGAAGCCCGCCACCGTTCGCGCCGCCTGCTGCACGACACCCGCCATTCCTCGCGCCGGGCGCTGAAGAAGCACGGCAAGAAGGCCCGCCACTACGCCCACGAAGCCGGAGGCTACGCCCGGGACCACGCCAAGGAGGGCGGCGCCCTGCTGGCCTTGGTCACCATCGCAGCGGCGATCGGCGCGGCCGCCATGGATGCCCGCCGTCCCGACAGCAAGCTACGCAGCCTTGGCCGCTTCTGATCCTGCGTCCGATCGTGACGTGAGGGTCTGATGGTGTGAACGCCGGTCGCTCCCAATGGCGGCCGGCGTTCGGCGTTCGGGTGGAATAGACCCCGGCGGACGCTTCGGCGGACCCTGTTTTTTCGAAACCGGGCCGCCGGCTCCGTTGCTGCAACTGCGAAGGTGGGCCAAGGTTCGGCCATGGCCGACGCGACCTTCATTTTCGACTTCGATTCGACCCTCGTCCGCATCGAGACGCTCGAGGCGCTGGCCGACATCGCCCTCGCCGGCGCGCCCGAAGCGGCGGCGGTGCGCGCCGAGATCGGGCGGCTGACCGACCAGGCCATGGCCGGCGAGATCGGCTTCGGCGAGGCGCTGAACCGCCGCCTGGCCCTGCTGCCCCTGACCCGCGAGCATGTCGCCGCCCTCGCCGCCCGCATCCTTGACGAGGGCACGCCCTCGGTGCGCAAGAACCTCGCCTTCTTCCGCGACCGGCCGGGCCGGATCGTCATCGTCTCGGGCGGCTTCCGCGAGATCATCGCCCCGGTCGCCGAACGGCTGGGCGTCGCCCCCGACCGGGTGCTGTGCAACGACCTGGTCTATGACGCCGACGGGCGGGTCACCGGCGTCGACGAGCGCAATCCCCTGTCCCGCGCCGGCGGCAAGGCCGAGGCCCTCGCGGCGCTGAACCTGCCCGGTCCGGTTGTCATGGTCGGCGACGGCTGGACCGACGCCGAGGTCAAACAGGCCGGCGCCGCCGACCGCTTCTACGCCTATACCGAAATCGTGCGGCGCGACCCCGTCGTCGCCGCCGCCGACGCCGAGGTCCGCTCGCTGGATGAGCTGCTGCACCTCGAGGGGCTGACCGGCCGCTGGTCCTATCCGCGCAGCCGCATGCGGATGCTGTTGTTGGAGAACGTACACCCCGCCGCCGTCGAACGGCTGCAGGACGCCGGCTACCAGGTCGAGACGGTCAAGGGCGCCCTCGGCGAAGACGCCCTGATCGAGCGCATCAAGGGGGTGCACGTCCTCGGGGTCCGCTCCAAGACCCAGGTCAGCGCCCGCGTCCTCGACGCCGCCGACAAGCTGATGGCGGTCGCCGCCTTCTGCATCGGGACCAACCAGATCGACCTCGACGCGGCCGCCGCCCGTGGCGTGGCGGTGTTCAACGCCCCCTATTCCAACACCCGTTCGGTGGTCGAACTGGCGGTCGGCCTGACCGTCGCCCTGCTGCGCGACGTCACCGACAAGTCGGCCGCCATGCACCGCGGCGAATGGAACAAATCGGCCACCGGGTCGCGCGAGCTGCGCGGCAAGACCCTCGGCATCGTCGGTTACGGCGCCATCGGCTCGCAGCTGTCGGTGCTGGCCGAGGCGCTGGGGATGCGGGTGATCTTCCACGACCTGACCGAGCGTCTGGCGCTGGGCAACGCCCGCCGCATGCCGTCGCTGGACGCCCTGCTGGGCGAGAGCGACGTGGTCAGCCTGCATGTCGACGGCCGCACCGACAACACCGCCCTGATCGGCGCCGCCCAGCTGTCGCGGATGAAGGCCGGGGCCCTGCTGCTGAACCTGTCGCGCGGCCATGTGGTGGACATCGGCGCCCTCGCCCAGGCGCTCGGCGCCGGCCGCATCGGCGGCGCCGCGCTGGACGTCTTTCCGGACGAGCCGGCGACCAACGCCGACCCGTTCGACAGCCCCCTGCGCGGCCTGCCCAATGTCATCCTGACCCCCCACATCGGCGGCTCGACCGAAGAGGCCCAGGAGGCCATTGCCGAGTTCGCCGCCGAACGGCTGCTGGGCTATCTGAACCGTGGCGACACCACCTTCTGCGTCAACCTTCCGAACGTGCAACTGGCCGAGGTGTCCGGCGCCCACCGCATCCTGCACATCCACCGCAATCAGCCGGGCGTCCTGGCCGAGTTGAATCGCGCCCTCGCAAGCGCCGGGCTGAACATCCTCGGCCAACATCTGAAGACCGACGAGCACACCGGCTATGTCATCACCGACGTCGATCGCGACTACGATCCCGCCTCGCTGACGGCCTTGAAGAGTGTGGCCGGAACCCTGCGGTTCCGGATGCTGCACTGAAAGCTTCCCCGACGGCATCTTGCGCCCGTCGGAAACGGGCGCAGAGTGTCATCTAACGGTCGCATCATGACGACCGAGGGAGGATATTCGATGTCTCGTTTCCTGCACCACGCAGCCTGCGCCGCGCTGGCCGTCGCCGCCGTCGGCGTCTTCGCGTCCGCCGCCACCGCCCAGACCTATGACCGTCTGGTCGTGTTCGGCGACAGTCTGAGCGACAACGGCAACCTCTACGCCGTCACCGCCGGGACCAACCCTCCCTCGCCGCCCTACTACCAGGGCCGGTTCTCGAACGGTCCGGTGTTCACCGAATTGCTGGGCTTCGATGCGGGACGCTTCACGGCCGGCGCGCCCGTCAGCGGTAGCGTCAACTACGCCTTTGGCGGCGCCCGCACGGACAACGCCGCGAGCCCCCCGGGCATGCGCAACCAGCTGCTGGCGTACTCCGGCGGCGGCGGGACCTTCGGCACCAATGATCTGGTCAGCGTCCTGGGCGGGGCCAACAACATCTTTCAGGCGTTTCAGGGCGCGGCGGCGAGCCCCACGACGGCTGCGGCGACAATGCAAGCTGTCGCCAACGCGGCCGCGGCGGACATCAACTTCATCGTCAACTCGGTTGCGGTTGCGGGCGCGGGCACGGTGCTCGTGACCAACCTGCCGCGTCTCGGGATCACGCCGCAGTTCTCGCCGAACAATCCTCTCGTTGGACCCGCCGGCTCGCAGCTCGCAGACTACTCCGGCACGAGCTTCAACTCGGCGCTGCTATCGGGGCTGTTCGGGGTCGCCAGTTCAAACCCGGGTTCAAACATCATCCTCATGGACCTGTACAAGATCAGCGATACGCTTGCCGGCGATCCCGGCAGCTTCGGCCTGACCAATGCGACCGACCGGTGCTTTGACGAGTTCGCCTTGACCGTCTGCGCCAATCCGGACGGCTATCTGTATTGGGACGGGGTTCACCCCACCGCCGCCGGCCATCGCCTGATCGCCTTGCTGGCCAACGACTACCTCCACTACGGCGACCTCGGGGCCCAGTCGACGGTGCAGGCCGAGACCGGCTTCCGCCAGCGTGAGGACCTGCTCGATATGGCCAGCGAGGGTCTGTCCGGCCGCGCGCCGTGGGAAGCTGGCAGCCGCATGACCTTCGGCGCCCTTTATGACAGCGTCGAGACCGATGCCCGCGGAGTCATCGCCGAGGCCGAGGCCACCGGCTGGGGCGGACGGGTCGGCCTCGATCACGTCATGTCAGACAGCATGCGGTTTGGCGTGGCCGGGACCTTCCGGACCGCCGAGGTCGAGGCGGGGCCGATGGCGTTCGACGTCGAGACCTATGCCTTCGACATCTACGCCGGCTGGCGCAGGGGCGAGATGTTCGTCAACGCCACGGTCGGCGGCTCGATCGATCAGTATGACGATATCACCCGGACCACGAGCCTGGCGCCGATCGTCCACACCGGCCAGACCGACGGCGGCAGCCTCGGCGCCCGCCTGCAGGCGGGGACGTGGTTCGACATGGGCGGCATCGCCCTGTCGCCCCGCGCGGCGGTGACCTTCGTCTCCACCGATGTGAACGGCTACCTCGAACAGGGTGTGGCGGCCCAGTACCGGTACGAGGATCGGACCGTGCAGGCGGCCAGCGGCGAGGTCTCGCTGCGCGCCGAGGGCGGTGGCGAGGGGCTGAACTTCTGGATCGAAGGCGGCTATCGCGACAGCTTCGGCGACAGCAGCGACGGCGTGCGGGTCGGCATCGTCGGCAATCCGGCCCAGGTGCTGGAGCGGGATATCGAGGATCCGTTCGGCGGCTCCCTCATCGCCTCCGCCGGGCTCGAGGCCGGCGTCGGGCCGGGTACGATCTCGATCGGCTATCGCGGGCGTTTCGGCGACGCCGCCGACAGCCATGTCGGGGCCGTGACCTTCAGCCTGCCGCTCCAGTAGATCGCCCGACCATGGAAAGGGCGCGCCGCATTCGGGTGGCGCGCCCTTTTTGTTTTTTGCTGATTGTTGATTTCACAGCGAATTTTACGGCTCCGCTGCGACCTCCTGTCGCCCCGATGGAACCTTTTCGCCGCAAAGTCGCCCCGCCCGCCCCCTAGACAGACGGTCCTCCCGGTCGCCGACCGAGAGCGCCGCGTCTCGCGGCCCGTCGGCGCCTCCACAGCTCATCTGAGCCGAAAGACGGAGCCGACGCCGCCATGCGACGCCTGTTGCCGACCGCCCGGTCGTTCCTTTTCCATTCCGGCCAGGCCGCCGCCCTGGCCTCGGTCGCCGTGCTGGCCATGGCCTTCGCCCCAAGCTCCGAACCGTCGGTCGATACGATCGAGATCGCCCTGCCCGTTCCGGAGGCGCCGCCGGTGACCGCCGTCGCGCGGCCTGCCGGGCCGATGACCCGGCTGATCGCCTTTGCGACGCCGCTGAAGGGATACGCCGTCAACTCCGCCTATGGGCTGCGCCGCCTTGCCGGCGAAGCCGCCGCGCGGCACCACAAGGGTGTCGATATCGCCGCGCCTCAGGGCACCAGCGTCTTTGTCGCCAGCGAGGGCGAGGTGGTGCAGACCGGCTATGACGGCGGTGGCTACGGCCGCTTCATCGAGGTGCGGCATCCCAACGGCATGAGCACCCTCTACGCCCACCTCAGCCGGGTCGATGTGGCCCGGGGCGATCGCCTCGGCGAAGGCGAGCGGATCGGCCTGGTCGGCTCGACCGGGCGCTCGACGGGTCCCCACCTGCATTTCGAGGTGAGGCGCAACGACCGGCAGGTCAATCCGATGTCGGTGCTGGGACAGGCGTTCGAGGTCAAGGTCGACATGGTCGCGCTCACGGCTGAACAAGCGGAGCCCGACGCGATCGTCTGATTTCTCGATGCAATCGGCTCACAGGTCGGTTGCATTCATCCAGGAGCGGCACACGCCACGGTTTCTTCACCCATTCGCCGCATACTGTTCGGCCAAGAGGGGGGACCGTGGACCGGATCGTGTACAGCCTGACGACGGAGCACGACTGGCGCTGGACGCTGGCGGCCGTCGTCCTGTGTGTTTTCGGTCTGGCCACAGCGTTTCGCCTGCTGGTCGAGGCTTCGAGGCTGGAGAATCCGCGCCGGCGCGAGGTCGCTGTGCTGGCGGCGATCGTCGGCGGTGTGGCGGCTTTCCTGACCCATTTCGTGGCCATGCAGGGCTATGACGCCGGTGGCGCGGCGCGATACAGCCTGCCCCTCACCGCGGCGTCGCTGGTTGTCGGCGTGGGCGGCATGACGCTCGGCGCCATGGTCGTTATGGTCGAGGAGCGCGGCCTTTACCGCGGACTGGGCGGAATGATCGGCCTGTCCGCGATCGCCGCCATGTATTTTCTCGGCATTTCCGCATTTGAGACGCCCGGCCGGTCGATCGGGTGGGATCCCGGCCTCGCGGTCGTCGCGGTCGCAGCCAGCCTGCTGCTGGCGCTGCTGGCGGGGGGCTTCGTCTACGGCAGGGGAATGTGGCGCTTCATCGCCACCACCCTGACCGGTACCCTGTCGGTCCTGGTCCTTCAGTTCACGCTCATGAGCGCGGTGACGGTAACACCTGGCGCCTCAATGCTGGCGGCGGCTGACGGCCTGGAGGCCAGCCTTTCGGCCTCGACCATGATGGTGGTGCTGGCGGTCCTGGCGACAGGGGTTGTCGCTGTGGCGGGATCGGTCGCCTGGTTCAGCTATGTCGCGCGCAACGGCGCCCTGAACCAGATCCGCGAGGCCATCGACGCCATGCCGGACGGCCTGGCCTTCTTCGACGCCGAAGACCGGCTGGTGCTGTGGAACACCCGCTACGACGAGGTGAACCCCGAGCTGTCGTCCAACCTGCAGGCCGGGATGACCTTCCGCGAAATCGTCCAGATCGGATTGAACGAGGGTCTCTACGCCGAGGCCAGGGGGCGCGAGGAGAGTTGGCTCGCCGAGCGGATGGCGGCGCGCCGGGCGCTTTCCGCCACTATGGAACAGAGGATATCCGGCGACCGCTGGCTGCGGGTCGCCGACCGCCGCACGGCAGCCGGCGGCATTGTCACGGTCTGCACCGACATCACCGACCTCAAGAACGACGCCCGGGCGCTGGCCGAGGCGCGTGACGCGGCCCAGGCCGCCAACGCGGCCAAGAGCCAGTTCCTCGCCAATATGAGCCACGAGATCCGCACGCCGCTGAACGGCGTGATCGGCGTGGCCCAGGCCCTCGCCAACACAGAGCTGTCGATGCAGCAGGCGGAGATGCTGGATCTGATCCAGTCTTCGGGCCGGACGCTCCAGGTGCTCCTCAGCGACATTCTCGACCTCGCGCGGGTCGAGTCCGGGCGGCTGGAACTGTCGGAGGAGGCGTTCGATCTCGGCCGTGCGGTCCGCGAAGCGGCCCAGCTTTACGAGACCTCGGCGCAGGAAAAAGGGCTGCAGTTCTTCGTCGAGATTTCCGCCGGGGCGGACTGCTGGATCGCCGGCGACGTCGTCAGGCTGAAGCAGATCCTGACCAACCTCGTCTCCAATGCCGTCAAATTCACCAGCGAGGGTTTCGTCAGCCTGACGGCGGCCCCGGGCCCGGATCGCGACGGGGCGCCGACGCTGCGGTTCTCGGTCGAGGACACCGGCATCGGCTTCGACTGTCACACGCGCGAACGCCTGTTCAGCCGGTTCGAACAGGCCGACGGGGCGATCACCCGCAAATTCGGCGGCTCGGGCCTCGGCCTCGCCATTTCACGTCAGCTGGCGGAAATGATGGGCGGCGACCTGGATTGCGAGAGCGAACCCGGCGGCGGTTCGGCCTTCCTCCTGACCGTGCCGTTCAAGGCCGCCGTCGCTCCGACGAAATCCAGCGGCGCGCCGGACGAGGACGAGGCCGGCGATCGCGCCGGGGTCAGGGTGTTGCTGGCGGACGACCACCCGGTGAACCGCCGCGTGGTCGAGATGATCCTCGGCCAGGCCGGTGTGTCCATCACCTCCGTGGAGGACGGAGCGCAGGCGGTTCAGGCGTTGCGGGACGCCGACTACGACCTTGTCCTGATGGATATGCAAATGCCGGTCATGGACGGGCTGACCGCGACGCGGCAGATCCGGCTGCATGAGGCGGCGATGGGACTGGGGCGGACGCCGATCGTCATGCTGACCGCCAACGCCCTGGCGGAGCATATCGCGGCGGCCGAAGCTGCTGGAGCGGACCTGCATCTGGCCAAGCCGTTCGACGCGGCCGAACTGCTGAATCTGGTGGCGACCCTGCCGGCGGCGATGGCCAAATGCATCGCCGCCTGATCGGGGCCTATTCGTAGCCGTGCGCGGCCTCGTTGATGACTTGCGACGGCATTGACGAGAAATCGATCGCGACCGGCTGGGGCGCCTTGGCGCGGAAGGTCTTGATCACATGCTCGAGCCGGCGGCGCACCTCGCGCTCGGCCTCGGACCCGGTGTCGAGGTTCAGCGGGGCGAGGCAGAAGTCGATGATGGCCGTGGGATTGTCGATCGGTTGCATGGTCTCTCTCCTTACTCAGCCGCCACGAACTGGGCGGTCTCGGTGGATTCCTTCATCGCCGTGGTCGACGACTGGCCGTTCGAGATGACCGTGGCGACCTGGTCGAAATAGCCGGTGCCGACCTCGCGCTGGTGCCGTGTGGCGGTGTAGCCGGCCGCCTCATTGGCGAACTCGCGCTGCTGCAGCTCGGAATAGGCCGCCATGCCGCGGTCGCGGTAGCCGTCGGCCAGTTCGAACATCGAGTTGTTCAGCGCGTGGAAGCCGGCCAGGGTGACGAACTGGAATTTGTAGCCCATGGCCCCCAGCTCGCGCTGGAATTTGGCGATCGTGGCGTCGTCCAGCTTGGCCTTCCAGTTGAACGACGGCGAGCAGTTGTAGGCCATCAGCTTGCCGGGATGCTCCCTGTGCACGGCCTCGGCGAAGCGGCGGGCGTCGTCCAGATCGGGGTGCGAGGTCTCCCACCACAGGACGTCGGCGTATTTCGCATACGACAGGCCCCGCGCGATGCAGTGGTCCAGGCCCGTGCCCTCCTTCAGCCGGAAGAAGCCTTCGGGCGTGCGGTTGTCGCGGTCGATGAAGGGCCGGTCGCGCTCGTCGACGTCCGAGGTGATCAGCTGGGCGCTCTCGGCGTCGGTACGCGCCACGGTCAGGGTCGGCGTGCCCATGACGTCAGCGGCCAGACGGGCGGCGATAAGGTTGCGCTCATGCGCCTGGGTCGGGATCAGCACCTTGCCGCCCAGGTGGCCGCACTTCTTCTCGGACGCCAGCTGGTCCTCGAAATGGACGCCGGCGGCGCCCGCCTCGATGAAGGCCTTCATGATCTCGAAGCTGTTCAGCGGCCCGCCGAAACCGGCCTCGGCGTCGGCGACGATGGGGGCGAACCAGTCGCGTTTGGCGCCCTCCCCTGGCTTGGCCTCGGCGTGCTCGATCTGGTCGGCGCGCTGCAGGGTGCGGTTGATGCGGCGGCACAGTTCCGGGGCTGCGTTGGCCGGGTACAGCGACTGGTCGGGATACATGGCCCCGGCGGTGTTGGCGTCGGCGGCGACCTGCCAGCCCGACAGATAGATGGCCTTCAGCCCGGCCCGGACCATCTGCATGGCCTGATTGCCGGTGACGGCGCCGAGGGCGTTGATGAAGGGCTCTTCGTGCAACAGCTGCCACAGGCGGTTGGCGCTGCGCTCGGCCAGGGTGTGGGTGATCGGCACCGAGCCGCGCAGGCGCAGGACGTCCTCCGGCGTATAGGGGCGTTCGATGCCGTCGAAACGGCCGGCAGGCGAAGGGACGAGGTCAGCGAAGGTGGTCATGGTCGGTCTCTGCTGGATCGCGGCCGATTGGCGGCGGGGTGATGCAGAGGGAAACACGCGAAAGTCACGAATGACACAGCATTGGTCAAGATTGCGTGTAGTTTGGTCATGATATGACACTTGCCGTTAAGTCATTTTGTGACATCCTGCGCCAATGGACGCGACCGCCGACCGCAAGCTGTTTCTCGGGGGGCGCCTCAAGCGGCTGCGGCGCGACCTCGGCCTGACGCAGACGGCCATGGCCGCCGACTTGGGCGTATCCCCCAGCTATCTCAACCACATAGAGCGGAACCAGCGGCCGGTGTCGGCGCAGCTGTTGCTACGTCTCGCCGACACCTATGACGTCGATCTGCGCACCTTCGGTCAGTCCGGCGGCCCCGCGACCGAGGCGGAACTGGCAGAGGCCTTCGCCGACCCCCTGTTCCAGGGTCTGCCGGTGCCGCGCCACGAGATCGTCCAGCTCGCCGAAGACCAGCCGGCCGTCGCCGACGCCCTGCTCCGCCTCTACCGCACCTTCTCCGACCGCCGCGCCCGCGATCGCGCCGAGGCCGATGTGACCGGCGGCGCCGGCGACGCCAGCCCCGCCGACTGGGTCCGGGAATACGTCCAGGGCCGTCGCAACCACTTCCCCGAACTGGACGCCCTCGGCGAGACCCTCGCCGCCGCCCTCGAGGCGGAGACGCCAGGGGAGGCATTCGAGACCCGCGCCCGAGGCAGGCTGCTGTCCCGCCACGGCCTGCCGGTGCGCACCCTGCCGGCCGAGGTCATGGTCGAATGGACCCGCCGCTACGACCCGCACCGCAAGCGGCTGCTGCTGTCGGAGACCCTGGGCCCCTCCTCCCGCGCCTTCGCCGTGGCCTTCCAGCTGGCCCTGACCGAGCACGACGCCGAACTGTCCGCCCTGGCCGAGGCCGCCTCGGCCCCCGACGAACCGACCCGGCGACTGCTCAAGGTGTCGCTGACCAACACCCTCGCCGCCGCCCTGCTTATGCCCTACGGGGCCTTCCAGGGCGCCGCGGAACAGACCGGCTACGACCTCGCCCGGCTGCAGGTCCGGTTCGGCGTCTCGTTCGAACAGGCGGCGCACCGCCTGACCACCCTGTCACGCCCCACGGCGCGCGGCGTGCCCTTCTTCCTCATGCGGGTCGATCAGGCCGGCAACATCTCCAAACGCTTCGCCTCGGGGTCCTTCCCCTTTTCGCGCTTCGGCGGCGCCTGTCCGCGCTGGCGACTGCACAGCGCCTTCCGCACGCCCGGCCGGGTCGTCACCCAGGTGATCGAGACGCCCGACGGCCAGCGCTGGTTCACCCTCGCCCGCACCGTCGACCGTCAGGGGCATGACGCCTTCACCGAGGGCCACGACCTCGCCATCGGCCTCGGCTGCGAGCTCAAGCACGCCCACCGGCTGGTTTATGCCCGCGGCCTCGACCTGACGGCGCCCGAGGTCACCCCGATCGGCCCCGCCTGCCGCCTGTGCCACCGCCACCCCTGCGCCGAACGCGCCGCGCCGCCCGTGGACCGGGCGCTTGTGGTCGACGACTGGGCCAAGTCAGTCAGTCCATACCCTTTCGCGGGGGGATAAGGCGACCGCGGCGGTCGTCGGGCCGAAGCCGGATTATCGGGAGCAAGGGGCGTTCCCGTTATGATTCCAGGCGGTCCAGAAGGGCGATCGCCCTCGCCAGTGTCGGGGCCGAGTGGTGTTTGCGGTTGCCGTAGTTCAGGTCGATCACACGCGCCCATGTCGCGAAGAAGCGGTCGGTCGTGACCACCACCGTATAGGTGCGCCGGTCAGGGTCGCGGGCCAGCCGCCGGAACGCGTCCCCTATGCGACTCATCCCGGCGACGTCGACGTCATCCATCGGGCCCTGGTCGTCGATGATCCAGTTCCAGTCGGTGAGAGCAGGCGTATCGGCTATCGCCCCGAGAACCGCCGCCTCGAAGGCTGTCCAGCGGACGCCGGCAGGGACGTCAGCGAACACTCTGTGGAGAGCTTCGTCCGTCGTAATAACGACTGGCATTAAAACCTCCGGAGGTTGGCGGAGCCGCCAACACGGACGCCAACAGTACGTGGATCATCGGCGTCTGCAATGGGCCGAACCGACCCGCGGCGGCTACTTCAGCACCACCCGTCCCGCTTCGAGCCGGATCGCCACTCCGGCTTGTTCCAGCAGGCGCGCGGTCACCTCGTCGGCCCGGGACGACCCATCGTCGAGCAGCGTCTCGATATCCCGCCGCAGTGACGCATCCCCCGCCGCCGCGTCCAGCGCGTCCAGCCACTCGTCCCGGGTCAGCACCCCGTCCGCCCGGTTGGCGTCGATCAGCGGCTTGAGGAAGTCGAACCAGTCGCCTCCGTTGGCGCGCCGCTGCGCCGCTTCCGCGACCATGGCGAACACCGCCCCGCAGGCGTAGGTGGCCCGGTGCTCGCCGCGCCCGGCGGCCTCGGCGACCGGCTCGTCGGCGCGCAGGACGCAGTCGTCGACTTCCTTCTGCAGCTCGGCGCGGGCGTCCCAGTCGGGATCGATCGACTGCATCGCCCGGATGGCCATCAGATCAGCCCCGCCCTCGGTGATCCAGGCGTCGCGGGCGACCTCGTAGCGCACCGTCTGGCCGAGCCAAAAATGGGCGCTCTCATGGCCGATGAACCAGCGCGACATGGCGAGCACGCGGGCGGTTGGCTCCACCACCCCCTCGCCCTCGAAGGCCATGACGATCAGGCCCGGCAGGACGCTGCCGCCCATCGAGGTCATGCCCAGGGTCGGCCCGTTCCAGCTCATCATGATCGTCGGCCGGGCGCTCTGACCCGGGCCGAGCCGGTCGGCGTACAGGTCCGCCACGCGCGGAGCGAAAGTCTCGATGGCCCCGCCGATCCAGGCCGGCAGCGCGGGGTCGGCGACGGTGACCAGCCGCTCGCCCTCGACCAGATCGGCCTCGCCGAACAGCACATAGGTGTCGGCCTCCGCCTCGGTCGCCTCGGCCACGCGCCGCCCGCGGAACAGGATCGGGCCGGCGCGGTCGCGCCAGGTGACGGTGGCGGGTCCGCCCTCCATCGCATGGCCGTTCAGGTCGCGCGGCAGTGCGGCCACAGCGGCGGGCGAGGCGACGGGGAAGACGTCGAACTGGCCGCTCGGCAGTGCCACCGACCCGTCGGTGAAGACCAGCACGCCATAGTCCGCCTCGAGGTTCTCCGACTTCGGCGTCAAGCCGATGCGGACCCGCCGCGGCACAGGACCGCCGTCGACGGCGCGCAGCACGTCGCGGTCGCCGATCCGCTCCAGCGCTACGCCGGGGGTCAACACCCGCCACTGCTCCAGCCGCCACGGCCGCCGCGCCTCCATGATCAGCGACGAACGGTAGAAGGCCCAAACCGGGGCGTCGCGATCCAGCGCATAGTGGCGGTCCAGGCGTCGCCGTCGCGGGTCACGGTCACGGCCGGGACCGATGCGGCTTCGACCGCCGATGTGGGGGCGACGCGCCCCGGGGCCGTGGCGCAGGCCCCAAGAGTCAGCGCCAAGGCCGCGAGCGCGGCGGGTGCGATCCGGAGCATGCGAGCCCTCCCTTTGAAGCCATCGCCCCTATCGCGGACCGGCGTTCGGCGTCAGCTTAAGCTTTGGTCAGACTCGCGCCCGATCGAGGGCGCGGCGGGAGGCCGCCAGTTCGCCGGCCATCACCGCCGTCAGCCGCGCCGGAGCGACGATCTCGACCTGCTCGCCCCAAGTGAACAGATGCCAGGCCAGTTCGCGCATGCCCGAGGCGCGGAAGCGGACAACGACGCCGCCGTCCGGCTGGTCCTCAAGGCTCTGGGTCGGGTGCCAGCGCCACGCCCGCGCCTCGGCCGCCCCCTCGGGCGAGACCCGCAGCACCACATCCTCGATCTCGTCCTGATAGATGCCGAACGACTGGCTGGCGAAGCTCTGCAGGTCGAAGTCCGACGGCGGCGAGGCGACGCCCTCCTCGCCGCGCACGCCGCTCATCCGGTCGAGGCGGAAGGTCTGGATGCGGCCGCTCTCGCGGTCGGCGGCGACCAGATAGTTGGCGCGGCCGAACATCACCCCGCACGGAGCCACGCTGCGACTTCGCGCCTCGGCCCCGGGCCGGCTGTAGATGAAGGCCAGCGGCCGGCCGGCGAGAATGGCCTGACGGATCTCGGCCAGCACCGCCTCGTCGGCCGAGGGGCGGGGCCCGGCCTGGACGGCGATGGTTTCGGCCCGCACCAGCGCCTCCAGATCGGGCGCCAGCCGGTTCAGGGTGGTCGAGCGCATGGCCGACTTCAGCTTGCGCTCCAGCCCCTCCAGCGCCGCCGCCCGCCCCGGCTCGCCGCTGGCCCGCAGGGCCTGCGCCGCCCGGGTCAGCTCGATCAGTTCCTCGGTGGTCGGGGCCTGCTCGAAGGCCGACAGGCCGCCGCGGATGCGCCAGCGCTTGTTCGGCGGGTCCGACACCTCCTCGGTCTGCGGGAACAGGCCGATAACGGCGTCGCGCAGCCGTTCGGCGGTGCGCCGCCCGACATCCAGATCGCGCTCGATCTCGCCCAGGGTCACGCCCTCGGCGCTGGCGGCCATGCGCCGGGCGAGGTCGAGAACGAGGGCCGCCTTGTCGTGTCTCATGATTTCAAAAGAGCATACGTCCGATTTTGACGCAACGCTGCTTCATAGTCGAACCATCGACAGAAACACCGCTTCAGGAGTTCCTTCCATGGCCCGCACTTTCGCCCCCCACGCCGCCATTTCCGCCTCCCGCTATCTGATCGTGCCCTGCGAGGCCGACGGCTGCGGCGACCTCGCCGTCATCTGGGACCGGCTGGAGGAACAGGTGATCGACGTCATCGACGCCCGCCTGTCGGCCCGTTACGCCGACGAGGACGCCCTGTGGGACGAGGCCCGCCCGGCCTTCGCCCCGGCCGAAGACTTCCGCATGGCGGCCTAGGCGGGATAGCGCTCGCGCAGAGACGTCGTGGTGGCGACCGCCATCTCGCGCAGCACGTCGGCGTCCACGTCCGACAGGCGGTTGACGTAGACGCAGCCCTTGCCGGCCTTGTGCTTGCCCAGCCGCGCCAGCTGGTCCTCGCGGCCTCCGTCGCAGCCGGACAGGTAGAAGACCAGATTGGCCTTGCGCGGCGAGAAGCCGACCAGCGGCGCATCGCCTTCGTGGCCGCTGGCGTAGCGGTAGTGATACGCCCCGAAGCCGACGATCGACGGACCCCACATCCGCGGCGGCTCGCCGGAGGCCTCGGCCAGCAGGGCGCAGGCGGCCTCGGCGTCGGCGCGGCGTTTCGGGTCCTCGACGGAGGCGATGAAGTCGGCGACGGAGACGGCGGTGGGTTTGGTCTTCTGTTCGGAGGCCATCGGTTGTCCTGCCTGTTGACCGCCGCCCTAGAGCGACTTCACGATCCCCTCGACCATCTTCTTGGCGTCGGCGAACAGCATCATCGTGTTGTCGCGGAAGAACAGCTCGTTCTCGACCCCGGCATAGCCGCTGCCCATGCCGCGCTTGATGAACAGCACCGTGCCGGCCTTTTCCACATCCAGCACCGGCATGCCGTAGATCGGGCTCTGCGGATCGGTCTTGGCGGCGGGGTTGGTGACGTCGTTGGCGCCGATGACGAAGGCCACGTCGCAGGAGCTGAACTCGCTGTTGATGTCCTCCAGCTCGAACACCTCGTCATAGGGGACATTGGCCTCGGCCAGCAGGACGTTCATGTGGCCGGGCATGCGGCCGGCGACGGGGTGGATGGCGTATTTCACCTCGACGCCCTCCGCCTTCAGCTTGTCGGCCATCTCGCGCAGCGCGTGCTGGGCCTGGGCCACGGCCATGCCGTAGCCGGGGACGATGATGACCTTCGAGGCGTTCTTCATGATGAAGGCCGCGTCCTCGGCCGAGCCCTGTTTGACCGGCCGGGTCTCGACCGCGCCGGCGCCGGCCGCGGCGCTGTCGCCGCCGAAGCCGCCGAGGATGACGCTGATGAAGCTGCGGTTCATGCCCTTGCACATGATGTAGCTGAGGATCGCGCCCGAGCTGCCGACCAGCGCCCCGGTGATGATCAGGGCGATGTTCTCCAGCGTGAAGCCCAGCGCCGCCGCGGCCCAGCCGGAGTAGGAGTTGAGCATCGACACCACGACCGGCATGTCGGCCCCGCCGATGGGGATGATCAGGGTCGCGCCGAGGATCAGGGCGATCACGAACACCCCCCAGAAAGCCCAGGTCGCCGTCCCGCCGGTGCCGATCAATATGCCGATCAGAAAGACCAGCCCGAGGGCCAGGCCGATGTTGATCAGGTGCCGCGCCGGCAGCAGGATCGGCGTTCCCGACATCCGCCCGTCCAACTTGGCGAAGGCGATGACCGAGCCGGTGAAGGTGATCGCCCCGATGGCCACGCCGAGGCTCAGTTCGATCAGCGACAGGGTCTTGATCCCGCCATCGGCCGTGGCGATGCCGAAGCTCTCGGGCGCATAGACCGCGCCGATGGCGACCAGACAGGCGGCCATGCCGACCAGTGAGTGGAAGGCCGCCACCAGCTGCGGCATCTGCGTCATCTGCACCCGGGCCGCGATCAGCGCCCCCGCCCCCCCGCCGACGACGACCCCGCCGGCGATCAGCGCCAGGGTCAGCGGGTCGAGGACATCGCCGGCCCAAAGGGTCGCCAGCGTCACCGCCACGGCCAGGGCCATGCCGACCATGCCCAGCGTATTGCCGCGCCGGCTCGTCTCCGGGCTGGACAGGCCGCGCAAGCTGAGGATGAACAGGACGCCGGAGACCAGATAGGCCAAGGCCGCGATCGATGCGTTCATGCGGTCAATTCCCCCTCATCGTCGTTCATTTCTCCGCCGGCGGCGGGCAGGCCGTCCGCGCCAGCCGCCACAGGGCGGCGGCGATGAACAGCGGGCCGACGAAGACCACGGCCCAGTCCCACAGGCTCATCTGCCGTTCTTGGGCGACGATGCGCAGCAGGATCGACGAGAACAGCAGCACCACCCCGCAGTCGAGAAAACGCAGCTTGCGGATGGCGTCCTTTTCGCCGAGCCAGCTCCACAGCCACAGCCCGGCCCCGATCGCCGTGGCGATCCAGGACGCGCCGACCGCGAAGGTCTGGACGTCGACGCTCACCGGGGGCGCTTTCTCGGCGCGAGGCGGCCCTGATGCACCGAGCGGATGCCGTTCATGACGAAGATCAGCCCGACGCCCAGCATGGCGATGGCCAGCATCCACTCCTCCCTGACGCCGTAGTCATAGGCCTTCCACAGCCAGAAGATGCAGATCACCGGATAGATGATCGCCGCCAGCACGCGCTCCACCGCCTGGCGCCGCTCGCCTTCGAGGCGGCCGCCGAAGATCAGGAAGCCGATCACAAGAATCAGGACGACCGGAAAGGCGAGCAGGAAATACAGGTCGGGGGCGGGGATCACCGGGGTCGTTCCTTCTTGCGGTACATCGCCAGCATGCGCCGGGTGACCATGAAGCCGCCGAAGATGTTGACGCTGGCCAGGGTCACGGCCGCGACGCCGGCCCCCTTGGCGATCCAGCCGTCATCGCCGCCAGCGGCCGCCGCCGCGATCAGCCCGCCGACCACGATGACCGACGAAATGGCGTTGGTCACCGCCATCAGCGGCGTGTGCAGCGCCGGCGTCACCGACCAGACGACATAGTAGCCGACGAAGATCGCCAGCACGAAGATGGCGAGACGGAAGATGGTGGGGTCGACGTGTTCCATCAGGCTTTCACTCCTTCATGCACCACGGCCCCGCCGTGGGTCACCGCCGCCGCCTTGAGGATCTCGTCCTCCAGATCGACCGTCAGCGTTCCGTCCGCCACCATCAGCGCGAGGAAGGCGGCGAGGTTGCGGGCATAGAGGGCCGAGGCGTCGGCCGGGATGCGGCCGGCCATATTGGTCCAGCCGACGATCTGCGCGCCGTTCGCCGTGGTCACCACCTCGCCCGCCCTCGCCCCCTCGACATTGCCGCCGTTGTCGATGGCCAGATCGACCAGCACCGACCCCGGCTTCATCGAGGCCACATGCGCCGCCGTGACCAGCACCGGCGCCGCGCGGCCCGGGATCAGGGCGGTGGTGATGACGATGTCCTGTTTGACGATGTGGCTGGCGGTCAGCTCCGCCTGTTTGGCCTGATACTCGGCCGACATCGGCCTGGCGTAGCCGGCGGCGGTCTCGGCGGCCTTGAACTCCTCGTCCTCGACGGCGATGAATTTGGCCCCGAGGCTCTCGACCTGCTCCTTCGAGGCCGGACGCACGTCGGTGGCGGTCACCACCGCCCCCAGCCGCCGCGCCGTGGCCACGGCCTGCAGCCCGGCCACGCCCGCGCCCATGACGAAGACCTTGGCCGGGGCGACCGTGCCCGCCGCCGTCATCATCATCGGAAAGCCCTTGCCGAAGGCGTAGGCCGCCTCGATCACGGCGCGATAGCCGGCCAGATTGGCCTGGGACGACAGGGCGTCCATCACCTGGGCGCGCGAAATCCGCGGTACGAACTCCATGGCGAAGGCGGTGACATTGGCCCCCGCCAGCGCCGTCACCGTCTCCCTGTCGCGATACGCGTCCAGCAGGGCGACCACGACCGCGCCGGGCTTGAGCGCGCTGGTCTCCTGCGCCGTCGGTCCGCGCACCTTCAGCAGGATGTCGGCGCCCGACAGCACGGTCCCGATGTCCGGCTTCACCGCCGCCCCGGCGGCGACATAGTCCGCGTCCGGAATGGAGGAGCCCATGCCCGTTCCGGCCTCGACCGTCACGGTCGCGCCGAGGGCGATCAGCTTCTTCACCGTTTCCGGAGTGACGGCGCAGCGCGTTTCGCCATCACGGCGTTCGCGGGTCACGGCGATGGCGACAGCCAAGCGAATCCCTCCGTCTTCTCGAACGTCGGAACGTTAGGCTGATCGGGGACGGCGCGTCAAAGCGCTCAAGCAGCGAGCGACCGCGTCGCGAGCGGTAGCGCCCTAGTGCTGCGCCTTCTTGTCCGACTTCAGGAACCACCAGCCCGCGACCAGCAGCACCGCCGCCGCGATCACGCCGCCGAAGAAGCTGCCGGCCGGCTGGAACCACATGACGAGGAAGGTCAGCAGCGCCGCGATCAGCAGCGAACCCCATTTGGCCATGCCCATGAACATGGCGAAGGTCGTCGCCTGCTCTTCGATATGCTGCGTCCCGCGAACATAGGCGTCGTGGCCATAGGCGTCGGGGGAGTCGGGGGCGTGGTGCGGGTCGGCCATGATCGGGTCCGGGAATCTGACAGCGGTTGGCGCCCTTATAGCGGGGCCGCGCTCAGGCTCAAGCCACCGCCTCGAACCGGTCGATCAGACCTTCCAGCCGTTTCGTGCCGATGGTCCAGAAGGCCGGGTCGCGCGGGTTCAGCCCGAACGGCGCCAGCGCCTCGACATAACCCTTCGACCCGCCGCCCGCGAGCAGCTCGCGGTACAGCGGCGTGAATCCGGCCGGGTCCTTCGCCCGCGTCTCCATCAGCGCCGCCACCAGCAGGTCGCCGAAGGCGTAGGCGTAGACATAGAAGGGCGAGTGGACGAAATGGCTGACGTAGCTCCACCAGTGCTCATAGCCGGGATTGAGCGTGATCGCGGGCCCCAGCGAGGCCCCCATCTCCTCCAGCCACAGCTCGCCCAGCCGCTCGACCGACACCTCGCCCGCCGCCCGCTCGTCGTGGAAGCGGGTCTCGAAGCGGTGGAAGGCGATCTGGCGGACCACGGTGTTGAGCCCGTCCTCGATCCGGCCGGCCAGCAGGCCCCGCTGCTCCGCCTTCGGCGCCGTGGCCAGCAGCCGGTCGAACGTCAGCCCCTCGGCGAAGATCGAGGCCGTCTCGGCCAGGGTCAACGGCGTGTCGGCCAGCAGGCTGCCCTGCCCCGCCGCCAGCGTCTGGTGCACCCCGTGCCCCAGTTCATGCGCCAGCGTCAGCACGTCGCGCCGCTCGCCCATCCAGTTCAGGAACACATAGGGGTGGCGGTCCGAGGTCACCGGATGGGCATAGGCCCCCGACTGCTTGCCGGGCCGCGCCCGGCCGTCGATCCACGGCTTGTCGAAGAAGCCGCCCGCCCGGTCGGCGAACTCGGGGCCGAGGTCGGCGAAGCTCTCCAGCACCAGCTGCTTGCCGGCGGACCAGTCATAGCCGCGCGGCGCCGTCGTCTCGATCGGGGCGTTGCGGTCCCACTGGTCCAGCGTCGCCCTGCCCATGGCCCTGGCCTTGAGCGCATAATAGCGGTGCGACAGGCGCGGATAGGCGGCCGCGACCGCCTGCGCCATCGCATCGACCGACTCGCCGTCCACCTCATTGGCCAGGTGCCGGCCGTCGGCGGGGCGTTTGAACCCGCGCCATTTGTCTTCCAGCGCCTTGTCGGCGGCGACGGTGTTGAGCGCCAGCGCCATGGTCTGCACGCGCGCGGCGAGGGCCGCGTTCAGCCCCGTCGCCGCCGCCTTGCGGCGCTCACTCTTGGGATCCGACAGCCGGTTCAGCGCCTCGGCCAGGGTCAGCTCCTCCTTGCCGGCCTCGACCTTCATCGCCGCCAGGGTCTCGTCGAACAGGCGCGGCCATTGGGCGCTGATCGGGCCGCGCTCGGCGAGGAAGGTCTCCAGCTCCTGGCTAAGCTCATGCGGCTTCATCGCCCGCAAACGCCGCAGCCAGGGCCGCCAGCGCGCGGCGGCCGGATGGGCGACGAGCGCCGCCTCGATTTCGGCCTCCTCCAGCTGGTTGATCTCCAGCGTCACCCAGACCGTCGGCGTGGCGATGGCGGTGATCTTCTCGCGCGCCGTGGCCTCGAAGCCCTGGGCGGCGGCGTCATTGCGATCGGTCGAGGCGGCGAGGAAGGCATAGGCCCCCAGTCCGCCGAGGACATCCGCCGCCTGTTCGTACAGGGTCACCGCCCGGTCGAGGCGTTGGCCCAGCAGGTCCGCCTCCGACCGCGCCTCGACCAGCCTGCCCTGCAGGGCGTTCAACTCATCCACCAGGGCCCGGGCGCGATCGAGGTCGGCCGCGATACGCGGGTCCTCCTGCGACTTATACAGGTCGGACAGGTCCCACAGCGGGGCCTCGAGCGGGTCGGCGGGGGTCTGGAAGGGTGCGTTCATGGCTGGAGTTGTGGGGACGCGGACCGCCCGACGCAACGTCAGACGACCGCGGACGGTCGCAGAACGCCCCTGATCAGGGCTCAAAGGCCGCGATCAGGACCTTGAGGTCGGGCTCGTCGACCCAGTCGGCGGCGGTCTCCAGCGGCAGCCAGACCCGGTCGCGTTGCGCCTGCTCATGCCATTCGGCATGTTCGACCGTGACCTCCAGGCTATACAGGGCGACCACGCACCAGCGCGGCGCCCGGCGCTTCAGGACCTTCAGATAGCGGAAGCTTCCAAGGGGCTCGGCGCTGACCACCCCCTCGACCCCCGCCTCTTCCAGCGCCTCCAGCGCGGCGGCCTCGGCGTCGGTCTTGCCGGTCATACGGCCGCCCTTGGGCGTGACCCACCGCCGCGTCTCGCGCGAGGTGACCAGCAGGATCTCGACCCCGGCGCGGCCGCGCCGCCACGGCAGGGCCGCGACCTGCAACCGCTCGGCGGGCGTTCTGGTGGCGGGATTTCGGGTCATCGGCTCAGAACGGCTCCGCCAGCGATGCGGCGGTCGCCGACCAATGCGCCCGGCATCGTCGACGCCGGGCGGCGCACGACGTCTTCCCGCGTCCGGGAGACAAAATCAACCCGTCAGCATGCGGACGGTTCTTCAGGAGCGGCTACTTGCGTCGCGGCGCCGTCGTATCGCCACCGACGCCCATCTCCCCCAGCACCTCGGCCGTGTCGCAGCCGTAGCGAACGCACATCCGCGCCGCCATCTTCTCGAACATCTGCGGCATCACCTCCATCATGGCCGCGTTCGCCTCCGGCATGCTCGCATAGGTCTTCTGCAGGATCGAACGGCCCAGATCGCTGTCATAGAAGGCGATCAAGGCCAGAAGTTCCTCTTCGGAAAAGGTGCGCGCATACACCGGCACCATGCGATCGAACATTTGCGGCATCATGTCGGTGGTCAGCTCCGTCACGAGGTCGAGCATGAACTCGCGATCCTCGGTCGGAAGCTCGGCGGCGTCGAATTCCGAACCGGCCGTCATCTCGATGGCCGACCGGATCATCACCGACAGCTGGTCGCTCTGCATCAGTTCGATATAGCGCCGGCTCAGCGACAGCTGACGCGCCGACGGCTGGCCCACGGCGGCCGGCGACTGCGGCTTGGCCTGGGCCGCATGGGCTTCACCCGTTCCCGCGGCGAACAACACCAGGGCCGCGGCCGTGACAGTCCAGATACGCATCGCACCCCTCCGTTTGTCTCCGGGGAACACAGTTTCGGCTCGCGGCCGCACGCGCAAGGTCGGGAAAGCCACAACCGCGCAATGAAAAGGGCGGCGACCCTGCGGCCGCCGCCCTCATTCATCACGTCCGTCTGGACCGATCAGGCGCCCAGCGAGGCCGGATCGACCTTGAAGCCCGGTCCCATCGTCGAGGACAGGGTGATGCGCTTGATGTAGGTGCCCTTGGCGCCGGCCGGGCGGGCGCGGCTCAGCGCGTCCACATAGGCCTTCACGTTGGCTTCGAGGGCTTCCTGGGTGAAGGAGGCCTTGCCGATGCCGCCGTGGGCGATGCCGGCCTTCTCGACGCGGAACTCGACGGCGCCGCCCTTGGCGTCCTTGACCGCTTGCGCGACGTTCGGAGTCACGGTGCCGACCTTCGGGTTCGGCATCAGGCCGCGCGGGCCCAGCACCTTACCCAGACGACCGACCAGGGCCATCATGTCCGGCGACGCGATGACGCGGTCGAAGTCCATGAAGCCGCCGTTGATCTTCTCGTACAGATCCTCGGCGCCCACGATGTCGGCGCCGGCGGCGGTCGCTTCAGCCGCCTTGGCGTCCTTGGCGAAGACGGCGACGCGGACGTCACGGCCGGTGCCCGACGGCAGGTTCACCACGCCGCGGACCTGCTGGTCGGCGTGACGCGGGTCGACGCCCAGGTTGACGGCGATCTCGATCGACTCGTCGAACTTGGCGGTGGCGTTGGATTTGACGGCGGCGATCGCCTCGGCGAAGCCCATCGGGGCGACGGTGTCGCCGGTGCGGGCTTTGACGCGCTTGGTTTGCTTGGCCATGTGCTTAGCCCTCCACGACGTTGAGGCCCATGGCGCGAGCCGAGCCTTCGATGATCTTGGTCGCGGCGTCCAGGTCGTTCGCGTTCAGATCCTTCATCTTCTTTTCGGCGATCTCACGCAGCTGGCTGCGCGAAATCTTGCCGGCCACTTCGCGGCCGGTCATCTTCGAACCCGAGGTGATCCCGGCGGCCTGCTTGATGTAGTGGGTCGCGGGCGGGGTCTTGGTGACGAAGGTGAAGCTCTTGTCCTGATAGACGGTGATCACCGTCGGCAGGGGCGTGCCCTTCACTTCCTTCTCGGTGCGCGCGTTGAACTCCTTGACGAAGCCCATGATGTTGACGCCGCGCTGACCGAGGGCGGGGCCGATCGGGGGCGACGGCGTGGCGTTGCCGGCCGGCACCTGCAGCTTGATGTAGCCGAGAATCTTCTTGGCCATTGGTCTCTCCTGACTGTGGCCCTGAACTCAATCAGGACCGGTGAGCCGTGGTCGTGGCATGGCTGCCTCCCACGGATTTATGCGGGCGAACCCGCACCGCCCCCTGCGGAGCGAGGCGCGCGTGTAGCGGATGCGGGGCCGAAAAGCAAACGGCGGCCCGCCAGGGCCGCCGTTTCAGGGATGTCTCCGATGTCCGGTATGTGGCCCCTGTCCCGGACGACGGTGTCGCGGATGTCCCGCGCGAATTGTCCCGGCCGGGATTCGCTCTAGGAGGCGACCTTCTCGACCTGGCTGTACTCCAGATCGACCGGGGTCGGGCGGCCGAAGATGGACACCGCGACCCGCAGGCGCGCCGCGTCTTCGTCGACGCTCTCGACCTGGCCGTCGAAGCTGGCGAAGGGCCCGTCGATGACCTTGACGGTCTCGCCGATGTCGAAGCGGATGGTGGGCTTCGGACGCTCGACGCCCTCTTCCACCGCGCCGATGATGTTCTGCACCTCACGCTCGGAGACCGGCAGCGGCTTGGTGCCGCCGGCGGCGCCGAGGAAGCCCGTCACCTTCGGGGTGTTCTTGACCAGGTGGTAGGCCTCGTCGGTCATCTCCATCTTCACCAGCACATAGCCGGGGAAGAATTTGCGCTCGGAGTTGACCTTGCGGCCGCGGCGGATCTCGACGACGTCCTCGGTCGGCACGAGGATTTCCGAGAAGCAGTCTTCCAGCCCCTGCTGGCGCGCCTGGTCCGTCAGGTGCTGCGCCACCTTCTTCTCGAAGTTCGAGTAGGCGTGGACGATGTACCACTTGTGGCGCGGATTGGCGGGCTTGGCGGCGGGGGCGGCGTCGGTCATGGGCGGTCTCTTACTGGCCGATAGCCAGGATGTTGCGCGAGGCGAAGGCCAGGCCGGTGTCCACCAGGAAGAAGAAGATGGCGGCGATCGTGACCATGATGAAGACCATCACCGAGGTGATCCAGGTCTCCTTGCGGCTCGGCCAGACGATCTTGCGCCCTTCGGCGCGGACCTGGCTGATGAACTGCGGAATCGTGACCCGCGGCTTCTTCGGCGCGTCGGCCGCCACGGCGGCGCCCGCGATGGCGGGCTGGGCGGTCTGGGGGCGGCGCCCCGGGGTCTTGGCCTTGGCCATCGTTATTCCGTCAAAGAATTGATCCTGCCGCCCCCAGATAGGAAGCCCTATCCGGCGGCGACAGGGGAAATGGCAGGAGTTGGGGGACTCGAACCCACGACCCCCGGTTTTGGAGACCGGTGCTCTACCAGCTGAGCTAAACTCCTGGAGTGATCACGGCGCGCCCCGAAGGACGCATATGATCGCCAGACCGGGGCGTATGCCCGACGCCGTGCGGGTTTTCAAGGGCGGAAGGGTCAATCGTCGTGGTGCGCCGCCACGGCGCTGGCCTCGTCCTCGCGCTTGACCACCTGTTTGAACAACAGCTTGTCGATGCGACGGTCGTCCATATCGATGACCTCGACCTCGAACCGCCCGACCTGCAGGATCTCGCCCTCGTCCGGCACCCGCGACAGCTGGTGCAGGACCAGGCCGGCGACGGTGTGGAAGCCCTCGGCCTCGCCGAAATCCTCGCCCAGGGCGTCGGCCAGTTCCTCGATGTCGGCCTGGCCGTCGACCAGCCAGCTGCCGTCCTCACGCTGACGGATATAGGCCTCGTCCTCGTCGTGGCTCTCGTCGAAATTGCCGGCGATCATTTCCAGCAGGTCGGTCGCCGTCACCACGCCTTCGAAGGCGCCGTATTCGTCCACGAGGAAGGCCATATGCACCCGCGAGGCCTTCATGATCCCCAGCGCCTTCAGCACCGAGGTCGACTGCGGAATGAAGGCCGGCGTCTGCACCAGCCGCTCGACATTGAACTCGCCATTGTCCAGCAGGCTGTCCAGCAGGTCCTTCTTGTGAACCACCCCCAGCGGATTATCGACATCGTTCTCGCGCGCCACGACGATGCGCGAATAGGGGCAGGTGCGAACCTCCTGACGCAGCTGTTCCTCGGTGTCGTCCAAGGCGATCCAGAACACCTCGTGGCGCGGCGTCATGGCCACGCGGATGGGCCGGTCGCCGAGGCGCAGGATTTCCTCGATCATCTCCTGCTCTTCGGGCTCGATCAGACCGGAGGCCGTGCCCTCGGCGATCATCGTCTCGACCTCTTCCTGGGTCACGTCCGAACCGTCGCGATCCTTGACGCCCATGACCTTGAGGATGGCCGAGGTCGAGGCGGTCAGCACCACCACGAACGGCTTCAGCACGATGGCCACGGTCGAGATCGGCGCCGCCATCTTGGAGGCGATCGATTCAGGGAAGATCAGCGCCAGCCGCTTGGGCACGAGTTCGCCGACGATCACCGACACATAGGTGATGAAGACGATGACCAGGACGGTCGAGAACACCTCGGTATAGGCGGCGAGGCCGGGGAAGGCCGCCTCGAGAATCAGGTTCAGCTCGCCGGCGATGGCCGCCTGGCCATAGGCGCCGGCGGCGATGCCAATCAGGGTGATGCCGACCTGGACCGCCGACAGGAAATGGGTCGGGTCCTCGGCCAGCCTCAGCGCCTTGCGGGCCCCCCGGTCACCGCGTTCGGCCCGGCTTTGCAGCTTGGATTTGCGGGAGGACACGACCGCGAGCTCGGTCATGGCGAACAGGCCGTTCAGCACCACGAGCAGCAGTACGACGGCGATGGCGATGGCTAACATCTAGCAGGAGCGGGACCGACGCGGCGCGACAGTCGGCGTCCGCAGGGCCAATGATAGGGGGGATTTGCCCCCGCCGCCACGAATTCCTTCGCGATCAGCGCGTACGGCCGATATCGACCGAGCCATAGGCCCCCTGCGAGGCCCCGTTCTCCGGCGCCGTGGCGCAGGCGGACATCCCGATCAGGACGCCAATGAACAGCCCGGTCCGAAGCGCGCGCCGCATGATTAACAAATCCCTAACATTCGATCTGCGAACGTAGGGACCCGTTCCGGGTTCCGCGCAAGACCCCGCTCCCGCCGGTTGCGGATTAACCGCGCTCGACTCCGGTCAGGCGAATGCGGCCCTCGCCGCCCTTCCCCGGCCCGCGGCCTCGGCGCGCCATAGCAAAACGGCCCCCGGATCGCTCCGGGGGCCGTTCTGTTGTTTGCCTGCAGCGATCGCGCTCAAGGAGCGAGCGACCGCAGAGCCTGTCCTCGGGCCGATCGAAGATCGGACCCGGGGGCGAGCGTTAGCGTGCTAGCTATTCCGTGATCTTGGAGACCACGCCGGCGCCGACGGTGCGGCCGCCTTCGCGGATGGCGAAGCGCAGGCCCTGGTCCATGGCGATCGGGGTGATCAGCTCGACGTTCAGCTCGGCGTTGTCGCCGG
>NZ_JBKBMX010000009.1:0-103363 GCF_046295595.1 Brevundimonas sp. | reverse complement strand
CGCTGGCCTTGGCCAGGACCATCGTGATCGCCGCCGTCAGCGTCGTCTTGCCGTGGTCGACGTGACCGATCGTGCCGATGTTGCAATGCGGCTTGTTACGTTCGAACTTTTCCTTGGCCATTCTCTTCTCTCCGTCCCCTGAACAGGGGGCTTATCCTTGGGTTTTCAGGGGCCCCGGCAGACCAGAGGTCCGCCGAAAGCTAAGGGGTGGGTTTAGGCGCTGTACTTCTTGATCACTTCGTCGGCGACGTGTTGCGGCACCGGTTCGTAGTGGTCGTACTGCATGGTGAAGACCGCGCGGCCCTGCGACATGCCGCGAAGCGTGTTCACATAGCCGAACATGTTGGCCAGCGGCACGAAGGCGTTCACGACGGTGGCGTTGCCGCGCATGTCCTGGCTCTGGATCATGCCGCGACGGCCGTTCAGGTCGCCGATGACCGAACCGAGGTAGTCCTCGGGGGTCACGACCTCGACCGCCATGATCGGCTCGAGCAGCTTGGGCGCGCCCTTTTCCTTCAGTTCGCGGAAAGCGGCGCGGGCCGCGATTTCGAACGCCAGCACGCTGGAGTCGACGTCGTGGTATTTGCCGTCCGTCAGGGTCGCCTTGAAGTCGATCAGCGGGAAGCCGGCCAGCAGACCGCTGTCCTTGATGGACTCGAGGCCCTTCTGGACGCCCGGGATATACTCCTTGGGCACGGCGCCGCCGACGATCGAGCTTTCGAAGACGAAGCCCGAACCCGGTTCGCCCGGCTCGAAGGTGAGCATGACGCGGGCGAACTGGCCGGTACCGCCGGTCTGTTTCTTGTGGGTGTAGTCGATGTCGACCTTGCGGCCGAGGGATTCACGATAGGCCACCTGCGGCGCGCCGATGGTGGCGTCGACCTTGTAGGTCCGCCGCAGGATGTCGATCTTGATGTCGAGGTGCAGCTCGCCCATCCCCTTCAGGATGGTCTGGCCCGACTCGTGGTCGGTCGAGACGGTGAAGGAGGGATCCTCCGAGGCCAGCTTGGCCAGGGCGACGCCCAGCTTCTCCTGGTCGGCCTTGGTCTTGGGCTCGACCGAGATCTCGATCACCGGCGCCGGGAATTCCATCTTCTCGAGGATGACCGGCGACTTCAGCGGATCGCACAGGGTGTCGCCGGTGCGGGTGTCCTTGAGGCCGGCCAGGGCGACGATGTCGCCGGCGTAGGCTTCCTTGATGTCCTGACGGTCGTTGGAGTGCATCAGCAGCATGCGGCCGACGCGTTCCTTGCGGTCGCGGCTGGAGTTCAGAAGGCCCATGCCGGTTTCCATGACGCCGGAATAGATGCGGCAGAAGGTCAGCGAGCCGACAAACGGGTCGTCCATGATCTTGAAGGCGAGAACCGACAGGGGCTCGTCATCGGCGGCGCGGCGCGTGACCGGCTCTTCCGTCTTGTAGTCGATGCCCGGGGTCGGGGGGATGTCGATCGGCGACGGCAGGTAGTCGACGACGGCATCGAGCAGCGTCTGGACGCCCTTGTTCTTGAACGCCGAGCCGCACAGGATCGGATAGAAGGCGCCGGTCAGCACGGCCTTGCGGATGCATTTCTTCAGCACTTCGAGCGAGGGCTCGGTGCCGTCGAGGTAGGCTTCCATCGCCTCGTCGTCGAGCTCGACGGCGTTGTCGATCAGGTACTGGCGGGCCTCATTGGCCTTGTCGAGGAGGTCGGCCGGGATCTCGCCGACGGTGAAGTTGGCGCCCAGGGCGTCATTGTCCCAGACCACCGACTTCATGGCGACGAGGTCAACCAGGCCGCTCAGCGAGCTTTCCGAACCGATCGGGAACTGGATCGGCACGGCCTTGGCGCCCAGGCGGTCGCGGATCGACTGCACCGAGGCGTCGAAGTCGGCGCCGATCTTGTCCATCTTGTTGACGAAGACGATCCGCGGCACCGAATATTTGTCGGCCTGGCGCCAGACGGTCTCGGTCTGCGGCTCGACGCCAGCGTTGCCGTCCAGCACCGTCACGGCGCCGTCGAGCACGCGCAGCGAACGTTCGACTTCAATGGTGAAGTCCACGTGGCCGGGGGTGTCGATGATGTTGAGGCGCTTTTCTTTCCAGAAGGCGGTCGTCGCGGCCGAGGTGATGGTGATGCCGCGTTCCTGCTCCTGGTCCATCCAGTCCATGGTCGCGGCGCCGTCGTGGACTTCGCCGATCTTGTGGGACTTGCCGGTGTAGAACAGGATCCGCTCGGTCGTCGTCGTCTTGCCCGCATCGATGTGGGCCATGATGCCGAAGTTCCGATAGTCCTCGATTTTGTGCGTGCGGGCCATGAAAGCGTGCCTTGAAGTGAGGTCAGGACGCGTTTCGCGCCCTCGGGGAGATCTGCGTCTGTCTGGATAAGCAGGCGCGGGCGATTTAGCTCAAACCGCCCGCGCCGGATAGTCTGTAGATAGGAGCCGAAGACGGCCCCTTGAAGGCGTTACCAGCGGTAGTGGCTGAAGGCGCGGTTGGCCTCGGCCATCTTGTGGGTGTCTTCGCGCTTCTTGACCGCGGTGCCGCGGTTGTTCGAGGCGTCCAGCAGCTCGGCGGCCAGCTTTTCCGTCATGGTGTTCTCACCACGCTTGCGCGCGGCGTTGACCAGCCAGCGGATGGCCAGGGCGCGGCGGCGATCCGGGCGAACCTCGACCGGCACCTGGTAGGTGGCGCCGCCGACGCGACGCGACCGGACTTCGACGGCCGGAGCCACATTGTCCAGGGCGGCGTGGAAGGTGGCGACGGGCTCCTGTTCCTTCTTCTTGTCGGCCAGGATCTCGAACGCGCCGTAGACGATGTTCTCGGCGACGGCCTTTTTGCCCTCGTACATGACGTAGTTCATGAACTTGGTGACGATCAGATCCTTGTATTTGGGATCCGGCAGAACTTCGCGCTTCTGTGCGCGGTGACGACGGGACATGAGCCTGGCCTTCTAAAACGGTGTCTGGAGTCCCGGACGGGCCGGGAGAAATCTGATGGAGCGGGTCGCTTACTTCGGACGCTTGGCGCCGTAGTGCGAACGGCGCTGCTTGCGGTCCTTGACGCCTTGCGTGTCGAGCACGCCGCGCAGGATGTGGTAGCGAACGCCGGGCAAATCCTTGACGCGGCCGCCGCGGATCAGGACCACCGAGTGCTCCTGCAGATTGTGGCCCTCGCCGGGGATGTAGCACACGGCTTCGATGCCGGTGGTCAGACGCACCTTGGCGACCTTACGCAGGGCCGAGTTGGGCTTCTTCGGGGTCGTCGTATAGACGCGGGTGCAGACGCCGCGGCGTTGCGGGCAGCCCTTCAGCGCGGGAACCTTGTTACGGACCGGCTTGGGTTGGCGCGGCTTGCGGATCAGCTGGTTGATAGTCGGCATTCGAAACTCGTCTCTTTCAATCGATGGAGGCGTGTGCCTTTCGGCCGGGGCGCCTCGTGAGCCTTCTTTTCGGACGACGCTGATGCGTCGCCCCGGGTGGGGTTTCGAGCAGCGATCGCGACAAACAGAAAAGCCGGAACGCGCGCTTCGGGCGTTCCGGCGGGCGACAGCCCGGTCGTTCGATTGTCACGATCTCGGTGAAACGCTGACGCGCCCGCCTCGAAAGTGGGCGGCTTCTACGCCGGGAGCCTTCCGCGGTCAAGGGCGCAGCCGGTTCGGGAGGGCCGCCGGAGGCCGCAATACCGCCACGCTCGCCCGTCCTTATCGGTCCAACAGAGGGAGGACGGATGGGCGGGCTGGCGTGGGAGTGGCCCATGGGCGGCGAACGCTGGCGCAAGCCGGCCATCGTGGCCGCGTCCCTGGCTCTTCATGCCGTGGTGCTGGGCAATATGGCGTTCGACACCTTCGAGGGCTCCCGTCGGTCCGGCCGGATCATAGACTATTTTCCGGGGCCGGTGATTCATGTCCAGATCGAGCCCCGTCTGCTGCGCCGCGGCGAGACGGCCCGGACCCGCGCGGCACCCGCGCCAGACAGCCCCGTCGCCAGGCTCGCGGACCCGGGAAGCCGCCGGGCGGCTACGACAGGTTCGGCCGGATCCGCCCCGCCCGGCCAGCCGACGGCGCTCTCGCCCGGCGACGTCGTCCCGGCCCCTTCCCCGCCGACCGATGTCGTCGCGGAAGCGTGGCGGGTGCGCCCCGACGCCATGGGCGATCGGATGGGTCGCGGCCTGCGCGCCAGCGCTCTCGCCTGCGCCCGCCCCGCGCTGCTGGGTGAAGAGGAACGCGCCCGGTGCGACCGCCGCATGGCGGCGCGGGTGGCGGCGATCCCGGGGACCGGCGATCGTGCTCGCGACGCCCGTCTCGCCCGCCAGGGCGCCCGCGCCCTCGCCCGCTATGAGGCGCGACGGGCGCCCCTGTCGGGCGCCGACGATCCGCCCTGCGACAAGACAGGGCCCATCGCCGAGTGCGAAATGGAAATCCACGTCGATCTGTTCTCTTCGATCGACGGCTGGCTGCCGAACCTGAGAGGCGACGATGAGTGAAGGCCGGCGCCGTGTATGGAATCCTGTCTGGCCCCGTCGGGCCGAGCGCTGGCGGACGCCGGCGATCGTGGCTGTCTCTGTCGGGCTTCATGCGTTGGTGCTGGGCGTCATCGGCCTGCGCTCGATCGACCTCGGCGACCCGCCGCCACCCGTGGACCGGGTGATCTATGTCGAGATCGAGCCCCGCCCCCTGCTGCCCGGCGAGGTCGCCCGGGTGCGGCCGCCGCCGGCGCGGCCCCAGACGCCCGCGGAAGCCTTGCCGGACGCTGGACCGGCCACGGCGCGGACCGATCCCTTCCGGCGACCCGAGGACGAGGACGACAACGCCGCCCCCTCCCCGCGCGCTCCCGCCCCAGGGGCCCCGCGCCCTCCCGCCGCCGTCGGCACGGCGCCGTGGCAGGTGCGGCCCGAGACGACCGGCGACCGAGTCGGACGCGGCCTGCGCACCAGTCCGGTCGGCTGCGCCAGTCCCCGGCTGCTGACCGCGGCGGAGCGGGCGATCTGCGACGATCGCTTCGGCGCCCGAGCCGCGGTCGCCGCGCCGATCGAAGGCACGGGCAATCCCGAACGCGACGCCCGCTTCGCCCGCGAGGGCGCCCGGGCGCTGGCCGAGTACGAGGGGCGGCGACGGCCCCTCAGCGGCGGCGTCGGGGTGGTCGGGCCGCAGGACGGACCCGGCTCGAACTTCGGAATTGGCGTAGCGGGGGCGCACCTCGAACCGGCCTTGCGACCTGACTCGACCACCAACGTCCGCACCCGGCGCGACCGCGTCCGCGAGGTTGAAGAAGACTGACGACCCGACGCTAACCGTCAGCCGGCGGTCCAGCCCCCGTCGACCATGACGGAGCCGCCCGTCATCAGGGTGGAGGCGTCGGAGGCCAGCAACAGCAGGGCCCCAGTCAGTTCGTCCATCCGGCCCAGCCGCCCCAGCTTGATGCGGCTCAGCACGAAGTCGCGCGTCCCGGGGGTGTCGAGGATGGGTCGGGTCATGGCCGTGTCGATGAAGGTGGGGCAGATCGTGTTCACCCGGATGCCGTGAGGCGCCAGATCGATCGCCATGCAGCGGGTCAGGCCCTCCAGCCCCCATTTCGACGCGCTGTACAGCGACCGGCCGGCGCCGCCGACATGGCCCATCTGCGACGAGACGTTGATGATCGAGCCGGGCCGATCCGCCTCCAGCAGTCCCTTCGCCACCGCCTGGGCGACGAACAGGGCGGACTTCAGATTGAGATCGAGGACGGCGTCATAGTCCTCCTCGGTCACCTCGGTGATCGGGCGGATGCGGTTCACCCCGGCGTTGTTGAGCAGGATGTCGAACGGACCGCGGGCCGCGATCTCCTGCCGCACGGCGGCGATGTCGGTGACGTCCAGCACGAAGGCCTCGGCCTCGAACCCCGCCGCGCGGATCTCTTCCACGCGGGCATCCAGATCGGCGGAGGTGCGGCCGCACAGGGTCACGGCGGCGCCCGCCTGGGCGAAGACCTCGGAGCCGGCCGCGCCGATGCCCCGGCCGCCGCCGGTGACAAGGGCGCGCTTGCCGTCGAGGCGGAAGGACGGAAGGGGCGTCAGGGTCATGGCCGATCTCCGTGCGCGAGGCCGCCAGCTTCAGCGTGAAACCGGCAAAAGAAAAGGGCGGCCTCGTCGCCGGGGCCGCCCTCGTCATTTCACTCCGTCGCCGCAGATCAGCTCTCGCTGTTCTCCAGCTCCAGGGCCAGATCGGCCGGAAGCGGCTCGATGGCCTCTTCGCGTTGCGACGTCAGGACGGCGTCGCGTTCGTTGGCCACCTTCTGCAGGGCGCGGAGGTAGGCGCCGGTGCCCGCCGGGATCAGCCGGCCGACGATGACGTTTTCCTTCAGGCCTTCCAGCGTGTCCTTCTTGCCGTTGACCGAGGCGTCGGTGAGGACGCGGGTGGTCTCCTGGAAGGACGCCGCCGAGATGAAGCTGCGGGTCTGCAGCGACGCCTTGGTGATGCCCAGCAGGACCGGCTGGGTGGTGGCCTGACGGCCCTTGCGCTTCTCGACCTTGAGGTTCTCGGCCACGGCCTCCGCCACTTCCACCGTGTCGCCACGGATCAGGGTGGTTTCGCCCGAGTCGAGGATCTCGACCTTCTGCAGCATCTGGCGAACGATCACCTCGATGTGCTTGTCGTTGATCGGCACGCCCTGCAGTCGGTAGACCTCCTGCACTTCGTTGACCAGGTACTCGGCAAGGGCTTCGACGCCCTGGATGCGCAGCAGGTCGTGCGGATCCGGGTTGCCGTCGATGATGTAGTCGCCCTTGTTGATCAGATCGCCGTCGTGGACGGAGATGTGTTTGCCCTTCGGGATCAGGAACTCGACCGCATCGCCCTGTTCGCCGTCGGCGTTGACCTCAGGCGTGATCTTGATGCGGCGCTTGTTCTTGTAGTCGCGACCGAATTCGACGCGGCCGTCCATCTCGGCGATGACCGCGCAGTCCTTGGGACGACGGGCTTCGAACAGCTCGGCCACCCGCGGCAGACCGCCGGTGATGTCGCGCGTCTTGGCGCCTTCGGTCGGGACGCGGGCGATGATCTCGCCCGGCTTGACCACATCGCCGTTGTTCACGGACAGAACCGCGCCCACCGGCAGCAGGTAACGGGCGTCGGAGCCCGAGGCCAGCTTGGCGTATTCGTCGCCCTTGGTGACGCCCATGGCCGGACGCAGGTCCGCGCCGCGGGGGCTGGCGCGCCAGTCGGAGACGACGCGCTGGGCGATGCCCGTCGCTTCGTCGGTTTCCTCGCGGACCGACAAGCCCTCGACCAGGTCCTCGAAGCGGATCACGCCGCCCACTTCGGTCAGGATCGGAGAGGTGTAGGGATCCCACTCGGCCAGACGCTGGCTGCGCTTGACCTCGGCCCCTTCGGTGACCCGCAGACGGGCGCCGTAGGGGATCTTGTGGCTCTCGCGGTCCTTGCCGTCGACGACGATGGTGACGACGACGTTGCGGCTCATGGCCACCAGATCGCCGTGGGCCGCCTTGACGGTCGGGCCGGTGATCTTGGCGACGCCGGGGTTGGTCGCCTCGTAGAACGAGGTTTCCGCCACCTGGGCCGTGCCGCCGATGTGGAAGGTCCGCATCGTCAGCTGGGTGCCGGGTTCGCCGATCGACTGGGCGGCGATGACGCCGACCGCTTCGCCGATGTTGACGTTGGTGCCGCGCGCCAGGTCACGTCCGTAGCAATAGGCGCAGATGCCGGCTTCGGCCTCGCAGGTCAGGGCCGAGCGGACCTTGACCGACTGGACGCCGGCGCTGTCGATGATCTCGACCTCTTCCTCTTGCAGGTAGGTGTCGGCCTTGAACAGGACCTTGTCGCCGCCCGGCTCCTTGATGTCCTCGGCCGCGTAACGGCCCAGGACGCGTTGACCCAGCGAGACCAGCACGTCGCCGCCTTCGACCACGGCGCGCAGGGTGATGCCCCGCGTCGAGCCGCAATCGTCCTCGGTGACGATCGAGTCCTGCGCCACGTCGACCAGACGACGCGTCAGATAGCCGGAGTTGGCGGTCTTCAGCGCGGTGTCGGCCAGACCCTTGCGGGCGCCGTGGGTCGAGTTGAAGTATTCAAGGACGGTCAGGCCTTCCTTGAAGTTCGAGATGATCGGCGTCTCGATGATCTCGCCCGACGGCTTGGCCATCAGGCCCCGCATGCCGCCCAGCTGCTTCATCTGCGCCTGCGAACCACGGGCGCCGGAGTTCGCCATCATGAACACCGAGTTGATGTCCGGGTTCTGGCCCTTGGCCAGCACGCGGGGCTGGGCGATCTCGCCCATCATCGCATCGGCGATCTTGTCCGTGGCCTTGGCCCAGGCGTCGACGACCTTGTTGTACTTCTCGCCCTTGGTGATCAGGCCGTCGGCGTACTGTTGCTCGTACTCCTCGACCTGGGTCCGGGTGTCGGCGACCAGGGTGGCCTTGGCGGCCGGGATGACGATGTCGTCCTTGCCGAAGGAGATGCCGGCCTTGGCGGCTTCACGGAAGCCCAGCTGCATCATCTGGTCGGCGAAGATGACCGTCGCCTTCTGACCACAGTGGCGATAGACCTGATCGATCAGGTTGCCGATTTCCTTCTTGGTCAGGTTCTTCTCGAGCAGGCGGTAGCCGATGTTGGCGTTATGCGGCAGCAGGGCGCCCAGCTTCATCCGGCCCGGGGTCGTGTCGATGACCTTGGTGATGACCGCGCCTTCGGCGTTCATCTCGGTCCAGCGGGCCTTGATCTTGGTGTGCAGGGTCACGACGCCGGCGTCGAGCGCCGCGTCGATCTCGCCCATGTTGGCGAACAGCTTGCCTTCGCCCTTCTCGCCTTCCTTGACCAGCGACAGATAGTACAGGCCCAGGACGATGTCCTGCGACGGCACGATGATCGGCTTGCCGTTGGCGGGCGACAGGATGTTGTTCGTCGACATCATCAGGACGCGCGCTTCCAGCTGGGCCTCGAGGCTCAGCGGGACGTGAACGGCCATCTGGTCGCCGTCGAAGTCGGCGTTGAAGGCGGTGCAGACCAGCGGGTGCAGCGTGATCGCCTTGCCCTCGATCAGCTTCGGCTCGAACGCCTGGATGCCCAGACGGTGAAGCGTCGGCGCGCGGTTCAGCAGCACCGGGTGCTCGCGGATGACCTCGTCGAGGATGTCCCACACCTGCGGCTGCTCGCGCTCGACCATGCGCTTGGACTGTTTGACGGTTCCGGACAGGCCCTTGGCGTCAAGGCGCGCATAGATGAACGGCTTGAACAGCTCGAGCGCCATCTTCTTGGGAATGCCGCACTCGTGCAGCTTGAGCTCCGGACCCACGGTGATGACCGAACGGCCCGAATAGTCGACGCGCTTGCCCAGAAGGTTCTGGCGGAAGCGGCCCTGCTTGCCCTTCAGCATGTCGGCCAGCGACTTCAGCGGACGCTTGTTGGCGCCCGTGATGACCCGACCGCGACGGCCGTTGTCGAACAGGGCGTCGACCGATTCCTGCAGCATCCGCTTTTCGTTGCGGATGATGATGTCGGGGGCGCGCAGTTCGATCAGGCGCTTGAGGCGGTTGTTGCGGTTGATGACCCGGCGATAGAGGTCGTTCAGGTCGGAGGTGGCGAAGCGGCCGCCGTCCAGCGGAACCAGCGGACGCAGTTCCGGCGGGATGACCGGAACAACCGTCAGGATCATCCACTCGGGCTTGTTGCCGGACTCGAGGAAGGCCTCGATCAGCTTCAGGCGCTTGGAGGCCTTCTTGGCCTTCATTTCCGAGGGACTGTCGGCCAGCTCGCCGCGGTGCTTTTCAGCCTCGGCGTGCAGGTCGATGCCGATCAGCAGGTTGCGCACGGCCTCGGCGCCGATCTCGGCGGTGAAGCCGTCATCGCCGAACTCGTCCTGGTAGCGGTAGAATTCGTCTTCCGTCAGCAGCTGGTTCTGCTTCAGCGGGGTCAGGCCCGGCTCGGTGACGATGTAGTTCTCGAAGTAGAGAACCCGTTCTACGTCCTTCAGCGCCATGTCCAGCATCAGCGAGATGCGCGACGGCAGCGACTTCAGGAACCAGATGTGGGCGACCGGGGCGGCCAGTTCGATGTGGCCCATCCGCTCGCGCCGGACGCGGGCCAGAGTGACCTCAACGCCGCATTTCTCGCAGATGATGCCCTTGTACTTCATGCGCTTGTACTTGCCGCACAGGCATTCGTAGTCCTTGGTCGGGCCAAAAATACGGGCGCAGAACAGGCCGTCACGCTCGGGCTTGAACGTCCGGTAGTTGATCGTCTCGGGCTTTTTGATCTCGCCGAACGACCACGACCGGATCTTCTCCGGGCTGGCGAGGGCGATCTTGATCTGGTCGAAGGTCGGAGTGACCGGGACCGGGTTGAAGATGTTCAGGACTTCCTGGTTCATCTTGATTCCTTCTGCGGGGCTTCCCGCGTAATTTCATGTGGAGAGAGCGAGAGACCGTCCCTCCCCGCTTGCGCGGAGAGGGATCATCCGGTCGGTCAGCTGTTCTCCAGCTCCACGTTCAGGCCCAGCGAGCGCATTTCCTTGACGAGCACGTTGAAGCTCTCGGGAATGCCCGCCTCGAAGCTGTCGTCGCCGCGGACGATGGCCTCGTAGACCTTGGTCCGGCCGGCCACGTCGTCGGACTTCACCGTCAGCATCTCCTGCAGGGTGTAGGCGGCGCCGTAGGCTTCCAGCGCCCAGACCTCCATCTCGCCGAAGCGCTGTCCGCCGAACTGCGCCTTGCCGCCCAGCGGCTGCTGGGTGACCAGCGAGTAGGGGCCGATCGAACGGGCGTGGATCTTGTCGTCCACCAGGTGGTGCAGCTTCAACATGTAGATGTAGCCGACGGTGACCGGGCGTTTGAACTGCTCACCGGTCTGGCCGTCATAGACGATCGACTGGCCGGTGCGGTCGAGACCCGCCTTCTCCAGCAGTTCCTCGATGTCGTCGATGTGCGCGCCGTCGAACACCGGGGTGGCGAAGGGCACGCCCTTCGACAGGTTCCGGGCCAGTTCGACCAGGTCCTCTTCGGACTCCGGCAGCGGGGTGTCGGGGCCGTAGACGCTGGTCAAATGGTCGACCAGCGCCTTCTTCTGACCGCCCTGTTGCCAGGCTTCCAGCAGGCCCTGGATCTGCTTGCCGAGACCGGCGGCGGCCCAACCGAGGTGGGTTTCGAAGATCTGGCCGATGTTCATGCGCGAGGGCACGCCCAGCGGGTTCAAAACGATGTCCACCGCGGTGCCGTCCTCGAGGTGCGGCATGTCCTCGATCGGCAGGATCTTGGAGATGACGCCCTTGTTGCCGTGACGTCCGGCCATCTTGTCGCCGGGCTGAAGCTTGCGCTTCACGGCCACGAAGACCTTGACCATCTTCATCACGCCCGGAGGCAGTTCGTCGCCGCGCTGCAGCTTCTCGACCTTGTCCTCGAAGCGGCGGTCGAGCGCCTTGCGGGCGTCCTCGAACTGCTTCTTCATGGCCTCGAGCTCGCCCATCGCCTTCTCGTCGTCGAGGGCGATCTGCCACCACAGGCCGCGCGACAGCTCGCCCAGCTTGGCTTCGGTGACCTCGCCGCGACCCAGGCCCTTCGGACCCGAGGTGGCGTTCTTGCCGAGGAGCAGGGGCTTCAGACGGCCGTAGACGTTGCGCTCGAGGATCTTGAGCTCGTCGTCGCGGTCCTTGCCCAGACGTTCGATTTCCGAACGTTCGATGGCGATGGCCCGCTCGTCCTTGTCGACGCCGTGGCGGTTGAAGACGCGGACATCGACGATGGTGCCGGCGACGCCGGGCGGCAGACGCAGGCTGGTGTCGCGGACGTCCGAAGCCTTCTCGCCGAAGATGGCGCGCAGCAGCTTCTCTTCCGGGGTCATCGGGCTCTCGCCCTTGGGCGTGACCTTGCCGCACAGGATGTCGCCCGGCTGGACTTCGGCGCCGATGGCCACGATGCCTGCCTCGTCGAGGTTGCGCAGGGCTTCCTCGCCGACGTTCGGGATGTCGCGGGTGATCTCTTCCGGGCCCAGCTTGGTGTCGCGGGCCATGACCTCGAACTCGTCGATATGGATCGAGGTGAAGACGTCGTCGCGCACGATGCGCTCCGAGATCAGGATCGAGTCCTCGAAGTTGTAGCCATTCCACGGCATGAAGGCGACGAGGGCGTTGCGGCCCAGGGCCAGTTCACCGAGGTCGGTCGACGGACCGTCGGCGATCACGTCACCCACCTTGACCTCATCGCCCACGCGCACGATCGGGCGCTGGTTGATGCAGGTCGACTGGTTGGACCGCTGGAACTTCGACAGGCGATAGATGTCCACGCCCGAACGGCCGGCGTCCAGTTCGTTGGTGGCGCGGACGACGATGCGGGTGCCGTCGATCTGTTCAACGACCCCGTCACGACGGGCCACGACGACGGCGCCGGAATCGACGGCGACCACCGACTCCATGCCGGTGCCGACCAGCGGCGCGTCCGACTGAACCAGCGGCACGGCCTGACGCATCATGTTCGCGCCCATCAGGGCCCGGTTGGCGTCATCGTTTTCGAGGAAGGGGATCAGGGCGGCGGCGACCGAAACGACCTGCTTCGGCGACACGTCCATCATGTCAACGTCGGCGCGGATCAGCAGCTGCGAGTCGCCGTTGATGCGCCCCGGAACCAGCTCCTCGACGATCATGCCGTCCTTGAGCTCGATGTTGGCTTGGGCGATCGTGTATTTCGCCTCTTCCATGGCCGAGATGTAGGCCACCTCGTCCGTCGCCTTGCCATCCTTCACGCGACGGTAGGGGCTCTCGATGAAGCCGTATTTGTTGATCCGCGCGTGGGTGGCCAGCGAGTTGATCAGGCCGATGTTCGGCCCTTCCGGCGTTTCGATCGGGCAGATGCGGCCGTAGTGGGTCGGGTGCACGTCGCGGACTTCAAAGCCGGCGCGCTCGCGCGTCAGACCGCCCGGGCCAAGCGCCGAAAGGCGACGCTTGTGGGTGATCTCGCTGAGCGGGTTGGTCTGGTCCATGAACTGCGACAGCTGCGACGAGCCGAAGAACTCGCGCACGGCCGCGGCGGCCGGCTTGGCGTTGATCAGGTCGTGCGGCATCACCGTGTCGATATCGACCGAGGACATGCGCTCCTTGATGGCGCGCTCCATCCGCAGCAGGCCGACGCGGTACTGGTTTTCCAGCAGTTCGCCGACCGAACGCACCCGGCGGTTGCCGAGGTTGTCGATGTCGTCGATTTCGCCATGGCCGTCCTTCAGGCCGACGAGGATCTGCAGCACCTTGAGGACGTCGTCCTTCTGCAGGACGCGGATTTCGTCGGACACCTCGGGGGTCTCCAGACGCATGTTCATCTTGACCCGGCCGACGGCCGACAGGTCGTAGCGCTCGCTGTCGAAGAACAGCGAGTTGAACATGGCTTCGGCGGCTTCCGGGGTGGGCGGCTCGCCCGGACGCATCACGCGGTAGACGTCGAACAGCGCGTCCTCGCGGCCGGTGTTCTTGTCGATGCGCAGGGTGTTGCGCATGTAGGCGCCGACCGTGACGTGGTCGATGTCCAGCACGTCGATGGTGGTGAAGCCGTGGCTTTCGAGCAGTTCGATGGTGGGCGCGTCCAGCTCGTCGCCGGCCTCGGCGTAGATCTCGCCGGTCTCATAGTTGACGGCGTCGGCGGCCAGGTACTTGGTCAGCAGGGCGTCGGCGGCCAGCGACAGCGAGGTCGTGGTGTCGCCCAGCTTCTTGGCCTGACGGGCGCTGATCTTGGTCCCGGCGGCGGCGATGACTTCACCGGTGTCGGCGTCGACCAGATCGAACTCCGGCTTCACCCCGCGCCAGCGTTCGGCCTTGTAGGGCGTGACCCAGCCTTCGCCGCGCTTCTCGTAAGGCACGGTCTCGTAGAAGGTCTTGAGGATCTCCTCGCCGTCCATGCCGAGGGCCATCAGGAAGGTCGTGGCCGGCAGCTTACGACGACGGTCGATACGGGTGTAGACCACGTCCTTGGCGTCGAATTCGAAGTCCAGCCACGAACCGCGGTACGGGATCACGCGGGCGGCGAACAGCAGCTTGCCCGAGCTGTGCGTCTTGCCCTTGTCGTGGTCGAAGAAGACGCCCGGCGAACGGTGCATCTGCGAGACGATGACCCGCTCGGTGCCGTTGACGATGAAGGTGCCCTTGTCGGTCATGAGCGGGATGTCGCCCATGTAGACGTCCTGCTCCTTGATGTCCTTGACCGAGCGCGCGCCGGTTTCCTCGTCCGATTCAAAGACGATCAGGCGCAGCTTGACCTTCAGCGGCGCGGCATAGGTCATGTCGCGCTGGATGCATTCCTCGACGTCGTATTTCGGGTCCTCGAACTCGTAGGAGACGTATTCCAGGATGGCGCGTTCGTTGAAGTCCTTGATCGGGAAGACCGACTTGAAGACCGCCTCGATGCCCTGGTCCTTGCGCGGTCCCGAGCGCACCTCGCGCTGCAGGAACTGCTCATAGGAGGCGCGCTGAACCTCGATCAGGTTCGGCATCTGCACCGCTTCGGGGATCCGCCCGAAGGAGTGGCGGATGCGCTTCTTGCCGGTGAACGAGGTGGCGGTGGCAAACTGACCGTTGACGGCGAGTTCGGCGTTGGACTTGGCCATTCTGTCTTCCCAATCGCGCGAGGCCGGGCAGCCCGCGCTCAATGCAGCAGCCACGGCTCCGCCATTCCGGCGACCCGTGACCATCGGTTTCGGCGTCCACCCTCGGCTTGTTCAGCCAGGACGCCTGAAATGTAGGGCTCCCTTGGGAAGGAGCGCGCCTTCGCACCGGTCGGAGGGCGACAAACCGGGCCTCGGCGCTTTCGCGCGTATCTCTTATGGAGCTAGCGGAACGCGCTGATATACTCGCTTTGACGGCGAAATAAAGGCCCTCGCTTCCCTATCTTTCGTCCGTGCCCAGCGACCGTTCCAGAAAGTCCAGTACCTTGGGCCAGGCATCGGCCTGGGCGTGGGCGTTGGCCCGGGCCGAACCGCCGCCGCGCGCGACTTCCCCGGCGGTCGGGGCCCAGCCGTCGCCGCCAACGTCATGGCCGGCCTCGGGATAGATCAGCAGGGTGGTTTCGCGCCCGGCGGCCGTCCGGCTCGCGGCCACGTTGCGCGCCATCTGGCCGGACCGCCATTCGCGGTCGGCATCGCCCGCCACCAGCAGCACCGGCCCCGGATAGTCCTCGACCCGGATACGAGCGGCGGCCTCGCGGTCAGGATGGGCGGCGCGGCCGTCCTCGTGGATCTTCAGCAGATCGGCATTGCCCGGCCCCGCCAGCAGTCCATCGAGGAAGCCGACATAGAGCATGAACGGCAGCGGCTCTCCCTGATGCGAGAAGGACGAGCGCAGGCCCTCGCCCTCCAGCGTCTCGAGGCCCCAGCCCTCCCACACCAGGTCCGACGGGGCGAAGGCCACGACCGAGGTGATCCAGTCGTATTTGCTGGCCGCGATCAGGGCGAACTCGGCCCCCTTGGAGCCGCCGAACAGGGCGATCCGGTCGGCGTCGACGCCCGGCTGGGTGCGCAGCCAGTCACGCAGCTCCGCGATCTGGTCGATGCGGATGTCGATGAAACTGCCGGGCAGTTCGGCGATTTCCTTGGGTGGACCGTAGGCGCCCCAGTCCGGGGAATAGTAGGGCAGGCCGACCACCGCATAGCCAAGCGAGGCCAGCTTGCGACCGAAGCGGTCACTGGCTCCGGTTCCGCCGTCCGCGCCATGTAGCACCACGATCACCGGCCGCGGGCCGCCCCCGGGCAGGCGAAACAGCCGCGCCGCCGGGAAGCCGGGAATCTCTTCCGTCCCGACGGCCGGCAGGGCTCCGATAAGACGCGTCGCGCCGGTGGCGACGACCTGTCCGTCGACCGTCGCCGTCAGCCGGACCTCGCCGGTCCGCCAGTCTGCGGGCGCGGGCGTCGGGGTCGGCGTCATCGACCAGAACAGGCCGGCGGCGTCGACTCCGTCATAGGTCCCGCCCATCGCCGGGTCGGCCGTCAGATCGATCTCGCCCTGCGGGTCGGCGATGAAGGCGGCGCTGGAGCGCCAGACCATCGGCTCGGGACGCCCGAAGCGGCGTTCGGCGCTGATCTCGACGGCCCGACCGGGGGTCACCCCTGTCAGACGCACGGCGACCGGCCGCCCCTGCAGCACGTCTCCGCCGGGGGTGATCTCAAAGGTCTGGGCCGTCGCCGCGCCGGCCGCCATGACGGCGATCAGGGCCGCGGCGCCCGCGAGGGACCGGAGGGTGTGCTGTCCAGCCGTCATGGATCGTATCCCGTCTGTGCGCCGTGGCGCGCGTTGAAGATGAAACTCGCTCAGTCGTCAGGGCGTCGGCGGCGTCCGCCAGAAGAAGACGTCGTCCACGCCCCGCCCGAACACGTGGGCCAGCCGCATGGCCAGCTCCAGCGAGGGGGCGTAACGGCCCGCCTCCAGTGAAATCACCGTCTGCCGGGTCACTCCGGCCGATCGGGCGAGGGCGTCCTGGGTCATCTCGCCGTGCTCGAAGCGCAGCCGCCGCAGATGATTGCCGATGGCCAGCTCAGCCATTGAGGTCGTCCCCCGGCCGTGCAGCCCAGTAGCCGACCAGCTGGGTCGCATGCTTCGCCAGCGCCGCAAGCAGGATCAGGACCACCAGCACATTGCCGAGGACGAAGGGCTGCAGTTGATCCACCACCGGCGGCGGCGCGAAACCGAGCGTCAGCAGCAGGACCACCAGAAGCCCCGTCAGGGTCGCGTGGCCGACATGGGCTCCGCGCGCGGCGATCTCGCGGTCGCGCTCATCCTTCACCATCCGCGGGGCGCGCACGATCAGCCAGCCGAGGGCGGCGGCGGCGAGCAGGGTCCAGTTGTCCAGCGCCAGGGTGTTGCCCCGGCCGACATGCAGATCGACCTGTTGCGCCAGGGCGGCGATCAGGTGACCGCTCAACACGCCGAGCGCGGCCACGGCGTGCCACGACTGGCGCTCCCGCGCGCCAGGATCGTCGCCGGCCACTCGCCCGCGCGCGTCCCAGTGGCGGCGAACCCCGACCGCGACCAGCAACAGCACGGCCGCACCGATCCAGCCCGGACGCACCGGCCAGGCGAAGAAGGGCCAGGCCAGAAAGGCGCCGAAGGCCAGGCTGATCGCCAACACGCCGAAAATTCTGCTCACACGTACGCTCCAGATGTCTAAATGTAATGTCGAGCGTACATAATGTCTTGTCAAGCAGACAGGCGCCAAAGGGCTGAGCCCCTCCTCCGGCGTTGGTCGGGCGCCTTGCTTCAGCAGGCTTCACGGGAGCCGTTCGGCCCGCTAGCGTCGCCGCATGACACGCATCGCTCTCGCGGCCGCCGCCGCCCTGACCCTCGCCGCCTGCGCTTCCGCGCCGCCCGCGAGCGACCTCGACTTTTCCGGAACGACGAGCCAAGCCAACTGGGACGCCGGCAACGCGGCCTACCTGACCTTGAACGCCGCCCGGAGCGGCTGGACGACGACCGCCTCCGGCCTGCAATACCGCCGCGTGGGCGGCGCCAAACCGTCCGGCCGACAGCCCGCCGCGACCGATACGGTCAAGGTCCACTACCGCGGGACCTTCGTCGACGGGCGCGAGTTCGACAGCTCGTACGCCCGCAACGAGCCGGCGGAGTTTCCGCTCAACCGGGTGATCAAGGGCTGGACCGAAGGGGTCGGCCTGATGCGTGAGGGCGAGACCTTTGAGTTCGTCATCCCCGCCGCCCTCGGCTACGGCGAGCGCTGGGTGGGCGGCGACGAACTGCCGCCCAATTCGACCCTGCTGTTCACCGTCGAGCTGCTCGAAGTGAAGCCTGCCGACTGATCGGAACCCGGAACATGACGAGGATTTAATCCGGCGAGCCGTCGGTCCGCTCTAGCGTGCCGTCAAACCTCAATGACCGAGAGCCTCCGATGATGCGTCCCGCCCGCCTGCTTGCTTCCGCCTGCGCCGCCGCGCTTCTGTTCGGCGCCGCGCCCGCCCTGGCCCAGGTGGGGACGCCGGCGCTTGATCGCGCGCTGGCGCCAATCCCCGCGCCGCGGGACGCGCCCTACCCCGGCGTGATCTCGCTGGACATGGACGCCACGGACCTCGACCGCCGCATCGTCACGGTGAAACAGACCATCCCGGTGACCGGCGCCGGGCCGATGGTCCTGCTCTATCCGCAGTGGATTCCCGGCAACCACGGACCGGTCGGCCCCGTCGACGATATCGCCGACCTGCAGATCACCGCCAACGGCCAGCCGCTGCGCTGGGTGCGCCACACCGTCCATACCAACGGCTTCCAGATCGAGGTCCCCGCCGGCGCGACGGCGCTGGACGTTTCCTTCAAATGGCTGACGCCGATCGACGGCAGCCAGGGCCGCGTGGTGATCACCGAGGACATGCTCAACATCCAGTGGGAGAAGGCCCTGCTCTATCCGGCGGGCTATTACTCCAGCCAGATCACCTTCCGCCCGACCCTGCGCCTGCCCGAGGGCTGGCGCTACGGCACCGCGCTGGACACCGAGAGCTTCGAAAACGGCCTCGCGACCTTCGCCCCGATCAGCCTCGAGCATTTCGCCGACAGCCCGGTGTTCGCGGGGGCTCACTATCGCCAGATCGATCTCGACCCGGGCGGCCGCTCGCCGGTGCGGCTGAACGTGGTCGCCGACGACGCCGCCATGCTGGCCGCCACGGAACCGCATATCGAGCTGCACCGCGATCTGATCGATCAGGCCGACCGCCTGTTCGGGGCGCGGCATTTCAACCACTACGACTTCCTGCTGGCGGTGAGCGACAAGCTGGGCGGCATCGGGCTGGAGCATCACCGCTCGTCCGAGAACAGCGTGGACACGAAATATTTCACGGCGCCCTCTGACACCCTCGGCGACCGTGATCTGCTGGGCCACGAATACGTCCACTCGTGGAACGGCAAATGGCGGCGCCCGGCGGACCAGCTGACCCCGACCCTGAACGAGCCGATGCAGAACACCCTGCTGTGGGTCTATGAGGGCCAGACCCAATACTGGGGTCAGGTGCTGACCACCCGCGCCGGCCTGTTGAGCAAGGAGCTGGAACTGGGCTCGCTGGCCATGACCGCCGCCACCTACGGCCTGAGCCCCGGTCGCGCCTGGCGCGCCATGCAGGACACCGTCAACGATCCGATCATCGCCCAGCGGCGGCCGCAGCCGTGGGGCAGCATGCAGCGCAGCGAGGACTATTATTCCGAAGGGGCCCTGATCTGGCTCGACGCCGACACCTGGATCCGCGAGCAATCGGGCGGCCGGCGGTCGCTGGACGATTTCGCCAAGGCCTTCTACGGCGTCGAGGACGGCGACTGGGATCCCGCCCCCTACACGTTCGACGACATCGTGCGGACCCTCAACGCGGTTCAGCCGAACGACTGGGCGACCTTCCTGCGCACGCGTCTGGACGCCGTCGGCGCCGATGCGGCCATGCCGCTGGACGGCATCGAGCGGGGCGGTTACCGCTTGGTCTTCAGGGAGGAGCCGAACCCCTATCAGAAGGCGCTGTACGGCGAGTACGGACGCAACGACTTCCAGTACTCCCTCGGCATTAGCACCAATAGCGCCAACCGGATTTCGTCGGTGCGCTGGGACTCGCCGGCCTTCGAGGCGGGGCTGACCTCGGGCTGGGAGATCGTCGCCGTCAACGGCCGCGCCGCCAGCCCGGCCGTCATCGCCGCGGCGATCACCGCCTCGAAGGGCAATACGACCCCGATCGAGATGATGCTGAAAAATGGCGAGCGCTTCCGCACGGTGCGGTTCGACTATCACGATGGCCTGCGATACCCGCACCTCGAGCGGATCGAGGGGACGCCCGACCGCCTGGGCGACATCCTCGCTCCCCGCCGCCGCTAATCGCGAGGTAAGACCATGCTAAAATCCACCGCCCTCGCCCTGCTTCTGGTCTCGACCGCCGCCCCCGCGCTTGCCCAGGTCGCGGCCTCGCAGGCGCAGACGCCCCTGCCGGCGCCGACCAGCCTGCCGCGCCCCCTGCCGCCGATCCCGGCGCCGCAGGACCGCGACTATCCCGGGACCATCGGCATCCGCGTCGACCTGACCGATCTGGCGCACAAGGTCATCAGGGTGAACCAGACCGTGCCGGTCAGCGCCGGCTCGCTGGTGTTGCAGTATCCGAAATTCATTCCCGGCAACCACGCCGACACCGGGCCGATCCAGCTGATCTCGGGCCTGACGGTGACGGGAAACGGCCAGCGCATCGAGTGGCTGCGCGACACGGTTGACCCGCACGCCTTCCATCTCGACATCCCGGCCGGCGTCGAGACGATCGAGGTCGGGTTCGAATGGCTGACCCAGCCGGACAATTCGACCTGGCGCGTGGTCATGACCGACGAGATCGTCAATCTGCAGTGGGAGAAGGCCGTGCTCTATCCGGCTGGCTACAGCCACGGCCGGATCACCTTCGCCCCGTCCGTGGTGCTGCCCGAGGGCTGGGACTATGGCGTGGCGCTCGACACGGTCTCGCGCGACGGAAACGTCGCCACCTTCGCCCCGATCTCGCTCGAGCATCTGGCCGACAGCCCGATGTTCGCGGGCAAGCACTACCGCCGCATCGATATCGATCCGGGCGGCCGGTCGCCGGTCCATCTGAACCTGGTCGGCGACACCGCCGCCTCGATCAACGCCAGTCCGGAATGGATCGCCAAATACGAGGCGCTGGTCGATCAGGCCGACCGCCTGTTCGGGGCGCGCCATTTCGATCGCTACGAATTCCTGCTGGGCCTGACGTCGAAACTGGGCGGCATCGGGCTGGAGCACCACCGGTCGTCCGAGAATACCGCCAGTCCGACCTTCTTCACCGCGCCCAATCCCGCCTATGGCTCACGCGGTCTGCTGCCGCACGAGTATGTGCACAGCTGGAATGGCAAATACCGGCGGCCATCGGATGAGCTGGTGGCCAATTTCAACGTGCCGACCCAGAACAGCCTGATGTGGGTCTACGAGGGCCAGACGGAGTACTGGGGCGATGTGCTCACGCCCCGGTCGGGCCTCGGAACGGTCGAGGAAGCCGTCGTCAATCTGGCGGAAGTCGCGGGCTTCTACGACCAGCAGCCCGGACGGGAATGGCGGGCGCTGCAGGACACGACCAATCACAACCTGCTGGGCTATCGCACCTCCAACCCATGGCCGTCGTGGATGCGCGGCACGGGTGACTATTACCGCGAGGCGCTGCTGATCTGGCTGGACGCCGACACCCTGATCCGCGAGGCCACGCGCGAGCGCAAGTCGCTGGATGACTTCGCCAGGAGCTTCTACGGGAGCGAAGACGGCGTCTGGGAGGCGCGGCCCTATACGTTCGAGGATGTCGTCGAGCATCTGAACGCGGTCCATCCGCACGACTGGGCCAGCTTCCTGCGCACCCGGCTGGACGCCGTCGGCCCCGGGGCCGAGGCCCCGCTGGACGGAATCGAGCGCGCCGGCTGGCGGCTGACATGGGTCGACCAACTGACGCCGCTGGAGAAGCGGATGATGGGCGGCTGGGGCAATGACTTCCAGTATTCGCTGGGGTTCAGTCTGGGCGCCGGCAACCGCATCACCGGCATCCGCTGGGGCGGTCCCGCCTTCGAACAGGGGCTGGGCGCGGGCTGGGAGCTGGTCGCGGTCGGCGATCGCGTCGCCTCCGCCGAGGCGCTGCGGGATGCGGTAACCGCCGCCAAGGGCGGCAGCGAGCCGATCGCTCTGGTCATCAAGCGGGGCGACGAGTTCCGCACGGTGAATTTCGCCTGGCATGACGGCCTGCGCTATCCGCGGCTGGAGCGGATCGAGGGCACGCGCGACCGGCTGGCCGACATCTTCGCTCCGCGCCGGCGCTGAGCGCTGGAAGGGGGCCGCTCGCCCCCTTCCGCTTCCTCCTATTTCAGCAGGGCCAGCAGCGCCTCTGCCGCGCCTTCCGAGGAGGCCGGGTTCTGGCCGGTGACCAGCTTGCCGTCGGTGACGACGTGCACGCCCCAGTCCGCGCCCTTCGAATAGCGGCCGCCGTTGGCGATCAGCATGTCCTCCACGAGGAAGGGCACGACATCCGTCAGGCCAACGCCTTCCTCCTCGCCATTGGTGAAGCCGGTGACCTTGCGGCCCTTCACCAGGAATTCGCCGTCGGGGCCCTTCACATGGCGCAGGGCCGCCGGGGCGTGGCAGACGGCGCCGACCGGCTTGTCAGCCCTGGCGAAGGCCTCGATCAGCGCGATCGAAGCCGGGTCCTCGGCGAGGTCCCAAAGCGGGCCGTGGCCGCCGGGGTAGAAGACGGCGTCGAAGTCGTCGGCCGACACCTCTGACAGCGGCCGGGTCGAGGCCAGTTCCGCTTTCGCCGCCGCATCGTCCTTGAAGCGCCCCGTGGCGTCGGTCTGGGCGTCGGGCTCGTCGCTCTTGGGATCCAGCGGCGGCTGGCCGCCCTTGGGCGACGCCAGGGTGATGTCGGCCCCCGCGTCCTTCAGGACGTAGTAGGGGGCGGCGAACTCCTCCAGCCAGAAGCCAGTCTTCTTGCCGGTGTCGCCGAGCGCGTCGTGCGAGGTCAGAACCATCAGAATCTTCACGGGGAGGCCTTTCGATTGGGGAGGCACGGCAGGTGGGAAGCCCACGCCCTGCCCGCCACCCCAACGAAAACGGGCCCGGAGGTTTCCCTCCGGACCCGTCTGAGGTCTTCCTCCCCTTTCGGGGCGGACGGCTGATCCAGATCTTACTTGATCTGGACCTTGGCGCCGGCTTCCGTCAGCTTCTTGGCGACTTCGTCGGCGTTCTGCTTGGAGACGTTCTCGACGACGTTCTGCGGAGCGCCTTCGACCAGGTCCTTGGCTTCCTTCAGACCGAGGTCCGAACGCACGCCACGGACTTCCTTGATGACGTTGATCTTCTTGTCGCCACCGTCCAGCAGGACGACGGTGAACTCGGTCTGCTCTTCAGCGGCTTCGGCGGGGGCGGCGCCGCCACCACCGGCCGGCATGGCCATGGCCACCGGAGCAGCGGCGCTGACGCCCCACTTTTCTTCCAGCAGCTTGGACAGTTCGGCGGCTTCCAGAACGGTCAGTTTCGACAGGTCTTCAACGATTTTGGCGAGATCGGCCATGGGTAGGTTCCTTCGGAGGATTGGGTTTCAGTAGAGAGTTTGCAGAGATGAAAGAGGCGATGTCGCCTACGCGGCGTCCTTCGAGGCGTACGCGCTGAACACGCGGGCCAGTTGGGAAGCCGGGGCTTGCACGACGCCGGCGATCTTGGTCGCGGGGGCGTTGAGCAGGCCGAGCAGCGAAGCGCGGATCTGATCCAGCGACGGCAGTTTGGAGAGAGTCTCCACGCCCTTCGCGTCCAGAACCTTCTCACCCATGAAGCCGCCCAGAACCACGAACTTGTCGTTGGCCTTGGCGTATTCAGCGGTGATCTTGGCGGCCGTCACCGCGTCGTCGGCATAGGCGATGCCCACGGGACCCTTGAACAGGCCGTGGTAGTCGCTGCCTTCGTCGGCTTCGAGCGCCTTGAGCGCCAGGCGGTTCTTGACCACCTTGAACGTGCCGCCCTCTTTGCGAAGGCGTCCACGCAGGTCTTCCATGTCCGCAACGGTCAGACCCAGGTTGTGGGTCACGACCACGGCGCCCGCGTCGGCGAAGACGCCCTTGAGCGTCTCGATCGACTCGGCTTTTTGAGCGCGGTCCATTGCGGTCTCCAGTCTGGTATTCGCCGCCGGGCTTATTCCCGACGACGGATTGGCCAAAGCGCCGCGCATCGCTGCGATGCGTTCAGGCCGGTCGTAATGTCCGAAGGAAGCTCAAACCCCGTGCCCCCGGAAACCGGGTGACGTGGTCGTCTGCATCCCCATCTCCCCACGGCGTCAGAGGGCTCTCTGACATTTATGGTCTGGGTGACCCCCAGACCCCGAAGTTCTCGGACAGGACCGCCGCGGCGAAAAGCTGCGACGGAAGAGGCGCGCTCTATACACGGAACGGGCGGGAACTCAAGCGCGGGCCTAGGCAGGGATGCATAAACCGGGTCACATGCCACCCGATCGGGGAGGATCGCATGACGGACGCCATCGAAGCCACAGGCCGGGACAGCTTGGGCCGCATTGGATCGCCGCTGCTGGTTGCGGCGCGGCTGGCTATCGGCCTGTTGCAGGGTGCGGCCCTCTGGTGGCTGTACCGTTCGGCTGCGCTTTTCGGAAGGGTCTGCGAAACCGCCGAAACCTGCGCCAAGGACCTGCACTGGCCGGCCACCCAGCCGGAGGTGTTCGGGCCGCTGGCGATGATCCTGGTCATGGTCCCGGTCCTGATGCTGGCCGGGGTCGGGCGCATGCGCTGGCCCGTGCTGCTGGCGTGGGGCGTCGCCGCGACCGCCTTTCTCGCCCTGCTGGGCTGGCACGGCGTGGCCAGTCAGGGGGCGGCCGAATACGGCTCCGGCCGCTATCCGCCGTTCCTGCCGTGGCCGATGCCGTTCTTCGCGGCCACGGCCCTGTTCATCGGCCACCATCTGGTGCTGCCCGCCGACCTCGAGCGGCGGTGGATCGCCGCCTTCCCGACCTATTTCGACACGGCGTGGAAGGCCGGGGTGCAGCTGGTCCTGTCGATCGGTTTCACCGGCGCCTTCTGGCTGCTGCTGTTCCTCGGCGCCGCCCTGTTCAATGTCATCGGCCTCGACTTCCTGCGCGACCTGATCGGCCAGGACTGGTTCTCGATTCCGGTGACCACCGTCGTCTTCGCCATCGCCGTGCACCTGACCGATGTGCGCGACGGCCTGATCCGGGGTGTGCGCAGCGTCGCCCTGATGCTGCTGTCATGGCTCCTGCTGTTGATGACGGTGCTGGTCGCCGGCTTCCTCGCCGCCCTACCCTTCACCGGTCTGGACGGTCTGTGGGAGACGGGCAGCGCCACCGCCCTGGTGCTCTCGGCGGCGGCGACCCTGATCATCCTCATCAACACCGCCTATCAGGACGGGCGGGCCGACAATCTGCCGCCGGCGATCCTGCGCGGCGCGGTGCGCGTCGCCGCCGTGCTGCTGACGCCGCTGGTCCTGATCGCCTTCTGGGGTCTGGCCCTGCGCATCGGCCAGCACGGGCTGACGCCCGACCGGATCATCGCCGCGGCTTGCGCCGTGATCGGCGCGGCCTATGCGGCCGGCTATGGCTTCGCCGCCCTCAGCCCGTTCTGGCGCAAGGGCGCGGGCTGGATGCAGCCGCTGGAGCGCACCAATGTCGCGACGGCGGTGCTGGAGATCGCCGTCATCCTCGCCCTGTTCAGCCCCATCGCCGATCCGGCGCGTCTGTCGGTCGCCGATCAAGTCGCCCGGCTGGAGCGCGGGGCGGTGAAGCCGGATCAGTTCGACTACCGCTTCCTGCGCTTCCAGAGCGGCAAGGCCGGCGAGGCGGCGCTGGAGCGGCTGACCCGATCGTCGGATCCGGTGGTCGCGCGCAGCGCCCGCAACGTGAAAGCGGTCACGAACCGCTGGGACAACGCTGACATTGGATCGCCGAACCGGACGCCCGAGTTCGAGGTCGTCCCCGCCGGCGCGGCGCTGCCGCAGGGCTTCGCCGTTCCGGTCCCGCCGACCGACGAGCGGGCGAAATGCGACAAGTCGGCGGCGTGTGTCGCCACGGTCCGTGACCTCGACGGCGACGGAGCCGTGGAAGTCCTTGTTGCAGATGAGCGTAGCATCGCGCTGTGGGCAAAGAGTGAGTCCAGCGGCTGGGGCCGGCGTGGCAACTACCGGCCAGGTTGGTGTCCCGGTCAGCCGAAAAGGGATGCTCGTGACGTCTTGCGCGGCGAGCCCCCCAGATTCGCGCCGCCTCGTTGGCCTGACTTGATCATTCCGAGTGATCAACACGTCGAAGAAGTCAGCCACCTTGAAATGGAGCGGGCCTGCACAAGGCTGCCCTAAGCCACTCAAGCTCGCCCGTTAACCCTGCGCTCACCACCCCGCACAACCCGATCTTCACCTTGTGCGGCCTAAAACGTCCCGGAATGAGCCAGTCCCGCCGCAACGAGGACCGGCCTGACGTGATGATGAAGGGCGCTCCATGGCCAAGACCGTACTCGTGGTCGACGACGATCCCTCCCAGCGCCGTCTGGCGCAGGCGGTGCTGGAGCGCGAGGGCTATGCCGTGGTCCACGCCGAGTCCGGCGGCGAGGCCATCGACCGGCTGACCAAGGGCGGCGGCGCCGATGTGGTGCTGCTGGACATGATCATGCCGGGCATGAGCGGCATGGAGGCCCTCGCCGAGATGCGCACCGCGGGCGTAACCACGCCGGTGATCGTGCTGACCGCCTCGGGCGGCGTCGACGCCGTGGTCAAGGCCATGCAGGCCGGGGCCCAGGACTTCTTCGTCAAGCCGGTTTCGGCCGAACGTCTGCTGGTCGGGGTCCGCAACGCCCTGCAACTGACCCAGCTGACGGCCGAGGTCGGGCGGCTGAAGAAGCACGTCAGCGGCCGTACCTCGTTCGACGATCTGGTCGGCCAGAGCGCGCCAATGCGGATGGTCCGCTCGCTGGGCCTGCGCGCCGCCAAGTCGGGCATTCCGGTGCTGATCACCGGCGAGAGCGGCGTCGGCAAGGAAGTCATCGCCCGCGCCCTGCACGGCGCCTCGGACCGCGGCGGCAAGCCGTTCGTGGCCGTCAACTGCGGCGCCCTGCCCGTCAATCTGGTCGAGTCGATCCTGTTCGGCCACGAGAAGGGCAGCTTCACCGGGGCCAGCGACAAACACCTCGGCAAGTTCGCCGAAGCGAGCGGCGGCACCCTGTTCCTCGACGAGATCGGCGAACTGCCGCTGGACATGCAGGTCAAGCTGCTGCGCGCCCTGCAGGAGGGCGAGATCGACCCGATCGGCTCCAAACGGTCGGTCAAGGTCGACGTCCGCATCGTCTCGGCCACCAACCGCGACCTCGCCGAACAGGTGCGCGAGGGGCGGTTCCGCGAGGACCTGTTCTACCGCCTGAACGTCTTCCCGATCGAGGCCCCGGCCCTGCGCGACCGGCGCGAGGACATCCCGGCCCTGGTCGACCACTTCATCGGCCGCTTCAATGTCGAGGAAGGCAAGCGCGTCGCCGGCTGCGCCCCCGAGACCCTGGCCCTGCTGTCGGCCTTCGACTGGCCCGGCAATGTCCGCCAGCTGGAAAACGCCATCTACCGCGCCATCGTGCTGTCCGACTCCCCCTTCCTGCAGCCGCACGACTTTCCCGCCATCTCCGGCGTCGCCGCTCCCTTCCTGCCGGCGGAGGGCGGGCCGGACGGTCAGGCCGCCGACGGACTGGCGGCGATGCTGGCCGCCGGTGTGGACCTGCCGCCACTGCCCGACACGCCTATCCGCATTCTCGACGAGCGCGGTCATCTGCGGACTTTGGAGGAGATCGAGCGCGACCTGATCCAGCACGCCATCGAGGTTTATGCCGGTCACATGTCCGAGATCGCCCGCCGCCTCGGCATCGGCCGCTCGACCCTGTACCGCAAGGTCCGCGAACAGGGCCTCGAGGGCGCGATCCGGGACGCGGGCTGAGGCCCGCCGGCGACGCCTTCAGAAGGACTGCAACCTGAACGAAAGTTCACTCAGGTCCGACGGCCCCGTCGTGCGACAGCACCGGCGGCGCCCCGGCCCGTTTCGCGCTTGCAACACGACGGAAATGCCGGGGCGGCACGTTCAAGCCCATTGTCTCTCTCCTCCCGGAACATCGCCGCATGCTGCTCGTGACCACCGCCCTGTCCGGCCTTATGGCCGGCATGATCCAGACCGCGCCGGCGCCCGCGGCCCAACCGGCTGTGCAGCAGGTTCCCCCGCCGGCCGCCTCCGGGCCGGTCGCGACACCGCAGGACGCGGAGCCCCAGGAGGCGACGCCCGAGGACGCGACGCCTGCCCCGACCGCCGATGACGACGACCTCGACGGCGCCGTCGATCTGGGCACGATCACCGTCTCCGGCCAACGGCCGCGCGGCAGCGTCGACAGCGACATCCCGCCGGATCTGACGCTCAGCGCCGAGGACATCCAGTCCTATGGCGCGGGCAGCATCGCCGAACTGCTGACCTATCTGGAGCCGGTGACCCGCAGCTCGCGCGGTTCCGGCGGCCAGCCGGTGATGCTGGTCAATGGACGGCGCATCTCGGGCTTCCGCGAGATCCGCGGCCTGCCGCCCGAGGCGATCGAGCGGGTCGACATCCTGCCCGAGGAAGTCGCCCTGCAATACGGCTACCGGGCCGACCAGCGTGTGGTGAATTTCGTCCTCAAGGCCAATTTCCAGTCGCTCACGGCCGAGCTGGAGGGCCGTTTGCCGACCTCCGGCGGCCGCTCTGTCACCGAGGTCGACGCCAATGTCCTGCGCATCGCCGGCGGCGACCGATGGTCGATGGAGCTGGAGTACGAAAAGGCGACGCCGCTGTTCGAGAGCGAGCGCGACCTGGTGCGTGATCCGGGGTCCACGCCCTATGACCTGATCGGCAACATCTCTGGAAATCCGTTCGATACCGAGATTGATCCCGCCCTGTCCGGCCTGGTCGGCGAAACGGCTACGGTCGCGCCCGTGCCGACCGGCGGATATGGACTCGGCGATTTCGCCGCCGCCTATGGCGATCCGCGCACCGGAGATCTGGGCATCTCCCGCACCCTGATAGCCGCCACCGAGAACACCACGCTCGGCGGAACGGTCAAGCGCGACATTAACGGCACGACGCAGGTCACCTTCAGCGGCAGCCTCGAGGACAACAGCAGCCGCAGCTTCAACGGCCTGCCCGGCGTGGTGCTGAACCTGCCCGAGACCAATCCCTGGTCGGACTTCTCCGACGATGTTCTGGTCTATCGCTATCTCGACGACGCCGCCGCCCTCGGCCGCAGCACCGACTCGCTGACGGCCGGGGCCGGGGTTCTCGTCGACGGCTTCCTCGGCGAGAACTGGCGCTGGACCTGGTCCGGCGACTATAACCGGGTCGAGACGGACACCGTCACGGGGCGCGGCTACAACGCCGCCCCGTTCCAGACCCGCCTCGACGGGGGGGACGCCGACGCCAATCCGTTCGCGACCCTCGTCCCGGCCGACTTCGCCCTGACCCCCAACGACACGGCCAATTCGGTGTCCGAGGCGCTGGCCACCGAAGTGGTCCTGAACGGGGATGTCTGGCAGCTGCCGGCGGGCGACATTTCCTCGACGTTCAAGTTCGGCGCCGACACCCGCTCGCTGGACTCGATCAGCACCCGCTCGGGCGTGACCACCGAGCGGTCGCAATCGCGGGACCGCTACAGCGGCCAGGCCAGTTTCGACCTGCCCATCGCCAGCACCCGCACCGGGGTTCTATCGCAGCTCGGCGACCTGTCGGTCAATTTCAACGCCGGCTACGAAGACCTGTCGGACTTCGGCGGCCTGGCCATCCTGGGTCTGGGCGTGAACTGGACGCCGCTCGAGATGGTCTCCTTCCTCGTCAGCTACACCGACGAGCAGGGCGCGCCGACGATCGGCCAGCTGAACGACCCGGTGATCTCGACGCCCAATGTTCCGGTGTTCGACTTCGCCACGGGCGAGACGGTGCTGGTCAACCGGGTCGAAGGCGGCAACGCCGACCTCGACGCCGAGGACCGCCGCGTCTGGAAGGCCGGGATCACATTGCGCCCGTTCAAGGAAGAGAATCTGTCGATCAGCTCGACCTGGACCCGCAACGCCACCGACAATGCGATCAACAGCTTCCCGACCATCACCCCGGACCTCGAAGCCGCCCTGCCCAGCCGCTTCAGCCGCGACGCCGACGGCGATCTGATCGCGATCGACTCCCGGCCGATCAACTTCGCCCGGGCCGAGCGCGAGGATGTGCGCACGGGCTTCAACTTCTCCAAGGCGTTTGGAACGCCGACGCCGGCCGCAGCCCAGCCCGGAGTCGGCGGGCCGATCGTGGTCGGCGGCGGTCCCGGCGGCCCCGGCGGCGGCGGTCCCCGGAGTGGCCGGCGAGAGGGCGGCGGCGGACCGATGGTTCGCATGGGCGGCGGCGGCGGTCGAGGCGGCGGCGGCATGCAGGCCGGTCAGGGGCGTTTCATGCTGTCGGTCTACCATACCTACCGGATCCAGGATCAGATCCTGATCGCCGAGGGCCTGCCGATCCTCGACCTGCTTGACGGGGCGGCGACCTCCAGCCGCGGCGGCACGGCCCGCCATGAAGTCCAGGCCCAGGGCGGGGTGTTCAAGAGCGGCATGGGAGCCTTCCTTCAGGCCAACTGGCAGGACGGCACCCGCATTGACGGCGGAACCGGTCCGGACCTGAATTTCTCCAGCCTGGCGACCGTCAATCTGAACATGTTCATCGATCTCGGGGCCCAGACCAAATGGGTCGAGAGATATTCGTGGCTCAAGGGCGCGCGCCTGCAGTTGGGCGTGCGCAACCTGTTCGACAGCCGCACCGAGGTCACCAGCGCCACGGGCGACACGCCGCTGAACTACCAGCCGGATTTCCTCGATCCCGAGGGGCGCACGATCAGCCTCTCGCTGCGCAAGATCCTGTTCTGATCAGCCGTCCGCCGGCCTGGGGGCCTTGCGCCCCCAGCGCCGTTTCGGTTCCTCGCCGCGGGCCTTGGCGGCGATTTCCTTGAGCTTGCGGCCCTGCATCGCCGACAGGGCCTGACCCGGCGCGCCCAGTTCGGGATCGCCGAAGGCGCGGCCGTGGGTCTTCACCCGCTCCGAAACGGAATCGAGGAACTCGCCTTCCCATTCGGACAGGGGGATGCCGGCCTTTTCGGCGGCCCGACGGGCGCGCCGCATGGCGTTGAGCGCGGCGCGCTGGGCCGCCTTGCGTTCGGCTTCAAACGGACTGGCGGGCGGCTTTTTTGCCGCCCTATCGCCGGAACGGCTGCTTGAGGGCGATTTCGAACCGCCCTTGCCGCCGCCAAAGCCGGTTCGCTTCAGTGTCAGATCTCGCCGAGCGCGGCCATGTACAGGTCGAGGATGGCGTCCTCTTCCTGGCGCTTGGCCTTGTCCTGCTTGCGGATGCGGATGACCTTGCGCAGGATCTTGACGTCGTAGCCCTCGCCCTTGGCCTCGAGGAAGACCTCCTTCATGTCCGCCATGACGGCGGCCTTGTCCTCTTCGAGGCGCTCGATGCGCTCGATGATGGTGCGCAGGCGGCCCTGGGCCGCCGAGGTCAGGACGTCGGGGCTGGCGTCGAAGGATGCGTCGTCGGCCACGGGCGGACTCCTGGAAAGCGGGAATGGAACAGAGCCCGGACGCTAACCACGCCTCTCCGGCCGGCTCAACATCGGGCACGAAAAAGGCCGCGGACAAGGCCCGCGACCTGTGGATAGACCATCCTTGTGCGCTATCGGCCGCGACGCGGTCGCGGCCTGCTAGAGCGCTGGATCAGCCCTGCTTCGCCTTGAAGCGCGGGTCGGTCTTGTTGATCACATAAACGACGCCCTTGCGGCGCACGACTTTACAGTCGCGGTGGCGACCCTTGAGCGACTTGAGCGAGCTGCGGACCTTCATGGTCGTCGTCCTGAGGCAAAGCAAAACAGAAAAGCCGCGGGACGAACCTGCGGCGGAGCGGTGCGTATAGAGAGGCTTCCTTCAGCCGTCAACAGGATGGCGGCGCCTTTGTCGTCCGCCCGCGGGTCAGCGGCGCGGCAAGGAATTGGAGGCCTGGCCTCCGGGTCGAACGGAGGGTCTTCGGGCTTGCGGGCCCGACGCGTCGCCCCTCCGCCACCAGGCCGTGTCGGTCTCAGAGAGCCGTCGTCCTATGCGCCTCTACCCGTTACCGCGCCAAGGACATTGACGGTTAACGGCAGGGCATGGCCGTCTCACGGCAACGCTTTCTCCATCCGGGCGCTGTATCTTTCCGTCGCGCGCCTGACTCGCGGACTTGTTATGAGGCCCCGGCCGCCGGGGAGACTAGCTTGCACATCATGCGTTTCAGCCTTCGCCTTATCCTCATCGGAACCGTCGCCGCCTGCGCGCCCATGTTGCCGGAGCCCCCGCCTGTGGGACCCACGCCAGCGCCGGCGCCGGCCGAGCCGCCGCCCGCTCCCGTCCCGACCCCGCCCGTGGCCGGGCCGGTCGACCAGGCCGGCTTCGAGGGCTGGAAGCAGGGCTTTCTCGCCCGCCACGGCGGCGCCCGCCGCGCGCGGTACGAAGGGGAATTGGCGGGGCTGACGCCCGATCCGTCGGTGATCCGGCTGGATCGCAACCAGCCGGAGTTCAGCCGCCCGGCCGGGGCCTATGTCCAGAACGCCGTCACCGCCAGCCGCATCGCCCAGGGCCGGCAGCGCACGGACCGCGTGCCGTGGTCGGTGGTGCAGCGCTATGGCGTTCCGTCCGAAATCCTCGTCGCCATCTGGGCCCAGGAGTCCGCCTTCGGTCAGGTGCAGGGCGACAATGACGTGATCCGCTCGCTGGCCACCCTCGCCTATGACGGCCGCCGCCGCGACTGGGCGGAGCAGCAGTTGAAGCACGCGCTCGACATCGTTGTCGACGAACGCCGGCCGCGGGCCGGATTGAAGGGCAGCTGGGCCGGGGCGATGGGCCAGACCCAGTTCATGCCCGACAACTATCTGCGGCTCGGCGTCGACGAGACCGGCGACGGCAAGGTCGATATCTGGGGCTCGGACGCCGACGCCCTCGCCTCGGCCGCCAACCTGCTGGCCCAGGCCGGCTGGAAGCGAGGTCAGGGCTGGGGCTATGAGGTCGTCCTGCCCTCGAACTTCGACTATTCCGACGCCGAGGGGCCGCGCCATCCGTGGTCGTACTGGGCCGCGCGCGGCGTGACCCTCGCCCATGGCGGCGCACCCAACGCCGCCGAGGCCGGCGAGGAGGCGACGATCCTGCTGCCGCAAGGTGCGCGCGGGCCGGCCTTCCTCGCCCTGCCGAACCACTATGTCATCCGGCGCTACAACAATTCGGTGAGCTACGCCCTGGCGATCGGCCTGACCGCCGACGGCATCCAGGGCCGGCCGGGACTGGTCGCGACATGGCCCGACGACGCCCCGATGTCGCGCGACCAGCGGATCGGGGCCCAGCGCGCCCTGACCGCCCTCGGCTATGACACCCAAGGCATCGACGGGGTGATCGGGGCCAATACCCGCGCGGCGCTGCGTCGCTGGCAGATGGCGACCGGGCGGCTGGCGGACGGCTATCTGACCGCCGAACTGGCCGACGAACTGATCCGCCGAGGCGGCTGAGTTCAGGCGGCCTGGGCGCCGGGGCCGGCGAGGCCCTGCATGACCATGCGATTGATGTCGATCAGGTCCTCGAAACCCTCCTCGCCGCGCATGACGGCGGAGGAATGGCGGCCGACGAACAGGCTGATCGAAATGATCTGGGCCCGCAGGCTCTTGTCCATGGCGTTGCCAGGATCGGAGCAGTCGGTGGCCAGCGTCGACCACAGCCGCCGGTTCCAGTCCAGGGCGTCGATTCGGGTCTTGATATCGGTCTTGTCGACGGTCGAGGCGTGCATCAGCGCCCGGGTCACCTGCCCGAACAGCCGATACTCCAACTCACGCGGGTTTTCAGCCCGCGCCGCCGCGGTCTTGTACGCCTGAAGCGACATTCGCCAGATTTTCCTCGTAATCGACCAGTTTGCGCGCGGCCATCAGCGCCTTGTAGTATTCGCGCGACATCACATGCCGGGAGGCTGCGACGCAGTCGGCCTGGACCTGCGGATTGCGGGTTGCGCTCATGAACTCGGTCAGACGCCTCGCGAACTCGTCATAGACCTTCGGCGCCGAGGCCTCGTCCAGGTACATCATCATGACCGGGAAATAGACCCGCCGCGCGGGAGTGTTGACGTCCTCGAGCTGCATGATGTCCTTCTCACGCAGCACGCTGGCCTTGTTCTGGAGGATCAGCACGCCCCTGCGATCGCCGTTCTGGACGACGGCCCCGTTGAGCACGAATTTCTCACCGGGCTTCAGCGACAGCTTCAGCGGCATTCGGGGCGTCTCCTGAACAGGCGCACGGCGACGTTAGGAAGCCGGAACAAACGCACGATAAACAGTCGTGGTTAACCATGTATTGTGGCTGGCGACGGTTAGATGGCGGGTCATCACAGTCCGAGTCGTCCATGCTCCTCGCCCAGACCCCCTCCCTTCCGGCGGATGACGCCGCCCACGCGCCGGCGCCGACGGCGCAAGGCATGGCCGGCGACGCCGCGTCTCCCGCGGCCATAAACCGGCTTTCGCAGGTTCTGGCGGCCGGGAAGGACCGGTCGCTCAAGACCCGCAAGAAGTCGCTGGATCTGCTGAAGGCCGCGCTGGCCGCGATCCGCCTGAACGATTTTGAGGGCGGCGCCGAGCGCGCCCTCGCCGTGCTGAAGACCGACAAGACCAACGGCGTGGCCTGGCATGTGCTGGCGATCTGTCAGGAGAAGGTCAACCGGTTCGGGCCCGCGCTGCACGCCTATGAGGCGGCGCTGAAGCTGCTGCCGGCGCAGATCGACATCGCCCATGACCTGGGCCGGCTGGCGCAGCGTCTCGGCTATCTCGAGATCGCCGAAAAGCTGCTGGTCAAATTTCTGGCCGCCAATCCCGGACATATCGAGGCGACCAACAACCTGGCCTGCGTCATGCGCGATCAGCAGCGGTATGCGGACGCCATCGAGACCCTGCGTCCGATGCTTCAGATCGAGCCGGAAAGCGCGATCCTGTGGAACACCCTCGGCACGGTGCTGAACGACCAGGGGCGGCTGAACGAGGCCCTGACCTTCTTCGAGGAGGCGCTGCGGCTGAATCCGGGATTCGCCAAGGCGCGCTACAACCGCGCCAATGTGCGGCGGCCGCTGGGCGACATCGCCGGCGCCATGGAGGACCTGGAGGCGGCCCTGCCGGGCGCCGACGGCGCCTATGAGGTGGCCATGATGAACATGGCGCGGGCCCTGATGCTGATGGGCGAGGGCAGGCTGCCCGACGGGTTCGAGGCCTATGAGGTCCGGTTCAACCCCTATCTGCCGGACGCCCTGCGGGTGGCGGTTCCGGCGCCCCGCTGGGCGCCCGCGGAACAGGATATCCGCGGGCGGCGGCTGCTGATCGTCGGGGAACAGGGCATCGCCGACGAACTGGTGTTCGCCAACTGTCTGAACGACGTCATCGAGGCGGTCGGACCGGAGGGTCAGGTCTTCATCGCCGTCGAGAGGCGGATGGTCGACCTGTTCCAGCGCAGCTTCCCGAAGGCGATCGTCGGCGGCCACAAGGCGGTGCGGCTGGAGGGCCGGCTGACCCGCTATGTGCCCTTCATCGAGAAGCTGCCGGCGGACGAGGCCCCGGAGTTCTGGTTCCCCATGGCCAGCCTGATGGGGGTCTACCGACCGTCGGTGGCGGCGTTTCCGAAGCACCACGGCTATATCCGGCCCGATCCCGAGCGGGTCAGCCACTGGAAGGCGGAGCTGGAAAAGCTGGGACCGGGGCTCAAGGTCGGTCTTCACTGGAAGAGTCTGGTGATGTCCGGATCACGGGCCGCCGTCTTCGCCTCCAGTTTCCAGCGCTGGGAGCCGATCCTGCGAACGCCGGGCTGCGTGATGATCAACCTGCAGTGCGGCGATGTCTCGGACGACCTCGCCGCCGCCGAGGCGGCGGGGGCGCAGCTGTGGACCCCGCCGATCAATCTCAAGGACGACCTCGAGGATGTCGCCGCCCTGTCGGTCGCCTGCGATCTGGTGATCGGGCCGGGCATCGCCGGGACCAATATCGCGGCGTCCTGCGGGGCCCGGACCTGGCTGGTGGCCGCGCCCGACGACTGGCATCTGATGAAGACCGACGGCTATGTCTTCTACCCCGCGACCAGGGTCTTCATTCGCGGCGCGGTGGACGGCTGGCCGGCGGTGATCGACGACATGCGGGCCGCGCTGGACCGGGCGGTGGCCGAAGGCTGGAACGCCGCCTGACTCAGCCGCGTTGTTCCTCCAGCTATGGAGGTTCCCGTGCCAGACATCGACGACTACTCCGACGATCAGGAACAGTCTGAAACCTTTGACGAAACCCACATCGACGATGAGGGCGACGGCGACATCCTGCCGGACGAGGCGGACCCGGTGCTGGACGTCACCCAGATGGACGGCGACGCCGACGAGGAGCCGTTCGACGAGGACGACATCGACGACGTGGACGACGAACTGGGAGCCTCCGGCATCGAGGCCGAGGCCGACGCCCTGCTGGGCGTCGACGGCGAAAAGCTGACCGAGATCGACGGCGAGAGTTCGGGCGGCGGCGGACCGGATGAGGTGGAGCTGGTCTATTCCGGCCTGATGCGGAACGCCCGCGGGGCCCAGGCCAGCGCCGCCCACTGGGAGGCCAAACGCCTGTCAGACGACGACATTTCCGAACTGGGCTACGGCCCGGACGGCGACGAAGATCATCCGAAGAATTGAGGAGCTTATCTTGACCGAGACACCCAACCCGAAACACCAGCAGGCCCCGGCCGACGATGTCGCCTACGCCCGCCAGGCGGACCGCGAAACCGGCAAGCCGGACCAGTTGTGCGAGGACGAGCGCAAGGCCGAGAACCGGCAGGAGGCGCTGATCGACGAAAGCATCGAGGAGAGCTTTCCGGCCAGCGACCCCCCCTCGGCGAAGCACATCACCTGAGGCGCGGTTACGGTTCGATTGTCAAAGACCTGAGAGCGGTTCTCCCTCCCCGTCGCGGGGAGGGAGGCGGGCATGACTCTTGGCCGCTTGCGGACAAGCGGGTGGGGAGGGAGCGGGGCGGCCGGGCCTCGCCCGGTGCTTTGATAGATAACCGTTTCGACGAAGCAGACCGCCCCGCGCAGTCGTTTTCCACACGCCCTCCGGCTGGCGGCCCTGGCATTCGGGCCTTGCCGGATCACGCCGGGGTCATTGCTGCACCCGACATGGGGCGGACATGACGGCCATGGGACGTCAGCAGTCCGCAATCCGTTAGCGCGCGGCGAGCAAGCGGGCAGGATCCATCCCTGCCCTCGAGGACCCCCGGACTCTCCGTCGCCCGGGCTTCATCGCTCGACCACAGCCCGCCGCCATCGAGGAACGTGGATCCGACGCCCTCCCCTTCGACGGGATGGGCAGCAGTTTACGGGAGGCCCGCCCTAGGACAGACAAAACGGTTTGGGAAAAGGCTAGTGCGTTGAATAGGCTGTCTAATAGTTTGATAACTAGACTATAGATTCGCCGATTGTAAGCACAGCGTCATGGCCCTCACCTCCCCATTCGCGAAGGCGAATGGGGAGGACAGATCGGCGCGTCAGCGACGATCGGGAAGGGGCGGCGCAGGCGGTGGGGGAGTCCGGCGCGAACCAGCATCTGACGGAGCCGCCCCCTCCTGGCCGCTGCTGCGCAGCGACCGTCCTCCCCATCGGCCTTCGCCGATAGGGAGGTGAACGGTTGGCGCCCCTACCCCTTCAACCGCCAGGTGGCGCCCGTGGGGCCGTCCATGACGACGACGTTCAGGGCGTTGAGACGGTCGCGGATGCGGTCGGCCTCGGGCCAGTCCTTCGCCGTGCGGGCGGCGGCGCGCTGTTCGAGCAGGGTCTCGACCTCGGCGCGCAGGTCGTCGGCGACCTCGCCCTCCAGCCAGGCGCCCGGATCGGCCTGAAGCACGCCCATCAGGGCGGCGGCGGCGATCAGTTCGCCCTTGGCGCGGGCGACGACGCCGTGATCGCCGGCGGTCATGGCGCGCTCGATCTCGCTGGACAGGGCGAACAGGGTCGCCATGGCGCCCGGGGTGTTCAGGTCGTCCTCGATGGCCGTGAGGAATTCCACCGGCGGCTCGTCGGTCGAGGCGGCGACGGCGGCGGCGCGGTGCAGGGCGCCGTAGAGGCGGTCCAGCGCCTTGCGGCTCTGGTCCAGCAGGGACTGGTTCCAGTCCAGGGGCTGGCGGTAGTGGGCGCTGAGCAAGGCCCAGCGGACGACCTCGCCGGGCATCGACTGCACCAGATCATGCAGCAGCAGGACGTTGCCGACCGACTTGGACATCTTCTCGGCGTCGACGGTGAGGAAGCCGTTGTGCATCCAGTAGCGGCTGTACTCGGCGTGCGGCGCGCTTTCATGGGCGTGGCCGTGGGCGCAGACGCCCTGGGCGATCTCGTTCTCATGGTGCGGAAACACCAGGTCGATGCCGCCGCCGTGGATGTCGATCGGCAGGCCGAGGGTCTCCTCGATCATGGCCGAGCATTCGATATGCCAGCCGGGGCGCCCCTCGCCCCACGGCGACGGCCACGACGGCTCGCCCGGCTTCGACGGCTTCCACAGGACGAAGTCGTGCGGGTTCTTCTTGTAGGGGGCGACCTCGACGCGGGCGCCCATGATCATGTCGTCGAGGTTGCGGCCGGATAGGCGGCCATAGGCCTCGTAGGATGAGACGTCGAACAGCACGTGACCCTCGGCGGCATAGGCGCAGCCGTGGTCCATGATGGCGCCGATCTGGGCGACGATGGCGGCCATATGGTCGGTGACGTGCGGGGCGATATCGGGCGGGCTGACGTTGAGCCGGGCCATGTCCTCGAGATAGGCGGCCTCGTAGCGGGCGGTGACGTCGCCGATCGGCGTCCCCTCCTTCGCCGCCTTCGCATTGATCTTGTCGTCGACGTCGGTGACGTTGCGGGCGAAGACGACCTTGTCGGCCCCGTATTCACGGCGCAGCAGGCGGACCAGCACGTCGAACACCACCGGCGGACGGGCGTTGCCGATATGGGCGTAGTCATAGACCGTGGGGCCGCAGACATAGAGGGTCACCCGGTCGGGGTCGCGGGGCGTGAACACGCGCTTCTCGCGGTGCAGGGTGTCGTGGATCGTCAGGGGCATGAGCGGTCTTTGCGGGAGAGTTTTCTTGCGGGACGGACGAGCGGTCCCATATACGCCGCCAAGCTGATAAACAGTCCCCCGCGACTTACAAAGCCGCGCGTTCGAGAACCGTCCCATGAGCCTTACTCCCGTCAAGCCCGTTCTGGTCGGCGACAATGACCCGGTCACGGGCCCGACCACGACGCGCCCGTCGCGCGAGGAGGCCCTGAAGGCCGTCCGGACCCTGCTGGCCTGGGCCGGCGACAATCCCGACCGTCCGGGCCTGATCGACACGCCCAAGCGGGTGGTCGACGCCTATGGCGAATGGTTCGACGGCTATGACGCCGATGTCGGCAAGGAGCTGTCGCGCACCTTCGAGGACGTCCAGGGCTATGACGACATGGTGCTGCTGCGCGACATCGAGGTCGAGAGCCACTGCGAGCACCACATGGCCCCGTTCCTCGGCAAGGCCTATGTCGCCTACATTCCGAACGAGAAGGTCGTCGGCATCTCAAAGCTGGCGCGCGTGGTCGAGATCTTCTCGCGCCGGCTGCAGACCCAGGAGACCCTGACCCAGCTGATCGCCGGGGCCATCGAATCGCACCTGGAGCCCGCGGGCGTGGCCGTGCTGATCGACGCCGAACACCAGTGCATGACCACCCGCGGCGTGCATCACCGCCACGTTTCGACCATCACCACGCGCTTCACTGGCGCCTTCAAGACCGACGCCGCGGTCAAGGACCGCTTCCTGAAGCTGGCCCAGGGGCGCTGATCGGGGCCGACGGGGGTCGCCCCCGAGGCGTAAAGTGTAGACGAAAGCCGCGAGGGAACCGACTTCGTCCCGAACCCGCTTTACAAGCCGGGCCGGGGACGCCAAGAGACGGTCCGAAGCTTTTAGCGTCGCTCGCCGCCTTCGCGCCGGGCCAGATGGAGAACCAGCGCATGGGCGCCAAACTTTCCGGACCTGGTGGCGGCAAGGGCCACACCATTGACCAGAACGCCGAGATCAACGTCACGCCGTTCGTCGACATCATGCTGGTGCTTCTGATCATCTTCATGGTCGCGGCCCCCATGGCCACGGTGTCGATCCGGCTCGACCTGCCGCCGGCGGTGCCGCCCCCGCCGGACGCCGTGCAGAAGGACCCGGTGTACATCACCGTCCAGGAAACCGGCTCGATCTTCATCGCCGACCAGCAGTCGTCGCTGGAAGGCCTGGCCTCGGACGTCTGCACCGCCCTCGGCGGCGGCGACCCGGCCTGCAAGGACGAGCGCGTCTTCATCCGCGCCGACCCGGAAGTCACCTACAACCAGTTCATGGAAGTCATGAACGAGCTGCAGGCCAAGGGCTTCTTCAAGGTCGGCCTGCTGAACGAAGATATCGAATAGGGTTCTCACCCGTTCCCCGATCAGGGGCCGCGTCCGGCATGGACGCGGCCCTTTTTCTTTGGCCCCTTCATCGAAAACCCTTGAACTTAGCGAATTTCCTAATTAGCGTTCCCCCTATGAACGTGCTGTTCAAGGCTCTGTCGCATCCCGTGCGGCGCCGCATCATCGAGATGCTGCGCCGGGGCCCGATGCCGTCCGGCGACATCGCCGCCGCCTTCGACATGAGCTGGCCGACCATCACCGGCCACCTCAACGCCCTGAAGGAGGCCGGCCTGGTCTCGCCCGAGCGGGACGGGGTCTCGATCCGCTACCGGCTCGAGATTTCGGCCGTCGAGGAGGCCCTCGCCTTCCTGCTGCAGATGACCGGCGCCGGGGCGCCGGACCAGACAAGGGACCGCCCATGAACCCGCCCGCCAGACCCGCCATCGCCGACATCGCCACCGGGCTCACGGGCCTGATGATCGCCGGCGCCGGCGCCGGGGTGTTCTTCGCCGGACCGACAGAGCTGATGCCCGTCCACTACGGCCTGTCCGGCGAGGTCGACCGATGGGGCGCGCGCGAGGAGGTCGGCGCCCTCATCGCCGGACTCGGCGGGCTGCTGGTGCTGGTCGGCGGCGGCATGGGCCTCGCCGCGGCCCGGGCCGGCGACCCCGCCGGCCGCCGGGCCCTGCGCATGGCCCAGCTGGTCTGCGTCGTCACCGTGCTCGGCGTCGCCCTGTTCGCCGGCGGCGCCAGCCTCGGCGGCGTGACCTCGATCGCCGGCGGCCTGCCCATGGCGGGCCTCAGCCTGACCCTGCTCGCCGCCGGCGCCTTCCTCGGCCGGGTCGGCCCCAATCCCTTCGTCGGCGTGCGCACGCCGTGGGCCTACAAGAGCCGCCTCGCCTGGGATCGCAGCAACCGGCTGGCCGGGCGGCTGCTGTTCGTCCTCGGCCTGTTCGGCCTCGCCGCCGCCGCCCTCGCGCCGCAGCCGGCCGGCCTCTACGCCCTGTTCGCTGGCCTGATGATCGCCGTCGTCTGGTCGGTCGTCGAAAGCTGGCGCGTCTGGCGCACCGACCCCGACCGCCAACCCTTCTGAAACCGTGGCCTCAGGCCAGCGTCTCCTGGAACCGGACCGGCCGCCCATGCGCGCTTCCGACCAGCTCGCCGTCCTTCATCACCAGCCGCCCGCGCACGATCGTCGCCACGGCCTTGCCGGTCGCCTCGAAGCCGTCGAACGGGGTCCAGCCGCAGCGGCTGGCCATGTCGGCATGGGCGATGACGTGCCTCGCCTTCAGGTCGACGATGGTCAGGTCGGCGTCATAGCCCTCGGCCATTCGCCCCTTGCCGGCGATGCCGAACACCCGATTGGCCCCGTGCGAGGTCAGGTCGATGAACCGGTCCAGGCTCAGCCGCCCCTTGGCCACATGGGTCAGCATCACCGGCACCAGGGTCTGCACCCCCGGCATCCCCGAAGGCGAGGCCGGATAGGGCTTGGCCTTCTCCTCGATCGTATGCGGCGCGTGGTCCGAGCCCAGCACGTCGAACACCCCCTGCTCGATCCCGCCCCACAGGCCGGCGATATGGGCCGCGTTGCGGATCGGCGGGTTCATCTGGGCGTAGCCCTTCAGGCGAGCATAGGCCTCGTCCCCGTCCAGCGTCAGATGCTGCGGCGTCACCTCGGCCGTGGCCACATCCTTGTGGTCGGCAAGGAAGCGCACCTCGTCGGCGGTCGAGACGTGCAGCACATGGATCCGCGCCCCGACCTCGCGCGCCAGCCCGACCAGACGCCGCGTCGAGCGGATGGCGCTCTCGGCGTCGCGGACCTCGGGGTGGCTGGTCCAGTCGCCGGGCCGGGCCAGCGGGCGTCGCTCGACCAGCCGGTATTCGTCCTCGGAATGGAAGGTCGCCCGCCGCTTCACATGGCGCAGCACCTCGCGAACCCCGTCGTCGTCGGCGACCAGCAGGGTCCCGGTCGAGGCCCCCATGAACACCTTGACGCCGCAGCAGCCCGGCAGCCGCTCCAGCTCGGCGAGGTATTTCGCATTCTCGTGCGTGCCGCCGATGTAGAAGGCGTGGTCGGTCCACATCCGGTCCCGGGCCCGGTCCAGCTTGTCCGCCAGGGTGTCCGGATCGGTCGTATTCGGCTCGGTGTTCGGCATCTCGAACACCGCCGTGACCCCGCCCAGGGCCGCCGCCCGGCTGCCGGTCTCGAGGTCTTCCTTCCACTCCAGCCCCGGCTCGCGGAAATGCACCTGGGTGTCGATCACGCCGGGCAGGACGGTCAGGCCGGTGGCGTCGACCACCTCGCCGGCCGAGGCCTGCGACAGGTCGCCGACAAAGGCGATCCGCCCGTCGATCACGCCCACGTCGGCGAGGCCGCGCCCCGCATGATTGGCCACTTCGCCGCCGCGGACGATCAAGTCGTATGTCTGGGTCATGGCCCGGCCCTATACCCGCTCCGCCAGAAGCTTGCGAGCCGCCTTCAGCACCCGTTCGGCCGGCAGGTCGTTCATATGCTCGATGGCCTGATCGAGCCGCGGATCGATCTTGCGGTACTCCTCGACCGAGCGCGGCCCGCGCACCGCGATCCCGCCCCATGGCCCCCGCTCGGCCTCGTCGGACGGGCCGTAGGCGGCGACCACCGGCGTGCCCGAGGCCACCGCCAGATCGGTCCACAGCGAATCCCCGCCCAGATACAGGGCGCTGCGCCCGACCGCCGCCACCGCCTGCAGCGGGCTCAGCCGGCCGTGAAGCTCGATGGTGCGGTGACGCGGCAGGGCCAGGCGGATGGTGTGGGCGGCGTCTCGATCGCTGTCGTCGCCGACCACCACGACCTTGCCGCCTTCCAGCGGCCCGCCGTCGCCGACCAGGGCCGAGGCCACCTTGGCGAAGCGCTCGGGCGGCCAGCGTCGGCCCATCCACGCTGCCCCCGGCCCGATCGCCAGCAACGGCCCCTCGCCGGGCGGGATCAGGGCCTCGACCGAGACCCGCGTCGCCTCGGAGACGAACAGCCGCGGAGCTGGCACCTCGTCCAGCTGCAGCACCCGCGCCGCCAGCTCGACCGCATGCACCCCGGCCTCCGGCTCGCCGCGCACGGCCCGCTTCTGCCGCTTCAGCTTGCCCGACAGGGCCGAGCCGCGCATGTCGACCACCAGCCCCCAGGACGTAGCCCGCACCTGGTTCCACAGGCCCAGCCAGTCCAGCCGGCTTTCCTTCTCCAGCACGATCAGCCGGTCGAGGCGCGGCGTGTCGGCGAACAGCGGCGCGCTGGCCGGCGATCCGACGATGGTGAAGCCCGCCTGCGGCATGGCATCGACCAGCCAGGCAAGCACCCCGCTGGACAGCACCGCGTCCTGTGCGCCCGCCTCGGCGATATAGAGGATGGGGAACCGGGCGCTCATGATTGGACCGTATACGGATTCTCCCGATCCCTCAGCGTCGAAGGGGTGTGGTCCACAGGGGCGGGCTTCCCTATCTGCACTCCATGACCGTCCGCATCGCCCGCCTCGACAGCCGCGCCCTGATCCGGGTCTCGGGCCCCGATGCCCGGCCCTTCCTGCACAATCTGCTGACCCAGGACGTCGAAACCCTGGCGGAGGGCCAGTTGCGCTTCGGGGCCCTCCTCTCCCCGCCGGGCCGTCTGCTCTTCGATCTGTTCCTGTGGGGCGAGGCCGCCGGGGTGCTGCTGGACGTCGCCGCCGACCGTCGCGAGGCGCTGCTGCAGCGCCTGTCGATGTACAGGCTCAGGGCCCAGGTCGCGGTCGAGGCGGACGACCGCGCGGTCTTCGCCTCATGGCCCGGCGTCGCCGACGGCTTCACCGCCGACCCGCGCGCGCCCGACCTCGGCGGCCGGCGCTACGGCGGCGCGGCGGCGGTCGACGCAACCGAAGCCGACTGGCAGGCCCATCGCCTCGCCGTCGGCGTCCCCGATCCGGCGACCGACGCCCCGTCCGACAAGACCTATCCGATCGAGGCGAATTTCGATCTGCTGAACGGCATCGACTTCCAGAAGGGCTGTTTCGTTGGGCAGGAGACGACCTCCCGGATGAAGCGGCGGGGGACGATCAAGACCCGCATGCTGCCGATCGCCTTCGACGGCCCGGCCCCGGCGTTCGGCGCCGAGATCCTGAACGGCGACCTGCGCGCCGGCGAGGTGCTCGGCGGCCGCGACGGCGCCGCCATGGCCCTGCTGCGCCTCGACCGGATCGACGGCGCCCTGACCGTCGACGGACGGCCCGTCACCGTCGGCCGCCCGGACTGGGCCGTGAATTAGAAACGCGCCCGGGGCGGGCCCCGGGCGCGTCACCGATCCTCAGGCCCGTTTGATTACTGGGCCGGGGTCTCGGCGGGCGTCTGGATCGAGGCGTCGACGTCCTCGGCGGCTTCGTTGGTCGCGGTGGCCGTGTTGTCGGCGGCGGTGTCGACGTTCTCGGCGGTGTCTTGGGCGGCCGAGGCCACGGTGTCGCCGGCCGCGTCGGCAGTTTCGGCGGCGTTGTCGCCGGTCTGCTGCGAGCAGGCGGCGAGGGTCAGGGCGGCCGCGGTGGCGGCGAGCAGGGCGATACGCATGGGGGAATCCTCCGTGATGGAAGACCAGTTGTTTCGTCTCCGGCGGCGCTTGTCCAGTTCAGAACTGAGTGAGGCCGATCGTTCGAGGCTGCACTTGGACGCCGGCCGCCCTACCCTGTCGCCATGGCCGACTCATTCCACCGCTGCGCCTGGTGCGGGACCGATCCGCTGTACGTCGCCTATCATGACGAGGAGTGGGGCGTGCCCGAACATGACCCGCGCGCCCTGTGGGAGAAGCTGGTGCTGGACGGCTTCCAGGCCGGGCTGGCGTGGATTACCATCCTGAGAAAGCGCGACGGCATGCGCGAAGCCTTCGACGGCTTCGACCCGGAGATCGTCGCCCGCTACGGCGAGGCGGATATCGAACGGCTGCTGGGCGACGCGCGCATCATCCGCTCGCGCGCCAAGATCAACAGCGCCATCAAGGGGGCGAAGATCTGGCTGGAGATGCGGGATCAGGGCGAGGATTTCAGCGAATGGCTGTGGTCCTTCGTCGGCGGCGCCCCGGTCCAGAACGCTTGGCCGGACAGCGCCGCGCGGCCGGTCTCCACACCCGAATCGGAGGCCCTGTCGAAGGCGCTGAAAAAGCGCGGCTTCACCTTTGTCGGCCCGGTGATCGTCTACGCCTTCATGCAGGCGGTGGGCATGGTCAACGATCACGGCGTGGAATGCTTCCGTCACCGGCAGGTTCGTGCGATGGCGGGGTCGTGAAGGCTCCCGCGAAAAAAACCGGCAAGGTGAAGCCCGCCGCGAAAGCGCCGCGCGGCTTCCCGACGCTGGCGCTGGAGACGGTGCTGATCCAGTCGTGCGGCGGCCTCGTCTGCGGCGTTGACGAGGCCGGGCGCGGGCCGTGGGCCGGGCCGGTCTCGGCCGGGGCGGTGATCCTGAACCCCGACGATCTGCCCGAGGGCATCGACGACTCCAAGGCCCTGACCCACGCCCGGCGCGAGGCCATCGAGATCGAGATCAAGGCCCGCGCCGTGGCCTGGGGCGTCGGTTTCGCCTCGGTCGAGGAGATCGCCGAACTCAACATCCTGCACGCCACCGGACTGGCCATGTGCCGGGCTATCGAGGCGATGGCTGTCCAGCCGGTCGCCGCCCTGGTCGACGGCAACTACCGGTTCCAACTGCCGTGCGACGTGCAGACGGTGGTCGGCGGCGACGGCCTGTCGCTGTCGATCGCCGCCGCCTCGATCCTCGCCAAGACGGCGCGCGACCGGCTGATGGTGGAACTGGACGCGGAATATCCGGGCTACGGCTTCGCCGGGCACAAGGGCTACAACGCTCCGGTGCATCAGGCCGCCCTTCGGAGCCTCGGCCCCTGCCCGGCCCACCGCCGCGGCTGGGCCCCTATCCGGGCGCTGCTGGAAGGTTGAGCCGACGGAAAAGTGTCCGTGTCCACGGAAAATTCGTGGGACACTTTCGGACACTTCGGAGGATTGCGGTTGGTTTTCAGCGCCTTGACGGCGCCTGAAGGTAGGCTGGTGACGGACACTTCCTGCGATCTGGACGTTTTCAAAGACCCGGCCCGAAGGGGCCAGCGGCCGGTGAAACATGCGCCTGCGTCAAAAGCGGACGTGTCCGGCGTCAGACCTGAAGCATTCCGCCCATCAGGGCGCCGGCGAGAGCCGCGGCCAGGCCGCCGGCGATCACGGTGACCCAACCGGGCAGCTCCGTGGTCCACTCATTCACCACCGGCGACGGGACCCCGGCGTCATTGGCCACGTGACTGTCGAAGCGCGTCGCGGACGGCGGCCGCCAGGCCACGGTTTCGAAGGCGTCTACCATCCGGCCATAGGCCCGGTTCGCTTCCAGACGCCGCGAGGGGGTGAAGGTCATCTGTTCCATGACCGACATAACGGTCGCAAATCCGTCGCGTTCCCAACGCCACGCTCAGGCTGCGTTGGCCAGATTCACCCCGCGCTCGCTGACCACGAACAGATATTCGACGTTCCTCAGCCGGCCCACGGTTCCGACCTTGTCGCCCTTGGGATTGTGGATGCCGATGCGGGCGCCGACGTAGCGCGGGCGGGCGATCTCGATGACCTGCACCTCGCCTCGCCCCGACAGCATGTCCACCAGCTGGTCGCGGCCCAGATAGCCCTCGTCGTTGAACGAGACGATCAGGTTCGGCGCCTTCAGCCCCTCGATCACCGCCTGCAGCGCCGGGGCGATGCCGGGGCGGCTGTTGAAGGCGCTCTTGCGGGTGCGCACGTCGATCCGCTTGTTGGCGATCCCATAGGTCTCGGGCTTGTCCCACAACACCAGGCTCTCCCAGCAGTGGTAGTTGCCGAGGTAGGAATGCTGGTTGTACGGCGGGTCCAGATAGACGAGGTCGGCCTCGACCGAGGGGGCCAGTTCGACGGCGTCAGCGCGGGTGGCCTTGCACGGCCCGGTCGGCACGCCGGGCAGGGTGTCCGGCATCCGGAGCTCAAGCGGCTTCAGCGCCCGCGCGGCCCACGACTTCATATAGGCCATCTGAAGGCCGGCGGTGGAATCGACCCGGTCGGCCGCCTCCATCAGGCTGACCAAGGCGATTGCCTCCAGCTCCGGCTCCAGCGCCATGGCCGCGATGCGGGCGCGCATGGCGTCGATTCGGGCCCCGTTCTCCGGCGTGAAATATCGGGCGTCCTCGCAGAAGGATTTGGTGAACCAGCCGGCCTCCGGCGCCACGGCGCGCAGTTCGGCCAGCACCGCCTCCGCCCGCTCCAGCCAGCGGTCGCGGTCGGCCTGGACATAGGCCGTGGCCAGCACATGGGCGTAGGCGTTGTGGTCGTTCGACCAGACCCGGAAGCCCTGCTTCTTCAGCGCATGCCCGACCCGGGCGGAGCCGGAAAACAGGTCGCAGACGGTCCCGCCCTGCGGCAGCACGCCGGAGATGGCGGCGACGATCTGCGCCAGCAGCGCGCGCTTCGAGCCGATGTATTTGATCATGCCGGACGTCTCCTCCCCCTCAGGGGGAGGGGGACCGCGAAGCGGTGGAGGGGGTGCCCGTCAGCGCTTCGCCTTCGTCGGAACATGCGCCAGTCGCAGCAGATTCGCAGCCCCCGGGGCGCCGAACGGCGTGCCGGCGAGGATCAGCAACCGCTGGCCCGGCTCGGCGAGGCCGAACTCGACCGCCTTGGCGACCGCGTCGTCGGTGACCTCCTCCAGCGAGGCGGGCTCGCGGCTGAGACGCGGCTCCAGTCCCCAGACCAGCGCCAGCCGCCGCGCCGTCTCCGGCTTGGGCGTCAAAGCCAGCACCGTCTGCAGCGGCCGCTCGCGCGACATCCGCCGCGCCGTCCCGCCGAGGGTGGTGAAGACGACGATGGCGGCGGTCGACTGGGCTTCGGCCGCCTTGCGCGCCGCGGCGACGAGGGCGTCGACGTCGTGCTCGTCCATGCCGGCGTGTTCGGCGTCCATCAGGCTGGGCCACATCGGGTCGCGCTCCACGCGCTCCATGATGCGGTTCATGATGCCGACCGATTCCAGCGGATAGTCGCCCGAGGCCGTTTCGGCCGACAGCATCAGGGCGTCGGCGCCCTCATAGACGGCGTTGGCGACGTCAGACGCCTCGGCCCGGGTCGGGGCCGGCGACGACGTCATCGATTCCAGCATCTGGGTGGCGACGATCACCGGCACGCCGCGATGGCGGGCGGCGCGGATGATCTGCTTCTGCGCCACCGGCACCTCTTCGGGGTCCAGTTCGACGCCGAGGTCGCCGCGCGCGACCATGACGCCGTCGCAGTAGTCGAGGATGCTCTCCAGCTCGACCAGGGCCTGGGGCTTTTCGATCTTGGCGAGGCAGGCGGCGCGGCCCTTCACGATCTGCTTCAGCTCGGCCATGTCCTCGGCCTTCTGGACGAAGCTCAGCGCCACCCAGTCGACGCCGATGCGCAGGGCGAAGGCGAGGTCCTCGCGGTCCTTGGGCGTCAGGGCCGAGACCGGCACCACCGCCTCTGGCACGGCCACGCCCTTGCGGTCGGACAGTTTCGAGCCGCTCTCGACCGTCACATCGGCCCAGTCGTCGGTGCGCTCATTGACCCGCAGCCGCACCCGTCCGTCGTCGAGCAGCAGCAGCATGCCGGTGCGCAGGGCGCGGAAGATTTCCGGATGCGGCATCTGCACCCGCGTCGCGTCGCCCGGCGTCGGGTCGAGGTCGAAGCGCATCTTGTGGCCCGGCTTGATGTCGATCTCGACGTCCTTGAACCGGCCCAGCCGCAGCTTCGGCCCCTGCAGGTCGGCCAGCACGCCGAGTGGCCGCTTCAGCGCCATCTCGGCGCCGCGCACGGCCTTCAGCGCCGCCGCGTGGTCTTCATGCGAGCCGTGGCTGAAGTTCAGACGGAAGACGTCGACCCCGGCCTGGGCCAAGGCCTTGACCGTGCCGGGCGCCCGACTGGCGGGTCCGAGGGTCGCGACGATGCGGGCGCGCCGGGCTCTTTTCATGCGATATCCATACGGACTGAAAGGGGAAGCTCCCTTGTGCCATGAAAGCGCGCCCGGTTAAGGCCGGTTCGCAGCCGGAAACACGAAGTTATGCGCTCGCGCCTGGCTGCGGAGCGCCGGGTGAAACTGGCCGATCAGCCGGCGCAAGGGCCGGCGATCCTCCCGCCCCCGGCCATCACGCGACGGCCGCCGCCGCGTGAGCCTCGGCGCTGGCCACCTCGCGTTCGGCTTGGGTGAAGCCGTAGTCGGGGACGATGGCGCCGTCCGGATCGGAGACCGAGGCCCAGGCCGCCTGCAGCCGCTCGCCCGCCCCGGCCTCGCCGCCGATGTATCGGCCGGCCGTCAGGGTGACATAGGCGCGGGCGAAATGGCCGGCTCCGGCGCACAGGATGGCGCGCGTCGGGGCGTCCTCGACCACCAGCGGCAGCAGTCCCGGGCTGACCAGCGCCGGATCCAGCTGGGTCAGGCTCGTCTCCGACAGCACGCCCTGCGTCATCTGGGTGGCGGCGGTGGGGGCGAGACAGTTGACCCGGACGTTGTATTTCTCGCCCTCGATGGCGAGTGTCTGCATCAGACCGACGAGGGCCATCTTGGCGGCGCCGTAGTTGGCCTGGCCGAAATTGCCGTAGAGGCCCGAGGACGAGGTGGTCATGACGATGCGGCCGTAGGTCTGCCGGCGCATGACCTCCCACACCGCCTTGGAGCAGACCGCCGCGCCCATCAGATGCACGTCCAGCACCAGGCGGAAGTCGTCGAGGCTCATCTTGGCGAAGCTCTTGTCGCGCAGGATGCCGGCGTTGTTGATCAGGATGTCGATCCGGCCCCAGGTCGCCAGCGTGCGTTCGACCATCGCCTCGACCGCGGCCTCGTCGGTCACCGAGCCGGCGACGGCGATGGCGTGGCCGCCCGCCGCGACGATTTCGGCGGCGACGGCGTCGGCGGCCGCCTGACCGAGGTCGTTGACCGTCACATGCGCCCCCTGACGCGCCAGATACAGGGCGTGCTGGCGTCCCAGCCCGCCGCCCGCGCCCGTCACGATCGCCACCCGCCCCTTGAGCGTCATGCCTTGTCTCCCGTTGTGTGTGATTGGATCGTTCAGAGCGCCGGCCGCGCGGCGCCCGGCTTGCAGATGCTCAGGAAGCCGGCGGCCATGAAGGTGGCCATCCGGTCCTTCACCGCCTCGAAATCATCGGAGTCGCACAGCCCGCCCGACAGCCGGTTGATCCGCCCGGTGCGCGCCAGCGTCAGCATCAGGCCGCCGGTGACGAAGTGATAGCCCCAGAAGATGTCGGCCTCGGCGCAGCCCGGCAGGGCCTTCTTCAGGATATCGATCAGCCGCAGGACCACCGGGTCGAAATGCAGGTCCATCAACTCGGCGCCATAGGTCGTGTTGGAAACCTGGGCGCCGAGGGCGCCGTAGTTCTTCCAGTTCTCCCCGCCCTGGCTGTAGAGGTCGAGGTCGGTGTCGAGGAAGGCGCGCAGGGCGCCCTCGACCGTCGGCGTGTCGCCGCTGGCGGCTTCATACTCATCCAGCGCCTTCATCCGCAGCCCACTCGTGACCTCGGCCCGCCGCGCGATGACGGCGTCGAACAGCTTCTTCTTGTCGGTGAAATAGTAGTTGAGCAGGGTGTGGTGGACGCCGACCCGCTGGGCCACGTCCTTCAGCGTCACGCCGTACAGGCCGTGCACCGAGAACAGATACTCGGCCGCGTCGAGGATCTGCTCCATCTTGTCGGCGCGCTGTTCGACCTTGGTGCGCCGTCGCCGCGGCCTGGCGGCCTCGGCCGCTTCGCTCCGCGCCTTGGGCGTCTCGCGTCCGGACGTCTTTTCAGCAGCCGCCATAGTCAACTCTCAAGCGCATCTTGTCGATCTTGCCGGTCGAGGCCAGGGGCATCTCCGGCAAGCGAATGACCTCATCGGGAATCCACCACGGGGCCACGCGGCCGCGCAAGGGCGACAGGATGTCCTCGTCGCTGACATCCTGCGCGTCCCGCGTCTGGATAACCAGCACGGGCCGCTCGCCCCATTTCGGGTCGGGCCGGCCGATCACGGCGGCGAGGGAAACCGACGGGTGCTCGTTGACCACGGCCTCGATCTCGGCCGGATTGATCCATTCGCCGCCGGACTTGATCAGATCCTTGGCCCGGCCGGTGATGACCAGATCGCCGTCGATGCCGATCCGGGCGAGGTCGCCGGTGCCGAACCATCCGTCCGCATCGGTGGCGCTGTCGGTCTCGCCGAAATAGCGTTCCAGAACGGCGGCGCCGCGGACGCGTAGATGGCCCTCGACGCCCCGCTGTTCCGGCAGGGTCCGGCCGTCGGCGTCGGTCAGCAGCAGGTCGACGCCGAAGGCCGGGCGGCCCGAGACCTGGGCTGTCCGATCCGGATCGTCGGGCGGCGCGCAGGTCCCCAGCGGCGACAGTTCGGTCATGCCCCAGCTGGTCTGCACCGTAACGCCCAGCCGCCGCTCGATCCGCTCCATCAGGGCCGGCGCCATGGGCGCGCCGCCGACGATGATCCGCTTCAGGCTCGGGGTCTCGCCGCCGGTCGCCTCCAGATGCTCCAGCACCCCCAGCCAGACGGTTGCGATGCCGACCGCCAGCGTCACCCCCTCGGCGTTGATCAGCCGGGCGAGGCTGGCCCCGTCCAGCTCGCGCCCTGGCAGCACCAGCCGCGCCCCGGCCGCCGGCGCCGCGAAGGGCAGGCCCCAGGCGTTGGCGTGGAACATCGGCACCGCCGCCAGCACGGCATCGGTCGCGGTAATCGCCATGACGTCGGCCTGGAGCAATCGCAGGGTGTGCAGGAAGCTGGAGCGATGGGTGTAGGTCACGCCCTTGGGCGCGCCCGTGGTCCCCGAGGTGAAACACAGGCCGCAAGGCGCGGTCTCGTCGAAGCCGCCCCAGACCGCATCCTCGCCAGCCGCGGCGATCAGCGGCTCGAGGTCGTCGGCGGCAGGGCCGGCGGCGCCGGCCGGGGCGTCGATGGTCAGCACCGTCTCGAGCGTCGGCGTCCGCGCCGCGACCCGCCGCGCCAGCGGCGCCAGGTCGGCGCTGGCGATCAGGATGCGCGCCTGCGACTGCCCGACCATGGCGGCCAGCTGCGCCTCGGTCAGGCGCGGGTTCAGCGTGTGACACACCGCCCCCATGCCCATGACGCCGTACCAGACCTCGACGTGGGCCTGGGTGTTCCACGCCAAGGTCGCCACCCGCTCGCCCGCCCGCACGCCGAGGCCCGCCAGCACCGCCGAAATCCTGAGGCTGCGCCGCCGGAGTTCGGCGTAGCCGACGCGCTGGACCCGTCCCTCTCCCACCGCCGTCACGACCTCGACGCCGGGACGCCATTTGGCGGCGTGATCGAGGAATTTGTCGAGCGTCAGGGGGAAGGCCTGCATTTCTCCATCGATCATGGGCAGGGCGACGCAGCAGGAGGCAAGGGGGTGGCGATCACGCCGACAGCCCAGTTCCACGGCGTGCCGCCGGCGACGCGGCGTCGGCAGACCTCGGTCTCGCGCAGATCGAACATGCCGGGCATCAGGCCCTCGCGGACGACCGGGGCCTCTTCGAGGGCCATGTAGGACCGGGTCCGGTCCCAGGCGGGCCAGGCCGGCTGACCGGGCGCGGTCGGCGCGCCGTCGCGGGCGAACGAGCCCCACCAGGCCATCAACGCATCGGACAGTCCCCGCTCGACCGGGGTGTCGGGAATGACCGGCCAGCGCGGCGGGAGCCGGTCGAGGCCGCCGAAGACATACGGAATCTCGGCCGCGTGGAAGGCGTGCAGGTCGGCCTCGTCCGCCGCTGGATAGCCGTGGTCGAACAGATAGACGAAGGCCGGTTGGCCGAGGGCGGTCTGGCGCCGCGCCATCCGTTCGGTGGTCCAGCCGTACAGGGCGTCGCGCGGCGCGGCGAGCACGCTCTCGGCGATGTCGCTGGACGGATAGAGGGCGAGGAAGGCGTCGGCCAATTCGCCATAGCGGCTGCGGACGGCCGCCTCGTAGTCGGAGGCGGTGGCCGGCGCGGGCGGCGCGAGGGCGCGCAGCGAGCGGATCTCCCCCTGATTGAAGCCGACCAGCAAGGGCACGGCGGCCTGCTGGCCGCGGTCGAAGATCTCGACCATCTGCTCCGGCAGCACCTCCCCGTCGATCGTCCCCCACGGATGGTAGCCGGTCTGGACCGCCGAGGTGGTCAGGGTCTGCGGGTCCATGGCGCGCAGGTCGGCGAGGTTGGTCAGGCCCAGCTGGCTCTGCAGCCAGACGCCGACGGCCTCGGCCGGCGGATCGCCGTAGCGGCTGGAGCGCAGCTCCGGCGTCGAGATCATATAGGCGCTCTGGGCGATGGCCCGGTCGAACAGACCGTGCGCCTGCGGCGAGGCCATCAGATACATGACGCTGAGCGCGCCCGCGGACTCGCCGGCGATGGTGACCCTGTCCGGGTCGCCCCCGAAGGCGGCGATATTGGCCTCGATCCACTTCAGGGCCGCGATCTGGTCCAGCAGGCCGTAGTTGCCGGAGACCTTGCGGCGCGACTCCGCACTGAGTTCGGGGTGGGCCAGATAGCCCAGCACGCCGAGGCGATAGTTGATCGACACCACCACCATGCCCTGCGATGCGGCCAGCCGCGCCCCGTCGTACATCGCCTCGCTGCTGGCGCCGGTGGTCAGGGCCCCGCCGTGGATCCAGACGAACACCGGTGCCTCGGTCGCGCCCTCGGGCGACCAGATGTTGAGCGACAGACAGTCCTCGCTCATCTCCGGCGGCTCGGCGGCGGCGTAGATGCTGGTCCCGCGCGCGGTCGGCTGGTGGCAGGCGGGCCCGAACGCCGTCGCGTCGCGGGTCTCGCTCCAGCGGGGCATCGGCGCGGGCGCCCGCCACCGACGCCAGCCCGTCGGCGGCAGGGCGTAGGGCAGGCCGCGGAAGACATTGACGCCCTCCGCCGCCTCGCCGCGCACCGCCCCGGCCGGGGCGTCGACGACCGGCTGGGCCGAGGCCGCCGTCGGGATCAGGGCGCAGCCGGCGACCGCCAGGGCGGCCAGAACGCCAGTGGATATCCGCATCATGCCCGGGCCTCCTTCGCGGCCTGCCGCCGGATCGTCGCCGCCAGACCGACGAACATCGCGATCGCCAGGCCGTAGAAGGGCAGCAGGGTGTACATCGCCATCTGCAGCGAATTGTCGGGATAGCTGGCGCGGAAGAAGTCGCTGGCCGCGCCCAGATAGGTGGGTCCCAGCCCCAGGCCGATCAGGTTCATGACCAGCAGCAGCAGGGCGCCCGACAGCACGCGCTGGTCCGGGCGAACCTCTTCCTGGACCATGGTGATGGCCGGCGAGAGGTAGAAATAGTTCAGCCCCATCGGCAGGATCAGGAAGATCAGCCCCAGCTGCCAGCTCGGCGCCCAGACGAAGGCGGCGAAGAAGGGCGCGGCGAGGGCCAGGCCCACGGCCGGCAGCCAGGCGTAGGCCGTCTTCGAGCGCCGGCTCAGCCGGTCGATCAGCCAGCCCGAGGCGAACATGCCGGCGCTGACGCCGATGCCCACCACGAGGGCGTACCACAGGGCCACCTCCTGCAGCGTCATGCCCTTCTCGCGCATAAGGAACAGAGTGGCGAAATTCAGCAGGGCGTAGGTGATGAACTGGGTCGCGCCGCACGCCAGGGCCATGCCGCGCAAAACGGGATTGGCGAAATACATCTTGCAGGTGGCCAGGAAGCCGGCCCGGGGCACGGGCGCGGCGTCGGCCGGCGGATGGGTCTCGAGCGGCTGGTCCAGTCTGCCCTTCTTCGGCTCGCGCACGAACAGCCAGACGAACACGGCGGTGACCACGCCCACCAGGCCGACCCACAGGAACGCGTCGCGCCATGAATAGGCCGAGGCGATCGAGGCCCCGAAGGCGACCCCGAGGGCCGAACCGATCGGCGGACCGAGGTTGAACAGGCTCAGCGCCCGGCCCCGCATCCCGGACGGGAAATAGTCCGAGATGATCGCATAGGACGGCGGCACGCCGCCGGCCTCCCCGACACCGACGGCCATGCGCGAGACGGCCAGCTGGCCGAAGCTGGTCGACAGGCCGCACGCCGCCGTCGCCGCGCTCCACAGGGCGCAGGAAAAGGCCAGCACCCGGACCCGGTTGGTCCGGTCGGCCAGCCAGCCGACGGGAATCGCCAGGACGCAGTAGAACAGCGCGAAATAGAAGCCCCCGAGCAGCCCCAGCTGTCCGTCGGTGACGCCCAGCTCATCCTGGATCGGCTTGGCCAGGATCGACAGCAGCTGCCGGTCGAGGAAGTTCAGCACATAGACGAAGCACAGGACGGCCAGAACGAACCAGGCCCGGGCCCCCGGGCGCGCGACAGGCGCACCCGGGACGGTGGTGTCGACGGTTCCCATCTCAGTACTCATAGCCGACACGAACGCCGATGGTCCGGGGGCGCAGACGGCCATAGCGACCGTCGAGGAAGGCCTCGGGATGGATGTAGTTCACCGACCGGTCATCGAACAGATTCTCGACATAGGCGGCGACAGTGAACTGGTCGAAGGCCAGGGCCAGGTTGGCGTTCACGAAGGTGTAGGCGTCGGTGTCGTCATAGGTCGGCAGCGGCACGAGCGGCTGCCCCGGCGTGTTCGGGAAGCTGTTGGGGAAGCTGCCCACGTGCGAGACGGCGACCGAGGCGTTGGCGATGATTCCCGCCGTCGGTTGCCATTCGTAGTTGACCCGCACCGAGCCCTGGACTTCCGGCCCGGCCAGGCGCGCGTCCATCACGGCCCCCGAAATGGCCGCTTCCTCGGGCGTCAGGTCGTCGACCTTGGCCTCGTTGAACCCGGCGGTCAGGGCCACCGTCCAGCCATCCGCCGGAATGGCGATGACCGACATCTCGACGCCCTTGCTGGTCGCGCCGCCGATGTTGGTGGCGAACTGGACCGAGTCCGAGACACGGTTTGCCTGGACCTGAATATCGTTCCAGTCGATCCAGTACACGGCCGCATCGGCGACCAGCCGGCCGCCGAACCACCGCCCCTTCAACCCGATCTCGTAGTTGGTCAGATTGTCGGACGTGGCCCCGTCCGGGATGATGATGTCGTCCGGGAAGGTTGCGGGCGGCGGCGCGCCGGCGCGGGCGTTGACGATCGGCGGCCGGAAGCCCGTGGACACCGCCGCATAGGTGGTCACCGCCGGCGTCGGGCGCCACGACAGGCTCAGCCGATGCGAGAAGCCGCTCTCCTCGGCCTTGACCCCGGTCACCGGCGGAACGTCGGTGACGACGAGCGGACCCGGGTTGGGGAAGTTCAGAACCTCCGCGACATAGGCCCGCGTCAGATAGTCGGAGGTGTAGCCCCCGTCTTCGGTGAAGCCCTGGGCGTCGGTGGTGCCGTAGCGCAGGCCGCCGGTGATCCACAGGTCCGGCGTGAACCGGTAGGTCAGTTGGCCGAAGGCCGCGACCTCGTGGGCGATGAAATGCGAGCCGAAGCGCAGATAGTATTCGTCCGGCAGGCCGGTGAACCCCTGCTCGGCGAGGAATTCCTCGCTGGAGCGGTAGTTGTAATCCACGTCCCGGCGTTTGCGGAAATAGAAGCCGCCGACCGACCAGTCGAAGCTGCCGCCCGGATCCGACACCAGCCGCACCTCCTGGACGAAGGTCTTGTCCCAGGCGTCCGCGTCGAGGGCGAAGGGGAAGGCCTGGGCGTAGGTCCCGGCGAGGTCGACATAGAACAGGCCGGTATAGTCGGACTGCGTCGTCGAGCTGGTCAGCGACGCCCCGTCGAACTGGTATTCCAGCGTCAGGTTGTAGTTGGTCATGTCGCTCTGGAACAGATCGGGCCGATCCGTCAGGCGGACGTATTCACCCCTGTCGGGGTTGGTCAGCGAGGAGTCATGCGGGTTGCTGATCTCCTTCGAATACATCAGGCGCGCGGAAAACCGCTCCGTCGGCGCCCACATCAGGATGGCGCGGCCGCCGTATTGCACCAGCGAGTTGGAGTCCTCGATGCCGGTGCCGACGTTGTCGACCCAGCCTTCCTCGTGCCGCGAGAAGCCGACGACGCGCAGGGCCAGTTCGTCCCTGATCAGCGGGACGTTGACCATCGCATTGTAACGCTGGCGCAGCCCGCCCTCCTCGGTCGTCCCGAGGTCCACAAGGGCGGAGAAGTCGAAAGCGCTCGGGTCCGGATCGTGCGTCAGGATACGCAGCGCGCCGGCCAGCGATCCCGATCCGAACAGCGTGCCCTGCGGCCCGCGCAGGAATTCGATCCGCTCGACATCATAAAGGCTGGGATCGAGGATGGTGGAGTTGCCATTGGACGAGATCGGCAGCTCGTCCAGATAGATGGCGACGGTGCTCTGCAGATTGGCGCCATAGCCGTTGGTGGCGATGCCGCGGGCGGTGAAGTTGTTGAAATTGGCGGAGGCCCGGTTCAGCACGACGCCCGGCGTGGCGGTGGCGAGGCCGTCGTAGTTGACGATGCCGCGCTCGTTCAGATCCTCCTGCGACAGGGCCGTGATGCTGACGGGCACGTCCTGCAGCCGTTCCGCGCGCCGGGTGGCGGTGACGATGACGTCCTCGATGCTGGTGGCCTGACGGTCCTGGCGTTCGTCTTCCGACGCCGAAACCGCGGGTTGCTGTTGTTGCGCCTGGGCCAGAGCCGGCGCGGCGACGACCATCTGCGCAGCGGCGCAGGCGGAAGCGAGCAGTATCGCCCTCATGTGTTGTCCCTCCCATACGCCGATCATGAACGTCAGCGCTTGGACGGAAGAGGGACACGCAACGCCGGGCTTGTCAATATTCCCTCTCGTGTGTGTGAACATCTTGCCGTGGACGTGGCGCGGTCGGCCGTGGCGCCGCGCTCACGCGCTGGCGTCTGACCGCGGTGGCGGCGAAGGGCGCTGGAAATGGAAGTGGGGCGCCGGGGTGGTGCGAGCGGCGGGGGTCGAACCCGCATGACCGAAGTCGCGGGATTTTAAGTCCCGTGCGTCTACCAGTTTCGCCACGCTCGCGGCGGTGAACCCTATTGCGCCGGCTTCAGCGCGCGGAAGTCCACATCCGAGTTGGCCAGCAGCCACAGGAAGGCGGCCCAGGCGGCGACGTTCTGATCCATCGCCTCCGGGTCGATCCGGTCCAGCACGTCGTCGACGGTGTGGTGGGTGTCGAAATAGTCGGTGCCGTCCTGGTTCAGGCGGAAGGCCGGAACGCCGGCCGCCACCGTCGGACCCGTGTCCGGGCCGCCGCCGGTCGCCGGCGAACCGTCGAACAGCACCCCCAGCGGCGTCAGCACCGCCTGGGCGGCGCGGCGGAAATCGGTGTCGGCGGCGCCGGCCGGCAGGGCCAGGCTGTAGATCGGGCCCGCGCCGAAATCGCTTTCGCTGACCGCGACATGGTTGGCCATCTCGGCGGCGCGGCTGGAGGCGTAGAAGCGCGCGCCGGCCAGCCCTTGAGCCGGCGGCGGCTGGCTGACTTCTTCCGAACCCCACCAGACGACGCGGATGGTGCGGCGCGGCTTGCGCGGCATGTCCTCGATCAGCTTCAGGGCGGCGGCGGTGATCGCCACCCCGGCGCCGTCGTCGATCGCCCCGGTGCCGAGGTCCCAGCTGTCGAGGTGGCCGCCGATGACGATGACCTCCTCCGGGGCGCCGGACCCGCGCACCTCGCCGATGACGTTCTGGCTCTTGCTGTCGGCGGTGAAGCCGCCGCTCGAGAACAGCCGCATCCGCACCGGCTGGTCGGTCATGGCGACGATACGGCGCAGCTGGTCGGCGTCGGGCGGGCTCATGGCGAAGGACGGCACCGTCCCCTCCCCGACCCGGGTCGCGCCGGTGTGGGCGAAGCGGTGATCATGGGTGCCCAGCGAGCGCAGCACATAGCCGACCGCGCCGCGCTTCGCCGCCTCGGTCGGGCCATTGCCGCGCACCGGCGAGGTGGCGCCATAGCCGCGCCCGTCCTGGGCCTGGACCGTGTCCTGCAGCACCACGGCGATCTTGCCGGTCAGCGCGCCCTCGGGCTGGTCCAGCAGTTGCTGATAGGTCTCGAAGATCGCCGCCTCGCCCTCGATCCCTTCCGCCGGCGTGGCCATCGATCCGCCCAGGGCGACGACCTCGAGCGGCTGCGGGAAGGGCGACAGTATCTCGACCCGGGCCTCGCCGCGGGTCCACAAGGCCAGCGGGAACTCCTCGATCGAGACGTTGTCGAAGCCCATTTCACGGAACTTCCCGGCCCCCCAGCGGGCCGAGGCCTGCTCCGACTCCGACCCCGCCAGACGCGGCCCGAACCGGGTGGTCAGCTCGGACACCAGTTCCCAGGCGACATTGTCCTGCAGCGCCCGGTCGCGCAGCTGTTCGGCCTCGCGCACGGTGCGAGCGTCCTGCGCCAGCACGGGGCCGGCGGCGAGGGCCAGGGCGGTGGCGGCGAGAAGGCGGACGGACAGGCGCATGGACGGCTCCGGGACTCAGAAGACGCCGAACCTAGACCCGGCAGGCCGGCGGGAGAAGCGACCTCGGGCGGAGTTTTGTCAGCCACGCCATAAGGCGGTTCGAGGCTATTCGCCCTTGATGTAGGGCTCGACCGGGCCCTGCAGCTTGACCGTCAGGGCCTTGCCGCGGCGATCGACGCGGTTGCCGACGGCGAGACGCACCCAGCCTTCGGAGACGCAGTATTCCTCGACATTGGTCTTGTCCTCGCCCTTGAAGCGGACGCCGACGCCCTGCGCCAGCAGGTCGGCGTCGTGGAACGGGCTGTCGGGATCGACACAGAGGCGGTCGGGAAGGGCGTCGGACATCGGGGCGCTCGTTCGAAATTCAGGCGAAAACTCAGGCAGCGGCCTTTAGCCGACCGCCGCGCCGGTGTCCAAGCCGTCCTTGCCGGGGAATCGCCGCAATCTCCCCCTGTCTTCCCAGTCCCCGTACAGGAGGAGACGCCCATGCTCGCCGCCCTCGCCGCCCCCCTCGCCCTCGGCCAGGCCCCCGCCTGCGCCCCCCTGCCGGGGTCTGACGCCCTGTGGCGCGACGGGACGCGCTTCATCTTCATCGGCGAGACGCACGGGACGGTCGAGGCGCCGGCCGCCTTCGCCGATCTGGTCTGCCTCGCGCTGGAGCGGGGCCCGGTCACCGCGGCGCTGGAATTCCCCACGGCCATGCAGCCGACGCTCGACGCCTTCATGGCGGCCGAGACCGATGCGGCGGCGCGGGCCGTCCTGCTCGACTACCCCTACGGCCCCTTCCGGTTTCACGACGGCCGCGGCAGCGAGGCGATGATGGCGATGCTGCTGCGGCTGCGCGCGCTGCGCCGCGACGGCCGGCCGCTGACCGTCGTCGCCACCGTCCCGGACAGCCCGCGCCTGCCCGGCTTCGGCCAGTCCTATGCCGAACTGGATCGCGCCGCCGTCTGGGTCGAGGCGGCGCGCGCCCGCCCGGACGACCGCGTGCTGGTGTTCGTCGGTCGCGTCCACGCCGAAAAGACCCGCCGCGTTGGCTCCCCCATTGGCCTGCCGGCGGCGGCGCACATCCGGCCCGAGGACAGCCTGTCGCTCGCCGTGGCGCGGCAGGGCGGCGAGGCCTGGCTGTGTCGCGACGAGTGCGGCGTGGCGGCGATCACGCCGGTGGACGACGCCGCCGCGCGCGGCGTCGTGCTGTCGCCGGACCTCGACCCAGCCTTCGACGGCCTCCTCGCCCTCGGCCCGTGGACCGCCTCCCCGCCGGCGCCGCGGGACCAGCCCTTGACCTGACGCCGCGTCAGTCGGCTAAGGTTCGTTGCGAATAACTACGGACCCGTGAGATGAGCGACCCCGTCCTCCGTGACTTCACTGCCCCCGCCGCCGACGGCTATCCGCTGTCGATGCGGTTGATCTCCGCAGAAACCCCGACCGTCGCGGTGCTGGTCAGCTCTGGCACCGGCTTCCCCAAGGGCTTCTACGACCGGTTCGCGCGGCATCTCGCCGGCAAGGGCGCGGCGGTGCTGACCTATGACTTCCGCGGCATCGCCGGCTCGCGGCCCGACGATCTGGCGGCGATGGAGATGGACTATCCCGACTGGGGCCGGCTCGACATGCCTGCCGCCCTCGACGCCCTGATCGAGGCGGCGCCCGGCCTGCCGGTCGTCCACGTCGGCCACAGCGTCGGCGGCCATTTCCTCGGCTTCATGCCCAACCAGCACCGCATCGCCCGCCACGCCTTCGTCTCGGTCGGCAGCGGCTACTGGGGGCGGCACCACCGGGCCTACAATCCGCTCGAGCTGTTCTTCTGGCTCGGCTACGGGCCGTGGAGCCTGTTCCGGCGCGGCTATATCAAGGGCGGCGGCCTGTGGGCCGGGACCGACCTGCCGCGCGGCGTGTGGCGGACCTGGCGGCGCTGGTGCCTTAAGCCGGCGTATTTTCGCGACGAGCTCAAGGACCGCCTGCGGCCGCACCATTTCGAGGCGGTGACGGCGCCGATCCGCTCGTGGATCTTCACCGACGACCCGATCGCCACGCCGGTGACCTCGCCCATCCTGCTGGAGGTCTATCCCAATGCGCCGCGCGAGGTCGTGGTGCGCGCCCCGGCCGACTATGGCGTCGCCCGCATCGGCCACGAGGGCGCCTTCCGCCGCCGGATGGAGCCCTTGTGGGACGAGATGTTCGACTGGCTGGTTGAACCTGGGGCCGCCGCCCCCAGTTAAACTCCTCCCCAGTCCGGAGTTCTGCATGACCGACCAGCCCGCCATCACCGTCGACGGCCATTCCATTCCCCAGCTCGGGTTCGGCACCTGGAACCTGACGCCCGAGGTGGCCCGGACCATGGTCGCGGAGGCCTTGCGCATCGGTTATCGCCACATCGACACGGCGTGGATCTATCACAACGAAGCCGCCGTCGGCGACGGCATCCGCGACGCCATCGAGGCCGGCCATGTCGCCCGCGACGACCTCTGGCTGACCACCAAGATCTGGGTCGCCCATTTCGACCGCGACGGCCTGCTGAACCAGGCGAAGGAGTCCGCCGCCAGCCTCGGATTCACCCCCGACCTGCTGCTGCTGCACTGGCCGAAACGGGAGCCGTCGTTCGCCGAGACCCTCGGCGCGCTCAACGAGGCCCAGGACCAGGGCCTGACCCGGACCATCGGCCTGTCCAACTTCCCCTCGGCCGAATTCCGCGAGGCGCAGGGACTGTCGAGGGCGAAGCTGATCACCAACCAGGTCGAATACCACCCCTACCTCAAGCTCTCGAAGCTGAAGGCGGCGGCCAGGGATCTGGACTCCTCGATCACCGCCTGGTCGCCGCTCGCCCAGGGCGCCATCGCCGACGACCCGACCCTGGTCGAGATCGGCAAGACCCACGGCAAGACGCCCGGTCAGGTCACCCTGCGCTGGCTGATACAGCAGAACGTCATCGCCATCCCGCGCACGTCGAAGGTTCACCGGGCCGAGGAGAATTTCGACATCTTCGACTTCCAGCTGTCGGAAGAGGAGGTCGACCGCGTCCACGCCCTCGCCCGTCCCGACGGCCGTCTCGGCGACTGGATTGATCCGGCGTTCAAATGGGATGAAGAATGGGCCTGAAGCGCCGCGTCTAGTCGGCGCGCCAAGGGAGTAGACGCATGGGCTCGGTGCTGGGATTTCCCGGCGTCGATCCGCTTGACGCAGCGGTCGGCGCCAGACTGAAGCGGTGGCGAGAGGATCGCGGCCTGTCCATCGAGGACGTCGCCGCCCTGATCCACATGCCGGTCGAGGACGCCCGCCGCGCCGAGGCCGGCCGCGCCCACCTGACCACCGCCCAGATCGGCGCCGCCACCAGCGCCCTGCACCTGCCGCTGTGGGCGCTGGTGTCGGATACGCGGGCGTATTGAGCCGTCGCCTCAAGTCAGAGAAGCACCACCTCGCCGCCATACTGGATCAGTTGCTCGTCGCTGGTGATCAGCGTCGCCTGCCGGTTGATGGCTTGGGCGACGATCATCCTGTCAAACGGATCGCGATGCAGGAGCGGCAGGCCTGTCGCCAGACTGGCGTCAGCGAGGGTCGGTGAGACAAGCTCCAGGCCCAACCCCAAGGCGACCTGTTCGTCGAAGTCGAATGGCCGAGTCAGCTTGCCGGTCGCCTGTTTGATCCAGAGCTCCCAAGGCGAAACGACGCTGACCATGACGCGCCGGGCATACCGAAGCCGCTCTCGAACATCGTGCTTCTTGAGCCTTTCATCATCGATCAGCCACCAGAGCAGAACGTTGCTGTCGAGCCAGTAGGGCCTCACGGCTTGTTGTCGGGATCAAGAGGCGCCTTGGCGGACTCCTCGAACATCTCAAGGATTTCCGCGTCGCCTTCGCGCCAGGCCTTCTCATCCCAGATCAGTTGGCCTTTCAACGCGCCGGGCTCACGATAGACCTTGCGTTCGGGCGCCTCGGCGATCAGCCGCGCCACGCGCTTGCCCGCTCGCGCGATCACCACCTCCTCGCCCGCCTCGACGGCGGCGATCAGCTCCGAAAGCTTGGTCTTGGCTTCGTGGATATTGACCTGGCGCATATTAGCTAAGTTAGTTCACCCAGCCCCCTGCGGCAAGGTCGCGGGTGACACGACGCCTGCCTCCGCCTAATCCATGACGCCCTCACGGAGCGTTCCCCTTGGCCTACAAATCCCTGCGCGACTTCATGGCGATGCTCGAGGCCGAGGGCGAACTGGTTCGGGTGTCCGAGCCCGTCTCCACCCACCTCGAAATGACCGAGATCCAGACCCGGCTGCTGCGCAACGGCGGTCCGGCGGTGCTGTTTGAAAAGCCGGTCATGCCGGACGGCTCGATCAGCCCCATCCCCTGCCTCGCCAATCTGTTCGGAACGGTGAAGCGCGTGGCCATGGGCGTGACCATGGACAAGAAGACCCGCACCACCGCCGCCGAACTGCGCGAGGTCGGCGAACTGCTGGCCTTCCTGCGCAACCCGACTCCGCCTCGCGGCCTGTCCGACGCCATGGAGATGCTTCCGCTGGCCCAGACGGTGATGTCTATGCGGCCGAAGGTGGTGAAGACCGCCCCGGTGCAGCAGGTCGTGCTCAAGGGAGACCAGATCGACCTGACCGCCCTCCCCGTCCAGGGCTGCTGGCCCGGCGAGCCGGCGCCCCTCATCACCTGGGGCCTCGTCGTCACCAGGGGACCGTCCGACGACCGCGAGGACGACTTCAACCTCGGCATCTACCGCATGCAGGTGCTGGGCAAGGACAGGGCCATCATGCGCTGGCTGGCTCACCGCGGCGGAGCCCAGCACTACGCCCGGCACAAGAAGGCCGGCAAGAAGGGCCCCCTGCCCTGCGCCGTCGTCCTCGGCGCCGACCCGGGCACCATCCTCGCCGCCGTGACTCCGGTGCCGGACACCCTGTCGGAATACCAGTTCGCCGGCCTGCTGCGCGGCCAGAAGGCCGAACTCGTCCCCTGCAAGACCGTGCCGCTGATGGTCCCCGCCAACGCCGAGATCGTGCTGGAGGGCCACGTCCTGTTCGACGAGCACGCGCCCGAGGGCCCCTACGGCGACCACACTGGCTATTACAACTCGGTCGAGACCTTCCCGGTCTTCCACGTCACCGCCATCACCATGCGGAAGGACCCCATCTATCTGACCACCTTCACCGGCCGTCCGCCGGACGAGCCCTCGGTGCTGGGCGAGGCGCTGAACGAGGTCTTCATCCCCCTGCTGCGGGCCCAGTTCCCCGAGATCACCGACTTCTGGCTGCCGCCCGAGGGCTGTTCCTACCGCATCGCCGTGGTGTCCATGAAGAAGGCCTACCCCGGCCACGCCAAGCGGGTGATGCTGGGCGTCTGGAGCTATCTGCGCCAGTTCATATACACCAAATGGGTCATCGTCGTGGACGACGACATCGACGCCCGCGACTGGAAACAGGTCATGTGGGCCATCTCGACCAAGATGGACCCGGCGCGCGACATCACCGTCATCGAGAACACCCCGATCGACTATCTCGACTTCGCCAGCCCCGAGAGCGGCCTCGGCTCCAAGATCGGCCTCGACGCCACCGACAAATGGCCGCCCGAGACGAAGCGGGAATGGGGCGAGGAAATCCGCATGGACGAGGCCGTTGTCGACCGGGTCTCCGGAATGTGGGACCGCCTGGGCCTGCCCGGCGACGGCGCGCCGATCTGGAAATCGCGTTGAAGCCGTCTAAGGTCCGCGCCAGTTTCTCATGGCCCTCGGGAGTCTTCATGCGTTTGGTCGTCACCCTGATCGCCTCAGTCCTGTCCGTAGCGAGTCCCGCCATGTCCCAGTCCGTTTCCAACGCCGCACCGTGGGACCAGCCCTTCCTGCCGCCGGCGCCGGATTGGGACGGCGCCTCGAAGGCTCTGCTGCGCGACGCCTCGGACCCGTGGGTGACGCCATTCGAGGCCGACCCGGCGCATGATTTCAGCCCGACCTACGCCGACACGCGCGCCTGGTTCGACCGGCTGGACGCCGCCTCTGACCTGATCCGCATCGAACAGTTCGGCGTCTCGCCCGAGGGCCGTCCGATCTACGCCGTGATCGCCTCGCGCGACGGCGCGGCCTTCGACCCGGCCAAGCCGGTGCTGCTGGCCCAGGCCGGCATCCACCCGGGCGAGATCGACGGCAAGGACGCCGGCATGATGCTGCTGCGCGACATCGCCTTCAACGGCAAGGATGCCCTGCTGGACCGGGTTAATCTGATCCTGATCCCGATCCTGTCGGTCGACGGCCACGAGCGCGCCTCGGCCTATGCCCGGCCGAACCAGCGTGGCCCCCGCATCCAAGGCTGGCGCAACACGGCGACCAACCAGAACCTCAACCGCGACTACCTGAAACTGGACCAGCCCGAGATGCGGGCGGTGCGCGGCCTGATCCTCAAATACTCGCCGGACCTCTACGTCGACATCCACGTCACCGACGGCATGGATTACCAGTACGACGTCACCTACGGCTACAACGGCGAGAACGGCATCTATTCCCGCTCGCCGGCCACCGCTGCCTGGCTCGATGCGGCCTTCAAGCCGGCGATGAACTCCGCGCTCGAGGCCCAGGGCCATATCCCCGGCGAACTGGTGTTCGGAGTCGGCGACGATCCGAAGGCCGGCCTGTCCGACGGCGGCCTCGGCGAGCGCTTCTCCAACGGCTGGGGCTCGGCCGCCCACGTCCCGACCATCCTGATCGAGAACCACAGCCTCAAGCCGCATGAGCAGCGCGTGCTCGGCACTTATGTTTTCCTCGAGGAAGCGATGCGCCTCCTGGCCGCCGAAGGCCCCGATCTGCGCGCCGCCATCGCCGCCGACAGCGCCCTGCGCCCGGCCGAGCTCCCGGCCAATTTCGTCCAGGACGACCAGCCCTCGACCACCCGCGCCTTCAAGGGCATCCGCTACGAAATGTACGACAGCCCCGCCTCGGGCCGTCAGGAGATCCGCTGGCTGGGCCAGGCCGATCCCGAGCTGTGGCAGCTGCCCTTCTACTCATCCCACCCGACCCTGACCCTGACCCGGCCCGAGGCCTATTGGGTGCCGTCCTACCGCACCGACATCATCGAGCGGCTGCGCCTGCACGGCGTGTCGATGGAAACCCTGGACGCCCCTCAGACGGTCGCCGTCGAGATGCTGCGTCTCGACGACCCGAAGCTGTCGACCCGTCCGAACGAGGGCCATGTGCCGGTCACGGTCACCTCGGTGACGCCGCAGCGACGCGACTGGACCTTCCCCACCGGCTCGGTGCGGGTGCCGACCGACCAGCCGCTCGGCGACATCGTCGTCCTGCTGCTGGAGCCGCAATCCAGCGAGAGCTTCTTCGCTTGGGGGATGTTCCCGGAGGTGCTGAGCCGCGTCGAATATATCGAGGGCTACGCCATCGCCCCGCTGGCCGAACGCATGCTGGCCGCCGATCCGGGCCTGCAAGCCGATTTCGAGGCGAAACTGGCCGCCGAGCCGGAATTCGCCGCCAATGGCGACGCGCGTTTGCAGTGGTTTTATGAGCGAACCCCGTTCTATGATGACCGCTACCGCCTCTATCCGGTGGCGCGCGAGAACTGAGGGCCCCCATGGCCGCGATGACATCTGTTCAGGCCGCCGCCCTGTGGAGCGGCCTGATGATCCTGCTCCTCGTGGGGCTGGGTGCGCGGGTGGCGATCGCCCGGCGGGGGAACAGGGTGGTGCTGGGCGACGGCGGCAACGCTCAGGTTCTCCTTGCCTCGCGGGTTTTCGGCAACGCCGCGGAATACATCCCCGCCGGCATCGGCGCCCTGGCCCTCCTCGCCGTGCTGGGGATGCCCGCCTGGGTCCTGCATGGCCTCGGGGCAGCGCTGCTCCTCGGCCGGCTGGTCCACGCCATCAGCCTCAGCGCCACGCGCCCGACGGTCGGCCGCGTCATCGGCATGAGCCTGACATGGCTCTCCCTGATCCTCGCCGGCCTGATGCTGGTCGTTCACGCCTTCAGCGGCCCGCCCCACAGCTGACGACGGCCGAACCGCCGACCCGAGCGGCCGGTTGCGCGACGCGATCGGCCCGGCCATATCGGGGCATGCCCGATAGCCTGCCGACCTCCGCCTCCCCCGACATCCTGCCCGAACTGGTCGCCGCCGCGCTGAAGGCCGGCGCCGACGCCGCCGAAGCCGTCTCGGCCGAGCGTGCCGCCCTGTCCGTCGGCGTCCGCAACGGCGCCCTCGAGGACGTCGAGCGCGAGGAGAGCCGCGACCTCGGCCTGCGCGTCTTCATCGGCCGGCGTCAGGCCACCGTCTCCGCCTCCGACCTGTCCGACGCCACCCGGACCCGCCTCGTCGAGCGCGCCGTGGCCATGGCCAGACTGGCCCCCGAAGACCCTTACGCCGGCCTCGCCCCCCAGGACCGGCTCGCCCGCGGCCCGTTCGCCGACCTCGACCTCTACGATCCGACCGAACGCGGCGCCGCCGATCTGGAAGCCGTCGCCGCCGAGGCGGAGGCCGTCGCCCTCGCCGTGCCGGGCGTCGCCCGCTCCGAAGGCGGCCACGCCTCGGCCTCGTCCAGCCGCTGGCGCCTGGTCACCTCGCACGGGTTCGACGGCGCCTATCACGGCTCGGCCTTCTCGCTCGGCGTCGGCGTCATCGCCGAGAAGGACGGCGCCATGGAGCGCGGCGGCGAGAACCGCGCCGCTCGCCACCTGGCCGACCTGCCGTCCGCGGACAGCATCGGCGCCGAGGCGGGCCACCGCGCCGTCGCCCGCACCGGTCCGCGCAAGATCGCCTCGACCACCGCCCCCGTGATCTTCGAGAACCGGCTGGCGATGCAGATCCTCTCGCCCCTGATCGGCGCCATCTCGGGCCCGTCGATCGCGCGCGGGACGTCCTTCCTCAAGGACCGCCTCGGTCAGCTCGTCCTGCCCAAGGGCGTCAACCTGATCGACGACCCGTTCCGCCCGCGCGGCCTCGGCTCGACGCCGTTCGACGACGAGGGCGTGGCGGTGACGCGCCGATCAATCATTGACGACGGCGTCCTGACCAGCTGGCTGCTGAACAGCGCCGCCGCCGCCCAGCTGGGCCTCGCCTCGACCGGCCATGCCTCGCGCGGCCTCGCCGGCCCGCCCGGAGTCTCGACTCACAGCCTGCATCTGGAGCCGGGCGAGCGCAGCCTCGACGGCCTGATGGCCGACGCCGGCGCCGGCCTGCTGGTCACCTCCATGTTCGGCCCGTCGCTGAACGCCAACACCGGCGACTGGTCGGCCGGGGTCTCCGGCTTCTGGTTCGAAAACGGCGTGATCTCGTATCCGGTCAGCGAAGTGACCGTGGCCGGCAAGCTGACCGACCTCTATGCCCGGATGCAGCGCGGCTCCGACCTCGAGTACCGCGGGGCCAACAACAGCCCGTCGCTGATGTTCGACGCGGTGGCCATCGCGGGCAAATGAGCGACCTGGCGGCTGACCTTGAACTGATCCGCCTCGCCGCCCTCGCCGCCGGCGAGCTGGCGCTGGCCGAGCGCGAGGCCGGGCTGAAGATCTGGTCCAAGTCGGGCGGCTCCCCCGTCACCTCGGCCGACATCGCCGTCGACGCCCTGCTGCGCGACGCCCTGATCGGCGCCCGGCCGGATCACCGCTGGCTGTCGGAAGAGACCGCCGACACCCCCGACCGCCTGTCCGCCCGCCGGCTGTTCGTGGTCGATCCGATCGACGGCACCGTCGCCTATATGAAGGACAAGCCGTGGTGGTGCATTCCCATCGCCATTGTCGAGGACGGCCGGCCGGTCGCCGCCGTCATCCACGCCCCGGCGCTCGGCGAGACCTTCACCGCCGCGCGCGGCGGCGGAGCGTTCCTCAACGGCCGGCCGATCACCGCCTCGGACACCGCCGACCTCGACGACGCCTCGGTGCTGGCCGACGCCCGGCTGATGGAGGGCCCGCACTGGCCCGAGCCGTGGCCGGTGATGCGCTATGAGAAGCGCAACGCCCTCGCCTACCGCATGGCTCTGGTCGCGGCCGGGGCCTTCGACGCGGCGATCAACCTGACCCCCAAATGGGACTGGGACGTCTGCGCCGGGGCCCTGATCGTCGAGGAGGCCGGCGGCAAGGTCAGCGACCACCACGGCGGCGCCTGGCGCTTCAATCAGCCCGACCCGCGCCAGAACAGCCTCGTCTGCAGCGCCCCGGCCCTTCACCCGTTGATCGTTCGACGGACGCTGTCGATCCCGATGGGCTAGGCTGCGGGCTCGGGGTGCAAATCCAGTCGACGCTGGATGCGGCCGATGTCGTCACGCATCCGGTCAACAGCGTTTTGCAGGCGGGCGTCGGTCTCGGCCAAAACGGCGATGTCCCGGCGTACTGACGCCACAGCAACCTCAAGCGAGGACACTCTTTCCTTCAGCTCGCGAATGTCCTGAGCCATGGCGTCGACCTTCGCGTCGATGCGGCGCAGGTAGACCAGAACCAGATTGTCGGGATCGTCGGCCATACCGCGATTATGCCAGACCGCTTGGAAAGCGCCAAACCCGTTGATCGACCGGCCCACAACGCCTATTCGGCAGGCGCCCCCGCCAGTTCCCGCCTTGGACGTCCCATGACCACCGAAACCGCCCCCCAGCTGCTCCACCTCGTCATCGGCGGAGAGCTGCGCCACCTCGACGCCCCGGTGTTCCGCGACCTGTCCAAGGTCGAGTTCGTCGGCGCCTTCCCAAACTATGAGGAAGCCCGCAAGGCGTGGAAGGCCCGCGCCCAGGCCACGGTCGACAACGCCCACATGCGCTATTTCATCCTCCACGCGCACCGGATGATCGACCCGCGCGGCGACGCCCACGGGCACTAGGGGGAACCCCCGCCCCGGCTGGAGCGCTTCGACAGAGACCGTCAAGCCTGAACCCGGAGAGCCCCATGTCGACCCCCGCCCTGATCATCCTCGCCCTGCTGATCGTCGGCGCCGTCATCGTCGTCTGGGCCTCGCGCCGCAAACCCGACCAGCCGACCGCCGGACCGGTGGAAAACGACACGGCGTGGAGTGACCCGGTCACCCCCGGTGATGTCGCCACACCGCGCGAGACCTTCACCCACGAAGACGCCCCGTCGGCGTCATCGCAGGAACCCCGCCCTTGACCCTGTTCGGACGCACCCTTGGCGGCGAGGAGATCGCCAGCCTCGTCTTCCTGCTGACCGCCCTGGTCCTGTGGGTGATGGCGTGGCGTGGCGAGCGCGACTGGACCCGCTGGTTCCGCGGCTGGGAATCCGACCGCAGGGCCCGCCGCGAGGCCGAACTCGCCGCCGAACAGGGCGGCGACCCATCCTCGCCCACGCCGCCGTCGTCCGGGACCCCGCGCGGCCCGTGGGGCTGAGCCCTACTCTCGCTTGAGCAGTTTCTCGGTCAGCAGCGTGCCCCACCACTGCGCCTTGAATTCGGCCCGGATCGCCTTCGGGTCGTAGGCGTCGCTGTCGATCCAGTCGATGAAGCTGACCCCTGTCGGCTCGACCTCCGCCAAATATTTCTCCAGCGTATAGTCCAGCACCCCGGTCAGCCCCTCGCGGTGGTGCAGGTATTTCTTGTCCAGCTGCCGGATCGCCTCCGAGATCGGCTCGCCGAGATGGAAATGCCGGTACAGCACCGCCATCATCCCCGCCCGGTCCGCCCCGGACTTGCAGTGGATCAGCACCGGATATTCGATCGTCCGGAACAACTCGCGCGCCCGGTGGATGCGGTCCTTCTGCGGCGGATCGCGCGAATCCAGCGGGGCGTCGATCAGGGTCAGCCCGAGCCGCTCGCACGCCGCCTTCTCCAGCGCATAATAGGCCTCGTCGCGCGCGCCGCGCAGGTTGATGACCGTCTTGATCCCCTGCGATTTCCAGTACGCCAGCTGCCGCGGCGACGGCTGGTTGGTCCGCACCAGATCGGGGCCCAGCCAGTGGGCGTTCATGAACCACCGCCTCAGAAAGCCGTGATCCTTCCACGCATAGTCCCACCTCGCCCTGAAGCGGCCGGCGCGGGTGGTGAGGTCGTAGCGGGACATGGCGATGGAGATAGCGGGTCGGGCGGAGCGCGTCATCCGACAGACGGTGGAATCCTTGCCTTCAGCCCGCTCCGGTCACATAATTCGACCATGACCACGCCCGCAAAGGACAGAACCCGGCCGCTGGCTTCCAACCGTCCCGACCGGACCGTGGTGTACCGCGGCATCAAGATCGCCCCCATGCCCGGGCGCCGGTCATCGCTTGCCCGCGCCATCCGCAAAGATCTGGAGGAGAAGTCGGAGCGTCCCCATGGCGCGCCCGCCCAGGCCTAGACCCGCCCCCGCCTCGCGGTCGGTCTTCATCAACTGCCCCTTCGCCGATCCGTATCGCCCCATCCTGCGGGCCATGGTCTTCACGATCATCGTCTCCGGTTACCACCCGCGCTGCGCCCTCGACTCCACCGACGGCGCCGAGGTCCGCATCGCCAAGATCGCCGTGATTCTGGGCGCCTGTGACTGGGGCATCCACGACCTGTCCAGGGTGGAGGTGGGGCCGGATGGGTCGCCACGTTTCAACATGCCGATGGAGCTCGGCCTCCACCTCGGCGCGCGTCTGCTGGGCGAGAAGCGGCATCGCCGCAAACGGGCGCTTGTTCTGGACGCCGAACCCCATCGCTACGACCGCGCCCTCTCCGACATCAGCGGCCAGGACGTGGAGTCGCACGGGAATGACCCCGAGGCGGCGATCTGCTGTGTGCGGAACTGGCTGTCGGAGCACCGGCGCCCCAATGAACCGCCGCTACCGGGGGCCGCCGCCCTGCAAGCGGACTACCGCCTCTTCACCCGGGAGCTCCGCGAACTCCTGACGCCTCGACGCCTCGACGCCGACGATCTTACCCATAGCGATTTCCTGTTCGCCGTGCGGGACTGGATCGCGACCCGGGCCGAACCCGGCTGACCTCGATCCCGCCGCAGCCCACCTCCCCGCTTGACTTCCCTTCCCACCCGTCCGACCTCGGACCGATGACGACGCCCGCCCCCGCCGCCGACCAGAAGGAGCCGCTCCGCCCCCTGCTGGGTCGCATCTGGCGCGACTACCTCTCGCACCACCGGGCCGCGCTGTTCCTGTCGATCCTGTGCGCCGCCGTGGTCGGAGTCATGGCCGCCACCGTGCTGCAACTGCTCGAGCCGGCCATCGACGGCCTGTTCCTCGGCGAGTCCGTGACCATCTGGGGCGTGATCACCGTGCCGCCGGGCCAGGCGCTGACCGCCATCCCGCTGATCATCATCGGCGCCGGCCTGATCTGGACCGTCGCCGCCCTCGGCCAGGCCGCCCTCGTCAACCGTCTCGGCCACGGCATCGTCGGCGACATCCAGGTGCGCCTGTTCGGTTCGATGATTCGCGCCGACCTCGCTCGGCTGCGCAGCCAGCACTCCGGCGGCTTCGTCTCCTCGGTGCTGTTCGACGCCAATTTGGTGCGCGAGGCCTTCACCAATGGCGTGGTCAACTACACCCAGCACGCCCTGACCCTCGTCGCCGTCATCTCCTACATGGCCTGGACCGACTGGCGGCTGACCTCCATCGTCCTGCTGGGGGCGCCGATCATCGCCTTCGTGCTGCGCCGCTTCGGCAAGCGGATGCGCAAGGCCACCACCGGGGCCATGGTCGAGACCTCGAACCTGTCCACCGCCTTGATGGAGAACCTCGACGGCGTCCGACTGATCAAGATCGAGAACCGCGAGGCGGCCGAGGAGGCGCGCGTCGGCGAGGTCGTCGCCCGCCGCCAGCGCCATGTGATCAAGAGCGCCGACAGCCGCGCCTTCGCCGGGCCCTTCTCCAATCTCGTGGCCATGTTCGTCGTCGCCGCCGTCATGGCCTACGCCGGCTGGCGCGCCCGCGACGGCGCCATGACCGTCGGCGCCTTCGCCGCCTACATCGGCCTGCTGATGGCCGCCGGCCAGTCGCTGCGCCAGGTCACCAATCTGCAGACCGTGATGGCCGAGGGCCTGACCGCCGCCCGCCGCCTGTTCGGCGCCCTCGACATCCAGCCCGAGATCCGCGAAGCCGCCGACGCCGCCCCCCTGCCCGACGGCCCGGTCACCGTCGCCTTCGACCATGTCAGCTTCGCCTACGCCGCCGGCGGCGCGGGCGGTGCCCCGACCCTGTCCGACGTCTCCCTGACCGTGAAGCCGGGCGAGACCGTCGCCCTCGTCGGCCCCTCTGGCGGCGGCAAGAGCACCCTGCTGTCGCTGCTGCCGCGCTTCTACGACGTCACCGGCGGCGCCGTGACCGTCAACGGCCGCGACATCCGGACGCTCAAGCTGCACGACCTGCGCGTCCGCGTCGCCCTCGTCACGCAGGAGCCCTTCCTGTTCGACGACACCGTCGCCGCCAACATCGCCTACGGCCGTCCCGGTGCGTCCCAGGCCGAGATCGAGGCCGCCGCCGACGCCGCCGCCGCCCACGACTTCATCACCGCCCTGCCCGAAGGCTATCTGACCCGCGCCGGCGAGGCCGGCCTGCGCCTGTCGGGCGGCCAGCGCCAGCGCATCGCCATCGCCCGCGCCTTCCTCAAGGACGCCCCGATCCTGCTGCTCGACGAGGCCACCAGCGCCCTCGACACCGAAAGCGAGGCCCTCGTCCAGGCCGCTCTCGAACGGCTGATGCAGGGCCGCGCCACCCTGATGATCGCCCACCGGCTGTCGACCGTGCGCCACGCCGACCGCATCCATGTCGTCGACGCCGGCCGCATCGTCGAAACCGGCTCCCACGCCCAGCTGGTGAAGAAGGGCGGCCTCTACGCCCGCCTCGCCCGCCAGCAGTCGCTCGACGGCGACCCGGTCACGGTGGGGACGGTTTCGTGAGGCCGCTGCGCAATCCGGTCATCCAGTCGGCTCTCGCCTGGCTGCTCTCGTGCTGGCTGCGCTTTTGCTACGCCACGATCCGCTGGGAACACCGCAATCAGGCGCTGGCCGAGGGCGTGTGGAAGCAGGGCGGCGGCGTGCTGGTCGTCTTCTGGCATTCGCGCACCTCACTGGGCCCCTACAGTTGGCCGCTGGATCGCGCCCAGCCGATCAAGGGCGTGATCTCGCGCAGCGTCGACGGCGAATTCGTCGCCAAGGCCGTGTCCCGGCTGGGTATTCCCGCGGTGCGCGGCTCGACCGCCAACAGGGACAAGGGCGAAGTCGACAAGGGGGGGACCCAGGCCCTTCGCGACGGCCTGCGCCAACTGAAGACCGCCGCCCTCTGCATCACGCCCGACGGCCCGCGCGGCCCCGTGCGCAGCATGGCCGAGGGCCTGCCGCTGATGGCCAAGCTGTCAAAGGTCCCCGTCCTCTTCATCGGCCTGTCCTGCAATCCCGCCATCCGCCTGAACAGCTGGGACCGTTCCCTGCTGCCGATGCCGTTCGGCAAGGGCGCCGTCATCTGGGACCTCGACACCTTCCCCGAAGGCGGCGACCTGTCCGACGTGGCCGACCGTTGGCGGGAGAAGACCACCGCCCTCGAGGCCGAGGCCGACGCCCTCACCGGGCTGGAGCGCATCTGACGTGAGCCCCGCCCTGATCGTCTACCGGCTCCTGACCCGCCTGATCGAGCCGCTGGCCCCGCGTCTGCTCGACGCCCGCGCCAAACAGGGCAAGGAGGACCCGGCCCGTGTCGACGAGCGTCTCGGCTTCGCCTCCGTCGCTCGCCCCGCCGGCGATCTGGTCTGGCTGCACGGCGTCAGCGTCGGCGAGACCCTGTCCCTGCTGCCCCTCGTCGAGCGCCTGCGCGAACGCCGCCCCGACCTGACCGTGCTGGTCACCTCCGGCACCCTGACCTCGGCGACCCTGCTGGCCAGCCGTTTGCCGATCGGCGTCATCCACCAGTTCGCCCCGGTCGACACGCCCGGCGCCGTGCGCGCCTTCCTCGACCACTGGCGGCCGGCCGCGGCCGTGTTCGTCGAGAGCGAGCTGTGGCCCAATCTGATCCTCGCGGCCCGCCGCCGCGAGGTGAGGCTGGTGCTGGCCAGCGCCCGCATCACCGAGAAGACCGCCGACGGCTGGCGCCGCGTCCCCGGCGCGGCGCGTCAGGTCCTGACCGCCTTCGACCGCATCCTGCCGCAGGATGAGGCCTCGGCCGCCCGGCTGGAAAGTCTCGGCGCCCGCATCGATGGCCATGTGAACCTCAAGCTGGCCGGGGCCGCCCCGCCGCACGATCCGGGGGCCTTCACCCGTCTCAGCGCCGCCATCGGCGACCGCCCCGTGGTCGTCGCCGCCAGCACCCACGACGGCGAGGAGATCGCCCTCGTCCGCGCCCTCGACCGGCTGGCCGACCGCTTGTGCCTGATCCTCGTGCCGCGCCACCCCGAGCGCCGCGGCGACATCGCCGCCGCCCTGTCCCGCGACGGCTACCGCTTCGCCCTGCGCTCCGATGGCCGCGAGCCCGATCGCGAGACCGACCTCTATGTCGCCGACACCCTCGGCGAGATGGGCCTGTTCCTGCGCCTCGCCGAGGTGGTTGTGATGGGGGGCAGCTTCTCCGCCGCGCTGGAGAAGCCCCCGGTCGGCGGCCACAACCCGCTGGAGCCGGCCCGCCTCGGCAAGCCCGCCGTCACCGGCCCCGACATGAGCAACTGGGCCGCCATAACCGACGCCCTCGTCGCCGCCGGCGGCCTGGCCGTGGTCGAGGCCCCGTGGGACCTGCCGGCTGTCCTCACTCCCCTGCTCGCCGACGACCGGGCGGCGAAAGCCATGGGCGAGCGCGGCCGCCGCGCCGCCGCCGAGGCCGGCTCGGGCCTCGACCGGCTGTGGGACGAACTGACCGCCCTGCTGCCGCCCTCTGCCGTTCGGGGCCGCCGATGAAGCTCAACACCCCCCGCTGGTGGTACGACCGCGAGCGCCGCCACGCGCCGATGACGCGGATGCTGCTCACGCCCCTGTCGTGGGTCTGGGCCGCCGCCACCGCCCGCCGCATCGCCCGCGCCGAGCCGATCGATCCGGGCGCCGCGGTTATCTCGGTCGGCAATCTGACGGTCGGCGGCTCGGGCAAGACCCCGGTGGCGCGCGAGGCCCTGCGTCTGCTGCACGAGGCCGGCGTCTCCGCCCACGCCCTGTCGCGCGGCTATGGCGGCCGGCTGAAGGGCCCGGTGCGGGTCGATCCCGCCGTCCACACCGCCGCCGACGTCGGCGACGAGCCGCTGATGCTGGCTCTCGGCGGCCCCGCCTGGATCGCCCGCGACCGCGTCGCCGGGGCCCGCGCCGCCGCCGGGGCGGGCGCGCAGGTCGTGGTGCTGGACGACGCCCACCAGAATCCGGCGCTGAAGAAGTCCCTCAGCCTCGTCGTCGTCGACGGCGAGACCCGCGACGGCGAATGGCCGTTCGGCGACGGCGGCGTCTTCCCGTCCGGCCCGATGCGCGAGCCGCTGCGCGCCGGCCTCGCCCGCGCCGACGCCGTGGTCATTCTGATGCCCGCCGACGCCCCGCCCCCCGACCCCGAGCTGCTCGCCGCCTTCGGCGCCCTGCCGGTCTTCGTCGCCCGGCTTGTGCCCGCCGCCCCCCCGCCGCGCGGTCCGCTGCTGGGCTTCGCCGGCATCGCCAAGCCGTGGAAGGTCGAGCGCGCCCTCGACGCCGCCGGGGCCGAGCTGGTCGACTTCGCCCCCTTCCCCGACCACGCCGCTTTCCGCGACAGCGACCTGGCCTTCCTCTCCGACCGCGCCCGGCGTTCCCACGCCCGACTCATCACCACCGAAAAGGACTGGTTCCGCCTGCCGCCCGAATGGCGCGAGCGCGTCGTCTCATGGCCGGTCAGGGCCCGCTTCGACGACGAGGGCGGCTTCCAGGCCCTGCTGCTGCGCGCGGTCCGGGAGCCCCGCTGAACCCCGCCAACTGCGACGACCCGGGCCAGATCGGGCGTTTTCGCCAGCGGTTCCCTTCGATCACGAGAGTTTTACCGCGCTGCACAACGCCGGTCGCCAAGCCGGCGGCGGCGGCCCCAATTGCCGGAACACGGGTTATCCGGCGTGGCGAAACCTTCGCGATGGCGGGGCTTCGCGGCAGCCCCCGGGCCGTGCGAAATAAGGCAGCGGCCGCCGCTGCAGACACGATCTCCGTGATCCGGCCCGTCGAAACGGCCTGTTCACCCCGTCGGGCGCAGGGTCGGGGCCACGCCGCAGGTTGCTACCCACGTCATGATTTGAAACAACCTGTGCCTTCCTGAAACCGCGCGAGGGGCGTCGCATGCGGCTTGCTAGACGAGGCTTTATCCTGGGGGGCGCGGCGCTGATGTCGGGCTGCGCCACGGCGGCGGTCAAACCGCCGGTCACCCTCGCCCACGGACAGGTCCCGCCGACGCCGGCGCTCCAGGTCGCCCGCCCGCCCGAAACCATCACCGCCCAACTCAACTCCACCCGCCCGCTCGATCCGCGCGGCTCGGTGCGCAAGGAACTGATGGAGCGGGCCATGGCGGCGCTCGACATCCACACCGGCAAGATCACCCAGCGCGACCGCATGTATCTGGTCGACTTCAAGAAATTTTCCGGCGAAGAGCGGCTGTACGAGGTCGATCTGCACGGCGGCGCCGTCACCCTGATGCGCACCAGCCACGGCCGCGGCTCCGACCCGGCGCACACCGGCTTCGCCACCAGCTTCGGCAACACCCCCGACAGTCACATGTCCTCGGTCGGCGCCTACGCCACCGCCGGGGCCAGCCACGGCGCCCAGCAGGGCCCCAACGTCCTGCTCGACGGGCTCGAATACTCCAACGACCGGGCGCGCGAGCGGGCCATCATCATCCACGGCGCCGACTACGCCGACCCGGCCTTCCTCGCCCGCGAAGGCAAGCTGGGCCGCAGCTACGGCTGCTTCTCCGTCGCCCACCACGACCTGCCGGCCCTGCGCGAGCGCATGGGCGAAGGCCGCCTGCTGTTCGCTTGGGCCTGACACCGCCGCGGGTGTGACGAATTGGCGCCCCTCGCGGGCCTCCGTTGATGATGCCCGACCGGCCGGTTAGCCAGAGGCGGAGTCGGGATCCCCGCTTCGCCTGCCGGCGCGGAGCCCACGGAACGCCAACCGCACGCAAGGACCGCGATGACCGACACCGCCCGGATCGGCCCGGAAGGCCCCACGCCGCCGCCGCCGCCCGTCAGGCGCAACGCCTTCACCCGCTTCCTCGACACCGTGGAATGGCTCGGCAACCTGTTGCCGCACCCGGTGACCCTGTTCTTCCTGTTGGCCGTCGGCATCGTCCTGCTGTCGGGGGTGTTCGGCGCCCTCGGGGTGGCGGTCGAGGACCCACGCCCGGTGGGCTCGTCCGGCCGCGCCGACGACGGCATGATCCGCGCCGTCAGCCTGATGACCGAGGACGGCCTGCGCCGCATCTTCACCGGCCTGGTCAGCAACTTCACCAGTTTCGCGCCGCTCGGCGTGGTGCTGGTGGCCATGCTGGGCGTCGGCGTGGCCGAGCGCTCGGGCCTGCTGTCTGCCGCCGTCCGCGGCACGGTCCTGGCCGCGCCCCGCAACCTCGTGACCTTCATGGTGGTGTTCGCCGGCATCATGTCCAACATCGCCTCGGAGATGGGCTATGTGGTGCTGATCCCGCTCGCCGGGGCGGTCTACTACTCGCTGGGACGACACCCGCTCGCGGGGATGGCGGCGGCCTTCGCCGGCGTCTCCGGCGGCTATGCCGCCAATCTGCTGATCGGCACTATCGACCCCCTGCTGGCCGGCATCACCCAGGAGGCCGCGCGTCTGATCGATCCGGCCTATCAGGTCTCGGTCACCGCCAGCTGGTATTTCATGGCCGTCAGCGTGCCCATGATCGCCGCCATCGGCACCTTCGTCAGCACCTATACCGTCGAGCCCAAGATCGGGCCCTACGACCCGAAGGTGGCGGACCCCGAGATCCTCAAGGGCGCCTCGCTCGAGCCCCTGACCGGCATGGAAAAGAAGGGCCTGATGGTGGCCGGCCTGGCCATGCTGGGCGTCCTCGCCCTGATGGCCCTGACCCTGTGGCCCGAGGGCGGACTGCTGCGCGACCCCGAGACCGGGGACCGGCTGCGCTCGCCCTTCTTCAGCGGCTTCGTGACATGGATCTTCGTCTTCTTCGTCGTCGTCGGCTTCGCCTACGGCCGCGTGACCGGCACGATGAAGAGGGACAAGGACGTCATCGACGGCATGGCCTCGGCGGTCTCGACCCTCGGCCTCTACGTCGTGATCGTCTTCTTCGCCGCCCAGTTCGTCGCCTTCTTCGGCTGGTCCAACCTCGGCGGCATCACCGCCGTCGCGGGCGCCACCTTCCTGCAGAACAGCGGCCTGACCGGGCCGGCCATCTTCATCGGCTTCATCCTGATCTGCTGCCTGGTCAATCTGACGATCGGCTCGTCCTCGGCCCAGTGGGCGATGACCGCGCCGATCTTCGTGCCCATGCTGATGCTGATCGGCTATTCGCCCGAACTGGTCGCCACCGCCTACCGGATCGGTGATTCCACCACCAACATCATCACCCCGATGATGAGCTATTTCGGCCTGATCCTGGCCTGGGCCGTGCGCTACGACCGCAACGTCGGCATCGGCACCATGATCGCGATGATGCTGCCCTATTCGATCTTCTTCACGATCGGCTGGACCATCCTGTTCTTCGTCTGGGTGTTCGGCTTCGGCCTGCCGGTCGGGCCGGGATCGCCGACCTTCTACACGCCGGGCTGACGTCGGGGCCCGGGTTCGGGCCCCGAACTCAAAACTCTTCCCAGCCGTCTTCGGCGGCGACCGGGGCGGGTTTGCGGGCGGCGCCGCCGCGGCCGACCGTCTTCATGGCGGTGACCGTGCGGTGGACCGGGCGCGGGGCGGCGCGGACCGGGACGGCGCCGGCGTCGGCGCCGATCTGGAAGCGCGACACCGAGCCGGCCAGGGTCTCGGCCTCCTGCGACAGCGAGTGGCTGGCGGCGGTCGATTGCTCGACCATCGCCGCGTTCTGCTGCGTCACCTGGTCCATCTGGTTGACCGCGGTGTTGACCTGTTGGAGCCCGGTGGCCTGTTCCTGGGCCGAGGCGGCGATCTCCGACACCAGGCCGTCGATCTCGGCGACGCGGCTGACGATGCGTTGCAGCGCCTCGCCGGTCTGACCCACCAGGCTGACGCCGGCGTTGACCTGGCTGGTCGAGGCCGAGATCAGCACCTTGATCTCCTTGGCCGCCTCGGCCGAGCGCTGGGCCAGGGCCCGCACCTCGGAGGCGACCACGGCGAAGCCGCGGCCGGCGTCGCCGGCCCGGGCCGCCTCGACCCCGGCGTTGAGCGCCAGCAGATTGGTCTGGAAGGCGATCTCGTCGATCACGCCGATGATCTGGCTGATCTCCTGGGCCGATTTCTCGATCGCGCCCATGGCCCCGACGGCGTCGCGCACGACATTGCCGCTGGTCTCGGCGTCGCCCTTGGCGGCCTGGACCGTCTCCGAGGCCTGACGCGCGCCCGAGGCGGTGCGGTTGACGGTGGCGGTGATCTCGTCCAGCGCCGCGGCGGTCTCCTCGAGGCTGGCGGCCTGCTGTTCGGTGCGGCGCGACAGGTCGTCGGAGGCCTGGGCGATCTCGCCGGCGCCCGAGCGGATGGCCGAGACGTTGCCGGCGACCACCGACATGGCCTCCTTCAGCTGGCCGATGGCGGCGTTGAAGTCGGCCTGCAGCTTGGCGTAGTCGGCCGGGAAGGTCTGGGTCAGGGTGTAGGTCAGGTCGCCGCGCATCAGATGGTCGAGACCTTCGCCCAGGGCCTCGACGACGATCGCCTGCTCCTCGGCGGCGGCGTCGGCCTGACGCTGGTTGCGGGCCCGCTCGGCCTCGGCCGCCTCGCGGCTGGCCACGGCCTCGGCTTCCAGCCGGTCGGCCGTATTCGCGCCGTCGCGGAACACCTCGAGGGCGGCCGCCATCTGTCCGACTTCGTCGCCGCGCCTGAGGCCGGGAATGTCAGTGGTCCGGTCGCCGTCCGCCAGCCCGCGCATGCGCTGCGATAGGGCCACGATCGGACGCGAGACCGACCGGCCGATCCGCCAGCCGGCGCCGGCCGTGACCAGCACGACCAGCAGCGCCAGGCCGCCAAGACCGATGGCGGCCTTGCCGACGGCGGCGGCCACCTGGTCGGTATAGACGCCCGAGCCGACGACCCAGCCCCACGGCGCGAAACCCTTGACGTAGGAGATCTTCGGCGAGGCCGCGGTCTCGTCCGGCTTGTTCCACTGGTAGCCGACGAATCCCTCGCCGTCCTCGCGCACCACCCTGACCATTTCCACGAACATGCGGACGCCGTTGGCGTCGGTATTGCCGCTGATGTCCGTGCCTTCGAGGCGGGGATTGGTCGGATGCATGATCATGCGCGGGTGCATGTCGTTGACCCAGAAATAGTCCGTTCCGCCGTAGCGGACTGCCCGCAGCGTCTCCTTCGCCGCCGACTGGGCCTGGGTCCGGGTCAGCAGGCCGGCCTGCTCCTGGGCGTGGTAGTGGGCGACGACGCCGTGGGCGACCTCGACCGTCTTGCGGGTCCGGTCGGCGATCTCGCTGCGCATGACCGAGTCCAGCCGCATCAGCGACAGGCCGAGGATGACGAGAAGGCCGGCCACCGACAGCAGTGTCAGAAGATTGATACGTCCGCCGATCGACAACGCTTTCATGGACCCGCCCTGGTTATTGCCCCAGCGGCGTCTCACGGCGCGTTGAAAGTCGGCTTAAGCGGCCTGTACGTACAAACCCCTACGTCATCGCGCCGGCGTCCCGCTCCATCGCCCGCCAGCCGATGTCGGTGCGGTGGAAGCCGCCCGGCCAGTCGATCTTGCGGACCGCCGCATAGGCGCGCTGGCGGGCCTCGGCGATGTCCTTGCCGCGGGCGCAGACGTTCAGCACCCGCCCCCCGGCGGCGGCCAGCTGGCCATCGTCCCGCCGCCGCGTGCCGGCGTGAAACACCTGCACATCCGGCCCGAAATCCTGCTCGGCCCCGCGGATGATCGATCCCTCCAGCGGGCTGTCGGGATAGCCGGTGGCCGCCAGCACGACGCAGATCACCGTCTCGGGGCGGAACGCCGGCGGCTCGACCCGGGTCAGGTCGCCGCGCGCGCAGGCCAGCAGCAGCGGCACGATGTCCCCGTCCAGCCGCATCATCAGCACCTGGCATTCCGGGTCGCCGAACCGGGCGTTGAACTCGACCACCTTCGGGCCGTCCGCCGTGGCCATCAGCCCGACATACAGAACGCCGCGATAGGGCATGCCCTCGCGCGCCATGCCGGCCATCACCGGCCCGACGACCTCGCGCTCGGCCGCCCCGACCAGGTCCGGCGTGAACACCGGCGCCGGCGAATAGCTGCCCATGCCGCCGGTGTTGGGGCCCAGATCGCCGTCATAGGCGCGCTTGTGATCCTGCGCCCCGCCCAGCAGCACCGCCCGGGTCCCGTCGCAGACGGCGAACAGCGAGCCCTCCTCGCCGTCCATGAATTCCTCGATCACCACCCGGGCCCCGGCCGTGCCGAAGCGGCCGCCCAGCATCCGCTCGATCTCGCCCTCGGCCTCGCGCTTCGTCGGGCTGATGGCCACGCCCTTGCCGGCCGCCAGGCCGTCGGCCTTGATCACATAGGGGGGTTTGAACACCGACAGCGCCTGGCGCGCCTCGTGCAGCCGCTCATAGACGCCATAACCGGCCGTCGGAATCTCGTGCCGCTCCATGAAGGCCTTGGAAAACGCCTTCGACGTCTCCAGTTGCGCCGCCTTCTTCGTCGGCCCGAAACAGGGGATGCCGGCCGTGGTCAGCCGGTCGGCCAGTCCGGCCTCCAGCGCCGTCTCCGGCCCGACGACGACCAGATCGGCCTTCATCTCCCGGGCCAGGGCGCACAGGCCGTCGGCGTCGGTGACCTTCAGGGCGACGCGCTCGCCCAGCCTGTCCATGCCCGGATTGCCGGGCGCGATGACCAGCCGTCGCACCAGCGGCGACTGGGCGATCTTCCACGCCAGGGCGTGTTCGCGACCGCCCGATCCCACCAGCAGGATGTTCATCCCCGCGCAATGACCGGCCCCGCGAGGCCGGTCAAGCGTGCGGCGTGGTTATTGCGCCGGCGGCGTCCACTCCGGCAGGGCCGTCAGCTGGGCGGCGGTCAGGTCGGTGGTCAGGTCGATGGCGCTGCCGTCGACCTGTTCGCCGACGCCCAGATTGGCCAGCGGCACCGCCTTCTTCAGATCGCCCCGGCCCTCCAGTTCGACCACGACGTGGGTCAGGGTCCCGCTGGCGTCCAGCACCAGCGTCTCGACATCGCCCAGGTCGGTGTTGTTCAGCGACATCAGATCGGCGTCCTCCAGCTGTCCGCGCGTCATGCCGAAGGCCAGGGCGGCGGTCTGCGTCGCGGCCTCGGCCGTCTCTTCCGGGACGGCCACGGGAGCAGCGCCCGGGGCCGGGGCCATGGCGACATCATCCTCACGGTCGGAACAGGCGGCGGCGCCCAGAGCCAGCAGGGAGACGGCGGCGAGGGTCAGTCGGTTCATGGTCTTTTCCTTCGAAGATTGGATCACAGCGCCGAGACGACGTAGACGGCGACCGCGACCAGGGCGATGCCGCCGATGATCAGCCACGGGCTCAGGGCCGGCCCGCCGCTGCGGCGCTCCAGCCCGCGCTCGCGCGGATCACGGTCGGCGGGGTCGATCTCGGGCAGGTCAGCGGGCATCCAAACCGAACGGCGCGCGCCCCGGGGGGTTCCGGGTCGTCTCGCCGCACCCGACGCCTTGCAGAGTCCCGCGCTCGAATATACAGTTCATATACGAACCGTATATTCAGGAGCGCCCCATGGGCATCGTCAACATCGAGGACGAGCTGCACGAACAGCTGCGCCGCGCCAGCCGCGCCTCGTGCCGCTCGATCAACGCCCAGGCCGCCTTCTGGATCAAGCTGGGCATGCTGTGCGAACTCAACCCCGGCCTGACCTTACAGGAGCTGGTCGCGCGCGAGCTCAGGGCCGCCGGCGTCGACGCCGTCCTCCCGGCCGCCGCCGCCGCATGACCAAGACCCCGGCCGAGCTTGAGCTGATGGCCGAATCCGGCCGCCTGCTGGCCTCGGTCTTCACCTGGCTCGACACCCTGCCCCTCGCCGGGATGAGCACGCTCGAGATCAACGACAGGGTCGAGGCCTTCATCGTCAACCAGCTCGGCGCCCGCCCGGCCAGCAAGGGCCAGTATGGCTACGGCTTCGTGCTGAACAGTTCGCGCAACCATGTCGTCTGTCACGGCGTGCCGTCGGCAGACGAAATCCTCGCCGACGGCGACATCGTCAATCTCGACATCACCCTCGAGAAGAACGGCTTCATCGCCGACTCCAGCAAGACGTATCTGATCGGCGCGGTGACGCCGGCCGCGCGCCGATTGGTCGGCGCCACCCGCGAGGCGCTGTGGAAGGGCATCCGCGCCGTCCGTCCGGGCGCGCGCCTCGGCGACATCGGCCACGCCATCGAGCGCCACGCCAAACAGAAGGGCTATTCGGTCGTGCGCGACTACTGCGGCCACGGCATCGGCCGCGAGATGCACGAGCCGCCGCAGGTGCTGCATTTCGGCAAGGCCGGAACCGGCCTGACCCTGCGCGAGGGCATGGTCTTCACCATCGAGCCGATGCTGAACCAGGGCGTTCGCTCGGTCCGCACCGAGGACGACGGCTGGACCGTCGTCACCACCGACGGCAAGCTCTCGGCCCAGTTCGAACACACGGTGGCGGTGACCCGCGACGGGGTGCGGGTGCTGACCCTGCGACCGGACGAGACGGGACCGGCCGCGAGCCGCCCCGGTCGGTCATCGACGCGCCGGCCGGTCAGCCCGGCATGAGCCGGTTCACCTTGCTGACGATGAAGGCGGTGGACCAGCCGATCAGGAGGAAGCCGATCAGGGCCTCGATCGCCCCCATCAGTCGCCAGTCGGCCGGGAAGTAGTCGGCGGTCCGCCCCAGCGTGGCGTAGGTCGAGGCGGAGTAGTACAGCGCCTCCTCGACGGTCTGCATCGCATCGATCAGCAGATAGAAGGCGGCGAAAATCCCGATCTCCACCGTGTGCAGAACGAGCAGCGACAGACCCATCGCCGACAGCAGCGAGATGCTCTTGACGCTGAAGTCCATCTCCTTGAGGCGCTCTTTCCTGAGGTTGAGAAGCTTGGAAATCCCCGTCAGCCCCAGCGCGTGAACGACCGTCATCACCAGCATCATGCCGCCGGACGCCGCCAGCTGCTTGCCAAGGGTGACGGTCTGGACGCTTTCTTCAACCACGCCGGACGAATGCCGCCGCCGCCGGTTCGTTCCTGACCGACCGCCCGCCTCCACCGCACCGGCCAGTTCCACCATCCCGGGAGCCCTCGCGGTTCCCCGTCCCGGTCATGCTAGCCTCGCCCCCATGACACCCGACCCCTCCCGCGGCTGGGACGCGATCGCGCGCCGGTTCATCGCCGCCCGTTCCGACATCGGCGCCGACGTCGTCCGACACTGGGCGACACGGCTGCCCCCCGGCGCCGCCGTTCTCGACGTCGGCTGCGGCTCGGGAGCCCCTGTTGGCGAGACCCTCGTCGCGGCCGGTTTCGCGGTCTTCGGCGTCGACGCCTCGCCGACTCTCGTCGCCGAATTCCGCCGCCGCCTGCCCTCGGCCGAGGTGGCCTGCGAGCCGGCCGAGACCAGCCGTCTGTTCGACCGCCGCTTCGACGGCGCCCTCGCCGTCGGCCTGTTGTTCCTGCTCCCGGCCGAAGACCAGCGCGCCGTCATCGCCCGGATCGCCCGCGCTCTCGAGCCGGGCGGACGCTTTCTGTTCAGCGCCCCGCGACAGGCCTGCCAATGGACCGACAGCCTGACGCGCCAGCCCTCCGAATCGCTCGGCGAGGATGAGTACCGGCGCGCGCTCCAACAGGCGGGCCTGCGCCCGTCCGGCCACTACGACGACGGCGGCGGCAACCACTATTTCGACGCCGTGCGGGCGACGGCGTAGCGGTCGGCCGGTGCCGGTCCGGCTATTTCGCCGGCTGCGGCTTCACGCCCTGGGTCTCGGGCACATACAGGCCGGTGACGAAACGGGTGATGAAGCCGCCCGGCTGCTCACGCGGCCCGAAATGGGCGCAGGGATCCGGGTCGGCTACCGGCCGGGCCTCGCGGCCTTCCGGGGCGAAGCTCTCGCCGACCTGGTCGCCGAACACCTCGGCGAACTGCAGCGCGTCGCCGACGCGCGACAGCGACGGACTGTCCGTCCCCACGACATTGGCCGAGCGCGCCCAGGCGAGGGCCGCGGCCTGGGTCCCGTCGATGGTCACCAGCTCGGCCTCGGCCGCCAGCATGCCGGTGGAGCCCGGCGGCCGGAGGCCGATCGGCCCGGGAATGAAGGCGCTGGCCACGGCCGAAAGCCCCGAGCCGACGGTCCCGGTCGGCTCGATCCGCGTCACGGCGATGCGCGCTGTCGCCGCGTCGGCGGCCCGTTCGGGCAGCAGGGTGAAGCGCCGGCTCAGCTCGTAGCAGACCTGCCGGTCGACCTCGCCCAGCACCAGGGCCACATCGCCCGGCGCCACGCCTTCCGCCGCGCCTTCGGTCAGCTGCGCCGGCGCGATGAACAATCGCTCGATCGCCGCCGCCGCGCCCTCGTCACGCCGGTCGCGCACCGACACCCGCAGCGTGCCCTCCTTGGTCTCCAGCCCGTCATAGGTCGACAGAAAGCCGGCATTGGCCGCCGGCGCTGTCTGGCAGGCCCCGAGCGCGGCCGCGCCGGCCATCAGCAGCAGCAGCGGGGCGGATGTCGAAGGGCTCATGAAAACTATCCTGCGGCTGCGAAAGGGCCGCCCTGTCGCAACGGCGGCGGCGCGGGGCGGTTCCGCCCACGGGGCGGGCGGCGCACCGGCGGCGCCGGCGAGGAGCGGATTTCAGGCCGCCGGCCCACTGGCCGGTTCCCGTCATCGCCGCCCCCAGCTAGTCTCGTCCGATGAGCGACGACTCCTACGTCTTCGAGAGCCCGGCGAATCAACCGGCGGCGCCCCGCGACAACAATCCGCCCCAGACGGTCTCGGAACTGTCCTTCGCCCTCAAGCGCACGCTCGAGGACCGTTTCGGCCATGTCCGGCTGCGCGGCGAGATCTCCAAGGTCAATCGCCACGCCTCGGGCCACGTCTATCTGACGCTCAAGGACGACAAGGCGGCCATCGACGGCGTGGTCTGGAAGGGCCAGGCCCGCGGCCTCGGCGTCCAGCCCGAGACCGGGCTGGAGGTCATCGTCACCGGCAAGATCACCTCCTACCCGGCCCGCTCCTCGTACCAGATCGTCATCGAGACCATGGAGGCCGCCGGCGCCGGGGCCCTGCTGGCCCAGCTGGAGCGGCTCAAGGTCAAACTGCAGGGCGAGGGCCTGTTCGACCCGGCGCGCAAACAGCCGATCCCGACCTTCCCCGCCGTCATCGGCGTCATCACCAGCCCGACCGGGGCCGTGATCCGCGACATCCTGCACCGCATCGCCGAGCGCTGGCCGTGCCGGGTCATCGTCTGGCCGGTCGTGGTCCAGGGCGACGCCGCCTGCGGCCAGGTCGCCAACGCCATCCGCGGCTTCGACGCCATGACCCCCGGCGGCGCCCTCCCGCGCCCCGACCTGCTGATCGTCGCCCGCGGCGGCGGCTCGGTCGAGGACCTGTGGTGCTTCAATGACGAGGGTCTGGCCCGCGTCGTCGCCGCCGCCCGCATCCCGATCATCTCCGCCGTCGGGCACGAGACCGACACCACCCTGATCGACTTCGTCTCCGACCGCCGCGCCCCGACCCCGACCGGCGCGGCCGAGATCGCCACGCCGGTGCTGGCCGACCTGCGCGCCGCCGTGCTCGACCTCGACCGCCGCCTGGTCCGCGCCGGCGGCCGGCTGATCGAGGAGCGCCGCACCCGGCTGCGCGCCGTCGAGCGCGGCCTGCCGGCCCGCCCCGAGGACCTGCTGGCCCTGCCGCGCCAGCGCCTCGACCACGCCGCCAGCCGCCTTGGCTCGGGCCTGCAGCGCAATGTGGCGGTGCATGAGCGCCAGCTGATCACCATCGCCGGCCGTCTGTCGCGCGGATTGCTGGACCGGGCGCTGGAACGCCGCCGCGATCGCCTCACGGCCTTCGGCGACCGCCTGCCCTCGGCCCTGAACAAGCACATCGCCGCCCACCAGACCGCCCTGCTGCGCGTCTCCGCCCGCCTGTCGCCCGAACCGCTGCGACGACGGCTCGACCAGCGCGCCGCCCGTCTGGACGCGGTCGGCGCCCGACTGAAGCCGCTCCTCTCCGGGCGTCTGCAAAAAGACACGGCCAGCCTCGCGGCCCTCGGTCGCGCCCTCGCCTCGCTCGACCCCGGCCGGCCCAAGCCCGGCTTCGCCCGGGTCGAGGACGCCGACCGCAACTGGCTGACGTCCGCCGCCGCCCTCCTGCCCGGTCAGGCCGTCCGCCTCGTCTTCGGCGACGGCGCCCGCGACGCCCATGTCGACGGCGACGGCGACGCCCCGCCCGCGCCGCGTCCCAAACCGACCGCAGCTCCCCGCCCCAAGGCCCCGCCGCCGGGCCAGGGCGACCTGTTCTGACCGCCCGGCCCTTGTCCCCGTCGGCCGCGCCGGGCTAGCCTGCCGCATGGTCGATAAAGACGCCGGTCCCGCCACCCTCCACTATGCCCACGGCGAATTCGCCGTGCTCAAGGCCGGGCGCTTTGCGACCTGCGCCGTCACCGGCCGCGCCATCCCGCTTGAGATCCTGCGCTACTGGTCGGTCGAGCGGCAGGAAGCCTACGCCGGTCCCGAAGAGGCGCGGCAGGGCCTCGTCCCGCCGCGATGAGCCCCGACCGCCGCGCCTTCCTTGCCAGAGTCGCGGCGGGCGCCGCCGCCCTGACCGCCGCCGGGTCCGCCCGGGCGCAAGCCGCCGACGACCTTCCCCTGACCGGCCGCTTCGTCCAGGGCGGCCACGCCCTCGGGCAGACCTGGCCGCGGGCCCTGATCTTCGTCGACGGCGAGGCCCTGACCGCCGCCTCGGCCAGCGGCGCCTTCATCGTCGGCTTCGACCGCGACGCCCCCGGCAGCGTCGAGATCGAGGCGCGCGGCGACGGCCGCTCGGCCCGCCGCATCCTCGACATCGCCCCCGGCGACTTCGCCGTAACCCGGGTCGACGGCCTGCCGCCCGCCACGGTGACGCCGACCGATCCCGCCCTGCTCGCGCGCATCGCCCGCGAGGCCGAACTCAAGACCGGAGGCTTCGCCAGCCGGATCGACGCCGACCATTTCCGGCACGGCTTCGCATGGCCCCTGACCGGCTTCCGCGTCACCAGCCGCTGGGGCGCCCAGCGGGTGCTCAACGGCACGCCGGCCCGGCCGCACTACGGCATCGACCTGGCGGCCCCGGCCGGAACGGTGATCCGCGCCCCCGCCGCCGGCCGCGTCACCCTCGCCGAGACCGATCTGCATTTCGAGGGCGGCCTGGTCCTGATCGACCACGGCCAGGGGCTGATCACGGCGTATCTGCACCAGTCCCGCCTCGACGTCCGCGCCGGCCAGGATGTGGCGCGCGGCGACCCGCTCGGCCGCGTCGGCATGAGCGGCCGCGCCACCGGCCCGCACCTGTGCTGGCGTATGAAATGGCGTGACCGCAACCTCGACCCGTCGCTTCTTGTGCACAGTTGAGCGGCCGTAAGCGGTTACGCCGCCCCTGATCGACGGTCGGTCATGGACGGAGCGTCGATCGGTCCCTACCATCCGCCCACCGAGCGCCGAACGCGCCTTTGCGACCTTCCACCATGACGACCTCCCTCTCCGCGATCCAGGTCCTCCTGATCGACGACAATCCGCACATGCGGGCCATCGCCTCGGCGGTTCTGAAATCCGCCGGCATTCGCAAGGTTCTCGAGGCCGGCGACGGCGGCGCCGGCCTGCAGATCCTGCGCGATCACCCCGTCGACCTGGCTCTCGTCGACTACAAGATGTTCCCGCTGGACGGGGTCGAGTTCACCCGCCTCGTCCGCAACAGCCCCGACAGCGCCAACCCCTATCTGCCGATCATCATGATGACCGGCCATTCGGGCAAGGAGCGGGTCTATGAGGCGCGCGACGCCGGCGTCACCGAATTCCTCGCCAAGCCGATCACCGCCAAGGCCGTGCTCGACCGCATCCAGTCGGTGATCTGGAAACCGCGTCCCTTTGTGAAGACCGAAGGCTATTTCGGCCCCGACCGCCGCCGCGTCGCCGCGCCCGGCTACCCCGGTCCCTTCCGCCGCTCCATCGACGCCGCGCGCGAGGCCGTCGAGCCCTCGACCGGCGCCTCCGCCTGATCAGGCCTCGTCGGCCTTGAGGGCGGCGTAGACCCGGTCCGGCCAGCGTTTGTGCACCCAGAACCAGTCGACCGGCGCCTCGCGCACCCGCGCCTCGATGAAGCTGGTTATCGCCTGCACCCCCCGGGCGATGTCGGCCGACCGGTCGCCCGTGGTCTCCAGCGTGATCGGCTCATAGGCCGTCACCCGGAAGCGCACGCCCGGCAACCGCACCACCGACAGCGGCTGCAGCACGGCGCCGAACCGCAGCGCCAGCCGGCTGGGCCCCGGCGCGGCGTTGACCGGTTGGCCGAAGAACATCACCTCCGGCCCCTCGTCGAACTTCTGGTCGTTCATCAGCGCCACCGACTCGCCGCGCGCCAGGCCGGCCAGCAGCTCACGCGCGCCCTCGCCCCCCTTGGGCGCGAACAGCTTGATCCCGTAGCGCGCCCGCGCCGCCCGGATCTGGACGTCGACATAGGGATTGTTGGCGGCGCGATAGGTGATCTGGCACGGAATCCCGGCCCCGACGATGACCGCCGCCTGGGTCTCGATATTGGCGAAATGCCCGCCGACGAACACCACCGGCCGGCCGGAGTCGCGGATCGCCTCCAGCCGCTCGCGCCCGACCACCTCGATCCGGTCCTCGGCGACCAGCCGGTCCATCACCGCCGTCTCGGCGAAGGCGCGCCCGGTCTGCGTCCACTGGTCCAGCGCCAGCTTTTCGCGCTCCGCCGCCGGCATGTCCGGGAAAGCGATGCGCAGGTTCCGCATCACCGTCCTCTGCGTCCCGGTCCGCGGCCCCAGGGTGCGCAGCAGCCAGCCGCCGAGCGCCGAGGCCCGCTCCACCCCCAGCAACCGCATCAGGCCGACGAAGCCGGCGAAGCCGACGCTCTCCAGCCGCCAGATCAGGTCCTGCCGCAGCCGGCCGCCCGGGCCCTTCGCCCGCCGCCGCCCGCCGTCCGGAGTCTCCGCCGCCATGCCGCTATCGTCCGTCGCCGAGCAGTCGGTCCGCCGCCGCGGCGACCTCGTCGACCGTCAAATCGCCCATCTGGTTCTCGGTCGGGCTGACCGTCTTCGACACCTTGCCGAACACCACATCGACGCCCGGCGCCCGCACCGCTGCGGCGCGCTCGCCCCAAGGCCCGTACAGCCGCTCGTCGGTCGGGCCGAACAGGCCCAGGGTCGGCGCCCCCGCCGCCGCCGCCAGATGCATCATGCCCGAGTCATTGCCGACGAACAGGTCGGCGCCCGCCATCAGGGCGGCGGTGGTCAGCAGGTCGGCGCCGGTCATGTCGACGAAGCGGTCCGGCCCCACCGCCGCGCCGATCACCGCCGCCGCCGGCCGGTCCATCGGCCCGCCGGTCGGGGCCACGACCGCCCCCTCCAGCAGGCCGCCCGCCTCAGTCAGCCGCGCCGCCAGGGCGGCGAACCGCTCGACCGGCCAGGCCTTGCCGATCCGCGTCGCCCCCGGCCCGATCACCAGCAGCCGCTTCGCCGTCCGGATCGCCGGCGGCAGGGCCTCGCGCTCGGCCCCGGTCAGCCACACCACCGGCGCCAGCGCCGCCCCGTCGCCGAGAATGCTCGACGCCTCCAGCACCTTGTGCGCGACCCCCACAGACCGGCGCGTCAGCGACCGCGGCCCGTTCAGGAACCGCCCCGCCCCGCTGTTGCGGAAATCATAGATCCTCGCCCAGCGCCGCTTGCGCAGCGCCCACCACAGCTCCAGCCAGTGTTCGCCGCGCTTCTTCTTGGCCAGCGGAATGACCTCGGTCGGGGCCGGCAGATGGCGGAACAGCACGGCCGTGGCCGGCGGACAGACCACCGTCACCGGCGCCCCCGGATGGCGCCGGACGATCTCCGCGATCGCCCCCGTGCTCATGATGAGGTCGCCGATCAGGCTGCCCGTGATGATCAGGACGCCGTCATCGGCCCGCTCACCCCCCATGCGACTTTTCCTCGACCAGGGTCGAGCCGGTCAGCCGGTTGATCTCGCGTTTCAGCGCCGCGCGCTGGTCGTTCTCCTTGTAGACCCGCCGCGCCAGGGCGATGAAGTCGGCGTCGAACCGGCCCTCGCGCTCATGCGCCCGCTTGCCGTCCTCGACATCCCACAGGCCGTCGTTGACGGCCTGCAGCCGGCCGACGAGGTCGTCCAGCGCGGGCGAGGCCGGAATCGCCGTGGCCACCGCCTCCAGTTCCTCCAGCTCGCGCCGCACATTCTCCAGCTGCCCGGCGTCGGACAGCCGCGCGGCCTTGATCTTCAGAATGGTGATCTTGTCGAACAGCTCGCCGACCGAAACCGGAATCCTGATCAGCATGGCGCGTCTTCCCTCATCTGTATGGACCGCCAGCCCGCGCCTGCGGCCTCACCAGGCAATGGTGATGCCGCCGTCCACGACCAGCGTCTGGCCGGTCATATAGGCCGAGGCCGGCGCCGCCAGATAGACCGCCGCCCCGGCGATCTCGTCCGGCTGGCCGATCCGCTTCAGCGGCGCCGGGTCGGTCACCTGTTTCAGCAGCTCGGGGTTCTCCCACAGATATTTGGCGAAGTCGGTCTGCACCAGGCCCGGGGCGATGCAGTTGACCCGCACGTTCGACGGCCCCCACTCGACCGCCAGGTTGCGCGCCAGCTGCATGTCGGCCGCCTTGGAGATGTTGTAGGCGCCGATCAGGGCGTTGCCCCTCAGGCCGCCGATCGACGACACGATGATCACCGACCCGGCCTTCCGCTCCAGCATCTGCGGCGCCACCATCTGGATCAGCCAGTGGTTGGAGACCACGTTGTTCTGCAGGATCTTGCCGAACTGGTCGTCCGAAATCCCCGCCATCGGCCCGGCATAGGGGTTGGAGGCGGCGTTGCAGACCAGGATGTCGATCTTGCCGAAGGCCGCGTTGGTCTCGTCGACCAGCCGCTGCAGCTCTTCCTTCGAGGCGATATTGGCCGGCACGGCGATGGCCCGGCCCTCGCCGTGCTTCGCATTGATGGCGCTGGCGACCTCGTCGCAGGGCCCCGCCTTGCGCGACGAGATCACCACCCGGGCCCCGTGCTCGGCCAGCCGTTCGGCGATGGCCTTGCCGATGCCGCGTGAAGAACCCGTGATGACCGCGACCTGGCCGGTCAGATCGAACAATTCCATCGTTAACCTCGAAGCTTGGGGAGAATCCGTGCAGGAACGCTAGGCGATCTGTCGTGATACCCCGATACTCGGGCGATTCCATCCGGGAACACGGAACAACCGTTTCCAATGCGCGCACTGACCCAGGGCTTTCTGTTCTTCGGCTACCTGTTCCTGTCCCTGACGGTCGGCGCCTTCGTGTGGCGCGCCGGCCTCGGCGCCGGAGCCGGGGCGGCCGCCGGCATCGCCAGCATGGGCCTGCTGCTCGCCGTCCACACCTGGGTCTCCGGCAAGACCGAGCGCGCCGTCCTGAAAAAAGAGATCGACCAGGTCCGCGAGGCCCACCGTCTGCTCGCCGACGCCATGGAGTCGACCCAGGGGGCCCTGACCGAACTGGCCCAGGCCATCGAGACCGGGGCCCTGTCCTCGACCGAACAGCTGTCGGGCGAGGTCCGCATGCTGGAATCCCTGATCCAGCAGATGAGCGAGTCGATTGACCAGCGCATCTCCCAGCCGACCCCGGACAACACCTACGAGGCCCGCCACCGCGAGCAGTCCAACGTCCTGCTGCAGACCATTCACGAGGCCCTCTCCGAGAACCGCGTCGACCTCTACCTCCAGCCGGTGGTCTCCCTGCCGCAGCGCCGCACCATCTTCTACGAGAGCTTCACCCGCCTGCGCGCCGCCGACGATCGCGTCATGATGCCGGCCGAATATCTGTCGGTCGCCGAGGGCGAGGGCCTGGTCCCGGCCATCGACAACCTGCTGCTGTTCCGCTGCGCCCAGATCGTCCGTCGCCTCGCCCGTCAGGACCGCAAGGTCGGCGTCTTCTGCAACGTCGCCCTGTCCTCGCTCGGCGACGAGACCTTCTTCCCCCAGTTCCTCGACTTCCTCAGTGAGAACCGCGACCTCAACCAGGCGCTGATTTTCGAACTGGGCCAGGCCACCTTCGACGCCCGCGGCGCGGTCGAGGCGCGCAACATGGCCAAGCTGGCCGACCTCGGCTTCCGCTTCTCGATCGACAAGGTCCAGACCCTCGATCTCGACTTCGCGGATCTTCAGAGGTCGGACGTCAAATTCATGAAGGTCAGCGCCGACCTGCTGATCGAGACCCTGCTGGACGCCGACGCCGCCTCGGCCCTGCCGGCCCTGCGCGACATTTCCGCCGCCGACTTCGCCGGCGTCACCCGCCGCTACGGCATCGAGCTGATCGCGGAGAAATGCGAGACGGAGCGTCAAATTGTCGACATCCTCGAACTGGACATCTCGGTCGGCCAGGGGCATTTGTTCGGCGAGCCGCGCGCCATCAAGGAAGCCGTTCTCGCCGAAACCGATCCCCCGGCTGATTTCATCCGCTCAACCTTGAGAAGCGCGGATCACCGGAGACGTTTCGGCTAGAACTGATCCCGGCGCGCCACCAACCCATCCTCGCCCGGCGTGTCGCCAGACATCCGCCAAGGCCGATCATCGACCTTCAGGAGATGTCAGTGCGCTGGCTTCGAAAACTCGTCAGGCGTCTGCAATGCAAGCGGCACCGCTGGCGCATCGACCGCCGCTACGAAGGCTGGGAATTCTGCGACCTGTGCCGCGCCCGGCGTCGGGCCCCGGCGGGCAAATAGCCGCCGCGGGCCCGCGCTCTCACCAGCGGCGACCGCCATCCTGCCAGTAGACCCGCTCGCGACCATAGCGGCGGTCTTCATTGTAGCCGCCGAAGCCGTAGCCGCAGGGATCGTCCTCCTCCGACAGGGTATGGCCCAGCAGGGCGCCCGCCGCCGCGCCGATGGCTGCGCCGCGTTCCCGGTCGCCGCTTCCGGCCACCGCCGCGCCGATCGCCGCGCCCAGCACCGCCCCGCTGGCCATGGCCCGTTCCTGGTTGCGGGCGTAGTCGCGCTCGCACGCCGAGGCGTAGTTGTCGGTGCTGGCGCACCCCGCCAGCGTCAGCCCGCACACCGCCGCCGCCGTCACGCCCAACAGATGTCGCATCGCGTTTCTCCCTGAAAGCCCCGCAGGATCAACGGCGGGTCGGCCGGGGCGTTCCGGCGGGAGAGCTGTTCGCATCCTTCTCCCCCTGGGGGAGAAGGCGGCCCGGAGGGCCGGATGAGGGGTGGGCCGGCTCCGAACCGGCTGACAGACGACCTGCCTCAACCATCCCCCTCATCCGTCTCGCTCCCCGAGCCACCTTCTCCCCCAAGGGGAGAAGGAAAGTCGTCGTGACGCTGTGCTTACAATTCGCGAATCTATAGTCTAGTTGTCAGAATATTCTCGCTTACAAACAACGCACTAGCCTTTTCTCGATCCGTTTTGTCTGTACGAGGGCGGGGCTCCCTTAAAATGCGCTCCGTTCCGTCGCACGGGGAGGCGCAGAGGCCTTGCGTGATCTGGCGGCGGGATGTGGAGAAGCGGGGACCCGGTTCCGGCCTGCCATCTGAAGGCAGGCGAACGCCCGGGGTCTGTCCGGCTGAGGAAAAGGCCGGATGCGATGTCAGGGGCGAGGGGGATACTCGCCCGGTCCGGGGACCGTGTCGCAAGCACGGCCCGCCCGCCGGAGGCGCTGCGGTAAGGCGATAAGACCGCCACCCGACGCAAGCTTCCGTTCGCCTCCACGCGGAGCGTCTGTCTGCGTCGAAACGGTAACTCCAACGAACTCCGGGCGCAGGCCCGGCGCTCCGCACGCCTTCCCGCACCGACTGTCCGCAGGCGGCGGAGACCCGTGCCTCCTCCCACACCCCACACCCCGCACCCCACATCCCCAATCCCCAATCCCTCATCCTAATCCCTCATCCCTTCACCCCCTCCCCCGAAACCGCTATCAGCCCGGCATGACCCTCCCCCACGCCCTCTCCGGTCTCGGCGAGATCGCCGCCGACTACGACATCCTGCTCTGCGACGTCTGGGGCGTGATCCACAACGGCCGCGAAAGCTGGCCCGAGGCCTGCGCCGCCCTGACCCGGTTCAATGAACAGGGCGGTCACGTCATCCTGATCTCCAATGCCCCGCGCCCCTCGTCCGACGTGGTGGCCCAGCTGGACCGGCTCGGCGTGCCGCGCGACAGCTGGAAGGCCTTCGTCACCTCGGGCGACGCCACCCGCGCCGAACTGGCCAAACGCGCCCCTGGCCCGGCCTGGATCATCGGCCCGGATCGCGACGGGCCGCTGTACGACGGCCTCGGCCTCGACATCGCCCAGGGCGCCGCCGACGCCGCCTTCATCTCCGTGACCGGCCTGGTCGACGACGAGACCGAGACGCCCGAGGACTACCGCGACCGGCTCGCCGCCGGCGCCGCCCGCGACCTCGAGATGATCTGCGCCAACCCGGATCGCGTGGTCCAGCGCGGCGACCGGCTGATCTATTGCGGCGGCGCCCTCGCCGACCTCTACGAAAGCCTCGGCGGCCGGGTCACCATGGCCGGCAAGCCGTTCGGCCCGATCTACCAGCTGGCCATCGCCGAGGGCGAGCGCCTGCTCGGCCGGCCGGTCAACCGCGCCCGCGTGCTGTGCATCGGCGACGGCGTCGTCACCGATGTGCTCGGCGCCGACAAACAGGCCCTCGACTGCCTGTTCATCGCCCAGGGCATCCACGGCGACGCCGCCCGCGGCCCCGACGGCCGTCTCGACCCCGCCCGCGCCGCCGATCTGCTGAAAGCCGAGACCACATACGCGCGCTACGCCATGCTCGATCTGGCGTGGTGACAGCCTCCAAATCAGGCTAAGCCCCCGGCATGGAACTGGTCACGGCACACCCCTCGGGCGGATACATCCTTGAGGAGCTCCGCGTCGGCATGGCCGCCGAGAAGATCATCCACGTCACCGAACAGCGGATCCAGCTGTTCGCCGAGGCGTCGGACGACTTCAATCCGGTCCACCTCGACGAGGCCTATGCGGCGAAGACGGCCTATCGCGGCCGCATCGCCCACGGCCTGCTCTCGGCCTCATTCGGCTCGGCCGTGGTCGGCACCATCCTGCCCGGCGCCGGCGCCATCTACCTGTCCCAGACGCTCGGCTTCCACCTCCCGGTGCGCATCGGCGACGACGTCGTGGTCCGCATCAGCGTCGTCTCGGTCGATCCCGACACCGCCCGCGTCGAGCTGGCCTGCGAAGGCTTCGTCGACGGCAAGATGATCATGGACGGCATGGCCCTCGTCCGCGTGCCGCGCCGCCGCCGTCCGGCGAAGGACTGAAGGCGGACGGCGTGATCCAGACCGTCACCGACTGGCGCGTCCTGCCCGCCGACCTCAAGGGCGCCGCCGTCGCCATCGGCGCCTTCGACGGCGTCCATCGCGGCCACCAGGCGGTCATCGCCACGGCCCGCGAGGCCGCCCGCGCGCTGGGCGCCCCGCTCGGCGTGGTCAGCTTCGCCCCCCATCCGCGCCGCTGGTTCCAGCCCGACGCCGCCCCCTTCCGCCTGATGACCCCGGCCCAGATGGCCCGGGCGCTCGAGCCGCTCGGCGTCGATCGCCTCTACCTGCTGCCGTTCGACGCCGACATGGCCGCCATGTCCGACCAGGCCTTCGCCCACGAAGTCCTCGCCGGCGGTCTGGGCGTCCGCCACGCCGCCGTCGGCTTCGACTTCACCTATGGCCAGGGCCGCACCGGCTCGCCCGAGGGCCTGCGCCGCCACGGCCAGATGCTCGGCTTCGGCGTCAGCATCGCTGACCGCGTCGATGATCCCGACGGTCTGAAACTCTCGTCCTCGGCGGTCCGCGAAGCCCTCAAGGCCGGAGACATGGCCCGCGCCGCCGCCATCCTCGGCCGCCCCTTCGCCATCGAAGGCGAGGTCGTTCACGGCGACAAGCGCGGCCGCACCATCGGCGTCCCCACCGCCAACATCCGCCTCGGCGACTACATGCGCCCGGCCTACGGGGTCTATGCGACCCGCACCCGCCTGGCCGACGGCCGCCTGATCGACGGCGTCGCCAGCCTCGGCCTGCGCCCGATGTTCGCCCTCGACGAGCCCCTGCTTGAGGTCTGGCTGTTCGACTTCGACGCGGACCTCTACGGCCAGACCGTCGAGACCGAACTGATCGCCCTCCTGCGCGGCGAGCAGACCTTCGCCGACCTCGACGCCCTCAAGGTCCAGATCGACCGGGACGCGGCGGCGGCGCGTCAGGCTCTGCACCGGGAGGCCCGACCCAGGTGAGCTCATCGAACGCAGCCGTGACGGCCTGCGCCATCGCGGGAATGAGGGACTCCCTGATGGTCAGGGCCCCGTCGGCCTTGGTCATTACGAGCTTCGGCTCGGCTCCCGCGTTGTCGAACACATCGACCCGATCCGCCTCGGCGAGGAACCACGAGAACTGCTGGAACGAGCGGGTCCAGCGCGCCCGGATGCGGTCCTCCGGCACGTCGTGGCCGCCCTTCAGCACCCGAACCCGCACCCGCTCCACGTTGAGGTCGGGGTCCGGCAGGAAGACGAAGATCATCCTGACAGCGAAGCCGTGCGCCTTCGCCTCCTTGACCAGCGCCCGGTATTTGTCGGTCGACAGCACGGTCTCGACACCGACGGTCTGGTGCGCGTGCACCGAGGCGTATAGCCAGGCCTCGATCCGCTTGACCGCTTCCAGGTTGGCGTCGACCTGGGGCAGGCCCTCCTGCGCCTCAATGCGACGGGACAGCTCGTCCGGATTGATGATCCAGATCGACCCGGACGGCTCCTCGGCCGAAAGCAGGGAATAGATGGTGCTCTTGCCCGAGCCGTTCGGCCCCGCGACGATCCAGAGCGTGGGCTGCCTATTTGGCCTTCCGGACACCGGACGGCGTCCCCAGCAGAGCCTTGTTCTCGCGCCGCGCGGCCGCGACATTGCGGCCGAACACGTAAAGCAGGTCTTCGCCGAAGGTCGGGCTATTGGCCTCGATAGACCGGATCGTCACCTTTTCGCCATTGGCCGCCGTCACGCGCTTGGACGTCACGCCCTTGGGCTTGCGGCCCGGCCGGCTGGAGGCCGGAATACGCTGGATGGTGATATCGGTCATGACCCCCTGAATATCAGCCCCGACAGGAGGGTTGGCAAGGGGTCGGCTGGCGTTGGGACCGACCGCCTGCTAGACCGCCCGAACCATGACCGTCCGCGTGTTTCGCCTGATTTCAATTCGCCGCCCGGCGTAGCGCCGCAGGGCCGATGCCCCGCGCTCGCCGGGACATTGAACTCCACGCGAACGATCACACACGACGAAACGAGACTTCATGGCTGACGCCCCCAAGACCGGTGAAGACACCCCTCCCGCCCGCGACTACCGCGAAACCGTCTTCCTGCCCGAGACCCCCTTCCCCATGCGCGGCGGCCTGCCGCAAAAGGAGCCGGCGATCATCGAGGCGTGGGGCGACCTCTACACCGCCCTGCGCAAACAGCGTCAGGCCGAGGGCGCGCCCCTCTACGTCCTCCACGACGGCCCGCCCTACGCCAACGGCGACATCCACATCGGTCACGCCCTCAACAAGACGCTGAAGGATTTCGTCGTCCGCAGCCGCTTCCTGCTCGGAAACGACGTCGACTACGTCCCCGGCTGGGACTGCCACGGCCTGCCGATCGAGTGGAAGATCGAGGAGCGCTACCGCGCCCAGGGCAAGCGCAAGGACGAGGTCTCCAAGGCCGAGTTCCGCCAGGCCTGCCGCGAATACGCCGCCGGCTGGATCGACGTGCAGCGCGACCAGTTCAAACGCCTCGGCATCCTCGGCGACTGGGACCATCGCTACGCCACGATGGACTTCACCACCGAGGCCGCCATCGTCGCCGAATTCCACAAGTTCAAGAACTCGGGCCAGCTCTACCGCGGCTCCAAACCCGTCATGTGGTCGCCGGTCGAACGCACCGCCCTGGCCGACGCCGAGATCGAATACCACGACCACGTCAGCCCGACGATCTGGGTCAAATTCCCGGTCGTCGCCGCCACTGACGACCATCCCGACGACCTCCTTTCGTTCCGCAGCGCCAATCCGTCGGTCGTCATCTGGACCACCACGCCCTGGACCATCCCGGCCAACCGCGCCATCAGCTACGGCCCCGAGATCGCCTATGGCCTCTATGAGGTCACGGCCATGGAGACCGGGCTCGAGTTCGAGCCTTGGGCCAAACCCGGCGACCGCCTGATCGTCGCCGACAAACTGGCGGAAGAAGTCTTCAAGGCCGCGAAGATCGCCAGCTGGGCCCGCATCGACGACCTGAACCCGTCGGGCCTCGAATGCGCCCACCCGCTGGCGGCGCTGTCGTCCGGCTACGGCTACTCCGTGCCCCTGCTGGCCGGCGACCACGTCACCGACGACGCCGGCACCGGCTTCGTCCATACCGCCCCCGGCCACGGCGCCGACGACTTCGAGGTGTGGAAGGCCCACGGCCATCACGAGGTCCCCGACACCGTCGATCCCGACGGCGCCTACTACCCCTCCGTCCCCCTCTTTGCCGGCCTCAAGGTGCTGGAGACCGAGGGCAAGAAGACCGGCAAATTCGGCCCCGCCAATGGCGCCGTGATGGAAAAGCTGATCGAGGCCGGAAACCTGCTGGCGCGCGGCCGGATGGAGCACTCCTATCCGCACAGCTGGCGCTCGAAGGCCCCGGTCATCTTCCGCAACACGCCGCAGTGGTTCATCCGCATGGACCAGCCGCTGAAGGACGACGGAACCCTGCGCGAGCGCGCCCTGTCGGCCATCGACGCCACGGCCTTCCACCCGGCGGCCGGCAAGAATCGCATCCGCACCATGGTCGAGAGCCGTCCCGACTGGCTGATCAGCCGCCAGCGCGCCTGGGGCACGCCGCTGGCCATGTTCGTCGACAAGGAGACCGGCCAGCCGCTGCACGACCCCGAGGTCGACGCCCGCATCCTCGCCGCGGTCACCGAAGGCGGGGCCGGCGCCTGGTTCGACCGGCCCGACGTGGACTTCCTCGGCGCCCACGACGCGCAGCGCTACGAGAAGGTCCAGGACATCCTCGACGTCTGGTTCGACTCCGGCTGCACCCACGCCTTCACCCTGGAAGCCCGCGACCCGGCCCACGGCTACGCCGGCGACCGCCCGTCGCACTGGCCCGCCGACCTCTATCTCGAAGGCTCGGACCAGCACCGCGGCTGGTTCCAGTCCAACCTTCTCGAAGGGGCCGGCACCCGCGGCCGCGCCCCCTATGACGCCGTCCTGACCCACGGCTTCACCCAGGACGAGAACGGGGAGAAGATGTCCAAGTCGAAGGGGAACACGACCGACCCCGCGACCATCATCAAGGAATCCGGCGCCGACATCCTGCGTCTGTGGGTCGCCCTGGTCGACTACGCCGAGGACCAGCGGATCGGCAAACAGATCCTGCAGACCACGGTCGACGCCTATCGCAAGCTGCGCAACACCGTCCGCTACCTGCTCGGCGCCCTGGCCGATTTCGAGGAGGCTGAACGCCTGCCCCTCGACCAGATGCCGCCGCTCGAACGCTTCATCCTGCACCGCCTGTGGGAGCTCGACCGCGACGTCCGCAAGGCCTACGCCGAATACCGCTTCCAGGACGTGGTGCGGCCAGTGCTGGAGTTCTGCTCCAACGACCTGTCGGCCCTCTATTTCGACATCCGCAAGGACAGCCTCTACTGCGACCGGCCCGACGCCCTCCGTCGCCGCGCCGCCCGCACCGTCATGCATGAGATCTTCCTGCGCCTGACCGCCTGGCTGGCCCCGCTGACGCCCTTCACCATGGAAGAGGCCTGGACCACCCGCTTCCCCGACGCCGGCTCCAACTGCGCCCGTGTCATCCCGGAGACGCCGGACGACTGGCGCAATCCAGCCGAGGCCGCGCGCTGGGCCAAGGTCGAAACGGTGCTTGAGGTCGTCAACGAGGCGCTGGAAGCCGCCCGTCGCGACAAGATCATCGGCGGCGCGCTCGACGCCTGGCCCGTGGTCACCGGCCCGGCCGACGCCTTCGCCCCGTTCGACGGCCTCGACCCCGCCGAGGTGTTCCGCACCTCGGGCGCCGAACTGGTCACCGGCGGCGACGCCGTCACGGTCGAGGTCTGCCTCGCCGACCATCCGAAATGCGCCCGCTCATGGCGCCGCGTGCCGGACGTCGGCTCGGACCCCGCCTACCCCGACCTCAGCGCCCGCGACGCCGACGCCGTCCGCTGGTGGGACGCCGCCCGCTCATAAGCAAAAGGCCCCGCCGAAGCGGGGCCTGATCGGCGTCAGGTCCGGTCCGCGGCCTGCGCCCGCATCCGCCGGGCCTGCTGCTCCATCTCGTCGGCCTGCTCCGGCAGACGACGCGACAGGGCCAGCAGCTCGGCGTCAGAGACCGTGCTGCCGCGCGCCCGGTTCTCCTCGATCTGCCGCGCCCGATAGGCGGGATCGCGCAGACGGCGGGCCTCTTCCCGCATCTGGCTCGCGCCCCGCTCCATCTCATCCGCGCCCCTGGCCATCTCGACCCGGGCCCGGGCCATGGCGTGGCGAGCCTCCTCCCGGGCGGCCGTCGCGTGGACGCGGGCTTCGGCGGCCTCGGCCCGGGCGCGAGCGCCTTCGGCGCGGGCGGCGCGCGCCTGCTCCCTCGCCTCGGCGGCCTGCACCCGGGCCGCCGAGGCCTCCGCCCTGGACTGCTCGTGGGCGCGGCGCGTCTCCGGATCCATCTCCTCCACCGAATGGTAGACCCGGGTCCGCCCCCCGTCCGTGATCGTTATCCGCGTGCCGTCCTGGACGCGCGGCGGGGGAGGCGGCGCTGGCGGGGCGGGCGGCGCCGGCGGCGCGGGCGGCGC